>NZ_JAMSLU010000001.1:2460000-2747483 GCF_023806445.1 Azospirillum sp. A1-3
CCTGGGGTTACAGGAGGAGGACGACGGTGCGTTCGAGGCTCTCCCGCCTTCCCACGCTCGCCTTGCTTGCCATCATCTCGGCCGGTGCGTTGACGCCTGCGACTGTTGTCGCGCGCAACGCGGATGCGCCGAATGGCCGGGTTCCCCATGCTTTCAAGCCGGCGGTGAAGCCAAACATGGGCGCGGAGAGCAACTCCGAGGGCAAGGACGATGCCGGGGACAGTGAACGCGCCACCGGACCGGTCGACCGCCAAACCCTGTCCATCGGCCGCGGCGATACGCTGATGGATCTGCTATCCACCGCCAATGTGCCGGCCAACGATGCCCACGATGCGGTGGCCGCATTGCGCGAGGTCTACAATCCGCGCCGTCTCCAGGTCGGCCAGCATGTGACGGTCCTGTTCGAACCGCGTCGCGGCGGTACCCGCAAGTTCGTCGGGTTCGAATTCGCCCCGGATCCGCTGCGGTCGGTGTCGATCGCGCGCAAGGGCGATGCCGGCTTCACCTCCAGCCAGATCGAGAAACCGGTCACGCGCAAGCCGGTGGCGGCCCAGGGCGTCATCCGCTCCAGCCTGTTCGAGGCGGGGGCCCAGGCCGGGGTGCCAATCTCGGTCATGATGGCGTTCATCCAGAACTTCTCCTACGACGTCGATTTCCAGCGCGACCTGCAGCCGGGCGACCGTTTCGAGATTCTGTATGAGAAGCTGGTCACGACGGAGGGCAAGGAGGCCGGCGAAGGCGAACTGCTGTATGCCTCGCTGACGCTGAGCGGCGACGACATGCCGATCTACCGCTTCAAGACCCGCGACGGGCGGATCGACTATTACAACGGCGACGGCGAAAGCATCCGCCGCGCCCTCCTGCGCACGCCCATCGACGGCGCCCGCATCACATCCGGCTTCGGCATGCGCCACCATCCGATCCTGGGCTTCAGCAAGATGCACAAGGGTGTGGACTTCGCCGCGCCGACCGGGACGCCGATCTATGCGGCCGGCCGCGGCACCATCGAGATCGCGGAACGCAGCAGCTCCTACGGCAACTATGTCCGCATCCGCCACAACACCGAGATCTCCACCGCCTATGCCCATATGAGCCGCTTCGCCAAGTCGATCCGCCGCGGCGGGCGGGTCGATCAGGGCGATATCATCGGCTATGTCGGCACCACCGGACGGTCGACCGGGCCGCACCTGCATTATGAGGTGCTGAAGACGGGGCATCAGGTGAACCCGCGCTCCGTCGACCTGCCGACCGGCGAGAAGCTGGAGGGACGGGAGCTTCAGGTCTTCCAACAGGCCCGACGGGCGATCGAGAAGATGTTCGACGACAGCCGCGGCGGCCTGCAGCTGGCGCGCACTCCGGCACCGGCGCTGGTGGAGGAAAAGGGCTGCAACAAGGCGAACAGCTGCTGACCGGCTGGTAGGCAATCCGGCGGCGGAGGCCGCCGGTGTCCCTATTCCTTGTTCATCATGTTGCGGATGGCGCCGACGAACTGGCGGGCGGTGTTCTCGTCCTCCAGCATCTTCTGCAGCTTGTCGCGGATGATCATCGCCTTCGGCCGCTGCTGCATGGCGCGTTCGATGGCGACATCGGCTTCGCCGGGCTTCAGGGGTTCGAGATCTGACATGGCGGACATCCCGTGCGGTAGGGGCGTGTCGGGTCGGCACGCAGGTAAGGATAGCCGGAACCGCCCCGGCCATCATCTGGCAAAGCGCATCAGCGATATTGGCCGACCGTCTCCACCGCCTCCCCGCCGGTGCCGAGCTTGAACTCGGTGACGCCGGGGGCGGTGTCGGGATTGATGCCGCCAAGATCGAGCGCGCGGACGCCATGCTGCTTCAGTTCCTGCATGGCCTTCCACAGCACCAGCCGCATGGCGCCGCTCTTGCGGCCCGACTCGTTGGCCCAACTGATCTGACTGGTGGCGCAGACGCCGTGGCGGAAGAACAGGCCGCAAGCGACCGGGGCGCGGCCGTCGAGCGCCGTCACCATCACCACACCATCATTGCGGCCACCGCCCTTGACCATGGCGTTGCGCAGGCGGACGGCCAGCGGCCCGGTCATGGCGCGAAAGCCCTTCTCCAGCGCCTGGTCGTGCTCCTGCTTCATCAGCCAGGGCAGGTTGTCGGCCTTCCAGTCGGTATCAAGGACGAGGCCGGCCTTCTCCGCCCCGCGCAAGCGCTGCCGCCAGTCGCGGGCGAAGCCGGCGCGCATCGCCTCCTCGTTGCGGGTCAGGTCGAACCAGACCGTCTGGTAGCCCGGCCCGATCTTGCGGAAGCCGCAGCGGGCGAGCAGCTCCTCCGTCTCCGGCCCGGCGGGAAGTTCCGGCAACAGGCTGGCGCGGCTGAGCGGCGACCGCGGACAGGCGCGGCGCAGCAGGCGGAACACCGCTTCCAGCGTGGCGGCATCGGGGATCGTGCCGTCGAGCCAAAGCGGGCCGCGGTAGCATTGGCGGTCTTGAAAGACCTTCAGCATGCGGCGGTCCAGCGTCTGGACGAGGCCGACCGGCTCGCCGTCGCGGCGGATCACGCCAAGGCGCGGGACATGGCCATAGGTGCGGCCCATGGCGCGGCCATAGGCGAAGCTCTGCAGCAGGGTGGAGCGCGGAACGCGGGCGAACAGGGCGTCCCATTCGCCGACCGTTCCCTCGTTCCAGGCGATGTCGATGTCCGGCATCGGGACCCTCGGTCGATCAGGACAACGGATCAGGCCGGCGGCAGGGCGGAGGTCGCCTCTTCCACCTGGGCGAAGGTCGGACGGTATTCCGGTTCCAGCACGTTGCGGGCGTATTCCACCGAAATGGCGGGCGCGTAGCCGGAGAGATGCGCAATCAGGCCGGTCTTCATTGCCTGATAATATTTGCCTTCCGCGTGATAGATGTTTTTCAGGCCGCTGGCGATTGGGGCGAGAAAGCCGTAGGCGACCAGAATGCCGGTGAAGGTGCCGACCAGCGCGCCGCCGATCAGCTTGCCCAGCACTTCCGGCGGTTCGGTGATCGAGCCCATGGTGTGAATCACGCCCAGCACCGCCGCCACGATGCCCAGCGCCGGCACCGCGTCGGCCACCGCCTGGATGGCGTCGGCGATGCGCTGGTGTTCGTGGTGCATCGTCTCGATGTCCTCGTCCATCAGGTCGACCAACTCGTGCGGATTGTCCGCACCAAGCGACATCAGACGGAGATAGGTACAGAGGAAAGCGATGGCATGATGGTCGCCGTAGAATTTCGGGAATTGCTGGAAGAGCGGTGAGTCTTCCGGTTTCTCGATATGCTGTTCGAGTGCCAGCAGGCCCTTGGTCTTCGCGATCTTGAAGACCTGATACATCATGGTGAGGACCTCCAGGAAGTCCTCTTTCTTGTATTTCGGTCCTTTGAACAGGTGACCCAGCTCCTTGCCGGTGTGGGTCACCACAGATTTTGGATTTGCGATGAAAAAGGCACCGGCACCGGAGCCCAGGATGATCATGAACTCGAACGGCATCCACAGCACGCCCATGTGGCCACCGCCGAGGATGTAGCCACCGAACACGCTGAAGATCACGATGCCGAAGCCGATCATCACGAACATTCGGTCTTTCCCTCCCCGATACCGACCACGGGCCGCAAGATGCTCCCAGCCGACAGATGGCCGGACATCGGTTGAGTTTCCGTGAATCACCCGAACGGCCTACCGCCTTCGCGACAGGCCGCGCGATCCTACCGGTGCAGGCGGGTCCTGTCACGAAAGGACTGATGATCCAGGCTTTTCAATGCATGCGGTGCGGACGGCGGGCAAAGAGCCTGTGGGGAGCAGGCCGTGACACGGGGCGGGACGCGCGACAAGGGCACAGGATGGTCACAGCCCATGACAGCGGTGCCGAAACGCAAAACGCTCCGGCCGCCGGGTGAGGCCGACAGCCGGAGCGCTTGGAAAACATGGGTCGTTAACGGAGCGGAATGTTCATCTGGACGCTGACGCCCGGCTGCGGGGGCGGCGGGGCATAGATGACCGCCGGCGGCGGCGCGTAGGAAGGCGCATAGACGACGCGCGGCGGGGGCGGCGGGGCCGGAACCACGACCACCGGCGGCGGCGCGCCATAGATGACGACCGGGCCGTCGTCGTGATGGTGCTTCTTCTTGTGGTGGCCCCAGGCATGGCCGCGGCCATGCTCCCCCGGGTCGGCGAGCGACGGCGTCGACAAGGCGGCGCCGAAAGCCAGCACCGCCGTGACGGCCACCACGGCTTTGGCAGCGGCACGGGCCACCCGGCGCACGGCCGTCCGGGGCGACTGGGTGTCCTGCATGATGGCTCCGGCGTTCATCGGCCTGTTCTCCTGGAAGGGGCTTGCATCGGCGACGGGAGCGGCGGCAGCCGGGCTGACGTCCGTATACCCATTTCGATGGGATAGATTTTTATGCTCAGGCTGAGGCTCGGCCGGGTGGGACATTTTTCGGGCGCTGATCGGTGGACGAGGACGGTTGCAAGAATGGCGGCGACCGATCGCCGTGCATCCTTACTTATCAACTGTCGATCGACCGGCGCCATGGCTACCCGTCCGAAAGGGGTAGACCCGATGCGACCGGCGACCGGCCTGTCCCATCATGATCCGATAGGCGCCGGACCTCGTATCGGGCATCGTAGACGTAAGGATGCAAATCCCTCCAACCGCCGAGCCGTACCGATGACCGTCCGAACCCGACTTCGCACCGTCGCCATGGCGGCGGTCCTTTCCGTGATGGGAGCCGCCAGCGCCATGGCCGCGAGCAGCACCGCCGCAAGCAGCGCATACGACTTCACCTTCCAGGGCATCGACGGCCAGCCGTTGCCGCTGTCGCAGTTCAAGGGCAAGGCGGTCCTGGTGGTCAACACCGCCTCGCAATGCGGATTCACCCCGCAATACAAGGGGCTGGAGGCGCTGTGGCAACGCTACCGCGACCGCGGGCTGGTGGTGGTCGGCGTGCCGTCGGACGATTTCGGCGGCCAGGAGCCGGGGAGCGCCACCCAGATCAAGGATTTCTGCGAGGTCAACTACCGCATCGATTTCCCGTTGACCGACAAGACGGTGGTGTCGGGCGACGGCGCCCATCCCTTCTACCGCTGGGCGGCCGACGAGTTGGGCTTCCTCGCCAAGCCGCGCTGGAACTTCCACAAATATCTGATCGGGCCCGACGGCAAGCTGGTGTCCTGGTTCTCCACCATGATCGACCCCGAGTCGGACAAGGTGCGCGAGGCGATCGAGAAGCTGCTGCCGGAGAAGGCGACGAAATCCTAGCCCCCTACTCCACCGCCTGCCTCAGAGCCGCGGCCCCAGCCCAAGGGGCGAGCGGCAGGGAAGCGGCGAGGATGCCGGCGAGAAGCAGCAGGTGCGGGCGCGGGGTCAGGCCGTTGATCGCCGCGTCGATGGCGCCGGCGCCGAAGATCAGCACGGGAATATAGAGCGGCAGGATCAGCAGCGACAGCAGCACGCCGCCGCGGCGCGCCCCCAGCGTCAACGCCGCCCCGATGGCGCCGATCAGGCTCAGGATCGGCGTGCCCAGGGTCAGCGTCAGCACCAGAACGCCGAACCCTTGCGCATCCATATTCAGCAGAACGGCCAGCAGCGGCGCGGCGACGATCAGCGGCACGCCGGTAACCAGCCAATGGGCCAGCGTCTTCGCCAGCACCGCAGCCTCCAGCGGCAGGGGAGAGAGCGAGAGCAGTTCCAGCGACCCGTCCTCGTAATCGGTCTGGAACAGCCGTTCCAGCGACAGCAGCGAGGCGAGCAGAGCCGCCACCCAGATCACACCGGCGGCGATGCGGGCGAGGATGTTCGGCTCCGGCCCGACGCCGAAGGGGAACAGCACCACGCACAGCACGAAGAACATGACGGCGATGGTGGCGTCGGACCCCTGGCGCAGGGCCAGCCGCAGGTCGCGCGCGACAAGGCGCAGAAAACGGCTCATGGCGCGGCCCCCTCTTCCTCATGGTCTTCGTCGCCGGCCTCTTCATCGTCGGCGTAGGGGGCGAACTCGTCGAGATGCAGTTCCTCGCCGCCGGGGGTGGCGATGTCGGTGTGGGTGGACAGCACCACCATGCCGCCCTGGGCCCGGTGTTCGGCGATCAGCCCCTCGAACAGGGCGATGGCGGCGCGGTCGAGCGCCACGGTCGGCTCGTCCAGCAGCCACAGCGTCGCCGGTGCCGCCAGCAACCGCGCGAGGTTCAGTCGGCGCTTCTGACCGGCCGACAGATAGCGGCCCGGCACCCCGGCGATGTGCGGCACTCCCAGCCGGTCGAGCGCGGCCCGCGCGTTGGCCGACGGGTCGGCGGCACCGGCCAGCGCCGCCCAGAAGGCGAGATTCTCCGCCGCGGTCAGCACCGGCTTCACCGCGTCGAGATGGCCGACATACTGCACCCGCGACCGGTGGCCGTCGGGATCCTCGGAAACCGGCACCCCGTCCCAGTCCAACGTCCCGCGCAGCGGCTTCAGCAGCCCGGCCATCACCCGCAGCAGGCTGGACTTGCCGCTGCCGTTGGGGCCGAGCAGCACCAGCGCACCGCCGGGGGCGATGCGGAACTCCAGCCCGGTGAAGACCAGACGGTCGCCACGCAGGCAGGTCAGCTCTGATCCGGCAAAGACGGGCATGGGAACGGGTCGCGCTTCCGGTTGAGGGAGGCGCTGCTATAGCACAAGGGAACGGGAAAGCCTGAGCAAGAATGCTGTCGCAGCCTCCCGCCGCCACCTCGACCAAAACAACCCGCCCAAAAGAAAAGGCCACCGCGAGGGGGTTCTCGCGATGGCCTTGCGTCCGGCCGGGTCCGGCCGGTCGATACCTTGTGGAACGGCTTCGTTCGTCGCTGCGGTGGCGCTAGGGGGACGCCGCTGCGCGACCTGCGGGGCCGGTTGCTTGAGATAAGGTCTAGGGGAAGAAAATGGCAAAATTTGGATGGAGTTCGAGGATTCGGACGCCGCCCGATGACGGGCCGCATGCCCCGCAGCGCTGCACTCCCATGCGTTCACCGCAGCGCCGGATGCCGGGATTGTCACGGCTAAAGGCCGTGCACTTGTTCTGAATCAACGCTTTGCCCGCGGTCCTACCGCATCGTCGCGCCATTCTCCCCCAATCGAAGGGGGAGTGCCGCAGTCATCCGGGATCCCACCGAACGCAGCGGCGGTTTGCCCAAATGTGTTCAGGAAGCGAGTTGCTCCATGTCGGCTTTCGCAGACATTCTCCAGGCCATGCCGCCGATCGCGCGGGTGGTGCTCATGCTCGGGCTCGTGTCGGCGGCGGGCGTGGCGCTCGGCCATATCAAGATCCGCGGGGTCGGGCTCGGCATCGGCGGCGTTCTGTTCTCCGGCATCGCCGGCGGCCACCTCGCCAAGCAGGCGGGCATCGCCTTCAACCCGGAGATGATGGACTTCATCCGCGATTTCGGCCTGATCCTGTTCGTCTACACCATCGGCATCCAGGTCGGCCCCGGCTTCTTCGCCGCGCTCCGCCGCAGCGGGCTGGCGCTGAACGGGCTGGCCCTGCTGATGGTGGGGTCCAGCATCCTGCTGACCGCGGCGCTGGTGTCGTCGGGGGTGCTGTCGCTGGGCTCCTCGCTCGGCGTGTTCTCCGGCGCGGTGACCAACGCCCCGGCGCTGGCCGCCACCCAGCAGGTGCTGACGGAGGTCGGGGCCGATGCGGCGGTGATGGCCCTGCCCGGCCTTGCCTTCGCCGTCACCTACCCCTTCGGCATCGCCGGCAACCTGCTGGCGATGGCCGCCGTCCGCATCCTGTTCCGCATCGACCCGGAGGCCGAGGCCGCCCGCTTCGAGGAGTGCCGCCGCGCCGAGGTGTCGACGCTGGAGACCATGGACCTGACCGTGCGCAACCCGGAGCTTGAGGGCCGGCCGCTCGGGTCCGTCGACGCGCTGTGCGGCCATGGCGTGGTCGCCTCCCGCCTGCTGCGCGACGGCACGCTGTGCGTCCCCCACAACAACACCTGCCTGAAGCTGGGCGACGTGCTGCATGTGGTCGGGCCGCGGCCGAAGCTGGAGCAGGTGCGGACCCTGCTGGGGCAGGAGTTCGACCGGCCGCTCACCACCAAGGGCACCGACCTGAAATGGGAGCGCATCGTCGTCACCAACAATACGGTGCTGGGCAAGTCGATCGCGGCGCTGAACCTGCAGGACGCTCATGACGTGGTGGTCAGCCGAGTCAACCGGTCGGGCGTGGAGCTGGTGCCGACCCCGGCGCTGAAGCTGCAGTTCGGCGACATCCTGACGGTGATCGGCCGGCCGGACAGCCTCGCCGCCGTCGGCCGGGTCTTCGGCAACTCCGCCCGCAAGCTGCAGCAGGTGGAGATGATCCCGATGTTCCTGGGCATCGCGCTGGGCGCGGCGCTCGGCGCCATTCCGATCTTCCTGCCGGGCATGCCGGCGCCGCTGCGCCTCGGCCTTGCCGGCGGGCCGCTAATCGTCGCGCTGATCCTGGGCCGCGTCGGCCATGTCGGGCCGCTGGTGTGGTTCATGCCGCCGGCCGCCAACCTGGCGCTGCGCGAGATCGGCATCATCCTGTTCCTGGCCGTGCTGGGCATCGCGTCGGGCGACCGCTTCGTCGCCACGCTGGCCAGCGGCGCCGGCTGGCCCTGGATGATGTGGGGCATGCTGGTGACGCTGGTGCCGCTGCTGCTGACCGGGCTGGTCGCGCGCGGGCTGATGAAGCTGAATTTCCTGACCATCTGCGGCGTGCTGGCCGGATCGCAGACCAACCCGCCGGGATTGGCCTACGCCAACGCGCTGGTCGCGTCGGAGGCTCCGGCGCTGGCCTACGCCACCGTCTACCCGCTGGCGATGTGCCTGCGTATCCTGGGGCCGCAGATTCTGGTACTTTTGTTGTGGTAACGCACTGTTTCCGGACACAAGCGGCTTAACGTGCATTTGATGTGAAATCTGCGTTGCGAAACGTGCATGCCCCGGTCTAGCCTGTGCCCCAATGGTCATACCGAAGCCTTGGCCGGCCGCATCGGCCCGCCGCGTCGGCGCAGCCTTCCCCCGCCACCCGAACCAGCCGGTTTTTCGCGCATGCACCGTCACCCGCCAGTCAGCGAGTCCGCTCCCGCCGCCGTCGTCGTGGAGGATCTGCACAAGCGGTTCGGCGAGCTGGAGGTGCTGAAGGGCGTCTCGCTGACCGCCCGCGAGGGCGACGTCATCACGCTGATCGGCTCGTCGGGCTCGGGCAAGAGCACGCTGCTGCGCTGCATCAACATGCTGGAGATCCCGGACGACGGGCGGGTCGTCATCGGCGGCGAGGCCATCGCGCTGAAGAAGACGCGCGGCGGCGCCAGCGTCCCCGCCGACACCCGTCAGGTGGAGCGCATCCGCACCAGCCTCGGCATGGTGTTCCAGAGCTTCAACCTCTGGACCCACATGACCATCCTGCAGAACGTGATCGAGGCGCCGGTGCATGTGCTGGGCGTGCCGAAGGCGGAAGCCATCGACCGCGCCCGCATGCTGCTGGACAAGGTCGGCATCCTGGCGAAGGCCGACGCCTATCCGGTCCAGCTGTCGGGCGGCCAGCAGCAGCGCGCCGCCATCGCCCGCGCGCTCGCCATGCAGCCCAAGGTCATGCTGTTCGACGAGCCGACCTCGGCGCTCGACCCCGAGCTGGTCGGCGAGGTCCTGCGCGTCATCCGCCAGCTGGCGGACGAAGGCAACACGATGATCCTGGTGACGCACGAGATGGGCTTCGCCCGCGAAGTGGCGTCCAAGGTGGTTTTCCTGCACCAGGGGCGGATCGAGGAGGAGGGGTCACCCGACAAGGTGCTGACCGACCCCGACTCGGACCGGGTGCGGCAGTTCCTCTCGCGCCATCTGTCCGGCGCGGCGTGAGGGGACGAGGCAGAGGGCAGGACCGGACCGTCAGAAACAGCCCGGCCCCGGCAGGGGCCAGAGAACGGGCGAACCGAACAGAGGAGTGTGTTCGTTGAAGAAGATCGTTTCGGCCCTGGCGCTCGGCGCCATGATGGCTGTGGCCGCGGCAGGCGCCGCCAACGCCAAGGAATGGAAGACGGTCCGCATCGCCAGCGAGGGCGCCTATCCTCCGTGGAACGCCACCGACACCTCGGGCAAGCTGATCGGTTTCGAGGTCGATCTCGCCAACGACCTGTGCAAGCGCATGAAGGTCACCTGCGAGTTCGTCGCCCAGGATTGGGACGGCATCATCCCGGCCCTGCAGCAGGGCAAGTACGACGCCATCATGTCGGCGATGACCATCACCGACGAACGCAAGAAGGTCATCGACTTCTCGGTTCCCTACGGCACCGAGCCGTCGGTGTTCGCCGTGATGGCCGACTCGCCGCTGGCCAAGTCGCTGAAGCTCGGCGACGACCGCGTCGACCTGAACGACCAGGGCAAGGCCAAGCCGGTGCTGGAGAAGCTGGCCGACGCCCTGAAGGGCAAGGCCGTCGGCGTCCAGGTGTCGACCATCCAGGCCGACTTCATGGACAAGCATCTGCCGAAGGTGACCATGCGCACCTACGACAAGATCGACAATGCCGGCATCGATCTCAGCTCCGGCCGCGTCGACGCCATGCTGGGCGACCGTTCGGTGGTCGAGGCGGTGGTGAAGGCCACGCCGGACAAGATGGTCATCGTCGGCCCGAACTTCATCGGCGGCGTGATCGGCGAGGGCATGGGCGTTGGCCTGCGCAAGGACACCGCCGACCTGAAGGCGATGTTCGACAAGGCGATCGCCGAGGCCCTGAAGGACGGCACCGTCAAGAAGCTGAGCACCCAGCATTTCGGCTATGACATCTCCCCCACCAAATAAGGGGACCAAGTAAGGCGGGCCTTCGGCTCTCCTGTCTGATCGGAACGGCGCCCGGCGGCCTTCACGGCAACCGGGCGCCAGTCGTTCCGTGATCTCCGTTCGCTGACCCCCGTACGGCCGGCCGTCCGCGCCGCGCCCGGCGGGCCTTACCGGGCGTGCCAATGCTGGAACTCCTTTCCTTCGGTCCCAACGGCTGGGGCGGACAGCTTCTGATGGGCACCGCGATGACCGTCGCGGTCGCCGTGTCGGCCTTCGCCTTCGGCATCGTCGTCGGATCGCTCGGCGCCTCGGCCAAGCTCAGCCACTCCCTGGCGCTGAACGTCCTGGCCGACTTCTACACCACCATCGTCCGCGGCATCCCCGAACTGCTGGTGATCTATCTGCTGTTCTTCGGCGGCAGCGGGGTCGCCACCTCCATCGCCGCCGCCTTCGGCTATGACGGGCGGGTCGACCTGAACGCCTTCACCATCGGCGTGCTGGCGGTCGGGCTGATCTCCGGCGCCTATTCGACCGAGGTGATCCGCGGCGCGGTGCAGTCGGTCCCCTTCGGCCAGATCGAGGCGGCGCGCGCCTGCGGGATGAGCCGCTGGCTGATCCTGCGCCGGGTGCTGGTGCCGCAGACCCTGCGCTTCGCCCTGCCCGGCCTCGGCAATGTCTGGCAGCTGACGCTGAAGGACACCGCGCTGGTGTCGGTGACTGCGCTGGCCGAGTTGATGCGCATCACCCATCTGGCGGCCGGCGCCACGCGCCAGCCCTTCCTGTTCTACAGCACCGCCGCCGTGCTGTATCTGCTGCTGACCACCATTTCGACGGCGCTGTTCAACCGCGCCGAAATCTCCGCCAATCGCGGCGTCCGGAGGGCCTGAGGCCATGAACTGGCAACTGATGTGGGACAGTCTGCCCCGCATGCTCGGCGGCCTGTCGCTGACGCTGCAACTGATCCTGGGTTCGCTGGCGCTGGGCGCGCTGGTGGCCTTCGCCGTCGCGCTTCTGCGGCTGTCTGGCAACCGCGTGGTGGAAAAGCTGGCTGCGGCCTATGTCTTCGTCTTCCGCGGCACGCCGCTGCTGGTGCAGATCTTCCTGGTCTATTACGGGCTGGGCCAGTTCGAGTTCATCCGCGACAGCTTCCTGTGGCCCTTCCTGCGCGAGCCCTACTGGTGCGCCATCCTGGCGCTGACGCTGAACACCGGCGCCTACACCAGCGAGGTGCTGCGCGGCGCCATCCTGTCGGTGCCGCAGGGACAGGTCGAGGCGGCGCGCGCCTGCGGCATGTCGCGGGCGCTGGCCTTCCGCCGCATCGTCCTGCCGGTGGCGATCCGCCAGATGCTGCCGGCCTACGGCAACGAGGTGATCCTGATGGTCAAGGCGACTTCGCTCGCCAGCACCATCACGCTGATGGAGGTCACCGGCATCGCCCGGCGCATGATCGCCCAGACCTTCGCGGTCTTCGAGCTGTTCATCGTCGCCGGGGCGATCTATCTGGTGCTGAATTTCGTCGCCACCCGCCTGATCAAATTCGCCGAATGGCGCCTGACCCCCTACCTGCGGGCGCGGGCGTAAGTAAGGATAGCAATGAAAAAGCCCTCTCCCGGCTCGGGAGAGGGCTTTTTCGCTTACTGCCCCAGCATCTCGAAGCTGGGCGGTGCCGGATCGACCACGCGGGCGCCGGTCGGGGTGATCTCCATCACCGCCAGCCCACGTTCGACCATGCCGTCGGACCGCAGGCGGAACAGGCCGTCCAGACCCTCGAAGCCGTTGGGGTTGGTCATCGCCATGCGATCGAAGGGAACCGGACCGCCGCTGCGGGTCAGCACCGCGGCGATCGAGGTCGCGTCATAGGCCAGCGTGGCGATGCGCGGCGGCTTGCGGCCGTAGACCTGCTCGAACTGCGACTCGAAGCGGGCACGGGTCTGCGGCGCCGGGGCGGCGTAGAGCGCGCCGACCAGCGCCGGCTCCTGCCCCAGCGCCCCCTGCGAGCTGTCGTCCCACAGGCCGGTGCCCAGCAGCTTGACCTGTTGCGGCTGCACGCCATTGGCGGCCAGCGCCTGGGCGATGCCCTGGGCGCGCTGCCCGCCTTCGGCCAGCATCACCGCCTGCGGCTGCGGAGTTTCCTGCGCGACCTGCTTGGCCGGAACCGACAGATCGGTGATGGCCGGGTCGTAGCGCTCCACCTGCGTGGTCATGGCGCCGAGCCGCGGCGCGATGGCCTGCATGGCATTGACCACCGCGTCGCCGTAAGGCGAGCGCGGCGCCAGCACGGTGAAGCGCGTCGCCCCGCGCGACCGGGCGTAACCGGCGACGCGGCTGACCTGATCGGCCGGGACGAAGCCCATCACATAGGTGCCGTTGCCGGCCTGGGTGGCGTCGTTGGTGAAGGCCAGCACGTCAACGCCGGCATTCTGGGCGATGGGCCGCACCGCGGCGACGTCGGCGGCGAACAGCGGACCGATGATGAGGCGGGCGCCCTCGGCCAGCGCCTGGCGTGCCGCGTCGGCGGCGCCGTTCGGCGTGCCCTTGGTGTCGCGCGGCAACAGCTGCAGCCGGTCGCCGGCCATGTCGAACAGCGCCATCTGGGCGGCGTCCAGCATGGACTGGCCGATGGCGGCGCTCTGCCCGCTGAGCGGCACCAGGACCGCGACCTTGACCGGGCCTTGCGTCTCCGGCAGGGGAGCCTCCGGGGCCGGAACCGGTTGCGGCGCTTGTGCCACCCGCGGCGGCGCGCTTACAGTCGAACAGGCCGACAACAGGCCGGCGACCAGCAAGGCTGCCACGCCGTGACGTTTCAGACCCTGTGAGAAAGCTGTTGCCAAGCGTGCCACCAATCATCTCCACATCTGCTGAAACGGCCGCCGATACCGAAGGCGAGGCCCAAGGCATGCCCCCCAACGAGCCGGCCGAAAGTGGCGCTCAAGGTAGCCCCCTCGCCGCGCCAAGTAAACTCGCGGGCGGACTCCATGTCGTCGCTACCCCCATCGGAAACGCCGCGGACATCACGCTGCGCGCGCTCGACACGCTGAAGCGGGCCGACGCCATCGCCTGCGAGGACACGCGCGTCACCGCCAAGCTGATGGGCATCCACGGCATCCACACCCCCTTCGTCTCCTACCACGAACACAACGCCGCAAAGATGCGTCCGGTCCTGATCGAACGCATGAAAAAGGGCGAGGCCATCGCGCTGGTCACCGACGCCGGCACGCCGCTGGTCTCCGACCCCGGCTACAAGCTGGTGCGGGAATGCGTGGCGGAAGGCGTGGCGGTGACCACCCTGCCCGGCGCCTCCGCCCCGCTGGTGGCGCTGGTGCTGTCCGGCCTGCCGACCGACCGCTTCCTGTTCGCCGGCTTCCTGCCGAACAAGAGCAGCGCGCGGCGCGCCACCGCCGGCGAGCTGAAGGGTGTGCCCGCCACGCTGGTCTTCTTCGAATCGCCGCAGCGCCTGCCGGAGTCGCTGGCCGACCTCGCCGACATCCTGGGCCCGCGCGAGGCCGCCGTCGCCCGCGAGTTGACCAAGCTGTATGAGGAGGTGCGGCGCGGCACCCTGCCGGACCTCGCCGCCCATTATGCCGAGGCCGGCCCGCCGCGCGGCGAGGTCGTGCTGGTCATCGGCCCGCCGGGAGAGGAGGCGACGCCGGGCGAGGCCGACGTCGACGCCCTGCTGCGCGAGGCGCTGACCCGCCTGTCGGTGCGCGACGCCGCCGCCGACGTCGCCGCCCGCACCGGTCAGCACAAGCGCACCGTCTATGCCCGCGCGCTGGAACTGCAGCGCGAGGAGAAGGCGAAATGACCGACCTGGATGCGCGGCGCCTGCGTGCCGAAAGCCTGGGTCGCCGGGCGGAGGCGCTGTGCCGCCTGTCGCTGCGGCTGCGCGGCTACCGCATCCTGGCCAGCCGCCTGCGCACGCCGATGGGCGAGATCGACATCGTGGCGAAGCGCGGCAAGACCATCGCCATCGTCGAGGTTAAGGCGCGCGGTGACTGGGACACCGCCAACGAGGCGCTGAACGCCCGCCAGCGCGGTCGGCTGGCCCGCGCCGCCCATGCCTTCCTCGGCGCCAACCCGCGCTATGCCGGCTATGTCTTGCGCTTCGACGTGATGCTGGTTACCCCTTGGGCCTGGCCCCGTCATCTGGTCGATGCCTGGAGACTGTGAGGGGCGACATGAGAGGGCGACAGTCTTGAGCAACCGCGCGGAAGCCCGCGAAATCCTGCGCCGCATCGGCGACCAGCCGGACGACGAGATCGATCTGGCCGAAGCCGCTCTGGCGCTGGGCGCGCTGGAGCTGCCGAACGCCGACCTCGCCCCCTACCGCGCCCATATCCGCGCCATCGTCGAGGATCTGGCCGCCCGCGTCGCGGCGCAGGATCCTGCCGACGACAGGCTGGAGACGCGCATCGCGCACCTGCATGCGGTGATCGGCGGGCGCCACGGCTATGCCGGCGACCACGACACCTACGACGACCTGCAGAACGCCAACCTGCTGCGGGTGATCGACCGCCGGCGCGGTCTGCCGGTGGCGCTGGGCATCCTCTATATGCACGCTGCCCGCTCGCAGGGCTGGCCGATGGTCGGGCTGAACTTCCCCGGCCATTTCCTGGTCCGCATCGAGAAGGACGGGGCGCGCGCCATCCTCGACCCCTTCAACGAGGGGCAGACCCGCAGCGTCGTCGATCTGCGCGACCTGCTGAAGGCCACCGCCGGCAGCGCCGCCGAGCTGGAGCCCGGCCATTACCAGCCGGTGTCGAACCGCGACGTGCTGCTGCGTCTGCAGAACAACATCAAGCTGCGCCACCTGTCGGCCCACGAGGTGCCGAAGGCGCTGGAGGTGCTGGAGGCGATGCGCCTGTTCGCCCCGCACGAGCCGTCGCTGTGGCGCGAGACCGGCCTTCTGGAGGCCCATGCCGGCAACCTGAAGGACGCCATCACCGCGCTGGAGACCTTCATGGCGCTGACCGGCGACGACCATCACCGCCACCAGACCGCCTCGCTGATCCAGCAGTTGAAGAACCGCCTGAACTGATCCCGTTTGCAGAGGTCCGGAGACCCGTCATGAGCCTCGCCGTCGCCTTCCAGATGGACCCCATCGAGTCGATCAACATCGACACCGACTCCAGCTTCATGATGGCGCTGGAGGCGCAGAAGCGCGGCCATCGCCTGTACCACTACCACCCGCGCGACCTGATCCTGACCGGCAACCGCCTGACCGCCCGCGTGCGCGAGATGACGGTGGTGCGCCAGCGCGGCGCTCATTACACGCTGGGCGAGCCGGTGATGACCGACCTGTCGACCATGGACGTCATCCTGCTGCGGCAGGACCCGCCCTTCGACATGGCCTACATCACCTCCACCCATCTGCTGGAACATGTGCAGCCCAAGGTTCTGGTGGTCAACGACCCGGCCGAGGTGCGCAACGCGCCCGAAAAGCTGTTCATCACCAAGTTCCCCGACCTGATGCCGCCGACGCTGATCACCAGCGACAAGCAGGCCATCCTCGACTTCCGGGCGGAGCACAAGGACATCATCGTCAAGCCGCTGTTCGGCAACGGCGGCGCCGGCGTCTTCCACCTGAAGCCCGATGACGAGAATCTGGGATCGCTGCTGGAGATGTTCACCCAGCTCTACCGCGAGCCGGTGATCGTGCAGAAGTACCTGCCGGAAATCCGCCAGGGCGACAAGCGCATCATCCTGGTCGACGGCGAACCGGTGGGCGCGGTCAGCCGCATGCCGCTGGAGGGCGAGGCCCGCGCCAACTTCCATGCCGGCGGCAGCGCCCAAAAGACCGAGCTGACGGCACGCGAGCGCGAGATGTGCGCCGCCATCGGTCCGGTTCTGCGGGAAAAGGGTCTGGTCTTCGTCGGCATCGACGTGATCGGCGACTATATGACCGAAATCAACGTCACCTCCCCCACCGGTATCCAGGAGATCAACCGGCTGGACGGCGTGCAGATCGAAGCCCTGCTTTGGGATGCCATCGAGCGCCGCCGCGCGGCCAAGTAAGGATACGCTGCAGCGCGAGAGCGTGGCGTAGCTTTGTGCAATTTTTTCGGGAAGCTGAGGCCCGCATACCCTTGCGGGCAATCGGCTCCGGACTTATCTTGAACCGTGGGAGCGACGGGCTGCCTTCCCGTCGCTCCCTGGTCCAGTCTTAACCCTGGTAGAGTTCAAGCACGCGCTTGATAATCTCCAGGATCAGGACCAGAAGGGTAAGGATCTCTTTCATCCTTCTTCTCCTTCTCGTGTGGCGGGGGCGGCGGGTCCGCCCCCTCCCAACCACACGAACGCGGCGGTAGCACACAAGTGCATTCAATACAACCGGCGCTACCCGGCCGCGACGATCCGTGCGGACGGCCGCCATGAGCGCGCCGCGCCTTGACCGGCGGACTTCGGGGGGCGATAACTGCCGCCTCCCAGAGTTTTCGAGCGAGACCACCCGTGAACCGCATTTTCTCCGGCATGCAGCCGACCCGGCAGCTTCACCTCGGCAACTATCTGGGGGCGCTGCGCAACTGGGTGGAACTGCAGAACAGCTACGAGTGCATCTTCTGCGTCGTCGACCTGCACGCGCTGACCATCGACCAGGACCCGGAAGTTCTGCGCAACAACATCCGCGAGGTCGCCGCGGCCTACATCGCCGCCGGCATCGACCCGGACAAGAACATCCTGTTCAACCAGTCGGTCGTCTCCGGCCATGCCGAGTTGGGCTGGATCCTGTCCTGCCACACGCCGCTGGGCTGGCTGAACCGCATGACGCAGTTCAAGGAAAAGGCCGGCAAGCAGAAGGACATGGCCAATCTGGGCCTGTACGCCTACCCCACCCTGATGGCCGCCGACATCCTGCTCTACAAGGCCACCCATGTGCCGGTGGGCGAGGACCAGAAGCAGCATCTGGAGCTGGCGCGCGACATCGCCGGCGCCTTCAACCGCCGCTATGCGACCGAGTTCTTCCCGCTGCCCGAGCCGCAAATCCTGGGCGAGGCAACCCGGGTGATGAGCCTGCGCGACGGCAAGAAGAAGATGTCGAAGTCGGACGAGTCCGAATATTCGCGCATCAACATGACCGACGACGCCGACACCATCGCGCAGAAGATCCGCAAGGCCAAGACCGACCCGGAACCCCTGCCGGAGACGGTGACCGAACTGGAAGCCCGTCCCGAGGCCGACAACCTCGTCACCATCTATGGCGCGCTGGCCAGCCAGTCGCGCGAGCAGGTGCTGGCGCAGTTCGCGGGTGCCCAGTTCTCCGACTTCAAGAAGTCGCTGGTCGATTTGTCGGTGGACAAGCTGGCGCCGATCACCACCCGCATGAAGGAGCTGCTGGCCGACAAGGCGGAGATCGACCGGCTGCTGAAGAAGGGCGGCGAGCGCGCCTCCGCCATCGCGGAGAAGAACCTGAACGACGTGAAGGACATCATCGGCCTGCTGCGGCCGTAAGGATGCGACTGTAAGGATGCCTTGCCCGTGACGGCTCCCATCCTGCTCACCGGCTTCGCGCCGTTCGGGATCCTCCCGGACGGCGAGCCGGCCCCAGAGTCAGACCATCCCTGGACGGCCGATCCGACCGCTCTGCTGATGGACCGGCTGGCGGGGGAGCCGGGGGTCGTCACCGCTACCCTGCCCCCTCTCTATGACGTCTGCGGCGACGCCTTCGCCGAACTGTTGGCGGAACACCAGCCGCTGGCGGCGCTCAGCTTCGCCTACCTCGAGTCGAGCGATTACATCCGGCTGGAACGTCTGGCCTGGAACCGCGACGAAAGCCCGCTGCCGGACGCGGCCGGCACGGTGCGGGAACACGCCGACATCGTGCCCGACGGGCCGACCGCCTATGGCAGCACCCTGCCGGTGCCGCGGGTGATGCGGGAATTGTCGATGGCCGGGTTGCCGGTGACCTTCGGCGATTTCTCCGGCGGCTTCCTCGGCAACCATCTGTTCTACCGGGCGCGCCACATCATCGAGAGCGCCGACCTGGATATCCCCTACGGCTTCTTCCACATGCCGCCGCTGCCCGAACGGGCCAAGGAGTTGCGGCGGTTCGGCGGCTTGGCGCTGGAGCGGCAGGAGCTGGCAGTGCGCACGCTGGTGGGAATGCTGCGCACGGCACTGAACGGGATCGCTTGACGATAAAAATCAGGCTGTTTTGGCGGCGCGGCGCTGCTCGGGCGGGTTCACGATGGCGCGTAGCGCGTCCAGGAACTCACGGCCCTTGTCGGTCAGGGTGACGATCTTGCGGCGACGTTCGCGCGGGTCTTCCTGCGCCTGCACCAGATCGAGGCCGGCCTTGCCGAAGCTGTGCCAGCGGCTGAGCGCCGCAACGTTGCGCGACGCGGAGGATTGGGCGATGCCCAGGCGTTCCGCCAGTTCGCCGATGGAGATGCCTTCGCTCTGCGCGATGGTCATGAAACTCAGCGCATACTGGATGGGCAGGTCGGGGTCGAGCTTGCGGAACGCCTCAAGCACCTGGACGACGGTAAGGACCTCGTCATGACGAACGCGGGCCGGCATTCAGCAGGTCTCCGCGACGCCGCGCGCTATGCAGCGCGGGAGGGTGGTCCCCAACGGGCCGGTGTGTAGATGATGTTCAGGCGTCCAAGCCATAGGATGACTTCCCCGTTCTCACGCCGCAGGTCGAAGGACCCGGCCGGCGATGCCCAGCGGGCGTGTTCAACGAAGAGACGGTGACCGCAAAAACCCAGAAAGACACACATGGGATCCTCTCGATATCCGGAATTCACGTTCGAAGGGTGCGGGAAGAAGGCGGGCCGGCTGGGCATGATTGGCGGCCATATGGGCGGCCCGATTGGCGGCGGTGATGGCCGGATCGCCCGATCGGCGAGTCCAGGCGGTGGTTACGATGGCTTTCATCGATACTCTCCAGGGGTTGAGTGATACCGGCGTGAGAGGCCGGCGGATCCGGTATCGCCGGTCAGCGATACGGTTGCAAGGTCAAAAATGTCCGCGCGTCCGATAGGTTCCGATCGCGGATGTGAAAAGGCGGAAGACGGCAGCCGAGCGGTGGCCCTTCTCCATCCGCCGCTTCCCCGTCCACCAGTCCGATGTCGCGCCGCAGGTGGTCGCACAATCGGCCCGGTCCGGAGGATGCCCCGGAATCGAGCCAGCGGCTCCGCATCGCCGTCCACAAGGTCGGCATGATCTGCTCCTACAAATGAGAGGCTCCGTCCGTCGGGCCTCTGGTGGCGAAATAATTCCGTGTGCGGATGTGTTCCGTCAACCCGTCCATCCGGTAACGGCGTGATCTTTGCCGCACGGCTGTTGCAGATCAGCATCACCTATCGGCCGTTTTACCGACGCCCGGGATGGCGCCGGGCTCCTCTGGACAAGCGAAGGTCGCTCGGTCAAACACAAAGCCGCCGCCCAAAACCGTCTGCGGTACTCCATCCATCAGGTCCAGGTCGTCCGTCCGTGTCCATCCTCTCCTCTCCCGCATGGCCGATAGCGGTGCGCTTCGCCCGCAAGCTGCGGGCTGCGCTCGCGGCGGTTGCCGTGGTGATGGGTACGCTGTTGGCCCTGCCCGCGGCGGCGGAGACCCGCTTCACCCCTGGCCCCTGCTGGTTCACCGTTCCCGACGGAGAAGCGGCGCTGTGCGGGACGGTGGCGGTGCCGGAACGCCGCGACCGCGCCAACAGCCGCAGCCTGCGCCTGCCGGTCGCCGTGCTGCTCAGCACCGCGCGCCAGCCCGACCCGGACCCCGTGCTGTTTCTGGAGGGTGGTCCCGGCGCCTCCCCCTTCGGCATCGGCCAGGCGACGGAAGAGCGGATGGAGGTGTGGTGGGAGCTGTCGGCCCCCTTCCGCCGCACCCGCAACCTGATCCTGTTCGACCCGCGCGGCGTCGGCCGGGCGGAGCCGGACACCGATTGCCCGGAGCTGGACGCCGTCGACGCCACCCGCGGCACCCGGCCGCAGACGCGCGAGCAGCGGTCGGCGGCGGAACGCTCCGCAATCAGCGCCTGCGTCGCGCGGCTGGAGGCGGCCGGGCTGGATACCACGCAGTTCTCCACCCCCGTTGCGGCGGAGGATGCGCTGGACATTGCGACGGCGCTGGGCGCCCAACGGGTGAACCTGTTCGCGGTGTCCTACGGCACGCGCGTCGGGCTGGAGATCCTGCGGCGGCAGGGCGGCCGCGTCCGCACCGCCGTGTTCGACAGCATCTATCCGCCCGACGTCAACGCGCAGGAGGAGACGGCCGGGCTGGCCCAGCGTGCCTACCGCCGGCTGTTCGACGACTGCGCCGCCAACCGGACCTGCCGCTCCGCCTTTCCCGACCTGGAGAAGCGCTTCCTCTCGCTGGTCGAGCGGCTGGATCGCAATCCCGTCGATATCGTGGTCGGCGATCATGAGACGCGCCGTGTCCTACGGCTGACCGGCGGAGCGATCATCGCCGCCGGGCTGGAGGCGATGGCGGTCAGTGAAGCGGTGCCGGCATTGCCGATCATGCTCGACCGCGCCATCCGCGGCCAATATGCCACCCTCGCCGAATGGGCGCCGACCAACTGGCTGGGCGATCCAGAGGTCGCCGACGGGCTGGCCTTTTCCGTCGAATGCCGTGAGTCGGTCAACAATGCCGATCCGCAGAAGCGCACCGACAACGCCCGCCGCTATGCTCCCTACGGGCTCGTCGCCGCCGACGATCCGGGCCGGCGCGTCTGCCGTCTCTGGCCCGCCGGCCATCAGGAACCTGCCGAGCGCCTGCCGGTCGCCAGCCCGGTGCCGGTCCTGCTGCTGTCCGGCGCCTACGACCCCGTCACCCCGCCGGACTGGGGCGACCGTGCCGCCGCCACCCTGCCGAAGAGCCGCCATCTGGTCTTCCGCGCCGCCAGCCACATCGTGACCTCCAGCGAGGACTGCGCCATGGCCGCCGCCGTGACCTTCGTGGAGCAGGAGTCGGTGCCGGCGACCGTCTGTCCGGGGGCGGGCAAGCCGCCGGTGTTCGAGGGGCCGTGACTTTCTGAAATAACATCTGGATATATTGCTAAATACATTCACAAAAATATTGAAATTTTTAATTAACGGGTAGAGGATTGGAAATGATTAAACTGGACCGAATTTGTGAGCACACATTTTTTTCACTGATCGACGAGAATTCCATTGTGCTCGATTTCGGCTGCAATGAAGGAAAATTCGCGCACACCGTCATCGAGCGGTATGGCTGCAAGGTCTTTTCAGCCGAGCCTGTCCCTGAATGTGCCGAACAGATCGCCCGACATCCCAGGCTGACGCTTCAGCAGGTTGCGATTTCCGGCGCATCGGGCAGCCTGGACATCCATGTCTATCCGGACCGCTGTGCGAGCGGCTTCAACCGTTCTCCGGGAGAACAGGCAATTCGGACCATCCGGGCCGAAGCCATGACCCTGGCGGAGTTCCGGCGCCGCTCCGGCATCGGCCGCATCGCCTTGTTGAAGATCGACATCGAGGGTGCCGAATTGGACATGTTCGCGGCCGCTGCGGACGAGGAGTTCTCGGACATCGATCAGATCACCGTCGAGTTCCACGACTTCTTCTATCCCGAAATGCGGCCGGCGGTGGAGGCGGTGAAACAGCGGATGCGGTCGCTGGGATTTCATATGTTGCCATTCTCCTTGGACAACACCGACGTCCTCTTCGTCAATCGCCGGGCCGCGGTGAACTGGCAAAACCGGCTGTGGGCCGGCACCGTGGTGAAATATGGCCGCGGGCTCGAACGGCGGCTGCGGCAATTGATCGGCCGACCCGCCCCGGCAGACTGCTGACGATCGCAACCGATCTGAAGCGCGGCCCCGACAGCGGCGCTCGCCGGAGCGCTACCGCCCCGGCGCGATCCGCCGGTAGCTCAGCGCCTCCGCGATGTGGCGACGCCTGACCCCCTCGACCCCGTCCAGATCGGCCAAGGTCCGCCCCACCCGCATCACCCGGTGATAGCCGCGGGCGGACAGCTTCAGCCGCTCCGCCGCCTCGGTCAGCAGGGCGCGGCCGGGGGCGTCGGGGGAGGCCACCTTCTCCAGAAGTTCGCCGTCGGCCTCGGCATTCGTCCGCACCGCCCGGCCGGCCGGGTAAGGACCGAAGCCGCCATAGCGTTCCGCCTGGATGGCGCGGGCGACGGCAACGCGGGCGGCGATGTCGGCGCTTCCCTCGGCGGGAGGCGGCAGGCTGAGGTCGGCGGGACTGACCGCCGGCACGTCGATATGCAGATCGATACGATCGAACAGCGGTCCACTTATTTTAGATTGATAATCTGCGGAACATTTCGGCGCCCGCGCGCAGGCGAGCGAGGCATCGTCGAGATGGCCACAGCGGCAGGGATTCATCGCCGCCACCAGTTGCACACGCGCCGGATAGGTTACATGATGGTTGGCACGGCTGACCACCGCCTTGCCGGTCTCCAGCGGCTGGCGCAGCGCCTCCAGCAGGGCGCGTGGGAATTCGGGC
This sequence comes from Azospirillum sp. A1-3, assembly GCF_023806445.1. Lineage (NCBI taxonomy): Bacteria > Pseudomonadati > Pseudomonadota > Alphaproteobacteria > Rhodospirillales > Azospirillaceae > Azospirillum > Azospirillum sp. A1-3. Next base: position 2,483,180 of record NZ_JAMSLU010000001.1, read on the forward strand.
AGTTCGTCTAGGAAGAGAACGCCCTGGTGCGCCAGGGAAATCTCGCCCGGCTTAGCCCGCGTGCCACCGCCGACCAGTGCCGGCAGGCTGGCGGACTGGTGCGGCGCGCGGTAGGGGCGCTGGCGCAGCAGACGCCCACCCTCCAGCAGCCCGCCGACGCTGTGGATCATCGACACCTCCAGCGCCTCCGCCGGGTCGAGCGGCGGCAGCAGGCCGGGCAGGCGGGCGGCCAGCATCGACTTGCCGGATCCGGGCGGCCCGATCATCAGCAGGTTGTGCGATCCGGCGGCGGCGACCTCCAGTGCGCGCTTGGCGGTCTCGTTGCCCTTCACGTCGCGCAGGTCGGGCGGCGGCGCGTCCTGTTCCTGCAGCCGCGGCTTGGGCGGGGTCAGAACCTGGGTGCCCTTGAAATGGTTGATGAGGGCCAGCAAGTTGGCCGGCGCCAGCACGTCCAGATCGGGACCGGCCCAGGCCGCTTCGCCACCACAGGCGGCCGGGCAGATCAGGCCGCGGTCGTTGGCCAGCGCGTCGATGGCGGCGGGTAGCACGCCGGCCACCGGTGTCAACGCGCCGTCCAGCGCCAGCTCGCCCAGCGCGACATAGCGGGCGATCTCCGCATCCGGCAGAACCCCCATCACCGTCAGCAGGCCGAGCGCGATGGGGAGGTCGAAATGGCTGCCCTCCTTCAGCACGTCGGCAGGGGCGAGGTTGACGGTGATGCGCTTGGCCGGCAGCGCCAGCCCCAGCGCATGCAGCGCGGCGCGCACCCGCTCCCGGCTTTCGCCCACCGCCTTATCGGGCAAACCGACGACGGTGAAGGCGACGATTCCGCCGGACATCTGGACCTGAACGTCGATCCCCAGCACCTCGATGCCCTGGAACGCCACCGTGTTGACGCGCGCAACCACCACCGCACCCCGGAACAGACGCCCATGCGGGCCAATTACACGCGATTGTAGTCACCGCCGGAGCAATGCGCCAGCGCGGGATGAGGACGGCCATCGCCACGGCCCCGTCATGCCCGCCCGGCGCAGGGAGCGGTTGTCGCGGCCGTCTGGCCGCCTAACATGAGGGCCAACGCATTCCCGGCCGCATTACCGGCAAGCATCGTCGAAAAGGATCCGCCACCGTGCAGCTTCACCTGAGCACCTGGGCCGAGGTCGAAACCTACCTCAAGACCTCCAAGGGCATCATCATGCCGATCGGCTCGACCGAGCAGCATGGGCCGAACGGGCTGGTCGGCACCGACGCTATCTGTGCCGAGGTCATCGCCAAGGGCGTCGGCGACGCCACCGGCGCGCTGGTCGGCCCGACCATCCCGGTCGGCATGGCCGTGCACCATATGGAATTCCCCGGCTCGATGACGCTGAAGCCGTCGACGCTGATCGCCCTGCTGCGCGACTATGTCGGCTCGCTGGCCGAACACGGGTTCGAGCGCTTCTTCTTCGTCAACGGCCATGGCGGCAACATCGCCACCGTCCGCGCCGCCTTCTACGAGATCCATGCGGAGAACCGGGCGCTGCGCGGCCGCGATGCGCCGGACCTGCGCTGCGCCCTGGTGAGCTGGTGGGAGAATGGCGAGGTCGCCCGCCTGTCGCGCGAGCTGTACCAGGGCAAGGAGGGCTCGCACGCCACCCCCAGCGAGGTGTCGCTGACCCAGTACGCCTATCCCGACTCGATCAAGACCGCGGCGCTGGAGCCGGAACAGGCGCCGGCCGGCGGCTTCCACGACGCCCGTGACTTCCGCCGCCGTTATCCCGACGGCCGCATCGGCTCCGCCCCCGGCCTCGCCCGCCCGGAGCATGGCCGGCAGCTGTACGAGGCGGCGGTCGCCGCCATCGCCACGCAGTACCGCAACTTCCTGGCGGAGCAGTAAGGGGCGTCGAGCGGTCGTGATGAAACGGCCTTGCGACCGTTTCAAGGTCGCATGGTGGCGGGGCTTCTTCGCCCCGCACGTTGATTCGGCGGTCGGACCTGCCTAAATTCGGACCGGTTGACGGAACTTCCGTTCCGCAGCCGCCCAGCCCGAACAGAGCCCGACCGCCCTAGTCCATGATCAACGAGCTGAACCAGCGATCGCGCGAGATTTTCCGGCTGATCGTCGACGCCTATGTCGCGTCCGGCGAACCGGTCGGCTCGCGCACGATCTCCAGGCGGCTTGGCATGGCCTTGTCGCCCGCGACCATCCGCAACGTGATGGCCGACCTGGAGGAGCAGGGGCTGCTCTATGCCCCGCACACGTCTGCCGGCCGCATTCCGACCGACGCCGGCCTGCGCATCTTCGTCGACGGCCTGCTGGAAATCGGGTCGCTGACCGAGGACGAGCGTGCCTCGATCGAAGCGAAATGCTCCGCCTCCGGCCGCGCCTTCGCCGACGTGCTGGGCGAGGCGTCGACCATGCTGTCCGGCCTGTCGCACTGCGCCGGGCTGGTGGTGGCGCCCAAGACCGACCGGCCGCTGAAGCATATCGAATTCGTGTCGCTCGGCCCCGGTCGCGCCCTGGTCGTCCTGGTGAACGAGGACGGGCTGGTCGAGAACCGGGTGATCGAGGTGCCGATGGGGGTGCCGACCTCCACCCTGCAGACGGTGTCGAACTTCCTCAGCGCCAAGCTCGCCGGCCGCACGCTGGACGAGGCGCGGCAGGAGGTGCTGCAGGAGATCGAGCAGCAGAAGACCCAGCTGGACGAATTGTCGCGCAAGGTGGTCGCCGCCGGTCTGGCCACCTGGGCCGGCAGCGGCGGGTCGAACGCCGGCCAGCTGATCGTCCGCGGCCAGTCCCGCCTGCTGGAGGACGTCACCGCGCTCTCCGACCTGGAGCGGGTGCGCGGCCTGTTCGAGGCGCTGGAGACCAAGGAGACGATGCTGCGCATGCTGGACGCCACCGGGCGCGGCGACGGCGTGCAGATCTTCATCGGTGCCGAGAATGTGCTGTTCAGCCATTCCGGCTGTTCGATGATCATCTCCCCCTTCCAGAACAGCCGGGAACAGGTGATCGGCGCCATCGGCGTCATCGGCCCGACCCGCATCAATTACGCCCGCATCATTCCGCTGGTGGATTACACCGCCAAGGTGGTCAGCCGGCTGATCGGCTGAGCGCCGCCTCCCTCACTCACTCCGCCTTTTGACGAAGCAAGAATTGAGAAAACCATGAGCGAAGAGCAGAACAAGCCCTCCGACGCCACGGTGGAGCCGACCGAGGCCACCGCCGAGACCGCCGCCGCCAACGCTGCGGAAACCGGTTCGCCCGAGGACCGCGTCGCCAAGCTGGAAGCCGAGGTCGCCAGCCTGAAGGACCAGCTTCTGCGCGCCATGGCGGAGACGGAGAACACCCGCCGCCGTGCCCAGCGCGACCGCGAGGACGCCAGCAAGTTCGCCGTGTCCAGCTTCGCCAAGGAACTGGTGTCGGTCGCCGACAACCTGCGCCGCGCGCTGGACGCCGTGCCCGCCGAGGGCCGCGAGCAGGACGAGATGCTGAAGGGCCTTGCCGTCGGCGTCGAGGCGACCGAGCGCCAGCTGTTCGCCGCCTTCGACCGCGCCGGCATCAAGAAGCTGGACCCGGCCGGCGAACCGTTCGACCCGAACTTCCATCAGGTGATGTTCGAGATCGAGAACACCGGCAAGGCCGCCGGCACCGTCGTCCAGGTCCTGCAGCCCGGCTACACCATCCACGGCCGCCTGCTGCGCGAGGCGATGGTCGGCGTCGCCAAGGGCGGTGACGCCGGCGGCCAGCACGTCGATACGAAGGCGTAACCATATCGCCTCTGCCAACCCCCCGGTTCAGCGGCGATGCCGCCGGACCGGGGGTTTGGCGTTGTTCGGGGTAAGGAACGCCAGCGGTTGACGGTCGCCGGGAAATTGCCTAGGCCTTTCCCTTATTCCTTTCGGCCGAGCAACCGGAGCCGCCTTTCATGCCCCCCTCTGCGACCAAGAGCGTCCTGACCGTCGACGATTCCAAGACCATCCGCGACATGGTCGGTTTCACGCTGAAAGGCGCCGGCTATGAGGTGGCGGAGGCGTCGGACGGCAATGCCGGCCTCGCGCTCGTCAACCAGCGCAAGTTCGACTGCATCATCACCGACCTGAACATGCCGGGCCTGGACGGGCTGGCGCTGACCCGCGCCATCCGCGGCTCGTCCCTCAACCGCGCCACCCCGATCCTGCTGCTGACCACCGAAGCCGACCCCGCCAAGAAGTCCGCCGGCCGCGAAGCCGGCGCCACCGGCTGGCTGGTGAAGCCGTTCAACCCGGAAAAGCTGGTGGAGACGGTGCGGAAGGTTTGTCCGTAAAGCCTGTGCGCACCCGTCACCCGCACCCTTGACAGACACCACTCCGCCCACGAAGCTGAGGCCGCCGTCCGCAAACAGGCGGCGACATATGCTTGTTCTCAGGGCAGGGTGAAACTCCCGACCGGCGGTATCCCTTCAACTGAAGGGGAGCCCGCGAGCGCCCGTGGCACCCGCCACGGGGACAGCAGACCCGGTGCAAGGCCGGGGCCGACGGTTACAGTCCGGATGGAAGAGAATGAGCTGGCTACGCAGCCACCCATGCCGGACGTAAAGCCTGGACCGGGGTGACGGCGATGGCTTGCGCCGACACCGTGGATGCATTGCTTCCCGATGCCGGAGGATCTCTTTTGCGCCCTGATTCAGGCTCGCCCAATTTTTGGAGTGAGAACCATGAATCAGCCCCAGACCCATGATGGCCTTCTTTCCCGTTTCGGTACGCCGGAAGAGCGGATCGCCCTCGCAGTCGAGCGCATCCGCAAGGGCGGCGGAGTCATCGTAGTCGACGATGACGACCGCGAGAATGAAGGCGACATCATCTACCCGGCCGATGCCATTACCATCGACCAGATGGCCTTCCTGATCCGGACCTGCAGCGGAATTGTCTGCCTGATCCTGCCGGAAGAACGACTGGAAAGGCTCGATCTTCCGCCGATGGTGTCGGCCAACAGCGCCCGCTTCGGCACTGCCTTTACGGTATCGATCGAGGCCCGAACCGGTGTCACCACCGGGGTATCGGCCGCCGACCGCGTCACCACCATCCGAACGGCCATAGCTGAAGATTGCCGGCCCGAGGACCTGGCGCGGCCGGGCCATGTCTTCCCGATCCGCGCCAATCCCGGCGGCCTCGCCGCCCGCCGCGGCCATACCGAGGCCACCATCGACCTGATGTTCCGGGCCGGCCGCAAGCCCGCCGGTGTCCTGTGCGAGGTGATGAACCCCGACGGCACAATGGCCCGCCTGCCGGAGCTGGTTGCCTTCGCCGTGGAGCACGATCTGCCCATCGTCAGCATCGCCGATCTGGCCGGCGACCATGGCCTGCGTTCAGTAGCGTGAGGGAAGCGGCCCCGCCTGAACGGGCGGGGCCGTCACTCTCAGGCGGTGGCTGACCGCCGCGCCACCAGAAACTCCCCCTCAGGATCATGCGCGGCGAAGCGCTGCTGGGCCTTGCCACGGTCGGCAACGGCATAGCAGTAGACGCAGCCGTGCGGACAGCTGTCGTAGTCACCGATGTCGCGGCTCTCCGCACAGAGGCAGCCGGGCCGGTTTCCCTTCTCCCTGGCCGCAACCGGATAGCCGGCGACATCCGACAGCCTCTCCGCATCGACGCAGCGAGCCGGCGCCGTGCCGGGCGCCCCCACCAGTTCCGGCTGGGTGCAGAGTGTCAGCGCCATCCCCTCCCCCGCCGCGATCTCCGCCAACTCCGCCAGCAGCGCGCGTTTCTCCTCCGCCTCCGGGTCGCGCCAGCCGATGCCGGCGGCGGCGAGGTTGCGGGCGGTCTTGCGGTAGGGCTGCAGGAAGGAGACCACCACCTCGTCGGTCACCCCGTGCAGCGCACGTGCGATCCGGGCGAAGGTCTCGCGGTGCCAGTCCGGCGGGGTCGCGTCGGTGAAGGCAATGGGGTCGTAGCGCCAGACCACCGCCCGCGGTCCCCAGCGCTCGCGCACCCGCGCCATATGGCCGACCGCCGTCTCCCAATCGGGAACCGAGCGTTCCAGCGCGGTGGGCAGGCCGGTGACGCTGTACTGCACGATGAAGGGAAAGCCCCGCTCCGCCACGCTGTCGAGCGCGCCGAGGAACGGTCCCAGATTCTTGGTCCAGAAGATGAAGCCGTCGACCACCGGCCGGGTCAGGTCGATGCGGTAGGTCTGTCCGCCATAGGGGTTGACCATCCGGCAATAGCCGGCGTCCAGGCGGTTCAGGAACCAGCGCCCGTAGAAGGCGGGAATGTCGGTCTTGTAGCTGGCGGAGATGATCATCCCGCCAGCATGGGAATGCCGGCCCGCCGCATCAAGGGCGGACCGGCATAACCGGAGAGCGGATTACTGGACCGCGCGGACTTCGACCACTTCGGGGATGTAGTGGCGCAGCATGTTCTCGATGCCGTGCTTCAGCGTGGCGGTCGAGCTGGGGCAGCCGGAGCAGGCCCCCTTCATCGCCAGATAGACGACGCCGCGCTCGAAGCCCTGGAAGGTGATGTCGCCGCCGTCCTGGGCGACCGACGGGCGGACGCGGGTGTCCAGCAGTTCCTTGATCTGCTCGACGATCTCTTCGTCGTCGGCATTCGACGCCGCGGCATGGCCGTCGCCGCCGTCCTCCAGCAGGACCGGGCGGTCGGCGGTGAAATGCTCCATGATGACGCCGAGGATCGACGGCTTCAGCAGGAACCAGTCACGCGCATCGGTCTTGGTGATGGTGATGAAGTCGGCGCCCAGGAAGACGCCGACGACGCCGTCGATCTCGAACAGGCGCTGGGCGAGCGGCGAACGGGCGGCATCCTCGCGGCTGGTGAAGTCGGCGGTGCCGCGTCCGAGCACGTCACGCCCCGGCAGGAACTTGAGAGTCGCCGGGTTGGGCGTCTGCTCGGTCTGAATGAACATGGTCTGGTCCTCCATCGGCGGCGGAATGGAACCGCCGGCGCGCCCGGGATTGGGCCGCGGCACGATTGGGGGAAATTTGGGCCGAATCGCCGGGCGGATCAAGGACCCGGACTGTGTGGGTATTCGGCATCCGGCATGCGCGCTCTGACCGTGTCCCCTATCCTTACTTACGTAATCGCGTCCAGCGCCTCGTTGCTGAGCCCGCCGGGCACGATGGTCAGCGGGATGCGCAGCCGCCCCAGGCCGCGCCCGGTGTAGTAGGAGATCAGCGGACCGGGGCCTTCCGGGTCGGTGCCGGCGGCCAGCACCAGGATGGAAATGCTCGGCTCCTCCCCAATCAGGGCCAGCACCTCCTCGGTGCGGTTGCCTTCGCGGACATAGAGCGCCGGCAGGGTGCCGGTCAGCTGGTTGACCTCGCGCGCCAGCTTCTGGAGCATCTGCTCCGCCTCGGCGCGCTGTTCCTCGCGGATCAGGTTCTCCACCGCCAGCCAGTGCTGCATCTCGCCCTTTTCCAGGACGGTCAGCAGCGCCACCTTGCCGCCCGACTTGCGGGCGCGCAGGCAGGCATAGCGGAGCGCCACCTTCAGCTCCGGGCTGTCGTCGACCACCACAAGGAAGATGCGCACCGGCTTGGGAGCCGGCGGCTGGGTGGGCGTTTCCGGCGTCGTGGACTGCGTCGCGTCGCTCATCTCGATCACCCTCTCGGCTTAGATCCGGCGGAATGCGGCGCCGGCCGCCCAGCCGGCCGCGATGGCGCCGACGACGGCGGCCACCCCGTAGATGACCGGGCGGTTGCGGGCGAAGTCCGACACTTCGGCGCTGAACCCGATCTTGGACACCACCAGCGGCGTGGTCTGGGCACTGACCACGTCGCCGTCGCGAATCAGCAAGGCTTCGACATTGTACAGCCCGGTCGGGACGTTTGCCGGAAAATAGATGTTGGTGCGGAACAGCCGTTCGCCCAGGAAGGCGACCTGTCCCATGGAAATTGCGTAAAGCCCCTGGCGCTGCTTGTTGCGGATCAGCGCGCTGCGGTAGGCGGCAAGCTCCTCCGGCGGCAGGGTGGCGTCGGCCGGCAATTGCAGCTGCGGCAACCCCAGCTGTTGGCGTTCCAGAACCGGGCGGCCGACCAGCTGGTCGAGCGGCCGGCTGACCGCCACCGTGTAGAAGCTCGGCACCTGCTCGAAGCGCACGCTGTCGGTGTTCATCCACATGCCGGCCACCCGCTGCTTGCGGCGGACAGTGGCGGGGCCGCGCGGGCCGGTGACGACGATGGCGACGTCGCCCGCCCCGTCGGTGGTGCCGAACAGCACGACCTCCGTGCCGGTGAAGCCGGTGGTGATGGCGATCAGGTGGCTGGACAGGTCGGCGACCAGCTGCTGCGCCCACACCGTCGCCGCCACCGTGCCGCCCAGCAGCAGCCCGGCCAGCGCCGCGGCGGCCTGGATCAGCCTGCGTTTCTTCCGCCCCGCCATCATCTCAACCCCGTGGTCAGGGTGAACAGGTCGTCGGGGCGGGAGAACAGATCCCAGGCCAGCTTCAGCGCCACCGCGACGACGATGGTCGCCAGCGCCAGCCGGGCGGTTTCGCCGCGCAGGCGGCTGCCCGCCTTCGTTCCGAACTGGGCGCCGATCACGCCGCCGATCAGCAGCAGAAGCGCCAGCATGGCGTCCACCGTCTGGTTGGTGGCGGCCTGCAGCAGGGTCGCCGCCGCGGTGGTGAAGATGATCTGGAACAGCGAGGTGCCGGCGACCAGCCCGGCCGGCATGTTCAGCAGATAGATCATCGCCGGCACCAGAAGGAAGCCGCCGCCGATGCCCATGATCGCCACCAGCATGCCGCCGACCGCCCCGATCCCCGCCGGCAGCAGGGCGGAGATGTACAGCTTCGACCGCTGGAACCGCATCTTGAAGGGCAGGCCGTGCAGCCAGATGTGGCGGTGCAGCTTGCCGCGTTTCGCCGTCGGCGCGCGGCGGCGCAGGATGGCGCGGCTGCTTTCCACCAGCATCATGCCGCCGATGGTGCCCAGGAAGAAGACGTAGGACAGGGTGATGGCGATGTCGATCTGGCCCAGCCGCTGAAGGATGCCGAAGATCCACACCCCCACCGCGGTGCCGATCACGCCGCCGGCCAGCATCACCACGCCCAGCTTGACGTCGACGTTGCCGCGCCGCCAATGGGCCAGCACGCCCGACACGCTGGCGGCGACCAGCTGGTTGGCCTGGGTGCCGACGGCGATGGCGGGGGGAACGCCGATGAAGATCAGCAGCGGCGTCATCAGGAATCCGCCGCCGACACCGAACATCCCCGACAGGAACCCCACGAGCCAGCCCATGCCGAGCACCAGCAGCGCGTTGACCGACATCTCGGCAATCGGCAGGTAGACTTGCATGAATCGGCAATCTGTCGGGAAGTTCAGGATGGGCGGCGGGACCGGCAGCTTACCCGAGCCGACGCTGTGGCGGAAGACCGCAGAGCCGGCCTTTGGGGCTGGAATCCCGGCGCAAGAGGGAGGTATCAGGGCACCGGCGCGTGGAAGAAGACCTTGAAGCCGGCCTTGTGCGGAAAGACGTGCTCCGCCTCGCGCCGGGCAGACTGCAGGTCCAGCGCATGGACCAGCACCCGGTTGTCATAACGCCAGACCGGGTTCACCGGCTTTCCCGCGGCGCGGGCGGCGGTGGCGACGGCGGTGTCGTACTGCACCTCCGCCCGGAAGGCGCGGCGATTGCCTGCGGGCAGGCCGAGGATGTGCAGGAAGACCGGCGATTCCTTGTCCACCGCATCGATCTGGCGCTGAAGATGGCCGACCCGCTGTTCGGCAGCCGACAGCCGGCCCTTCGCCTCCTCCAGCCGGCAGGTCAGGTCGGCCAGCGCCTCGGTCTCCCCGCGCTGGCGTTCCTTCAGGGGCACCACCGACTGGCGCAGCCGGTCCAGCCCGGCGACCCGGTCCCAGCTGTGCCGGATGCCGACCCAGCACAGGTGGCACAGCACCGCCAGCGCCGCCACCAGCGGAACCGCCGAGTCGAGGATCGTCCGCACCGCCTCCATCACCACCCCATCCCTTGCCCCATCGCCCCGATACTCGCAGCCGCTCTTGGCACGCCCGTTGCTGAAACGCCGGCGCAAGCACGCAAGGAGCGTGCCGGAGGAGCGGAGGGACGATGAGCGCGCAGACGCCGCTGCTGCTCGTGCTGGAAATGGTGATCCTGATGGCCTGCCTCAGCTGGATCACCGTATCCATTCTGCGGATCGGCAACCGGATCGCCGCCGTCCAGCGCCGCCGCTCGCAGCTGCATCAGGGACGGACGGAGCTGACCCGAACCACCGAGTCGCTACGCCGCGACATGCACCACCAGGAGACGGAACTGCGGCAGGCGGAAGAGGCCATCGCCGTGCGCAACGCCCAAGCGGTGGAGCTGCAAACCCGGCTGAACGACCTGCGCCGGCAGGGGCCGCGCGAATACACACTTTTCAACGAACGCTTCGGCGAGAAAGACCGGCTGTGGCTGCTGACCGTCCCGCGACCGGACCGGCCGGAGCGTTGGGCGGTGGCCGCCCCCGACAGCGGGACGGCGATGGCGCTGCTGTGCGCCAGGATCACGGTGCCGGAACGTCCCGTGATCGATGATCAGTTGAATTAACCCCAAAACGGAACCGGCCGCAGTTGCAGAATGCAACGCGGCCGGCAACGTCTTCGCGATTTGACGCGCAAATCGCGCCCGGGGGACGGCTTACGCCAGCAGGCCCTTGGCGGCGACCAGTTCGCGCAGGTTCACTTCCGGCCGGGCGCCGACATGGCTGATGATCTCCGCCGCGGCGACGGCGCCCAGATGGCCACAGACCGCCGGGGACAGGCCGCGGGTATGGCCGAACAGGAAACCGGCGGCATAGAGATCGCCGGCGCCGGTGGTGTCGACCACCCGCTCCACCGGCTCGGCCGCCACCTCGACCACCTCGCCGCCGGAAACGATGACGGCGCCCTTCTCGCTGCGGGTCAGCGCCGCGGTCTTGCCCAGACGCTTCACCGCCGCCAGCGCGTCCTCGAACCTGTCGGTGCCGTAGAGGGCGCCGATCTCGTGCTCGTTGGCGAACAGGATGTCGACGTGGCGCTCCACCAGATCGACGAACTCGGCATGGTGGCGGTGGACGCAGAAGCTGTCGGACAGCGACAGCGACACCTTGCGGCCGGCGGCGTGCGCGATCTCAGCCGCCTTGCGGAAGGCCTCCTTGGCGCGGGGCGGATCCCACAGATAGCCTTCCAGATAGGTCACCTGCGACCCGGCGATCAGCGCCTCGTCGATGTCCTCCGGCCCCAGCTCGACGCAGGCGCCGAGATAGGTGTTCATGGAGCGCTGGGCGTCCGGCGTGACCAGGATCAGGCAGCGCGCGGTCGGCGCCCCACCCAGCAGCGGCGCGCTGTCGAAGGCGACGCCGGAGGCGCGGATGTCGTGGCGGAACACGTCGCCCAGCTGGTCCTTGGCGACCTTGCCGACATAGGCGCCGCGACCGCCGAGCATGGCGATGCCCGCCATGGTGTTGCCGGCCGAGCCGCCGGAGACCTCGACGCCCGGCCCCATCCGGCCGTACAGCTCCTCCGCCCGGGCGGCGTCGATCAGCGTCATCGCCCCCTTCTCGATGGTGTTGGCGGCGAGGAAGGCGTCATCGGCGTGGGCGATCACGTCCACGATGGCGTTGCCGATGCCGGTGACGTCGTAGGCAGACGTGGCCATGGGTTCTCCTGAGGGATCTCGCGGTATGGGCGGAATTGCGGCGCGAGTATAGCGACCGCCGCCCGCATCACAAGTGCGGCTCCTGGAAGCACTCCCGAAACTCCCGCGGGTTGGAGCCGACCACAGTCACTTGCATGATGAAAGTGACTGTGAGACAGTCGCCGCCATGCGACGCACCCGGCTGACCGACTTCCCCTGCCCCATCGCCCGCGGCCTCGACGATGTCGGGGAATGGTGGTCCCTGCTGATCCTGCGCGACGCGATGCTGGGCGTTACCCGCTTCGACGAGTTCCAGCGCAGCATCGGGCTTGCCACCAACATGCTGACCCGGCGACTGCAGGCCCTGGTTCAGGCCGGGCTGCTGGAAAGGCGGCCCTACCAGGAACGCCCGCTGCGCCACGGCTACCACCTGACCGACAAGGGACGGGATTTCCTGCCGGTGCTGATCGCCATGGCCGATTGGGGCGGACGCTGGCTGCTGCCCGACGGAGCGTTCCGGCTGGTCGACCGCGAGACCGGGCAGCCGGTCGAACCGGTGCTGGTCGATCGCAACAGCGGCGAACCGATCCGGCCGGACCGGCTGCGTCCGGAATTGACGATCCCTGAAAAGGACGAAACCGAATGAGACGAGTCGTGGTCACCGGCCTTGGCGCCGTCACTCCGCTCGGTGCCGGCGTGGCGCCGAGCTGGCGCGCCGTGCTGGACGGCCGAAGCGGCATCCGGGCGGTGAGCGGGGTCGATGCCGCCGACCTGCCCTGCCGCATCGCCGGCCAGGTGCCGGACAGCGGCGACGCCGCCTTCGACGCGGATGCGGTGGTGCCGCCCAAGGACCAGCGCAAGATGGACCGTTTCATCCTTCTGGCGCTCGCCGCCGCGGAAGAGGCGGTAGCCGATGCCGGCTGGCGCCCGACGGACGCGGAGGCGCAGGAGCGCACCGGCGTGATGATCGGCTCCGGCATCGGCGGCCTGCCGGGTCTGGCCGAGGCGGCGCTGACCCTGCACGAGAAGGGACCGCGCCGCATCTCGCCCTTCTTCGTTCCGTCGACCCTCATCAACCTTGCGTCGGGCCATGTCTCGATCCGCCACGGCTTCCGCGGACCGAATCATGCCGCGGTGACCGCCTGCGCGACGGGGGCGCATGCCATCGGCGACGCCGCCCGGCTGATCGCCATGGACGATGCCGACGTCATGCTGGCCGGCGGCAGCGAGGCGGCGATCTGCCGGCTGGGGATTGCGGGCTTCTGCGCCGCCCGCGCGATGTCGACGGGCTTCAACGACGACCCGGCCCGCGCATCGCGCCCCTGGGACCGCGACCGCGACGGCTTCGTCATGGGCGAAGGAGCCGGCGTGCTGGTGCTGGAGGAGTTGGAGCACGCGAAACGGCGCGGGGCCAGGATCTATGCCGAGGTGACCGGCTACGGCCTGTCGGGTGATGCCTACCACATCACCTCCCCGGCGGAGGACGGCAACGGCGCCTTCCGCGCCATGCGCGCCGCGCTGAAGCGGGCGGGGCTGGCGCCGGACGCCGTCGACTACGTCAACGCCCATGCCACCTCCACCCCCGCCGGCGACCCGGTGGAGATCGCGGCGGTCAAGCGCCTGTTCGGCCCGGCGGCGGCCGGCCTTTCCATGTCTTCGACCAAATCGGCGACCGGCCATCTGCTGGGAGCGGCGGGCGCCGTGGAGGCGATCTTCGCCATCCTGGCGCTGCGCGATCAGGTGGCGCCGCCCACCCTGAACCTGGAGGCGCCGTCGGAGGGCTGCGACCTGGACCTCGTGCCGCTGCGGCCGAAGGAACGGCGCATCCGCCATGCCCTGTCGAACAGCTTCGGCTTCGGCGGAACCAACGCGGCGCTGGTGTTCAGTCCGCTGGCCTGATGGGATGACGGAAGGGGGGACTGGAACCCGGCGCCCGGCCACCGTAGATATGCGGGCGTCCGTTCTCCCCTCCTCCTCAACCGATCCACGGACCGCCGATGATCCGCGCCCTCGTGCTTGCCTTCGCCCAGCTGTCCGACCCGCGCGTGCGCCGGGTGGTGTGGATCGGCGTGCTCGTTTCGGTGATCGCCTATGCCCTGCTGGCCGGCGGCGCATGGTGGGCGCTGTCGGTGACGCCGCTGACCGGTTACGGCTGGGTCGATGCCACCATCGACGTGATGGGCGGGCTGGGGGTGCTGGTGCTGGCGTGGCTGCTGTTCCCGGCCACCGTCGGCACGGTGTCGAGCTTCTTTCTGGACGAGGTGGTGGAGCGGGTGGAGGCGCGGCATTACCCCGCCCTGCCCGCTCCGCGCCATGCCGGCTGGCTGGAGGAACTGGCGACGGCATTGCGGTTCCTGCTGCTGGTGCTGGCGATCAACCTGCTGGCGCTGCCGGTCTACATCTTCGCGCCCGGCCTGAACCTGATCGTCTTCTACACCGTCAACGGCTATCTGCTGGGGCGGGAATATTTCGAGATGGTGGCGCACCGCCGGATGGACCGCGCCACGGCGCGGGCGATGCGGCGGGCCCGGCCGCTGAAACCTTTTTTGGCCGGGACCGTCATTGCCTTCCTTTCGACAATCCCCTTCGTCAATTTGCTGGTCCCGGTCGTCGCCAGCGCCTTCATGGTTCATGTCCTACAGTCCATGTCGGCTCCCCTTGCGGCGGGCCGGACGACCGTGATACGCCGCTAGGCGGCACGGCCGCACGCCGTCGCCTGCCCGGATATCGCCTGCGGCGCCCGCCTTCCCGGCGGCGCGCTTCCGGCACCGGGCCTTTCGACTTCCAGGCCATCCCGCCACCCGCATGTCCAGATTGGGGGAACCGCTCATGCTGTTCGGACGAAAGACACCGCCCGCCGCTCCCAAGGCAGACAGCCCCGTCCCGCCGCAGCCGGGTGTCCGTCCGTACACCCCGGGCGAGCCCGGCGCCGTCTCGTCGCCGCTCGCCTCCCTCAACAATCCGGCACAGGCTCCTGGACACCATCCGGCCTCCGCCCCGGTATCCGCCGTGGCGGCCGGAGACGCCGCACCCAGCATGGCCCACGCCCTGACCGATCCGCAGAGCGCCTCTCCGGCCTATCCCGACATGCCTTCCGCCTCGAAGGGACCCGACATGAACAGCATCCCCAAGCCCCCGTCCGCGCCGTCCATGCCGGGTGCCGGCTTCAAGCCCGACGTGCCGCGCCGGGTCGTCGACATGCCGGGCTCCGCCCCGCGCCAGCCGTCGATTCCCGTCGCCACCCCGGCGGCGGCTCACGCAGCCCAGGCGCCCGTCCAGGCTCCGGTCGCCCAGGCCCCGATGGCTCCCGCCATGCCGGAGCAGCGCCGCCTGACCGTTGGCCGCGACATCTCCCTGACCGGCGAGATCGGCTCCTGCGACGTGCTGGTGGTGGAGGGCACGGTCGAGGCCAAGCTGCGCGAAGGCCGCTCGGTCGAGATCGCCGAGAGCGGCCTGTTCAAGGGCTCCGTCGAGATCGAGGAGGCCGACATCGCCGGCCGCTTCGAGGGTGACATCTCCGTCCGCGGCCGTCTGACCGTCCGCTCCACCGGCAGGATCACCGGCTCGATCCGCTTCGGCGAGCTGGCGGTCGATGCCGGCGGCCAGCTGATCGGCGACATCCAGCTGTACAGCGCCAAGCCCGCCGCCGCTCCGGCCCCGGTTCAGGCGCCGGCCCAGGCGCCCGTCGGGCAGGTTCCGGCGGCCGAGGCCGTCTGACCCGCTTTCCGAAGCGCAAGGCACGCAAAGCAACGCCCGGCTGGCTCCCGCCATGCCGGGCGTTCTGCGTTTCCCCTCAGGGATCAGGCGATGATCTTGTCCTTGTAGCCGCAGAGGTCGGCGACCGGGCAGATCGGGCAGTCCGGCTTGCGCGCCTTGCAGACATAGCGGCCGTGCAGGATCAGCCAATGGTGGGCATGGCGGCGGTAGAGCTTCGGCACCGCTTTCAGCAGCTTCGCCTCCACCGCGTCCGGCGTCTTGCCGGGAGCCAGCCCGGTGCGGTTGCCGACGCGGAAGATGTGGGTGTCGACCGCGATGGTCTCCTCCCCGAAGGCGACGTTCAGGACGACGTTCGCCGTCTTGCGGCCGACGCCGGGAAGCTGTTCCAGCGCCTCGCGGTCGCGCGGCACCTCGCCGCCATGGCGCTCGATCAGCAGTTCCGACAGGCGGATGACGTTCTTGGCCTTGGTGTTGAACAGGCCGATGGTCTTGATGTACTGGCGCAGCCCTTCCTCACCCAGCGCCACCATCTGCTGGGGCGTGGTGACGACCTTGAACAGCGGACCGGTCGCCTTGTTCACGCCGATGTCGGTGGCCTGGGCGGACAGCACCACGGCGACCAGCAGCGTGTAAGGATTGACGTATTCCAGCTCGCTCCGGGGTTCCGGGTTGGCAGCGGACAGGCGGCGGAAGAATTCCTGGATGGCGGCGGGCTTCATGGCCGCCACCATAGCCGCAACGGCCGGGCTTGCGCCAGAGGCGGGGCGTGCCGTCACGATCGGATGGCGGCCAGTCTTGAGCCCCAGTCTTGAGTCGGTGTCCAAACTGCAGCGTTGCGTCGCAATTTGCGACAAAAGTTGGAGTAATTGACGTCAATCCAACAGATTTGGTCGCAGGAATCCCGCTTTCCGGCTCCTTCGACGGTGGCGTATGATTTGCTAACTGCCAAGGCACCGTTTGAATGCCGTCAATCGAACCACGGATCTTCCGGGTTGTGGCGTTCAGATCGGATAAGGGTATTTCGAAATGAGCGCGTCTTATCTTGTGGAAATAAAGGACTGGGGCCTGCATGTCCGGTTGCAGGGCACCCTGTCGATGGAGCAGCGCGACGCCGTCGCCCGGCAGGTGGAGGTGCACTGCGCCAACCTGGGCGCCCGCGGCACGCCATGGAGCAGCCTCGTCGAGTTCGACCGCTTCGAGGCCGACGGGTTCCGGCCGGAGATCGTCGTCGCCCTGATGAAGCTCGCGCGACGCTGCGGCCAACTGCGCTGCGCGGTGGTGATGACCGACTGGCACTGGGCCTCGGTGATGGCCGATGCGATGATCGCGGCGGGCACCGACGATCAGGCGCGGATTTTCGTCCAGGCCAAGGTGACGCCGGCCGACGGCGACCTTGCCGGAGAGCTTGACGGTGGACCGGCTGCCGATTTCTCCGCTACCGATCATTCAGGGGCCGATTTCACCGGAATGGACAGCGCCATGGCCTGGGTGCTGAACGGCGGCGCGGTGCCGATGGTGTCGAAGGCGGCATAACCCCGTCTTCGTCACGGTTTTTTGCCGGCCTCCGCTGGGTTAGGATGGCGGCCATGCCCATCGACATCTGCGGCCCCCAGCCTGATGGCCAGCCCGGCGACGGCCCCACCCCTGCGGAGAGCGGCGGCGGAAGCGGTGCCGTGCGCGTGTTCTTCGACGCCATCCTCCATCCGCACCGCAGCCTTGGCCGCAACGGCTTCCGGGTTCTGATGGGCGTGGTGGTGGTGATGAACCTGATCGTGGCCGGCATCTTCGTCTCCCATGGCGCCTGGCCGGTGGTGCCCTTCTGCGGGCTGGACGTGCTGGCGCTGTGGCTGGCCTTCCGCGTCAGCTACCGCTCCGCCCGCCAGTATGAGCGGGTGCAGCTGACGGAGAGCGCGCTGACGGTGCAGCGCGTCCACTGGAAGGCGCCGGAACGCCGCTGGTCCTTCCATCCCTACTGGCTGCGGATCACCCACGACGAGCGTGCCGACCACGACCGCCGTGGTCCGGCCGGGCAGGTCACGCTGAGTTCGCATGGCCAGTCGGTGGGGGTCGGGTCCTTCCTGTCGCCGACCGAACGCTCCACCTTCGCCCGCGCGCTGGACGACGCTCTGCGCGCCTGGCGCCGTCCACCCTGCCCGCCGGCTCCCGCCGAATAAAGCCTTCTCTACCGCCGATCCGACGGAATGCCTTCTATCGCCGATCCGGCGGATCGGGCACCCCGCGTTCGTCCAGTTCCTCGTCCACCTCGCGTTCGACCGCGCGTTCCACCTTCTCGTCGATGCGGTGGTCCAGGCACTCGGCCGTCTTGGCGAGGTGTTCGAAGCTGCGCTTCACCTTCGCCACCTCGGTTTCAGGCATCTCCTCCAGGTCGATCATGCCGTTGCGGGCGGAGTGGGTGGCGCGGATCAACTCGTCCAACTTCAGGTGTATGGCCTGGGTGTCACGATTCTGGGCGTTCTGGATGATGAACACCATCAGGAAGGTGACAATGGTGGTGCCGGTGTTGATCACCAGCTGCCATGTGTCGGAGAAGTGGAACAGCGGCCCGGTCAGGCCCCAGATGAGCACAACCGCGAAGGCGGTGACGAAGGCACCCGGCCGGCCGGACTGACGCTCCATCCAGCGGGCGAAACGGGAAAAGGCATCGCTGAGCATTTTGCAGCACGCTCCGGTTCATCGGACGGACAAAGGAAAACGCCCGGCAAAGCCGGGCGGTTCCCTTTCCGGTACAGTCGGAGCTTGGCCCTTGGTTGGAGCCCTGGCCGTCAGGACCCCTGGCTGAGCGCCTCCGCCAGCGCACGGTCGTGCGGGTTCTGGCCGACGACCAGCTGCATCGACTGGGTCGGCATGGAAATGCCCAGCTCGTCGAACTTCTTCTTCAGCAGGCGGTTGAACTCGCGCGTGACGCCCCATTGGCGGGTCGGGCGGGTCTTGAACTGGGCCAGGATGTTGATGCCGGTGTCAGACAGCTTGTCGACGCCCAGCACCTCCAGCGGGTTCAGGATGTCGGCGGCGAACTGCGGCTGCGCCTGCACCTCGGCGCCGGTCTCCTTCAACGCGGCGATGATGCGGTCGGGATCCTCGCGGTTGGACACCGTGATGTTGAACAGCGTGACCGAGAAGTCCTTGCTCATGTTCTTCACGGTGGTGACGGCGCTGAAGGGCACGGAATGGACGGCGCCGGCCCCGTCGCGCAGGCGGATGGAACGGATGGAGATCGCCTCCACCGTGCCGGAATGGCCGCCGCCGACATCCACCACGTCGCCGACCGACACCGTGTCCTCGAACAGGATGAACAGGCCGGTGATGATGTCCTTGACCAGGGTCTGCGAGCCGAAACCAATGGCCAGACCGACGACACCGGCACCGGCCAGCAGCGGCGCGATGTTGACGCCCAGTTCCGACAGGGTGATCAGCGACACCATCGTCACCAGCAGGATCAGAAAAGCGTTGCGCAGCAGCGGCAGCAGCGTGCGCATGCGGGCGCTGCGCTCGATGCGGGCGCCGTTCTTGTCGGTGGTGCGCAGGAAATGCTCGATCAGTGCGCTCACCACCTCCCAGGCGACGATGGCGCCGGCCAGCAGCAGGCCGATGGAGATGGCGCTGCCGACGATGCGGCGGCCGGCGGCCGACTCGACCAGTCCCAGCGTGTCGACGCCCCAGCCGTTCAGCGCGGCCCCCAGCGCCACCAGCCAGATGATGACCTTGCCGATGCGCTGGACGATGGGAAGATAGTGGAAGGCGCGGGTGTGGAGCTGCGGCAGGTTGCCGGCCAGCTCGCGGTTCATCGTCAGGCCGCGGCGCAGCGTCCGGTTCAGCCCGGTCACCAGCAGACGCGCCACCACCACCGACAGCACGGTCACGGCGGTGCCGCGGGCCAGATACTCGAACCCGCCATAAACGTTCAGCACCCACACGCCCAACGTCACCACGACATAGAGGATGGCCAGCACGTGCCAGATCTCGGCGAAGCGGCGGCGCGCGGTGCGCAGGACCGCCCCCTGCCCTTCCGCCTCGCGCCGGGCGGTCGCCAGCGGATCGCCGTCGCCTGACAGCGGGTTGCCGCGCATCCACTCGGCGACGCCGACGCGGTTCTGCAGGATCAGCGCGATCAGCATGCCGGCGATCACCACGCCCAACAGCTTCAGCAGCGCGCCATAGGCACCCAGCGGCAGGCCGAGCACATAGGCGCCCTCCGCCAGGAAATAGCCGTAGACCGCCACCGCGATCAGCCGGCGCGACCAGATGTAGCAGCGGCGCGCCCCGGCATCGCTGGTGTGGACCAGCCGCAGGTTGGGCGCGTCCGGCGCGAACAGCATCCGCACCAGGATCAGCAGCGCCTGGGTGATGACGGTGGCATTCACCACCGCCAGCGCCACCAGCCGCACGCGCGGCGCCGGCTCCGTCACCGACAGGATCGTGTAGGCGACGACGATGAATCCGAGGATCGGCGCCAGTTCCAGCACCGCGCGGCCCAGCAGCATCGGGATGCGCAGCAGGGGGGAGCCGACATGGCGGGCCGCCATCGCCTGTCGCGGCCGGCTGAGCAGCCAGGCAATTCCGCGGGCCGCCACCGCGCCGATGCCGAGGATCATCGCCAGTTGGATGCCGATCTGCACCCAGCGTTCACGGGCGGTGTCGTCCTGCGCCTGCCGCTGGACCCAGGACAGCGCCCCCGGCAGGTCGGAGAAGACGTTGGCGACCTGCACCAGCTGGCGGCTGACCACGTCCATCCGCGCCGCCAGGAAGGAGAGCGCGCGGGCGCCGAGGGTCTGCGGCAGCGCCGACTCGCCCTCCGCCTCCTTGGCCTGGGCGAGGCCGCGCTGGGCGGCGATCAGGTTGCGCAACTGGCTGACCAGCTGGGTGCGTGCATCCTGGTTCTCCAGCGTACCGACCAGCGCCTCCAGCTGCTGCACGGTCCCCTCGTCGACCACCACCGGGGCGGCGGAGGCTGGGGTGGCGGCACCGGTGGCCGGGGCGGCGGCCGGAGCAGCGGCGGCCGGTGCCGGCGACGCGGCCAGCGCGGCGGAGCCCGCCAACCCCACCCCGGCGAGCAGAGCCGCAAGCAGCAGGACGGCGAAGCCGCCGGACAAAAACAAACGCCAGCCCCGTGCAAGGGCGGGTGCGGCAGGCGTTGCGGACCGGATCATCGGCAAATCACTCGGCTGGTCTTCGGAAAGCGGTGGCAAACAGCGGCAAAGCGGAACCCTGGCGCGGAACTGTGGCTCCAATATGCCGGGCTTCGGGAAGTTAGTTCTCCCGCTTCCGCTTGCCAACCCGACTGTCTGTTCCTTTTTTAAGCGGGACCCCTGCCGGAAAAGCCGGAATCGGAGAAAAGGACGAGCCATGAACGACACACCCGCCGGATCGGACGGAAGCAGCGGATTGGAACCGGATCAACGGATCGGGCAGGACGGTTCCGTCCGCGACAAGCTGGTCGCCACCAAGGAGCAATGGGCGCGCGACGGCCGCGCGCTGACCGGCCACGCCGCCGACCCGGCGCGCGACCGGCTGCCGCCCGGCCAGCGTCTGGTGACCGACTGGCCGGTGCTGGACCTCGGCATCACGCCGAAGGTGACGACGGACAACTGGACGCTCGCCGTCGACGGGCTGGTGGAGAACCGGCTGTCCTGGACCTGGGACGATTTCCAGGCCCAGCCGCAGGAGAGCTTCGTCTCCGACATCCATTGCGTCACCACCTGGTCGCGCTACGACAACCGGTGGGAGGGCGTCAGCGCCCGCCGCCTGCTGGAGTTGGCCCGGCCGAAGCCGGAGGCGCGCTTCGTCGTCTTCCATTCCTTCGACGGCTACACCACCAACGTCGCCCTGTCGGACTTCGACGACGACGGCGTGCTGCTCGCCACGACCTGGGAAGGCCAGCCGATCAGCCGCGACCATGGCGGCCCGGTGCGCATCGTGCTGCCCAAGCTGTATTTCTGGAAAAGCGCCAAGTGGGTGAAGCGGATCGAACTGCTGGCTGGCGACCGCAAAGGCTATTGGGAGGTCCGCGGCTACAACAACCACGCCGACCCGTGGCTGGAGGAACGCTATTCCGACTGACGCCGTGAGGAGGCGCTTCCCCCAAAAGCCACTTTCACCTTGCCGGCGAAACCGTTAAGGTGCGGCGCAAGTGGCCCCGTAGCTCATCAGGATAGAGCGCGAGTTTCCTAAACTTGAGGCAGCAGGTTCGAGTCCTGCCGGGGTCACCACCACCGTTCCGGTTTCAGTGCGCGACGATGGCGCAGACCGTCGCCTTCGTCGCCTTGGCCAGATCGGCCGGCGCGAGCACGATCTGCAGGCCGCGCCGGCCGCCATTCACCACCATTTCCGGCAGCGTTTCGGCGCTCGCGTCGATGAAGGTCGGCAGCGCCTTCTTCTGGCCCAGCGGGCTGATGCCGCCGACCAGGAATCCCGTGGTCTTTTCCGCCAGCGCCGGGTCGGCAAGGTCGGCCTTCTTCGCCTTCGCTGCCGCGGCGATGGCCTTCAAATCCAGCTTGGCCGCGACCGGGATGACGGCGCAGGCCAGCGCCTTGGGTTCAAGCTGGACGATCAGGGTCTTGTAGACGATGGCAGGGTCGAGCCCGAGCGATTCGGCCGCATGCAGGCCGATGGCGTCGGCCGACGGATCGTATTCGTACTCCATCAGCCGGAAGGCGAGGCCAGCCGCCTTCGCCGCATTGACCGCCGGTGTCACCTTCGCCGCCATACCTCACACCCCGAATTCCACACCACTCACTGACAAAGTGCGGCGGGAGCTTGGCAGGCGGCGTTGAGGGTGTAAAGCCCTCTGGACCTCACTCCATCCCGCGTGAGGACGGGTTGCCGATCATGGTGAGGAACTCGCGGCGGGTCGACGGGTCGGTGCGGAAGGCGCCCAGCATGCGGCTGGTCACCATGGTCACGCCGGTCTTGTGGACGCCGCGGGTGGTCATGCACTGGTGCTGCGCCTCGACCACGACGGCGACGCCCTCGGGCTGCAGGACCTCGTCGATGGTGTTGGCGATCTGCGCCGTCATCTTCTCCTGGATCTGCAGGCGCTTGCCATAGGCCTCGACCAGACGCGCCAGCTTGGAGATGCCGACGACGCGGCGGCGCGGCAGATAGGCGACATGCGCCTTGCCGATGATCGGCACCATGTGGTGCTCGCAGTAGGACTCCACCCGGATGTCGCGCAGCACGACCATCTCGTCGTAGCCGTCGGTCTCCTCGAAGGTGCGCGACAGGATCTCAACCGGGTCGATGCCGTAGCCGGCGAAGAATTCCTCATAGGAGCGGACGACGCGGTCCGGCGTGCCGACCAGCCCTTCGCGCGCCGGGTCGTCGCCGGCCCAGCGGATCAGGGTGCGCACGGCCTCTTCCGCCTCGGTGCGGGACGGACGGGCGACGGGGTCGGGCCGGGACAGGCCGGGGCCGCGAAGCACGTTGTCGGCGACCGGGGGCTTGGCGTGCGGGGTCTTGGTAGCCGTCACGGGAAACATCCTTTCCATAACTGGGAAACGCCCTGCGCGAAGCCGATGGCCGCAATCCGACGGCCGTCGCGCAACACGCCCATCGTGTCTGGCGTCACTTCCGTCGTCAGTACGGAGCCGAAGCCCCGGCGGATCAACCGAACGGGCAGCAAGACGAAAGAACCCATTCGCAGAATGCGGAGCGACGGCGCCAGCCACGGTTTCCGCCGCTTGCCGCCTTTCGGAAGTCCCTAGATTTAGGTCCCGCCCCATGGCCTGCAAGCTATGGACAAAGTACGGACAGCCATGCGGATTGTCAAAGCCGCCTGTTAATTTCTTCCAATATCCACACACATTCTATTGTATTATTCGTCTGCGTCCGGAATTGCCGGGCAGTCGGGCCGTCCGATCAGTTCAGCTGCATCGGCTGGTGCGGACTGTCCAGCGAGAAGGCCGGGATGGTCACGTCGAAGGCGCGCCCGTCCTCCCCCTCCATGCCATAGCTGCCGGCCATGATGCCGGACGGCGTGCCGAGCGGGGTGCCGCTGGTGTATTCGAAATGGTCGCCCGGCTCCAGCACGGGCTGCTCGCCGACCACGCCGGGCCCCCGCACCTCCTGCACGCGGCCCATGGCGTCGGTGATGCGCCAGTGGCGGGTGCGCAGTTGCACCGTCTCGCTGCCTTCGTTCTCGATGCGGACGTGATAAGCCCAGACGAAGCGCCCCTCGGCCGGAGCCGACTGGTCTTCCAGGAAAACGGGCTGGACGGTGACGCGGATGTCGTGGGTAACGGCGGTGTACATGGCGGGCGGTCCGATGAACGGCGCCGGCCGTAAAAACGGGCCGGCGGCTTGGGGTTCCGGCTGGGGTTCCGGGTGGCCGGGCGGCGGTTCCGCGCAGGATAAAGTCCCCTCCCCGCACTGTCCAGAACGCGGCCGGACAATGATGCGACATGCCCGCACTGGGATGGACACAGTCATGCACAGTCTCCGGGTCTGCATGGTCTTGCGACGGGGGGGAGACGATGATATATGCGCAAGTCCCAGCAACGGCCGAAGAGCCTTGTCCATGTCTCGTTCGCACGCCCTTCGCATCCGACGACGGAGCCTCGCACCGCGCATCGCGGTTGCGGCCGTCCTTGGGTCGCGTGCGAACGCCAAAGGCACAACGGGGACCTGACACCCCCGGCCTTCCGGCGGCGGCGCGATCCGCCCTCCAAAAGCCTTCTGAGAAGACTTTCTTCCCGCCGGGAGCCCCACGCATGATCATCACCGTCGAAGAGCCGAAGCACGCCGCCGCCATCGAAGCCCTGCTGGACGCCTCCTTCGGTCCCGACCGTTTCACCAAGACCGCCTATCGGCTGCGCGACGGCGTCGACTCCATCCCCGCCCTGAACCTCGTCGCCATCGAGCATGACGAGCATGGGCGCGAGGTGGTGGTGGGCACCATCCGCTACTGGCCGATCCTGGTCGGCGGCACCACCCAGTCCATCCTGCTCGGCCCCATCGCGGTCGCCGCCCATCTGCAGGGCAGCGGGCTGGGCAGCAAGCTGATCCGGATGAGCCTGAACAAGGCGGTGGCGCTGGGCCACAAGTCGGTGATCCTGGTCGGCGACGCCCCCTATTACGAGCGGTTCGGCTTCTCCCGCGCCCTGACGCTGGGCATGCAGATGCCCGGTCCGGTCGACATGAACCGGCTGCTGGGCCTGGAACTGGTCGAAGGCTCGCTGGCCGGCGCCGCCGGCATGATCGGCAAGCCGGAACAGGCGGACGCGCAGGACGTCGCCATCGGCGCCACCCCGGTGATGAGCTCGGTGCTGGCCGCCCCGGCTGCGAACGCGCCCGTCCTGGCGGGAGACACCCCCGTCCCTTTCAGCGCCCTGTTCAGCCGGACGGCGGCGGAGCGACTTTGGACTGACCGCGTGCGCCGGACCGACTGGTTCTGGCGCGACGGCCTGCAAGCCGGCGCGGCGTGACCATTCCGGCCCTCGGTCCGCATTGCGGAAACGACGTCGTTGCAAACATGGGTGGGGCGAAGCGGGATTGACTCGATTCGCCCCACACGCGATACCATCTTTTCAGGAGCGACGCCGGATATGCGGCGTGCCGCGCGCCACGCAGCATCGTGAGCGCGCTATTCGTTTTTGTTCTGAGCGGAAGGGTGCGGGTTGACCAAGAAGCTGTTCATCAAGACCTGGGGCTGCCAGATGAACGTGTACGACTCCGCCCGGATGGCGGACGTCCTGGCACCGCTGGGCTACCAACCGGTCGATGAGCCGGACGGCGCCGACATGGTGATCCTGAACACCTGCCACATCCGCGAAAAGGCCGCCGAGAAGGTCTTCTCCGAGCTTGGCCGGCTGCGCCAGATGAAGGACCGCAAGGCGGAGGCCGAGGACGGCCGGATGATCCTGGCGGTCGCCGGCTGCGTCGCCCAGGCCGAGGGCGAGGAGATCGTCGCCCGCGCCCCCTTCGTCGACATGGTCTTCGGCCCGCAGACCTACCACACCCTGCCGGAGATGGTGGCGAAGGCCAGCCGTGCCGCCGGCAGCGTGCTGAACACCGATTTCCCGGCCGAATCCAAGTTCGATTTCCTGCCGGAGGAAGCCGGCGCCCAAGGCGTCTCCGCCTTCCTGGCGGTGCAGGAGGGCTGCGACAAGTTCTGCACCTTCTGCGTCGTGCCCTACACCCGCGGTGCCGAGTTCTCCCGTCCCGCCGACCGGATCCTCGCCGAAGCGAAGCGGCTGGTGGCCGGCGGCACGCGCGAAATCAACCTGCTGGGCCAGAACGTCAACGCCTGGCACGGCGACGGGCCGGACGGCACCACCTGGGGCCTCGGCCGGCTGATCCGCCAACTGGCGGAGATCGATGGGCTGGAGCGCATCCGCTACACCACCTCGCACCCGCGCGACATGGCCGACGACCTGATCCGCGCCCATGCCGAGGTGCCGCAGCTGATGCCCTACCTGCATCTGCCGGTGCAGGCCGGGTCCGACCGCATCCTGGCGGCGATGAACCGCAAGCACACCGCCGACGATTACCGCCGGCTGGTCGACCGGCTGCGCACGGCCAAGCCCGATCTGGCGATGTCCGGCGACTTCATCGTCGGCTTCCCCGGCGAGAGCGACGCCGATTTCGCCGCGACGCTGAAGCTGGTCACCGAGATCGGCTATGCCCAGGCCTATTCCTTCAAATACAGCCCGCGTCCCGGTACCCCGGCCTCGGTCGAGGGTGCCCAGGTGCCGGAAGAGGTGAAGGAATCCCGTCTGGCGGCTCTGCACCAGTTGCTGAACGCCCAGCAGGTCGCCTTCAACCACAGCTTCATCGGCCGCAGTGTGCCGGTCCTGTTCGACCGTGTCGGGCGCCGCGACGGCCAGCTGCTGGGCCGCAGCCCGTGGATGCAGTCGGTCCATGCCGAGGCGAACGAACGGCTGCTCGGCCGCATCGTCGAGGTGCGGGTCGACGCCGCGCTGGCCAACAGCCTCGCCGGCACGGTCGTAACCGGTGAACACACCACCGCCTCTCCCTTCCAGCCTGCCGTAACCTTGGAGGCAAGCGCTTGAACGGTCTGCCCGAACGGCGTATCGACGTTCAATTCGATGACAACCGGCTTCTGCCGATGCTGTACGGGGAGCATGATCGCCACCTCGCCCGCATCGAATCTCTTCTCGGCGTGTCGCTGATTTCCCGCGGCAACACCCTGACCATCTCCGGCCCGTCCGACGCCGCCGAAACGGCGCGGACGGCGCTGAACGGCCTGTATGGCCGGCTGACCCGCGGCCAGACCATCGACGGCGGTGAAGTCGACGGCGCCGTCCGTATGGCGACCGCCGATGCCGGTTTCGCCGGTGTGGCGACGGGCGAGGAGCCGCGCGCGCCCGGCCAGCAGGCGACCATCACCCGGGCCGAGATTGCCCTGCGCACCCGCCGGCGCGGCCCGATCACACCGCGCTCCCCCACCCAGGCCGCCTATCTGCAAGCCCTGGCGGAGAGCGAACTGGTCTTCGGTCTCGGCCCGGCCGGTACCGGCAAGACCTATCTGGCGGTGGCGCAGGCGGTGGCGCTGCTGACCACCGGTCAGGTTGATCGCATCGTACTGTCGCGCCCGGCGGTCGAAGCGGGCGAGCGACTGGGCTTCCTGCCCGGCGACCTGAAGGAAAAGGTCGATCCTTACCTGCGTCCGCTCTATGACGCGCTGCACGACATGCTGCCGGCGGAACAGGTGAAGAAGCGGCTGGAGTCCGGCGAGATCGAGATCGCGCCGTTGGCCTTCATGCGCGGCCGGACGCTGGGCAACGCCTTCGTTATCCTGGACGAGGCGCAGAACACCACGCCGATGCAGATGAAGATGTTCCTGACCCGTCTCGGCGAAGGCGGGCGGATGGTCATCACCGGCGACATCTCGCAGATCGACCTGCCGTCGGGCACCCGGTCGGGCCTGCGCGACGCGCTGGACATCCTGCGCGGGGTGGAAGGCGTGCGCTTCGTCCGCTTCACCGACGCCGACGTCGTCCGCCACCCGATGGTCGCCCGCATCATCCGCGCCTATGACCAGGCCGATGCCCGCGAGGCGGAACGCAAACAGGCCCGCCGCATCAGTTCCGCACCCGAAACGACCGTCAGCGGACCTGCGATCGTTGGAGATCCGGAATGACCAGCGCGGTCGACATCACTGTTTCACGTGAAGCCGGCGATTGGGCCGAGGATGCCGAGTGGCTGGCGGAGCGCGCAGCGCTCGGCGCCCTGGGTGCGGCCTATGACGACGAGGAAGGCCCGGCCGAGCTGTCGGTCGTGCTGGCCGACGACGAGCTGGTCCACAGGCTGAACCGCGAGTATCGCGGCAAGGACAAGCCGACCAACGTCCTGTCCTTCGCCCTGACCGAGGCCGAGGAGCCGGAAGCGCAAGACGGCGTGCCGGTGATGCTGGGCGACGTCATCCTCGCCTATGAAACGGTCGCCCGCGAGGCGTCCGAACAGGGGAAAAGCTTCAAAGACCACATGACTCACCTTGTGATGCATGGTGTTCTGCATCTGCTGGGTTATGATCACGAGACGGACGACGAGGCCGAGGAGATGGAGGCGCTGGAAACCCGGCTGCTCGCCACGCTCGGAATCGCCGATCCTTACGCCGCCAACCACCAATCGCCGGACCGATGAGCGAGATATCCGACAGTCGCACGCCCCGTGATGACCACGGGGCCGAAGACCATTCCCTGGGCCACCTGTTCAAGGGGTGGCTCCGCACCGTCTGGGGTGGCCGCGAGGACAATTCCCTGCGCGGCACGATCGAAGAGCTGATCTCCGGCCTGGACGATGCCGCGAGCGAGGACGGCGAGGATTCGCTGGGCGCCGGCGAGCGGGCGCTGCTGACCAACATCCTGAAGCTGCGCGACCGCACCGTCGCCGACGTCATGGTGCCGCGGGCCGACATCATCTCCGTCGACATCGACACCCCCTTCCCCGCCCTGGTCCAGCGCGTCGCCGAGGAAGGCCATTCCCGCCTGCCGGTGTACCGCGAGACGCTGGACGACGTGGTCGGCATCATCCACATCAAGGACGTGCTGACCCTGCTGGCGAAGCAGGCCGCCTCGCCCGAGGGCCTGCGCCAGAAGCCTGACCTGACCGGCATCATCCGCGAAGCGAAGATCGTCGCCCCCTCCATGCATGTGCTCGACCTGCTGGTGCAGATGCGCCAGACCCGCCAGCACATGGCCCTGGTGGTGGACGAGTTCGGCGGCATCGACGGCCTCGTCACCATCGAGGATCTGGTGGAGGAGATCGTCGGCGAGATCGAGGACGAGCATGATGAGACCGCGGCGCCGCGGCTGGTCGAGCGTCCCGACGGCAGCCTGATCGCCGACGCCCGCCTGCCCATCGAAGATTTCGAGCATCGCGTCGGCCCGGTCCTGTCCGAGGAGGAGCGCGAGGACATCGACACGTTGGGCGGTCTGGTCGTTTCCATCGCCGGCCGCGTGCCCGGGCTGGGCGAACGGCTGATCCATCCCTCGGGCCTGGAGTTCGAGATCGTCGACGCCGACTCCCGCCGCCTGAAGCGCCTGCGCGTCCACAACGTCCCGGCCAACAGTTCGGAGCTGGCGGAGACGGCGTAAGGATTGGGGTGGGGGTCTGACGCCTCCCCCACCCCCACAACACAGCTCCGCCCACAACAGCCTTGGCGCCCCTGTCCGGCCGCATTACCTATGGCGCCGCCCGCCATTCCTTGCCGCTGCCGGAGTTTCCCGTCTTGACCGTCACCGATGCGCTGCCCGTCCCCGCCCGGCTGGGCCGTGTTTCCGCGCGGCTGGCCGCGCTGACCGGCTGGCGCCGGCTGGCTGCCGCGGCCTTGCTGGGTGGGCTCGCCACGCTGGCGGTTCCGCCGGCCGACCTGATACCGGTGCTGCTGGTCGCCTTTCCCGGCCTGATCTGGCTGCTGGACGGAGCTGAGACGAAGAAGGGCGCCTTTGCCCTCGGCTGGTTCTTCGGCTTCGGCCATCACCTGCTGGGACTCTATTGGATCAGCGCCGCCCTGTTCACCGATATCGAGCGCTTCTGGTGGGCCCTGCCGCTGTCGGCCGTCGGTCTGCCGATCCTGCTGGCGATGTTCAGCGGCGGCGCCACCCTGACCTTCCACATGCTGCGCCGGCGCGGCTTCGGCATCGGGCTGGGCCGACCGCTGCTGTTCGCCGCCTGCTGGTGCCTGTGGGAATGGCTGCGCGGCCACGTCTTCACCGGCTTTCCCTGGAACCTGATCGGCTATGGCTGGGTCGGGGTGCTGCCGGTGCTGCAGACCGTCTCGCTGGTCGGCATCTATGGGCTGACGCTGGTGACGGTGCTGGTCGCCTCTCTGCCCGCGGCCCTGCCCGACCGCGACACCACACCGCGTCGCGCCTGGGCCGGCGTTGCCGCCGGGTTGGCGCTGCTGGCGGTGCTGGGCGGCTGGGGCGCCTGGAGGCTGGCCGGCGCGGTGGACGAGCCGGTACCGGGCGTCCGTCTCCGGCTGGTCCAGGCGGCGATCGACCAGCGGCTGAAATGGGCGCCGGCCGAGCGGGTGCAGAATTTCCAGAACCATCTCGCCCTGTCCGCCGCCCCGCCGGCCGATCCGTCGGCCCCGCCGCCCAACGTCATCATCTGGCCGGAAACCGCCGTCCCCTTCTTCGTCGAGGAGGATGCGCGGGTGCGCCAGGCGATGGCCTCCGTCATCCCGCCGGGCGGTCTGCTGATCACCGGGGCGCCGCGCACGACGGTCGGTGCGGACGGCGAGCGTCGTTATTTCAACGGCATGGTGGCGGTGGACGGCAGCGGTGCGGCTGTCGCCGACTACGACAAGTTCCATCTCGTGCCCTTCGGCGAGTACATGCCGCTGCGGCAATGGCTGCCCGTCGGTGCCATCGCCGGCAACGGGGCGGAGTTCTCGGCCGGCCCCGGTCCGCGCACCTTGGATCTGGAAGGTCGTGTGGCCGGCCTGCCCTCCTTCAGCCCATTGATCTGCTATGAGAGCATCTTCCCCGGCGCCGTGGTCGATACCGCAGACCGGCCGCACTGGCTGTTGAACCTGACCAATGACGCCTGGTACGGCCGCACCGCCGGTCCGCACCAGCATTTTGCGATCAATCAGGTCCGTGCCGTGGAGGAAGGACTGCCGCTCGTGCGGGTGGCGAATACGGGAATATCCGGGGTGGTGGACTCCTACGGTCGTGTGCAACAATTGCTCGGTCTGGGTGAGCGGGGCTTCATCGATACCACGTTGCCGGAAGCGCCTGACGGCGTCACAGCCTATGCCCGTATGGGAGACTGGATTTTCGGCATAGTGCTTCTAGGCTGTTTTCTGGCGGCCTTGGCCTCGCGATATCACCGGTGACGCAGCAATACGGGCAATCCGCCCGCCACTGGCAGAACAATTTCGTGTATCGGGCTTGACCGGAGCGGGCTTGACTGCATACGTGGATATGTCGTAACTAGGTTGCACAACCGTTACAGGGATAAACGAGATGCAGACTGAAACTGGGGCGCCGCGCGGGCGCCGTGCGGGTGCCGGCCGTCCGAAGACCGGAAAGCCGAATCCCATCGATGTCCATGTCGGATCCCGCGTCCGTCTTCGCCGCACGCTTCTCGGCATGAGCCAGGAGAAACTCGGCGAGGCGATCGGCCTGACCTTCCAGCAGGTGCAGAAGTACGAGCGCGGCGCCAACCGCATCGGCGCGTCGCGTCTGTTCGACCTCAGCCGCGTCCTGGATGTACCGGTCTCCTTCTTCTTCGACGACATGCCGGCCGAAGCGGCTGCCGCCCGCGTCGACGACGAGGACGAGTCCGGTGCGACCGAAGAGCGCTCCGCCAGCACCTACGAGCCCGATCCGATGGCCAAGCGCGAGACGCTGGAACTGGTCCGCGCCTACTACAAGATCAGCGATCCGTCGGTGCGCAAGCGCCTGTTCGAACTGACCAAGGCCGTGGCCAGCGCCGCCGTTGCGGAAGCCGCCGAGTAACGTTGTCAAGTACCTCCTGCCGGTTGCCACACGGCATGTGATACCCACCGAACGGGGATGGCATGGGCTCGACCGTGCTCCCCCTTCGTGCGGCGCCTGCGGTAATCGGTCCGGGGCCCTACCGCCGGTAGATTTCTTGACCCCGGCTGAATTCCTTGTCACAACCCGTTTTGGATCGGTGTCTGCGGCCGCTGTACCGGTCTGCCGTTTCGGCTCATGAAATAGCGTGCCGCCGAATGCCGAGGTTTCCCGTGGCAAAGCTGAATTACGTCTTCACCAGCGAGTCCGTGTCGGAAGGTCATCCCGACAAGGTCTGCGACCGCATTTCCGACGCCATCGTCGATCTTTATCTTTCGCACGACCCGCAGGCCCGCGTGGCCGTCGAGACGCTCGCGACCACCAACCAGGTCGTTCTGGCCGGCGAAGTTCGCGGCCCCGACAGCATCAAGGCCGACCAGCTGGTCGAAGTCGCCCGCGCGGCGGTGAAGGACATCGGTTACGAGCAGGACGGCTTCCATTGGGAGAAGATGGACGTCAAGTGCTTCGTCCACTCCCAGTCCGCCGACATCGCCGTGGGCGTCGACGCTGCGGGCAACAAGGACGAGGGTGCCGGCGACCAGGGCATCATGTTCGGCTATGCCTGCCGCGAGACCCCGGCGCTGATGCCGGCCCCGATCTACTACAGCCACGCCATCCTGAAGTCGCTGGCCGAGGCGCGCCATTCCGGCGCCGCCCCGCAGCT
Organism: Azospirillum sp. A1-3; assembly: GCF_023806445.1. Taxonomy (NCBI): domain Bacteria; kingdom Pseudomonadati; phylum Pseudomonadota; class Alphaproteobacteria; order Rhodospirillales; family Azospirillaceae; genus Azospirillum; species Azospirillum sp. A1-3. Next base: position 2,515,178 of record NZ_JAMSLU010000001.1, read on the forward strand.
GGGTCCGGACGCCAAGAGCCAGGTCACCCTGCAGTACGTCGACGGCCGTCCGACCCGCGCCACCGCCATCGTGCTGTCGACCCAGCATGCCGAGGGGCTGGACCAGGACGCCGTGCGTGAGATCGTCCTGCCGCACATCGTCAACTGCCTGCCGGAAGGCTGGATGTGCGACCCGAAGCACCTGTACGTCAATCCGACCGGCCGCTTCGTCATCGGCGGCCCGGACGGTGACGCCGGCCTGACCGGCCGCAAGATCATCGTCGACACCTACGGCGGTGCCGCTCCGCATGGCGGCGGCGCCTTCTCCGGCAAGGATCCGACGAAGGTCGACCGCTCGGCCGCCTACGCCGCCCGCTACCTCGCCAAGAACGTCGTCGCGGCGGAACTGGCGGAGAAGTGCACGATCCAGGTCTCCTACGCCATCGGCGTGTCGAAGCCGCTGTCGGTCTATGTCGACACCCACGGCACCGGCACTGTCGACGAGGATCGCCTGTCCGACGTGCTGCAGCAGCTGGTGGACCTGTCCCCGCGCGGCATCCGCACGCATCTGGGCCTGAACAAGCCGATCTACGCCCGCACCGCCGCCTATGGCCATTTCGGCCGCGAGCCGGAGGTGGACGGCGGCTTCTCGTGGGAGAAGACCGATCTGGTCGGCGACCTGCGCAGCGCCTTCCTGTAAAAGCGCGTTCGCACCATAGGACCCGCCGCAAGGCGGATGGACGGCAGGGGCTGGCAACGGCCCCTGCTTTCTTTTGAGGCCCATCCCTTTTCCCGATACAGCGTTCCGACATGACCGACGACAGCACCACTGGCCCCCTCGCCGCCGGCCCCCTCGCCGAAAGCTCCAACCGCCTGTTCGGGCGCCGCAAGGGCCGGCCGTTGCGCAAGCGCCGGACGGAACTGATCGACGTTCTGCTGCCGCAGCTCCAGATCACGCTGCCGCAGCCCGGCGACCGGCTGGACCCCGCCGGCCTGTTCGACAGCCCGAAACGGGAGGTCTGGCTGGAGGTCGGGTTCGGCATGGGCCATCACCTTGCTTGGCAGGCCGGGCACCATCCGGATGTCGGCTTCATTGGCGCGGAGCCCTTCCTCAACGGCATCGCCGGCCTGCTGGGCATGGTCGATGACGACGATCTGCGGAATGTGCGCATCCAGCCCGACGACGCCCGGCCGCTGCTGGACGCCCTGCCCGATGCCTCCATCGGCCGCGCCTTCGTGCTGTTCGCCGACCCCTGGCCGAAGAAGCGCCACGCCGACCGCCGCTTCATCGGGCCGGAGAATCTGCCGCGGCTCGCCCGCGTGCTGAAGGACGGCGCCGAACTGCGTCTGGCCAGCGACGACATGGGTCTGGTGCGCTGGATGCTTGAACACACGGTGAATCATCCCGATTTCGAGTGGACGGCACGCCGCCCGTCGGACTGGCGCATCCGCCCCGACGACTGGCCCGCCACCCGATATGAGGAAAAGGCCATCGCCGCCGGCCGCAAGCCGGTCTTCATGCGGTTCGTCCGCCGCCCGCGAGGCTGACGCATACCCGTTCCGCTTGAGATTCCGGCCGAGCACGGCGATCGGACCGGAAAAGGCTTGCGGCATCGGACGGAATGACTATATTCACCGCTGAGAACCCATACGGATCGGCGGCCCGGGCAACCGGGCCGGCGAGACGCTTTGCGGGTGGGCTTTTGCCCACTTATTTTTTTATGAGCGTGTGGAAGCACGCGCTTGTTGAACCTTCTGTTGTGGAAACCTCGTCCGGTTCGATCCCGGCCGCAGGCTTTGGGTTAGGTGGAATGGACGCTACAGGTCGCATCGAACAGATCATCACGCCGTCGGTCGAAGCCATGGGCTATGAGGTCGTGCGCGTACAGATCTCCGGCGGCCAGCGGGCGATCCTCCAGATCATGGCGGAGCGCGCCGACGGCGCGCCCATGACCGTCGAGGATTGCGCCGACATCAGCCGTTCCGTTTCGGCCCTGCTGGACGTGGAAGACCCGATCCGCGAGGCCTACACGCTGGAAGTCAGCTCGCCCGGCATCGACCGGCCGCTGACCCGGCTCAAGGATTTCGTGCGCTTCGCCGGCTTCGAAGCCAGGCTGGAAAGCCGCATGGCCATCGACGGCCGCAAGCGCTTCAAAGGCATGCTGAAGGGCGTCGAGGACGGCCTCGTGTGCATCGACACCGAACAGGGAGCCGCCCGGCTGGAGTTCGACAATATCCTGCGCGCCAAGCTGGTGCTGACGGACGAGCTGATCCGCGCCAGCCAGGAGCAGCAGGAGGGCCTGCAGAACTGACGGACCCGTCCATCAGGACGCGCCATCGGACTGCCTGGCCTGGATTGCCTGCCCCCACCCCGCCGACCCGACCGGACATCACGCAAGACCGGCATCACACAAGACCGACTCAGGAAGTGTAACGGATGGAACTGCTGCAAGTCGCTGACGCGGTCGCCCGCGAAAAGAACATCGACCGGGACGAAGTCCTGGAGGCGATGGAGCAGGCGATTCAGAAGGCCGGCCGCTCCAAGTACGGCCACGAGCACGACATCCGCGCCCGCATCGATCGCAAGACCGGCGACATCCATCTGACCCGTCACCTGGAGGTGGTCGAGGCGGTGGAGAACGAGGCGACGCAGGTCACCCTGCCCTACGCCCAGCGCCGCAAGCCCGGCGCCAAGATCGGCGACTTCCTGGTCGACCCGCTGCCGCCGATCGATTTCGGCCGCATCGCCGCCCAGACCGCCAAGCAGGTGATCGTGCAGAAGGTGCGCGACGCCGAGCGCAAGCGCCAGTTCAACGAGTACAAGGACCGCAACGGCGAGATCGTCAACGGTCTGGTCAAGCGCGTCGAATACGGCAACGTCACCGTCGACCTGGGCCGCGCCGAAGCGATCCTGCGCCGCGACGAACTGCTGCCGCGCGAGCATTTCAAGAACGGCGACCGCGTCCGCGCCTATATCTTCGACGTCCGCGAGGAACCGCGCGGCCCGCAGATCTTCCTGTCGCGCACGCATCCCATGTTCATGGCGAAGCTGTTCGCCCAGGAAGTGCCGGAGATCTACGACGGCATCATCGAGATCCGGGCGGTCGCCCGTGATCCGGGGTCGCGCGCCAAGATCGCCGTGCACAGCAACGACAGCTCCATCGACCCGGTCGGCGCCTGCGTCGGCATGCGCGGCAGCCGCGTCCAGGCCGTCGTCGGCGAGTTGCAGGGCGAGAAGATCGACATCATCCCGTGGTCGGGCGAGGCGGCGACCTTCGTCGTCAACGCGCTCGCCCCGGCCGAGGTCGCCAAGGTCGTGCTCGACGACGACAACCGCCGCATCGAGGTGGTGGTGCCCGACGACCAGCTGTCGCTGGCCATCGGCCGCCGCGGCCAGAATGTGCGCCTCGCCTCGATGCTGACCGGCTGGGACATCGACATCCTGACCGAACAGGAAGAGTCGGAGCGCCGGTCGGAGGAAATCCACAACCGCTCCGCCCTGTTCATGCAGGCCCTGGACGTCGACGACGTGATCGCCCACCTTCTGGTCGCCGAAGGCTTCACCTCCGTCGAGGAGATCGCCTTCGTCGAGACCGAGGAACTGGCCGAGATCGAAGGCTTCGACGAGTCGGTCGCCGACGAGCTGAAGCAGCGCGCCCTCGCCTTCCTGGAAGTGCAGGACGAGCAGGCCAACGAGCGTCGCCTGGAACTGGGCGTCGAGGACATCGTCGCCGAGCTGACCGGCTTCACTGCCACGCAGCTGGTGAAGCTGGGCGAGAACGGCGTGAAGACGCTGGACGACCTGGCCGATCTGGCCGGCGACGAGCTGGTCGAGATCCTGAGCAAGGACGGCGCCAAAGACGCTCCTTCGGAAGAGGAAGCGAACGCGATCATCATGGCCGCGCGCGCCCACTGGTTCGAGGGTGAGGAACAGGACGGCGCCGCCACGGCCCCTGCGGCAGATGGCAGCGCCGGTGGTCAGGGCGCGCAGGCCTGACCGGCAGCAATGCCGGTTGGAACTGCGCCCGACAGGAACGATTATTCGGGACCGCGCGAGCGGATGACGATCGGATGACCGAACGGAACGACGAACGGACACCGACCGCCGCCGCGGATGCGGTGCCGGATCAGGAATTGGCACCGGATGACGGTGCCGGGACGGACCGCCTGCCGGCCGACGACGAGAAGGGGCCTCTGCGCCGCTGCATCGCGTCGGGTACGGTCGGGCCGAAAGAGGGCATGATCCGCTTCGTGATCGGCCCCGACGGCGAGGTGGTGCCGGACCTGGAGGAACGTCTGCCCGGCCGCGGCCTTTGGGTCACGGCCGACAGGGATGCCCTGGCGAAAGCCATGGGGAAATCCGTTTTTGCCAAGGCGGCCCGCCGGGCGGTGAAAGTACCGCCCGATCTGGCCGAAAGGCTGGAACGGCTGCTGGAACGGCGTTGTCTGCATGCGTTGGGCCTTGCCCGCCGTGCCGGCCATGTTCTGGCAGGATACGAGAAGGTGCGCGAGGCGTTGAGGGCCAACCAGGTCGGCCGTGCGGGTCCCCCGCCGGCCCTGCTGGTCGAAGCCGCGGACGGCTCGCTCGACCAACGCGGCAAGGTGACGGCGCTCGCGCCGTCGCTGCCGGTGATCGATCTGTTCGAGTCCTCGGCCTTGGCCGCGGCGCTGGGACGCGATCATGCGGTGCATGCCGTGGTGGCGCGAGGCAGGCTGGCCGCTGGGCTGGTCCGCGAAGCGGCACGCCTGAGGGGGCTGAAAGGTCCCCAGGGGCACCTGGACCTGAAAGGTCCCCAAGGGGACCGGGATGCGCACCAGGATTCTGATAAGGGCTTGGGAGTCGGCGATACGGCCGGCCGGCCTGCGATGTAACGTCTGACCATTCGGGAACCGATGACCGACAGCAACGACCAGGACCAGAAGAAAGTCTTGCACCTAACCGGCGCCAGCAAAGGAAAGCTGGAGTCGAAGAAGCCGGTCGAGACCCAGGTCCGGCAGAGCTTCTCCCATGGCCGGTCAAAAGCGGTGACCGTAGAGGTCAAGCGCAAGCGTCATGTTGAAAAGGGCGCCGTGCCCGGCGTCGCCGACGGCGGCGCCGCCGCGCGTCAAGCTGCCCAGGGCCTGCCCATGCGCGGTGCGCAGGGCCAACGACCCCGCGGCGGCGGTGCCCCTGCCGGGCGCCAGCTGACCCGCGAGGAGCTGGAATCGCGCTTGCGTGCGCTGCGTGGCGCCGCTGCGTTCGAAGAGCAGCGCCGGATCGAGGCCGAGGAAGAAGCGGTCCGTGCCGAAGCGCGCGCCGCCGAGGCCGCCGCCCGCGCCGCCGAAGAGCCTGAAACCGCTCCGACCGCCCCCTCCGAAGCCGCCGCTCCGGCCGCCGCGGAAGCCCCGGCCCAGGCTACGCCGGAAATGCCGCCGATTATTCTGGACGCCGAGACCTTGCGCCAGCGCGAGCTGGACGAGATGCGCGCCATTCAGGAAGCAGACCGCAAGGTCGCCGAAGAGGCCGAACGCCGCCGCAAGGAGGAAGAGGCCAAGCGCAAGGAAGCCGAGGACGCCAAGCGCCGCGATGCCGAACCGGCACCCCGCCGCGATGGCGCCCGCGACGGTGCGGGCCGTGACGGCGCGCGTCCGGCCGGTGCCCGTCCGGCCGGCGACCAGCGCCCCGGTGGTGCCGCCGGCCGTCCCGCCGCCGACGCCGCTCCCGGCCGCACGCTGCCCGGTGCCGGTGCTCCGGCCCCCCGCGCCGTCGAGGAAGAGGACGACAACCGCCGCAAGGGCGGTCGTGGTGGCGCTCCGGCCAAGGCCGCTCCCGCCCGTCCCGCCGCCAAGGCTCCCGCCGGCGCCGACCGCCGCAAGGGCACCAAGCTGACCGTCTCGCAGGCGCTCAGCGACGACGGCAGCGACCGCACCCGCTCGCTGGCCGCCGTCCGCCGTGCCCGCGAACGTGAGCGCATGCGGCAGATGAGCCGTCAGGAGACCGCGAAGGTCACCCGCGACGTCGTCCTGCCGGAGGTCATCACGGTCCAGGAACTCGCCAACCGCATGGCCGAGCGCGGTGCGGACGTCATCAAGGCGCTGATGCGCATGGGCGTGATGGCGACCATCAACCAGACCATCGACGCCGACACCGCCGAGTTGCTGATCACCGAGTTCGGCCACCGCGTCCGCCGCGTGTCGGAGTCCGACGTCGAAATCGGCCTGCGTGCCACCGAGGAAGAGGGCGCCATCCTGGTGCCGCGTCCGCCGGTCGTCACCATCATGGGCCACGTCGACCACGGCAAGACCTCGCTGCTCGACGCGCTTCGCCAGACCGACGTGGTGTCGGGCGAGGCCGGCGGCATCACCCAGCACATCGGCGCCTATCAGGTGCAGCTGGAGTCGGGTTCGCGCATCACCTTCATCGACACGCCGGGTCACGCCGCCTTCACCGAGATGCGTGCCCGCGGCGCCAACGTCACCGACGTGGTCGTGCTGGTGGTCGCCGCGAACGATGGCGTCATGCCGCAGACGATCGAGGCCATCCGCCACGCCAAGGCGGCCAAGGTTCCGATCATCGTCGCGATCAACAAGTGCGACCTGCCGGACGCCCGTCCGGAGCGCGTCCGTCAGGAACTGCTCCAGCACGAGCTGGTGGTCGAGGAGATGGGCGGCGACGTGCTCGACGTCGAGGTGTCGGCCAAGGCGAAGCTGAACCTGCAGAAGCTGGAAGAGGCCATCCTCCTCCAGGCCGAAATCCTGGAGCTGCGGGCCAACCCCGAGCGCGCCGCCGAAGGCGTCGTCATCGAGGCGAAGCTGGAGCGTGGCCGTGGTTCGGTCGCCACCGTGCTGGTCCAGCGCGGTACGCTGAAGGTCGGCGACGTGTTCGTGACCGGCGCCGAATGGGGCCGCGTCCGCGCCCTCATCAACGACCGCGGCCAGAACGTCAACGAGGCGGCCCCGGCCGTCCCGGTCGAGGTCCTGGGCCTGAACGGCACGCCGATGGCCGGCGACGACTTCACCGTCGTCGAGTCCGAAGCCCGTGCCCGCGAGATCGCCGAGTTCCGCCAGCGCAAGAAGCGCGAAGCGGTGGTTGCGGCCTCCGCCCGCGGTTCGCTGCAGGACATGTTCAGCCGCATCCAGGCCGGCGAGGCCAAGGAACTGCCGGTCGTCATCAAGGGCGACGTGCAGGGCTCGATCGAAGCCATCGCCAGCTCGCTGGAGAAGCTCACGGCCGAGAACACCGAGGTCAAGGTCCGCGTCCTGCACAACTCGGTCGGTGCGATCAACGAGTCCGACATCACGCTGGCGAATGCGTCCAACGCGATGATCATCGGCTTCAACGTCCGCGCCAACCCGCAGGCCCGCGACCTTGCCAAGCGCGACGGCGTCGAAATCCGCTACTACTCGATCATCTACAACGTGATCGACGACGTGAAGGCGGCGCTGACCGGTCTGCTGTCTCCGACGCTGCGGGAACGCTTCATCGGTTACGCGACCATCCGCGAGGTGTTCAACATCACGAAGGTCGGCAAGGTCGCCGGTTGTATGGTCACGCAGGGCACCGTCAAGCGCGGCGCCGGCGTCCGCCTGCTGCGCGACAACGTCGTCATTCACGAAGGCACGCTCAAGACGCTCAAGCGCTTCAAGGACGAAGTCAAGGAAGTGCGCGAGGGTTACGAGTGCGGCATGGCCTTCGAGAACTACGACAACATCCAGGCCGGCGATCAGATCGAAGCCTTCGAGATCGAGGAAATCGCCCGCGAGCTGTAAGACCGACGGCCCGCCCGGCCCCTTCCGGTGTTTTCACCGGAGCGGGCCGGGCGGTTCGTTTTCCGGACATTGTCCGGACGAGGGGGTGAAGCCTACCTGGAGGTGATGCTATGGATCGCATCCCGCTATCCGAAGCCGATGGGCACATGGCTGAACTGATCGACCGCGTGGAGAATGGCGAGGAAATCGTCATCCTTCGCGACGGGAAACCGGCGGTGAAACTTGTACCCATTGCAGAGGCGACCAGTGCCTCCAGTACGGCTCGTCCACGACTGCTCGGCATTGCCAGGGGAAAAATCCAGGTTGCCGAGGATTTCGATGAGACGCCGGATTGGCTGATCGATGCCTTCCATGGGATCGATGCGGACAAGCCGCTGCCGGACACGGTGCTGCGTGACATCGAAGCTGCAAAGGCTCGACGTGCGAAATCAGGCCAATGAAGCTGCTGCTCGACTCTCATGTCCTGCTGTGGGTTCTGGGCACGCCCGAACGGTTGCCTCCGCTCGTGCATGAACTGGTTTCCGATACGACCATCACGGTCTTGGTCAGCATTGCGTCGCTTTGGGAACTGCGCATCAAGGCGTTGAACGGAAAGTTGGAGGCGCCGGACGATTTGTCCGGATTGGCTTTGGCAAGCGGCTTTTCCCTGTTGCCTGTCGAAGTTCGTCACATCGGCCAACTGGACAGGCTTCCGAACCACCACCGCGACCCTTTCGACCGGATGCTGATCGCACAGGCTCAGGCGGATGGCTTGACGCTGGTAAGTGCCGACCGAACCATAAGACTTTACGACGTGCCCGTTCTCTGGTCCTGACCGCGGTCAGGCCGCCCGGGTAGCAGACATCGACGAAAGACACGTACCATGGCCAGCAAGAAGCGCGGCGCGTTCATCGCCGGCAAGCCCCCGTCCCAACGGCAACTGCGCGTCGGCGAGGAGGTGCGCCACGCCCTCGCCGACCTGTTCCGCCGCGGGGACTTCCACGATCCGGAGCTGGCCTCGCTGAACGTCACGGTCACCGAAGTGCGGATCAGCCCCGACCTGTCCAACGCCACCGTCTTCTATTCGACGCTGGGCGGCGAGCGGATGGAGGAGGCCCAGGTCGCCCTGAAGCGGGCGGCCGCCTTCCTGCGCGGGCAGGTCGCGCGCATGGTCAACCTGCGTCATGCCCCGACGCTGAGCTTCGAAGGCGACACCTCCTTCGACTACGCCCACCGCATCGACAGTATCCTGCACAGCCCGGAGGTCGCCCGCGACCTGAGCGGCCATCCGCTGGGCCGCGTCAACGGCGACGACGACCACGACGAGGATGAAGACGAGGACGACTCCTGGGATGAGGACGGCGACGATCTCGGCCCCGACGAGACGGACGAGGACGACGACCTCGACGAAGACGACCACGCCATGCTCGACGACGAGGACAAGGGCGAGGACAGGGGCGAGGATAGGGGCGAGAGCGAAGGCGGGGACGAGAGCCGGGGCGGCCGTCGTGGCTCGTAAGCGCAAGGGTACGCCGATCCATGGCTGGATCGTGCTGGACAAGCCGGAAGGCATGACCTCCACCCAGGCGCTTTCGAAGGTGCGCCGCCTGCTGAACGCCGAGAAGGCCGGGCATGGCGGCACGCTGGACCCGCTGGCGACCGGCATCCTGCCGATTGCGCTGGGCGAGGCGACCAAGACCGTCTCCTACGCCATGGACGGCGCCAAAACCTACCGCTTCTCCATCCGCTGGGGTGAGCGCACCACCACCGACGACCGCGAAGGCGCGGTGATCGACCGCTCCGACCACCGGCCGACGACCGAGCAGATCCGCGCCGCCCTGCCCGCCTTCCTGGGCGAGATCCAGCAGGTGCCGCCGCAGTTCTGCGCCATCAAGATCGACGGCGAGCGTGCCTATGACATCGCGCGCGAAGGCGACGCGGTCGATCTGGCCGCCCGCACCGTGCGCATCGACCGCTTCGAACTGGTCGAGGAACCCGACGCCGACCATGCGGTGTTCGAGGTCGATTGCGGCAAGGGCACCTATGTCCGCTCGCTCGCCCGCGACCTGTCGGAAGCGCTTGGCACGGTCGGCCATGTCGGGCTTCTGCGCCGTTTGCGCGTCGGCTCCTTCACGCTGGACCGCGCGATTTCCCTGGACGAACTGGCCGCCATGGATCAAGGTGCGGCCGTCGAACGACTTCTGTTGCCGATCGAGACCGCGCTGGACGACATCCCGGCGCTGGCCCTGACGGAAGCGGAAGCGCACCGACTGAGGCACGGCCAGACGGTCGCTCTCCTCACCCGGCAGGATCGTGACCGCCTGATGGCGGTTCAGGGTGCTGACGGTGGGGATGGCACCGTCATTGCGCTTTTCGGCGGAACGCCGGTCGCGTTGGCCCGTGTCGAGGGGGCGGAGGTCCGTCCGGTGCGCGTACTCAACCTCACGTGATTTAGGAGACCTCGATGTCGATTACGCCCGAGCGCAAGCAAGAGCTGATCAAGGAATTTTCCCGCGGCACCAACGACACCGGTTCGCCCGAGGTCCAGGTGTCGATCCTGACGGAGCGCATCAGCAACCTGACGGATCACCTGAAGGGCCACAAGAAGGACTTCCACTCCCGCCGTGGTCTGCTGGTGATGGTCGGTCAGCGCCGCCGTCTGCTCGACTACCTGAAGAAGAAGGATCAGTCGCGCTACGCCGCTCTGATCGAGCGTCTGGGCCTGCGCCGCTAATCAGGCGCGCTGTCCCGCTGACGGGTTCGGGTTCCCCTGGCCGGCCACCGGCCGGGGGTTTCCCGCCCAGTCCAGCGGACCATCGAAGATGCCTTTCCCCTGTATCGTTCCGGAACACCTCATTGGTTATTGGCAATAGAAACTCGATCTTGAGCGTTTCGTGACGGACAGGCCGGCCCGATTATTCGGGGACCGGCCTTTTTTGCATCCACGACACTTCTATCTTGATTCGTTTAGTCCTGTTGTCGAACACCACATCTCCAGTTTTCTCGCGGGGTCCTACGACCGATGGCCCCGGCCTTGGGCGGCAATCCGGCCGTTGCAGGGTGTCGGATGGAAGGAAAGAATCCATGTTCACTGTTCATCGCAAAGAAATCGAATGGGGCGGGCGCAAGCTGGTCCTGGAAACGGGCAAGATCGCCCGTCAGGCCAACGGTGCGGTTCTGGTCACCTATGGTGACACCACCGTCCTGTGCACCGCCGTCGCCGCCAAGGCGCCGAAGCCGGGCATCGATTTCTTCCCGCTGACCGTCAATTACCAGGAAAAGGCGTTCGCAGCCGGCAAGATCCCCGGCGGCTTCTTCAAGCGCGAAGGCCGTCCGACCGAGAAGGAAACGCTGGTCAGCCGCCTGATCGACCGTCCGATCCGTCCGCTGTTCGCCGATGGCTTCCGCAACGAGACGCAGGTCGTCTGCACCGTGCTGAGCCATGATCTGGAGAATGATCCGGACATCGTGGCGATGGTCGGCGCCTCGGCCGCCCTGACGATCTCCGGCATCCCGTTCCTGGGTCCGATCGGCGCCGCCCGCGTCGGCTACAAGAACGGCCAGTACATCCTGAACCCGACCATGGACGAGGTCGAGGACAGCGACCTGGATCTGGTCGTCGCCGGCACCGTCGAAGGCGTGCTGATGGTCGAATCGGAAGCCAAGGAGCTGACCGAAGAGGTCATGCTGGGCGCCGTCATGTTCGGCCACACCAATTTCCAGCCGGTGATCAACATGATCATCGACCTGGCCGAGGAAGCCGCCAAGGAGCCGTGGGACCTGCCGGAGCCGGCCTATGACCGCAAGGCCCTGAAGGCCCGCCTGCGCGAGACCGTCGGCGCCGCCGTCGAGGCCGCCTACACCGAGACGGTGAAGCAGAGCCGCTATGAGAAGGTCGGCGCCGCCAAGGCGAAGGCCCTCGAGACGCTGGCCGAGGAATTCGACGCCCAGTCGATCGGTTTCGAGTTCAAGGAGCTTGAGGCCGACATCCTGCGCGGCGCCGTCCTGAAGACCGGCCGCCGCATCGACGGCCGCGACACCAAGACCGTGCGCCCGATCGTGTCGGAAGTCGGCATCCTGCCGCGCGCCCACGGTTCGGCCCTGTTCACCCGCGGCGAGACCCAGGCGCTGGTCGTCACCACGCTGGGCACCAGCCAGGACGAGCAGATCATCGACGCGCTCGAAGGCGAGTATCGCGAGCACTTCATGCTGCACTACAACTTCCCCCCGTACTCGGTGGGTGAAGCCGGCCGCATGGGCAGCCCGGGCCGCCGCGAGATCGGCCACGGCAAGCTGGCGTGGCGCGCGATCCATCCGCTGCTGCCGAAGAAGGAAGACTTCCCCTACACGCTGCGCGTCGTGTCGGAAGTCACGGAGTCCAACGGCTCCTCCTCGATGGCCACCGTCTGCGGCACCTCGCTGTCGCTGATGGACGCCGGCGCGCCGCTGGCCCGTCCGGTCGCCGGCATCGCCATGGGCCTGATCAAGGAAGACAGCGGCTTCGCGGTCCTGTCGGACATCCTGGGTGACGAAGATCACCTGGGCGACATGGATTTCAAGGTCGCCGGCACCGAGGTCGGCGTCACCGCGCTGCAGATGGACATCAAGATCACCTCGATCACCGAGGAAATCATGAAGATCGCGCTGGGCCAGGCCAAGGACGGCCGCCTGCACATCCTGGGCGAGATGTCGAAGGCGCTGACCGGCGCCCGTGAAGGCGTCAACGAGAACGCCCCGCGCATCACCGTCATCAACATCCCGAAGGAGAAGATCCGCGACGTGATCGGCTCCGGCGGCAAGGTGATCCGCGAGATCGTGGAGCAGACCGGCGCCAAGATCGACATCGACGACGACGGCACCGTCAAGGTCTCGGCCGTCGACCAGAAGAAGTCGGACGCCGCCATCGAGTGGATCAAGGGCATCGTCGCCGAGCCGGAGATGAACGTCGTCTACACCGGCAAGGTTGTGAAGGTCGTCGATTTCGGCGCCTTCGTGAACTTCCTGGGTTCGCGCGACGGCCTCGTCCACATCTCAGAACTGGCGCAGCAGCGCGTCGGCAAGGTGTCGGACGTCGTGTCGCAGGGTGACTCGGTGAAGGTCAAGGTCATCGGCTTCGACGACCGCGGCAAGGTCAAGCTGTCGATGAAGCAGGTCGACCAGACCACCGGCGAGGACCTGACCAAGAAGGCGGAGTGATCCGTCGATAAGGTTCGGGAACGCCCGGCAACCGCCGGGCGAGACCTGCCATGACAAGGGGCGCTTCCCATCGGGGAGCGCCCCTTGGCATTATGAGACCCCCTTTCCTTCTCGCAGTTCTCCATGTCGCGCGCCGAACGACTCCTCGATCTGATGCAGGTTCTGCGGCGGCATCGCCAGCCGGTCAGCGGCAAGTCGCTCGCCGGCGAGTTGGGGGTCAGCCTGCGCACGCTCTATCGCGACATCGCCACGCTGCAGGCGCAGGGCGCGATGATCGAGGGGGAACCGGGGGTCGGCTATCTCCTGCGCGCCGGCTTCCTGCTGCCGCCGCTGATGTTCACCGAGGAGGAGCTGGAGGCGCTGGTGCTGGGCTCCCGCTGGGTGGTGGACCGCGGCGACAGCCGGCTGGGCGGGGCGGCGCGCAACGCGCTCGCCAAGATCGCCGCGGTGCTGCCACCGGACAAGCGGGAGGGGCTGGACGGCTCCACCCTGCTGGTGGGTCCGGGCGAACCGATCGCCGCAGGGGATACCGAATTGGCGACCATCCGCAGCGCCATCCGGACCGAGCGCAAGCTGGAGATCGCCTATCGCGACCGCGACGGATCGGAAAGCCGGCGCATCGTCTGGCCGTTCGCGCTGGGCTTCTTCGACCGGGTGCGGGTGATGGTGGCGTGGTGCGAGCTGCGCCAGTCCTTCCGCCATTTCCGCACCGACCGCATCCTGGCGCTGACCGCCAGCGAGACCCGCTATCCCCGCCGCCGGCAGGCGATGCTGAAGGAGTGGCGCGCGGCGGAAGGCATCCCGCAACGGTGACACCATGCTGACGGAAACTGTCAGCATGTCGGCTTAGTCTTGGCTTTGCCGGTGAGGGCGACGAACGGAACGAACCGACCGCCCCACCCCAATCCTTCAAGACCGGAGCCAGCCATGACCGCCACCCAGACCGCCACCAACACCGCCGCCCTCGCCCTGGATTTCGTCCTGCTCTACGTCGACAGCCCGGCCGCCAGCGCCGCCTTCTACGCCGATCTGCTGGGCCGGCCGGCGGTGGAAGCCTCCCCCACCTTCGCCATGTTCAAGGCGGGCGACGGGCTGATGCTGGGCCTGTGGTCGCGCCACACGGTGGAGCCGGCGGCGACAGCGCCCGGCGGCGGCGAGATCGCCTTCACCGTCGCCGGCGAGGCCGCGGTGCGCGACCTCCACGCCGACTGGAGCGCCCGCGGCCTGACCATCTTGCAGCCGCCGACGGCGATGGATTTCGGTCATACCTTCGTTGCACAGGACCCGGACGGCCATCGTCTGCGCGTGTTCGCCCCCAACCAGGGTGAGGAAGCCAACCAGCACGAAGCCAAGGCCGAACAGGTGCGGTCGTGAGCGGCGGCACCACGCGCACCGGCGCCCAGATGGCAGCCTGGATCGCGGTGGCCAGCGCCGAACATGTGCGGCGCGGCCGGGCCGGCGGCTTCATGCAGGTCTGCCACGGCAAGGCGGCTCCGCTGCGGCGGATCCGGCCGGGCGACCGGGTGGTCTACTACTCCCCCACCGACAAATTCGGTGCGGCGGATGGGCTGAAATCCTTCACCGCCATCGGCACCGTCCTGCCGGGCGAGCCCTACCAGTTCGACATGGGCGGCGGCTTCATTCCCTTCCGGCGCGACGTGTCCTGGTGGCCGGCTGAGGAAGCGCCGATCCAGCCGCTGCTGCACCAACTGGAGTTGACCGCCGGGGTGCGGAACTGGGGCTATCCCTTCCGCTTTGGCCTGCTGCCGGTCAGCCTGGGCGATTTCGACCGGATCGCCGAGGCGATGCGGGCGGCGGTGCGGGAGGACATGGCGGCCTGATCGCATAAAAATCACCGGCGGACAGGGATGAAAATCCCTGCCGCCGGCGTCTGACGGGGAGTGAAACAGGCGCCTGCAATGGCATGAGGCGCCTGATACCTTTGTGTAAGAGTACGAATGAATGGCGAATCTTCCTGACCGAGATCAAGGCGAAACCCCTCGCAGTCCGCCATACATGCGCTTATATCGTCGGCAAGCCTGACCAAGGTCACCTGTACCGGGGCCATCGTTCTATGCATCGTTTCGCCAATCCCGCCCGCTTCCTGCGCCTTTCGGCCGTGCTGCTGCCATGGTGCGCCGGGGCGACCGTGATCCTGACGATCCTCGGGCTGTGGCTCAGCCTGTTCAGCTCGCCGCCCGACTATCAGCAGGGCGAGACGGTGCGGATCATGTACATCCATGTGCCCGCCGCCTGGATGAGCATGTTCATCTACACCAACATGGCCATCGCCGCCGGCGTGGGTCTGGTGTGGAAGCACCCGCTGGCCGACCTGTTCGCCAAGGCCGCCGCCCCCATCGGCGCCGGCTTCACCTTCGTCTGCCTGGTGACCGGGTCGCTGTGGGGCGCGCCGATGTGGGGCACCTGGTGGGTGTGGGACGCGCGGCTGACCAGCGTGCTGATCCTGTTCTTCCTCTATCTCGGCTACATGGCCCTGGTGAACGCCTTCGACGATCCGCAACGCGGCATGAAGGCCGGCAACGTCCTGCTGCTGGTCGGCATCGTCAATGTGCCGATCATCAAGTTCTCGGTCGATTGGTGGAACACGCTGCACCAGCCCGCCAGCGTCGTGCGCATGGGCGGTCCCAGCATCGACCCCAGCATGCTGACGCCGCTTCTGGTGATGGCCGGCGCCTTCACCGCCTATTTCCTGTCGGTCGTCATGCTGCGCGTGCGCACCGAGATCGCCCAGCGCAAAATCCAGACGCTGCGGCTTTCGGTCGCCGGTGACGGCGCCGTGGCGGACGGGATGCGGGGGTAAGGATGATGAGCGACTTCTTCCACATGGGCGGGTACGCCGCCTACGTCTGGCCGGCCTACGGCATCGCCACCCTGGTCCTGCTGGGCCTGTTGGCCGCCACCTGGAAGGGGCTGCGCAACGCCGAGGCGACGCTGAAGGCGCTGGAAAGCGCCCGCCCGGCCCGCCGCCGCACCCGCAATGGCCCCAATAATGCTGGCCGCAAAGCGGCCGATCAGAACGCCGGAACGCCGGCGGAAGCGAGCGAAGGATGACCCGCAAGAAACGCCGCCTCTACATGCTGGGCCTCGCCCTTCTCGGGCTGGGCACCGCGACCGCCCTGGCGCTGACCGCCTTCCAGGACAACATCGTCTTCTTCTACAGCCCCAGCCAGCTGCAGGCCCAGCATGTGGGCGACCGCAATTTCCGCCTGGGCGGGCTGGTCGAGGAAGGCAGCGTGCAGAAGCTGCCGGACGGCGTCACCACCTCCTTCCGCGTCACCGACACCGCCAACACGGTGGACGTCCGCTATCGCGGCCAGCTGCCCGACCTGTTCCGCGAGGGTCAGGGCGTGGTGGCAGAGGGCAAAATGACCGGCGGCGTCTTCGTAGCGCGCGAGGTGCTGGCCAAGCATGATGAGAACTACATGCCGCCGGAGGTGTCGGAGGCGTTGAAGCAGGCCGGCGTCTACAAGAAGCCGGCGGAGTCCGAGACCAAGACCGCGAAGAAGGAGTAGCGGGCCCGTGATCCCCGAACTCGGCCATTACGCGCTGGTGCTGGCGCTGTTCGTCGCACTGGTGCAGTCGGTCCCGCCGCTGGTCGGCGCCGCCACCCGCAACACCGCCTGGATGAACGTCGCGGTGCCCGCGGCAATCGCCCAGATGATGCTGGTGCTGATCGCCTACGGCGCCCTGACCTGGGCGCATGTGGTGTCCGATTTCAGCGTGCTGAACGTGGTGCAGAACAGCCACTCGGCCAAGCCGATGCTCTACAAGGTGTCGGGCGTCTGGGGTAACCACGAGGGCTCGATGATGTTGTGGATCGTCATGCTGACGATCTTCGGCGCTGCCGTGGCCCTGTTCGGGCGCAACCTGCCGCCGACGCTGAAGGCGCGGGTTCTGGCGGTCCAGGGTTTGATCGGGGTCGGTTTCCTGCTGTTCATCCTGATCACCTCCAACCCCTTCATCCGCGTGGTCCCGGCGCCGCTGGACGGCAACGACCTGAACCCGCTGCTGCAGGACCCCGGCCTCGCCTTCCACCCGCCCTTCCTCTATGCCGGCTATGTCGGCTTCTCCATGGCCTTCTCGTTCGCGGTCGCCGCTTTGATCGAAGGGCGGGTCGATCCCGCCTGGGCGCGCTGGGTGCGGCCCTGGACGCTGGCGGCCTGGTCGACCCTGACCATGGGCATCGCCATGGGCTCCTGGTGGGCCTATTACGAGCTGGGCTGGGGCGGCTGGTGGTACTGGGACCCCGTCGAGAACGCCTCTTTCATGCCCTGGCTGGCCGGCACGGCGCTGCTGCATTCCGCCATCGTGGTGGAGAAGCGCGACGCGCTGAAGAGCTGGACCATCCTGCTGTCCATCGTCACCTTCTCGCTGTCGCTGATGGGCACCTTCCTGGTGCGCTCCGGCATCCTGACCTCGGTCCACGCCTTCGCCGTCGATCCCAAGCGCGGCATCTTCATCCTGGTGCTGCTGGCGGTCGCCACCGGCGGTTCGCTGCTGCTCTACAGCCTGCGGGCGCCGTCGCTGAAGGCGGGCGGGCTGTTCGCGCCGATCAGCCGCGAAGGCGCGCTGGTGCTGAACAACCTGCTGCTGTCGACCGCGACGGCGACGGTGTTCATCGGCACGCTCTATCCGCTGTTCCTCGACATCATGAAGCTGGGCAAGGTGTCGGTCGGCGCCCCCTTCTTCAACGCCACCTTCGTTCCGGTCGCCATCCCAGTGGTGATCGCCATGGTGGTCGGCCCCTACCTGTCCTGGAAACGGGCGGATCTGGGGTCGGCGCTGACCCGGCTGTGGGTGGCCGGCGTCGCCGTGGTGATCGCCGTCGCCATCACCGCCTATGTCAAGGCGGGCGGCGGGCCGCTGATGGCGCTGGTCGGTATCGCGCTCGCCGCCTGGGCCTTCGTCGGTTCGCTGGTCGAGTTCGCCGACCGCATCGCCCTGTTCCGCACCTCGTTCCGCAACAGCTGGAACCGTGCGGTGCATCTGCCGCGCAGCGCCTGGGGCATGACCATCGCCCATGCCAGCATCGGCCTGTCGATCCTGGGCATGACTGGCACCTCCGCCTGGCAGACGGAATCCATCACGTCGATGAAGCCGGGCGACCAGACCAGCGTCGCCGGTTACGAGTTCCACTTCGACAGCGTCGGGCTGGTGAACGGCCCAAACTTCAAGGCGGAGCGCGGCATCTTCACGGTGACGAAGGACGGCCGGCCCATCGCCACGCTGGAGCCGGAGCGCCGCAGCTACAGCACCACCCGCATGACCACCACGGAATCGGCCATCCACACCACGGTCTTCTCCGACCTGTATGTGGCGCTGGGCGACCCGACGCAGAACGGCACCGCCTGGATCGTCCGCATCTATCACCACCCGCTGGTGCCGTGGATCTGGATCGGCGGCGTTGGGATGATGCTGGGCGGGCTGGTGAGCCTGACCGACCGTCGCTTCCGCATCGGCGCGCCCGAACGCCGCCGGGCGGCCGGAAAATCGGCCCCGCTTCCGGCCGAATGAGGACCAAGACACGATGCGCCGCCTTCTGTACCTGCTGCCCTTCCTGCTGTTCATCGGGGTGGGCGTGGCCTTCTACCTGGGGTTCGAACGTGACCCGCGCGACATCCCGTCGGCCCTGATCGACAAGCCGGCCCCGACCTTCGACCTGCCGGCGATCCCGGGCCAACCGGCCACCGCCGGCCTGTCCTCGGCCAAGCTGAGCGGTGACGTGACGCTGGTGAACGTCTTCGCCTCCTGGTGCATCCCCTGCAAGGCGGAGCATCCCGTCATCACCCGCCTGTCGCGGGAGCAGGGGGTGACGGTCTACGGCATCAACTACAAGGACAAGCCGGAGGACGCGCTGACCTGGCTGGCGCGCAACGGCAACCCCTATGCCGCCATCGGCGCCGACCAGGACGGCCGGGTGTCGATCGACTGGGGCGTCTACGGCGTGCCGGAAAGCTACCTGATCGACCGCAAGGGCCGCATCCGCTACAAGCATGTCGGCCCGCTGACCCCGCAGGTGGTGGAGGAGCAGATCCTCCCCATGGTCAAGCATCTGAGGCAGGGATGATGAAGCGCATCCTTCTCGCCGCCCTGCTGGCGCTGTCGGCCTTGTCCCCCGCCATCACGCCCGCCCTGGCCGTCCAGCCGGACGAGGTGCTGCAGGACCCGGCGCTGGAATCCCGCGCCCGCACCATCAGCCAGGAGCTGCGCTGCCTCGTCTGCCAGAACCAGTCGATCGACGACAGCAATGCGCCGCTGGCCCGCGACCTGCGCCTGCTGGTGCGCGACCGGCTGAAGGCCGGCGACAGCGATAACAAGGTGATGGAGTTCGTCACCGACCGCTACGGCGACTATGTCCTGCTGCGGCCGCCCTTCAAGGCGACCACGCTGGTGCTGTGGATCGGCCCCTTCGCCGTGCTGCTGCTGGGTGCGGCCGGCACCTTCCTGTTCCTGCGCGGGCGGCGCGGTGTCGCCGCCGGCGCCGATACCGCTCCCCTGAGCGCGGATGAGCGGCGGCGGCTGGACGCCCTGCTGCGGAAAGACGACTGATGCTGTTCTGGATTTTCGCCGCCGTCCTGACCGCGGCCGTTCTGCTGCTGCTCGTGCCGCCGCTGCTGCGGTCGGCAGGATCCGGCCCCGACCGGGAAGAGTTCGACCGCGAGGTCTATCGCGACCAGCTGGACGAGCTGGAACGCGACCGGGCGCGTGGCCTGATCAACGACGCCCAGGCCGAAGCGGCCAAGGCGGAAATCGCCCGGCGCATGCTGGCAACCGCCGAGAAGGGCGGCAACGACGGTGCACCGACGACGGTGCGCAGCGGTCGCCTGCTGGCGGTGCTGCTGGCCTTGGTTCTGCCGGTCGGCGCGCTTGCGGTCTACGGCTCGGTCGGCCGCCCCGACCTGCCGGCCCAGCCGCTGGCCTCCCGCAATCTGGAGCAGGAGCGCGGCGGTCCGCCCAAGAGCGTGCTTGCCGCGATGGACAAGCTGAAGGCCCAGCTGGCCGAGAACCCCAACGATCTGCAGGGCTGGCTGATCCTGGGCCAAGCCTATGCCAAGATGGGCCGCAACGCCGACGCGGCCGACGCGCTGCGCCACGCCGTCGCCCTGAACAAGGACGATGTCGAGATCCAGGGCCTGTTCGGCGAAACGCTGGTCTCCGCCAACGACGGCATGGTCCCGGAAGAGGCGGTGGCCGCCTTCGACGCCGTGCTCGCCAAGGAGCCGAAGGACCCGCGCGCCCGCTTCTTCGCCGCCCTTGCCCGCTTCCAGGCCGGCGACCAGCAAGGGGCGCTGGACCGCTGGAGCGCGCTGATGGCGGAATCTCCCGCCGACGCGCCGTGGGTGCCGGTGGTCCGCGACCAGATCCGCGAGGCCGCGGTGGCGCTGAACCTCGACCCCGCCAAGGTGACGCCGCAGCCGCTTCCGCCGGAACAGAAGGAGCAGGCGGCGCAAGGTCAGCCGGGTGGCCCGCAGGCCGCTCCCAACGCCGCACCGAACGCTCCTGCCAGCATGGCCGGCCAGGACGAGATGATCCGCGGCATGGTCGCCAACCTCGCCGCAAGGCTGGACGCCGACCCGTCCGACGTCGATGGCTGGCTGAAGCTCGCCCGCTCCTACGGCGTGCTGGGCGAGCCGGCCAAGGCGCTGGACGCCGCCCGCAAGGCACGTGAGCGGGCGCCGGAGCGGGCCGACGTGCAGGTCGCCTACGCCAACGCCGTGCTGCAGACCCAGCCGCGCAACGAGACGCCGAAGCCGCTGCCGGAAGAGGCGACGTCCGCCCTGCGTCTGGCGCTGAAGGCGGAGCCGGAGAACAAGGACGCGCTGTGGCTGCTCGGCCTCGATGCCATGATGTCGGGCCGCAAGGACGAGGCCGAGGCCCATTGGAGCAAGCTGATCACCCAGTTCAAGCCGAGCGACCCCGAATACACCCTGTTGAAGGGGCGTTTGGACGCGTTGAAGGCGGGCGGCTGACCGTCGCCGCCGCCACCATCCTTTCTCCGGACGCCTTTTCTTTCGCGTTGCGGCAACACACATTGACAGGGGCGGGCCGACGGGCTTTATCCGTCGGCACCGCCCTTTTCGTTTCCGCAGAAGGTTCCGCGCCGATGACCCGCAGACGACTGCCCACGCCCGACGAGCGGCGCCTGTGGCGGCTCGCCATGCGCGACGCCGAACCAATGCCGGGCCGCGCGGTCGAGGCAGAGCCGGAACCGGTGGCGACCATGGCGGAACTGGTGGAGGAGCCGGTGGCGACCAGCCTCGCCCCGCCGCCGACCGCGCGCCGCCACCCTTCTCCGCCCGGCCTGGCCCGGCCCAGCCATCCGCCGCTGACGCCGGGTTCGACCGCCAACATCGACCGCCGCACCGGCGACCGCTTCCGCCGCGGCGAGTTGGAGATCGACGGCCGCATCGACCTGCACGGCATGACCCAGGCCCAGGCTCACCACGCGCTTGCCGCTTTCGTCCACCGCGCCTGGAACGAGGGGCGGCGCTGTGTTCTGGTCATCACCGGCAAGGGCAGCTTCGGCGGACTGGGCGTGCTGCGTCAGGCGACCCCCCGCTGGCTGGCGGATCCGGCCCTGCGCCCGATGGTGCTGGCGATCCAGCCGGCCCGGCCGAAGGATGGCGGCGACGGCGCGCTGTATGTCTTGATCAAACGGCGGCGCGACCGTAAGGACTGAGTCCCACACAGTCAGGGACTCCACATGACCCCGTTCGGCGAACGGGTCCGGTCGCTGCGCGACGCCAAGGGCGTGACGCTGAAGCAGATGGCGACCGACCTGTCCATCTCGTCCGCCTATCTGTCGGCCCTGGAACACGGCAAGCGTGGCCAGCCCTCCCCCCAGCTGGTCCGGCAGATCTGCGCCTATTTCGGCATCATCTGGGACGAGGCGGAGGAGCTGGAACGGCTGGCGGATCTGTCCCACCCCCGCGTGACCGTCGACACCGCGGGGCTGAGCGCGAGAGCGACCGAGCTTGCCAACCGGCTGTCGGAGCGCATTGGCGATCTGGACGAGGAGCGGATCGATGCGATCCTGGCGATTTTGAATGCGGTGCCGCCGAGGAAAGGCACGCGTCGGCGGGTGGGGGTGCGGCGGCGGTGATGGAATTGCGGGGGGTGTCGGCTTCGAATACCCCCTCCCCGACCCTCCCCCGCTTCGCGGGAGAGGGAGTTGAGCACGAGAGCAGCGGAGTTCCCTCTCCCTCGAAGAGGGGGAGGGTTAGGGAGGGGGCAAAACGCTGAACGCCCTCAAGCCTTCCCGATCATCCGCCCCAGGTCGCGGCCGGCGAACAGGTGGATGTGCAGGTGGGGCACTTCCTGATGCGCGGCCTCGCCGCAATTGGACAGAACGCGATAGCCGGGGCCGTCGGCGCCGACCATGCGGGCGACCTCGCCGACCGCGCGGAACAGGCCGGCGATCTCGGCATCCGACGCCTTGGCGGTGAAGTCGTCCATGTCGACATAGGCGCCCTTCGGGATCACCAGCACATGGGTCGGCGCCTGCGGGTCGATGTCGTGGAAGGCGAGCGCGTGTTCCGTCTCATGCACCTTCTTGCACGGGATTTCGCCGCGTAGGATGCGGGCGAACACGTTGTTGGCGTCATAGCTCTTGGCCATCGCATGCGTCCTCTTGGTGGGGAGTCCCGATCAAACTTTACGGGACTTCTTCTCGTCGATGCCGCTGGTGCCCTCGCGCTGGGCGAGCTTGCTCCAGACCTCCGCCGGATCCAGTCCGAGGTCGGCCCACAGCACCAGCAGGTGATAGAGCAGGTCGGCGGATTCCGCGGCCAGCGCCGCCTTGTCGCCGCGCACGGCCTCAAGGATCGCCTCCACCGCCTCCTCGCCCACCTTCTGGGCGATCTTGGCGGTGCCGCGGCTGTAGAGCTTCGCGGTGTAGGAGGTCTCCGGATCCGCCCCCTTGCGGGCCAGCACGGTGGTGAACAGCCGGTCGAGCACCTCGGCGGACAGAGGGGCCGACGGCAGGGCCGCCGCCTTTTCGGCCGCCTTCTCTACTGCCTTCTTGTCACCCATTGGCTTTCTCCGCGGCAGCCGTCTCCACCGCCTTGGCCGGGCGCACCGGGATTCCGGCGGCACTCAGCGCCGCCTTGGCCTGACCGATGGTGTAGGTGCCGAAATGGAAGATCGAGGCGGCGAGCACGGCGGTGGCGTGGCCCTCGCGGATGCCCTCCACCAGATGGTCGAGCGTGCCGACGCCGCCGGACGCGATCACCGGAATGCGGATCGAGTCCGCCACCGTGCGCGTCAACTCCAGATCGAAGCCGCTCTTGGTACCGTCGCGGTCCATCGAGGTCAGCAGGATCTCGCCGGCTCCCAGCGATTCCATCCGCTTGGCCCATTCCACCGCGTCGATGCCGGTGGCGTTGCGCCCGCCATGGGTGAAAACCTCCCATTTGCCGGGAGCGACCTTCTTGGCGTCGATGGCGACGACGATGCATTGGGCGCCGAACTTCTCGGCCCCCTCGCGCACGAACTCCGGACGGTGGATCGCCGCGGTGTTGATCGACACCTTGTCGGCGCCGGCCAGCAGCAGCTTGCGGATGTCGTCCACCGTGCGCACGCCGCCGCCGACGGTCAGCGGCATGAAGACCTGCTCCGCCGTCCGCCGCACCACGTCGAAGATGGTGTCGCGGTTCTCGTGGCTGGCGGTGATGTCGAGGAAGGTCAGCTCGTCGGCCCCCTCGCGGTCATAGACGCGGGCCTGCTCCACCGGATCGCCAGCATCGACCAGATCGACGAAATTGACCCCCTTGACCACCCGGCCGTCCTTGACGTCCAGGCAGGGGATGACGCGCATCTTCAGCATCAGTCGGCGTCCTCGACGGCGGGGGCGGAGAGCAGGGCCAGCGCCTCTTTCGGGTCGATCCGGCCGTCATACAGCGCGCGGCCGCAGATCACGCCCTCGATCCCGGTATCCTCCTCCAACTTCAGCGCCTTCAGGTCCTCGATGGAGGAGACGCCGCCCGACGCGATCACCGGGGTGGTCAGATGGAAGGCGAGGTCGGAGGTGGACTCGACATTGACGCCGCCCATGGCGCCGTCGCGGTTGATGTCGGTGTAGATGATGGCGGCGACGCCGCAGTCCTCGAACTTCAGCGCCAGATCGAGCGCCTTGATGTCGGAGGTCTCGGCCCAGCCAGCCACGGCGACATAGCCTTCGCGCGCGTCGATGCCAACGGCGACCTTGCCGGGGAACTCGCGGCAGGCGGCCTTGACCAGTTCAGGATCACGCAGCGCCACCGTGCCCAGGATGACGCGGCTGATCCCCTTCTCCAGCCACATGCCGATGGTGTTCAGGTCGCGGATGCCGCCGCCGAGCTGGACCGGAATGGTCACTGACTTCAAGATGCTTTCCACCGCGGCGCCGTTCACCGGCTTGCCTTCGAAGGCGCCGTTGAGGTCGACCAGATGCAGCCATTCGAAGCCCTGGCTCTGGAACAGGCGGGCCTGTTCGCCGGGATCGGTGTTGAAGACCGTGGCCTGGCTCATCTCGCCGCGCAGCAGGCGGACGCAGGCACCGTCCTTGAGGTCGATGGCGGGATAGATGATCATCGCGGGCGTCTTCCTATGGCGTGGCTGGCGGTTGTCGGGCGTTATTCGGCGGGCGGCTGGGAATCGGGCTGAAGGTCTTTGCAGTAGAAATGTCCGGCAAGCGGCTTGCCCTGCACCAGCGCATAGAAGGGATGGGTGCCCCAGCGCTTGAAGCCGAGCGATTCGTAGAGCGTGATGGCCGCCTCCTGCGTCACCCGGACGTCCAGGTTCAGCACCTGGAAGCCGACGGCGCGCGCCTCCTCCACCACCGCCAGGGTCAGGCGGCGGGCAAGGCCGTGGCCGCGCGCCCAGGGGGCGACGAAGCTGGTGGTCAGCTGGGCGGCGTGGGCCTGCGCCTCGTTGTTGCGCGGCGGCTTGACCAGCTGGGCGGATCCGGCCACCACCCCGTCCAGGCGGGCGACGAACAGCACCCGTTCCGGCACCACCAGCACGCCCTTCCAGAAGCGCTCCATCACGTCGCGCGGCGGCGGCTCGACCCAGCCGAAGCCGCCGCCGGCGCGGATGGCATCGTCGGCCGCGTCGCACAGGTCGTGCAGGTCGGCGGTCTTCAGCGCATCGACCTTGTCGATGGCGATCTCGGCCATCGCGTCAGACCTTCCAGCGCAGGAAATTGGCGATCAGCGCCAGACCGGTGGCCTGGCTCTTTTCCGGGTGGAACTGCGTGCCGACCAGATTGTCGCGCCCGACCACCGCGGCGAAAGGTCCGCCGTAATCGGCGGACGCGATCAGCGTGTCAGGGTCGGCCGGCTTGAACTGGTAGGAATGGACGAAATAGGCATGCGCGCCCTCCGGCAGCCCGGCCAGGACCGGGTGCGGACGGCGGATGTTCAGCTCGTTCCAGCCCATATGCGGGATTTTCAGGGTGGGATCGGCCGGCTCCAGCTTCACCACCTCGCCGCGGATCCAGCCGAGCCCCTCGGTCACGCCATATTCGCGGCCGCGTTCGGCCATCAGCTGCATGCCGACGCAGATGCCCAGGAAGGGCCGGCCGCGGCGGTGCACCACCTCCTCCAGCGCGTCGAGCATGCCGGGGACCTCCGACAGGCCGCGCTTGCAGTCGGCAAAGGCGCCGACGCCGGGCAGCACCACGCGGTCGGCTTGGCGGACCGCATCGGCGTCGGAGGTGACGAGGACATTGTAGGAGGCTTCGGCTTCGCCGGCCGCGCGCTCGATCGCCTTGGCGGCGGAGCGCAGGTTGCCGGAGCCGTAATCGATCAGCGCGACCGTTTCCATGGACGTGACAAACCTTCCGATAGGACGGCGGAGGGAGACTTCAGGTCCCCGCCGTCAGAGCGATCCGCCGAGCGTGCCCTTGGTGGAGGGCACCGCATCGCGCTTGCGCGGGTCGATCTCCACCCCGGCGCGCAGCGCGCGGGCAAGCGCCTTGTAGCAGCTTTCCACGATATGGTGGTTGTTCTCGCCATACAGGTTCTCGACGTGCAGCGTCACGCCGGCGGCCATGGCGAAGGCCTGGAACCACTCGCGGAACAGCTCGGTGTCGAAATCGCCGATCTTGTCGCGGGTGAAGTTCACCTTCCAGATCAGGTAGGGCCGGTTGGAGAAGTCCAGCGCCACCCGCGTCAGCGTCTCGTCCATCGGGACATAGGAATGGCCATAGCGCTGGATGCCTTTGCGGTCGCCCAGCGCCTTCGCCACCGCCATGCCGATGGCGATGCCGGTGTCCTCGGTGGTGTGGTGATAGTCGATGTGCAGGTCGCCGTCGGCCAGGACCGTCAGGTCCATCAGGCTGTGGCGCGACAGCTGCTCCAGCATATGGTCGAGGAAGCCGACCCCCGTCTTGACGTCGTAAACGCCGGTGCCGTCCAGGTTCAGCGCGACCCGGATCCGGGTCTCCGTGGTGTTCCGCTCGATTGAGGCGCGGCGGCCGCCGTTGGTGGGGGTCTGGTCCATGGCGGTTTTGTAGCAGGAAGCATCCGCACGCGCCAGCATCCGGCACGAATGATGCGCGCTCTGTCCATTCCGACGATTGTCCTACATGGGTGTGCGGGGTACAGTCTTTCACACTCCCTGCGTGCATATCCGCTTATGACGATCCACCCGCGCCCATTCGCCGCAGCTTTGATTCTCCTTCTCGGCCTTTTGCCGGCCGGCTGCGGCGGCATGTCCCCGCCTCCGCCGGTCGGAAAGGCGGCGGCGCCGGTCGCCGCCGGGACCACCGCGCCCTTCCGCTTCGGCGAACTGACCATCGGGTCGATGCGGCGCGGGATGCAGATCGGCCGCTATGTCTGGGGCATCGACTGCGCCCCGCCCTATGACGACGTCTATTGGACCAGCGGTGTCAACATGCGGCGCGGCTCCACCTTCGACGAGCGGTTTGCCGAGGTGATGACCGCCGCCGGCTTCGACGTGGTCGGTCGGCCCGGCGGTCCCGACAACCCTGACGGCAACCGCAGCCGCGCCCGCTTCACCGTGCTGGGCGACCTGCGCGACGTGCAACTGGAGCTGTGCCACCGCACCAACTGGTTGACCGGCAGCAGCAAGGGCAGTTCCGGCACCGGCAGCGTTAAGGTGGAATGGACGGTCTACGACGCGCGCGGCGGCGGGCTGGTCCATCGCCTCGTCACCACCGGCGCCACGGCGCAGGAACGCGGCGTGCCCCAGGGCGAGACCCTGCTGGTCGAGGAAGCCTTCGCTGCGGCGGTGGAGGCGCTCGCCGCCGATGCCGGTTTCCGTGCTCTGCTGTCCGGCGGCTCCCTGCCCTCCCCAGCCGCGCCGCCATCGACGGTGTTTCCCGTGGCGGCACCGGCCGGATCCGGCCCCATTCCGCTGACGCCGGCCGCCACGCCGGCGAAGGCTCCCTCCGCTCCGGTCTCAGCCCCTGCACAGGCCGCCCCTAACCGCCTGCTTCTGCGCGGCGGGACCGGATTCGGCCGCATCGCATCGGCAAGGATACCGGTCGGCCGATCGCACGGGCTGGCGATCGGAGAAACCGACGTCGCTGGCGAGGTGCAGGCGGTGCTGCTGGCTCCCCTCTCCGGATCCGACCCCACCGTCACGGTGCGGCCGGCCCGTGGCGTGGAGCTGACCGGCTGGGTGGTTGGGCGCGACGCGGCCAGCGGCTTTGCCCTGGTTCGGGTGCCGGCGCGGCTGCCCGCCTTGACCATCCGTACCGCGACCCCGCGCATCAGCGAACCGGTGAAGGCGATCGTCGGCGGGCACGGCAAGGAAATAACCGGCATCGTCGGCGGTCTGCCGGCGGACGAGGCTCGTAGCGGCACACTGATCCAGGCGGATCTGGGCTCGGCCGACCTTTTCACCGCGGTGACGCAAGCCGGTGATCCGCTGTTCGACGGAAGCGGCGCTCTGATCGGCGTGGCACCGGCCGCCGGCCGCTCCCCCGTCACGCCGGCCGGACTGGTGGAGTTCCTGGCGGTCGGCCCGCTGCTCGATCGGCTCGGGGCGGATCCGGTGGGCGCCGTTCAGCCTCCCGCTCCATCCAAACCGGGCAAATCACGCCGCAAGAGCTCGCCCGACCCGCTGTGGCAGGACGAGGCGCCAGACGGCGAACTGCTTGACGGCGACATCGCCCCTCCCACATAGACCGGATGTCCTGCCGCCACGATTCAAAGGGGTCCGCGCGCCGCATCGGCGCAGCACTCCAGGGGGCGGCAGGCCGTTCCCCATTTTCCAGCGTGGTTTCCGCATGACCTATCCAGCGTCCAATCCACACGATCCCATCCAATGGCACGGCACCACCATCCTGTCCGTGCGCAAGAACGGTCAGGTGGTGATCGCCGGCGACGGGCAGGTCTCGGTCGGCCAGACGGTGATGAAGGCCAACGCGCGCAAGGTCCGCTGGCTGGCCGGCGGCACGGTGATGGCGGGCTTCGCCGGCGCCACCGCCGACGCGCTGACCCTGTTCGAGCGGCTGGAGGGCAAGCTGGAGCAGTATCCCGGCCAGCTGACCCGCGCCTGCGTCGAGATGGCCAAGGACTGGCGCACCGACCGTTACCTGCGCCGGCTGGAAGCGATGATGGCCGTGGCCGACAAGTCCGTCAGCCTGGTGCTGACCGGCAACGGCGACGTGCTGGAGCCGGAGGACGGGCTGATCGGCATCGGCTCCGGCGGGTCCTACGCCCTGTCGGCGGCGCGTGCGCTGATCGACATCGACGGGATGGATGCGGAGGCGGTGGCGCGCAAGGCGATGAGGATCGCCGCCGGCATCTGCGTCTACACCAACGAAAACGTCACCCTGGAAAAGCTGTGACCGCCATGAGCCAGAACACCAGCCAGACCGCCAGCACCGCATCCGTCTCCGCCGACAGCGCCGCCTTCAGCCCGCGCGAGATCGTCTCGGAACTCGACCGCTACATCGTCGGGCAGAACGACGCCAAGCGCGCGGTCGCCATCGCGCTCCGCAACCGCTGGCGCCGGCAGCAACTGCCGGAGGGCCTGCGCGAAGAGGTGCTGCCGAAGAACATCCTGATGATCGGCCCGACCGGCGTCGGCAAGACCGAGATCGCCCGCCGCCTTGCCCGGCTGGCCCAGGCCCCCTTCCTGAAGGTGGAGGCGACCAAGTTCACCGAGGTCGGCTATGTCGGCCGCGACGTGGAACAGATCGTCCGCGATCTGGTGGAGGCCGCCATCGGCCTGACCCGCGAGCGCCTGCGCAAGGAGGTCGCCGCCAAGGCCGAACTGCGCGCCGAGGAGCGCGTGCTCGACGCGCTGTGCGGCGACAGCGCCAGTGCGGAGACGCGCGCCAAGTTCCGCAAGATGCTGCGCGAAGGCACGCTGAACGACAAGGAGAT
The DNA here is from genome assembly GCF_023806445.1 of Azospirillum sp. A1-3. Taxonomy (NCBI): domain Bacteria; kingdom Pseudomonadati; phylum Pseudomonadota; class Alphaproteobacteria; order Rhodospirillales; family Azospirillaceae; genus Azospirillum; species Azospirillum sp. A1-3. The sequence continues at coordinate 2,544,442 of NZ_JAMSLU010000001.1, forward strand.
CGAGGTCCAGGTTGCCGACACCGGGGCCGGCAACATGCCGACCTTCGACATCCCCGGCATGCCGGGCGCCCAGATGGGGATGCTGAACCTGAACGACATGTTCGGCAAGATGATGGGCGGCCGCACCAAGACCCGCCGCATGACGGTGGCCGAAAGCCACGGCGTGCTGATGGCCGAAGAGTCCGACAAGCTGCTGGACCAGGAGAAGGTGGTGGCGGAGGCGATCCGCGCGGTCGAGCAGAACGGCATCGTCTTCTTGGACGAGATCGACAAGATCTCCGCCCGCTCCGACGCCCGTGGCGCCGATGTCAGCCGCGAGGGCGTTCAGCGCGACCTGCTGCCGCTGATCGAAGGCACGACGGTGTCGACCAAGCACGGCCCGGTGAAGACCGACCACATCCTGTTCATCGCGTCGGGCGCCTTCCACATCGCCAAGCCGTCCGACCTGCTGCCCGAACTGCAGGGCCGCCTGCCGATCCGGGTCGAGCTGAAGGCGCTGAGCCAGGATGATTTCAAGCGCATCCTGACCGAACCGGAAGCCAGCCTGATCCGTCAGTACAAGGCGCTGATGAAGACGGAGGAGGTCGATCTGGTCTTTACCGACGACAGCATCGACGAGCTGGCCCGTCTGGCAGCGGAGATCAACAGCTCGGTCGAGAACATCGGCGCCCGCCGCCTGCACACGGTGTTGGAGCGCCTGCTGGAGGAGATCAGCTTCGCCGCCAGCGACCGCGCCGGCGAGACCATCACCATCGACGCCGCCCTGGTTCGCGAGCGGGTCGGTGGTCTGGCGAAGAACGCCGATCTGTCGAAGTTCATTCTGTAAGGAAGCAGGGGGCACTCGTATCGGGTGCCCCCTGCTTCACGTGAAACATTCCTCTGCCGGGCCCCTACCCGCCTGCCGCCACCTTCACGCTCTTCGGCAGCAGCAGCGCATAATTCCCCCGGCTCTTCATCACCCCGGCCCGCTGCTCCGCCTCCGGGCCATGGCCCCAGAAGACGTCGCCGCGCACCGGACCACGGATCGCCCCGCCGGTGTCCTGGGCGACCAGCAACCGCTGCAATCGCTGCCCGGCATCCAACGGGTCCTCGGCATCCAGCCAGACCGGCACGCCATAGGGCATGAACTTGGAATCCACCGCCAGACTGCGGCCGGGGGTCAGCGCCACGCCCTGGGCACCGTTGGGGCCGTCGCCCGACAGCGGCTGGAAGAAGACGTAGGACGGGTTGACGTTCATCACCGCCGGCGCCTGATCGGGATGGGCGAGCAGCCAAGCGCGGATGGTCTGCAGCGAAACCTCCTCCCGTTTCAGCGCGCCGCGCTCGATCAGTTCCTTGCCGATGGCGACGTACTTGTGGCCGTTCTGGCCGGCGTAGCCAACGCGCATCTCGCCGCCGTCGGGGAACTGGATCCGCCCCGACCCCTGGATTTGCAGGAAGAAGGCACCGATCGGGTCCTTCACCCAGACCAGTTCCAGGCCCTTGCCCTTGAGCGACCCCGCGACGATGGCGGCACGATCCTCGTAGGGTTTCAGCTTGCCATCGATCACCCGGCCGGCGGTGCGCTCCCCCTTCCAGCGGTCGGAGAAGTCGCCGAGATCGACCATCACCAGATCGGCCGGCCGGCGATAAAGCGGCACCGGATAGGCCGGATCCGGTTTGCGGCTGCCCTCCAGCTCGGCCTCGTAATAGCCGGTGAACAGCCCCTCGCGCGTCCCGTTGTTTCCGGCGGCATAGGGGGTGAAGTTCGCCTCGAAGAAGGCTCGGGCGGCGGCATCGTCGCCGGGCGGCAGATCCGCCAGCTGCGCGCAAGGGCCCTGCCAGTCGCCAATGGTCCCCGCCACCCCGCCCGGCCCCACCGGGCGGTCTTTCGGTTGGGTCTTGAATCGGGCGCAGGAGCGGGCGAGCGCCGGCACCGCCTGGGCCAGAGGGTCGGTGCGCCAACCGGCCAAGTCGGTGAAGGACAGCGGCGCCAGGGTCAGGGCATCGGGCGGCGGCTTCGCCTCTTCCTTGGGGGCGCAGGCCGAAAACAGCAACGCCACCGCCCCGAAGAGGGCGATGGCGCTGAAACTGGGACGGTGATGGAACGTCATTACCACTGGTCGTTCGTTACTGAACCGGACGCACCTCGACCAGCGCCCAGTTGGGATCGCGGGAGCGGAGGTTGCGGGCGAAGGTCCAGACGTCGGTGTTCTCGACCAGCGCCTTGGGATCGCCGTCGATGACGGCGCCGTCGCGGTCGCGCACCACATTCACCTGATCGGAGACCAGACGCACGGTGACGCGGGCGGTGCGGCCGGCATCCAGCTTCGCCTCCACCACCTCGGCCTCGCGCACCAGTTCGATGCGGGCCTCGTGCTGCTCGCCGGCGGCCTGACGGTCGCGGATGACGCGGGCGAAGCTGTCATAGACATCGTCGGCCAGCAGCGGACGCAGCGTTGCGGTGTCGCCGCGGGCGAAGGCGTCGACGATCATGGCGAAGGCCGCCTTGGCGCCTTCCAGGAAATGCTTCTCGTCGAAATTCGGATCGGCGGCCCGGATCTGGTCGATGGAGGCGGCCAGCGACAGCGGCTCGTCCGAGGCCGTCACGTCCGCACCGGGTGCGACATCAGGCCGCGGCCGGTTGCGCTCCGGCAGGGGCACGACATTGTCGGGCTTCGCCGGGTTCGGAGCGGCGGTGAAGGGGTTGGAACGCTGACGCTCCTCCCCCGTCCGGCGGCCGAGGACGCTGCGCAGCCGATAAACGAGGAAGGCCGCGATCATCGCGAAGATCACGATCTCGATGAACACGAACCCGTCTCCCATCATCTGTTCCTTCCAAAACGACTTGTCGTGAGCTTTGTGCCGCGGCGAAATCGCCGGCGGATCCGGCCCGCCTCTGGACCTTGCGGCCGGTCGGCATTACGTGTTGCTTGCCCGCCAGCAACGGCCAATTGGATGAGGCCGACGGTGTTTCGACCGGACGACCTATCCAAACCTAGATAGGGGCAGCGAGCCCGAAGAGCAAGGACACCATGAATCCCCTGTTGTTGATCCTTCTTCTGCCGATCCTGGAGATCGTCGGATTCATCCAGGTCGGCGATTGGATCGGCGCCGGGCCGACCATCGGGCTGCTGGCCCTGTCGGCGGTGGTGGGTGTGCTGCTGGTCCGCCACCAGGGTCTGGCCTCGCTGACCCGCGCCCAGGCCGCAGCCGCCCGCGGCGAGGCGCCGATCGGCACCGTTCTGGACGGTTTCTGCGCCGTGCTGGCCGGCATCCTGCTGATCATCCCCGGCTTCCTGACCGACATCCTTGGCATCGCCCTGCTGATCGGGCCGCTGCGCCGCGGCATCGGCCGTTGGCTGCTCGGCCGCATGGGGGCCGGGATGCCGGTCTTCACCACCACCGCCGGCCGTCCCGGCTTCGGCGCCGGCAATTTCGGAGCCGGGGGATTCGGCGGACCCGGTTTCGGCGCGGACGGCCCCCGCCCGGCCGATGATCCTTTCCGCCCCACCACCGGCGTGCCCGGCGTGATCGACGGCGACTACCGCGACGTTACGCCCGGCGAGAGCAAGATGGGCGACGGGAAGATGAGCGAGGAAACCGACGACCGCGACGCGCCCCGGCTGACCGATTCCCAATGGGGGAAGCACCGCCCGGATGAGCGGCGCTGACCGGCCGGCGGGCCGGCGGTTTCCGTTGGCAGGACGACCGATCCGTGATAGCCAGCCCCTTGGGCGAAGGCACAACCGTCGCGAACCACCCCCTGTCACCTCACATCCGGGTCGGCCCACCGTCCCCGCCCTTTCCCGATGCGGAACGATGGCCGGGACGACAGCCGGCGATTAGGAGTCCGTTATGTCCGATCAGATGAGCAACGGCGCCGAGCAGCAGCAGACCTCTTCGCTGCCGATGCATGTCCTCGCGCAGTATGTGAAGGACTTCTCGTTCGAGAACCCCAACGCCCCGCAGAGCCTGCTGCCGAACCAGCCGCAGCCGCAGGTGAACATCGGTGTCGACGTCCAGGGCCAGAAGGTCGGCGACGACATCTATGAGCTGACGCTGAACCTGCGCTGCGAGGCCCGCCAGGGCGAATCCGTGGCCTTCCTGGTCGAACTGGCCTATGGCGCGCTGTTCCAGTTCCCCGGCCTGCCGGAGGAGCATCACCGCCCGGTCCTGATGATCGAAGGCGCCCGGATGATCTTCCCGTTCGCCCGCGCCATCGTCTCCAGCGCGACCCGCGAAGGTGGCTTCCCGCCGCTGATGATCAACCCGATCGACTTCGCCGAGCTGTACCACCGCCAGTCGGGCCAGCAGGCCGAACAGCCGCAGCAGCCCCCGTTCTGATCCAGTGGATCGAGCCAAGGGAAGAAGCTGAGCTAAAAAAGAAAGGGCGGGTGGCCGAAAGGCCCCCGCCCTTTTCTTATGCCGCTCGTTCCGAACCGCCTGTCGCCCCATCCGGCCGTCATTCCCGCGAAGGCGGGAATCCAGAACCTTTGGAAGCGACCGTCAGGAGAAGCATGGTTCCCCGCCTTCGCGGGGATAACGCTCCCTGAAGGTCCCAGCAAAGATCCGGGCAAGGGGCCGGCAGATCCGGCCCCGGTTCCGGCCCCTACTGGTTCATGCTCTCGAAGAACTCGTTGTTCGACTTGGTGTGCTTCAGCTTGTCGACCAGGAAGTCCACCGCGTCGGTCACGCCCATCGGCATCAAGATGCGGCGCAGGATCCACATCTTCGACATGGTGCCCTTGTCGACCAGCAGTTCCTCCTTGCGGGTGCCCGACTTGGAGATGTCGATGGCCGGGAAGGTGCGCTTGTCGGAGAGCTTGCGGTCCAGCACGATTTCCGAGTTGCCGGTGCCCTTGAACTCTTCGAAGATCACCTCGTCCATGCGGCTGCCGGTGTCGATCAGCGCGGTGGCGATGATGGTCAGCGATCCACCCTCTTCCACATTGCGGGCGGCACCGAAGAAGCGCTTGGGACGCTGCAGGGCGTTGGCGTCGACACCACCGGTCAGCACCTTGCCCGACGACGGCACGACGGTGTTGTAGGCGCGGGCCAGACGGGTGATCGAGTCCAGCAGGATGACCACGTCGCGCTTGTGCTCAACCAGGCGCTTGGCCTTCTCGATCACCATTTCCGCGACCTGGACGTGGCGGGTGGCCGGCTCGTCGAAGGTGGAGCTGATGACCTCGCCGCGGACCGAGCGGGCCATGTCCGTCACTTCTTCCGGACGCTCGTCGATCAAGAGGACGATCAGATAGGCTTCGGGGTGGTTGGTGGCGACCGAGTGGGCGATGTTCTGCAGCATCACCGTCTTGCCGGTGCGCGGCGGTGCTACGATCAGCCCGCGCTGCCCCTTGCCCAGCGGCGCCACCAGGTCGACGATGCGGCCGGTGAGGTTCTTCTTGGTCGGGTCCTCGACCTCCATCCGGATGCGTTCTTCCGGATAGAGCGGCGTCAGGTTGTCGAAGTTGATACGGTGACGGACCTTGTCCGGCGTATCGAAATTGATGGTGTTGACCTTCAGCAGGGCAAAATAGCGCTCACCGTCCTTGGGCGAGCGGATCTGCCCCTCCACCGTGTCGCCGGTGCGCAGGCCGAAGCGGCGCACTTGGCTGGGACTGACATAGATGTCGTCGGGACCCGGCAGATAATTGGCTTCCGGCGAGCGCAGGAAGCCGAACCCGTCCTGCAGCACCTCCAGCACGCCGTCGCCGAAGATCGGAATATCGTTTTCGGCCAGTTGCTTCAGGATCGCGAACATCATGTCCTGCTTGCGCAGCGTGCTCGCGTTCTCGATCTGAAGCTCCTCCGCGAACGCCAGCAGTTCGGCGGGGCTTTTGCACTTCAGCTCTTGGAGATGCATCGGATTGCCTGTGAAATCGTCATGCGGGGGAGTGGCCTTGGGGATGGGAGGTGCCAGAAGGTCCGGCCGACGGCGGTTGGCGGCGGGGGGCGCCGCAACGCGGTCGCGTCGGGTGGGCAGCGGGTGGCGCTTTGGCGGGTGCGCGCCAGGGCGTCCGGATAATGGTCGCACAGGAGCGGATCGCCAGCCACCAGGCCCGGCTCAAAGTCAGAGCGTCGGATCGGCAGATGTGGGCGTGGGAGGCCGCGGGGCGAAAACCCCGTGGTCCTGACATGGTTATCGGATCGGCAGGCGCAAGTCAAACGAAAGCGAAACCCGCACAGGTCGCGGATTCCGCTTTTTCCGGGAGGTGGAAGACGGCGCGTTCACCTGCTGCCAGTCAGAAGGGCTTCACGATGACGAAGATGACGATACCGATCATCAGCAGCGTTGGCACCTCGTTGGCGATGCGGAAGAAGCGCTGCGGCCGGGTGTTGCGGTCCTCGGCGAAGTCCCGGCGCCAGCGGGCCATCATCATATGGCTGACGGTCAGCAGCAGCACGAAGAGAATCTTGGCGTGCAGCCAGCCCTGCTTCATCCATTCCGGCGTCAGCACGATCATGGTGATGCCGAACACGTACGAGGCGATCATCGCCGGGTTCATGATGGCGCGCAGCAGGCGCCGCTCCATCACCTTGAAGGTTTCCGACGCCTCGGATCCGGCCGGCACTTGGCAGTGGTAGACGAACAGCCGCGGCAGGTAGAGCAGCCCCGCCATCCAGGCGATGATGCTGATGACGTGCAGCGCCTTGACCCAATCGTACAGCACCGGGCGTGTCCCCTCTATTCTTTGCGGTTCGGCCGTCGCGGTTCAGCGTTGCGGCTCAAGGCCGCGCCTGCGGGCAGCCGGAGAAGTTGGACGGGCAGATCCGGTCGCCCTTCTGGGAGCAGATCGCCGCCTTGCCCGCGACCGTCTGCCGCACCAGCGCCGCCAGCCCGTCGATGAAGCCGGGATGCACCCCGACGGTCGGCACGCGGGTGAAGTGCGGCACCCCTGCCTCCTTGGCGAGATGGCGGTATTCGACCTCGATCTCCACCAGCGTCTCGGAATGCTCCGACACGAAGGCCATCGGCACCACCAGGATCGGCACGCCGTCCTGGCCGGCGCGACGGATCTCGGCGTCGGTGCTGGGACCGATCCACTCCATCGGGCCGACGCGGCTCTGGTAGCAGTTGATCCAGTCGAGATCGTCGATGCCCAGCGCCGCGGCGATGGATTCCGCCGTCCGCTCGCACTGCCACTGATAGGGGTCGCCGGCGGCCACCACCTTCTTCGGCAGCCCGTGGGCGGAGAACAGGACGCGCGGCTTGCCATGGGCCTTGGCCGCCTCGTACAGCGGGCGGATCAGATCCGCCGTGCCGTCGATGAAGCCGGGCTGGGTCGGATAGCAGCACAGCAGCTTCGTCGGCGCCGTCAGCCCGACGGTGTGCGCCGCCTCTTGCCACGCCTTGGCGCTCGACGCCGTGGTGGTGGTGGAGAATTGCGGGTAGAGCGGCAGCAGCACGACCAGATCCGGGTCGTAGGCCTTCACCCGGGCGGCCGTCTCGGCGCTCATCGGGTGCCAGTAGCGCATGGCGATGAAGACCTTGGTCTCCGCGCCGGCCGTCGCCGGATCTGCCCCCAGCATCGCTTCCAGCGCCGCCGCCTGGGCTTGCGTGTTCTCCAGCAGCGGCGACTTGCCGCCGATCTGGGCATAGATCGCGGTGGCCGGCTTGGCCCGCCGTCCGCTGATCAGGCTGGCGATCAGGAAACGGAACGGGTTCGGCAGCCGGATGATGGCCGGATCGGCGAACAGGTTGAACAGGAAGGGCCGCACCGCCTCCGGCGCGTCGGGACCGCCGAGGTTGAACAGCACGACGGCGACACGCCGCGGCGAGCCGCCGGAGGTTGCGCTGGTCGAGGCGGAGGTCTGGGAGAATTGCTGGCTCATGGTGCCCGCTAAACTGGAGCGTCGCCGTCGCTCTGTCCAGACCCCCTCCGTCGCTTTTTCAGCCCCTTAGCGCCGGTTCGCCGGAATGCCTCAGCCGCGACCCGGCCATTCCCGCAGGATGCGGGTCAGATCGGCGACATGCTGCGGCGGGGTCGACTGGATGACGCCGTGGCCCAGGTTGAACACGAAGGGGCCGCCGGCCAACGCCTCCAGGATGTCGCGCGTCGCGGTCTCCAGCGCCTTGCCGCCCGCCGCCAGCATGATCGGGTCGAGGTTTCCCTGCACCGGCAGCCGCGTCTGGAGAGTCTGCGCCGCCCACACCGGCGGGACGGTGGTGTCGAGACCGACGGCGTCCACACGAGCCTCGGTGACGTATTCCTCATAGGCGTGGCCGGCCCCGCGCGGGAAGCCGATGACCGGGGTGTTCGGGTGCTTCGCCTTCACCAATGCGACGATCCGCCGCGTCGGCTCGATCACCCAGCGGCGGAACTCCGCCACCGGCAGCACGCCGGCCCAGCTGTCGAACAGCTGCACCACTTCGGCCCCCGCCTCGATCTGGCGGCAGAGATAGTCGGCGGTCACCTCGACGATCAGGTCGATCAGCTGGCCGAATCCCGCCGGGTCGCCATAGGCCCAGCGCTTGACGTGCGCATACTCCTTGGAGCCCGCCCCTTCGACCATGTAGCAGGCGATGGTCCAGGGAGCCCCCGCAAAGCCGATCAGCGTCGTCCCGTCCGGAATCGCGGTGGAGAGCCGGCGCACCGTCTCGTAGACCGGCGCCAGCGTCTCGTGGAAGCGGTCGCGCGACAGGCGCTTCAGGTCCTCCACGTTGCGGACCGGATCCAGCTTCGGCCCCTCCCCTTCCAGATAGGCCAGCGGCTGCCCCAGGGCATGCGGCACCACCAGGATGTCGGAGAACAGAATCGCCGCGTCCATGCCGTAGCGGCGCAGCGGCTGCAAAGTCACCTCGACCGCGAAGTCGGGATTGTAGCAGAGGTCGAGGAAGCTGCCGGCCTTCGCCCGCAGCTCGCGATATTCCGGCAGATAGCGTCCGGCCTGACGCATCAGCCAGAAGGGCGGACGCGCCCGCACCTCTCCCGCCAGGGCGGCGAGCATCGGCTTCAGGGCAGGCTGGGAAGCCTGATTCTGGACGTCGGAGCTGGTGGCGGACAAGACGGTGCGTTCCTTGGCTTTGCGAATCTGGGACGTGCGAATCTGAAACCCTGCGATTCCAGCGCCGATTCCGCGCCGGATTCCGGGACGGGTTTATCCCCTCTTCTTCACTATATTTTTTAAAGGGAGAAAGGAAGAGGATGAGGTGGATGCCTGTGGATAACGGTGATCCCCGACTCAAGAGAATCTATCCACAGATCCGGGGGCTTGTGCGTCCATGTGCGCGGATCTGTGGACGATTCGGAGCACTACCGTCGGAAACGGCGGAAATGCTATAGCTGGACGAACGGGAGTCCCGTGGATAACAGGGCGGACGGGGCCGGATCTTCCCAGCTTCCGAAGCGGTCGGCGGAGTTGTTCCGCGCTTGGCCGTATCGGGGAGGAGGAGTCCCCCGGTCGGGACGAAACGAAGGCGGATCCGGTTGTCCACAGATCTGGGCCGGGTTCTCCACAGAATGTTGGGGACGGATGAAAGAGTTCCACCTACATCTCGTGTCCGATGCGACGGGCGAGACCATCAACAGCGTGGCGCGCGCCTGCGTCATCCAGTTCGACGACGTGCGTCCCATCGAGCATTTCTGGAATCTGGTGCGGACCGACCGCCAGCTCGACCTCGTGCTGGAGGGGATTCGGGACAACCACGGGCTGGTGATGTTCACGCTGGTCGACGAGACGCTGCGTCGCCGCCTGCAGGATTTCTGCCGCGAGATGCAGGTCCCCTGCATCCCCGTGCTCGATCCGCTGATCAACGCGCTTGCCGCCTTCCTGGGCGTGGAATCGCAGCGCCAGCCCGGCCGCCAGCATGTGCTGGACGCCGAGTATTTCAGCCGGATCGACGCGGTCGATTTCGCCCTGTCCCACGACGACGGCCAGTCGAACTGGGACCTGCACGAGGCCGACGTGGTGCTGATCGGCGTGTCGCGCAGTTCCAAGACGCCGACCTGCATCTATCTGGCCAACCGCGGCATCAAGGCGGCCAACATCCCGCTGGTGCCGGGCAGCCCGCTGCCGGCGGAACTGGACCTGCTGACCCGGCCGCTGATCGTCGGGCTGACCAAGGATCCCGATCGGCTGGTGCAGATCCGCCGCAACCGTCTGAAGCTGCTGAACCAGGGCGAGGGCTCCAGCTACGCCGACCCCGAGCTGGTCCGCGCCGAGGTTCAGGAGGCGCGACGCCTGTTCAGCCGGCGTGGCTGGCCGGTGATCGACGTATCCCGCCGCTCCATCGAAGAGACAGCGGCCGAGATCATGATGCTGCTCGCCCGCCGCCAGAGCGCCAACTTCAGCCCGGAAGGAAAGAAGACGTGAGCACGGCTCCCAAGCTCGTCCTGGCGTCGGGTTCGCGCACGCGGGCGGCGATGCTGGAGCAGGCCGGTGTGACAGCGATCCTCGACAAGCCGCTGGTCGACGAGGACGAGGTGAAGGCCGCCGGCCGGGCGGAGGGCGTCTCCGCCGACATCGTCGCCGAGGCCCTGGCCGAGCTGAAGGCCCAGCGCATCACCCGCCGCCACCCCGGTGCGCTAGTGGTCGGTGCCGACCAGATGCTGGAATGCGAGGGGCGCTGGTTCGACAAGCCGGCCGACCGCGCCGCGGCGCGCGCCCAGCTTCTCGATCTGCGCGGCAAGACCCACCGGCTGGTCAGCTGTGCCGTGGTGGTGCGCAACGGCGAACGGATGTGGCACCAGATCGACAGTGCCCGCCTGACCATGCGCAATTTCTCCGAAGCCTTCCTCGACGACTATCTTACCTGTGTCGGCGACGACGTGCTGCATTCGGTCGGCGCCTATCAGCTGGAAGGGCTGGGGGCGCAGCTGTTCCATCGGGTTGAGGGCGACTTCTTCACCATCCTCGGGCTGCCGCTTCTGCCGCTGCTCGGCTTTCTGCGCGTGCATGGAGTGGGCAAGGAATGACGGCAGGTCACTTTATCAGCGGCAAGGCCAAGATCGCCGGTGTGATGGGCTGGCCGATCAGCCATTCGCGGTCGCCCCGGCTGCATGGATTCTGGCTGCGCCAGTATGGGATCGATGGCGCCTATGTGCCGCTGGCGGTGGCGCCCGAGCGCGCGGAACAGGCGATCCGCGCCCTGCCCGCGCTCGGCTTTCGCGGCTGCAACGTCACCGTCCCGCATAAGGAGATCGCTTTCCGCACCGTCGACCGGCTGGACGAAACCGCGCGGCGCATGGGCGCCGTCAACACCATCGTGGTGGCGGAGGACGGCGCGCTGGAAGGCGGCAACACCGACGGCTTCGGCTTCATCGAGAATCTGCGCGCCGAACAGCCGGGCTGGACAGCGGAGCGTGGCCCGGCGGTGGTGATCGGTGCCGGCGGTGCCGCCCGCGCCGTGGTGGTCGCCCTGCTCGACGCCGGTGCGCCGGAGGTCCGTCTGGTCAACCGCACCCGCGCCCGCGCCGAGGAATTGGCGGCGGATCTGGCCGCGGCCGGCCTGAATGGCGGTGTGACGGTGGTGGATTGGGTTTCACGTGAAACCGCGCTCGAAGGCGCCGCTCTGCTGGTCAACACCACCACCCAGGGCATGGCGGGGCAGCCGGCGCTTGACCTGCCTTTGCGCGCCCTGCCCGTCTCGGCTGTCGTCAACGACATCGTCTATGTGCCGCTGGAAACCCCGCTGCTGGCCGAGGCCAGGGCGCGTGGCAACCCGATGGCCGGCGGCATCGGTATGCTGCTGCATCAGGCGCGTCCCGGCTTCAAGGCCTGGTTCGGCGTCGAGCCGCAGGTGACGCCGGAACTGACCCGTTTCGTCCTGGAAGGCTGAGGCTCGGGTCATGATCGTGCTGGGTCTGACCGGCTCCATCGGCATGGGCAAGAGCACCGCCGCCCGCATGCTGCAGGCGATGGGTGCCCCGGTCTGCGATTCCGATGCGGTGGTGCATGGGCTGCTCGGCCGGGGCGGCCGGGCGGTGCCGGCCATCGACGCCGCCTTCCCCGGCGTGGTGATCGACGGCGCGGTCAGCCGCCCGGCGCTGGGGGCGGCGGTGTTCCGCGATGCCGATGCGCTGAAGCGGCTGGAGGCGATCCTGCACCCGATGGTCCAGGCGGCGCAGCGCGACTTCCTCGCGCGAGCCGCACGGCGTGGCGCGAAGATCGCCGTTCTGGACATCCCTTTGCTGTTCGAGACCCATGGCGAGCGGCGCGTCGATGCCACCATCGTCGTCTCCGCACCCTTCGCCGTCCAGCGCGCCCGCGTGCTGGCCCGGCCGGGCATGACGGCGGAGAAGTTCGCCGGTATCCTCGCCCGCCAGATGCCGGATGCGGAGAAACGTCGCCGTGCCGACTATGTCGTGCCGACGGGTGCCGGTCGGCTGGTGACGCAGCGGGCACTTCAGGGCATTGTGCGCCAAGTCAGACAACATCGGATGGCACGGCGGCCGGGCAGGCACTGGCCGCCGCGCGGCTATCAACCAGGGCAGATCCATCATGCGTGAAATCGTTCTCGACACCGAAACCACGGGCTTCAAGCCGGAGGAGGGTCACCGGCTGGTCGAGATCGGCTGCATCGAACTGGTCAACCACCTCGCCACTGGTGAACGCTTCCACGTCTACCTCAACCCCGAACGCGACATGCCGCCGGAGGCCTTCGCCGTCCATGGGCTGAGTTCGGAATTCCTGGCCGACAAGCCGCTGTTCAACGACGTGGCCGCCGACTTCGTCGCCTTCATCGGTGACGCCCCGCTGGTGATCCACAACGCCGCCTTCGATATGCACTTCCTGAATTGGGAGCTGAAGATCGCCGGCCATCCGGTGATGCCGAAGGACCGCGCCATCGACACGCTGCTGATGGCCCGGCAGAAGTTCCCCGGCTCGCCCGCCACCCTGGATGCGCTGTGCAAGCGCTTCGGCGTCGACAACTCAAACCGCACCCTGCACGGCGCGCTTCTCGACGCCCAACTGCTGGCCGAGGTTTATCTGGAGCTGCTGGGCGGCCGGCAAACCGGCCTGTCCTTTGCCGGCGGTCCGGCATCGAAGAGTGGTCCCGCCGGTCCGGTCCGTATCGACCGCCCCTTCCGCGAAGCCCGCGTCTTCGCCCTCAGCGACGACGAGGCCGCGGCGCATGCGGAGATGCTGAAGAAGATCAAGAACCCGCTCTGGGCAGTGGAGTAGCTCCACTGAATGCCCCCTCACCGACCCTCCCCCGCGTTCCGCGAGAGAGGGTTAGGGTGGGGGCATTCGCCAGCCGAAACCTTACGGCACCAGCACCGTCGACCCTGTCGTCGCCCGCGCCTCAAGCGCCCGGTGCGCCTCCGCCGTGTCCTTCAGCGCAAAGCGCTGGTTCACCGTGAAGGTCACCCCGCCATTCTTCACCGCGTCGAACAGATCTGCGGCGGACGCCATCAAATCCTCCCGCTTGGCGGTGTAGGTCGCCAGCGTCGGCCGAGTCACATAGAGCGACCCCTTCGTCGCCAGCAGCCCCAGATCCAGCGGCGCCGGCGTGCCAGACGCGGCGCCGAACAGCACCATCAGCCCACGCGGCCGCAGGCAGTCCAGCCCCTTCAGGAAGGTCGTCTTGCCGACGCCGTCATAGACCACCGGCACGCCCTGCCCGTCCGTTAGGTCCTTTACCCGCTGGACGAAATCCTCACGGGTGTAGTCGATGGTGTGGTGACAGCCATGGGCCTTCGCCAGTTCGGCCTTCTCCTCCGACCCGACGGTGCCGATCACCGTGACGCCGAGATGGCGCGCCCAGGAGCATAGCAGCAGCCCCACTCCGCCTGCGGCGGCCTGCACCAGGATGGTATCGCCGGGCTGGACCACATAGGTGCTGCGCAGCAGATACTGCGCGGTCAACCCCTGGAGCAGCGTGGCGGCGGTCGCCTGCTCGTCGAGCCAGCTCGGCAGCGGCACCAGCCGGTCGGCGGCGATCAGGCGGCTCTCGGCGTAAGCGCCGATCGACATGGCGTAGCCGACGCGGTCGCCGATTTTCAGCGTGGTGACGTCCGGCCCCAACGCCTCGACAACGCCGGTGCCCGCCATGCCGATCACCGCCGGCAGATCCGGCAGCTTGTAGGCGCCGGAGCGGTGGTAGGTGTCGATGTAGTTCAGTCCGACCGCGGTCTGGCGGATGCGCACCTGACCAGGACCGGGCTCTCCGACCTCGATCTCGTCCCAGCGCAGAACCTCCGGCCCACCGTGCTCGTGGATGCGGATTGCATGAACCATGGTGGTTTCGTCTCCCTTCTTTTTCGAGGTCTCAGGCGTCTCAGAGCAACGCGAATTGCTCCGCCGCCGCACCGTTGCCCTGCCCCACGCCGGCATGCCGGCGTTCCAGCGCCAGCAGCCACGCCTTGGTGTCCAGCCCGCCATGGCCGGAATAGCCGCCGGGCGCTCCGCCGCTCGCCAGCACCCGATGACAGGGAATGATGATCGGGATCGGATTGGCGCCGCAGGCCCCGCCGACCGCGCGTGGCCCGCTGCCCAGCATCTTCGCCATCCCGCCATAGGTCGCGGTGCCGCCATAGGGGATCGCCAGCATCGCGTCCCAGACGTTGCGCCGGAAGGCGGTACCTGCCGGCTTCAGCGGCAGGTCGAAGCGCTGGAGCCGTCCCGTGAAATAGGCCTCCAGCTGGCGCGCCGTCTCGGCCAGCACCGCATCGGGTTCGTCATGGTCGAAGCGGCCCCAGCCGACCGAGGTGAGGGCGGATCCGTCCCCGCTCAGCATCAGGGGCCCCAGCGGGCTGTCGATGGAAAGACGCGCCATGGTTTCCTCCCCGGAAGTCAGCTTTTCGTTCCCAGAAGCGCCGCCAGATCCGCCGGCGCCGTCACCGGGGCCGAACAAGTCATGCCGCGGCAGACATAGGCGGTGGCCGTCCCGTCGCGCATCCCCTTCCCCTGGGCCGGATGATTGGCGGGCAGATCCGCTGGAAAATCCCCCTTGGGCGCCAGCACGGTCAGGATACGGTTGGGCAGCGAGCGGTCCAGCACGGTGCGGCGCAGCGCCTCCGTTTCCGCCGCCTTGGGCGGTCCGACGATGACGATCTGCAGCGGTGCCGTCATCAGCTCCACCGCGTTCAGGAAGGTTGGCAGCGGGAAGAAGTTGCGTGTCAACTCCCCCGAGAAGGCGGCGGCGAGTGCCTCTGCCCGCTCGCGATAGGCATCCTCGCCGGTGCGCTGGAACAGCGTGGTCAGCACCGCCAGCATGGTGCCGTTGCCGCTGGGCGTGGCGTTGTCGTAGACGCTCTTGGTTCGGACGATCAGCCCTTCGGCATCGTCGGCGGTGAAGAAATAGCCGCCGTTGGCGCTGTCCCAGAAATGGGCGTCGAGCGTCGCCGCCCAAATCTTCGCCTGATCGAGCGCCGCCGGATCCCCGGTCGCCTCGTGCAACGCCAGGGCGGCGCGCGCCATCTGGGCGTAATCGTCGAGCATCCCCGCATGCTTGCCCTGCCCGTGCCGCCAGCTGTGGCAAAGCCGCCCGCCTGTATCCATCCGGTCGCGGACGAAGGCGAAGGCGCGGCCGGCGGCGTCCAGCCAGTCCGGCTCGTCCAGCGCCAGGGCGGCATGGGTCAGCGCCGCGATCATCAGGCCGTTCCAGTCGGCCAGCACCTTGTCGTCCCAGCCTGGCCGCACCCGCTTGGCCCGCGCCCGCAACAGGATCTCCCGGCCCTTGGCGAGCGTCGCCTCGGTGGCGTCGTCGGCCAGGGTCAGGCCGCCCAGCCGGTTCAGGATGGTGACGCCCTCCCAATTGCCCTGGGGCAGCACCTCGTAAACGCGCTTAAACGTCGCCAGACCGTTGTCGCCGAGAGCGGGACCGAGCAGCCGGTCGACCTCATGGTCCTGCCATATATAGAAGAGTCCCTCTTCGCCCTCGCTGTCGGCGTCGAGCGTCGCGGCGAAGCCGCCACCGTCGGCGATCATCTCGCGCAGCAGCCAGCCGACCGTCTCGCGGATGCGGGTTTCCAGCAGCGGATCGCGCGTCTCCTGCCAGACCAGCGTCATCAGGTCGAGCAGCTCCGCGTTGTCGTAGAGCATCTTCTCGAAATGCGGCACCAGCCAGCGTTCATCGACGGAATAGCGGGCGAAGCCGCCGCCGAGATGATCGTAGATGCCGCCCTGCGCCATGTTGGCCAGCGTGTGGGTCACCGCCTCGCGGAAGGGTTCGCGCCCGGTGCGCTGCCATGCCCGCCACAGCAGTTCGAACAGCGGCACCTGCGGGAATTTCGGCGCGCTGCCGATGCCGCCATGGATCGGGTCGACCTCCCGCAGCAGCCGTTGCGCCACCTGATCCAGCACCCCGGCATCGACGGCGCCGGCCGACCGGTTCTCTCCCATTCCCGCGAGCGCCGATTTCAGCGCGTCGACATTCTTGCCGACCTTGTCAGACTCATTGGCAAAGGTGCCCGCGATGCCGCGCAGCACGTCGGGGAAGCCGGCCCGGCCATAACGCGGAGCCGGCGGGAAATAGGTGCCGCCCCAGAAGGGCTCCGCATCCGGCGTCAGGAACATGGTCAGCGGCCAACCGCCCTGCTGTCCCAGCAGCGCCAACGCCGACTGATAGATGGTGTCGAGATCCGGCCGCTCTTCCCGGTCGACCTTGATGTTGACGAACAGCTCGTTCATCAGCCCGGCGATCTCGGGATTCTCGAAGCTCTCATGCGCCATAACGTGGCACCAGTGGCAGGCGGCATAGCCGACCGACAGCAGCACCGGCTTGTTCTCCGCCTTGGCACGGGCGAAGGCCTCCGGCCCCCAGGGCATCCAGTGCACCGGGTTGTCCTTGTGCTGCAGCAGATAGGGGCTCGTCTCCCGGCCTAGCAGGTTCGCGCCCAACGGAGTGGCGGGCATGGCGGTGTCCGATCTGTTGGTGTGTCGTTAGACAATAGGTGGCGCCGGGGTGGCGTTGCGCCAGTGCATCCTATCTGTATAGTGGGGCATGAGCCGCCGCGGCGCTCAACCCCAAAATCAACACGGCCAATGCCTGCAACGGTGCCGGATCCGGCACCCGATCCGGGTCTGGAGGGGGTTCCCATGAAAATCACCGTCGACATCGACTGCACCCCGGACGAGGCCCGGCACTTCCTGGGCCTGCCCGATGTGAAGCCGATGCAGGATGCCATGATGCAGGAGATCCAGGAGCGCATGCGTGCGAACCTGCAGGCCATGGACCCGGAGACCATGCTGAAGACCTGGCTCCCCGCCGGTATCCAGGGCATGGAGCAGATGCAGAAGATGTTTTGGTCCCAGATGGCGTCAGCCCTGGGTCAGGAAGGAAGAAAGTGACCGACCAAACTCTTGAATCACAAAAGCCCTATTTCGAAGCCCATGTCTTCTGCTGCACCAACCGCCGTCCCGATGGGCACAAGCGCGGCTCCTGCGCCGCCCACGGGTCGGAAAAGCTGCGCGACTATATGAAGGCCCGCGCCCGTGAACTCGGCTTCGACGGCAAGGTGCGGATCAATTCCGCCGGTTGCCTCGACCGCTGCGAGCTGGGCCCGACGCTGGTGATCTATCCGGAAGGTGTCTGGTACACCTACCACAGCACCGGCGACGTCGACGAAATCCTGCAGACCCATCTGGTCGAAGGCCGCCGCGTCGAACGCCTGATGCTGACGCCGGAGCAGCGGGAGCTGCGGCCCGAGCAGCGCGGCTGATCCATCCCCGATGTTCACGACCACCATCTACGCTCTCGCCACCGCCCCTGGCCGCTCCGGTGTGGCGGTGGTTCGCATTTCGGGACCCGAGGCCGGATCCGCCCTCGCGGCGCTGACCGGTCGCCCTCTGCCCGCACCACGTCGGGCCGTGCTGACCAAGCTGCGCGACCCGCGCACCGGCGACGCGCTGGACGACGCACTGGTCCTGCGCTTCACCGCCCCCGCCAGCTTCACCGGCGAGGATGTGGTGGAGTTGCACCTGCATGGTGGCCGCGCCGTCGTCACCGGCGTGATCGAGGCGCTCGCCACCCTGCCCGGCCTGCGGCTGGCGGAACCCGGCGAGTTCACCCGCCGCGCTTTCGAGAACGGCAAGCTCGACCTGACGGAGGCCGAAGCGGTCGCCGACCTGATCGATGCAGAGACCAATGCCCAGCGCCGGCAGGCGTTGCGGCAGATGGAAGGTGCGCTCGGCAAACTCTATGACGGCTGGCGGGAGCGGCTGACCCGCGCTCTTGCCCATATCGAGGCCGACATCGACTTCGCCGAAGACGATCTGCCCGGCGGTATCGCCGATGCCGTCCGTCCGGTGATCGCCGGATTGGCTGATGAGATCGCAGCGCATCTCGATGACGGTGGACGGGGCGAGCGTCTGCGCGAAGGTCTGCACATCGCCATCGTCGGCGCGCCGAACGCCGGCAAGTCGAGCCTGCTGAACACTCTTGCCCGACGCGAGGCCGCCATCGTCTCCGCCCGCGCCGGCACCACCCGCGACATCATTGAGGTGCATCTCGACCTCGGCGGCTATCCGGTCGTGCTGGCCGACACCGCAGGCTTGCGCGAAGCTGCTGCCGATGAAGTCGAAGAGGAAGGCATCCGCCGCGCCCGCGACCGGGCGGCGCGGGCCGACGTGAAGGTGGCGGTGTTCGACGCCACCACCCTGCCCGATCTCGACCCGGCGACGCTGGGCCTGATCGACCGCGACACCGTGGTGGTGTTCAACAAGACTGACCTCGCGACGGCCACCGACCTGCGACCGGATCTGGCCCCGATCCTGGTCTCTGCCCACACCGGCACCGGTCTGAAGACGTTGGAGGAAAAGCTGACGGCATTCAGCGCCGATCGGCTCGCCATCGGCAGCGCTCCGTCTCTGACCCGCGCCCGCCATCGTGCCGCGTTAATGGAATGCCGGGAGTCACTGCTGCGCGCGCTCGACGCGCCGCTGCCGGAGCTGGCGGCGGAGGATGTGCGTCTCGCCAGCCGGGCGCTGGGACGGATTACCGGGCGGGTGGATGTGGAGGATCTGCTGGATGTGATCTTCCGTGACTTCTGTATCGGCAAGTGACGGCGGCAGGTGAGGGGGTGTTTCACGTGAAACAGCGCTGATGCGCCTCACTTGTCCCTGCCCCGCCTCTTGGATCCGTGCGGCCATTCGGCTATGGTCCCGCGCATGCGGAACTTTGATGTCATCGTTGTCGGCGGCGGTCACGCCGGCTGTGAGGCGGCTGCGGCGGCAGCGCGCATGGGTGCGCGTACGCTCCTGCTGACCCACAAGGTCGAAACCATCGGCGAGATGTCCTGCAACCCCGCCATTGGCGGCTTGGCCAAGGGCCATCTGGTGCGAGAGATCGATGCGCTGGACGGTGTGATGGCGAAGGCCATCGACCGCGGCGGCATCCAGTTCCGCATCCTGAACCGCAGCAAGGGTCCCGCCGTCCGCGGCCCGCGCGCCCAGGCCGACCGCAAGCTCTATCGTCAGGCGATGCAGTCGCTGCTGGCCGAGCAGGAGAACCTGTTCATCGAAGCCGGCGGCGCCGAGGACCTGATCGTCGACGCCGACCATCGCATCACCGGTGTCGTTACCGGGGCCGGCGAGTCCATCCGCGCCGGTGCGGTGGTGCTGACCACCGGCACCTTCCTGCGCGGCCTGATCCACATCGGTGAGGAGCGCACCCCCGCCGGCCGCGTTGGCGAGGCGCCCTCTATTGGCCTGTCCGACACGCTGGCTCGTATCGGCTTCCCGCTCGGCCGGCTGAAGACCGGAACGCCCCCCCGGCTCGACGGCCGCACCATCGATTGGGACGCGCTGGAGAAGCAGCCGGGCGACACGCCGCCCCCGCCCTTCTCCTATATAACGGAGCGGATCGACACGCCGCAGATCGATTGCGCGATCACCTGGACGACGCCGGATGCCCATGCGCTGATCCGTGCCAACCTGCATCGCGCCCCGATGTATTCCGGCCAGATCACCGGTACGGGTCCGCGCTACTGCCCCTCCATCGAGGACAAGGTTGTCCGCTTCGCCGAGAAGGAGAAGCACCAGATCTTCCTCGAACCGGAAGGGCTGGACGATCCCACCGTCTACCCGAACGGCATCTCGACCTCCCTACCCCGTGACGTGCAGCTCGGCATCCTCGCCAGCATGCCGGGGCTGGAGAAGGTGGTGATGATCCGCCCCGGCTACGCCATCGAATACGACTATGTCGATCCGCGCGAGCTGAAGCCGACGCTGGAGACTCGCCGGGCGCCGTGCCTGTTCCTGGCCGGCCAGATCAATGGCACCACCGGCTATGAAGAGGCCGCGGCCCAGGGCCTGATGGCCGGCATCAACGCCGCTCTGGCGGCGAGCGGCAACCGCGACGGCTTCGTCCTCGACCGCGCCGACGCCTATATCGGCGTGCTGATCGACGACCTGATCGGCCGGGGCACCAACGAGCCCTACCGCATGTTCACCTC
Source organism: Azospirillum sp. A1-3 (assembly GCF_023806445.1). Classification (NCBI taxonomy): domain Bacteria; kingdom Pseudomonadati; phylum Pseudomonadota; class Alphaproteobacteria; order Rhodospirillales; family Azospirillaceae; genus Azospirillum; species Azospirillum sp. A1-3. Next base: position 2,564,766 of record NZ_JAMSLU010000001.1, read on the forward strand.
GCGCGCCGAATACCGGCTGCTGCTGCGCGCCGACAATGCCGACCAGCGGCTGACCGACAAGGGTGTCGCCATCGGCTGCGTCGGTTCCGAGCGGCGTGATGTCTTCGCCGCGAAGAGCGCCGCTCTGTCTGCGGGGCGTGCGCTGGTCGCCTCACTGCAGGCGACGCCGGCCGAACTCTCCCGCCAGGGGGTCGCGGTGAACCAGGACGGCGTGCGCCGCAGTGCCGCCGACCTGCTGCGTTATCCCGACATTGACCTTGCCGCCCTCGCCCGACTGTGGCCGGAGCTTGGCGGGATCGCGCCGGAGATTGCCGAGCAGCTGGAGATCGACGGCAAATATGCCGGCTATCTCGGCCGGCAGGAGGCCGACATCCGCGCCTTCCGCAAGGACGAGTCGCTCGCCCTGCCCGACGATCTCGATGTCGACGGCATCGGCAGCCTGTCGGCGGAAATCCGGCAGAAGCTGCGCCAGTCACGCCCGGCGACGCTGGGCGCTGCGGCCCGCATCCCCGGCATGACCCCGGCGGCGCTGGTCGCCCTGCTCCGCCACGTGAAGCGGCGCGATGTGGAACCGTCCGGGGTGGCTGCGGAATGAGCGGGTTCGATGCGGTTGCATTTCAGGAGGCCACGGGTGTTTCACGTGAAACGCTCGACCGCCTGATCGCCTACGAGGCTCTGCTGCGCAAGTGGCAGCCGAAGATCAATCTGGTCGGCCCCTCCACCCTGCCGGATGCCTGGAAGCGTCACTTCCTCGACTCCGCCCAACTCCATCCCCTGCTGCCGGACGGCGTGCGGGTACTGGTCGATCTCGGCAGCGGCGCCGGCTTTCCCGGTCTGGTGCTCGCCATTCTCGGCGTGCCGCAGGTGCATCTGATCGAGAGCGACGTGCGCAAATGCGCCTTCCTGCGCGAGGTCGCCCGGGTCTGCGAGGCGCCGGTCACCGTCCACACCAAGCGGATCGAAACCGTCACCGGCATCGACGCCGATGTCGTCACCGCCCGTGCCCTGGCGCCGCTGGCCGACCTGTTCGCCTGGGCCCATCCCTTCATCGGATCGCGCGGCAAGTGCCTGTTCCTGAAGGGCGCGGCTCTGGACGACGAATTGACCGCTGCAACGCAATATTGGACACTGGTTCCCGAGCGATTCGACAGCCGCACCGATCCGAGCGGGACCATCCTGCGTGTGAGCCATCTTGAGCGTGCGTGAAGATCGTGCCTGACACCGTTCCCCCGCCCTCTTCCCGCCAACCGGACTCCCGAGAGGCTGCCATGTCTGCCGTCACCCGTCCCCTTGCCCGCGTGGTTGCGATTGCCAACCAGAAGGGCGGCGTGGGCAAGACCACGACGACGATCAACCTCGCCACCGCGCTCGCAGTCATCGGCAAGCGGGTGCTGGTGATCGACCTCGACCCGCAGGGCAACGCGTCCACCGGTCTTGGCATCCCCCGCTCGGACCGCCGCGTCGGCATCTATGACGTGCTGTTCGACGACGTATCGCTGGAGCAGGCCGCGACCCCCTCCTCGGTGCCGAACCTGTCGATCATCACCTCGTCGGTCGATCTGTCGGGCGCGGAGATCGAGCTGGTCGGTGCCGAGCGCCGCGAGTTCCGCCTGCGCGAGGCCGTCGCCAACAGCGCGCTGGAGTATGATTACGTCCTGATCGACTGCCCGCCGGCGCTGGGCCTGCTGACGCTGAATGCGCTCGTGGCGTCGCATGCGGTGATGGTTCCCCTGCAGTGCGAGTTCTACGCGCTGGAGGGTCTCAGCCATCTGGTCCGCACCATCGAGCGGGTGAAGCGCGCCTTCAACCCGAACCTGGACATCCACGGCGTCGTGCTGACGATGTTCGACAAGCGCAACAACCTGTCGGACATGGTGGCGGCGGACGTCCGCGGCTTCTTCGGGGAGAAGGTGTACGACACCGTGATCCCGCGCAACGTCAAGGTGTCGGAGGCGCCGTCCCACGGCAAGCCGGTGCTGATCTACGACATGCGTTGCCCCGGATCCCAGGCCTACATCCATCTGGCGGGCGAGGTGCTGCGCCGTGAGAAGAGACTGACCGCATGATCGACGACACCAAGCAAGGGGGCGCCCGCCGCGCCAGCCTGGGCCGTGGCCTTTCCGCTCTGTTCGGCGAGGCGACCGAGGATTACTCGGCGCTCGACAAGGTGCGGCAGTCCAAGCAGGTGCCGATCGAGTTCGTGCACCCCGGCAAGTACCAGCCGCGGCGGAAGTTCGACGAGGAGGCCATCCAGGGCCTTGTCGACTCCATTCGCGACAAGGGAATCCTGCAGCCCCTCCTCGTCCGCCGCGATGGCGAGGATGCCAATTCCTATGAGCTGATCGCCGGCGAACGCCGCTGGCGCGCCGCGCAGATCGCCGGCCTGCATGAGGTTCCGGTCGTCATCCGCGATCTCAGCGACCGTGAGGCGCTGGAAATCGCGCTGATCGAGAACATCCAGCGCCAGGATCTGACCCCGCTGGAAGAGGCAGAAGGCTATCGTCGCCTGATGGAGGAGTTCGAGCACACGCAGGAGGATCTGGCCCGCGCTGTCGGGAAGAGCCGCAGCCATGTCGCCAACATGATGCGCCTGCTGGCCCTGCCGGAGCCGGTCAAGTCGATGGTGCAGGATGGTGCGCTGACCGCCGGCCATGCCCGTGCCCTGCTGACCGCCCCGGACCCGGCCGCCGTCGCCCGCGAGGTGGTGACGCGCGGCCTGAACGTCCGCCAGACCGAAGACCTGATGCGTGGCGATCAACCCAAGGCGAAGAAGGGCAAGGCCGCGGCTGGCGGTGCCGGATCCGCCCCTGCGATGAAGGATGTCGACCTGATCAATCTGGAGGAGGAGATCTCTGCCCGCATCGGGCTGAAGGTCGCAATCAACCCGCAGGGTCAACGCGGGACGATCACCATCCATTACCAGACGCTCGACCAGCTAGACGACGTTCTGCACCGGCTGGGCGGCGAAGAGTAACGGGCTTAAGGGGGGCGCTCGCCCCCTACCCCCGCACCTTTTGAAGGTCGATGTAGCGATAGAACAGCCCATTCTCTTCCATGGGCGCGCTCGACCACACCTCTGCCCATTCCGCTCCGATGGGCGGCATCAGCGTGTCGCCGTCCACTGTGCTTTCGATGCGGGTCAGGTGCAGGCGATCGGCGATCGGCAGTGTCTCACGGAACAGAGCGGCACCGCCGATGATGCACAGTTCGGCCGCACCGGAGCCTTGTGCCCACGACACTGCTGCCCCGAGACCGGTGAACCAGCGGGCGCCGTCATGCTCGCCGACGAGGCCCCGATGGCTCACCACCAGATTGTCGCGGCCGGGCAGCGGGCGGCGCGGCAGGGAGTCCCAGGTTTTCCGACCCATCAGGATCGGTTTTCCCATCGTCAATTCCCTGAACCGGCGTAGATCGCTGGGAAGATGCCAGGGAAGCCGGCCGTCACGGCCGATCACATCGTTCGTTGCGGCAGCGACGATCAGGCTGATGAGCATCCCCTGCCCTTTCCCGATTGAAGACAAGGGATCTTACGCCAGAATTGCGCCGAGCACCGCGTTCAGACGCTGTAGCCCCTCCGATGTCGCAACCAGACGGTCGGCATCGCGCGTCAGGAAACCGCCGTCGATCAGGCGGGACAAGGCTGCCGGATCCACGAAATCGTCCAACGACCGGCCGGTTTCCTCCACCAGACGGGCAAGCCGCACCCCCTCGCTCAGGCGCAGCCCCATCATCAGCAGTTCGGTGCCGCGGGCATCACGGTCGATGGGATCGGGGGCGGCGGCACCATGCCCGTCGCGCTCCACCCGTTCCAGCCAGATTTCCGGGGCGCGATGGGCGCGGGTGGCGAACTTCTCGCCGTCCAGCGTCAGCCGGCCATGGGCGCCGGGACCGATGCCGACATAGTCGCCATAACGCCAATAGGTCAGGTTGTGGCGGCTTTCCTCGCCTGGGCGGGCATGGTTGGAAATCTCGTAGGCCGGCAGCCCGGCCGTCCTCAACTGGCTCTGCGTCGCCTCATAAAGATCGCCGGCCAAATCCTCGTCCGGCAGCACCAGATCGCCACGGGCATGGAGCGGATAGAAGGCCGTGCCCTGCTCGATGGTCAGTTGATAGACCGACAGGTGGCCGACCGCGTAGTCCAGCGCCCGCGCCAACTCCGCCTGCCACGCCGCCACCGTCTGGCCGGGACGGGCATAGATCAGGTCGAAGGAAAAGCGGTCGAAGGTCTGCGCCGCCAGTTCGATGGCGCCGGTCGCCTCCGCCGCATTGTGCTCGCGGCCGAGGAACTTCAGGCTGGCGTCGTCCAGAGCCTGGATGCCCAGAGAAACCCGGTCGATCCCGGCTGTGCGGAAGGCACGGAACTTGTCGGCTTCGACGGAGGTCGGGTTGGCCTCCAGCGTCACCTCCAGCCCGTCGGCCACCGGCCAGCGTTGGGCAACCCGGTCGATGACGGCACCGACGGTCGAGGGCTCCATCAGCGACGGGGTGCCGCCGCCAAAGAAGATCGAGGTGACGGTGCGGCCGGCGGTAAGGTCGGCGTAATGATCCAGCTCGCGCACCAGCCCTGCCCGCCAGCGGTCATGGTCGACCCGCTCGCGGACATGGCTGTTGAAATCGCAATAGGGGCACTTCGACTTGCAGAAGGGCCAATGAACGTAGACGGCAAAACCAGGATCGGAAACGCTCACCGGAAGCACCGCTCCACCAGCTGGCGGAAGGCGTCGGCGCGGTGGCTCATCTCGTGCTTCTTGGCCGGATCCATCTCGCCGAAAGACAGCTCGTGGCCGTCCGGCAGGAACATCGGGTCATAGCCAAAGCCGTGGGGACCGCGCGGCGGCCACACCAGCGTGCCGTAGCAGCGGCCCTCCACCGTCTCGACATGGCCGTCCGGCCAGGCGAGCGACAGGGCGCAGACGAAATAGGCGCTGCGATCCGCCTTCCCTGCCATCCCGTCCTCGACCTTCCGCATCGCCATGGCGAAGTCCTTGGTCGGGCCGGCCCAGCGGGCGGAATAGATACCGGGATCGCCGTTCAGCGCCGGCACCACCAGCCCGCTGTCATCGGCGAGCGCGACATGGCCGGCGGATGCCGCGGCCTTCGCCTTCAGCTCCGCGTTGGCGATGAAGGTGGTCCCGGTCTCCTCCGGTTCGGGCAGGCCCAGCTCCCCGGCCGAGGTGAAGGTGGCGACATAGGGGCCGAGCAGGTCGGCGATCTCGCGCACCTTGCCCTTGTTGTGGCTGGCGATGACGAGCGTGTCGCCGGTGAAGCGGCGGGGAGCGGACATGGTAACGGACCTCTGGATGATGGACCTCTGGCAGATGCCGGCTTACTTGATGCCGAGGACCTGCTTCTGCAACGCCACCAGCTCGTTCACGCCCTTGCGGGCGAGCGCCATCAGCTCCATGAACTGCGGCTCGGAGAAGGGGGTTTCCTCGGCGGTGCCCTGGATTTCGACGATGCCGGCCTTGCCGGTCAGGACGAAGTTGGCGTCGGCCTGCGCCTTGGAATCCTCGTCATAGTCGAGGTCGAGCACGGCGTTGCCCTGATAGAGGCCGCAGGATACGGCGGCGACCTGATCGGTCAGCGGCATGGTCTTCAGCGCGCCGATCTGCATCAGATGCTGGAAGGCGAGATGCAGGGCGACATAGCTGCCGGTGATGGCGGCGGTGCGGGTGCCGCCGTCGGCCTGGATGACGTCGCAGTCGATCTTGATCTGCTTCTCGCCCATCGCCGACCGGTCGGTGACGGCGCGCAGCGCACGGCCGATCAGGCGCTGAATTTCCTGGGTGCGGCCGGACTGCTTGCCCTTCGCCGCTTCGCGGTCGGTGCGGCTGTGGGTGGAGCGCGGCAGCATACCGTATTCGGCGGTGACCCAGCCGAGCCCGGTGTTCTTCAGGAAACGCGGCACCGTCTCGTCGACGCTGGCGGTGCACAGCACATGCGTGTTGCCGAAGCGCACCATGCAGGAGCCCTCGGCATAGCGGCTGAAGCCGGGCTCGAGGGAGACGGTGCGCAGTTGGTCGAAGGCGCGGCCGGAGGGGCGCATGGGCATCATTCCGAAGGTCGTTTGCGGTTCGGCGGCAAGCTAACGGCTCTGCCCGCCTCCGTCCAGCACGGCGTCGGCGATCATTGGTAGCGATGCCGGGCGCGTCGCCCGCTCCAGCCACAGGGTCAGCAGCGGCACGGCAAGCCCAATGGAGATGGAGATGGTCGCCATGGTCGTCACATGCTCCAGCCGGCCGTCGGCGCCGTTGGTCAGGATCTCGGCCGACAGGAAGGCGCCGAAGGCGGAACTGAGATGCTGCACCGCCGACACCAGCGCCATGAATCCGGCACGCTCCTGCGGGTCCGGCACGCGGGAGAAGGCGGCGCCGTTGGCGACCATGCGAATGCCGACGAAGGTCATGAAGAAGGGGAACAGCCCCAGCACCGGCATCCAGGGCCGGTAGCCGATGAAGGCGAAGAAGATCACCAGGCTCAGCCCCACCGTCGCGGCGAAGGTGACGGCGCTGGAGCCGTGGCGGTCGACCAGCCGCCCGGCCCAACGCGCAGCGAAGAAGCTCAGCGTGCCGCCGGTCATGTAGACCAGGCTCAAATGGTCGCGCGGGAAGCCCAGATTGCCCTGCACATAGGCGGCGATGTTGGGGACGATCATGAACTGCTGAACCTGCACCAGCGCCACGGTGGCATAGGCCAACCAGACCTTGCGGCGCGACAGCAGCGCCGTCATCCGCACCCAGGCCCCCGTCTTCACCCCTGCCCCGGCGAGATGGCCGCGCTGCGGCGGCAGGATGGCGATGGCGGCCACGGCGACGATCAGGCCGGCGAAGGCCACCGCGAAGAAGGGCAGCCGCCAGCCGCCATAGAGCGCCAGTTCCAGCCCCACCGGCACCCCGGCGATGGCCGACAGCGAGAATGCCGACATCACTGCACCCATCGCCTGCCCCCGCCGCTGCGGCGCCACCTGATCGGTCACCGTGGCGATGGCGACCGCGACGGCCGGGCCGCCGAACAGGCCTGCCAGCACACGCGCCGCCAGCAGCGATGGAAAGTCCCAGGCCAGCCCGCCCAATGCCGTGGAGACGATCAGTCCGGCCATGGCGACCGCAAGCGCCCGGCGCCGGTCGAAGCGGTCGAGCAGCATCGAGCCGATCAACCCGGCCAAAGCCGCAGCGGCGGTATAGCTGCCGCCGATATAGCCGATGTGTGCCGCCGGGATGTTCAGCGCCCGGGCGAAGTCGGGACCGAGCGGCATCACCATCATGAAATCGAGGATGTTGATGAACTGCACCGCCGCGATCACCAGCGTGATGCGGCGCTCGTCCGGCGTCAGCGCGGCCGCAGATTTGGGGGCCAGGGACAAGATGGCGGCTCCGGGAGGGATAAGCGCGTCGGTTGTGTTCCGCACTGCATGATACCAGTCGTTTCCCGGCCTTCCCAACCGGCATGGTCATGCACGGAAAGCGGATCAGATAGGATGTGAAGCAAACTGGATGTGTCGCCAATCGTCAAAAAAATGCATGATTCGTACAAAAAGCAGGCAATGGAGGCTTGGCGAGTTGCGCGTACGGCGTATACCATCGCGACCCCACCGTCGGCAGCGCACCGCACAAAAGGCACCAACGAAGACCGACGGGCATCAGCACTCCGTTGAGGAACACGACATCCATGTCCGACACCAAGCGCGTCACCGACGAAGAGGCCCTGCTGCTGCATTCCAGCGGCCGGCCCGGCAAGCTGGAAATCACTCCGACCAAGCCGCTGACCACCCAGCGCGATCTGGCGCTGGCTTATTCGCCCGGCGTCGCCGCGCCCTGCCTGCGCATCGCCGAGGATCCGTCCCTTGCCTATGACTACACGGCCAAGGGCAATATCGTTGCCATCATCTCCAACGGCACGGCCGTGCTGGGTCTGGGCGACCTGGGCGCGCTCGCCGGCAAGCCGGTGATGGAAGGCAAGGCGGTGCTGTTCAAGCGCTTCGCCGACGTCGACGGCATCGACCTGGAGGTCGACACCCGCGACGTGGACGAGTTCGTCAACTGCGTGCGCTTCCTCGGCCCCAGCTTCGGCGGCATCAACCTGGAAGACATCAAGGCGCCCGACTGCTTCATCATCGAGGAGCGGCTGCGCGAGCTGCTGGACATCCCGGTCTTCCACGACGACCAGCACGGCACCGCGATCATCGCCGCCGCCGGCCTGATCAACGCCTGCGACATCACCGGCCGCCGAATCGAAGACGTGAAGATGGTGGTGAACGGTGCCGGCGCGGCGGGCATCGCCTGCGCCGAGCTGTTCTGCACGATGGGTGTTTCACGTGAAAACATCATCCTGTGCGACACCAAGGGCGTGGTCTATCGCGGCCGCACCAACGGCATGAACCAGTGGAAGTCGTCCTTCGCCGTCGACACCGACAAGCGCACGCTGGAAGAGGCGGTGGCCGGCTCCGACGTGTTCGTCGGCCTGTCGGCCAAGGGGGCGATGACGCAGGAGATGGTGAAGTCGATGGCGGCCAAGCCGATCATCTTCGCCCTCGCCAACCCCGATCCGGAGATCACGCCGGAGGATGTGAAGGCGGTGCGCGCCGACGCCATCGTGGCGACCGGACGCTCCGACTATCCGAACCAGGTCAACAACGTCCTTGGCTTCCCCTACCTGTTCCGCGGCGCGCTGGACGTCCGCGCCACCACCATCAACGAGGCGATGAAGGTCGCCGCCGCCAAGGCGCTGGCGGCGCTGGCGCGCGAGGATGTGCCGGACGAGGTCGACGCCGCCTATTCCGGGCGCCGGCTGCGCTATGGCCCGGACTACATCATCCCGGTGCCCTTCGACCCGCGCCTGATCGTCACCGTCCCGGCCGCCGTCGCCCAGGCGGCGATGGAAAGCGGCGTGGCGCGCAAGCCGATCCTCGACCTGACCAGCTACAAGCACAGCCTGCGCACCCGTCTGGATCCGACCGCCGACAGCCTGGAGCTGATCCTGGAGAAGGTGCGGACCAACCCGCGCCGCGTCGTCTTCGCCGAGGGCGAGGAGGAGCGGACGATCCGCGCCGCCATGGCCTTCCGCGCTCACGGCTATGGCATCCCGGTTCTGATCGGCCGCGAGGAGGTCATCAAGGAACAGCTGGTGGCGATGGGTCAGCCGCACATCCAGTTCGAAATCCACAACGCCCGCCTGTCGGACGCCAACCGCCGCTATGCCGACCACCTGTACCGCCGCCTGCAGCGCAAGGGCGCCCTGCTGCGCGACTGCCAGCGGATGGTCAACCAGGACCGCAACGTCTTCGCCGCCTGCATGGTGGCGCAGGGCGATGCCCACGCCATGGTGACCGGCCTGACCCGCAGCTTCGGCGTCGCGTACGAGGAAATCCGCCGGGTCATCGACTCGAAGGCGAGCGAGCCGGTGTTTGGCCTGCACCTGTTCATCACCCGCAGCCGAACCGTCTTCATCGCCGACACCACCGTCCATGTCCGTCCCGACGGCAAGACGCTGGCCGACATCGCGGTCGGTGCCGCGGCCAAGGCCCGGCAGATGGGGCACGAGCCGCGGATCGCGATGCTCTCCTTCTCCAACTTCGGCCAGACGCCGCACCCGAACACCGATCCGCTGCGGGAAGCCCTGTCGATCCTCGACAGCCGCCGGGTCGATTTCGAGTATGACGGCGAGATGTCGGCCGACGTGGCGCTGGACTATCAGCTGATGAAGCGGGTCTACCCGTTCTCGCGGCTGTCCGGTCCGGCGAACGTGCTGATCATGCCCGGCCTGCATTCCGCCAACATCTCGGCCAAGCTGCTGAACAAGATGGCCGGCGGCCAGATGATCGGCCCGCTGCTGATCGGTTTGGACAAGCCGGCGCAGATCGTCACCATGGGCGCCTCGGTCAACGACATCGTCACCGCCGCAGCGCTGGCGGCGCATGATTCGCTGCCCTGGTGAGGTGAGGCGTCCCCAACCGTGAGTCCCCTCTCCCCCCTGGGGAGAGGGTCAGGGTGAGGGGGACGCACTTGCCGAACGTCTTCGACTGCGCCGAACCCCCTCATCCCAACCTTCTTTCCAGCGGGGAGAAGGAGAGCCCAGGCCTCACCCCAGCGCCTTGTAAAAATACGTTGTATCGCAGAGCCCACCCTGCGGCCACAGGGCGTAGTTCGGGATGACGCCGACCTTCACCCAGCCGGCCCGCTCATACAGCCGTTCGGCCTCGGGCGAGGCGGTGTCCAGCACCAGCAGGGTCTTGCCGGCGGCGCGAGCTGCGTTCTCGGCCGCCTGCATCAGGGCGGCGCCGACGCCACGGCGGCGGGCGCGGCGGTGGACCAGCATCTTGGACAGGTCGGCCCGGTGCGGCTGGTTCGGCGGCTGGCCGACCACAAGCTGGACGGTGCCCAGCACGCCTTCCCCGTCCTCCGCCACCAGCAGGATGCGCTTCCCCTGCTCCACTCCGGCAACCACTTGGCCCCAGAAGCTCTCGGCGGTGGCGCGGTCGAGCGGCGCCATGAAGCTGACCGACGCACCGCCCGCCACGCAATCCAGCAGTAGGTCGGTCAGTCCCGGCACGGCTGCGTGAGCCTCGGCAGAAGACAGCACGCGCACCGTCACGGCAGCGGCGCCGCTCTCCCCCCTTCGCTGGCCGGAGTCAAGGCAGGCACTGTCCATCGCATGCTCCTTTCAGCGTTTAACCGCGTTTAAGCCAAGGCGCCCGTCGGTGGTCAGCGCCACGATGTAGCGGGCGGTGTGGTCGGTCGGATTGTGGAAGCCGGTCGGCCGATCGAGCCGCATGGCAAGGCAGTCGCCGGTGGACAGCCGGTGCGTCACCTCCCCCACCGTCAGTTCGATGGTGCCGCCCAGCAGATAGACCTGCTGCTCCACCGTGGCGGCGCGGTTGCCGCTGTCGTAGGAGACGCGGGCGCCCGGCGGCAGCTCCACCTCCACCAGTTCGATGGGCGACGGATAGCCCGGCGGCGACAGGTTGCGGCGGCGATAGCCGGTGGCGGGGTCGACCCAGGCGATCTGGTCGGCGCGGCGGGCGACCGGGTTGGCGTCCTCACGCTCGGCTTCCGCGAACAAGGCCGCCAGCGTCACCCCCAGCCCGGCGGCGAGCCGGTCGAGCACGGAGGCCGTGGGGCTGCTCTCCCCCCGTTCCACCAGCGAGATCATCGAGCGGCTGACGCCCGAGCGCTCGGCCAAACCATCCAGCGTCAGGCCCCGATCCGCCCGCAGCGCGCGCAATCGGGTGGCGAGACGGCTGTCGATATCGTTTCCAGCACTTTCCATGAAGGTAGAATGCTGCTCCAAGATATTGGAGTCAACGATCCACCGCATTGTCATACCCATGAATCTTTTATGACCGTCGCGCGGTGTGCGCGACGATGGTGTAGAAGGGCCGTGCAAAAGGACCGACCGTCACGCTGCCCGCCCCGCTCCACACTCGAACCCGGTGCCGACCCCATGCGCCCGAAGGCGTTGCCGCCCGCCCCGCTGTTGACCGCGATCTTGCTGATGCTGGTGCCGATGGCCGCTGTGCTCGCCTGGGCGGTCCATGCCGGGGCGCTGCATGGCGGGCTGGCGCTGGCCGCGGCTGCGGCGGCGCTGGTGGGCGCGGTCCTGGTCCTGCGCACCTACCGCGGCGATGCCGACGCGATGACCGACTACGCTGCCCGGCTGGCCGAGACCGACGAGCCGCTGGCTCCGGCCGGCACGCCGCCCGCCTTGAAGGCGCTGGCCGCGACCATCGGCCGTCTGCACCGGGTCGGCCTGCGCCGGGCCGAGAGCGTGCGGATGCAGCTCGACGCCGACGAAGCGGTGATCGACGCCCTGCCCGCCCCGCTGCTGCTGATGGATGCCGAACGGCAGGTGGTGCGCGCCAACCGGACCGCGCGGGAGCTGTTCGGCGACAAGGTCGTCGACCGCGACCTCTCTTCGTGCCTGCGCACGCCGGCGGTGCTGGAAGCGGTGGATTCGGTTCTGCGCGGCGGTGCGTCCCGCATCATCGAGTTCACGCTGCCGGTCCCGGTGGAGCGCAGCTTCGAAGCGCAGGTCAAGCCCTTCCAGCGGCTGGTGCCCGAACCCGATCCGTCCCTGCTTGATGGCGAGATCGAGGAGGAGTCGGCGCCGCGCCCGCCCACCGTCGCCCGCATGGCGATCCTGACCCTGCATGACGTCACCGCCGCCCGCCGGTCGGAGCAGATGCGCGCCGACTTCATCGCCAACGCCAGCCACGAACTGCGCACGCCGCTGTCCTCGCTGCTGGGCTTCATCGAGACTCTGCGCGGCCCCGCCCGTGACGATCCGGAGGCGCAGGGCCGCTTCCTGGCAATCATGCATGACCAGGCCAGCCGCATGACCCGGCTGGTCAATGACCTGCTGTCGCTGTCCCGCATCGAGTTGGACGAGCATATGCCGCCCAGCGGCTGGGTCGATGTGGTGGAGGAGTTGGAGAACGTCATCGCCGCGCTGCAGCTGAAGGCGGCGGAGCGCCGCATCCGCCTGCGGCTGGAAGCGCCGGAGGATCTGCCGTCCGTCGTCGGCGACGAGGACCAGTTGACCCAGGTCTTCCAGAACCTCGTCAGCAATGCGATCAAATACACGCGCGAGGACACCGACGTGACCGTCACTGTCGCGCTGGCCGACGGAGCGGCGGTGGGCTTCACTGGCCTGCCCGCATCCGGCGGTGCGGTGAAGGACAAGCGCGCGTTGCGTGGCGGCACCGCGATGGTGTCGGTGTCGGTGCGCGACCGGGGCGACGGCATCGCCCGCACCCATCTGCCCCGCCTGACCGAGCGCTTCTACCGCGTTGATGCCGCGCGATCCCGCGCCATGGGCGGCACCGGGCTGGGGCTGGCCATCGTCAAGCACATCCTGAACCGCCACCGTGGCCGGCTGACCATCGAAAGCGAGGTCGGGGTGGGCAGCGCCTTCACGGTTTATCTGCCGGCGGTGGGAGAGGCGGTTTCTCCCTCTCCCCCCCGGGGAGAGGGCCGGGGTGAGGGGGAAGCACTGCGTGTGTTCTCCAAAGCTCCCGCCGCGCTCCCCCCTCACCCTAACTCTCTCCCCGGGGGGGACAGGGGATTCGGTGGGGAGTGAGAGAAACCCATCATTCTGTGACGCCGTCATGAAAGTGTCATAAAAACGCAATCATTCGGTCGCCCTCCCGGTCTATGGTCCGCGCCATTCCGATGGACCAGTCTCCGTTTCCTCAAGGAGGGGCACCCGTGACCACCCGGACGCATGTCTTCGCCGCGACCGCCCCGGCCCTGACTCTGGCCTTGGCGCTCGGCCTCGCCGCCGCCCCCGCATCGGCGCAATCGCGCGACCAGATCCGCGCGGTGGGCTCCTCCACCGTCTTCCCCTTCACCACCGCGGTGGCGGAGGCCTTCGGCAAGACCGGCAAGTTCAAGACCCCGGTGATCGAATCGACCGGCACCGGTGGTGGGCTGAAGCTGTTCTGCGCCGGCGTCGGCCCGGCCCATCCCGACATCGCCAACGCGTCGCGCCGGATCAAGAAGTCGGAAGTCGACCAGTGCGCCGCCAACGGCGTCACCACGATCACCGAGCTGAAGATCGGCTATGACGGCATTGCCCTGGCCTCGTCCAGAAAGGCCGCTCCGGTGTCGCTGTCGACCGTCGTGCTGTGGAAGGCGCTGGCGAAGGAAGTGCCGGTGAATGGCGCGCTCGTCGCCAATCCTTACCGGCTGTGGTCCGACATCGACCCGTCTCTGCCCAAGGCGGCGATCGAGGTGCTGGGTCCGCCGCCCACCTCCGGTACGCGCGACACCTTCAACGAGCTGGCGATGCTGGAAGGCTGCAAGAAGGTGGCCGAGGTCGCCAAGGCGGTCCCCGACGAAAAGGCCCGTGAGCGCGCCTGCATGACCATCCGCGAGGACGGCGCCTATGTCGAGGCCGGCGAAAACGACAATCTGATCGTCCAGAAGCTGACCGCCAACCCCAACGCCTTCGGCGTCTTCGGCTACAGCTATCTCGACCAGAACCGTGACACGCTGCAGGCGGCGAAGATGGACGGGGTCGACCTGACGGCGGAGACGGTGGCCGCCGGAAAGTACGAGCTGGCGCGCCCGCTCTACATCTATGTCAAGAATGCCCATGCCGGTGTCATTCCGGGCATCCGCGAGTTCATCGGCGAATACACCTCGGAACGCGCGTTGGGCGACGACGGCTATCTGGTCGACAAGGGCCTGATCCCGGAGCCGAAGGCGCTGCGCGAGGCCGCCCGCATCGAGGCGGTCAACCTGACCCCGCTCCAGTTCTGACCAGCCCTTCTCCGCCTGCCTCTTTTCCGCCGAAGCGACCCGCATGCAGCTGACCCTCCTCGCCCTGATCCTGGCCCTGCTCACCGTGATCGGCTTCCTGATCGGCCGGTCGCGCGCGGCGTCGTCGGTCGGCGGACGGGTGGCGGAGCTGCATTCGGTCCCCTCCTATCACGGCGTCTATGTCGCGCTGTGGGCCGGTCTGCCTGCGCTGCTGCTGTTCGTCGCCTGGACAGCGTCGGAAGGCTGGCTGGCGATGCAACTGGTGCTGTCATCATTGCCCGACCGGCTGACCACCGGCGACGGCCAGTCGGTCGCCCTGCTGAAGGCCGACATCCTCAATCTCGCCCACGGCATCGCCACCGGGCGTGAGGCCGATCCGCTGGTGACGGAGGCGGCCCGCCGCTACGCCGCCTTGCGCGATCTTGCCGACTGGAGCCTGCTGGCGGTCGGCGCCAGCCTCGCCGTCGCCGGGCTGGCCTGGGGCCGCCACCGCATCGGTCCCGACCTGCGCGCCCGTCCGGCGGTGGAGCGGGTGGTGCGGGTGGCGCTGGTCGTCTGCTCGCTGGTCGCCATTCTGACCACGATCGGCATCGTCCTGTCACTGCTGTTCGAGGCGCTGCGCTTCTTCACCGTCGTCTCGCCGCTCGACTTCCTGTTCGGCACCCATTGGAGCCCGCAGATGGCGATGCGGGCCGATCAGGTCGGGTCCAGCGGCTCCTTCGGCGCGATCCCGCTGTTCGCCGGCACGCTGCTGATTACCGTCATCGCCATGCTGGTGGCGGTGCCGGTCGGGCTGATGGCGGCGATCTACATGTCGGAATATGCCGGGCGCGGCGTTCGCACCTGGCTGAAGCCGGCTTTGGAGATCCTGGCCGGCATCCCGACCGTGGTCTACGGCTTCTTCGCCGCGCTGACGATGGCGCCCTTCGTGCGTTCAGTGGGCGAAGCGCTGGGGTTGGACGTCAGTTCGGAATCGGCGCTGGCGGCCGGCATCGTCATGGGGGTGATGATCATCCCCTTCGTCAGCTCCCTGTCGGACGATGTCATCAACGCGGTGCCGCAATCCTTGCGCGACGGCTCCTACGGTCTCGGCGCCACCAAGTCGGAGACCATCAGGCAGGTGGTGCTGCCGGCGGCGCTGCCCGGCATCGTCGCCGCGGTGATGCTGGCGATCAGCCGCGCCATCGGCGAGACGATGATCGTCACCATGGCGTCCGGCCTGACCGCCAACCTGACCGCCAACCCGTTGCAGGCGGTGACCACCGTCACCACCCAGATCGCCACGCTGCTGGTCGGCGACCAGGAGTTCGACAGCCCGAAGACGCTGTCGGCCTTCGGCCTTGGCCTCGTGCTGTTCCTCGTCACGCTCTGCCTCAACATGGTCGCCCTGCGGGTGGTCCGGACCTATCGGGAAAAATATGACTGACCTCGTCGAGCAGGACGTGGCGGCCGTGACGCCATCCACAACCCCCGTGAAATCGCGCCTGCGCGGCGAAGCCTTCGCACGCCGGCTGCGCGCCCGCCATGCCGCGGAGCGCCGCTTCCGGCTGGCCGGCGCCGCCGCGGTGGCGCTGGCGGCACTGATCCTGCTGCTGCTGCTGGGCTCCATCGTCGCCAAGGGCGCCAGTGCCTTCCTGGAGGCGCGCATCCGGCTGGAGGTGACGCTGGACCCGGCGGAGGTCGCCGACCGCAATTACACCGTCCTGCTGCGCCGCGCCCTCTACGCCCAGTTTCCGCAGGTGACCGACCGCGCCGGCCGCCGTGTGCTGAACGACCTGCTGTCGTCGGGCGCGCCGTATGAGCTGGAGGCGATGGTCGCCAAGGACCCGGCGCTGGTCGGGACGACGCAGACCGTCTGGATCCGCGCCGACGACCAGATCGACCAGCTGGTGAAGGGCGGCTATCGCCGCGACCTGCCGGAAGGCGAGCGTGGCCTCAGCGACGCCAAGGTCGCGGCGGCCGACGCGCTGTTGGCCTCGGGCGCGCTGGCGCAGGGCTTCAACACCACCCTGTTCACCGCCGGCGACAGCCGCGAGCCGGAACAGGCCGGCATCGGCGGCGCCATCGTCGGCTCGCTGCTGACGCTGCTGGTGACCATGGCGCTGTCGGTGCCGGTCGGGATATCCGCCGCCGTCTATCTGGAGGAGTTCGCGCCGAAGAACCGCTGGACCGACCTGATCGAGGTGAACATCAACAACCTCGCCGCGGTGCCGTCGATCATCTTCGGCTTGCTGGGTCTGGCGGTGTTCCTGGGCTTCTTCGGCATGCCGCGCTCCGCCCCGCTGGTCGGCGGGCTGGTGATGGCGCTGATGACGCTGCCGATCATCATCATCGCCTCCCGCGTCGCGTTGAAGGCGGTGCCGCCGTCGATCCGTCAGGCGGCGCTGGGCATCGGCGCCTCGCCGCTGCAGACGGTGCTGCACCATGTGCTGCCGCTGGCGATGCCCGGCATTCTGACCGGCACCATCATCGGCATGGCCCGCGCGCTGGGCGAGACGGCGCCGCTGCTGATGATCGGCATGGTCGCCTTCATCGTCGACATCCCCCACGGTCTGACCGACAGCGCCACGGTGCTGCCGGTGCAAATCTACATGTGGGCCGACAGCCCCGAGCGTGCCTTCACCGAGCGCACCTCGGCGGCGATCCTGATCCTGCTCGGCGTCCTGATCCTGCTGAACGGGGCGGCCGTGATCCTGCGCAAGATTTTCGAGAGACGGTGGTGAACACCATGAGCATCCCGAGCCCGCTGAAGCTGCGGTCCCGTGGCGACCGGCAACCGGACCGGGCGTCCACTGCCGCCCTGCCCAAAAAGATGACCGCCCACGGGGTGAAGGTGTTCTACGGCACCAAGCAGGCGCTGCGGGGCATCGATCTCGACATCCAGGAAAACCGGGTGTTGGCGCTGATCGGCCCGTCCGGCTGCGGCAAGTCGACCTTCCTGCGCTGCCTGAACCGGATGAACGACACCATCGAGGGCTGTCGGGTCGAGGGGCGGATCGCGCTGGACGGCGAGGACGTCTATGGCAAGGCCGTCGATGCGGTGCAGCTGCGCGCCCGCGTCGGCATGGTGTTCCAGAAGCCGAACCCCTTCCCGAAGTCGATCTACGACAACGTCTCCTACGGCCCGCGCATCCACGGCCTCGCGTCCGGACGGGACGAGCTGGACGAGGTGGTGCAGACCTCGCTGAAGCGCGCTGGCCTGTGGGCGGAAGTGAAGGACCGCCTGCGCGAACCCGGCACCAGCCTGTCCGGCGGCCAGCAGCAGCGGCTGTGCATCGCCCGCGCCATCGCCGTCAGCCCCGAGGTGATCCTGATGGACGAGCCCTGCTCGGCGCTCGACCCCATCGCGACCGCGCATATCGAGGAGCTGATCGACGAACTGCGGGCCAACTACACCATCGTCATCGTCACCCACAACATGCAGCAGGCCGCCCGCGTGTCCCAGCGCACCGCCTTCTTCCATCTGGGCGAGATGGTGGAGTGCGACGACACCGAGGAAATCTTCACCAACCCGCGCGACGAGCGCACCCAGGGCTACATCACCGGCCGCTACGGCTGAGTCCTGCGCCACTGTGCCCTACTCCTGTCCCCTTCCTCCTTTGTTGAAAAGGCTGTCCCATGCCGGTTAACGTCGAGACGCGCGCTGTCAACGGAGCCACCATGAATGCGGCCCTGAAGCCGCTCGTCCTGATCGTCGAGGACGAGGCCGACATCCTGACGCTGCTGAAGTACAACCTGGAAAAGGAAGGCTTCCGCGTCGCCACCGCCAGCGACGGCGAGGAGGCCCTGCTGGCCGCCGGCGAACAGACGCCGCACATCGTGCTGCTCGACTGGATGCTGCCGCTGATGAGCGGGCTGGAGGTCTGCCGCCAACTGCGCCGCAACGCCAAGACCCGCGACATCCCGATCATCATGCTGACCGCCCGCGGCGAGGAGGGCGACCGGGTGCGCGGCCTGAATTCCGGCGCCGACGACTACATCACCAAACCGTTCTCCCCGACCGAGCTGGTGGCCCGCATGCGCGCCGTGCTGCGCCGCGCCTCCCCCGGCATGACGGACGAGGTGCTGACCTTCGCCGACGTGACGATGGATCTGGCCGCCCACCGCGTACGCCGCAATGGCCGGGACGTACATCTCGGGCCTACCGAATTCCGCCTGTTGCGCCACTTCATGCAGCATCCCGGCCGCGTCTTCTCGCGCGAACAGCTCCTCGACCTGGTGTGGGGCCACGACGTGTACGTCGAGCCGCGTACGGTGGACGTACACATCCGCCGCCTGCGCAAGGCGATGAACGAAGAGGACGAACTGGACCTGATCCGTACCGTGCGGTCGGCGGGGTATGCGCTGGATACCAAGTCGGTGTGAGCCCAGGGTTGGGATGGGGGTAGGATGGGGGAGGACCACCGCAGCATTGGTGAGAACGCCCCCATGATCCTGCTCTTCACCGACTTCGGCCTTTCCGGCCCCTACACCGGCCAGATGAAGGCGGTGTTGGCGCAACAGGCGCCCAGCGTCCCTGTCATCGACCTGTTCGCCGACGCCCCCGCCTTCGACCCGCAGCTGTCCGCCTATCTGCTGGCCGCCTACGCACCGGCCTTTCCCGTCGACAGCGTCTTCCTCTGCGTCGTCGATCCCGGCGTCGGCACCGATCGCCGGCCGGTGATGGTCGAGGCTGACGGCCGCTGGTTCGTCGGCCCCGACAACGGCCTGTTCGCCCTGATCGCCCGCCGTGCAACGTCGCTAAACGCCTGGACCATCGACTGGATCCCGGACCGGCTGTCTGCCAGCTTCCATGGCCGCGACCTGTTTGCCCCCGTCGCCGCCGGCCTCGCCACCGGTCGCCCGGTCGAGCGCAGCCCCCTTCCCCCCGCCGCCATCGACCGTCCCGACTGGCCGGACGAGCTGCCGCGCATCGTCTATGTCGACGTCTACGGCAATGCCATGACCGGGATGCGTGCCGCCACCCTGCCTGCCGACGCGGTGTTGACTGCCGCCGGCAGTCGCATCGCTCGCGCCCGCACCTTCGGAGCCGTCGGACCGGGGCAGCCGCTGTGGTACGAGAACTCCAACGGGCTGGCGGAGATCGCCGTCAACCGCGGACGAGCCGACCGGGTGCTGGGGCTGGCGGTCGGCGACCCGGTGACGGTTGAGACCTGACCAAAAGAAAACCGCCCGGAAGCGGGTGCTTCCGGGCGGCTGCTGCTTGATCCGATGCTTGTCCGATCAGGCGTCTCTGGTCAGATGTCTGGGGATCAGTCGTTGTTGCGCTGGCCCAGGAACTGCAGCAGGAACTGGAACAGGTTGATGAAGTCCAGGTACAGCGTCAGGGCGCCCATCAGGGCCAGCTTGCCGGTGCTCTCGTGATCGTAGCCCTCGGCGTAGCTTTCCTTGATCGCCTGGGTGTCATAGGCGGTCAGGCCGGTGAAGATCAGCACGCCGATGGCGGAAATCGCGAAGTGCAGGGCCGGCGACTGGAAGAAGATGTTCGCCAGACCGGCGATCACCAGACCGATGACGCCCATGATCAGGAACGAGCCCATCTTCGACAGGTCGGCCTTCGTGGTGTAGCCGTACAGGCTCATCGCCAGGAAGGTGGCGGCGGTGACGAAGAAGGTCAGCGCGATCGACGCCCCGGTGAAGACCAGGAAGATGGCCGACATCGACAGGCCCATGGCACCGCAATAGGCCCAGAAGATCATCTGTGCCGATGCGAAGGACAGGCGCTGGATGCCGAAGGACAGCACCATGACGAAAGCCAGCGGGGCCAGCATGACCACCCACTTCAGCGGCGTGCCGAAGATGGCCTGGAGCATGGCCGGGCTGGACGACACGAGCGCGGCGACCAGACCCGTCAGGATCAGGCCGGCACCCATGTAGTTGTACACGCGCAGCATGTGCTGCCGCAGGCCTTCGTCGAAGTATCCCCGATCTGTCGCGCGGCCCACGGTCGCGAAGCGGTTATAGGTCGGGTCTGCCATGGTTTGGTTTCCTCGGTGGAATAGGGTGATCCCGTCGCAGGACATATTGGCGAGTCCGTCAGGCGGTTCAATAGGAATCGGCAGGGCTTTTTCCAGATGAAAAAGCTTTCACGATTCGTTTTTCCTGCGGCTTCATGACTCAGGCGTCACTCGTTCCGAAGCAATGGCGCCGAAGGCTGGCCGAGAGCGCGCCAAGTACCATAGAACCCGAAAGCAAGCGTGATCGCGGTGCTCAGCAAAGCGGTGGTGATGACCGCCGACGGCAGGAAGCTCCATTCCCAATGCATCAGGAACGTCAGCACCGCCCAGGCGGTCAGCGTGCCGATGATGCCGGCGATCACGGCGGTCAGCAGGCCGAGCAGCCCATATTCCAGCAGGAAGGCGCGCAGCACGTCGCCGCGTGTGGCGCCCAGCACCTTCAGCACCACCGCGTCATAGACCCGGCGGCGATGCCCGGCGGCGACCGCGCCGGCCAGAACCAGCGTCCCGGCGGCCAGCGTGATGCCGGCGACGATGCGCACCGCGGTGCCGATATGGCCCAGCATCTCCGACACTGTGTCCAGCGCGTCCTTGACCCGCACCATCGTGATGTTGGGGAAGCGCTGCAGAACGGCGCGCTGCACCTGGGTTTCGGCGTCCGGCGTGGCGCGGACGGTGGCGACCCAGGTCTGTGGCGCGCCTTCCAGCGTGCCGGGGGCGAAGACCATGGTGAAGTTGATCGCCATGCTGCTGAAATCGGCAGAGCGCACGTTGGCGACCTTGGCCTCGATGCTGCGGCCCAGGATGTTGATGACCATAGTGGCGCCCGGACCGATGCCGAAGGCCTCGGCGACGCTCTGGTGGATGGAGATCAGCGGCGGTCCGGCATAATCCTGCGGCCACCAGCTGCCGGCGGTGACGGTGGAATGCTTCGGCACCGTCGCCGAATAGGTGATGCCACGGTCGCCGGCCAGGATCCAGGCCTGCTCCGGATTGACCAGCGCCTTTTCCGCCTCCTGCCCGTTCACCCGCTCGATCCGGCCGCGCAGGCTCGGCACCGCCTCGAAGGCGCTGGTGCCGGGGACGGCGGTCACGAGGTCCCGCAAGGGATCGAACTGGTCGCGCTGGATGTCGACGAAGAAGAAGGCGGGGGCATCCTGCGGGATCGTCTCCGACACCCGGCGGGAGAAGTTGCCCTGGATCAGCGCGATGGCGACCAGCACCGTCAGGCCGAGCCCCAGCGACAGCACCACCGCCGCCGTCGGGTTGCCCGGCCGGTGCAGGTTGGCGAGCGCCAGCCGCAGGCCGGGACGCCGCACCCGCCCCACCCGCTTCGCCCCCCAGGTGACCAGCGCCGCGGCGGCGCGGAAGGCGAGGAAGGTGGCGATGGATCCGCCGACGAACCACAGGGCGAACAGCTTGTTGTGCGCCGTCAGCACCGCCAGCCCGGCGAGCGCCAGGGCCGACAGGATCATCGCGACCGTATAAGGCGTGCGCGGCCTCCCGCCGGCCGGGGCGATGACGTCGCGGAACAGGGCGCCCGCCGGCACCTCGCGCGCCCGGCCGAGCGGCCACAGCGAGAAGGTCAACGCCGTCAGCACGCCATAGAGCGCGGCGAGCGCCAGGGCCCCCGGATAAACGCCTATATGTGCCGACACCGGCAGCACGCCGTCGAGCAGCCGGCCCAGCGCCAGCGGCGCCACCGCCCCCAGCACCAGCCCGATGACGATGCCCAGCAGCGCGAGCGCCAGGATCTGCGCCAGATAGAGCTGGAACACCAGCGCCCCCGGCGCACCGATGCACTTCATCATGGCGATGGTGCGGGCGCGCGAGTCCAGATGGCTGCGCACCGCGTTGCCGACCCCGACGCCGCCGACCAGCAGCGCGGTCAGCCCGACCAGCGTCAGGAACAGCGTCATGCGGTCGATGAAGCGCTCGATCTGCGGTGAGGCGTTGGTGTAGTCACGCATCCGCCAGGGCGCGTCGGGAAAGCGGGTGCGCAACCCCTCCTGCCACGCCTTCAGGTCGGTTTGCGGCGGCAGCGCCACCTTGGCGCTCCACCAAGTGAGACTGCCCGGTTGCAGCAACCCGGTAGCCTGCAGCGACGGCAGCGCCACCAGCACCCTGGGGCCTAGCGAAAAGGCGTTGGAGGAGGCGCGGTCCGGCTCGCGGTCCAGCACGGCGGCGACGCGGTAGGCGCCTTCGCCGATGCGGATGGTGTCGCCGGGCTTCGCGCCCAGCCGGTCGACCAGACTGGCCTCGATCACCGCGCCCCAGCGGCCGTCCTTCTGCGCCAGCGCCTCCCGCAGGTCGCCGACGCCCTCCAGCGTGACGGTGCCGTAGAGCGGATAGAGGTCGTCGACCGCCTTCAACTCGACCAGGGAGGAGCGCGTTTCATCGCCCGCCCGCGCCATCGCCCGCATCTCGGCGGAGGTCGACACCCGGCCATCGGCTTTCAGGGCGGCCATCTGCTCGTCGGTCGGCGGAGTGTAGAGTTGACGCAACGCGACGTCACCGCCCAGGATCGACCGCCCGTCGCTCGCCAGCCCGTCGAGCAGCCCGCTCGACACCGATTGCACCGAGGCGATGGCCGCCACCCCCAGGGCGAGGCAGGCGAGGAAGACCCAGAAGCCCTTCAGGCCCGTGCGCAGTTCCCGCCGGGCAAGGCGAAGCGCGAGGCTGAGGTTGGTCATTTCGTGGTCCTCCGCTCGCACCTGCTCCTGTCCCCTCTCCCCCCCGGGGAGAGGGTTAGGGTGAGGGGGATGCGTGGCGAGGATTGTTTCAGTGACGAGGGGTTTGCGCGTCGAGCAACGCTACACCGTGCGTCCCCCTCACCCCGACCCTCTCCCCGGGGGGGAGAGGGGGAAACGACCGCAATAATGCTCACCATCTCACTCCCCCGCCGCCTGCAGCTTCGCGCGCCTTGCCGCCTGCCCGTCGTCGGCGATCCGCCCGTCGGCCAGCCGCACCGTGCGGTCGCAGCGTGCGGCGAGGGTCTGGTCGTGGGTGATCAGCACCAGCGTCGTGCCGCGCCGCTCGGCCAGATCGAACAGCAGCTTCACGATGGTGGCGCCGGTGTCGATGTCGAGGTTGCCGGTCGGCTCGTCGGCCAGCAGCAGCGACGGCTCGGTGACGAAGGCGCGGGCCAATGCGGTGCGCTGCTGCTCGCCGCCCGAAAGCTGGCCGGGATAATGGTGGATACGGTGCCCGAGCCCGACCTGCTCCAGTCCAATGCGGGCGCGGTCGAAGGCGTCGGCGACCCCGGCGAATTCCAGCGGGATGGCGACATTCTCCAGCGCCGTCATGGTCGGCACCAGATGGAAGGCCTGGAAGACGATGCCGACATGCTGCCGGCGGAACCGCGCCAAGCCATCCTCGTCCAGGCGCCCGAGATCCTGTCCGGCGACGCGGACGGTGCCGCCGCTGGGGCGTTCCAGACCGGCCATCACCATCATCATGGTCGACTTCCCGGAACCGCTGGGGCCGACGACGCCGACCCGTTCCCCGGCCGCCACCTGAAGATTCACGCCGCGCAGGATGTTGACGGGTCCGGCACCGCTGTCCAATTTCAGGTGGACGTCGTCGAGTTCAACGATGGAATCGTTGGAAGACCGGGCGATGGATTTTGACGACGTTGCAGAGGACTGAGCCTTGGACATGCGACTCTCGCACAAGCGGAACGGACCATCGCCATATGGCACGACCCGCCGGGCTTTCAACATGGGCGCCCTCACCGCCGCTCTTGCCTTCCTTTTCGCCGCAGGGGTACCGATGACCGTTCCGAACCGCGCCGACGCCGCGCAGCCGGTGAAGCTGCTGGCGCTGGGCGACAGCCTGACCGCGGGCTATGGGTTGCCGGAACCTCAGAGTTTCGCCAGCCAGCTGGAAAAGGCGCTGGCCGCCAAGGGCTACAGCGTCACCGTCATCAATGCCGGCGTGTCGGGAGACACCACCGCCGGCGGCCGGGCGCGGCTGGACTGGGCGCTGGCCGACAAGCCGGACGCCGCCATCGTCGAGCTGGGTGCCAACGACATGCTGCGCGGGCTCGACCCCGATCAGGCCAAGGCGAATCTCGACGCCATCCTGAAGAGTCTGGCGGAGCGCAAGATCCCGACCCTGCTGGCCGGCATGCTCGCCTCGCCCAGCCTGGGCAAGCCCTATACCGACAAGTTCAACGCCATCTACCCGGATCTAGCGAAAGCCTACGACCTGCCGCTCTATCCCTTCTTCCTCGACGGGGTGGCGTTGGACCGGTCGCTGATCCAACCGGACGGGATGCATCCCAACGCCCAGGGCGTGGCGGTGATCGTGGAGCGCATCCTGCCCTCCGTCACCGCGCTGCTCGACGGCCTCCCCAATATCGGCAAGACTACCGTCAAAACCGGAGGCTGACCCATGACCGTGACCCTGGACAGCGACACCCGCTTTCACGCCGCCTGCGCCGCCGGGGCGGAGTGGGGACCGACGGTCAAGGCCTGCCTCGACCGGCTTGGTCCGGTCGCCGGCTGCAACCTGGGTTTCCTCTACCTGACCGACGGTCTGGCGGAACATGCGACCAGCATCGTCACCCTGCTGCGCGGCGTCACCGGCATCCGCCATTGGGTCGGCACCGCCGGCATCGGCGTGATGGCCAACGGCGAGGCCCTGTTCGACGAGCCGGGGATGGCGATCATGGCCGCCCGCCTGCCGGAGGACAGCTTCCGCCTGTTCCCCACCCTGACCGACGGGTTGGAGCCGCTGCGCGGCAGTGCCGGCGGCTGGCTGGACAAGCATGGCGCGGCGCTGGCGCTGGTCCATGTCGATCCTCACCATGCCGATATGGCCGGACTGGTCGCCCGCTTGTCGGAGGAGGCCGGCGTCTTCCTGGTCGGTGGCCTGACCGCCTCGCGCGGGGAGTTCCCGCAGATCGCCGCCGGGGCTGAGGACGCCGATCCGGTCACTGAGGGCGGCGTGTCGGGCGTGCTCTTCGCGCCAAATCTGCCGGTGGCCACTGCCCTGACCCAGGGCTGCCGCCCGATCGGGCCGACGCGCACCGTCACCGCCAGCGACGACAACGTCATCCTGGAGATCGACAACCGCCCGGCGCTGGACGTCTTCAAGGAGGACATCGGACCGGAGCTTGCCGCCGACCTGCGGCAGGTCGCCGGGGTGATCTGCGCCGGGCTGCCCATCGCCGGGTCCGACACCCAGGACTATCTGGTCCGCGACCTGATCGCCATCGACCCGCGCGCCGGCTGGATCTCCATCGCCGAGCGGGTGACGACCGGCCAGCCGGTAATGTTCACCCGCCGCGATCATGAGACCGCCGCCGCCGACATGCGCCGGATGCTGGACAGCCTCAAGAAACGGGTGAAGGCGACGCCGAAGGGAGCGGTGTATGTCAGTTGCATCGCCCGCGGCCCCGGCCTGTTCGGCACCGCCAATGCAGAGCTGTCGATGATCCGCGATACCTTCGGCGACATCCCGCTGACCGGCTTCTTCGCCTCGGGCGAGGTGTCGCACAACCGGCTCTATGGCTACACCGGCGTGCTGACGCTTTTCCTCTAAAAGATCATTTCGAATAAGGAACGTTCCGGATGCAGTATCGTCCGCTCGGCCGCACCGGCCTGTCGGTCAGCGCCATCGGCCTGGGCACCATGACCTGGGGCCGCCAGAACACCGAGGCCGAAGGCCACGCCCAGATGGACGCCGCACTCGACCGCGGCATCAACTTCTGGGACACGGCGGAGATGTATGCCATCCCGCCCACCGCCGACACCTATGGCAAGACGGAGGTGGTGATCGGCAACTGGTTCCAGTCGCGCGGTAAGCGCGACAAGGTGATCCTCGCCAGCAAGATCATCGGCGCGCCGGCCGGCGGCTTTGGCTGGGTGCGCGAGGGCAAGTCGCGGCTCGACCGCGCCAACCTCTTCGCCGCGGTGGAGGCCAGCCTGTCGCGGCTGAAGACCGACTACATCGACCTCTACCAGATCCATTGGCCCGACCGCGTCACCAACCGCTTCGGCGTCCGCACCTACCGCCACAAGCCGGAGCAGGACGGCGCGCCGATCGAGGAGACGCTGGCGGCACTGGCGGAGCTGGTGCAGGCCGGCAAGATCCGCCATGTCGGCCTGTCGAACGAGAGCCCCTGGGGCGTGATGCGCTGGCTGCGCGCCGCCGAGGTGGCAGGGGAGATGGCTGGTCTGCCGCGCGTCGCCTCGATCCAGAACGCCTACAACCTGCTGAACCGGACCTTCGAGAACGGCCTGTCGGAGGTAGCCCTGCGCGAGGATGTCGGGCTGCTGGCCTATTCGCCGCTGGGCGCCGGCACGCTGACCGGCAAGTATCTGAACGGTGCCATCCCGCCGGGCAGCCGCCGTGCGCTCGACCACCGGCCGTCGCGCTATGCCACCGTCAACGCCGACGCGGCGACGGAGGCCTATCTGGACATCGCCCGCCGCTACGGTCTGGCGCCCAACCAGATGGCCATCGCCTTCACGTTGCAGCAACCCTTCGTCACCTCGTCGCTGATCGGGGCGACGACAATGGAAACGCTGATCTCCAACATCGACTCCATCGACGTGACCCTGTCGCCGGAGGTGATGGCGGAGATCGACGCCGTGCACAACCGCATGCCGGATCCGTGTCCGTAAGCTGTTGGTAAGGTATTGGCGGCGGTTGCCCCCTCCCTAACCCTCCCCCGCTTCGCGGGAGAGGGAACTGCCGCCGTTTCGCATAAGGCACCCTCTCCCGCAAAGCGGGGGAGGGTCGGGGAGGGGGCGAGTCGTAGCAGCAACCCCGGAGGTGCCCCATGCTCCGCCTGTTCGTCGCCCTCGACCTGACGGAGGAAGTCCGCCAGAGGTTGGCCGGGCTGGCCGGCGGCGTGCCCGGCGCGCGCTGGACCGAGCCGGAGGCCATGCACCTGACCCTGCGCTTCATCGGCGAGGTGCCGGAGGATCAGGCGATGGGCATCGACGCCGCCCTGGCGGAACTGCGGGCGCCGGCCTTCACGCTCACGTTCGACGGCGTTGGCATGTTCGGCAGCGGTCGCAGGGCCCGGGTGCTGTGGGCGGGGGTGGAGCGCAACGAGGCGCTGGCCCATCTGCAGGCCAAGATCGAATCCGCCCTGGTTCGCTGCGGCCTGCCGGCGGAGGAGCGGAAATTCTCCCCCCACATCACGCTCGCCCGGCTGAAGGACGCGCCGGCCGACCGCATCGGACGCTTCCTGTCCGACCGCGGCCTGTTCCGCGCCGGCCCGATGCCGGTCGATCACGTCACGCTCTACCGCAGCCATCTCGGCAACGGCGGGGCGGTGTATGAGGCGTTGCGGGAGTATCCGCTGGAGAGCGGTGCCTAGGCGACGATGCCGTCCCAGGGCTGGGCCTCGGCGTCCGGTCCTTTGTCGCCGCCGGTCCCCACCACCCGATTCTTACCGTCCTGTTTGGCGCGGTACATGCGCTGGTCGGCCAATTCCACCAACGATTCCCAGTCGGTGGGGCGGTCGGCCGTCTGTTCGGCGATGCCGATGCTGGCGGTCTGCAGGCTGCCGTCCGGCCGCTTGCCGAAACCGGCCCGGCGCATCCGCTCCACCGCGATCATCGCGCCCTCCACCGGCGTGTCCGGCATGACGACCAGGAACTCCTCCCCGCCCCAACGCACCAGCGCGTCGGACTGGCGCAGCAGGCTGCGGATGGTGTTGGCGGCATGGCGCAGGACGCGGTCGCCCTCCTCATGGCCATAGCGGTCGTTGACCGCCTTGAAATCGTCCAGGTCGACGAAGATCGCCGACAGTGGCTGCGCCGCCCGTTCGGCATGGGCGACCTGGAGTTTCAGCAATTCCTCGCCGATGCGGCGGGAGAAGGCGCCGGTTAGGGCGTCGTGCGCCGCCTGTTCCAGCAGCGCGATCATGAAATGGAGCTGGCTGATCGCCGCCAGCGTCGCCACCACCGCGATCAACGCCAGCAGCCACAGCGCGCTGATGTAGGATGGAAACGGCATCACCAGCGAGCCGTAGAAGCCGGCGGCCAGATGGGCGCCCAGCATCGGGGCGGCGAACAGCGCCCCCTCCACCGCGGTCAGCGGAAAGACGCTGAGCCCCGCCACCATCACGAAGGGCAGATAGCCATAGCCGGCACTGACGGCGATGCGCAGGTCGTCGACGCCCTGGTTGTAGAGCAGCGGGTGCGAGATGGCGAAGAACAGCGTCGGGATCGCCAGCAGGGCGGCCAGCCGCCACCAGGCGCAGGTCATGTCCTCGCATGACCGGCGGTCGAAGGCGAGCGCCAGGAAGGCGGCACTGGCGCTGAGGCGCAGCACGATCAGCCAGACGGCCAGCTTCCATTCGAAGACGGTGACGTCGATGGCGATCCACAGCGGGGTCAGGACGCCGAAGATTAGCGCCACCATGCGCACGCGCGACTGGATCATCGCGGCGCGGCGGCGCTGCAGGATCGGCGTGTGACCGGCCGGCCAGATCAGATCGGGCAGTTCGTCGCTGCGGACGAAGGCGCCGAAGAGGGCGGCAAGAAGCCTGTCAACCCGCATCAGACAGCCTGCCCCCGGCATCGGCCGGACATGTCGCCAATGGATTAGCCATGCTGGGTGATTACACGGGCATGACCTCCCCATCAACGGCTTTCGCGCCGAAATGGCGCATCAGCCGCTGGAAAACACGGAAAGATCCCGGCATGCGACAAAAAGTAACGGGCGACGCGTCACCGACACGCCGCCCGTTGAATAAGCTCCGCTCCGATGACGGATCAGTCCTTCAGGTCTTCCCAAAGCTCCTTCACCTTGGCGAAGAAGCCCTCCGACTGCGGATTCGACCCTTCCTTGGCGGCGCCCTCGAACTCGCGCAGCAGTTCCTGCTGGCGCTTCGTCAGGTTCACCGGGGTCTCGACCACCGCCTGGATGTACATGTCGCCGCGCTGGGCACTGCGCAGAACCGACATGCCCTTGCCCTTGATGCGGAACTGGTGGCCGGACTGTGTGCCCGGCGGCACCGTCACCTTGGTGCGGCTGCCGTCGATCGTCGGCACCTCCACCGAACCGCCGAGAGCCGCCGTGGTCATCGGGATCGGCACCCGGCAGTGAATGTTGGCGCCGTCGCGCTGGAAGATCGGGTGCGGCGCCAGTGCCAGGAAGATATAGAGGTCGCCGGCAGGCGCCCCGCGCAGCCCCGCCTCGCCCTCGCCGGCCAGACGGATGCGGGTGCCGTCCTCGACACCGGCGGGGATGTTGACCTGCAGGGTCTTTTCCTTGCGCAGACGGCCGGAGCCGCCGCAGTTCTTGCAGGCGTCCTTGATGACCTTGCCGGCGCCGTGGCAGCCGGGGCAGGTCCGCTCGATGGTGAAGAAGCCCTGCTGCGCCCGCACCTTGCCATGACCCTGGCAGGTCGGGCAGGTGATCGGCTGGGTCCCCGCCGCAGCACCGGAGCCGTTGCAGCTGTCGCACTGCACGGTGGTGGGGACACGGATGGTGGTCTGGGTGCCCTTGAAGGCCTCCTCCAGCCCTATCTCCAGATTGTAGCGCAGGTCCTGGCCGCGGCCGGACGCACCGCCGCCGCCGCGGCGCCCGCCCATGAACTCGCCGAACATCTCGTCGAAGATGTCGGCGAAGCCGCCGCCGCCACCGAAGTCGAAGTTGAAGCCGCCGGCCCCGGCACCGGCGCCCGGACCACGGCCACCCTCGAAGGCGGCGTGGCCGAACCGGTCATAGGCCGCGCGCTTCTGATCGTCCTTCAGGACGTCATACGCTTCGCTGATTTCCTTGAACTTCTGCTCGGCGTCCTTGTCACCCTGGTTGCGGTCCGGGTGGTACTGCATCGCCATCTTGCGATAAGCCTTTTTCAGCTCATCCGCGCTGGCGTTCTTCGCCACACCGAGCAGCTCGTAATAATCCTGTTTCGCCATGGGGGCCGACCGCCTTTGAGTCGTTCTGGTCCAAACTGTCCGCGTCGTGCCGGAACCTGAGCCCAGCATACCGAAGGCCCGCCGCCGGGAAAAGGCGGCGGGCCATCGATGCTCGCGTCAGGTCCGTATCAAAAAGAAGCTGCCTGCCCTAAGAGATGGGCCTTAGGCCGACTTCTTCTTGTCGTCCTGGACCTCTTCGAAGTCGGCGTCGACGACGCCCGGCTCGTTCGGCTGGGCGCCCGGCGCCTCGCCGCCCGCAGCCGGGGCCTCGCCCTGGCCGGCCTTGTACATCGCCTCGCCCAGCTTCATCGACACCTGGGCCAGCGCCTCGGTCTTCGCCTTGATGCCTTCCAGATCCTCGCTGTCCAGCACCGACTTCAGCTCGGTGACGGCAGCCTCCGCGGCGGTCTTGTCGGAGGCCGGGATCTTGTCGCCGTTCTCCTTGATGGTCCGCTCGGTGGTGTGGATCAGGGCGTCGGCATGGTTGCGGGCGTCGACCAGCTCACGGCGCTTCTTGTCGTCGGCGGAGTGGGCCTCCGCGTCCTTCACCATCTTCTGGATGTCGGCGTCCGACAGGCCACCCGAGGCCTGGATGCGGATCTGCTGCTCCTTGCCGGTCGCCTTGTCCTTCGCCGTGACGCTGACGATGCCGTTGGCGTCGATGTCGAAGGTCACCTCGATCTGCGGAACGCCGCGCGGGGCCGGCGGGATGCCGACCAGATCGAACTGGCCCAGCATCTTGTTGTCCTGCGCCATCTCGCGCTCGCCCTGGAAGACGCGGATGGTGACGGCGTTCTGGTTGTCCTCGGCGGTCGAGAAGGTCTGGCTCTTCTTCGTCGGGACCGTGGTGTTGCGGTCGATCAGACGGGTGAAGACGCCGCCCAGCGTCTCGATGCCCAGCGACAGCGGGGTGACGTCGAGCAGCAGGACATCCTTGACCTCGCCCTTCAGCACGCCGCCCTGGATGGCGGCGCCGATGGCGACCACCTCGTCCGGGTTGACGCCGCGGTGCGGCTCACGGCCGAAGAACTGCTTCACCGCGTCGATGACCTTGGGCATGCGGGTCATGCCGCCGACCAGGATCACCTCGTCGATCTCGCTGGCCTTCAGGCCGGCATCCTTCAGGGCCGCCTTGCAGGGCTCGATCGTGCGCTGCACCAGGTCGTCCACCAGGGCTTCCAGCTTGGCGCGGGTCAGCTTGATGTTCAGGTGCTTCGGACCGGTCTGGTCGGCGGTGATGAAGGGCAGGTTGACTTCGGTCTGCGTGGTGGACGACAGCTCGATCTTCGCCTTCTCCGCAGCTTCCTTCAGGCGCTGCAGCGCGAGCTTGTCCTTGCGCAGGTCGATGCCCTGCTCCTTGTTGAACTCGTCGGCCAGATACTCGATGACCCGGCTGTCGAAGTCCTCGCCGCCCAGGAAGGTGTCGCCGTTGGTCGACTTCACCTCGAACACGCCGTCGCCGATCTCCAGCACGGAGATGTCGAAGGTGCCGCCGCCCAGGTCATAGACCGCGACGGTGCCGGTGCCCTTCTTCTCCATGCCGTAGGCGAGCGCGGCGGCCGTCGGCTCGTTGATGATGCGCAGCACGTCCAGGCCGGCGATCTTGCCGGCGTCCTTGGTGGCCTGGCGCTGGCTGTCGTTGAAGTAGGCCGGGACGGTGATGACCGCCTGCGTGACCTTCTCGCCCAGATAGTTCTCGGCGGTCTCCTTCATCTTGGTGAGGATGAAGGCGCTGATCTGGCTGGGGCTGTACTTCTTGCCGTGCGCCTCGACCCAGGCGTCGCCGTTGTCGCCGGAGATGATGCGGTAGGGAACCAGGCCCTGGTCCTTCTTCGTCAGCGGATCGTCGAAGCGGCGGCCGATCAGACGCTTGATGGCGAAGAGGGTGTTTTCCGGATTGGTGACCGCCTGGCGCTTGGCGGGCTGGCCGATCAGCCGCTCGCCGCCCTGGCTGAAGGCGACCATGGACGGCGTCGTCCGCGCGCCCTCGGCGTTCTCGATCACCTTGGCGCTGCCGCCTTCCATAACGGCGACGCACGAGTTCGTGGTGCCGAGGTCGATACCAATCACTTTGCTCATGTTCAGCCTCTTTCGTTCGGCAGATGCGTGGCGGCCCGTCTGGTCCGGCACCGCCGCGATCCCCATAGGGTCGGTGAAACGTCGGTGGAGCGCGTGGGGGTCTGGTCCCCGGGGGAGCGATGCTTGAGAGCGACGCCTCCGGGTCCGGCCCGTGCTGGCGGAGATATAGGCGGAGCCGTTTCGGGCTGCAACAGGGTGGCGCGCCTTTCGACCCGCAAATGCGGCGAAAAAACGCTGCCGCGACATCCTCCGCCACGCCGCCGCCGTCCTGCTGCTCTTTGCAATAGAATACCAGCGTATTCAAGCAAGCAAAGACGAGTATCCCGATAATCACCCTCTCTGATTCAAATCGTCACAGATGTTACAAGTGATTAATGCTTCGATTGTGAACCAGTCAATGCAGTTAACCTTTCATTAACAAGCAATGGCGTGCAGAGCCTCTTCCAATCAATTCGCGGTTGCTGCGATTATTCATGTCCTGGAGAATCAAATAGTGAAAATCCGAAAGGAATATGCTATCTCCTTTGTGTCATAAGGAACGACCGCAAGGGATTGGGCCAGCGACTCCCCCGTCGCCGCCACCAGAGCATGCGGTTCTATGCAACGCTGGTCATACAGGTGTGAAAGGGAAGCGCGATGATGGACGAACGACGCGATGTGGCCCTGGCCATCAAGTCCTGCCTGGACAGCCTGATGAGCGACGCGACGCGTTGCGACCTTGATGACCTCGCGCGCTTCATCAGCCTCGCCGCTCTCGCCGCGGAAGAGGCGGCCGTCGCCCACGACCCCCAGGCCGTCCGTCTGAAGGCGCTGATGGTGACCGGGGCCGGCCACTGCTGACCGGCACCACCGGCCTTCCTTGACGTGCAGGGGCGGACGCCCTTCTGCTTTACAATATCTCAGCGTTGCGAATGGCGTCGTCGATCCGGCCCAGCATTTCGGCGCAGGACTCGTCGCCATCCATCAGGTCGGGAAGCGCGAAGCTGAACATCGCGACCGCGGCCACACTCCCCGCCGCATCCGGGCGTTCCGCGCCGACCAGCCACAGGTAATGGGTCTCGGCGCGGCCTTCCTCTTCCGTCCGCATCATCGCCTGGGCGATCACGGCGCCATCGGCGCGGCTCTCCACGGTCCGGTCGCCCGCCCGCGGGTCTTGCGGCCGGACGAAGCGCAGCGCCATCTCCTGCAGGGTGGCTGCCGTTCCGCCGGACTCCGGCCGAGGCACCACCCGATCCGTCACCAGCCGCAGCACGCCGGCGGCCGGCGGCGGCGGCCGGAAGGTGCCCACCGGCTGTCCTTCATGTTCTTCCACATCGACCGCCCAACCGGCCGGCAGCCGGAACCGAACCGTATCGGACCAGCCGATGTCGGACCCCTGCACATCCCCTGGCCCGTTCCCCTGCCCGTTCCCCTGCCCGTTCCCCGAATATGTCTCGTCGGCCATTGCCCGCTCCCGAAAATCGCCACTCTGAAAAATCTCGCGGGCCTCGCAACGGCACGCCGGGACCGGCACCATAGGCGGCGCCCGTCTTCCCGCCAATGCCCGATCGAACCGGTCGGGATTGCCGCCGCGATCTCCCGTCCCTGGATTATTCCGGGATCAGGAACTGAACGCCGAGCCAGCGCCAGCGGCCGTCGGCGGCCGGCAGGGTGCAGTTGACGCGGGCGCGGCCCGGCGGGAAGGGATCCTTGATGCGGACCTCCACCCGATCCTCGGCGATGCGCTCCAGCGCGGTGCGGCCCTGGCCGGCGGCGAAGCAGGCCAGCTTGGAGCTGTCACCCACCCCGTCGGCGATGGTGAAGCCCAGCGGCGGCGGGTTGACGGTGACCAGCGGGTCGTCGGGCGTCAGGTCCGACACCGGCAGCGGCAGCGCGTTGGCCGCCAGCTCGAAGCGGTCGGCGCTGCCGTAGGTCTCGTTCATGACGAAGCGCGGCAGGCTCCAGGGATCGGCCTGCGGGTGCAGGACCCCCGACTGCTGGCCGAAGGCGGCCGCGAAGCCCTGGTCGACCACCAATTGCCGCACGGCCAGCGAATATTCCCCCTGCGGATAGGCGAAGACCGCCGGGCGCTTGCCCAGTTCGGTCTGGAAGCGGTCGGACATCCGGCGCAGGTCGGCCGCCAGCTGATCTGGGCTCCGCGACAGCATCGACTGGGTCGAGGTGCCGAGCGCCCCGATGGTGACCCCCGCCGCCGCCAGCTGGCGGATCTCGGTCCAGCTCATGTGGGAGGGGGAGCCGCGGTCCACCGCGTCGGTGGCGACGAACAGGGTGAAGGGCAGGCCCGCCGCCTTCAGCCGCGGCCAGGCCTCGGTGAAGGCGGAGCGGCTGGCCTCGTCGATGGTGATCGCCACCGTGCGGTCGGGCAGCGGCTTGCCGTTGCGCAGGGCATCCAGGATCTTCGGCAGCGGCAGGACGTGGTAATCGCCGTCGGTCAACTCGTCGAGATGGGCTTCGAACTGGTCGATGCGGATGCTGATCGAGGGATTCTGGTCCTCGCCGAACCGGTCATAGGCGAAGACCACCGCGCTGGCGCCCTGCGGTGAAACGGATTCGGCGGCGGCGGGCCGGGACACCGGCACGAACGCGGTCCAGACGGACAGCGCGGCGGCGGCGAGTACCCTGACGGCACGACGGAACGGCATGGCGGCCTGCGGAAAAGGCTGATCGGGGCGACCTTCGCCCAGACGCAAAGGATGTGCCACAGTCTCCGCCATGCGAACAAGCTCCGTCCGCCGCTTTTCCACGGAGGGCAGCGATGCGGTGCGCGCGTGCAACAATGGAAGACCTCCGCCCGGGCACAAGCCGGGATGGAGAACCCGGCGCCCGGCGTCTCCGGCTATCCGTCTGCGGCCATCACTATTCTTGCACCGCTCGTCCTTACATCAGCCGGCCGCCGGCCGCCGCATCGGTCAGCAGCGGGTAGCGCTCGGCTTCCGGAAGCTGATAGTGCCACCATTCCGACGGGTAATGCTCCCACCCGGCGCCGACCATCACGCCCAGCAGCAGGGCGCGGTTGCGCTGCTGTTCGGCGGTCAGGTCGCTGCGGCCATGGTGCGACCGCTCGGTCATCGCATCGAAGCCGGTGCCCATGTCCAGGGCCGAGCCGGCACCATCCACCAGCGTAAGGTCGACCGCCACGCCGCGGGTGTGGTTGGAGCCCAGCCGCGGGTCGGCGATGTAGACGGGGTCGGGAAAGGCGTGCCACAGCTTCCATTGCGCCTCCGCCGGGCGGAAGGCATCGTAAATCCGCAGGCGGCAGCCGATGCCGCGGGCCAGCCGGATAGCCTCGCCGAGCCGGCGGGCCGCGTCGGGATGCAGCAGGCACACCGCCGAGCGGTAGATCGGAACGCCGGACAGGTTGTCGGCGGTGGCGTAGAGAAGCTCCAGGTCGATGTCGAAGGCCGGAGGCGCGATCTCGGTCAGCATGGAATGGACAACCGTGGGCGTATGAGGAAAACGATGGTCCTCTAGCATGGCCGCGACGCCATCTGCCATGGTCACGGGTCTGCCATGCCCGAGGTGGACTTTTTCAATGGAACGGCCCCGGCATGGCAATCCGGGGAAGGCGTGCCTGCGTATTAGAAATCGGCCGTCCGCGCGATGCGGCGGCCAGGAAGGCGGAGCGATGAAGGTTCTGGGTCTGGATACGGCCACGTCCGGCTGTTCGGCGGCAGTGTGGGAGGGAACGGCCGGTCAGGCCGGCGGCGCGCGCGTGACCGTACGGCGCAGCCCGCCGATGTCGCGCGGTCAGGCCGAAGTGCTGGTGCCGCTGGCGCAGGAGGTGATGGCCGAGGCCGGCGTCGGCTTCGCCGATCTCGACCGCATCGCCGTCACCGTCGGGCCCGGCGCCTTCACCGGGCTGCGCATCGCGCTGGCCACCGCGCGCGGCATCGCCGTCGCCCAGGGGCTGCCGGTGGTCGGGATCACCAGTTTCGACGCCATCGCCCATGGCGTGCCGGCGGCCGAACGCGCCGGCCGTTCGCTGCTGGTCGCCGTCGACAGCCGGCGTGCCGAGCCCTTCCTGCAGCTGTACGACGCGGCGTTGACCCCCGTAGGCGAGCCGGCGATGCCCGACCCGTCGGCGATCGCCGGCTGGCTCGACGCACTGTGCCGGTCCGGTCCGCTGCTGCTGGCCGGCGACGCGGCGGCGGCGGTGCTCCCGCTGCTGGGCGGCCGGGCCGACGTCGTCCCGGCGTCCGGCGACGGGCTGCCGGACGCCGCCGTGGTTGCGGCGCTGGGGGCCGCCCGCCCCACCGGCCTGCCGGCCGAGCCCTTCTATCTCCGCCCGCCCGACGTCACCTTGCCGAAGGCTACGGCCTCCAAGCCCACTCCCAAGCCTGGACCGGGAGCGGCGGCATGACCGCGTCCTCCGTTCGCCTCCACCCCGCCGGCCCGCTGGAGGCCGGGGTGGTCGCGGCCCTGCAGCAGGCCTGCTTCCCCGACGATCCGTGGGACGAGGCGTCGGTTGCCACCCTGACCACGCCGCCGGCCGGCTTCGCCGTCATCGCGCTCGATGCGCAGGACCAGCCGGTCGGCTTCGTCATGGCCCGCGTCGCGGTGGAGGATGCCGAGATCCTGGCGATCGGCGTGCTGCCCCAGGCGCGTCGCGGCGGCATCGGCCGCCTGCTGGTCGAGGCTGCCGTCACCGGATCGCAGAACCTGGGTGCGACTGCGCTGTTTCTTGAAGTTGCCGAGGATAATCCGGCAGCATCGAGTCTATACAAGGCCAGCGGCTTTTTTTCCGTCGGGCGCCGCCCCGGATACTACAAGCGTGTCGACGGCCGGGTCGCGGCGCTTGTCCTGCGCCGCAATCTCGATGGGGCATAGGGGTTAATTTTTCCGCACGATCAGGCGGTGGACTCCGTCAGGATCATCCAATCGTTCGGGCTGCACAGACAGAATGCTGTGCCCCAACTCGATCAAGGATCGTGGAACGTTTTCCAAGGGTTCACCGGCATTCAGCCGGACTTCGAGTGTCTGCCCCGCGTCCATCCGTTCTACCATCAACTTGGTCTTGACGAAGGTTAACGGACAAACCTGCGAGGTGATGTCGAGAAACAAGTCTGCGGAGATTTTTTCGGTCACCGATTCCTCTTTGCTCCAAAGGATGGATATTGCACGACGCAGAAAACCTCTTTATATGGTGAGGTACGAATGCCGCGGAGCAAGCTTACATGAGCAACGGGTCCCCTTCCAACGCGCTGTTGTCTCTGACCACGGAGATCGTGGCGGCGCATGTCTCCAACAATACAGTCTCGCTGACCGATCTTCCGACTCTGATCGAACAGGTCTACAAGTCGCTGGCCAACGTCGGCACCGAACCGGTGGTGGCGGAGGAGCGGCCGCAGCCTGCCGTGCCGATCAAGAAGTCGGTGACGCCGGACTACATTGTGTGCCTGGAAGACGGCAAGAAGCTGAAGATGCTGAAGCGCCATCTCAAGACGGCGTACAATATGACGCCAGAAGAATACCGGGACCGCTGGGGCCTGCCGACCGACTACCCGATGGTCGCGCCGAACTATGCCCGTCAGCGCAGCTCGCTGGCCAAGCAGATCGGTCTCGGCACCCGCGCCCGCCGCAGCGCCTGAGGGCTGGGGCTTCCGCAGGGCGGTCCGGCGTCATGACGGCGCCGCCGCCCGTGCCTGCCCTCCCCGCTTCTTCTTTCCGCATTGGCTGCCGGGACATCCAGAGCCCCAAGGGGCCGCATCCCTGAAGCGGACGATTCCTGTAGGTCGCAGCAGGTTTCGGCTGACGGCACGCGACGATGTCGGTTGACCGGCAACCGGCGGATCGTGTTATGCCTTGTGGTGCGTGCGACGCTGTCCGTCCCGACCCTGGCCGCCGTGGCCTGGCGGGGGCAAGCCGGCGCGGCGCACAGTCGAGAACCATCGCAGCGGACCGTCGACATGGCTGATGCAAGCTTGGACCAGCCGGGAATGACCCGGACTAGCCCGGAGCGGAGCGACGCGTCCGCACCCGAGGACGCCACCATCGAAAAAGCGACCGCCGGCGAAAAGCTGACCGACGGCATCCGCCTCGGCACGCTGGAAGTGCGGCTGGCCCTCTCCGCGGAGGAGATCGACTGGGCGCAGGCCTTGCGCTACCGCGTCTTCTACGAAGAGATGGCGGCGATCCCCTCCCCCGAGATGCAGGCCCGGGGGCGCGATTTCGACGATTACGACGGCGTCGCCGACCATTTGCTGGTCATCGACCATTCCCGCGGCAACGGTCCGGACATGGTGGTCGGCACCTACCGCCTGATCCGCCGTCCCGCCGCCGAGAAGGTCGGCCGCTTCTATTCCAGCGACGAATACGACATCGGCCGCCTCGCCAGCTATCCCGGCGAGGTGCTGGAGCTTGGCCGGTCCTGCGTCGACGCCGGCTATCGCACGCGCGGCAGCATGCAGCTGCTTTGGCAGGGCATCGCGGCCTACGTGTTCCAACACGACATCGCCCTGATGTTCGGCTGCGCCAGCCTGCCCGGCACCGATCCGGATGCCATGGCGGAGCCGCTGTCCTACCTCTACCACCATCATCTGGCCCCGGCGGATCTGCGGGCGACGGCGCTGCCGGAACGCTTCGTGTCGCTGGACCGGATGGCGAAGGAGCACATCGACCCGCGGCGGGCGCTGAACATCCTGCCGCCGCTGATCAAGGGCTATCTGCGGCTCGGCGGCTTCATCGGTGACGGCGCGGTCATCGATCACCAGTTCAACACCACCGACGTCTGCATCGTGGTGAAGACCGATCTGATCACCGACAAGTATTTCAAGCATTACGAACGTCGCAGCCGCGACAGCCAAGCCGGCTGAGGCGACCATGACCCGCACCGCGCGCGCCCTGGGGTCGTCCGGCCGCGGCGCCCTGCGCCTGACGCTGTACCTGCTGTGGACGCTTCTGCTGATCCCGCTGCAGGCCCTGGCGGTGGCGCGCGGCTGGCGGCTGTGCCGCACCCTGCCGCCCTTCTACCACCGGCTCTGCGCCCGGCTGATGGGACTGGACGTGGTGGTGCGCGGCCAGCGTGTCGCCGACGGGCCGGTGCTGTTCGTGTCCAACCACTCCTCCTACCTGGACATCACGGTCCTGGGCTCGCAGATCCCCGGCTCCTTCGTCGCCAAGTCGGAGGTCGGGAGCTGGCCCTTCTTCGGCCTGCTGGCCCGGCTTCAGCGCACGGTGTTCGTCGAACGCAAGGCGCGCAATTCGGTCGACAAGCAGCGTGACGACATCGGCAGCCGTCTGGACGCCGGCGACAGCCTGATCCTGTTCCCGGAGGGTACCTCCAGCGATGGCAACCGCACGCTGCATTTCAAGACCGCCCTGTTCGCCGTCGCCGCCCGCCGCATCGACGGCCGCCCGCTGACCGTCCAGCCCGTCAGCATCGCCGCCACCCGGTTGGACGGCATCCCGATGGGCTTCGCGTTCCGCCCCTTCTATGCGTGGTATGGCGACATGGATTTGGCGCCGCATCTGTGGCAGGCCTTCCGCCTGGGCGGCATGACGGTGGAGGTGGAGTTCCACCCGCCGGTGACCATCGACGGCTTCAGCAGCCGCAAGGCGCTGGCCGAGCATTGCCAGCGCGTGATCGCCGACGGCGTCGCCCGCGCCATCTCCGGCCGCCCGGACGGGCCGTCCCCGGCGAAGCACGCCGCCGTCCCGGCCGCCGCCGATGCCGCCCCGAGTACCGCCCCGAGTACCGCCACGCCCGCGCAACCGGTCGCCGATCCCGCTCCCGGGAGTGCTTGATTCCGCTCTTGTATCCGCCGCGGCAGTCGCCTATAAACAGCGGGCGCGCGGGTGTAGCTCAATGGTAGAGCAGAAGCTTCCCAAGCTTACGACGAGGGTTCGATTCCCTTCACCCGCTCCAAACGCCGTGCCGCCTGCATGGCAACCGGCCTTGCGCCGCTCCCTTTCAAAATCCGATTTTTCTGACGAGCGGTTCGCACCGAGGGGTGCGGATGGGCGCTCTCCTTTGCGTTGGCGGTTCGCCGATGGCGCGGTTGCCGGGATCGCCGGTCATCCCTGAAGCTGGGCGCCATTGTCCCTCAGCCGAAAGGAGAACGCCGATGCCGCCAATCGAAAGAGCCCGCCGGCTGAGCCGGTCCCTGCAGGCCCGCTTCCGCATCGACCTGTTCTCCGCCCTCGTGGAGCGCGAATTCGAACGGCGGTTGGCCGACGCCATCCTGGAGGCTGAACGCGACGCCTACCGCCGTGGGCGCGAAGAGGCGCAGGCCGGGGCGAATGGTGGCGTGGTCAGTCCATCTCCGCGGCCGGAAGCGGCGGCTCGGTCGGGCGGCCCGCCCATGACCATGTAAGACCGGCCCGCTCGGCACAAGCATAGTGCCAGGGGTTCTGATGGCCATGTCCGGCCCAATGCGGGTCGCCGGCGCGGATCGGCCGCCCGCAGCCACAGCACAGATGCCCGCTGCGGCCGGCACGGCCACCGTGGCCGCGCGCTTCGCCGGTCTTGCCCGATTTCGGCTTCGGTTCCCAGCCAAGCGAGGCAGGATGGCGGCCGTACAGCGCCATGATGATTCCCCCAGTTCGTCCGGATTGCGCCAATTACCGGATGATCCCCCGATCCCGGTCCGGCAGCGTCGATAATGACACAGTCGATAACGATTCTGCCGTGACGGTGCGAGAATGCCGCCGTACGCCTTCAAAGCCAACGGCAAGGATGGTCGGGATCCTCTCCGAAATCGTCGGGCCACCTCCTGACAAACCCTTCAAAACCCTTTCAACGGAGGCGCAACGAGGCAGAGGACACACAATAATCACCAGAGTTATCCGCACACTCCACATGATTGCGTTTGCCGATTGTCCGGGGCATTCCGGCATCCATCTTTTGGTCTGTTTCCGGTCACATCGATGTTCATATCTGGTTAACCGTCCGGGACTAGCGTCCGCCGCCTTCGCTGCACTGCGGCATGTTTTTCATGCGAAGGCGCTTCATGACGGTATTTCTGCTCGATTATCTTCCAACACTCTCGGCCCTTCCCGCAACGATCTCGCCGGTTGTCATGACCGGCATTGCCGGATTGTCGGCTGCCACCCTGTCGACGCTTTTCAGCGGCCGGCGGGCGATCCTGACGGCGCAGGCGGCGGCCTCCTCGCTGTTCCTGCTCCATTTCCTGCT
Source organism: Azospirillum sp. A1-3 (assembly GCF_023806445.1). Taxonomy (NCBI): domain Bacteria; kingdom Pseudomonadati; phylum Pseudomonadota; class Alphaproteobacteria; order Rhodospirillales; family Azospirillaceae; genus Azospirillum; species Azospirillum sp. A1-3. The sequence goes on from NZ_JAMSLU010000001.1 coordinate 2,606,083, forward strand.
GCTGGGCGCCTGGACAGCCATGCTGATGTGCGGACTGGGGCTGATTCAGATGGCGGTGCGCGTCCAACGGCAGCCATCCCGGACGCTCGGCCTGCTCTATGGGCTGACGGTGCCGGGGGCGCTCGCCGTGGCGGTGCTGAGCTGGCAAGGGCCGATGTCGGCGCTGTCGGCCACCGGCTTCCTGCTGGCGACGCTTGGCCGCTGGCAGACCGCGGTCGGACGGATGCGGGTGTTCTTCGTCATGGCGACGGTGGTCGGGGCTGGGCACAACCTGCTGGCAGGATCGGTCTTCGGCCTGGTGTCGGACGCGATGGGGCTCTGCGGCCATTGCGTCGGCCTGTGGCGGGCCGGGATGTTCCGCAGCCTGATCCGCCGCCAGCCGCCCGCCGCGCGCGCCCTTTCCGAAGCGTCGGCGTAAGGAGGTGGCGCACGGATTCGCGTCCGTCGCACTGGTATTGCCCCCGGTGGCAGGTTGGAACATTCGGGCCCGCCGCCGGGTTGTGGCAGCGTAGGGGACGCATGGGAGGGCCTGCCGCCATGGAAAAAGACGAGATCGTCGATACGCTCAATGACCTTATCCGCATCGTCGAGGATAGCCACGAAGGCTACCGGCAGGCCGCGGAATCCGCCGAGGACGAGGATCTGAAGGCTCTGTTCAACGATCTCGCCGCCCAGCGCGGTGCCATCGTGCGCGAGACTCAGCGGCTGGTCGCCGAACAGGGCGGTGCGCCAGACATGGGCGGCACCATGCTGGGCGGTGCACACCGCTTCTTCCTGGAACTGAAATCCGCCGTGCTCGGCCATGACCGCGTCACCATCATCCAGGAGGTCGAGCGCGGTGAAAGCGAATGCCTGCGCCGTTACGAAGAAGCGATGGCGAAAGAGCTTCCCCTGCCCATCACCGCGGTGATCGCCCAGCATCTCGACCGCATCCGCGTCGACCGTGACCGCATGGCCGCCCTGCGCGGGGTGGTGGCATGATAGTGCGTCGCAGCATTGCGGGTGTGGGAAAGCGGGCGTAGGCTTTTACCGGTGGCTGCAACGCATTGATACGGCTGTAGGGTCGTATCGCAGCCCCCGCCGATTACCGGCTCCGATCATCCGGCCCCGCTCATCGAACCCCGGTGGCCGGATGTCCACTCCATCTGGACATGGATTGATGAACAGCGACAAATCTAAAAATGCAGACCCGGTCGGCAACGATCTGGTGACGAAGGGCGCATTCGCCCTGTACCGTGCAGAGAACGCCCACCGCGTGTCCGAGTTCAAGAAGTCCAAGAACGCCGAGGCGGCCATCGCCGCCGATTTCGACGCCTACCGCACCCGCTATCTGCGGAAGTTCAAGGACATCTCCGAAAGCCTGTCCGAACAGGGCCTGACCGTCACCCGCGCAGTCTGACCCGTCCCGCAGAACCGGGACCTGTGGGGCCGGGGCAGCACTGAAACGGATGGGAAAGCCGCGGGGCCGCCGCTATACTGCGCGGCATGGCCCGTATGCTGTTCCTCCGCGACATCGACGCCGACGTGCAACTGCGCTGCCGCACCTGCGGACATGGCGGCGTGCTGCCCCGTGCCATGCTGGAACGGCGCTTCGGCCCCAATTACCCGGTTCTGTCGATCGCGCCGCATTACCGCTGCTCGCGCTGCGACTCCCGCGACATCGAAAGCCGGCCGATCCTGGCCGAACCCCTGGCCGCCGGCCTCCCCGCCGCCAGCAATGATGAGCCGTCCTTCGATGCGCCGCTGGCGGCGCTGAACGGGCTGCTCGCCTCGCTGCGCGGTGGTGACGGCGGCCGGGACAGGACGGCCGATGCGGAGGAGCCGCCCGCTCCCCCTCCTCCTCCACCGGCGCCTGTTCGCGGCAAGCCGGTGTTGGAACGTCCGCTGTCCGACCTCGTGGCCGACGGTCCGGCGGAGGATGGCGCCCCTCCGCTGTGGGAACCCGTTTCGCTCGCCGACATGGCGGCGCGCCTCGGCCGCCCGTCGCCGCCCGACGAGTGGGATGACGATTGGGATGACGAGCAGGCGACGGGCGATGCCAGAACTGCCGCCAACGACGAGCGGCCGGAGCCCGCCCGCGACGAGGTCGCCGACGCCGGTGCCCCGGACGGTGCCGACTCCGAAGTTGGCGATCCCGAAGAAGATGATGGTGACGAGACGCTGATGGCGATGCGCCGGCTGCTGGCGCAGGCCTATGGCTCCGACGACGATGAGGACGACCCGGCGCCTGCTCCCCAGGCCGCCCGCGCTGCAAGCTTTGCCGAGCACCCGCCCGCTGATGGTCCCGCCGGCGACGGGCCGGACCTGCATGGCGGCGATCAGGACGAGGGCGACCAGGGTGAGGACGACCTCGGTGGGGACGAGCCGCCGGTCTTCTCGCACAAGGTCCTGGTGCGCAGGGATTTCGAAGATGACGGCGCGGACGCGGGTGCCGATCCCTGGCACCTGGAGTCCCGGGACGCCGGCCAGGAGGATGATCCCGAAGACGGCGGTCCGGATGGCGAGGAACCGTCGGAGGAGGAGATCCTGTCCTTCGCCATCCGCGACCCGGAGAAGCCCGCCCCGCCTCCCGCCTCCCGTCCGGCGAAGCCCGCGCCGCCGCCTGCCGAACCGCTCGACTTCGACCAGCATCGCGCAGAACGCCGGGCCCAGCGCCCGCCCCCGCCGCCGGAGGATGAGGAAGGCTTCGATCGGACTCTCGCCGCCCTGCGCTCCATGATCGAGGACGCGGCGAACGAGTCGGCGGAGGAAGAGGAGGACGCTGCGCCGCCGCCGGCCAAGGGACCGCGCAACGCCGGCAGGATGGTCGAAAAGCCCGCCCGTCGCGAGGAGCCGGATGATCCGGCGCCTGACCTGGGCGAGGATGACTGGTCGGTGCCCGCTGGCTGGGATGATCCCGATCCGGCGCCGGAGGCTGCTGCCCCGGAACAGGAAAAGGACCCGGCACCCGCCGGCCGCCGCTCCGCCCAGGAGCGCGAGATCGAGGAGGCGATGAAGGCCCTGCGTGGGCTGATCGAGGACGAGATACAGCCGGATTCGCCGCCCGCTTCCCAGCCGAAACCCCGCGCCGCCAAACCGCGTCCACCTGCCCGCAGCGGATCGGCCGCGCCGGAGGCAGGGCCGCTGCCCAACGCCAAGCCGCCGGATGTTCAGCCGGAGACGGCAAATCCCGCCGATCCGGAAGCCAAGCCCGCCGGCGAACCGACGCCGCTCAGCAAGACCATCGCCGCGCTGCGCGGCATGCTGGAACTGGACGGCCGCCGCAAGCGCTGATGCGCCACCCGGCGATGCTCTTGCCGAGCGGCGTCCGGTTCACTTGCGCAGTCGCTTTTCCTGCATGATTTCCAGCTGCAACTGCTGGATTTCGGTCAGCCGCTGCCATTGGCGCTGGATCAGATAGTCCATCTTCTCGTGCAGGTGCCGGATTTCCAGCTCGGCCTTCAGGTTGACGCGATAGTCGTTTTCGGAGCGCAGCCGGTCCTTCGCCTCCTGCCGCTTCTGGCTCATCATGATGACGGGCGCCTGGATGGCGGCCAGACAGGACAGCAGCAGATTCAGCAGGATGAAGGGGTAGGGATCGAAGGCCCGCGTTTCGCCTTCGAGGATGTTGATGAGCATCCACACGCACAGGACAACGGCGAAGGAGATCAGGAAGGCCCAACTGCCGCCGAAGCTGGCGAGGCCGTCCGATAGCCGTTCGCCCAGCGTGCGGTGGTCGTCGTACTCCTCCTCCGGGTTCTCGGCCAGCGTCTCGTGCCGGGCGAGGCTTTCGGCGACCTCGCGGTCCAGTTCGCTGAGTTCGCCATGCTCCTCCTTCAGCAGCTCGGCAACATAGAGCGAGCGGTAGCGTGCCAGCTCCTGCCGGCTGATCTGCGCGTCCGGCTCCAGATGCGGGTGGTCGTGGCGGATGCGGTCGGCGAGGCTGGGGCGTAGCGCGTCCAGCGCGATCAGGTCGCGCTTTGGCCGGCGCTTGCCGCTGATGGCGCAGGGCTGGCGCTTGGACGACAGCAGGCTGCCGGCGTCCTCATGCTCGGCCGATTGGAAGGTCGGTTCCGCGGAGTCGTCACCATCCTGCGGTGGGCCATCCTGCGGTGGAATCTGATGATCGGACATGACTCGCCCTCCCTTGCATGCGCGAACCGGCGCGGGCGACTTTATGCCCGATCTTTTTGACACGCCGGTTAAATCACCGACAGGCAAATGCGGCAGGTAAGGATGGCATCGCCTTGCAAAGGTTGAACCTCGGCGATCCGGCCCCCGGGCCCCCACCGCCGGCGGGGCGGTTTCGGATGAATTCCCGTTCATCTTCACCGCCGCAACGGAAAAGGGGCCGCCTTGCGGCAGCCCCTATCCTTACCTGCTGACAGGCCTTACATACTGACGGCTTCGGCCGGTCAGCCGATGCGCCAGACGTCCGGGCTGTTCTCCAGCCGCTTCAGGACGGCGAGGCGCTGCTGCTCGATCTCCTCCGGCAGACGGTCGCCGAAGCGGTTGAACAGTTCCTCCTGGTCCCGCGCCTCGGCCTCGGCCTCCTTGCGGTCGATGTCCATGATCTTGGCGAACTTGTCGGCCGGGAAGTTCAGGCCCGACCAGTTCAGATCCTGGTAGCGCGGGGAATAGCCGAAGGGCGATTCCGCCACGTCGGTGGCACGGCCGCGGACGCGGTCGACGATCCACTTCAGCACGCGCATGTTGTCGCCGAAGCCCGGCCAGACGAACTTGCCGTTCTCGTCCTTGCGGAACCAGTTGACGCGGTAGATGCGCGGCAGGCTTTCGATCTTGCCTTCCATCGACAGCCAGTGGTTCCAGTAGTCGGCCATGTTGTAGCCGCAGAAGGGCAGCATGGCGAACGGGTCACGGCGGATGGCGGCTTGGCCGACGGCGGCGGCGGTGGCCTCCGAGCCCATGGTCGCGGCCCAATAGACGCCTTCGCGCCAGTTGTAGGCTTCGAACACCAGCGGGAAGGTCTTCGACAGACGGCCGCCGAAGATGAAGGCGCTGATCGGAACGCCGGCCGGATCCTCCCAGGCCGGGTCGATCGACGGGCACTGCGCCGCCGGGGCGGTGAAGCGGCTGTTCGGGTGGGCGGCGACCCGGCCGCAGCCCGGCGTCCAGTCCTTGCCCTGCCAGTCGATCAGGTGCGCCGGCGCCTCGTCGGTCAGGCCTTCCCACCACACGTCGCCGTCGTCGGTCAGGGCAACGTTGGTGAAGATGACGTTGTGGTCCAGCGTCTTCAGCGCGTTCGGGTTCGACTTCACGCTGGTGCCGGGGGCGACGCCGAAGAAGCCGGCCTCCGGGTTGATGGCGCGCAGCGTGCCGTCGGGCTGCGGCTTGATCCAGGCGATGTCGTCACCGATGGTGCGGACCTTCCAGCCCTCGAACTCCTTCGGCGGGACCAGCATGGCGAAGTTGGTCTTGCCGCAGGCCGACGGGAAGGCGGCGCCGACATAGGTCTTCTCGCCGGTCGGGCTTTCCACGCCCAGGATCAGCATGTGCTCGGCCAGCCAGCCCTGCTCGCGACCCATGGAGGAGGCGATGCGCAGCGCGAAGCACTTCTTGCCGAGCAGAGCGTTGCCGCCATAGCCGGAGCCGTAGGAGACGATGCGGTGCTCCTCCGGGAAGTGGACGATGTACTTGTTGTCGGCGTTGCAGGGCCAGGCCACGTCCTGCTGGCCGGGCTCCAGCGGGGCGCCGATGGAATGCAGGCAGGGGACGAAGTCGCCGTCGCCCAGGATGTCCAGCACCTTCTGGCCCATGCGGGTCATCAGGCGCATGTTGACCGCGACATAGGGGCTGTCGGAGATCTGCACGCCGATGTGCGCGATGTCGGAGCCCAGCGGCCCCATGCTGAACGGCACCACATACATGGTGCGGCCGCGCATGCAGCCTTCGAACAGGCCGTCCAGCTTGGCCTTCATCTCCACCGGGTCCATCCAGTTGTTGGTCGGACCGGCTTCCTCGCGGGTGCGCGAGCAGATGTAGGTGCTGTCCTCGACACGGGCGACGTCACCCGGATCGGAGCGGCAGAGGAAGGAGTTCTGGCGCTTGGCCTCGTTCAGGCGGATGAAGGTGCCCGCTTCCACCATCTCGTTGCAGAGACGGTCATATTCCTCCTGCGAACCGTCGCACCAGTGAACGCGCTCCGGCTTGCATTTCAGCGCGATCTCCTCGACCCAGGCCAGGAGCTTCTTGTTCCGCGTCCGCGTGTTACCAGTCATATCGTCCCTCTCGAAGGCTGGGCCGGTACTGCCGCGTCGGGCATGCCCCTCGCCGGGGGTCCCGCGGCCGGTCCGGCCGTTCTTTCGTCCGTTGTCGTGTCGTCAGATGGAAGGCGGCCGCCGCATCAGCGGGGCGCCGGTCCGAAGAGGCGGCCGGGTTGGAAACCCGCCGCGATGCGCTGCACCGGCGGGGTGCGGCGACGATACGGTGCAAAAGGCGGTCCTGAGGCGACAGGTCTGGGGGCCAATGGCCCGGACGGGAAACGGGTCGATCCGTTATGGTCCACTGAAGTGTTCTCCTGGTTGCGCGTGCCCGCGCGCCGCGTTCTTGTTTTTGGTGCGGCGCCCGGTGGTGTCGAAGCGACCTCTCGGCTGGTCGTTCAGGCTGACGGTTGGCTTCTCGTCTCTCGTTGTTATTGTTCTTGCTGACCGTTCTTCTTGTTCTTCTTTTATCTTCTTATTGTTCTTTCCGGCGCCGGGGTCCGTCAGGCGCCCTCGTCGCCGGCTGTTTCGGTTCCAGCCTTTTCGGTCCCAGATGTCGATCCTCCGGGTTGTCCGGACCCGTCCTGCGGCCGGATCAGCGTGTCCAGCATCAGTTTAGCCGATTCGGGGTCATGGATTCTCTGCTCAAAATCGACGCGGGCGACGTACCCCCCGCGTCGCAGATCGCATCCCTCCGGGTCCACGCCGGTCAGGCTCCAGCTTTCCCCATCGCCGGCGCCCTCACCATCGGGGGCGGGGCCGAGCAGGGGGCCGTACCCGGCGCCGTTCAGGCGGTCGAGCAGCGCCGCCTCACCCGCCGCCAGGGCTGGGGCTATGGCGGGCAGGTCCAGCTCCGCGGCGGACAGCCAGTGGATGCGGCCGAAGCCGGCGACCAGATGGGCGCGCTCCACCGTCACGCGGTAGATCGCGAAATCGGCGAAGCCGGCATAGAAGGCGGCGTCGGGATGGCGGCGCAGATAGCGCTCGCGATGGATCGGATCGTCCGACCGCTCCGCCCGGCCCAGGACCGACAGGCGGGCGCCGGTCAGCGGCTGCGCCAGTCCGGCGGTGCCGTCGAACAGCAACCCGACCCGGCCGTCGGCCAGCAGGTTGCGCGTATGATCGGCCAGCGTGGAGAGCAGAAGCAGTGGACTGCCGTCATGATCGAACGCCACCAGCACCAGCGAGGGATAGGGCCAGCCGGCGGCTTCCGCTGCCGCACCGTCATCGGCCGGACGCTGGGCGGTCGCCAGCGCGGCGCGGTCGCAGGCGCGCATCAGGCGCCGGGCACGCAAGGCCGGAGCCATGGTTGCCGGAGCCGGGATGGCCGGATCCTGTATGGCGGAATCCGGGCCGCTCCGGCCGGTGCCCGGCGGCATCGCGCCCTCCTTGCCGTCCGGCGTGGCGCCGGCCGGAGAGGACGCGGGAAGGGCGTTCGAAAAACTCATTCCGAAACGAGTGCGTTCTCCCGCGCGGCACCGTTGTTCGGCGCCGCATTGCCGCCATATTGGACCATACAAATGCTGCGGGAAAAGGGAAAACTGCCTCTGGTACCTGGACTCTGGCATAAAGTATTGGAATGACCACTCCTCCTATGCCTGATGTTTCCGCTAACATTTCTGAGAACCGGCACTTCGAACACCCCGACCTGACCTGACCCGTTTCAATAGGATCTGTTACGACCATGGCCCACACCGTCGCCCTGGTGGATGACGACCGCAACATCCTGGCTTCGATCTCCATCGCCCTGGAGGCCGAAGGTTTCGACGTGCGCACCTACACCGACGGCGCCGAGGCGCTGCGCGGATTGAGCCAGCGCCCGCCCGACCTCGCCGTGCTCGACATCAAGATGCCGCGCATGGACGGCATGGAGTTGCTGCAACGACTGCGTCAGACCAGCCAGATGCCCGTCATCTTCCTGACCAGCAAGGACGACGAGTTGGACGAGCTGATGGGCCTGCGCATGGGGGCCGACGACTACATCAAGAAGCCCTTCTCGCAGCGCCTGCTGATCGAGCGCATCCGGGCGCTGCTGCGGCGCGAGGCGCTGCGCGGCGAGACCGTGGAGGCCGATCCCGGCCAGCTCATCACCCGCGGTCCGCTGCTGCTGGACGGCGCCCGCCATGCCTGCAGCTGGAAGGGACAGCCGATCGACCTGACCGTGACCGAATTCCTGCTGGTGCGCGCGCTTGCCCAGCGGCCGGGCCATGTGAAGAACCGCGACCAGTTGATGGACGCGGCCTATGGCGAGCACGTCTATGTCGACGACCGCACCATCGACAGCCACATCAAGCGGCTGCGCAAGAAGTTCAAGGCGGTCGACCCCGACTTCTCCCAGATCGAAACGCTCTATGGCGTCGGCTACCGGTACAAGGAATAGCGTGGTGTCCACGCTGGGCCGGGGCAGGACCAGACGGCGCGTGTCGCCGCTGACCCTGCGCATCCTTGCGGTGAACGTGCTGGCGCTGGTCCTGCTGATGGCCGGCCTGCTCTATCTCGGCCGCTATCAGGACCGGCTGATCCAGGCGGAGACCGAGGCGCTGGAGACGGAGGCGCGCATCTTCGCCTCGGCGCTCGGCGAAGGGGCGGTGAACCGCATCCTGACCGCCCCCTCCCCCACCGGTGACGAGGGGGGCGAGCGGTTCGAACTGGCGCCCGAACTGGCCCGGCCGATGATCCGCCGTCTGGCGGAGGCGACGGCGACGCGCACCCGCCTGTACGACATCGACGGGCGCATGCTCTCCGACAGCCGGGTGCTGGTGGGGTCGCAGGGCCGCATCGAAATCCGCGAGCTGCCCTCCCCGCCGGCCGGCGACCCGCTGTCGCGCGCCATCAACGACCTCTACACCCGCCTGATCGACGTGGTGCCGAGCCGCGAGGGGCTGCCGGTCTACCGCGAGCAGCCGGGCGAGCCCAACCCCGACGTGGAGCGCGCGCTGGGCGGCGAGGCGGCGGCCACCGTCTGGCGCGTCGACGGCGCCGGCGGCGATCCCGAACTGCTGCTGACCGTGGCGGTGCCGGTCCAGCGCTACCGCGAGGTGCTGGGCGCGGTGCTGCTGACCCGCGGCGGCGGTGAGATCGACCGCGCCATCCGCTCCGTCCGCTTCGACATCCTGCGGGTGTTCGCGGTGGCGTTGCTGGTGACGGTGGGGCTGTCCTTCTATCTGGCCGGCACCATCGCCCGGCCGATCCGCCGGCTGGCCCAGGCCGCCGACCGGCTGCGCACCAGCCACGGACGCCATGCCGAGATTCCCGACCTGACCCGCCGCGGCGACGAGATCGGCGAGCTGTCCGGCGTGCTGCGCGAGATGACCGACGCGCTGTGGACGCGGATGGACGCCATCGAACGCTTCGCCGCCGACGTCGCCCACGAGATCAAGAACCCGCTGACCTCGCTGCGCAGCGCGGTGGAGACGGCGGGCCGCGTCAGCGATCCACGCCACCGCGACCGGCTGATGGCGATTATCGCCGACGACGTGCAGCGGCTGGACCGGCTGATCAGCGACATCTCCAACGCCTCCCGCCTGGATGCCGAACTGTCGCGGGCTGAACCGGAGCCGGTGGACATCGGCCTGCTGCTGACCATGCTGGCCGAACTGCGCCAGACGGTTGCCGAAACCGTCGCAGAAACCGCAGATCAGCCTGTGTCGGCCGGCGGGACGGGAGAGGCCGCCGCCGCGCCGCCGCGCGTCGTTGTCGACGTGCCGGCGGGCGAGCGGCTGGTGGTGCCGGGGCTGGAGGGACGGTTGACCCAGCTGTTCCAGAACCTGATCGACAACGCCCTGTCCTTCTCGCCGCCCGGCGGTTTGGTGCGGCTGACCGCCCGGCGCAGCGGCCGCAACGTCACGGTGGTTGTGTCGGACCAGGGACCGGGCATCCCGGAGGGGAAGGAGGAGGCGATCTTCGACCGCTTCTATACCGAGAGGCCGGCGGGCGAAAAGTTCGGCACCCACTCCGGTCTCGGACTATCGATCGTGAAGCAGATAGTCGGTGCGCACAACGGTTCAGTATTTGCGCAAAATAGGAAGATATCGGATGGGAGCATCGATGGTGCCGACTTCGTCGTGACCCTGCCTCTGCTGTAAGAAGCTCTGCGGAATTTCATACATCCTTTGCACTCTCGGCTAGACAAGTCGCCAGTAAGCACCGATCATGGCTTGGGTCGTTCTCTCCTGTGGGCTGCCGAGGCGATCGGGCCATATCGGTTCGGTTGTTTGCTTCCGCCTCCTGCGCCTGGAAGAGGGTGGCCACAGCCCGGAACAAGGATGTGGGGTTGCCATGCCTGAGTCCGCTCCACCCGATTCCCCCGTGCAGTTTCCGCGCAGCCCCGGCCGCCGCTCTGTCGGCATCGACGCCGCTTCGGCGGAGGTCGTCGATCTGCGCCGTTACCGTCTGGCCCGCCTGATCCGCGATGCCGGCCGGCAGCAGGGCGAGCTGGCGAAGCTGATGCGGGACTCCGCGCAGGAGCGGACGCAGTTGGCGGAGGCGCTGCAGGGTGCGCAACGCCACCTCGCCAGCATCGCCGACAACTACAAGGTCCTGCTGGTGCGGCTGAAGCGGGAAAAGGACTTCCGCGACGCCTGCCAGGAGGCGGCCGAGCTGGACGATCTGGACGAGATGATCCGGCGCCGCGACGCGCTGGCCATGGAACTGGAGGCGATCCGCCGCACCCCCCGCAACGCCGCCGGCGCCTGAGGAACCCCACCGCCCGATCCATCACGCCGCCTTAAGCGATCAGACCGAAAGAACGGTCGGAAGCGGATGGGGGAGCCCGGACAGGTTTCCCCGCCTGACATCATGAGCCACCGTTCCGTTTCCATTGACAGAATCGGCGCCACGTCTCACCTTCGCCAGACTATGGTGACGATTCACGGCACCTGCGTCTTGCTCTCCGGAATCGGCGTGCTGCTGCGTGGAGAGTCCGGACGGGGAAAATCGGATTTGGCCTTGCGACTGATCGATGGCGGCGCCTTGCTGGTCGCGGATGACCGGGTGGTGCTGCAGAGCGAGCCCGGCCGCCTGACCGCCTCTTCCCCGCCCACGCTGGCCGGGCTGCTGGAGGTGCGGGGCGTCGGCATCCTGCCCGTTCCCTCGACCGCGTCCGCGCCCGTCGGTCTCGTCGTCGATCTGGTTTCCCGTCCGGAGGTGGAGCGCCTGCCGGAGGCGGAGACAGAGACGCTGCTGGGTGTCGCCCTGCCCCGCCTCGGGCTCTGCGCCTTCGACGCCTCGACCCCCGCCAAGATCCGCCTTGCCGCCGCCAGCCTGTGCGGCGGCCGGCTGGACCGGGTGCCCGCCAGCCTGTCCGCCCAGCCGAGCCCGGTCACATCATGACATCTCCCGACGTGCCGTCTTCCGAAGGGCTTGGCGATTCCGCCACCACCATTGCGTCCCGCGGGCGCGTCGTGCTGGTCACCGGCCTGTCGGGCGCCGGCATGTCGGTGGCGCTGAAGGCGCTGGAGGATCTGGGCTACGAGGCGGTGGACAATCTGCGCCTGTCGCTGGTCCCCGCCCTGATCCGGCAGGCCGACCCGAAACGCCGGCCGCTGGCCCTGGTGATCGACAGCCGCACCCGCGACTTTTCCGCGCAGAACTTCCTGGACGAGCTGGAGGAGTTGCGGGGCGACGACGACCTCGACGTCAGTCTGGTCTTCCTGGATTGCGGCGACGAGGTGCTGCAGCGCCGCTTCACCGAAACGCGCCGCCGCCATCCGCTTGCGGAGGACCGCACGGTGCCCGACGGCATCCAGCGCGAACGCGCCCTGCTGTTCCCGCTGAAGGAGGAGGCCGACGTCACCATCGACACCACGCAACTGTCCATTCACGATTTGCGGCGCATCCTGTCCGGGCATTTCCGGCGTGACGCCCAGGCAGCCCTGCAGGTGTTCGTGACCTCCTTCTCGTTCCGCCAGGGACTTCCGCGCGAAGCCGATCTGGTCTTCGACGTGCGGTTCCTGACCAACCCGCATTACGATCCGGAGCTTCGACCGCTGACCGGCCTGCATCCGGCCGTCGCCGCACGGGTGGAGGGCGACGCCGACTACCCGGCCTTCTTCCGGAACCTGACCGAGCTGCTGCGCCCGCTGCTGCCGCGCTACAACCAGGAAGGCAAGAGCTACCTGACCATCGCCATCGGCTGCACCGGCGGCAAGCATCGCTCGGTCTTCGTCGCCGAACGGCTGGCGGCGTGGCTGAAGGAGCAGGGGCTGCGGGTCAACCTGAGCCATCGCGAACTGGACCGGCAGGGCCTGCGCACCGGGGCCGCGGCCAACGCCGCCGGCGCCCAGGGCGGCAGTCAGGCTCCCCACTCGGCCCCCCACCAGGCTCCTCATCAGGGATGAAGCAAATTGCGCCTTGACGACCATACGTCCAACCAACGATCCAGATGCGATGCGGGCAGGCGCCTTGCGGCACCGGCCCTCGCGCAGGTCTCCGGGGAGGACCCAACCTTGAAGGATGTCCCATGATCGGTATGGTTCTTGTCACCCACGGGCGGCTGGCCGAGGAGTTCATCGCCGCGCTGTTCCACGTCGTGGGCGAACAGCAGCAGGTGCGCGCGGTGTGCATCGGGCCGGACGACGACATGGAACAGCGCCGCCAGGACATCCTGAATTCGGTGGCGGAGGTCGATGACGGATCGGGTGTCGTGGTGCTGACCGACATGTTCGGCGGCACGCCCTCCAACCTCGCCATCTCCATCATGGACAAGGCGAAGGTGGAGGTGATCGCCGGCGTCAACCTGCCGATGCTGATCAAGCTCGCCAGCGTGCGCAAGACCGAGCCGCTCGACAAATCGGTGATCGCCGCCCGCGACGCCGGGCAGAAGTACATCAACGTCGCCTCCACCCTCCTGTCGGACTGAACCGCCCGCGATGAGCCACCCCGACGACATGGCGCCGACCGACGGCGAGATCCGCCGCACCGCCACCATCACCAATCAGCGCGGTCTGCACGCGCGCGCCTCGGCCAAGTTCGTCAAGCTGGTCGCCACCTTCGATGCCGAGATCTCGGTGCGCCGCGGCGATTCCGTGGTGTCCGGCGAATCGATCATGGGGCTGATGATGCTGGCTGCCGGTCCGGGGACCTGCGTGGAACTGCGCGCCAGCGGCGCCCAGGCCGACGCGGCGATGGACGCCCTCCTGGACCTGATCAACCGCAAGTTCGATGAAGAGTGACCTGCCCCCCACCGTTCCGGCCGCCATCCCCACCGGTGGCCCGGTGGCCAGCCCCGACCGCGGCGGTTCCGGTGGAACGCCCTCGCTCGAGTCCTGGAGCACGTCTGCCGGTGGTTCCGGGCGCGCCCTGCGCGGCCTCGGCGTATCGCCCGGCATCGCCATCGGCCCGGCCCATGTGGTGGAAAGCGGCGCCGTCGCCATCCCCGAATACGTCATCGAGCCCGACGCCGTCGAGGCGGAGGTCGCCCGCTTCAACGAGGCGGCGACCAAGGCCCGCCGCCAGATCAAGAAGCTGAAGAGCAAGGCGCTGGTCCTGCCCGACTCGGCGTCGGAGGAGATCGGCTTCCTGCTGGACGCGCACCTGTCGATGGTCACCAACTCGCGCCTGACCCGCGGGGTGGAACATCGCATCAAGCAGGACCGCGTCAACGCCGAGGCCGCCATCCAGGCGGAAATCGCCGCCATCGCCGCCACCTTCGCCGGCATGGACGACGCCTATCTGGCCGGCCGCATCGACGACATCCGCGAGGTCGGGCGGCGGTTGACCCGCAACCTGATGAAGCAGGAATACCGGGCCTTCAGCACCCTGGCCCCCGGCAGCATCATCCTGGCGGAGGAGCTGACCCCGGCCGACACCGCCCTGCTCGACCCCGCCGTCGTCGGCGGCTTCGCCACGGTGCTGGGCGGGGCGGAGGGGCACACGGCGATTCTCGCCCGCTCGCTCGGCCTGCCGGCGGTGCTGGGCGCGCCCGGCCTGCTCGCTGGCGTGCGCAACGGCGTGACGGTGATCGTCGACGGGCTGCAGGGTCGCGTGCTGATCGACCCGCCGGCCGACGTGCTGGACGACTACGGCGAACGCCGGGCCGCCCGCGAACGCGAGCGTCAGGGGCTGAAGAGCTTGCGCAAGCTGCCCGCGGTCACCCGCGACGGCACCGCCGTGACGCTGATGGCAAACCTGGAGCTGCCCCGCGACCTGGATCAGGCGCTGGAACATGGCGCCCAGGGCATCGGCCTGCTGCGGACCGAGTTCATGTTCATGAACCGCGACCATCTGCCCGACGAGGATGAGCAGTACAATGTGCTGCGCACCATGATCGAGGGGATGGGCGGTCGCACCGTCACCGCCCGCACCATGGATCTGGGCGGCGAGAAGCTGGCCGGCTGGATGGCCGGGCGCTATGGCGAGCCGGCCAACCCGGCGCTGGGCCTGCGCGCCATCCGGCTGGGCTTGCGCGAACCGAAGCTGCTGGAGACCCAGCTCGCCGCCATGCTGCGGGCCGGCGCCCATGGGCCGCTGCGCATCCTGCTGCCGATGATCGCCTCGGTCGCCGAGGTGCAGAAGGTGCGGGAGATGATGGGGCAGGTCGCCCGCCGTCTGCGCCGCCGCGGCGTCGCCATCGCCGATCCGCTGCCGCCGGTCGGGGTGATGGTGGAGGTGCCGGGCGCGGCGCTGGCGGCCGACGCGCTGGCCTATGCCGCCGACTTCTTCTCCATCGGCACCAACGACCTGACCCAGTACACGCTGGCCATCGACCGCGCCGACGAACAGGTCGCCACCCTCTACGACCCGCTGCATCCGGCCGTGCTGCGGCTGATCCAGTTCACGGTGGAGGCCGCCCTGCGCGCCCGCATCCCGGTGTCGGTCTGCGGCGAGATCGCCGGCGACCCGCGCTATTGCGCGCTGCTGCTGGGGCTTGGCGTGCGCGAGCTGTCGATGGCGCCGCTGTCGGTGCCGGCGGTGAAGAAGCGCATCCGCTCGCTCGACCTGATGGAGGCGAGCCGCCGCGCCCGCGTCATCATGGACCAGAGCGACAGCGGCCGCATCGCCACGCTGCTGGACGACTTCAACGCCATCCTGTAGCGCCCCCGCTCAAGGCGCCTTCCGCCCCGCCATGTGGCCCAGATAGGCGACGACGCGGTCCAGATCGGCGTCGCTCAGCATCGCCGCATCGAAGCCCGGCATCTGCTGGCCGGGCCATGTCCGGACGGAGCGGGGATCGCGGACCAGCCTTTTCAGTCCGGCGGGCGTGAGATATTCGGTCGGGTTCATCGGCCGGTTCAGGTCCGGCCCCATCGTGGCGCTGCCGGCGCCGTTCAGGGTGTGGCAGGCCATGCATTGGGTGATGAACACCGCCTGACCGGCGCGGATCGGCGAGTCGGCGGCTAGCCCCGGCTCGACCGCCAGCTGCGGCCAGCGTCGCAACGGATCGTCCGAGGCGACGATGCGGGCCAGTTGGTAGGGCCATTGTTCGCTGCGCACCCCCGACGCCTCCGGCCGCACCCACACCAGATAGAAGGGACCGGCGGACACCTCCTTGCCCGGCAGATTGGGCCAGGGCCGGTCGGCCGGCTCCACCGCCAGGAAGGCGACGGCGCCGTCGGCACCGGTGCGCAGGCACAGCTCCGGCGGCAGCTGCGCGGTGAAGCCGTCCGACGCCACTCCTTCCAGCACGGTGTCGGGCGGAAAATCGCCAACACCCAGCAGGCTGGCGAGCGGCACGGCGCGATAGCGCATCGGCCGGCCATAGGAGATGTCGGCGGGAATGTCGACGGTCACCGCGTCGGGCCGGGCCAGCAGGGTGTCGCGGTCGAAAACCCGCTCGGCCCCGGCGATGGCAATGGTCAGCGTCGGCCCGCCGGCCAGCGCCCCATGCAGCGGCAAGGCGGCAAGCAGAAGAAACAAGGCGGCGAGCAGGCACCCGCCCATACGCGCAATCGACGGCTTCATCATTCCGGGTCGTCCTCCGCTTCGTCCTCATCCCATGGGTCGTCCCAAGGGTCTTCACCGTCCGGCTTGGCGCTTCGCAGGGCGGCGGAGGCCGGTTCCCGCTCCAGCCGTTCGATCTGCTCGGGGTGGGTGATCTCGATCATCGGCCCGTTGCGCAGCGTGATCCAGCCGCGCACGCGCACCCGCCGCCCCTCGTAGGACAGCGGGTCGATGCCGGCGCGGGTGACCTCGCGCATCGCGGCGCGGCCGATATGGACGGTGACATCGTTGCGCCAGTCGGCGCCGAAATCCAGCCAGGTCTCGCCGCCGCCCTTGGACACCGCCAGCACCACCCCCTCCACCAGCTGATAGCTGTCGCGGTCGCGGGTAAGCTCGTCCGCGTCGGCGGCCTCGCGCACGGCATAGACCCGGCTGCGCCACAGACCGCGTCCGGCATTGCGTGCGGCATCCTCGCCGGCCAGCATCTCCGCCGCATAGGCGCGGGCGTCGGGCCGGGTGTGGACCCGCGCCATTCCGCGGACCAGCAGCGCCGATTGCAGCCACAGGCCATCCTCCCGCACCAGATGGGCGAGCAGCCGGCCATGGCGGTCGACCGGCGCCGGTCCATGCAGCAGGACGCGGTGGTCCAGCGCCAGATCGCTCAGCGCCCTGGTCGCCGCCTCCGCCAGCGGCCAGACGCGCCCGTCGGCCGGATTGGCGCTTCGCGGCGGCTTGGCCGCCTCGATCCCCGCCAGCCGGACCCGTCGGCCGTCCTCCAGCTCCAGCGTGTCGCCGTCCAGAACGGCGGTGACCCGCAACGGCTCCGCAGAAGCGACATCGGCCAGAAGCAGTCCGCACAGCAGCAGGAGGGCCAAGCGCACAAGCGGAAGCGGGACATGTCGCATCTGGAATTCCGTCGTTGCGGAACATCCGCCGTCGGGCGGGGTTCTGACCGGTATGCCGACCCACGTCTCCTTCCGCAAGCCGTTCCGCAAGCTGGCGCCAGCGCTGGCCGCGCTCTGGCTGGCCGCCACCCCCGTCCTGGTCCCGACCGCCCAGGCCGGGCTGCTCGACAACGTCCTGTCCGGCGGCGACGAGGCGGCGCTCGGCGCGCAGGAGCATCCGAAGATCCTGGCCCAGTTCGGCGGGGCGGTGAAGGATGCGAAGCTGCAGGGCTATATCGACCAGCTCGGCCGGAAGCTTGCCGCCACCACCGCGCTGGCGCGCGAGCCCTGGACCTTCACCGTGCTGGACAGCGACGTGGCCAACGCCTTCGCCCTGCCCGGCGGCTATGTCTACGTCACCCGCGGCCTGCTGGCGCTGGCGGAGGACGAGGCGGAGGTGGCCGGGGTGCTGTCGCACGAGATCGGCCATGTCACCGCCCACCATTCGGCGCAGCGCCAGACCCGGCAGACCATCGCCGGCATTCTCGCCGCCGGGGTCGGGATGGTGTTCGGCAACGACACACTGGCGCAACTGGCCGGGCTGGGCGGCACCGCCGTGGTCGCCAGCTATTCCCGCGAGCAGGAGCTGGAGGCCGACCAGCTCGGCGTCGAGACCCTGCGGCGGACCGGCTACGACCCCTTCGCCATGGCGACCTTCCTGGAGACGCTGCGCCGCGACAGCCAGTATGAGGGGCTGCGCGCCGGCAACAAGGGTGAGGGCGGCTTCGACTTCTTCGCCAGCCATCCGGCGACCGAGGACCGCATTCGCCGCGCCGCCGACCTCGCCCGCAAGATGCCGCAGGGTGGTGCCCGCCCGCGCGACCCTTACCTGGCGGCGGTCGACGGCATGATCTATGGCGACAGCCCGGAGAACGGCTATGTCCGTGGCCGGACTTTCGCCCACCCGCAGCTGGGCATCGCCTTCACCGTGCCGCAGGGCTATGCGCTGCTGAACGGCGCCGATCAGGTGGTCGCCAAGGGGCGGAACGGCACCGCCATGGCCTTCGACGGCGGATCGGCCGCCGGCGTCTCCGACCCGGTCGCCTTCCTGACCGGCGTCTGGGGCAAGGGGGCCAACCTGTCCAACATCCAGCGTATCACCATCGGCGGCATGCCGGCGGCGACCGCCACCACGCGAGGCGAGTCCAACGGCGACAGCGCAGACATCCGGCTGGTAGCGATCCGCGCGCCGGACGGAAAGATGTACCGCTTCACCTTCCTGGCGCCGGCGGGTGCGCTCGCACGTTTCGATGCCGATTTCCAGGCGGCGGCCAACAGCTTCCACCGCCTGACCGCGGAGGAGGCCGCCCGCTACCGCCCCCGTCGCGTCCAGGTGACGACGGTGCGGCCCGGCGACAGCGTCGATGGCTTCGTCCGCCGCATGCCGCAGGAGCCTTACGCCGAGGAATTGTTCCGGATCATCAACGACCTGCCGCCCGGAACACCCCTGCAGTCCGGCCACCGGGTGAAGGTGATTGTTGGTGAGTAGGCGGCGAATAGAGCATTTCCCAGCGTGAACGTGGCCGCATGAAATCCGCGTAAGGATACAGCCCGGCGGGTTGCCGCCGGGCGGGCGGGCGGGTAGGCTGCCGCGCATGTCCGACACCCCGTCAGCACGCGCCCCGATCGCACCGGCCGTTCCGGCCAAGGCTGCGAAGCCGGCGCAGAAGCCGAAGCCCGCCGGGCGTCGGCGGCTGCGGCTGCCCATTGCCGCGGTGCTGGTTGCGGGGTTCGGCTCCCTGATGCTGGCGGCGGTCGCCAGCGTGCTCGTCCTGGGTTTGGTCAGCGCCACCACCAACACCTTCGCCCTGCTGAACGACAAGGCCGATCTGGCGCTGGCCGGGGTGGAGGTGCGGGTCCGCCACCAGCTTGACCCCGCGCGGGAGATGGCGCGCTTCGTTGCCGGGCTGGTGGAGCGCGGCGACCTGCGCGCCGGCGACACCACGGCGATGATCGACACGCTGCGCGGTGCGCTGGCCGGCGCGCCGGACGTCACCGGCCTTGCCTTCATCCGCCCCGACCTGACCGGGGTCCGCGTCGGCCGGCTGAACGGCGAACTGATGGCCGAGCCCTTCGACATGCAGGGCGAAAGCGACATCCCGCCCGAGGTTCTGGACGGTCCCAACCGCAGCGCCGCCAGTTGGGCCGACCCGCGCTGGCTGAAGGAGGCGCAGAACAGCTTCGTCACCCTCTATCAGCCGGTGCGGCGCGACGGCCGCTATCTGGGGCAGGTGGCGGTCGGTGTCTCGTTGGGCGACCTGTCGCGCTTCCTGCAGGTCCTGTATGTGGAACAGGGGCTGAACGCCTTCGTGCTGTACGACCACAGCCATGTGCTGGCCCATCCGGCGCTGGTCGGCCGGACCTTCGATTTCTCCGGCAAGCTCGACGGTCCGCCGCTGCCGCGCATCGATCAGGTCGACGATCCGGCGCTGGCGGCGCTGTGGTCCAGCGGCGTGCCGGTCCAGTCGCTGAAGAAGCGGGTGGAGGGGCGCAGCGTGCGTGTGCTGGGCAGCGACTACACCTTCCTGACCCGCAAGATGGCGGGGTACGGCCAGCAGGACTGGATCATCGGCATCGGCTATCGCGACGGCGAGATGGGGGTGGAGATCCGCCGGCTCTATGTCACCGGCGCCGTCGGTTTCGCCATCCTGCTGGTGTCGGTCGGGGTGGCGCTGCTGGTCGGGCGGCGGATCAGCCGGCAGGTGGCCCGGCTGGCCGAGGCCGCCGACCGCGTCCGCGCCTTCGAATTCCGCGCCATCCCCGACCTGCCGGACTCCCGCCTGCGCGAGATGGCGCGCGCCGCCGCCGCCTTCAACGCCATGATCGCCGGCCTGCGCTGGTTCGAGACCTATGTACCGAAGGCGCTGGTCCTGCGCCTGATGCGCCAGCGCGAGACCGAGGGCGGGCTCGATTCCGTGCAGCGCGAAGTGACGGTGATGTTCACCGACATCCGTGGCTTCTCGCGCATGGCCGAGCATATGGCCGCCGCCGATACCGCCGCCCTGCTGAACGAGCATTTCACCCTGCTGGCCGCCTGCATCGAGGCGGAGGGCGGCACGGTGGACAAGTTCATCGGCGATTCCCTGATGGCCTTCTGGGGCGCGCCGGAGGCGCAGGAGGACCACGCCGTCCGCGCGCTGCGCGCCGCGCTGGCGATCCACCACGCCATCCGTGCCGACAACCGCCGCCGCGTCGCCGCCGGCCGGGCGCCGATCCATGTCCGCGTCGGGCTGCACAGCGGCCCGGTGGTGGTGGGCAACATCGGTTCCGACAGCCGGATCAACTACACCATCGTCGGCGACACCGTGAACGTCGCCGCCCGCATCGAGGAATTGTCGGCCGCCCTCCAGGGCGACGCCGAGGTCATCGTGCTGACCAGCGGCGTCACCGCCGCCAAGGGCAAGGACGCCGTCCCGCTGGTCCGCCAGGGCGGCCGGTCGCTGCGCGGCCGCACCGGCATGACCGAACTCTGGCGTCTGGTGCTGGAGGAGGAGAAGAAGGCCGCACCACCGGCGGCGGGGGAGAAGGCGACGCCATCTCTCTCCCTTCCCTCCCCTCCCGATGCGGGAGAAGGCGCGAAGCCGGCGTTCGTAGGTAAGGATACACCCTGATCCGGGTCGGCATTTCCAGCTAAGTCACTGAAAAATCTGGAAATACCCCTGCCCGCTTCCTTACCTCAACGCCAGCCGCGACGGCCACCGCGGCGGTCGTCCTCGTCGAACAGTTCGGCCAGCTTGTTCATCATCGTGCCGCCCAGCTGCTCCGCATCGACGATGGTCACGGCGCGGCGGTAGTAGCGGGTGACGTCGTGGCCGATGCCGATCGCCACCAGCTCCACCGGCGACCGCGTCTCGATCTGCTCGATGGTCTGGCGCAGGTGGCGTTCCAGATAGTTGCCGGCATTCACCGACAGGGTCGAATCGTCCACCGGTGCGCCGTCGGAGATCACCATCAGGATGCGGCGCTGTTCCGGCCGGCCGAGCAGCCGGTTGTGCGCCCATTGCAGCGCCTCGCCGTCGATGTTCTCCTTCAGGATGCCTTCGCGCAGCATCAGCCCCAGATTCTTGCGGGCGCGGCGCCACGGCATGTCGGCCGCCTTGTAGACGATGTGGCGCAGGTCGTTCAGCCGGCCGGGATGCGCCGGCTTGCCGGCGGCGACCCAGGCCTCGCGCGCCTGTCCGCCCTTCCAGGCGCGGGTGGTGAAGCCCAGCACCTCCACCTTCACCGCGCAGCGTTCCAGCGTGCGGGCGAGGATGTCGGCGCTCATCGCGGCGATGGAGATCGGCCGGCCGCGCATCGAGCCGGAATTGTCGATCAGCAGCGACACCACCGTGTCGCGGAAATCCATCTCCTTCTCCGCCTTGAAGGAGAGCGGCAGCACCGGGTTGGCGACGACGCGGGCCAGACGGGCGGCGTCGAGGATGCCCTCCTCCAGGTCGAAGTTCCAGGAGCGCTGCTGCTTGGCCATCAGCCGGCGCTGCAGCCGGTTCGCCAGCTTGGAGATCACGCCCTGCAGATGCTGCAGCTGCTGGTCAAGCAGGTGGCGCAGCCGCTCCAGTTCCGCCGGGTCGCAGAGGTCGGCGGCGTCGACCACCTCGTCATATTGGGTGGTGAAGGCCTTGTAGGCGTTGGGGTCGGGCTCGTTGCGGCGGTTGAGGTCGTTGCGCCAGGGCTGGCCGGGGCCGGCGGGCTCTTCCGCCCCCTCGCCCTCGCCCATCTCCATGTCGCCTTCCTCGCCGGCGCCTTCCTCGGCGCTTTCACCGGCCTCCGACGAATCCTGCATGTCGGAGGACGCCATGGATTCGGAGTCGGACTGGTCCTCGTCCTGGCCGCGGGTCTGGCCGTGCTCCGGCGATTCGTCGTTCTCGGAGGATTGGGTCTGCTGATCCTCTTCCTCTTCCTGGTCGGCTTCCTGCCCGACTTCCATGTCGAGGTCGGCCAGCAGGCGGCGGACGGCCTTGGCGTAGGCTTCCTGGTCGCCGGCATAGTTGGCCAGCCCCTTCATATCCTTGCCCAGCCGCTCCTCGATCCAGGGGCGCCAGAGGTCGACGGCATGGGCGGCGGCGGGCGGCGGCGGCGCACCGGTCATCGCCTCGCGCGCCATCAGCCGCAACGCTTCGGACAGCGGCACCTGCCCGCGATCCTCGACGCGGTCGAGGCCCTGGCGGGCGTAGCGGTCTTCCAGCGCCGCTTCCAGGTTATGGGCGACACCGGCCATGTCGCGGCTGCCCAACGCTTCGCAGCGCGCCTGCTCCAACGCGTCGTAGGCCTGGCGCGCCGCATCGCCCAGCGGCATGCGGTGGGCATGCACCGTGGAATCGTGATAGCGCAGCCGCAGCGCCACGGCATCGGCCGCCCCGCGCAGCTTGGCGACCTCGATGGGATTGAGGTCGCGCGCCGGCAGCGGCACCCGCACCCGCTGGCCCGACAAGCCCGGCGGATCGGACGAAAAGCCCACCTGCACCTCCGCCCGCCGGGACATGGCGCGCACCGTGGCGGTGGTGGACCGCTTGAAGGCCTCGACGGGGGTGTCGTTCTGGGTGGTCATCGCGGGGGCGTCTTCGTTCTAGGGAGAGTTACGGCGCGGTGGGCAAGATTGACACGGAGCAGGGCATGGCTTTTACGGACATGCCGGGACGTGAACCGCTGATTAAGCTCCTGCCCCGAAATGCCGTCCGTCCCGATCCGTGTGAATCCTTGCGTGCTGCGCCCCGACTTCACCGAAGATCAGGGCACAGCACGGACACTCACACGAGGTTCGCCTGGACCCCCGTCTCCGGCAGCTCGACGCCGAAGCAGCGCTGGTAGTATTCGGCGACCGTCGGCCGCTCCACCTCGTCGCACTTGTTGAGGAAGGTGATGCGGAAGGCGAAGGCGACGTCGTTGAAGATCTTCGCGTTCTCGGCCCAGGTGATGACCGTGCGCGGGCTCATGACGGTGGAGATGTCGCCGTTGATGAAGCCGGCGCGGGTCAGGTCGGCCAGACGCACCATCGACGCCACCGTGTCGCGGCCCTTGGCGTCGTCATAGGACGCGACCTTGGCCTGGACGATCTTCACCTCGGCATCCACCGGCAGGTAGTTCAGCGTCGCCACGATGTTCCAGCGGTCCATCTGGCCCTGGTTGATCTGCTGGGTGCCGTGATACAGGCCGGTGGTGTCGCCCAGGCCGACGGTGTTCGCGGTGGCGAACAGGCGGAAGGCCGGGTGCGGACGGATAACGCGGTTCTGGTCGAGCAGCGTCAGCTTGCCTTCCACCTCCAGCACGCGCTGGATCACGAACATCACGTCGGGGCGGCCGGCGTCATATTCGTCGAACACCAGGGCGCAGGCATGCTGCAGCGCCCAGGGCAGGATGCCCTCGCGGTATTCGGTGACCTGCACGCCGTCGCGCAGCACGATGGCGTCCTTGCCCATCAGGTCGATGCGGCTGATGTGGCTGTCCAGGTTGACGCGGATGCAGGGCCAGTTCAGCCGCGCCGCCACCTGTTCGATGTGGGTCGACTTGCCGGTGCCGTGATAGCCCTGGACCATGACGCGGCGGTTGTAGGCAAAGCCGGCGAGGATGGCCAGCGTCGTATCCCGGTCGAACCGGTAGGCGCTGTCGAGGTCGGGGACATGCTCCGAGCGCTGGCTGAAGGCCGGCACCTGCATGTCGCTGTCGATGCCGAAGACCTCGCGCACCGAGACTGTCGTGTCGGGTTTGTGGTCGAACAGGGCCGAGCTGGCCTGGGTCGCTCCTTGGGAAGCCATGGGTGGTTTCTTACGTTCCAGCGAGTGTCGGTTGTCCGGCGGCCGCGGGATCGACCCGGCCCGCCAACGGGGTTTCAAGCAGCATAACAGGCTTTCAGCGTATTGTAGGCCTGATTGATTTCCTTCAGGCGTTCTTCCGCAGCCTTGTCGCCGCCATTGGCATCGGGATGATGCTTTTTCGCAAGCTCCCGATAGCGTGCCTTGATGCGTGTGAAGTCCACGGGCGGCGTCAATTCCAGGACCGCCAGCGCCTTTTCCTCGTCGGTGCGGGCGTGGTGGCGCCGGTGCGCCTTTTCCTCATCCTTCGTCTTGCCGGCCTCGTGGCCGAATTCGAAGCTGAAGCCGTTGACCACGCGCTCGCGGATGAAGCGTTCCTGCGTCGCCCATTTGCCGAGCGGCCAGCTCGGCCGCTGCCAGGTGGTGTCGCGCCGCACCTCCGCCTCGATCTGGTCGGTCGACATGCCGGCGTAATAGTCCCACGCGCGGTTGTATTCCCGGACATGGTCCAGGCAGAACCACCAGTACTCGTTGAGACTGCTGCGGCTTTTCGGCGCACGGTATTCGCCGGCGGCGACGCACTCGGGGTGGTCGCACACACGGGTGGCCGCACGCGGAGCGGCATAGCTGTCGTAACTGGAGCGGGTGCGGTTCCTGGTCATCGGCCAAGTATGGGAAGAGCCGATGCCTCTGGCAAGCGCGCCGAATCGGGCTTCCGTCATCCGCAATCCGCGGGGCGTTGTGCTTGACAGGCGCTTGACAGAAGCGGGGCTCGCACCCTCTCCTGGCTGCCGGCGCGGCCGTCGGAACTCGCTTCCCGGGCGTCGCCCGTCCCACGCATTCCCGACCAGTGCCCAGACATCAGGACCCGCCATGGAATACGCCACCCGCATCCGCGAAAAGCTGACCGCCGGACTGGCTCCGGACCGGCTCGAAGTCGTCGACGACAGCGCCCGTCATGCCGGCCATGCCGGGGCGGACGCCGCCGGGGAAACCCATTTCCACGTCACCGTCGTCTCCGCCGCCTTCGCCGGCAAGTCGCGGGTGGAGCGCCAGCGGATGATCTACACCCTGCTGGCCGACGAACTGCGCGAGCGGGTGCATGCGCTGGGCCTGACCACCTACGCTCCCGGCGAAGCCGGGGCCTGACCGGACCAACGGATCAGGCGCCGTCACCGATTGACCGTTCGCACGCTCCAAATAATGGGCGGGTGGACGCCGGAAATAACATACATATGGATGCAACCAAGAGTCGATTTTAGGAAATCATATAAGAATGAAAGACGCTAGCGTGGTTGCAATTCCCGCCACGTTTAGTAAAGTGCGATATATGCAACCATTTATCGCGCCGTGGCGGACACAAACTTCGCATGTCTGCCGGCGGCTTCGTGGAAGGGGCTGCGGATGGCGAAGCGTGGGCCGAAGAAGAAGCGGGTGAACACTCCCCAGACGGGGGTGGAACCGTTGAGGAGCCAGAACATCATGATCGGCGGGCACCGCACGAGCATGCGGCTGGAGCCGTCGATGTGGGATGCTCTGGAGGACATCGGCCGTCGGGAAGGTCTGACCGTCAACCGTCTCTGCACCCAGATCAAGGAGCGGATCGAAGAGCAGGCGCGCCGCCGGGGCATCAACCCGGAGGATGCGGATGTCACCCTGACGTCCGCGGTGCGGGTCTTCATCGCCTCCTATTACCGCCGGGCCTGCACCGAGGATGGCCATCAGCGCGCCGGACACGGCGGCAGCGATCCGTTCGTCGGCACGCCGTTCGACCTGCCGCCGTCCGACGAGGCCGAAGGCGTCAAGGCCGCGGTCGCCGTCGGCGGCAATTTCCCGTCACCCGGTCCGGCCCTGACCGGTTCCACCCAATCCCATTTGGACGCCTGAGCGGGACCGGTTCGGCACCCGCCCGGCGGATTTGCCAAGCGGATTTGCTGGAGTCCGCAGCCTATTCCGCCGCCTCTTCACGGGCGTCTTCGTTTTCCCCGCCGGTGTAGTGCGCAGGCCAGTGCTTGCGCACCACCTCCCCGTTGCTGTCGAAGATGTGGCACATGTTCAGCAGGACCGGCCGCTTGCCGTCGTCCTGGACCGGCTGGCCGGCTGCCTTGGCGCGTTCCGCCGCCTCGCGCGCCAGGATCGGGTAGACGGTCTGGAAGGCGGTGGTCGCCAGCGGCCCCAGCAGCTCCACCAGATGGGTGCAGCCCTTCGCCCCGCCCAGCCGCTCCTTCACCGCGCGGGTCCAGCCCGGCCCGACGCGCAGGCCGACCAGCTGCTGGAAGCGCGGCGTGATGCTGCCGCAGGCCTTGTAGGGGCTGTGTTCGGTCACCGCCTCCACCGCCTGGACGGTCAGCTTGTCGTCCACCGTCAGGCGCATCCACATCTGGTGGATCGGTGTTCCCGGCTCCAGATGTCCACGCTCGTCCGTGTGGAAGCCGTAGCTCTTGACGTCGGTCAGGTGGCCTTCGATGTCCCACAGCCCATCGGCGCGCCGGAAGCCCTGGCAGGTGACGCGGCGGGTGTGGATCGGCTCGCGCGCGGCGGGGGCGGACAGCGAGGGCGCGGACATCGGGCGTTCCAGTTCAGCAATGAGGATAGCTCACCCTCGACTATCGGTGGGGCCGGGCGCCCGGTCAACCCGACCCCGCCGCAACGCAGCGTTACCTATAGGTCAGCCCCCGGCTCGCGCTCAGCCGAGGGTGGCCTCCGCCGAATAGCCGCTGCCGAACATGTAAGCCTCGCGGCTGCGCAGTTCGTCCTCCAGATGGGTGCGCACCACGGCGAACAGGTCGCGGATCGACACCATGCCGACGACCTCGCCGCCCACCGCGATGGGCAGGTGGCGGTAATGGTGCCGCTCCATCAGTTCCAGCGCCGCCAGCGCGGTGGCCGACGGCTCCAACGTGTCCGGATCGGCGGTCATCACCGCGGACAGCCGGGTGGTGTCGGGGTCTAGGCCGGCCGCGACCACGCGGGCGGTCATGTCGCGCTCGGTGACGATGCCCTTCAGCGTGCGCCCTTCGGTGACCAGCACCGCGGCGATGCGCTTTTCGGCCATCAGCGTGGCGGCATCGCGCACGGTGGCGCCCGGCGGCAGGCAGGACAGCTCCTGGTTCTTGATGACGTCAGGCATCAGTCGGCGTGTCGGCATGTGTCCCGTCTCCCTCGTGATTGCAGGTTTTGTGGACGAACGATGCACTCGACCGCGATTTCGCAGCGCGGCATACCGATCCTGTCAGCTTGATGCACGGATAGTCAATAGAACCGATTGCTGGGAACTTACCACATATCGCGGTATGTCTTTGCCGCCGGCGCGGTTACTGGGCGGATTCCAACCGCTTGCGCAGCCCGTCGAAGCCGCTGGTGTAGATGCCAGCGATGGCCTTGCGGGCTTCCGCGTCGGAGGCGCCCTTGGCCTCGAACTTCGAGGACCAGGTGATGCGGGTGGTGTGGGCGTCCACCGCGCTCAGCCGGATGGTGGAGTTGTAGTTCTTCACCGGCAGCGGTCCGCTCAGCAGCGTGTAGCGTATCCGGTGCTTGGCGGCGGACAGGCCGGTCAGCCGTTCCTGGATGGCGCCGCCGCCCTTCAGCGCAAGGTCGCGTTCCTGGCTTTTCCCGGTCTTGCGAAGATTGCAGCTCTCCACCGCCGGATGCCAGTCGCCGATGGCGCAGAAGGGGCCGATCTGTTTCCACACCTGCTCGATCGGCGCCTTGATCGTCGCCTGCTCGCGCACCTCAAGCGCCATGGCCGGCGCCGCCGCCAGCAGCAGGACCGCAACGGCCGATATGCCCATCATTGCCTTCATCACCCATCCTCCCCGATTCCGCCGCGGCGGAATGGCCGCGGTCTTGTCGGGGGAGTATGGGCGGGCAACCGTCGGCGCGGCTATTGTGCGAAAGGCGGATTGTCCGTGATATAGCGGATCAGGCGGGCCGGACCGACTCGTCCAGCACGGCGCGGACCGCGGCGGCATCGACGTCGCGGCGGGTGAAGGCGTTGCCGATGCGGTCGGCCAGGATGAAGGTGATGCGGCCGTCCTGCACCTTCTTGTCCTTGGCCATCGACCTCACCAGTCCATCGACGTCCCAGGCGACGCCGGGGATGTCGGCCGGGCGCACCGGCAGGCCGACCTCGGCCAGATGGGCGCGGGCGCGCCGGGCGTCGTCGGCCGGGCACAGACCCAGCCGGACCGACAGGTCGAAGGCCAGCACCATGCCGATCGCCACCGCCTCGCCATGCAGCAGGGTCTGGCCGAAGCCGGTCGCCGCCTCCAGCGCATGGCCGAAGGTGTGGCCCAGGTTCAGCAGCGCGCGGTCGCCGCTCTCCCGCTCGTCGACGCCGACGATGTCGGCCTTGGCGCGGCAGCTGACCGTCACCGCATGGCGCCGGGCATCGCTGTCGCCGTCCACCACCCGCCGGCCGTTCCGCTCCAGCCATGCGAAGAAGTCGGGCTGGCGGATCAGGCCGTATTTCACCACCTCGGCATAGCCGGCCAGCACCTCGCGCCGGGGCAGGGTGTCCAGCGTGGCGGTGTCGGCGATGACCAGGCGCGGCTGGTGGAAGGCGCCGATCAGGTTCTTGCCGTGGCGGCTGTTGATGCCGGTCTTGCCGCCGACCGAGCTGTCGACCTGGGACAGCAGAGTCGTCGGCACCTGGATGAAGTCGATGCCGCGCAGCGCCGACGCAGCGGCGAAGCCGGTGATGTCGCCGATCACCCCGCCGCCCAGCGCCAGCAGGACGGTCGACCGCTCGATGCCGCGGCCCAGGATGTCGTCCATCAGCTGCTGGAAATGGGCGAAGTCCTTGGTCTTCTCGCCGGCCGGCAGGACGATGGCCGGCTGCGGCGCGATCCCCGCCCGCTGCATCGCGGCGTTCAGCCTGTCCAGATGCAGCGGCGCCACGTTGGCGTCGGTCACCACGATGGGCGCCCGGCCGCGGGTGACGGCGGCGATGCGCTCGCCGGCATTGGCCAGCACGCCGTCGCCGACCAGGATGTCGTAGCTGCGGGCGCCCAGCTCCAGGCGGACGGTGCCGGGTGCGGCCGGGGTGGTGGCGGAGACGGAGGTCATCGGGGCAGTCCGCGAAGCTGGTGGGTCGGGAAGGGGGCGGAGAAGAGGATCAGGAGGCGTCTGTCTTGGGAGCGTCGGTCTTGGGGGTATCGCTCTTGCCGGGCCGTGCGCCGCGCGGCGCACGGTGGGGAAGCTGGACGCCGAAATGCGCCTCCAGCGCGTCGATCACCAGTTCCACCGTCACGTCGGGCGGACGTTCGTCGCTGACCACGGTCAGGTCGGCCTCGGCATAGATGGGATAACGCTGCTCCATCAGCCGGCCCAGGATGGTGCGCGGGTCGCCCTGGTTCAGGATGGGGCGGTGGGTGCGCCGGGCGGTGCGGGCGACCAGCACGTCCAGCTCGGCGCGCAGCCAGACCGACACGCCATGCTCGCGGATGGCGGCGCGGGTCTCCGGGTCCATGAAGGCGCCGCCGCCGGTCGCCAGGATATGCACCGGCTCGTCCTTCACCAGACGGCTGATGATGCGACGTTCGACGGAGCGGAAGACCGGCTCGCCGTCGCGGGCGAAGATTTCGGCGATGGTGCAGCCGGCCGCCGCCTCGATCTCGGTGTCGGCGTCGCGGAAGGGCAGGTGCAGGCGCGTCGCCAGCCGGCGCCCGATGGCGCTCTTGCCGGCCCCCATCAGCCCGACCAGCACCACGGTGCGCGGCAGCAGCGGCTCCGCATCCTCCGCCGCACCCGTGCCCGGACCTGTTCCCGGACCTTGGGCCGTCATCGCCTTGCGCAGTTCCATCACATCCATCCGATCCGCCACCCGTACCCTTCGATGCCAGCAGGCCCATTTCCCCGGCCCATGTCCTCGCCGGCCGTCACACCGCTGAAACAGACAACACTCATACCCGCCGAAAGCTGGCCGGCACAAGCGCCCCGGCCCTGCCCGGTGATCGGGTGGACGGGCTGGGGATGACCCGTGAACGGGCCGGGGACGGGTTGCGCCGCGGTCCGACCTGTGGCTACACTGCGCCGCCTCCCGGCCCCCGGCCGGGGTCGCGGATGCTTTAGCAGAAAAGCCATTGCTTGTCCCAAGCCCTGCGGACGCAGGGCGTGGTAGCTCCGCTCCTCCGTTTTTTCCGACACAACACGTCCTTGGTGCCATGAGCCGGTTTCTCTCGATCCTCTTCGTCCTGCTGTTGCTGGTGATCGCCGGTGGCGTGGTGTTCCTTGCCTCGTGGGATCTGCCGGCTCCGTCGAAAACGGTGGAGAAGGTTCTGCCGGATGAGCGCTTCCCGCGCTGAACCCCGACCATCGGCCGGGGGCGTCCCCCGGGTCGCGGTTCCGCTGCTGGCCGGGCTGCTGCTGGCCGGCTGGGCCGTGGCCGCCGCCGCCCAAGCCCTCGGCCCGCCGATCCGGCTGACGCCCGACGTGGCGGTCCCAGCACCCGCCCCGCCCCCCGCCCCGGTCGTCGTGCCGGCCTATCCGCCCGCGGTGACCCCGCCGCCCGCCGTCTCCCCCGTGGTGGCGCGGCCGGCGCCCGTCGCGAGCGAGTCGTTGGGTGCGCCCGACCCGGACGGGGCCGGCACCCTCAGCGGCATGCGGGGGTTGGGCGGCGACCCCTGGCGCGGCATCGGCCGGGCGGAGCTTCTGCCCCTGATCGCCGCGCTTCCGGTCGACACCCCGTCCCCCACCGTCAAGGCGCTGGAGCGCCGACTGCTGTTGAGCGCGGGCTCCCCCGCCGTCGCGACCGGGGAGGCGCCGCCGCTCCGCCGGTTCGGCGCCCTGCGCATCGAGAAGCTGGCGCGGCTCGGCGACCCCGCCGGGGCGGCCGATCTGGCCGACCTGCTTCCGGCGGCGTTGGCGGCGGACGAACCGGCGGCCAGGGCACTGACCGATGCGGAGCTGGTGCGCGGCGGCCTGGACTGCACGCGGGCGCTGGCCCGCGGCAGGAGCTTCGCCTCTGCCTACTGGAGCAGGCTGGCCCTGTTCTGCCGCGCCCGCGTCGGCGATCAGGCCGGCACCGACGAGGCGCTGGCCACGCTGCGCGGCGCCGGCCGGCGGTCCGACCCGTTCCTGATGGTTGCCGAGGCGCTGGCCGGTGCCGCGTCGCCGCCGGCCCGGATGCTGTCCCTGCAGGGCGATGGCGAGGGGCTGGCGTTGCTGCTCGCCGCCATGCGAACCGCGCGGATCGGCGTGCCACCCGACCGGCTGCCGCTGGACAACCCGCCGGCGCTGGCCGCCATCGCCACCAACCCCTCCACCGATCCCGCCACCCGCGCCGCTGCCGGCGAGCGGGCAGCGGCGGCACTGTTCCTCGACGCCCGCCAGCTGCTGGACCTCTATGCCCAGGTGCCGGCGGTGGGGGACGAACTGCTGCGGGTGCGCGACATCGCCCAGCGCGACCGCAGCGCCCGCACCCGCGCCCTGGTCCATCAGGCGATGGCGGCGGCGATGGACGGGCGGCGGCGCGTCGCGTTGGCCGCTCTGGCGGTGGAGTTGGTCGATCCGCGCCTGCGCGCCGGGCCGGTCGGCAATGCCGCGGCGGGGCTGCTCGACAGCGTGTCGCCGAGCGGCGACGCCGCGGCGCTGGCACCGGCGGCGGCCCGGCTCTATTACGCGCTAGGCCGACTCGATCAGGCGCGACGATGGCAGGATCTGGCGCTGCGCAGCGGGCGGAGCACCGACACCGCCTGGCTGTGGCCGCTGTCCGTGGTCGCCACCGGGCGCGGTGCCGAGGATCCGCGCGCGCTGACCGCATGGCTGGACGAGGCGCTGCGCGGCGCCGACGGCCTTACCCGCAACCGCATCGCCGGCCAGCTGGCGCTTCTCCAGGCCACCGGAGTCGCCATCCCGGATGACGCCTGGATGAAGGCCACCGACGGCACCGGTCCGCCCAGCGGCAGCGATGCCGGTGTCGATCCGGCGCTGTGGCAGCGGCTGGGCGACGCCGCGGCCGGTGGGCGCATCGGCGAGACGGTGGCCGTCGCCCTGCTGCTGATGGGGGAGGCCGGACCCGCCGCCCTGCCGCCGGTCGTCACCGCCCGCGTGGCGGCCAACCTGAAGGCGGTCGGGCTGGAGCCGGACGCCCGCGCGCTGGTCCGCGAGGCGATGGCCGCCCTCGCCGGCCCGTCCATGCCCACCTCGACCGCCGACTGACCTCATGACCGGGGAACCCATCACAACCATGACGCCGACACCATGACCGGCAGCAAGCCCTCCACCAAGGTGACCGGCAAACCCGGTGCCAAACGCCGAGGCCGGCCGTGCAAGCCGCGCACGCTCGCCACCTCCCCGCACCTGGACGCCTTCCTCGACATGCTGACGGCGGAGCGTGGGGCGGCGGTGAACACGCGGCTGGCCTACGAGCGCGACCTTGCCGACCTCGGCCGCTGGCTTGCCCAGCGCGGCGTGGCGCTGGAGGCGGCGGGGACCGAGGATCTGCGTGCCTATTTGGCGGTGCAGAGCAAGGACGGCGCGCCGCGCACCGTGGCGCGGCGGCTGTCGGCGATGCGGCAGTTCTACCGCTTCCTGCTGTCGGAAGGCCGGCGGGTGGACGATCCCGCCTCGCCGCTCGACAGCCCCAAGCAGGGCCGCCCGCTGCCCAAGATCCTGACGGAGGCGGAGGTCGGCGCCATGCTGTCCACCGCCGAGGCGCGCGGCGGGCCAGAGGGGCTGCGGCTGGTGGCGCTGCTGGAGGTGCTCTACGCCACCGGCCTGCGCGTGTCGGAACTGGTCGGCCTGCCGATGACCGCGATCATGCGCGACGGCCGCGGCCTGCTGGTGCGCGGCAAGGGCGGCAAGGAGCGGATGGTGCCGCTGTCCGACCCGGCGCTGGCGGCGCTGGCCGGCTACATCCCGTTCCGCGGCCACTTCATCCCGCCGACCGCTGGTGCGGACGCCGGGCACAGCCCTTTCTTGTTCCCGTCACGCAGCTCCGGCGAAGGGCACCTGACGCGGCAGCGCTTCGCCCAGTTGTTGAAGCAACTCGCCATCGACTCCGGCATCGACCCGGAGAAGGTCAGTCCGCACGTGCTGCGCCACGCCTTCGCCACTCACCTGCTGGACCATGGCGCCGACCTGCGTTCCGTTCAGAAGATGCTGGGCCATGCCGACATCGCGACGACGCAGATCTACACGCACGTGGTGACGGAACGGCTGAAGAAGGTCATGCATGACCACCACCCGCTGGCGCGCCGCAAGGTGGAGGAGCCGTCGGAGGGGTAGGGGAGGTAAGGATGGGGGTAGGTGCGGGCTTCGATTGCCCCCTCCTAACCTCCCCCGCTTCGCAGGGGAGGGACTGCCGCCGCCTTACCAATCAAGCACTTGTTCCCTCTCCCGCGAGAGCGGGGGAGGGTTGGGGAGGGGGCATTCGAAGCCGACACTCCCCCACAAACCCTTACTTCTTCTCCAGCATCAGCGTGCCCTGGCGCGTGACCTTGTTCTTGATCTTGTCGGCCAGAAGCGCCAGCGCCCAGGGCAGTTGCACCTCCATCTCGACGCTCTCCTCCAGCACGTCGATGTGGCCGGCGATGGTCTGGGCCAGCGCCACGACGCGGAAGTGCAGGCGGTCGTCGGTCCAGCTGTCGTCGACGCTGGCCGCCACGGCGCTGAGGCGCGCCCGCACCTCGCCCATGCCGTCGACCAGCCGGCGCTTGGCCTCCGCCCGGCCGAGCGAGTGGGGGATGGACAGGGTCAAGGGTTTCGGCATGGTCGGCGGCTCCGCACTGCACGGGTCGGGGGTCCCGCCGGCACCGCACCGACGGGACAAGGGTAACGCCCGTGGTGGGCCGATGGGTCCCGTGCCAGCCGCCTCAGCGGTCGTGCAGCGGCGCCATCTGGTCCAGGCGGTGGGCGAAGTCGATGTCGGCCTGGGTCACGGCGTCGGCGCTGCGGGTGTAGAGGATCACCTCGACCCGGCCGACGTCGTTGAACCATTCGGGATGGTGGCCGGTCTTTTCGGCCAGCAGGGCGACCTGGGTCATGAAGCCCCAGGCGGCCGGGAAATCGGCGAAATGGTAGGTCTTGCGGATGGCGTCGCGCTCCAACACCTCCGCCCAGCCGTGCAGTTCCTTCAGCGCCGTCTGGCGGGGCGCACCGACAAGGCGATCGGACATGATGACCTCCCTTTCCTCAGTCTCTCTTTTGCCGCCCGCAGCTTCTTGGCGAACGGGCGGCGGTTCGCTACCTTCTGCGGCATGATACGGAAACCTTCAGGTCCCCATACGGTTCCGCCCACGGTCGAAGACCTGGAGCGCATGGCCGAAGAGGCGCTCGACACCATCCCGGCGGAGCTGCTCGCCCCAGTCGGGAACCTCGTCATCCATGTCGAGGATTTTCCCGATGAGGATACCGAGCGGGAGATGGAGCTGGAAAGCCCATTCGACCTGTTGGGGCTCTATCGGGGCGTGGATCTGACGCGGCAAAGCGTCGCCGACCTGCGCGGCGGGCCGGACATGATCTTCCTCTATCGCCGCCCGATCCTGGATTACTGGTGCGAGACGGGGGAGGAGCTTCCCGCCATCGTCCGCCATGTCCTGATCCACGAGATCGGCCACCATTTCGGCTTCTCCGACGAGGACATGGAGCGGATCGAGACCATGGAGTAGGGCAGGGAAGGGCCGTTCAGTCGCCCATCGCGTCGGCCACCCGGCGGCGCAGGGCCGGCACCAGCTCCTCCTCGAACCAGGGGTTCCGGTTCAGCCAAGCGGTGTTGCGCCAGCTCGGGTGCGGCAGCGGCATGAAGGCCGGGCCGTACTCCCGCCAGCTCGCCACCGTCTCCGTCATCGTCGCCTTGCGCCGCTCACCGAGATAGTGTGCCTGGGCATACTGCCCGACCAGCAGGGTCAATCGCACGCCCGACAGCGCGTCGAGCAGCGGCGGGTGCCACAAGGGCGCGCATTCGGGCCGCGGCGGGTAATCGCCGCCCTTCGGCATGGTCCCGGGATAGCACAGCCCCATCGGCACCACGGCGATGCGAGCTTCGTCGTAGAAGGCGGCGCGGTCCATCGCCAGCCACTTGCGCAGCCGGTCGCCGGAGGGATCGTCCCAGGGAATGCCGCTGGCATGCACCCGCGCGCCGGGCGCCTGCCCGACGATCAGCAGGCGGGCGGTCGGGCTGCCGCGCACGACCGGGCGGCAGCCATGGGGCAGCACCCCCGCACACAGCGTGCAGGCGCGCACCCTCGCGAACAGGCGGTCGAGGCTTGAGCCGCCTTCGGCAATGTCATCAGACAAGCGTCAGCAAATCCTGGACGAAGGCCGGCACCACTTGGGTCGCCGGGCCGTTGATGGAGCTGTGGAAATAGGAGGCGCCCTCCGAGGGTTCCAGGTTCAGCTCGACGGTATAGGCGCCGGCAGACCGTGCCTCCGCGACGAACCCGGCGGCGGGATAGACATGGCCGGAGGTGCCGATCGACACGAACAGGTCGCATTCCTCCAGCGCCCGCTGGATGCGCTCCATCTGATAGGGCATCTCGCCGAACCAGACCACGTCGGGCCGCATGCCGCCCTTGCGCCCGCAGGTCAGGCAATGGTCGTGCACCGACAGGTCGCCCTGCACCTCCGTCACCGTGCGGCAATGCAAGCAGAAGGCCTTCAGCAACTCGCCATGCATGTGCAGCGGCGCATTGGACCCGCCGCGCTCGTGCAAATCGTCGATGTTCTGCGTCACCAGCAGGACCTCGCCCTTCCAGCGCCGCTCCAGCTCCGCCAGCGCCCGGTGGGCGGCGTTGGGCTGCACCGCCGGGTCGGCAAGACCGCGTCGGCGGTCGTTGTAGAAGCGGTGGACGAGGTCGGGGTTGCGCGCGAACCCTTCCGGCGTCGCCACATCCTCCAGATCGACCTGGCTCCAGATGCCGCCGGCGCAGCGGAAGGTGTCCAGCCCCGACTCCTTGGAAATCCCGGCCCCGGTCAGGATGACGATCGAGTCGGTGGGACGCAGGCGGTTGGTCAGCGCGGGTGAGGGCATGGGATCCCCTTAGTATTTGGCGATCGGAGTCACGCTTCAAATCGAATGCGATTTTACGCGATCCGATCTAACGGTTCGGAAACCGGTCACGTGGAAAACTGCTGCGGCGTACGCTCGTCGCGCCCGGAAGTAAAGCCGTTGAAAAGAAAGAAGGGGGATACCGCAGGTGGTCAAGGTCCTGTTCGTCTGCACGGGCAACATCTGCCGCTCGCCCACCGCCGAGGGGGTGTTCCGCCATCTGGCCGACCGCGCCGGTCTCGGCAGCCATGTGACCGCCGACTCCGCCGGCACCCACAGCTATCACGTCGGCGAGCCGCCCGATCCGCGTACGCAGCGTGCGGCGCTGGCCCGCGGCGTCGATCTGTCGGCTCTGCGCGCCCGCAAGGTGGTGGCGGCCGACTTCACCCGCTTCGATCATATCCTGGCGATGGACCACGGCCATCTGGCCCAGCTGCGCCGCATCGCCCCGGCGGGCGCCACTGCCGCACTCCGCCTGTTCCTTGACGACGCATCAGGGCTGGAAGGGCAGGAGGTGCCCGACCCCTATTACGGCGGTCCCGACGGGTTCGAAGAGGTGCTGGACCTGTGCGAGGCCGGATCGCGCGGCCTGCTGGACCGCCTGTCGCGGGAAAGCAGGTTTCCGATTCGCGAAAGCATCGGTTAACGTATCACCGTTCCCCGGCCGCTTGGTCTATGCTGCCGGGGCGAAGCCCTTTCGGAGCATCCCTCAGCCATGACCATCGCAGCCACCGGCATCACCACGCCCGGCGGGATCCTCGACGGCATCGTCCTGTTCGAGGCCTTCTCGCCGGAGGAGCGCGCCGCCGTGGCATCGCGCGGGCGGGTGTTCGACGCCCCGGCCGGCACGGTGCTGATGCGTGAGGGAGATGTCGCCAGCTCGCTCTACGTCCTGCTCGACGGCACGGTGCGGGTGGTGCGCAACGACCCCTTCGGCGGTCAGGTGGAGGTCGGCTTCCGCCGCGCCGGCGATTGCTTCGGCGAGATGGCGCTGATCGATGGCGGCGCCCGCTCCGCCTCCGTCATCGCCGCCACGCCGGTGACGGTGTTCGAGCTGGAACGCGACCTGTTCCTGGCGCTGATCTCGCCCTCGCCCGACCTGCTGGCGAAGCTGCTGCGTGAACTCAGCCGGATGATCCGCGAGGTGTCGGAGCGGGTGGTGCGCGAGGATCTGGAACGCCGCGCCCGCATCGCCGAATCGGCGCTGGCCCGTCAGCGCGCCATCACCCAGGCGGTGACCGGGCTGGCGCATGAGCTGAACACGCCGCTCGGCGTCTGCGTCACCGCCGCCAGCCACCTGCAGGATCTGGCCCGGCCCGGCAGCGGCCCGCTGTCGTCCGAGGAACTGCGCGAACCGGCAGCATTGCTCGACGCCAACCTCGCCCGCGCGGTGGAACTGGTGGAGGCGTTTTCCGCCATCGCCGCCTGCCAGAACTCCGAACCGCTGGAGGCGCTGGAACTGCGCCGCATGGCGGAGGACGCGGCGGCCCTGTTCGCCGTCCAGCATCCCGACCTGCCGCTGGCCATCCGGGTCGCACCGGGTCCCGCCTGCCCCTGGATCGGCTGTGCCCCGCATCTGGACCGGGTGCTGCATCACCTGTTCGCCAACGCCGCCGCCCATGGCTATGGCGGCGGTCCGGGCGAAGTCGAGGTGACGATCCGGCCGGCGATGCTGGATGCTGTCCCCGCCTGGAGCCTGACCGTCCGCGACCGTGGCGCCGGCATTCCGGCCAGCAATCTGCCGACCCTGACCGACGCCTTCTTCACCACCGCCCGCGGCCGCGGCCACAAGGGGCTGGGGCTGGCGGTGGTGTTCAACACGGTGACCGGGCCCCTCGGCGGCCGGCTCGTCATCGACAGCATGCCGGGTGACGGCACCACC
The DNA here is from genome assembly GCF_023806445.1 of Azospirillum sp. A1-3. Classification (NCBI taxonomy): domain Bacteria; kingdom Pseudomonadati; phylum Pseudomonadota; class Alphaproteobacteria; order Rhodospirillales; family Azospirillaceae; genus Azospirillum; species Azospirillum sp. A1-3. Next base: position 2,643,726 of record NZ_JAMSLU010000001.1, read on the forward strand.
GTGACGATCACCGTGCCGCAGGAGCTGTGACGGGCAGGAGGGAGAACCTCTCACCCGTGCAGGGCAAGCCCCTTCACCGTCTTGTCGACCGCCTTCTTCGGCCCGCGCAGGGCCAGCCCGACCAGATCGGGGGCGTTCGGATCCTCGGCCTGGAAAGCCGCGCGGTTGGCGGCGTCGTGGCCGGTGGCGAACATCGCCGCGACATAGGGCACCAGTGTCAGCCCCCGTTCCAGTGCGGCATTGCGGACGGCCTGCAACTGATCGGTGTCGGCGGCGAAGATCAGCATCGGCTGGCCCAGCATCCGGCCATAGCGGCGGCCGGCGCCGTCGATATACTCCTCCCCCAGCGCGTCCGGCGCCGCGGCGGCGATCCCGGTGGCGAGAAAGGCGGCGACGTTCAGCTTCTGCCACACCGCCAGGTCGGCGCGGATGACCAGCGCGACCTTGGTGTCGAAACGAATGGGGGCATCGGTGGGCGTGGTTTCGGGCATCAGGCTATCGGGCATGGTGGTTTCTCCTTTGCCCAACCAGATGCCGGATGATGGCGCCTCAGTCTGGAACGTTCGTGCACAGATCGCGATAGGCGGCCGGCGTCAGGCCATAGGCGCGGCGGAACCAGCGGCCGAGATGGCTCTGGTCGGCGAACCCCACCTCCGCCGCGACCAGGGCCGGCGCCTCGCCGTCCGCCAGCCGGCGCCGGGCGGCGCGCAGGCGCAGCCGGACCAGATAGGCGTGCGGCGACAGGCCGAAGGCGGCGCGGAAGGCGCGGTTCAGCCGGAAGCGGTCGACGCCGGCGGCGGTCGCCAGCTCGTCCAGCCCGACATCCTCGGCCATCCGCGCATGGAGCAGGTCGCGCACCAGGGCGGCGGCGCGGTCGGGACGCAGCGGCCGGCGCTCCTCCGGTGGCGCGAGATGGCCGGCCAGCCTCGCCGCCAGCCGGTCCACCGACAGGTCGCGGGCCAGCCGCCCTTCGCGCTGATGCAGGGCCAGGAAGGCGGTGCGGATCGTCGCCGCAAGGCCGGGATCGTCGGCCAGCGTGTCGCGGAAGCCCAGCGGCATGCCGCCACCCCGCGGCATCAGGCTGCGCAGCGCCTCGCCGCGGGCGGACAGCAGCGGCACCGGCAGATAGAGCATGGCATAGGTGAAGCCCTCTTCCCCCGGACTGTGGCCGTCATGGGCCTCGCCGGGTTCGATCAGGATGACGCGGCCGGGGACGCTGGTGTGCAGCCGCCGCCGGCAGCGGAAGGCCTGCACCCCCTGCTCGGTGACGCCGACCAGCAGCTCGTCATGGTCGTGCAGGTCATAGGCATGGCCGCGGAAATGGGCGCGGATGGTTTCGATGCCGGTCTCCGCATCGCGGCGCACCGCCACCCAGTCGTCCTTTCCGCCGGGCACTCCATCCTCCCGATCAGTAGATCAGTTCGTTCTCGCCGCCGCCCTCGGAGATGACCAGTTCGCCGCGGGCGGCAAGGTCCTTCGCCAACTGGACCATGTACATCTGCGCCTCATCCACGTCGCGGACGCGCACCGGACCCATCGCCGCCATGTCCTCGCGCAGGATCTTGGCGGCGCGTTCGGACATGTTGGAGAAGAACAGGTCCTTCAGCGTTTCCGACGCGCCCTTCAGCGCGGTGCCGAGCTTCTGCTTGTCCACGGTGCGCAGCATCGTCTGGACGCCGCTGGGATCGAGCTTCGACAGGTCCTCGAAGGTGAACATCAGCGACTTGATGCGCTCGGCGCTGTCGCGGTTGCGTTCCTCCAGGGCGGCCATGAAGCGGTGCTCGGTGGTGCGGTCCAGCCCGTTGAAGATCTCCGCCAGCATCTCGTGGCTGTCGCGGCGGCTGGTGCGGGCGAGGTTGGTCATGAACTCCGTGCGCAGCGTGCGCTCGACGTCGTCCAGAACCTCCTTCTGCACAGCCTCCATGCGCAGCATGCGCATGACGACCTCCATCGCGAAGCTTTCCGGAAGCTGGGTCAACACGCGGCCGGCATGTTCGGGGCGGATCTTGGACAGCACGACGGCGACGGTCTGCGGATACTCGTTCTTCAGGTAGTTGGACAGCACCGACTCGTTGACGTTCGCCAGCTTGTCCCACATCGTCCGGCCGGCCGGACCACGGATTTCCTCCATGATCTGGTCGACCTTGTCCTTCGGCAGGGTCTTCAGCAGCAGGCGCTCGGTCGAATCGAAGGAACCAACCAGAGAGCCGGTGGCCGACATCTGTTCGGCGAACTCGACGAACAGGCGCTCGATCAGGTTGGCCGACACCGTGCCCAGGTTGGCCATCACCTGGGACAGTTCCTTGATCTCCTCGTCGTCCATCAGCGAGAACAATCTGGTGGCATGCTCCTCGCCCAGCGCGAGCATCATGATGGCGGCCTTTTCCGGGCCGGTGAGGGTCCGATAATCCTCGCGAACCTTCAACGCCATCTGTCCGCCTCCACCACCGCCGCTCACCTCGCGATCGGGCGAGCGGTTCATTCTTACACGTCAGGTTTACTGATCTTCCGTTTTAATACGATCCCCTTGCGCATTCCATCCCTTCGGGGGTGAAGGGCGGGGACAAAGTCAGCCGATTCCCCGCCCTTCCTGCCGTCCTCCGCCGGCTGTGCCGTCAGCCGAACCGCTTGGCGATCACCGCATAGGCAGCGCGCAGGCCCAGCGCCTCGCCGCCTTCCGGACGGCCGGGACGATTCGTCCCGTTCCAGGCATAGGTGTCGAGATGCGCCCAGGGCGTGCCCTTCGACACGAATTCCTGCAGGAACAGCCCGGCGGTGATGGCGCCGGCGAAGCCGTTGGTGGTGACGTTGTTGATGTCCGCCACCTTGCTGTCCAGCCCCTTGCGGTAGGGTGCCCACAGCGGCAGTCGCCACATCGGGTCGTCGACCGCGGCCCCGGCCTCCGTCAGGTCATTGGCCAGCGCGTCGTCGTTGCACATCAGCGCCGGCAGGTCGGGGCCGAGCGCCACGCGCGCCGCACCGGTCAGGGTGGCGAAGTCGATCAGCAGCTCCGGCTTCTCCGAATCCGCCTCGGCCAGGGCATCGCACAGGATCAGGCGCCCCTCGGCGTCGGTGTTGCCGACCTCCACCGTCAGGCCCTTGCGGGTCTTCAGCACGTCCTGCGGCTTGAAGCTGTCGCCCGACACGACATTCTCCACCGCCGGCACCAGCACGCGCAGCCGCACCGGCAGCCCGGCCATCATGATCATCCGGCCGAGCGCCAGCGCATGCGCCGCGCCGCCCATGTCCTTCTTCATGATCAGCATGGCGGACGACGGCTTCAGGTCCAGCCCGCCGGTGTCGAAGCAGACGCCCTTGCCGACGATGGTAACCTTGGGGTGTTCCGGGTTGCCCCAGCGCAGGTCGATCAGCCGCGGTTCGCGCGGGCTGGCGCGGCCGACGGCGTGGATGGCGGGATAGTCGCGGTCGAGCAGGTCCTGCCCGACGATCACCTCGACCGCCGCATCGAACTCGGCGGCCAGATCCTGCGCCGCCTGGGCCAGTTCGGCCGGTCCCATGTCGCAGGCGGGGGTGTTCACCAGATCGCGCACCAGCCAGGTGGCGGTCGCCGCCCGCTCCACCTCGCCGTGGTCGGCCTCCGCCGGCCAGACCAGATTGGCGAAGCCCTTCTCAGACGGCTTCTTGTAGCGGCTGAAGCGGTAGCTGCCGAGCGCCCAGCCCAGCGCCGCCCGCGTCGCCGCCCGCGCGTCCAGCGCCGCGTCGATCCGGTAGGAGCCGGCCGGCAGCGAGGCGGGCAGGCCGGCGAAGGCCCACAGATCGTCGATGGCCGACACGCCGGCCAGCACATGGGCGACGGCGCCGTCCGGCCCCGGCAGGAAGACGGTCGATCCGGCCTCGCCGGTGAAGCCCACCGCCTTGACCCAGGAGGCGACGGCCGGCGACTGCCCGGCCAGCCAGTCGGCCAGTCCGGCCTTGGTCACGGGGGTGAGGGCGACGGTGTCCGGACCGTCAACGGCAAGCAGGGTGGCGAGCAAGACTGAGGATCCTTCTCACGAAATCACGTCACGCATCCGGAACGGATGCCCATCCCCCAAGGATGGCGCGCCGGGTGGCGGCTGGAAAGGGGTGGCATGCGCCGGGCAGGCATGGGCGGGCTGTGAAAGTCGGGGGATGAAACACCATGAAACAGTTTTCCGGCGATGTTCCACTGTTCCATCCGGTTGCCATGGTCCGGCCATCAGGTCATTTCGGCGGGGGTGGATGGAACGGATGAAACACCGTGAAACAGGTTTCCGGCGATGTTCCACTGTTCCCGCGCCGGGCGGGGGACGATCTGCTGCAATGGAACGACGCATCGGGGACATGCCATGACCTCCCAATCCCGTAGGCAAATTATCCTAGCACAGGGAGGGGAAGCCGCCAGCGGTTGGATGAACAGGGAGGACGCGGGCGGGCGGGCGTGCCGATGCCGGGAAGCGACTAGGGCACGGCCGAAGCTTGAGCATCGGCCAGCGCGATTTCGATCCGCTCCTTGCCCTTGCCGGTGTTGCGACGCTTGAGCGTCAGCGCACCGATCTCGCCCGTTCGGCGCAGGTGGGTGCCGCCGCAGGGAACCCGCGCGAAGCCGGGGATCTCCCAGAAGCGGCGCTCGGCGGCCTCGTCGCTGAAGCCGCTCAGGACGGGGGTGTCGGCGGTGACGATGCGCGCCGCCCGTTCGGCGAATTCGGGCAGCAGCGGGGTCAGCGGCTCGTTCCAGGCGAAGTCGATGCGTGCCTTGTCGGCGGCGATATGGGCGCCGACCTTGTGGATGCCGGGCAGGCGAGCCATCACCAGTTCAAGCACGATCTCGGCCGCGAAATGCAGGCGCATCAGCCGGTAGCGGCGCTCCCAGTCGATCGCCACCGCAACGGCGTCGCCGGGGGCGAGGCGGTGGCCGGGCGCAAGCCTGTAGCGGATCTCGCGACCGTCCTTGCGGGCTTCCAGCACCTCGAAGCCGCCGATCGTGCCGGCATCGCTCTCCTGCCCACCGGAAAGCGCGTAGAGGATGGTGGCCTCCAACGTAATCTCGTCGCCGTCCACCCCGGCAATGCGGGTTTCCAGGCGGGTGCGGTAGGGATCGTCCCAGAACAGTTTCCGGGTCATGGAGTGCCTCGCGGAAAGCCACAGATCAACGACGTTTTCCAAATGGATGGCCCATTTGCCCATTCAGCCGCCCATTCAGCCGCCCAGTATAGCCGCTCCAATGAAACATCCCGAGGAGGTTTGTCGCGCGGGTAGGGCGGATGCCTGCCCCGGCGCAACCGGAAGGCTTGTTGCGGTCCGTGAGGTGGGTCATGCTCACGCCCCCGCTGTTTGCCCGTTTCGAAAGGTGCCGTCCGATGTCCGACCTGACCCTGGTGATGGGGAACAAGACCTATTCGTCCTGGTCGCTGCGCCCGTGGCTGGCGCTCAAGCACACCGGGCTGGCCTTCACCGAGACCGTCATTCCCCTGCGCCAGCCCGACACCGCCGCCCGAATCGCCGAGCATTCGCCGTCGGGCCGCGTGCCCACCCTGATCCATGACGGGCTGACTGTCTGGGACTCGCTGGCAATCTGCGAATATGTGGCGGAGCTGGCGCCCGATGCCCGGCTGTGGCCGGCGGACCGGGCGGCGCGGGCGGTGGCGCGCTCGGTGGCGGCGGAGATGCATTCCGGCTTCGTCTCGCTGCGCACCACCATGTCGATGGACCTCAAGCGCGACCGCAAGGGCGAGGGCATGACCGAGGCGACCGCCGCCGACATTGCCCGGATCGAGGCGCTGTGGGCCGACGCCCGCACCCGCTTCGGCAAGCCGGCGGGTGGGCCGTTCCTGTTCGGCGCCTTCACCATCGCCGACGCCATGTTCGCCCCGGTGGTGACGCGGCTGGAGACCTATGGCGTCGCGGTATCGCCCGAGTCGCGCGCCTATATGGACGCGGTGCTGGCGCTGCCGGCGATGCGGGAGTGGATCGCGGCGGCCAAGGCGGAGCCGTGGGAATTCGAGCCTTGAGCGATCCCGCCTTTACCATCCGCCGGGCGTGGCCGGACGATGCCGGCGCGGTGGATGCGGTGTTGGCGGCGTCCTACCCGGCCCTGATGCCCGCCGGCTATCCGCCGGAGGTGATGGAGCGGGTGCTGCCGATCATCACCCGGTCGAATCCGGCGCTGCTGGGCGCCGGAACCTATTATCTGGCGGAGGCGGCGGACGGCACGCCGGTCGGCTGCGGCGGCTGGAGCTTCGACTGGCCGGGCGAGCCGACCCGTGCGCCGCAGCCCGGACTGGCCCATGTCCGGCACTTCGCCACCCATCCCGACTGGCTGCGCCGTGGCGTCGGGCGGGCGCTGCTCGACCGCTGCGTCGCCGATGCCGCGGCGGCGGGCGCATCGCGGATGCTGTGCTACGCCAGCCTGGTGGCGGAGGAGTTCTATGCCTCGGCCGGCTTCGTCGCGACCGGTCGGACTTCAATGGAGTTTCCACCCGGCAACCGCTTCGACAGCGTCGTCATGGTGCTGGAGCGGCCCCCGACCGCCGGTTGACGCAACCGCAAAAGAAAAACGGCGCGCCGTCCTGCCGGATGGCGCGCCGTTCTCATGTCCGCCCCTCGACTCCCTCTCCCCCCTGGGGAGAGGGGCGGGGTGAGGGGGATGCACAGCGTGGGTTTGGTGGGAATCAGGGGCGCACGCGGTTCTTGAAGATCCTCGCCGCGCATCCCCCTCACCCTAACCCTCTCCCCGGGGGGGAGAGGGGATATTCCGCTGTGCGGGCTTGGCCGGTCCTTACTCCGCCGGGATGGCGCGCGGCAGGGTCACCGGCACGGCCAGACGGTGCAGCATCTCCTTCGGAACCACCTGCCAGAAGTGGCCGAGTTCGCGCTGCCAGTCGTTGAGGATCTCGGCGGCGAAACGGCTCTGCGTCTCGGCGACGTGCTCCTCGATCAGGGCGCGGAGTTGGGCCTCGTAATGGGGCACCTCGATCCGCTGGAAGATGACGCTTTCCTCGTTGATGTGCAGCGGCAGCGAGTCTTCCGGATCGTACAGGTAGGCCATGCCCCCGGTCATGCCGGCGGCGAAGTTGTCGCCGACCTTGCCCAGGATGACCGCCGTGCCGCCCGTCATGTACTCGCAGCCGTTGGAGCCGCAGCCCTCCACCACCACGGTGGCGCCGGAATTGCGCACCGCGAACCGCTCACCGGCCTGACCGGCGGCGAACAGCTTGCCGGCGGTGGCGCCGTACAGCACCGTGTTGCCGATGATGGTGTTCTTGTTCGACTCCAGCGGGCTGCTGGTCGCCGGACGGACGACGATGGTGCCGCCCGACAGGCCCTTGCCGACATAGTCGTTGGCGTCGCCCATCACCTCCAGCTTGATGCCCTGGACGGCGAAGGCGCCCAGGGACTGGCCGGCGGTGCCGCGCAGACGGACGGTGATGTGGCCGGGCTGCAGCCCGAACATCCCGAACTTCCGCGTCACCATCGAGGACAGCCGCGTGCCGATGGCGCGCTGCGTGTTGCGGGCGTTGTAGGCGAGCTGCATCTTCTCGCCTTCCTCGAACAGCGGGCGGGCATCGGCGACGATGCGGGCGTCCAGCGTGTCCGGCACCTCGTTGCGGCCCTGGAGCGTGCAGTAGCGGGCGTTCTCGCCGGGATCGACCTGGGCCAGCAGCGGGTTGAGGTCGAGGTCGTCGAGATGGGCGCCGCCGCGGCTGACCTGATGCAGCAGGTCGGTGCGGCCGATCACCTCGGTCAGCGAGCGGAAGCCCAGCTTGGCGAGGATCTCGCGGACCTCTTCGGCCAGGAAGGTGAAGAGGTTGACGACCTTCTCCGGCGTGCCGACGAACTTCTCGCGCAGCTTCTCGTCCTGCACGCAGACGCCGACCGGGCAGGTGTTGGAATGGCACTGCCGGACCATGATGCAGCCCATGGCGATCAGGCTGGCGGTGCCGATGCCGAACTCTTCCGCGCCCAGCATGGCGGCGATGACGATGTCGCGGCCGGTCTTCAGGCCGCCGTCGGTGCGCAGCCGCACGCGGTGGCGCAGCTTGTTCAGCGTCAGGACCTGATGGACCTCCGACAGGCCCATCTCCCAGGGCAGGCCGGCGAACTTGATCGAGGTCTGCGGGCTGGCGCCGGTGCCGCCGGAGTTGCCGGAGATCAGGATGATGTCGGCATTCGCCTTGGCCACGCCGGCGGCGATGGTGCCGATGCCCGACCGGCTGACCAGCTTCACCGTGACCTTGGCGTCCGGGTTGATCTGCTTCAGGTCATAGATGAGCTGGGCCAGATCCTCGATCGAGTAGATGTCGTGGTGCGGCGGCGGGCTGATCAGCATGACGCCCGGCGTCGAGTGACGCAGCCGCGCGATCATCTCCGTCACCTTGAAGCCGGGCAGCTGGCCGCCCTCGCCGGGCTTGGCGCCCTGGGCGACCTTGATCTCCAGCTCGCGGCACTGGTTCAGGTACTCGGCGGTGACGCCGAAGCGGCCCGACGCCACCTGCTTGATGGCGGAGTTCCAGTTGTCGCCGTTCTTGTCCGGGCGGAAGCGCGCCGGATCCTCGCCGCCCTCGCCCGAGTCGGACTTGGCGCCGATGCGGTTCATGGCGACGTTCAGCGTGCCGTGCGCCTCGGGCGACAGGGCGCCCATCGACATGCCCGGCGTGATGAAGCGCTTGCGGATGGCGGTGATGCTCTCCACCTCGTCCACCGGAACGGCGGCCTTGGTGGTGCGGAACTCCAGCAGGTCGCGCAACTGCATCGGCGGCCGCTTGTTCACCTGCTCCGAATACTTCTTGAAGGTGGTGTAGCTGTCGTTGGTGACGGCCTGCTGCAGGGTGTGGATGATCCCACCCTCCCAGCCATGGCGGTCGCCCGACTTGCGGAAGCGGTAGAAGCCGCCGACCGGCAGCGGCAGCGCCTCGCCGGCATAGGCCAGCGCATGCTGCTCCAGAACCTTCTTCTGGATGCCGTTCAGGCCGATGCCGGAGATGCGGCTGACCATCGCCGGGAAATGCTCGGCGACCAGGGCGCGGCTCAGGCCGATGGCCTCGAAGTTGCCGCCGCCGCGGTAGCTGCTGATGACCGAGATGCCCATCTTGGACATGATCTTCAGCAGGCCGTCGTCGATGGCCTTCTTGTAGTTCGTCATCGCCTTTTCCAGCGACAGCGAGCCGAGCAGGCCGCGGCGCTGGCGCTCGGCCACCGCTTCCTGCGCCAGATAGGCGTTGACGGTGGTGGCGCCGACGCCGATCAGCACCGCGAAGTAATGGGTGTCCAGGCATTCCGCCGTGCGCAGGTTCAGCGAGGTGAAGGTGCGCAGGTTGGAGCGGATCAGGTGGGTGTGGACCGCACCGGTCGCCAGGATGGCCGGGATGGCGGCGCGGGCCGGGCCCATCGCCTCATCGGTCAGGATGACGTGGTTGGCACCGCCGCGCACGGCGTCCTCCGCCTCCTGGCGGATGCGGCGCAGGGCGTCGCGCAGGGCGTCGGGGCCGCCATCCACCGGGAAGGTGGCGTCGATCACCGCCGCCGTCTCGCCCATATACTCCCGCATGGCGTGGAATTCGGCGGTGGTCAGCACCGGGCTGTCGAGTTGCAGCAACCGGGTCTGGCTCTCATCCTCGTCCAGGATGTTGCCGAGGTTGCCCAGCCGCGTCTTCAGGCTCATCACCCGGCGCTCGCGAAGCGAGTCGATGGGCGGGTTGGTGACCTGGGAGAAGTTCTGGCGGAAGAAGTGGTGCAGGCCGCGGTACTTGTCGGACAGCACGGCGATCGGGCTGTCGTCGCCCATCGAGCCGATGGCTTCCTTGCCGTCCTCGGCCATCGGGTGGAGGATCAGCTCCATGTCTTCCATGGCGAGGCCGAAGGCCATCTGGCGACGGCGCAGCTCCTCCTTCTCCATCTCCGACGGCTCGCCCTTCAGCGCGGCGGACTTCACCAGCTCGTCCAGGTGCGTGGTGTTCTTGACCCACTGGCCCCAGGGCTTCTGGCCGGCCAGATGGTCCTTCAGCTCACGGTCGTGGAACAGCTTGCCGGCCTGGAGATCGACGGCGATCATCTCGCCCGGGCCGAGGCGGCCCTTCTCGATCACCTGGTTCTCCTCGATCTTGACCATGCCCGTCTCGGAGCCGGCGATGATCAGGCCGTCGGTGGTGATGGTGTAGCGCATCGGGCGCAGGCCGTTGCGGTCCATGCCGCCGACGACCCAGCGGCCGTCGGTCATCGCCAGCGCCGCCGGGCCGTCCCACGGCTCCATCACGGAGTTGCAGTAGGCGATGAGGGCCTTGTGGTTGTCCGGCGTGGTCTGCGAGCTGGTCAGCGCCTGCGGCACCAGCATCATCTTGACCATCGGCGCGGTGCGGCCGGCGCGGACCATCACCTCGAACACCGTGTCGAGCGCACCGGAGTCGGACAGGCCGACGCCGATCACCGGCTTCAGGTCGCCCATGTTGGCGCCGAACACCGGATGCTCCATCCGGGTCTCGTGCGCCTTCATCCAGTTGACGTTGCCCTTCAGCGTGTTGATCTCGCCGTTGTGGGCGAGCATGCGGAAGGGCTGGGCCAGCGGCCAGGTCGGGAAGGTGTTGGTCGAATAGCGCTGGTGGTAGATGGCGAAGGACGACTCGAAGCGGTCGTCGGTCAGGTCCGGATAGAAGGTGGAGAGCTGTTCGGCGAGGAACATGCCCTTGTAGATGATCGAGCGCGCCGACAGCGAGCAGATGTAGAAGTCGTTGATGCGCTCGTTCTGCACCGCCTTCTCGATCCGGCGGCGGATGATGTAGAGGTCGAGTTCGAACTGCTCGTCCGACACGCCCTTCGAATTGCCGATGATGATCTGCTCGATCTCGGGCCGGGTGGCGTTGGCCTTCTCGCCGATGATGTCGACGTTGATCGGCACCTGACGCCAGCCATAGATGTAGTAGCCGAAGGCCAGGATCTCGGTCTCGACGATGCAGCGGCAGGCTTCCTGCGCGTCCAGGCTGATGCGCGGCAGGAAGACCTGACCGACCGCCAGATTGTTCTCCGGCGGGGTGTGGCCGATGACCTTGACGTGGTCCTTGAAGAACTTCTGCGGCACCTGGACATGGATGCCGGCGCCGTCGCCGGTCTTGCCGTCGGCGTCCACCGCGCCGCGGTGCCAGACCGCCTTCAGGGCCTCGATGCCTTTCTCGACCACCGAACGGCGGGGCTTGCCGTCGATCGCGGCGATGAAGCCGACGCCGCAGGCGTCGTGCTCGTCGGCCGGATTGTAGGCGTGGGCAGTGGTCAGCGCCGCGGCGTTGGCGCGGAAATCGGCGACGAACTGCTCACCCTGGTTCAACTCGGTGGTCATGGAACGACCCTTTCACAGTCTGGACGTTGACCTGGGGGGCCGAAGGGAAGGCCCCCTGGGGTAGACGGTGTTCTAATAGTGGAAAGAAGAAGAGCCTTACTCGGCCGCGACGGCCAGCTTCGGCGCGCCGACGGTCTGGGCGTAGGCGTGCATGGCGTCGGAGGCGTCGCGGCCGTCGCGGATGGCCCACACCACCAGCGAGGCGCCGCGGACGATGTCGCCAGCGGCGAAGACGCCGTCCAGGCTGGTCATCTTGGTGCGGTGGTCGACCAGCAGCGTGCCCCAGCGGGTGACGGTCAGGTCGGGCGAGCCGAACATGCCCGGCAGATCCTCCGGCTCGAAGCCGAGAGCCTTGATGACGAGGTCGGCCGGCTCGGTGAACTCGGAGCCCTCGATCACCTGCGGGGTCTGGCGGCCGGTGGCGTCGGCGACACCCAGATGGATGCGGACGGCGCGGACGCCGGTCACCACGTCGTTGCCGGTGAAGGCTTCCGGAGCGGCCTGCCAGACGAACTCGACGCCCTCTTCCTCGGCATGTGCCACTTCGCGCTGCGAGCCCGGCATATTCTTGCGGTCGCGGCGGTACAGGCACTTGACGGAGGTCGCACCCTGGCGGATCGCCGTGCGCACGCAGTCCATCGCGGTGTCGCCGCCGCCGAGCACCACCACCTTCTTGCCGGCGGCGTTCAGCGAGCCGTCCTCATACGCCGCGACCGAGTCGCCCAGCCCGACCTTGTTGGAGGCGGTCAGGTAATCCAGCGCCGGGACGATGTTCTTCAGTCCCGAGCCGGGGGCCTTGATGTCGCGGGCCTTGTAGACGCCGGTGGCGATCAGGATGGTGACGTGGCGCTCGCGCAGCTCGGCCAGCGAGGCGTCGCGGCCGACCTCGAAATTCGGATGGAAGATCACGCCGGCATCGGCCAGACGCTGGACGCGGCGGGCGACGACGTCCTTCTCCAGCTTGAAGCCGGGGATGCCGTAGACCATCAGGCCGCCCATGCGGTCGTAGCGGTCGTAGACATGGACCTCGTAACCCTTGGCGCGCAGCTCCTCGGCGGCGGCGAGGCCGGCCGGGCCGGCGCCGATCACGCCGACCGACAGGCCGAGTTCACGGGCCGGCTTGCGCGGCTTGACCCAGCCGTTTTCCCAGGCGGTGTCGTTGATGTACTTCTCGACCGAGCCGATGGTGACGGCGCCGTGGGTCGACTGCTCGATGACGCAGTTGCCTTCGCACAGGCGGTCCTGCGGGCAGATGCGGCCGCAGATTTCGGGGAAGTTGTTGGTGGCCTGGGAAACCTCGTAAGCCTCCTCCAGACGGCCCTCGGCGGTCAGCTTCAGCCAGTCGGGGATGTTGTTGGAGACCGGGCAATGCACCTGGCAGAAGGGAACGCCGCACTGCGAGCAGCGGTTGGCCTGCTCGACGGCGCGCTCGTCGCTGAAGCGGGCGTAGATTTCCGCGAAGTCGTGGCGGCGGTCGGCGGCAGACCGCTTGTCGGGCATCTTCTGCGCGGTGTGCACGAAGCCCAACATTTTCTGGTTCGCCATGACGTCTGCTCCTTCGCTTCGCGGCCCCGCTGTCTGCCACGGGACATCGCCTTGCTGGGCCTGACCGGGGGCTGCGGCGTTGGCCTACACCGACCGGCTGGGTTGAAATCGAACGTCCGCAAAGTGGCGGACGCTCGTCATATAACGCATGCGATCAGCCCGCGAAAGCACAAAAGCGCCGATAGGTCCGGTTTGTTGACCTTTTCCTTCGCAAGGCTGGAATGCGTGGGCGTGGCGGCAGGGTGTCACAAAAACGAGACAGAAAATTAGTCTCGAAACAGGACTATCGCTCGAATAGGAGTACCGAACCCTCGCCATCGCCAAGCGCGGCCATGCCCTGCTATAAGCGCCGCAACATCCAACCTGCCGAAGGCTGCGTGCCGCGATGATGATCGATCAATATCTGGACGCCACACTCATGGGGCTGGTGGAGGGGCTGACCGAGTTCCTGCCCGTCTCCTCGACCGGCCACCTCATCATGCTGGACGAGCTGCTGGGCTTCCAGGGACCGCCCGGCAAGGTGTTCGAGGTGGTGATCCAGCTTGGCGCCATTCTGGCGATCTGCGTCGTCTATTTCCACCGGCTGTGGCGTGTTGCCACAGGGCTGAAGGACGATCCGGGCGCGCGGCGCTTCGTCATGGCGGTGCTGATCGCCTTCCTGCCGGCGATGGTGCTGGGCGCCGGCCTGCATGGCATCATCAAGTCGGTGCTGTTCAACCCGACCGTGGTCAGCATCGCGCTGATCGTGGGCGGCATCGCCATCCTGATGGCGGAGCGTCTGATCCCGGTCGCCCGCTATCACCAGATCGAGAATTTCTCCGCCCCGCTGGCGCTGAAGATCGGCTTCTGCCAGTGCCTGGCGCTGGTTCCGGGCGTGTCGCGCTCGGGCGCCAGCATCCTGGGCGCGCTGCTGATGGGCGTCGACCGCAAGGCGGCGGCCGAATTCTCCTTCTTCCTGGCGGTGCCGACCATGGCCGGCGCCACCGTCTACGACCTGTACAAGAACTGGTCGGGGATGAGCTTCGATAGCGGCCTGCTGATCCTGGTCGGCTTCGTCACCGCCTTCATCGCCGCGGCATTGGTGGTGAAGACGCTGGTCGACTTCGTCGGCCGCTACGGCTTCACCCCCTTCGGCTGGTACCGCATCGCCATCGGCACCAGCATGCTGGCGTTCCTGTATCTGTGATCCTCAACCAGCCTGCCGCGGCACCGCACGGGCCGCGGCGGCAGCCATCCCCAGCGCCAGCAGCGCGATCATCGCGAAGGCGGTGGCGAGGCTGGTCGCTTCGGCGATGAAGCCGACCAGCGGCGGACCGGTCAGCACGCCGGCATAGCCCATGGTGGACACCGCGGCGACCGCATGGTCGGGATGCCCGGTCTCCACCGCGCCCGCCGTGCTGAACAGCACCGGCACCATGTTCGACAGGCCGATCCCGGTCAGCCCGAAACCGGCGATCGCCAGCAGCGGCGTCCCGTCCGCGACCATTCCTCCCGCCAATACGAGTCCCAGCCCGGACGCGGCCAGCAGCCCGCCGGTGCGCATCAGCGTCGCCCCGCCGAATCGGTGGCGCAGCCGGTCGCCGCTGAACCGTCCCACCGCCATGGCGGCGCAGAACACGCCGAACCCCATGCCGGCGATCGAGGCCGGCGCGCCAAGGTCGTCGCGCAGGTGGATGGCGCTCCAGTCGAGGATGGCGCCCTCGCTCATGAAGGACAGGGCGGCCAGCAGCCCCAGCAGCAGGGTCTTGCGATCGGGCAGCACCAGCGCGCCGCCGCCGGCATTGCGGTCGGGCAGGAAACGCCCCTGCAGCAGCAGGAAGGGCACGAGCAGCCCGGCCGACACCAGCGCGGCCTGCGCCGCCGCCGGCATCAGCGGCAGCAGCAGACCGCCGAGGCCGGCACCGGCCAGTCCGCCCAGGCTCCACATCCCGTGCAGCGACGACATGATCGGCCGGCCGAGCCGCCGCTCCACCAGGGCGCCCTGCGCGTTCATGGCGACGTCCATGGTGCCGCCCGACGCGCCGAACAGCGCCAGCACGATGCACAGCGTCACCACGTCCGGCACCAGCGCCGGCAGCGGCAGCAGCCCGGCGAACAGCAGGGCGGTCACCCGCGTCACCGGCGCGCTGCCGATCCGCCCGAGCAGCGGGCCGCTAGCGATCATCGCCGTCAGGGCGCCGACGGCAAGGCACAGCAGAGCCACGCCCAGCACCGCCGGGCTGAGGTCCAGCCGGTTCTTCAGCAGCGGGATCTGCGTCGCCCACACGCCGAAGACGGTGCCGTTCAGGAAAAAGGCGGCGACGGTCGCCCAGCGCGCGGCGGATGCCTGTTCCACCATCCGCCCCGACACGCCCCGGATATCCTCTGCGCCCGTCATCGCCGTTCCCGCCACAGTTGAACCGCCCACATGACGGCGCCATGCTGGGAATTCAAGCGGCGATGGGGCAGGCGTGCCATACCGGAAACCGGCGGGAACTCTTCAGTGCCGCCACATCCGGACGGCCGACAGCAGCAGGATCGCCGCCAGCCCCGGCAACAGCAGCCACTCCGGCACCACGCCCAGCAGCAGCCCGCCAAGGAAGGCGCCGGCCAGCGACCCCGCCGCCATCAGCAGGACGAAGCCGCGCTGCCGGACCAGCAGGGTCAGGCTGCGGTCGCGGGCGTAGCGGGAGAAACCGACGATCATGGTCGGCAGGCTGATCGCCAGCGACAGGCTGCCCGCCAGCTTCACGTCCACCCCGAACAGCAGCACCAGCGTCGGGATCAGCAACTCGCCGCCGGCCACGCCCAGCAGCGACGCCACGACTCCGATGCCAAAGCCCGCGGAAACGCCGGCAACGGTCAGCGCCGGCCCCTCCAGCAGCGGACCCGCCCCTCCAGACAGGCCGTGCCCGAACAGCAGGACGACGGCGATCAGCGCCAGCAGAGCGGCCATCACCCGCTGCAGCCGGGCCGCCTCCATCCGCATCGCCCAGCCGGCGCCGATCCAGGCGCCCAGCAGGCTGCCGGCCAGCAGGGTGGCGACCACCGCGCCATTGGCGGCGACGAGGCCCAGCGGCACGGTCCCGGCGCGCAACGGCAGGGCGGCGGCGACCACGACGAGGCTCATCGCCTTGTTCAGGATGACGGCGTCGAGCGCGGCAAAGCGGAAGGCGCCGATCAGCAGCGGCAGGCGGAACTCCGCCCCGCCCAGCCCGATCAGGCCGCCCAGCGTGCCGATGACCGCACCGCAGGCGAAGGCGGCCAGCGCGCGCAGCCTTGAGAACGCAAAAGCCCCGGCGCGGGGGCCGGGGCTTTCGGGTGTCATGGACCTGACCCGCCCAATCAGTGCGCGTTGTTGGTCGCGCCGCTGTACTTGCCGCCGACGATGAAGCGCGACAGGTAGGTCGGCAGGATCACCTCGCAGGTCGCCAGCTCGGTGATGCCGAGATCCTTGAAGCCCAGCGCGGTCGGGGAGACGACGTTGTCGCGCTTCAGCAGCGCGACCTGATCGCGGGTCAGCGCCGGGGCCAGCAGCGGAACCTTCTCCAGGATGCCGCCCAGCGATTCGGCGAAGTTCCAGGGGATGGTCACCAGCGGACGATGGCGCTGGATGTCCTTCTGGGTCAGCTCCAGCAGTTCGCGGAAGGTGTAGACGCGCGGGCCGCCCAGCTCATAGGTCTTGCCGCGGCTGCCGTCGTTGTCCAGCGCGGCGACGACGGCGTCGGCCAGATCGCCGACATAGACCGGCTGGAACAGCGTCTTGCCGCCGCCGATCAGCGGCAGGGCGGGGGCCTTCTGCGCCATCGCGGCGAACTTGTTGAAGAAGTTGTCCTCCGGCCCGAAGACGATGCTGGGGCGCAGGATCGTCGCCGCCGGGAAGGCGGACAGCACCGCCTGCTCGCCGGCCGCCTTGGAGCGGGCATAGACCGACGGCGAAGAGGCGTCGGCGCCGATGGCGGAGACATGGATCAGCCGGTTGACGCCGGCCGCGGCGGCCAGCCGGGCGATGCGCGAGGCGGCGTCGACATGCACGCCCTGGAAGCTCTGGCTTCCGCGCTCGTACAGCACGCCCAGCAGGTTGATGGCGACGTCCGCCCCCTGCAGGGCGCGGGCGACCGACACGTCGTCGGTGCAGTCGGTGGCGAACGGCACGATCTGGCCGACGGCGCCGGCCGTCTTCAGGAAGGTGGCCTTGCCCGGATTGCGGGTGGCGATGCGGATGAGGGCGCCCGACTTGGCGAGGCGCCGGATCAGGTGGCGGCCGATGAAGCCCGAACCGCCGAACACCGTGATAACCTGAGTGCGATAGGACATCGACCGTCTCCCGTGTCGTTGCGCGCCAAATCCAGGGGGGAACCGGGGTTTCCGCGCGGCGGCCTTTTCATGGTCCGCCTCGCGCCCCCCCGCGCGTCGTCCGACTGTGTGTCGCCTGGATGACTGCTGGAACTGCGGGCATGCTTATAGCGAATGGACCGCCGCCAAGCTAGGGACTGCATCGCCGCGCCCCGTGCCGTGCGACAAAAAAATGAAGGGGTCGAAAAAAAGCTGTTGACGCCCCCCGGCCGGATCATTAAACAACCGCCCACACACCGAGCACCGAGCCCAGGTGGCGGAATTGGTAGACGCGCAGGTTTCAGGTACCTGTGGCAGAAATGTCGTGGAAGTTCGAGTCTTCTCCTGGGCACCATTTCTTTCTACCCGGCTGCGCCGCATGCACAGCTCCTTCGATTGAGAAGGGGATAGTGTAGAGCGGCGTTCGTCGTTTCTAGGGTCCATGGCCGGGGGCCTGACCACCCGGGAATCGACCATGCCCATCGACCTTCATGACGGCGACCTCCCAGACGGCCTCGACCTCGCCGCCGGCGCCCGCGACAATTGCGTGGCCATCGACACAGAGACCATGGGTCTGAACCCCCACCGCGACCGCCTCTGCCTGGTGCAGCTGTCGGCCGGCGACGGCGCCGTCCATCTGGTCCAGTTCCGCCCCGGCCAGTACGAGGCGCCGAACCTGAAGCGCCTGCTGACCAACCCCGGCGTGACCAAGCTGTTCCACTTCGCCCGCTTCGACGTCGCGGTGATGAAGGCCTATCTCGGCGTCAGCTGCCAGCCGGTCTATTGCACCAAGGTGGCCTCCAAGCTGGTCCGCACCTTCACCGACCGCCATGGCCTGAAGGATCTGTGCAAGGACCTGTTGGGCGTCGAGATCTCCAAGCAGCAGCAGTCCTCCGACTGGGGCGCGCCGGAACTGACCACCGACCAGATGAAGTATGCGGCATCCGACGTGCTGCACCTGCATGACCTGAAGGCGAAGCTGGACGTCATGCTGGCGCGCGAGGGCCGCACCCATCTGGCCCAGGCCTGCTTCGACTTCCTCCCCGCCCGCGGCGAGCTGGACCTCGGCGGCTGGGAAACCCCGGACATTCTGGCGCACTGACGCCGATAAAGCCCTCTCCCGCCCCAGGAGAGGGAGGGGACCCACGAAGTGGGGAGGGTGAGGGGTGACCCAAGAATGCCGAACCGCATGGCTTCGTGCCTAACCCCTCACCCTTCCCACCGCTTCGCGGCGGACCCCGAGGTCGCTCGCAAGTCTCGCGACCGCATTCCACCTACGACTGCGTTGCAGTCGTCCGGCCTGCGGCCGTCGGCTCCATGCCCTCTCCCGGGACGGGAGAGGGAGCCACCTGCGACACCTCACCCCCTGACCGGCCGTGGATTTGACCCGGCGTCCGCCGGGGGGCATACTGCACGCCGCGCCTGCCGGGAGTCCTCCGGGCAGGCGCCCTGTTTGTGAACGGCCCGTTGCGGGGCCTGTGGTGTGAACGGCCCGCGGACGGGCCTTTTGAATGGAAGGCATGACAGCCTTGACCAGCGTTATCACCTCCAGCCTGACTGGCAGCCTGACCGACAGCTCCACCGCTTCGACGGAAGTGGAGAACCGCGATCTCGCCTGCGCCACCCGCGTCCTGCGGACGGAGGCCGATGCGCTGATCGCGCTGGCCGGCAGCCTTGATGGGGAGTTCCTGCGGGCGCTCGACATCCTGCAGGGCATCGAAGGCCGCGTCGTCGTCACCGGCATGGGCAAGTCGGGCCATGTCGCCCGCAAGATCGCCGCGACCATGGCTTCCACCGGTACGCCCGCCTTCTTCGTCCATCCGGGCGAGGCCAGCCACGGCGACCTCGGCATGATCGCCAGGATCGACGCGGTGGTGGCGCTCTCCAACTCCGGCGAGACGCACGAGCTGGCGGACATCATCGCCTACACCCGCCGCTTCGGCATCCCGCTGATCGGGATGACGCGCCGCGCCGCCTCCTCGCTGGCCGAACAGTCGGACGTGGCGCTGGTGGTCCCGCCGGAGCCGGAAGCCTGCCCGCTGGGGCTGGCGCCCACCACCTCCACCACGATGATGCTGGCGCTGGGCGACGCGCTGGCGGTGGCTCTGCTGGAGCGGCGCGGCTTCTCCGCCGCCGATTTCCGCGAGTTCCACCCCGGCGGCCAGTTGGGCCGCGCATTGCTGAAGGTCACTGACATCATGCACAAGGGCGATGATTTGCCCCTGTGCCGCCTTGACTCGCCGCTGTCCGACGTCATCTTCGAGATGACGGCCAAGCGGCTGGGCTGCGTCGGGGTGACCGACGAAGCCGGGGCGCTGGTCGGGATCATCACCGACGGCGACCTGCGCCGTCATCTGACGCCGGAGCTTCTGGCGGAACGCGCGGACAGCATCATGTCGCCGCGGCCCAAGACCATCCGCCCGAAGGCGTTGATCGTCGAAGCGCTGCGCGAGATGAACGACAAGAAGATCACCACCCTGTTCGTGATCGAGGCAGACCGGCCGCTCGGCATCGTGCACATCCACGATGTCCTGCGCGCCGGTGCCGCCTGACGCCGTTCCCACCCATCATGGAAGCCAAGCGCCGAGCCGGAGGGACGAAGAGTTGAGCCTGGACGACCTGCGCAGCCCCGACCGTACAGCAACTGGCCGCACCGCACCCGCCCCGACCGCCGGCGGGCAGGGTGGGGCCAAGCCCGCCCCGGTTCACGCCCTGGCGGAGCCGCCGGCGGTTCTGCGGGCGCACCGGCGGCGCGACACCCGTCCGGTCAGCCGGGTCTACAGCCGCTTCGTCTCGGCCATGAAGTTCGTGCTGCCGGCGGCGGCGCTGGCGATGGTGGCTCTGCTGGCCGCCTGGCCGTCGCTGAACAGCCCACCGACGCCGCGCGTCTCCGCCGACGCCGGGCAGAGCGAGATGCTGAAGCCGCGCTATTTCAGCCTGGACGAACACAACCAGCCCTTCTCGCTGGTGGCGGCCAAGGCCGACAAGTCGGCTGACCAGCCCGACATCGTCCTGCTGGACGAACCGCAGGCGGAAATGACCGAGAGCACCGGCACCTGGGTGACGATGCGCTCCGACAAGGGCTGGTACAACCAGAGCACCGGCATCCTGCTGATGCGCGGCAACGTCCATGTCCTGCGCGACGACGGCAACGAGTTCACCACCAGCGAGGCCGAGGCCGACATCCGCAAGGGCAACGCCTGGGGCGAGCAGGCGGTGACCGGCCAGGGTCCGCAGGGCGAGATCAACGCCAAGGGCTTCCGCATGACGGACCGCGGCAAGAACGTTGTCTTCCTCAACCAGTCGAAGGCCGAGGTCCAGGCCGCCGAGCGCCCCGGGAGCAAGAAGCCGTGACGTCCAAACGGTCGCCATTCCGTACCGCCCCATTTCGTATTGCCCTGACCCTGTCGGCCATCCTGGCCGGCGGGTTTTTCTCTTTCCTACCTCTGGTTCCGGGGCAGGCCTTCGCCCAGGGGCTGCCCGGCATGGGCGGCAAGCAGCCGGTGGAGATCAACGCCGATCAAGCGATCGAATGGCACCAGGACGTCCGCGCCTATGTGGCGCGCGGCAACGCGTCGGCCAAGCGCAACGACTCGACCGTCTTCGCCGACGTGCTGACCGCCTATTACCGCGAGGTGCCCGGCAAGGGGAACGAGGTGTTCCAGCTGGTGGCCGACGGCAATGTCCGCATCGTCAGCCCGACCCAGCAGGTGTTCGGCGACCATGCCGTCTATGACGTCGACAAGCAGGTGGCCGTCGTCACCGGCAAGGACCTGAAGCTGGTCACCACCAAGGACGTGGTCACCGCCCGCGACAGCCTGGAATATTACGAGGCGCAGGACCTGACCGTGGCGCGCGGCGACGCGGTGGCGGTGCGCGGCAACGACCGGCTGCGCGCCGACGTGCTGATCGGCCGGCTGAAGAAGATGCCGGACGGCACCACCCAGATGGAGCGGATCGACGGATCCGGCAACATCGTCGTCACCACACCGACCGACGTGGCGCTGGCCGACAAGCTGGTCTATTCCGTCGCCGACAACGTCGCGGTGCTGATGGGCAACGTCAAGATCACCCGCGGCGACAACCAGCTGAACGGCGAAGCCGCCGAGATGAACATGAACACCAAGATCAACCGCGTCATCGCCGGCCGCGATGCCGGCGGCCGGGTCAGCGGCCTGCTGATTCCCGGCGAAAAAAATGAGGGCGGCAAGAGCGCCGCCGCGGGCAAGAAGCCGTGACCGTGCTGACCGCGAACGGACCCGGCGCCGCACCCGCCGGCAGCAGCCCCACGGCATCCGCCCCGACCGAAGGGCTGGTGGCGCAGCATCTCGGCAAGTCGTTCAAGAAGCGGCCGGTGGTGCGCGACGTCTCCATCAGCGTCCAGCGCGGCGAGGCGGTCGGGCTGCTCGGCCCCAACGGCGCCGGCAAGACCACCTGCTTCTACATGATCACCGGCCTGATCGCCGCCGACTCCGGCACGATCACGCTGGACGGCCAGGACATCACGGCGTTGCCGATGTACCGCCGCGCCCGGCTCGGCATCGGCTATCTGCCGCAGGAGGCCTCGATCTTCCGCGGCATGACGGTGGAGAACAACATCCGCTCGGTGCTGGAGGTGGTGGAGAGCGACCGCGACGCGCGCGAGGCGATGCTGGACGAGCTGCTGGCCGAATTCTCGGTCACGCATCTCCGCCGCTCCCCCGCCCTGGCGCTGTCGGGCGGCGAGCGGCGGCGCGTGGAGATCGCCCGCGCGCTGGCCGGCCAGCCGCACTTCATCCTGCTGGACGAACCGCTGGCGGGCATCGACCCCATAGCCGTGAACGACATCCGCGAGCTGGTCGGCCATCTGCGCGACCGCGGCATCGGCGTGCTGATCACCGACCACAACGTGCGTGAAACGCTCGACCTCGTCGATCGGGCATACATTTTGCACGATGGTGTGGTACTAATGGAGGGACGGCCGGACGAGATCGTGGCGCACGAGGGCGTGCGCCGGGTCTATCTCGGCGACCGGTTCAGTCTGTAGCCCTCCGTTCCCACTGGTCCCGGTTCCACAGCCATGGCGCTTGCTCAACGTCTCGACCTTCGACAAGCCCAGACACTGGTGATGACGCCGCAGCTGCAGCAGGCCATCAAGCTGCTGCAGCTGTCGAACATCGAACTGTCGGACTTCGTCGACCGCGAGATCGAGCAGAACCCGCTGCTGGAGCGTGACAGCGGCCCGAGCGACGGCGGCAGCGATCCCGTTGTCGGCGACGGTGCCGGCGGCGAGGCGCCGGGCGGGCTGGACGGCCCCGGCGGCATGGAGGCGAACGGCCTCAGCATCGACGGACTGAACGGCCGCGACGACGGGCCGGCGCTGGCGCCGAGCGACGGGCGCACCCGTGACACCGTGGAGATGACCTCGTCGGACACGATGGCCTCCTCGTCGGAGGCGCCGCTCGACACCGATTTCGAGAATGTCTATGGCGACGACCGCTTTTCCGACGGCTCGGACGGCGGCAGCGAGGTCTACGGCTCCTATGGCGAGCGTGGCGGCCGCAGCGGCTTCGACGATGACGACAGCAACCTCGAAGCGACGCTGACCAGCGAAAAGAATCTGCGCGACCATCTGACCGAACAGCTGAAGATCGACCTGCCCGACCTCGGCGACCAGCTGATCGGGCTGGCCCTGATCGACATGCTGGACGAGGCCGGCTGGCTGGTCGGCTTCGACGCCCAGGCGATGGCCGAACAGCTGGGCTGCGACGTGGAGCGGGTGGAGCGGGTGCTGGCCGCCTGCCAGCGCTTCGACCCGCCCGGCATCTTCGCCCGGTCGCTGAAGGAATGTCTGGCGATCCAGCTGCGCGAGAAGAACCGGCTCGACCCGGCGATGGCGGCCCTGCTCGACAATCTGGAGCTTCTGGCCGCGCGCAACCTGCCGGCCATCATGAAGGTCTGCGGCGTTGACGCCGAGGACGTCGCCGACATGGTCGTCGACAT
The DNA here is from genome assembly GCF_023806445.1 of Azospirillum sp. A1-3. Taxonomy (NCBI): domain Bacteria; kingdom Pseudomonadati; phylum Pseudomonadota; class Alphaproteobacteria; order Rhodospirillales; family Azospirillaceae; genus Azospirillum; species Azospirillum sp. A1-3. Next base: position 2,666,872 of record NZ_JAMSLU010000001.1, read on the forward strand.
CCGCAAGCTGAACCCGAAGCCGGCGCTGGCCTTCGACCATACCCCGGCCCAGCTGGTCACCCCCGACATCCTGATGCGGGCCAATCCCGGCGGCGGCTGGCTGATCGACCTGAATCCGGACACGCTGCCGCGCGTGCTGGTCAACCACCGCTATTTCGCCCGCATCTCCGACAGCGCCCGCAACAAGGCCGACAAGGAATACATCTCCGAACGCTTCCAGTCGGCGAACTGGCTGGTGAAGTCGCTGCACCAGCGTGCCACCACCATCCTGAAGGTGGCGAGCGAGATCATCCGCCAGCAGGACGCCTTCTTCATCCATGGTGTTTCGCACCTGCGGCCGCTGATCCTGCGCGATATTGCCGAAGCCATCGGCATGCATGAGAGCACCGTCAGCCGCGTCACCACCAACAAGTTCATGGCGACGCCGCGCGGCGTCTTCGAGCTGAAATACTTTTTCACTTCCGCCATCCAGGGTGCGGACGGCCAGGCTTCCCATTCCGCGGAAGCGGTTCGGCACCGCATCAAGACCATGATCGATGCGGAAAAGCCGGACGACGTGCTGTCCGACGACAAACTGGTGGAGATTCTCCGTGCGGAAGGGATCGACATTGCGCGGCGGACGGTCGCGAAGTATCGTGAAGCTATGAAAATACCGTCATCGGTGCAGCGACGACGTGCCAAGATGTCACGCATGTAGGCGGGTCGGGCGGGGGAGGGCTCGATTGACAGTCCGGTGACCCTTGCTTATCGTCCCGGCCCGCAAGCGGCGGACCAGCAACTTCGAACCCGGCATCTTCGAACGTCGTGTCTACACCGTCCCCAGCGGACCAATATTGGAAACGTTCCACCATGCAACTCTCCGTCAAAGGCAAGCAGCTCGATGTGGGCGACGCTCTGCGCACCCATGTGGCCGATAGCCTGAACGCCGTGGTCGGCAAGTACTTCGACAAGCCGATCGAGGCGAATGTCGTCCTGACCAAGGACGCGCATCTCTACAAGGCCGACATCCAGGTCCATGTGGGCCGCGGCATCGTCCTGCAGAGTGCCGGCGACGCCACCGAACCCTACCCGGCCTTCGACATCGCCTGCGAGAAGCTGGCCAAGCGCCTGCGCCGCTACAAGCGCCGCCTGCGCGACCACCACGCCGTCGAGAACGGCGCCGCCGTCCCGGCCAGCTACCGCGTGCTGGAAGCCGAGACCGAGGAGCATCACGACGAGGCCGAGGCTGCCGGCGACGGCGTCGCCAACCCGATGGTCGTCGCCGAGATGGAGACGAGCATCGCCACCCTGTCGGTCAGCGAGGCGGTGATGCGTCTTGAACTGGCGCAGGCCCCCGCCCTGATGTTCCACAACGGTGCGCATGGCCGCCTGAACATGGTCTATCGCCGCGCCGACGGGAACATCGGCTGGGTCGATCCGGCGGAGAAGGCCGGCGCCTGACGGCGCCGACCCGTCCTCCTGGTCAAGAAGCGTCCATGCTCGACCTCATCTCTCCGCACGCCATCCTCCCGAACCTGAAGGCCGGCAACAAGAAGCAGGCCCTACAGGAGATGGCGCGCAAAGCGTCCGAGCTGACCGGTCAGCACGAGCGGGCGATCTTCGACGTGCTTCTGGAGCGCGAAAGGCTGGGCACGACCGGCGTGGGCCATGGCATCGCCATCCCGCACGGCAAGCTGTCCAGCCTGGACCGCGTCCATGGCGTCTTCGCCCGCCTGGAGCGGCCCATCGATTTCGACGCGATCGATGAGCAGCCGGTCGACCTGATCTTCCTCCTCCTCGCCCCGGAGCAGGCGGGAGCCGACCATCTGAAGGCGCTCGCCCGCGTCTCGCGCCTTTTGCGGGACCAGTCCATGTGCGAGAAGCTGCGCGGAGCCGAATCCGGCGACGCGATGTACGCGCTCCTGACCCAGCACGAGCCGACCCCGTCCAACTGACGGGCCGCCGGTGAGGGGCACAGCATGCCGAAAGGGCCGCCGCACGGGACCGTGCGCGGCCCTTTTTCTTTGGCGGCGGATGAGCCAAATGGTGTGGGGCCGGATGGGCTGGTACACTGGGCTACACCACCGACGGGAGGCCAAGACCATGGGAAGCGCACAGCGCAGACCCTGGATTTCGCCGCAGGATTACCTCGCTGCCGAGCGGGTCGCAGAGGTCCGCCACGAATATGTCGACGGCGAGATCTTCGCCATGGTCGGGGCGAGCCTCAACCATGCGCGGATCGTGGCACGTCTCGGGCACGCGATCCGGCAGGCGGCGCTGCGCCGGGGATGTGACGCATTCACCAACGATGTGAAGGTTCGGGTGGAGGCGGCGAACGCCTACTACTATCCCGACATCGTGGCGACCTGCGCCGCCGATGACGATCCCTATGTCGTCAAGGACCCGGTCCTGATCGTGGAAGTGCTGTCCGACAGCACCGAGTCCATCGACCGCCGCGAGAAGCGGACCAACTACCAGAAGATCCCGTCCCTGCGCGAAATCGTCCTCGTCTCGCAGCCAGAGCGTCTGGTCGAGGTCTACCGCCGCGATGGCAGCGGCTGGACCGTCGATGTGGTGCGCGAGGGTCCGGTCATGATGGCCGCGTTGGACCTCTCACTGCCGTTGGACGCGGTGTACGAGGACTGAAGGCGATCACGGGAACCGCCGGCTGGACCGGTTTCATGTTAGCCACACCGCAAGCCGCCCTGCTTGCTGTCTTCACAGGCGAGGCGGTACTGCGTGTGCGCGAGTGACGCCAGCCCGATCAGAAATACGGCGAAAAACCACCGATAAGGTTGTTTCCGTTTGAGGGCTCCCCATCTTCATGGCACGTTGGAGATATATCGACGAAGCGTAAACCAACCTACGCCCTGGCTAGCTTTCAGGCAGTGGTTGCCCACGAGATCAAATCGCGGGGCGATAACGGGGTGATTACCGGCAGTGCAATCAGGGGCGCTCGCTCCATAGGTCTTGGTATTTCCCAGATGGGCAACGTTATTGCTTCACTTACTACAAGACACTTCAATCATTCTGTGACCACCATTGGCAACAGTAAGGAATGGCAGGACGTTTATCATTTTCCATATGAAGACAACTTAACGATCTATATCAAGTTTCGTGCCGACGCTGTGTGCGAGTTCCGCCTACTGTCGTTCAAGGAAAAGGACGAGAGATCATGATGATAACCAACACCGACAATGCAAAGCAGAAGCCGCATTGTGATTGTGGTTGCGAAATGGTCCGAGATAGCCGGCCTATGGAATTCACATATCGCGACCAGTCAATCACTCTGGATCAACCCGCTTGGTACTGTACCTCGTGCGGAGAAAGCCTGCTGTCTGTCTCAGACAGTCTTGCGACGGAGGCGGCATTTATGGACTTCAAGGCCGTTGTCGATGGCTCGTTGCCCGCTGCCGAGGTGAAGCGAATCCGGAAAAAACTTCGGTTGACGCAGGACGAGGCCGGCAGACGGCTCGGTGGCGGACCCGCTGCTTTCAACAAATACGAAAAGCGTCGAGAAGTCCCCTCGCGAGCCATGGCCAATCTGCTCAGGCTCCTGGATCGAGATCCGAGCCGGCTGAATGAACTCGCTCCCACCGACAAATCGGCGGCGTAATTTTGGAGCTTGGCTACGCCCAATGGCCGCCGACTCAGTGTCGGCAGCCATTGGTGTTTTAGACCTGTATGCCGATTCTAATGACTGCCCCTCACCCCCGCTCGGCCCATCCCATGTAGTTCACGTCCAGATCGCGCGGGTTCAGCCGGAACTCGTCGCTCAGCGGGTTGTACGTGATGCCGGTCAGGTCGCGTACGCTCAGCCCGTACGTGCGTACGGCGGCGTTCAGTTCGGATGGGCGCAGGAACTGGCGCCAGTTGTGGGTGCCACGTGGCAGCCAGCGCAGGATGTACTCCGCCCCGACGATGGCGAGAGCGAAGGACTTCGGCGTGCGGTTCAGCGTCGCCAGGAACAGCACGCCGCCGGGGGCCAGCAGGTCGGACAGTGACTTCAAGAACAGGGGCACGTCGGCGACATGCTCGATCACTTCCATCGCCAGCACCACGTCGAACGTCTCGCCGCTGGCGGCCAGAGCCTCGGCGGTGGTGGCGCGGTAGTCGACGGTCGTGCCGGTCTCGGCGGCGTGGGTGGCGGCGGTCTTGATGTTCTTCTCCGACGCATCGACGCCGACCACCGTGGCGCCCATCCGCGCGATCGGCTCGGCCAGCAGGCCGCCGCCGCAGCCGATGTCGACCACGCGCAGGCCCGACAGCGCGTTCGGCGCCAGCGGGTCGCGGCCCAGCCGCTTGCACACCTCATCGCGGATGTAGGTCAGGCGCAGCGGGTTCAGCCGGTGCAGCGGCTTGAACTTGCCGGTCGGGTCCCACCATTCGGCGGCGATGGCGGAGAAGCGGGCGACATCCTCCGGGTCCACGGTTCCACCGCCGATCCCACCGGCAGGAGCGGTTGCGGACGCATGCGGGAAGGCGGAGGATGAGGCGGTCATGGTGAAAATCCGTAAACTGTGAGGCGGGACGGGTGCGGGCAACTTGCCTCGCTTCCACCGACGGAGTATGGATACGCCGCCCCGCGCCGGCAACGGTGGAGCGGGGGTGCGCTCAGCCGACCCGCATGATCCAGAGGACATGACCGGGCGGCCAGACATGGTGTGAGGTATGGCGCGGATCGTCCTGAAGTTCGGAGGCACGTCGGTCGGCGACATCGACCGCATCAAGAACGTGGCCCGGAAGGTCGAGCAAGAGGTGAAGGCGGGGCATCAGGTCGCCGTCGTCGTGTCGGCGATGTCCGGCGTGACCAACCAGCTCGTCAAATACTGCAACGACATCGACAAGCTGCACGACGCGCGCGAATATGACGCAGTCGTCGCCAGCGGCGAGCAGGTGACCTCCGGTCTCCTGGCCATCGCCCTGCAGTCGCTCGGCATTCCCGCCCGCTCCTGGGCCGGCTGGCAGGTGCCGATCCGCACCGACGACACGCACGGCAAGGCGCGCATCGTCTCCATCGACACCACCGAGATGGAAAAGTCCCTGCAGACCGGCGAAGTCGCCGTGGTCGCGGGCTTCCAGGGCGTGTCGGAACAGGGCCGCATCGCCACGCTGGGCCGCGGCGGTTCGGACACCTCGGCGGTGGCGCTGGCGGCGGCGGTCAAGGCCGACCGCTGCGACATCTACACCGACGTCGACGGCGTCTACACCACCGACCCGCGCATCGTCTCCAAGGCGCGCAAGCTCGACAAGATCACCTACGAGGAAATGCTGGAGATGGCCTCGCAGGGGGCCAAGGTGCTTCAGACCCGCTCGGTCGAGATGGCGATGAACCACCGCGTGCGCGTGCAGGTGCTGTCGAGCTTCGAAGCCGCTGCGGGCAGTTCGCTTCCCGGAACCCTGGTTGTTGACGAGGACGAGATCGTGGAAAAGGAAGTTGTTAGCGGCATCGCCTACAGCCGCGACGAGGCGAAGATCACCCTGGTGGGCGTCGCCGACCGGCCGGGCGTCGCCGCCGCCATCTTCGGTCCGCTGACCGACAACGCCGTCAACGTCGACATGATCGTCCAGAACGTGTCGGAAGACGGCAAGTCCACCGACATGACCTTCACCGTCGGCAAGGCCGATCTGGCCCGCGCCGTGAAGGTGCTGGAGGACGCGCAGTCCACCCTGAACTACAAGCGCATCATTTCCGATGCCAACGTTGTCAAGGTGTCGGTCATCGGCGTCGGCATGCGCAGCCATGCCGGCGTCGCCCAGCGCATGTTCAAGGCGCTGGCCGACAAGGGCATCAACATCCAGGTCATCTCGACCTCGGAGATCAAGATTTCGGTCCTGATCGCCGAGGAGTATGCGGAGCTGGCGCTGCGCGCCCTGCACACCGCCTACGGCCTGGACGCCGCCTGAGCGCAGGTGGCGACCCGGGTGCCGGGGATCGCAACAGCAGGGGAGGGCCGGCCATGACCGACGCCACATCATACGCGGCGGCAGCATCGGCCCGGCTCGACCGACTCTGGAAACGGGGCCGGGAGTTTCTCGGCACCCGAACCGCCGTGATGGGCGGAGCCATGAGCTGGGTGTCCGAACGGCATCTGGTCTCCGCCATCTCCAATGCCGGCGGCTTCGGCGTGCTGGCCTGCGGCTCCATGGCCCCGGACCAGTTGGCGGTGGAGATCGCCGGCACCCGGGCGCTGACCGACAAGCCGTTCGGCGTCAATCTCATCAACATGCATCCGGCGCTGGACCAGCTGATCGACGTCTGCCGCGAGCAGCGCGTCGGCCATGTGGTCGTCGCCGGCGGCCTGCCGTCCGGCGCCACCCTGCGGCGGATCAAGGACGGCGGAGCCAAGGCGATGGCCTTCGCGCCGACGCTGACCGCCGGCCGGCGGCTGGCGAAGCACGGCGCCGACGCGCTGGTGATCGAGGGAACCGAGGCCGGCGGCCATATCGGCCCGGTCTCCACCACCGTGCTGGCCCAGGAAATCCTGCCCGAGCTGCGCGAGGTGCCGGTGTTCGTCGCCGGCGGCGTCGGCCGGGGAGAGACGATCCTCTCCTATCTGGAGCTGGGGGCGGCCGGCGTGCAGGTCGGCACCCGCTTCGTCTGCGCCACCGAATGCGTGGCCCATCCCAATTTCAAGCAGGCCTTCATCCGGGCGTCGGCCCGCGATGCCCAGCCGTCCGTGCAGATCGACCCGCGCTTCCCCGTCATCCCAGTGCGGGCGCTGGCGAACGAGGCGTCCAAGCGCTTCATGGAATTCCAGCGCGATGTCATCGCCAGGGTCGATTCCGGCGTCATGAGCCGCGACGAAGGCATGCTGGAGATCGAGCATTTCTGGGCCGGGGCTCTGCGCCGAGCGGTGATCGAGGGCGACGTGGAGAACGGCTCCCTGATGGCCGGGCAGAGCGTCGGGCTGGTCACCCGCGAACAACCGGTGGCCGACATCCTGGCCGAATTGATCGCCCAGGCGGAATCGGCGCTGGCCCGGCGGGCGATGGATGAGGCATCGTTGACGGGATTGGGGAGCCTGATGGCGGAGCCGCCCGTGGGAGCGCTGTAGCGACATGACCGACACCCTCGACACGGCAACCGGTGGCGGCGGTATGGAGGGGGGAATGGACGTCCGTTTCGACGGCACCTCGTCACGCCGGCTGCTCGCCCGGCTGCGCGACATCATGGCCGGGTCGGGGACGGGGCAGGACCGGCTGGACAAGATCGTCACGCTGATCGCGGCGGAGATGAAGGCGGACGTCTGCTCCTGCTACGTCATGCGCGCCGGCGAGGTGCTGGAGCTGTTCTCCACCGAGGGCCTGAACAAGACCGCCGTCCACAACACCCGTCTGCGCGTGGGCGAGGGCATCGTCGGCTACATCGCCGGCCATGCCCGCCCGGTGGCGCTGGACAACGCCCCCTCCCACCCCAGTTTCGCCTACCGCCCGGAGACGGGGGAGGACCCGTTCCAGTCGCTGGCCGGCGTGCCGATCCTGCGCGGCAGCAAGGTGCGCGGCGTGCTGGTGATCCAGCACAAGGACCGCCGCCGCTATGTCGAGGAGGAGGTTGAAACCCTCCAGACCATCGCCATGGTCGTCGCCGAGCTGGTGGCGCAGAGCGAGCTGGTCAATCCGGTGGAGGTCACCACCACCGGCGACCCCGTGCTGCTGCCGGCCCGGCTGTCGGGCACGGCGATGAGCGCCGGGCTGGCCATCGGCCTCGCCGTCATCCACCGGCCGCAGCTGACCGTCCGCCAGATGGTGGCGGAGGATGCCGACGCCGAGCTGGAGCGCTTCAACACCGCGCTGCAGACCATGCACAGCGCCATCGACGACCTGCTGGAAGCGGCGTCGCTGGCGGGGCTCAGCGAACCGCGCGACATCCTGGAGACCTACCGGATGTTCGCCGAGGACCGCGGCTGGCTGTCGCGCATCCGCGAGGCGATCCGCGTCGGCCTGACGGCGGAGGCGGCGGTGCAGCAGGTGCAGAACGACACCCGCGCCCGCATGAGCCACCTGACCGATCCCTACATCCGGGAACGGTTGATGGATTTCGAGGACCTGACCAACAGGTTGCTGCAACATCTGGCCGGCAAGACCAGCGGCACCGACGGCGCCACCCTGCCGGACGACATGATCCTGGTCGCCCGTTCCATGGGTCCGGCGGAACTGCTGGATTACGACCGCACCCGCCTGCGCGGCCTGCTGCTGGAGGAAGGGTCGCCGGCCAGCCATGTCTGCATCGTCGCCCGCGCGCTGAACATCCCGGTGGTACAGGCGAGCGATGCGCTGAACCGGATCGAGCCGCTGGACCAGTTGATCGTCGACGGCGACCACGGGCAGGTCTTCATCCGCCCGGCCGAAGACATCCAGATGGCCTTCGGCGAAGCGGTCGCGTTGCAGCACCGCAAGGAGCAGATGTATGCGGAGATCCGCAAATTCCCGTCGGTGACGCGCGACGGGGTGCCGATCTCCATGCATCTGAACTGCGGCCTGCTGATCGACCTGCCGCACCTGACCGCCAGCGGGGCGGAGGGCGTCGGGCTCTACCGCACCGAAATCCCCTTCATGGTGCGCGCCTCCTACCCTGACGTGAAGGCGCAGACCGACCTCTATTCCCGCATCATGGATGAGGTCGGCGAGAAGCCGATCGTCTTCCGCACGCTGGATGTCGGCGGCGACAAGATGCTGCCCTACATGACCGGCGGCGAGGAGGAGAACCCGGCGCTGGGCTGGCGCGCCGTGCGCATCGGGCTCGACCACCCGTCGCTGCTGCGCCAGCAGTTGCGCGCCCTGCTGCAGGCCGCCGCCGGCCGGCCGCTGTCGGTGATGTTCCCGATGATCGCCGAGGTCGCCGAGTTCGACGGCGCCCGCCGCCTGCTGGAGCTGGAGCTGAAGCGGCTGGCCGCCCAGGGCATCGAGCCGCCCAGCAGCCTGCGCGTCGGCACGATGCTGGAGGTACCGTCGCTGTTGTGGCAACTTCCGGCGCTGCTGCCCAAGCTGGATTTCCTGTCGGTCGGATCCAACGACCTGACCCAGTATCTGTTCGCCGCCGACCGCGGCAACCCGCGCACCTCGACCCGTTACGACCCGCTGTCGCCGTCGATGCTGTGCGTGCTGCGCCGGCTGGTCGACGAATGCGCCCGGCACAAGGTGTCGCTCAGCATCTGTGGCGAGATGGCCGGCCGGCCGCTCGATGCCATGGCGCTGATCGGCGTCGGCTTCCGCACTTTGTCGATGTCGCCGCCGTCGGTCGGCCCGGTGAAGACGATGCTGCGCTCGCTCGAGGTGGCGGCGCTGCGGGATTACATGAGCGGGCTCTATACCGGGGCCGACCACAGCCTGCGCGACAAGTTGAAGACCTTTGCCAAGGACCATGGCGTGATCATCTGAGGGGCGCTTTCCCCCTTGGCCCGGGATGACGCCGGTCCGGGTTGATTGCGGTTCCGCCGTCAGTGGCTGAACTCCCCTCTCGCCATGGCGAGGTGGTGCATCTGGTGGTGGGCTCCCTGAGCCATGATGCCGATGAACCCGAGCCCCCGGATATGGGCCGTCTGCTTCGGGTCGGCGGCGGTGACGGTCAGCGAGATGCCGTTCGGCAGGGGCTCGGCCTTGACGGTCCAGCCGTTCGTGCCATCGATCTCATGAGCGTGCGCCGGGACCATGCGGCGGATCGCTTCCAGGGTCCGCCCGTCGCCGGTGACGGCATAGGTGGCTCCGCCGTCCACCGGCGTCGCCACGGCCGTCGCGTTGAGTGTGACTTCGTTCATGTCGACGAGGTGCCGGCGCAGCGCCTCGATGTCCACCCGGGACCAGTCGGTGGCCGGGTCGGCCTCCAGGATGCGGACGATCTCCTGAATGGTGCCGAAGGCATCCTGGCCGGGCATGGTCGGGACCACGCCGGATGGCGGCATGGCGGTGCCGGTATGCTGGGTGCCATGATGGGCGGCGTGGTCCATCGGCATTGCGGTCTGAGCCGCGGCGGTCCCAAATCCCATGCCAAGTCCGACGCTGAGTCCAACGGCGGTGACGAGGGCGAGGGTGGCGGCGGTACGGATCGGCATGGGATCCTCCTGGTGGGTGACTTTCTCGGACGGTAGCCGGACTCCCTGCGACGCCATATGATTGCGATCATATGGCCGAGAATTCCGGGTGAGGCGGTTTTGGGAAAGCTGGGGGCAAGCGCATGGGTCGGGCTCGTCGAACCGCAACGGCTCCATCGCCGATGCCTGAAGCTGGGCGAGGCGTTGTTCCGGCAGGGCGATCCGACCGTGGCGGTCTTTCATGTCGGCCGGGGCCGGGTGCGCCTCGTGCGGCACCTCGAGGATGGTTCGTCGGTGACGCTGCACGTTGCCCGCGCCGGTGAGAGTTTTGCCGAGGCCGCCCTGTGGGCGGAGGCCTACCACTGCGATGGCGTCGCCGAGACGCCATCCGAGATCACGGTGATCCCGAAGCCGGACCTGCTCGCCGCCCTGGAAGACAACCCACAGGCCGCGCTTGCGCTGGCCCGTGGGCTTGCATCTCATGTCCGCGACCTGCGCAGCCGGCTGGAACTGCGGAACATCCGGTCGGCGCCGGAGCGGGTCGTGGCGTGGCTTCGACTCCAGGTGTCGGGCGATCCGCCGATGCTGCGGCTCGACCGGCCTTGGACGGAAATCGCCGCCGAGATCGGACTGACGCATGAGGCCCTCTACCGGACCTTGGCCGTCTTGGAGCGCACGGGGCGGCTTGTCCGGGAGGACGGGGTGGTGACGCTCTCCGCCGGTTCAGGAGCGATCGAGGATGCCGGCCGAAAGGATCGATGACCAACCGGGCGCAAGCCGCCGTGCCGCAGCCGTTCAGCCCCGGTGCGCCTTCCGCCCGACGGCGACCAGCACCGCGGCGAGCACCAGGAACAGCAGGGCGCCGCCGCCCCAGACCCGGACGTAACCGGGCATCCCGAGGCTCGGCACCAGGGCGTAGACGGCGGCGAGCACCGCCCATACGGCGGCGATGACGACAACGAGCCAGAGCTCTTCGTTCAGTTTCATGACGGCTCTCCCGCGCTCAATGGCCGTGCCCGCCGCCGATGGCGATGATCGGCAGCGACTGGATCAGCTGGAACGCGACGATGGTGAAGACGTACATGGCGGCGACCAGCGCCGCGACCGACAGCGGCCCGGTCCACGCCGGCACCGCGCCGATCCCGTGCGATCCGGTCCGCCAATCGACCACCGGCGCCTGCTCGATCGACGGGCGCAGCGACAGCAGCGTGCGGACGACGCCGTAAACGCTGACCGAGATGGCGATGGCGAAGATTGTGGCGCCGACGCCGACCAGGGCCATCAGCACCGGCCATGCCGCCGGGGCCATGCCGCCGTAACTGAGGTCGAAGACCCGGCGCGGCACGCCCATGAAGCCGGCGGTGATGCCGGCCCCGCCAAAGATCAGCAGGCCGACGGTCACGAAAGCCGGCATGCGCCGCAGCAGCTCCGGGCGCCACAGGCTGCCTCCGCCGAGTGCCGGCAGGATCATCATCAGCGCGGCCAGGAAGGTCTGGGTCAGCACGCCGACGGCGAAGAAATGGAAATAGCCGGGCACGAAGAAGGTGTCCGACAGCATCGGCGCCAGCTTCTCCTGGATCAGGACGAAGGCGAAGGTGATGCCCAGCATCATGTTCACCACCGCCCAGCCCATGTTGGCCATCGCCGGGTTGCGCCAGGGCAGCCCCCGCATCCAGCCGAAGAAGCCGGTGGCGCCGCGCGCGCGGGCGCTGGCTTCCAGCGAGGAGACGATGATGGCGAAGGCCGCCAGGGTCGGCACCGAGACGAACAGCGACAGCAGCGAGCCGACGACCCGGACGCTCTCCGACAGGGTCGGCTCCAGGAACATGTGGTAGAGGCTGGTCGGCGGTACGAACACCAGATAGGCTGCGAAGACGATCTTCGACAGGCGCGCGCCGTGGATGGATTTCACCCCGGTCAGCTGCTCGCTCAGCACGTACCACACCAGCACGGTCGCCATCAGCGGCAGATAGTGCAGGTTGTGGAACAGGATGTGCCATTCGGTGCCGTGGTCGGCCGGGAACGGTCCCGCGCCGAGCGCCCACAACACGCCGGGCAGGAAGGCGTTGGTCGCGGCGATCGCGCTGACGACCAGGAAGCCGGCCCAGGCAAACAGGGCGAAGCCGATGGAGGTGAAGGCGTCCGCCTCGCCGCGCAGCCGGGGCTGGAGCACGGTCGCGATGCCGCTGATGGCGGACGCCACCAGACCTGCCGAGAGCAGCAGGTAGCCGAGCGCGAAGACCCCGACGGAGCGTGGATCGTCCGCGGCCAGTTCCGGGCTGCCGTCATAGAGCAGCGGCGTGCCGGTGGCCGAGATCCACTCGCTGACGCCGAAGCCGGCCAGCATCAGGGCGGCACCGACCCAGGCGAGGGGGCGAAGGGCGAGGCCCCGGCCGTTCTCGGCCGCCGCCAGCACCAGCAGCAGGGCCGCCTGGATCAGGTAGAGCCAGTAGAAGAACACGGACACGCCGTGCAGGGTCAGGATGCGGTAGGCGTCATCCGGAAAAAAGGTGAGCGCCCCGGCTCGGGCGAGCGCGGTCGCGAAGCCGCCAACCAGCCCCAGCACGAGCGCCAGCAGGGCGGCACCGAACAGCAACGTGAGAAGGGCCTTGTCGGCCGACGGCAGGGAGGCGACGCGCGCGGTCAGGCGCGAGGCCGTGCTGGCCGGGGCGACGGAGGTCGAGAGGGTATCCATGCTGTGAGTCCTCCCCGGGTCAGCCGACGATGATGCGGCCGTGCATGGCGTCATGCGCCTGGCCGCAATAGACGGTGCAGTAGACGAGGTACTCGCCCGGCTTGGTGAAGGTGATCGTCTGCTCGGTCACGACGTTCGGCCGCAGGCGGATGATGCGGCTGGCAGCCCCCAACTGGATCGACGCACCATGCGTGATGTCGTCCGCCATCATGCGGAACTGGTACGGCACACCTGCCTTGAGCCGGAGGACGTCCGGGCTGTAGGCGAATTTCTGCGCCATCAGGTAGACGTCGACCGGCTCGACGGACGCCATCTCCGCACCGTGGTCGTGGCCGATATCGGCATGACCATGGCCGCCGTGTGCGTCGCCGCCATGGGCGTCCGCATCGGCGTGCGGGTTCACGCTTCCGTCCTTCTGCGCGTATTTCCGGACGAAGACGTCGTGCCCGAAGCGGAACTCCTCGGGCGCCATGCCCTCGGCCGCGCCGTGGCCGCCATGGCCGTGGGCGCCGGCTTCCGGAGCGGCGTCCTTGTGTCCAGTGTGTCCGCCGAAGGGAAGCGGGGCGGCGCCATAGGCTGCCCAGGCGCCGTACAGGGAGACGGCGCCGAAACCCAGCGCGGCGATGAAGCCGCGGCGGGTCGTGAAATGCCTCTCGGACATGATGAGAGTCCTCTGATCGCGTGGTCGGAATCGCTCGCGCACGCCGCCGGTCAGGCGGCGCATGGCCGGGCGTCCGACGCAGGCGTCAGAGCGCGCGGCCGATCAGAGGCTGGTCTTCGGAGGGGGCGTGTCCGGTGTGATGTCCCGGGCGTTCGGGACGAAGCCGGCCCGCGGGTGCCAGGATGCTTCGACCATGGTCACAGGGATGGCGACGCTGTGCCGGGCCGGAGCCTCGGCCGCCGGGCAGCAGGTCGCCGCGACGGCGAGAGCGGCCTTGTGGTGGCTCTGTGATGGTGACGAAGGGGACGGGGTGTGATGAGAGCCGTGATGACCCATCGAGCCGGCCGGCATGTCCACATTTGCCCCCACATGCGCCACGGCTCCGCCCACCGCGCCCATCAGGAGCGCGAAGGCGAACGCCAGAATGGCGAAGATGTGGCCCAACCGCTTCATGCCAACCATTGCTTCGAACGACCCGGATCCAGTCCGGGCCGGCACAACCATAGTCGCATCTGTGGGAACGGCCATTGATGTCCGTCAACCGACGCCGCCGATCGACCGGCGTTGCCATCGAGCGCTTTTGATAGTGACCCTCCCACCGCTGGAGGGTCGATGTTCGCCTGACGCGGCCGGTCGTCGAGACGAACGTGCCGTTGCAGGGACCAGGGAATGGTCTTACGGTTGTAGGAGGGGCCGGTGGGCGCGCAGATGCCGTCCGGCCTCGGGCAAGGAAGGCAATCGCCATGTGGCGTGGGGATTGGTCGACGGTGAGGAGGGCGGTGGTGAGCCTGCTGATGCTGGCCACGCTGGTCGTCTATGCCGCGCCGGGCCACGCCAGTCTGCCGCCTCACCAGCACTCCCCGGCGCCTCATGAGGATGCGCTGGTCGACACGCACGGCGATGGTGTCGCCGCGGTGGCAGATCATGAGCATATGCAGGATCTCTGCAAGCACCTTGGTGTGCGCGGTGACGATGCCTGCTGTAGCGTCACCCAGTGCGCGACCATGCACTGCGCCCTCCCTGTCGATGCCGTCGCAGCCTTCATTCCGGTCATCGACCGGGCGGACCATCTGCCTGCCCTGGCCACGCCCGAAGGCATCGGCAGCGACCCCGCACTGCGTCCCCCCTCTCTGATCCTCTGACGCCACGAGTCTGTCCGCGTCCAACCTGAGCTTCGGCTCGGCGAAGGACGCCGACGGAACTCGTGCGCTCGGCCTTTTTGTCCCCGGCGCTCCCACGTGGAGTCCGGCCGGGATGGCTCGAACCAGATGATCAGGAGGACGCCATGTCGTCATTCACCCGCAAGATGCTTCCGGCCTTTGCGCTCGTCGCCATGATGTCGGCTGCCCAGGCCCAGACCGCCGCCACTCCCGACCAAGGCCAGGATCACCAGGCCCACCACCCCGCCGGCGCCACGACCACCCAGGCCCAGCCCGCTCCGGTCCCGACGCCTGCCCAGCCGTCCCAGGGCGGCCAACCCGCGATGCCCGGCATGATGATGAACATGGACCAGATGCGCCCGATGATGGGCGGCATGATGGGGCAGCAGAGCGGCCAATCCAACATGATGGGTGCAGGCATGATGGGGCCGGGCATGATGGAGCAGATGATGCCCATGATGCGCCAGATGATGATGGGACAGCAGGGTGGCATGAACGCTATGGGCGCCATGGGCCTGCCGTTCGAGCATGTCGAGGGCCGCATCGCCTTCCTGAAGGCGGAGCTTGGGATCACCGACGCCCAGGCGCCGCAGTGGAACGCCTTCGCCGACACCCTGCGGTCGAACGCCAAGGCCCATCAGGCCATGCACGAGCAGATGACCAAGGGCGGCATGCCGTCCGCGTGGCCGGACCGGCTGGCCGTCCGGCAGAAGGTCCTGGAGACCCGGCTCGACGCCATGAAGGCCATTGAGGCCGCCGCCAAGCCGCTCTATGCCGTGCTGACCGACGACCAGAAGAAGGCCGCCGATCGGCTGTTCGCCAGCCCGATGGGAATGATGTGAGGAGGCACCCGGCACGGGCCTGCCGCCGCGGTTGGGGCGGGGACCCGGAAGCCGTTACGGTCGTCATGGTCAACGCAGGGATCGAGCACCATGCCGATGGCCCGTCTCGATGAACGGCAGCGCCGCCGCCACAAGCTCCGGAACCTGGGGCAATCCATCCTGCTGGTGGGCAGCCTGGGTCTGCTCGTGGCGGCGATCGGCTGGCTGCTCTCCGGATGGTTCGGCGTCGTCTGGTCAGCCATCCTCATCGGTGCGACGGTGGCGTTCAGCCCGACCGTTTCGCCGCGGACGATCCTGCGGCTCTACGGAGCCCGGCGCCTCGGCCCTTACGACCTTCCCGAGGTCCAGCAGGCCACCCGGCTGCTGGCCCGGCGCGCCGGGCTGCCCAGCGTTCCCGAGTTGCATTATCTGGCGACTCCGGTGCCGAACGCCTTCACGGTCGGCTCCTCGCGCGGCAGCGCCATCGTCCTGACCGACGGGTTGCTGCGAACGATGAGCCTGCGCGAACTGACGGGGATCCTGGCCCACGAGATCAGCCATGTCCGCAACCACGATCTCTGGACCATGGGTTTGGCCGACATCATCAGCCGGGTCACCAGCGCCATGGCGACGACCGGGGCCGTCCTTCTGCTCCTGAGCCTGCCGCAGACGATGGAGCGGCACGGCACGGTCAACTGGCCGCTGATCGTGCTTCTTTGGGCGGCACCCCCCATCAACACGCTCATTCAGCTGCGGCTCTCGCGCACTCGGGAGTTCGACGCCGATCTGGATGCCGCCGCCTTGACCGGCGACCCGGAGGGGCTGGCATTTGCCTTGGCGAAGCTCCAGCGATACGATCCCGGCTTCTGGGAGCGTATTCTCTGGCCAGGACGGCGCAATCCGCATCCGTCCGTGCTGCGCACCCATCCCGAAATCGAGGAACGCATCGGGCGCCTGCTCTCGCTTCAGCAGGCCGACGAGGCGTCCCCCACCTCCGAAGCCCGCATGGTCGGGCTCCCCACCCATTGGGCGCGGCCGGGCCATCGACCCCGCTGGCGCGCATCCGGTCTCTGGCATTGAGGTTCACCATGCGTTTTTCCAGAACGGCGGCGATCGGCATAGGCTTTGCCGTGGCCGCCGTGGTCGCGGTGGCCGGCGCGATCATGCTCGTCGGCCCGAAGGCGAGCGCCGATCCGGCGGATGCCGTGCAGGTCGCCCGCGGGAAGGTGGTGTATGCCGACCAGTGCGCGACGTGCCACGGGTCCCGGCTCGAAGGCCAGACGAACTGGCAGAGCCGCAAGGCCGACGGCCGTCTGCCCGCGCCGCCTCACGACGCGTCCGGCCATACGTGGCACCACCCGGACGCGGATCTCTTCAAGATCACCAAGCAGGGCATCGCGGCCTTCGCCCCGCCCGGCTACAGCAGCGACATGCCTGCGTTCGGCGGCAAGCTGAGCGACGCCGACATCTGGGCGGTTCTCGCCTTCATCAAAAGCTCCTGGCCGGAAGACATCCGCCGCCGCCACGCCGCCATGAGCGAGCGGTCGAAGAACTGAGACGAGGCAGCGCAAACAGAACGGGCGGAGCCTTTGCGGCCCCGCCCTCTTCCTGCTCCCCGGTTACGGAGAGCGAACCGACCACACCACCCGCATCACACGTCCAGGTTCGACACCTTCAGCGCGTTGTCCTGGATGAACTCGCGGCGCGGTTCGACGACGTCGCCCATCAGGGTGGAAAAGACCTCCTCGGCCTGATCGGCGTGGCTGACGCGGACCTGCAGCAGCGAGCGCTTGGTCGGGTCCAGCGTGGTTTCCCACAGCTGGTCCGGGTTCATCTCGCCCAGGCCCTTGTAGCGCTGGATGGTCATGCCGCGGCGGCCCAGCTCCATCACCGTGTCGAACAGGGCGACGGGGCCGGTCAGGGCGCGGGTTTCCTTCTGCTTCTCGAAGGCTTGGCCGGCGGTGCCGAACACCCGCTTCAGGTCGGCGGCCAGCCCGTCGAGACGGCGGGCCTCGCCGCTCTTCAGCAGGTCGGTGTCGAACAGGTGGCGGTGGGTGACGCCGCGCCGGGCGCGGATCACCGCATAGCCGCCCTGGGGCAGCGCCTCGCCGCGCCAGCCGCCGTCGGCGTCCAGCGCGTTCATCCGCTCCGCCACCGCCTTGGCCGCCGCCTCCGCCGCCGCCTTGTCGTCGGCCAGCGCGGCGGACAGGGTGCCGGCGACCGCCGCCTGCTCCACCACCATGGCGTTGCCGACCTTGCGCGACAGTGTGTCGATCGCCGGCCGCGCGGTGCGGGCCTGATCGACCAGACCGGACAGCTGTTCGCCGATCAGCAGAGAGCCGTCCGACAGCCGGACCGACAGGTCGCCCAGCGCCGCCTCGACCAGATACTCTTCGAGCGCCCGGTCGTCCTTCAGGTAGCGTTCCTTGGCGTTGCCGCGCTTGATGCGGTAGAGCGGCGGCTGGGCGATGTAGAGATAGCCACGCTCGATCAGGTCGGGCATCTGCCGGAAGAAGAAGGTCAGCAGCAGGGTGCGGATGTGGCTGCCGTCCACGTCCGCGTCGGTCATGATGATGATCTTATGGTAGCGCGCCTTGTCGGCGTTGAACTCGTCGCTGATGCCGGTGCCCAGCGCCGCGATCAGCGTGCCGATCTCCGCCGACGACAGCATCTTGTCCAGCCGCGCCCGCTCCACGTTCAGGATCTTGCCGCGCAAGGGCAGGATGGCCTGGGACTGGCGCGAGCGGCCCTGCTTGGCCGAACCGCCGGCCGAATCGCCCTCGACGATGAACAGTTCAGACAGCGCCGGATCGCGCTCCTGGCAGTCGGCCAGCTTGCCCGGCAGCGACGACATGCTGAGCGAGCTCTTGCGCGTCATCTCGCGCGCCTTGCGGGCGGCCTCGCGGGCGGCGGCGGCCTCGACCACCTTCTGGACGACGCGGCGGGCGTCGGCCGGATGCTCCTCGAAATACTGGGCCAGCGCCTCGCCCACCACCGCCTCGACGACGGGGCGGACTTCCGACGAGACCAGCTTGTCCTTGGTCTGGCTGGAGAATTTCGGATCCGGAACCTTCACCGACAGGACGCAGGTCAGGCCTTCACGGGCGTCGTCGCCCGACAGGGCGACCTTCTCCTTCTTGGCGATGCCGGACTCGGCCGCGTAGTTGTTGATGGCACGGGTCAGCGCCGCGCGGAAGCCGGCGAGGTGGGTGCCGCCGTCCTTCTGCGGGATGTTGTTGGTGAAGCAGAGCGTCGTCTCGTGGTAGCTGTCGTTCCACTGCAGCGCGCATTCCACCGTCACCACGCCGCCATGCTCGGTCGGGCGCTCGTTCTTCAGCGTGATCGCCGGCTTGTGCAGCGCCGTCTTGGACCGGTCGAGCCAACTCACGAAAGCCTCGAGGCCGCCTTCGTAATGCAGGTTCTGCACCTTCGGCTCCACCCCGCGCGCGTCGGTCAGCACCAGGCGGACGCCGGAGTTGAGGAAGGCCAGTTCGCGCAGCCGGTGTTCCAGCGTGGCGAAATCGAACTCGATGTTGGTGAAGGTTTCGGCCGAGGGCATGAAGGTGACTTCGGTGCCCGACAGCGGCTTGCCCTTCTCCGGCACCATCGGCGCCTCGCCGACATCGGCCAGCGGCGCCTCGGCGTTGCCGTGGCGGAAGCGCATGCTCCAGGTCCGGCCGCCGCGCCAGATGCGCAGATCCAGCGTCTCGGACAGGGCGTTCACCACCGAGACGCCGACGCCGTGCAGGCCGCCGGAGACCTTGTAGCTGTTCTGGTTGAACTTGCCGCCGGCATGGAGCTGGGTCATCACGACCTCGGCCGCCGAGACGCCTTCCTCCGAATGGATGTCGGTCGGGATGCCGCGGCCGTTGTCGCGCACCGTGACCGATCCGTCGGCGTTCAGCACGACCTCGACCTTGTCGCAATAGCCGGCCAACGCCTCGTCGATGGCGTTGTCGACCACCTCGTACACCATGTGGTGCAGGCCGGACCCGTCGTCGGTGTCGCCGATGTACATGCCGGGGCGTTTGCGCACGGCATCAAGCCCGCGCAGAACGGTGATCGATTCCGCCCCATAGTCCGCCTGCTGGGGCTCCGACTGCGGGAGGTCGTTCTTCAGTGCTTCCTGTGCCATGCGTCGACTATAACAGATTCGGTTGCGGATACGGCGGTTTAGCGTGGGTGAAGACGCCTTTTTTTTGGGTCTTGGCCCGAATTTCCACCCCTATCCGGGACGGATATGGGCGTCTTCGATGCGGAACCGGCGGGCATCCTCGCCAAGCGGGTCGAAAACCCCCTCGTCGGTGCCGGTCATCCAGGCCTGGGCGCCCAATGCCAGGATTTCGCCGAACAGCGCGGCGCGGCGCTCGGGGTCGAGATGGGCGGCCACCTCGTCCAGCAGAAGGATGGGTGCTGCGCCGCGTTCGGCCGCCAGCAGCCGGGCATTGGCCAGCACGATGGCGATCAGCAGGGCCTTCTGCTCACCGGTGGAGCACAGCCCCGCCGGCATGTCCTTGGGCGCATGGCGGACGGCGAGGTCGCTCTTGTGCGGTCCCACCGTGGCGCCGCCGCCGTCGGCATCGGCGCGGCGGCCGATGCGCAAGCTGTCGCGCAGCGCATCCTCCGCCGCCAGCGCCGGGCCTTCGTCCAGCCAGCGCTCCACCGTGCCGGCGACGGCAAGGTCGGCGCCGGGAAAGGGACCGACGGAGCGGGCGCAGGCGGCGCGCAGCCGCTGCACCACCTCGCGCCGCGCCGCGGCGACGGCGATGCCGGTGGTTGCCATCTGGTCCTCCAGCGCGCCGAGCCAGCCCTCGTCGAAGCGGCCGTCGCGCAGCAACCGGGCGCGCTCGCGCAGCGCATGCTCGTAGCGCGACAGCCGCCCGGCATGGGCGGGGTCGAAGCCGAAGACCAGCCGGTCGAGGAAGCGGCGCCGTCCGCTCGATCCTTCGAGGAACAGGCGGTCCATCTGCGGGGTCAGCCAGACCATGGCGACATGGTCGGCCAGCGCGGTCTGGCCCTTGGCCGGATGGCCGTCGATGCGGACCAGCCGGCGGTCGCGGTCGGAGGTTCGATTGCCGTCATGGGGCTCGCGGCCGGTGCCGATCTCCACCGGACCCATCGGGGTGTCGAGCATCGCCGCCACCGCCCAGCCGGCGCCGGGGGGCGATCCCAGCCGCTCCACCTCGGCCAGCCGGGCGCCGCGGATGCCGCGGCCGGGGGCGAGGAAGCTGACGGCCTCCAGCAAATTGGTCTTGCCGGCCCCGTTCGGGCCGATCAGGGCGACGGGCCGGCGGTCCGGCTCCAGCCGCGCGGAGTCATAGCCACGGAAGCGCGTCAGCGTCATCCGCCGCACCGCCAAAGCGGGGGCCAAAGCCTGGGTTGGGGCGGACACCGGGGTGCCGCCGCTCATCGAAACTGCCGTGTGCTGCAACTGGTCCGTTCCGCCTGGGGCGGGGACGATCCCCGCAGCCCCATCACACACGCATCGGCATCAGGACATAGAGCGCGGTGGAGTCGGCGACGTCGCGGATGATGGTCGGCGACGCGGCGTCGGCCAGCGTGAACTGGGCGCCCTCGCCCTCGATCTGCTGCGTGATGTCCAGCAGATAGCGAGAGTTGAAGCCGATTTCCAGCGGGGACTCGGCGTAATTGACCTCCAGCTCCTCGGTGGCGCTGCCCGATTCCGGGCTGGTGGCCGACAGGGTCAGCGCGCCGCGGACGAGCGACAGCTTCACCGCCCGGCTCTTCTCGGTGGAGATGGTGGCGACGCGGTCGACGGCGGCGGCGAACAGCTTGGCGTCCACCTCCATCACCTTGTCGTTGCCGACCGGGATCACCCGCTCATAGTCGGGGAAGGTGCCGTCGATCAGCTTGGAGGTGACGACGACGCTGTCGAAGCCGAAGCGGATCTTGTTGTCGGACAGCGACAGCTCGATGCGGTCGGCGGCCTCGTCCACCAGCTTGCGGATCTCGGTGACGGTCTTGCGCGGAATGATGACGCCGGGAATGCCCTCGGCCCCGTCCGGCAGCGGCATCTCGACCCGCGCCAGCCGGTGGCCGTCGGTGGCGACGGCGCGCAGCACCGGCGTCTCCAGGCTGCCCATCTTGCTCTTGGCGGCGTGCAGGTAGATGCCGTTCAGGTAATAGCGCGTCTCCTCGGTGGAGATCGCGAAGCGGGTGCGGTCGATCAGCCCGCGCAGGTCGGCGGCGGCGACCGAGAAATTGTGCTTCAGCTCGCCGCTGGACAGCTGCGGGAAATCCTCCACCGGCAGGCAGGACAGCTTGAACTGCGAGCGGCCGGCGCGCAGCGTCAGGATGGTGCCGTCGCCGCCGATGTCCAGCTCCACTTGGCTGCCGTCGGGCAGCTTGCGGACGATGTCGAACAGGGTGTGGGCCGGGGCGGTGGTGCCGCCGGGGCGCCCGACCGTCGCCGGGACGGTTTCCACGATCTCCAGATCCATGTCGGTGGCGGCCAGCGACAGTTCGCCGTCGCCAGCGCGCAGCAGGACGTTGGACAGGATCGGAATGGTGTTCCGCCGCTCGACCACACTCTGCACGTGACCCAGGGAACGGAGAAGGGCGGCGCGTTCGATGGTGATGTTCATGCTGGCGTCGTCTCGGCGGGAGGAGTGACTGAAAAGCGGAACCACCGGGGTTGCGGGCCGTTGTCCGGCCGTCCCGCCCCGAGCGGGCGCGCATCATACCACATCGATGGTTGCGTCGAACCAAATTGTTGTGGCCAAGGCCATCGGTCGAGGGGGCTCACCCCTCCCCCCGCCGCCTCCCCTCATGCAGCCGCAGAATGTCGACGAAATCCGCGCTCTGCCAGTTGCGCGACCGGCTCAGCTCGCTGCGGACGCTGGCGACGAAGGCGTCGATCACCGCCCATTCGTCGTCGGCGATCTTCTCGACATCCTCCAGATAGCGGAAGACGACCCGGTGCAAGCCCTGGCTGACCGGGCTGATCCAGCCGTCCACCGTCTCGCCCATCGCTGCCATCAGCCGGCGGATGCGCAGCATGTGCGCCATGCGGTGGGCCGGCTTCTCCTGCGGTTCGGCCTTCATCGCCTGGATGAAGGCGAGGCGGCCGGTCTCCACCGCATAGAGGCGCAGCGACTTCAGCTCCGGGTTGGCGTAGCCGGCATTGCCGAGATAGCGGCCCCAGCGCCAGACCAGCTCCAGCAGCCAGACGATGTCCTCATGGTCGGGCACCGGGGCATGGCGGGCGTTCATCGCCGCCTGCAGCCGCGCGGCCAGCGCCGGCATCACCGTGCCGGTCAACTCGCGGCTGACCGCCGCCAGCTCCGCCCGCAGCGCAGGGCCGGTGGAGCGGCTGGCGAGGAAGCCCGTGCCGGACAGCGCCGTCAGCGCCCGGTCGAAGCGCTCCACCGCCTCGTGCAGCAGGGCGCGGGTCGGGGCGGGGGCCGACAGCACGCCGCCGTCCTGGATGTCCATATCGCCGAACATGCCGTCCACCACCTCGCGGATGGTGGTGCAGGCGGCGTTGAAGTGGCAGAGCAGGGCGCGCAAAAGCGGGTGCGACTCGCGCACTGCCGGGCCACCATGCTCGCGGACATGGCGCAGGAACACGTCGTAACGCCGCTTGACGTTCAGCCCGTAGAGCGGGGCGAACCAGGCCAGCACCTGCGACTGGTCGCGGAAGGGCAGCCCGAGATCGCGCACCCGGCGGACGAAGCCGACCATCAGCGCCGACTGGCAATCGACCTCGGCGGACCGGGGATCGCCGGCGCCCTGCATGTCCTCAATGTCGCGGCGCATCCGCTCGGTCAGCGGCACCAGCACCTCGTTGTGCTCCAGCAGGGCGCGGACGAAGCCCAGCAGGTCGCTGTCGATCGGCGCCTTGCGGCCGAGATACTGGGTGCGCAGCCGGGCGTCATGGTGCGCCTCCTCGTTCGCCAGCGCCAGGAAGCGGTCGGTCAGCTTGCGGTCGCCGACCATGGTGTAGAGGAAGTCCAGCGCCTCTTTCCGCATCAGTTCGCGCATCACCATCGCGTCGGGGCTGGCCAGCACGGCGTCCAACATTGCCTCGCGCGCCATCGCGTCCAGCCGGCTCTGCACCTCCGCCGCAAGGCCCGGAAAGGCATAACGGGTCAGCGCCGCCCAGATGCCGCCCATGTCCACCCGCTGGATCAGCGCCGGCACCGACTCCGGCGAGCGGTAGAGGATCGGGTCGTCGACCAGGAAGGGTTCGAACAGGCTGGTGAACAGCCGCCGTGCCTTCATCGGCCGCAGCCGGTTGAAATGGTCGACCAGCGCGTCGCGCAGATGCCGCGCCCGCTCGCCGTTCGGGCTGGGCGCCCCTTCCACCGCGTCCAGCACGGATCGGATGGCGTGCATGGGGATGCGGGCGACGACCTCGTCCATCTGGCGGCGGAAGGCGGTGGCATCCATCATGTCCCTGGCCGCCATGTCCTTGGCCGCCGGAAGACCGGCGGAGGGGAGGGAGGTCGTGACCGTCGGCGTGCTGCTCATGCGCCCAACACCTCGCAGGATCGTCGTCGCCTGGACGCTCATGATCCCGGGAGATTATTAAATAACCTTTGCTATTTCCATGCGTGTCTTCGGCCGGATTTTATGATTATCGGAATATGACGGGCAATTGCTTTGTAATCTCAGGTTTACCTTTTCCCCGAGTCTTCGACTAAAGCCCGGCCGCCAACTGCGCCTCCAACCCGGCGCGGTAGTCGGGATAGGTCAGGGTGACGCCAAGCTGGCGCTTGATGCGGTCGTTCTTCACCCGGCGGCAATCGGCGTAGAAGCTGGCGGCCATCGGCGACATTTCCGCCTGATCGAAGGGCACCAGCGGCGGCGGCTCCACCCCCAGCAGGCGGCAGGCATATTCCACCACCTCGTGCGACGGGCTGGGCAGGTCGTCGGCCACATTGTAGATGGCGCCCAGCGTCGGCCGCGCCATCGACGCGCGCAGCGTGTTGGCGATGTCGTCGACATGAATACGGCAGAAGACCTGACCCGGCTTGTCCACCCGCTTGGCGATGCCGTCGCGCACGGAATCGATGGCGCTGCGGCCGGGGCCGTAGATTCCGGCCAGCCGGAACAGATGCATCGGCACGCCATACTGGCGGTAGAGGTTCAGCCAGCCCCGCTCGGCCTCCACCCGCCGCTTCTGCCGCTCGCCGGTCGGCTTCAGCCAGGACACTTCGCTGACCCACTCGCCGCCGGTGTCGCCATAGACGCCGGTGGTGGACAGGTAGCCGGCCCAGTCCAGCGTGCGCAGGTCGGCCAGATCGCGGGCATGCTGGTCCAGCACCGGGTCGCCCTTGCCGTCGGGCGGGATGCTGACCAGCAGATGGGTTGTGCCGGCCAGCGCCGCCTTGGCGTCGGCCAGCGGCCGGCCGCGGTCGAACAGAAAGGCCTCGATGCCGTGGGCCTCCAACTCCGCTTTCTTTTCCTCGCTGCGGCAGGTGGCGGCGATGCGCCATCCCTCGGCGCGCAGCCGGTCGGCGAAGACGCGGGCGGTATAGCCGGGGCCGAAGACGAACAGGCGGGGATCGGTCATCGCGGGCGTTCCGGTTGGGGCGGGAAACGGTGTAACGCCGGGCTCGGCCACCGAATTGGTGTGGGGGGCTTGCACCCTGCCCGGCGATGGCGGAGTGTAAAGGCACCATGACCCGACGCAATCTTTACCTTTCCGCCGCCCTCGCCTTGGGGCTTCTCGCCGTCCTGCCGGCGCCCTCGCCGGCCGCGCAGGCGGGCTCCTCCGGGCCATCCTCCGGCCTTGACCGCAACCGCGAACTCCAGGCCTGCGCCGCCAAGGCGGAGGCCAATCCCGACGGCGCCAAGGCCGACGCCAAGCGCTGGCAGGAGCAGGGCGGCGGCGACTTCGCCAAGCTGTGCTACGCGCTGGCGCAGTTCCATGCCGGCGAGTTCAAGGCGGCCGGAACCCAGATGGAGGCGCTGGTGCCGACGCTGGGCAAGGACGACCCCAGGGCCGCCGCCTCGCTGCTCGGCCGGGCCGGCTGGGCGTGGCTGCGCGCCGGCGACCAGGGGCGGGCGGAACGGCTCTACAGCGCGGCGCTCGACAAGACGCCCGGCGACATCGACCTGCTGATCGACCGCGCCTTCGCCCGCGCCGAGGGTGAACGCTTCTGGGATGCCATCACCGACCTCGACGCCGCGCTGGCCCGCGATCCCCGCCGGGCGGACGCCTATCTCTACCGCGCGACCGCCAATAAGGCGCTGTCCAACTACCGGCAGGCGCTGGCCGACATCGACCATGCGCTGGAGCTGAAACCCGGCGATCCGGAGGCGATCCTGCTGCGCGGCAACGTCAAGGCGCTGGGCGGCAACCTGCCGGCGGCCCGCGACGACTGGTCGCTGACCCGCCGCGTCTCCCCCGACAGCGAATGGGGCCGCGCCGCCGCCGACAATCTCGCCCGCACGGCGGAGCTTGCCGGGGGCAAAGGCAAGGACGCAGGTAAGGATACGGCGAAGCCAAAGTCTCCCTGATAGGAGGTCTCCCTGGTAAGGGGCGTCCGCTGAACGACGGGTGGCCTCAAGGCTTATCCGATGCAGACACGGGCCGCCGGAGTCCTTCCGGCGGCCTGTTTTGCCGTCCGGCTCCCGCCGTCCGACTTTGCCCGCGGGAGGAACCCCGCCGCCCATGCCGCGGTTCTCCCAGGCACAGCCGGGGAGGGCATGATGTTCGAAGGATTCACGCTGGAGACCATCGAGCTGCCGGACGCGACCCTGCGGGTCCGTCATGGCGGGCAGGGCAGCCCGGTCCTGCTGCTCCACGGCCATCCGCGCACCCATGCGACCTGGCACCGGGTGGCGCCGCTGCTGGCGGCATCCCACCGCGTGGTCTGCCCCGACCTGCGGGGGTTCGGCCGGTCATCGAAGCCGGCGGACCGGCCCGACCATGCCAACTCCGCCAAACGGGCCAAGGCGCTGGATTGCCTCGCCCTGATGCGGCACCTCGGTTTCGAGCGCTTCGCCGTGGTCGGCCACGATCGTGGCTCCTACACCGCCTTCCGTCTGGCAATGGACCATCCCGCCGCCGTCACCCGTCTCGCCCTGCTCGACGGCGTGCCGATCCTGGAAGCCCTGGAGCGGTGCGATGCCCGCTTCGCCCGGGCATGGTGGCACTGGTTCTTCTTCGCCCAGCCGGACAAGCCGGAGCGCGCCATCCTGGCCGATCCCGACGCCTGGTACGGCGGCTCGGCGGAGGCGATGGGGGAGGAGGCCTACCGTGATTTCCGCGCGGCCATCCACGATCCGGCCACCGTGCATGGCATGCTGGAGGATTACCGCGCCGGGCTGGGCATCGACCGCGACCACGATGCGGCCGATCGCGCGGCCGGCCGGCGGCTGAGCTGTCCGGTGCTGGCCTTATGGTCGCTGCGGGACGATCTGGAGGAGCTTTACGGCGACGTTCTGGCGGTCTGGCGGCCCTGGGCGCCGGACCTGCGCGGGCGCGGCCTGGATTGCGGCCACCACATGGCGGAGGAGGCGCCCGAAGAGCTGGCGCGGGAGCTTCTGGAATTCCTCGGCACCTGACCGGACAAACGAAAAAGCCCCGCCGCGGCGACCGCGGGCGGGGCTTTTCCTTGAACTGGACCTGTATCCGGACCGGTTGGGCCGCTTACAGCGCCGAGTCGACCCACTGGAACAGCGCACCCTTGGGCAGGGCGCCGATCTTGGTGGCGGTGACGCTGCCGCCCTTGAACAGCATCAGCGTCGGGATGCCGCGCACGCCGTACTTGGTCGGGGTGTCCGGGTTCTCGTCGATGTTCAGCTTGGCGACGGTGACCTTGCCGTCATACTCGCCGGCCAGCTCGTCGAGCGCCGGGGCGATCATCTTGCAGGGGCCGCACCATTCCGCCCAGAAATCGACCAGGACCGGGCCGGTGGCCTTCAGGACGTCCTGCTCGAAGCTGTCGTCGGTAACCTTGATGGTGGTGCTCATGTGACCTCTTGCCTGGATTCGGAAGCGCCGCGGACCGGTTGTGGAAGGCCGGCGGCCATCGCCCCGTCAGTGGAATTGAGCAAAATGTAGGGCGGAGGCGCCCGGCCGGTCAAGTCACCCCATCTTTCGGGTGAGCCGCCGGCTGCTCCTCATCCCACCCTTGGTGCCAGTCCGGCCGCCGCCGCGTCCAGCACCGAGGGCGGCAACTCCATGGTGTAGGGGCCGTCGGTCCACAACAGCACGCAACGCACCCGGCGGCCTGGGTAAACGGCGCGCAACGCTTCGCGGTAGGCCGCCATCTGGCGCCGGTAAACCATTGGCACGTCTTCCAGATCCCGTGGCGGCGGCCGGTTGGTCTTGTAGTCGACGATCCACACCGTATCGCCGGTCAGCGCCAGCCGGTCGATGCGGCCGGCCAACGCCCGGCTGCCGTCGCCCAGCGCCACCACGCCGACCAAGGGCACCTCCGCCCGCGAGTCCGGGCCGAACAGATGCGCGAACTCCGCATGGCTCAGCACCGCCAGCGTCTCGCGCGCGATGGCGTCCTGCTGCTCCGGCGTCAGCTTGTGCGCCGGGCGGGCGAGGAAGCGGCGGCAGGCGGCCTCCCGCGCGTCCTCGGCCAGATTGGGCAGCGTCTGCAACAGCCGGTGCACCAGCAGGCCGCGGCGGAAGCGCTGGCCGTCATCGTTGCCCAAGGGCGAGCGCACCGCCGGCTCCTCGCCGTCCGGCCGGGACGGAGTCAGGGGGCGTGACGGCTCCGGCTCGCCCGGCGCCGGTTCGGCGATCCAGGGCGGCGGCGGCTCGGCGGACGCGCTTTCTTCCGTCTCGACATGGCGCGGCACCACGGCGGTCTGGGGGCCGACCAGCCGCCAGCCGTCGCCGGTCCAGCCGTCGGGACAGAGGCCGGTGAAGTCGAAGCCGTGCGGCACGCCGTTCTCGCGCATCGCCTCCTCGACCAGCCGGTACCAGCAATCGTCGGACGGCTCGCGCTTGCCCTGGTGGCCGCAGATGTAGAGCCGGTCCTCCGCCCGCGTCAGCGCGACATAGAGCAGCCGGCGGTATTCCTGGTCGCGCCGCCGGTTGGCCCGCGCCCGCGCCTCGGCGCACAGCGCATCCTCCTGGGACCGGCGGGCGGCGAACAGCGGGACCGGGCAGTCGTCGTCCGGCCACAGGATCGGCGGGCTCTGGGTCGGGCTGCCCAGCGTGTCGGGCAGGAAGACGATCGGCGCCTGCAACCCCTTGGAGCCGTGGACGGTCATGATCCGCACGGTGCCGCCGCCCTGTTCCAACTCGCGCTTGATCTCCGCGTCGCTGGCCGCCAGCCAGGCGAGGAAATTCTGCAGGGAGGGCGGTTCCGTCTTCTCGAAGGCGAGGCAGACGGCCAGGAACTCCTCCAACGGGTCCTGGGCGTCGGGACCGAGCCGCTTCAGGATCGCGCGCCGTCCCGACCGCCCGTCGGCCGGGCAGGGCCGGTTCAGCAGCCCGGCGAACAGCTCGTAGGGGGCCGAGAAGTCGGTGCGGGCCAGCAGATCGCCCAGATAGCGCCGGGCCGGGCGGAACTCGGGTTCCGTCTCCGCCAGCGCCACCAGCGAGCGCCACAGCGTGCCGCGCCGGCCATGGGCGACGCGGAACAGCTCCTCTTCCGTCAGCCCGATCAGCGGCCCCTTCAGCACGGTGGCGAGCGTCAGGTCATCGTCGGGCAGCAGCAGGAAATCGGCCAACGCCACCAGATCCATCACCGCCAGCTGTTCGGTCAGCACCATGCGGTCGACGCCGGCCACCGGCACGCCGCGGTCCTTCAGCGCGCGCACCAGTTCGGTGACGAAGGCGGTGCGGCGGCGGACCAGCACCATGACGTCGCCGGGCTGAACCGGCCGGCCCTTGGCCTCCAGCGTCTCGCCGCTGTCGATCCAGCGATGCACCGTCGCCGCGATGACCGAGGCCAGGCGGGCCGACGGCGAGTCGGCGGATTCGCGCGCCACCGGCGGCGCCCAGGCCGGCGTCTCGATGGCCTCGGCCGGCTTCACCGGCGGCCACAGCTCGACCAGACCGGCCTGCCCGCGGCGGAAGGCGCGGTGGCGGATGACCGGGCTGGCATCGGACGCCACGCCGTCGCGGGCGCGGTCGATGGCGAAGACGGCATCCACCGTCTCCAGCACCGCCGAGGTCGAACGGAAGGAGATGTCGAGGTCCACCCCCGCCCACAGCCGCTCGGCCGACTCGGCCTTGTCCTGGAAATGGCGGCGCATGCGGGCGAATTCGGCCGGATCGGCGCGCTGGAAGCTGAAGATCGACTGCTTCTCGTCACCCACCGCGAAGACGGTGCGGATCTTGCCGTCGGGGGCGGCGGCCTCCAGCTCGGCGAAGAACTCGCCGGCCAGCGACGCGACGATGGACCACTGGTCGGGGTTGGTGTCCTGCGCCTCGTCGATCAGGATATGGTCCAGGCCGCCGTCCAGCTTGTACAGCACCCACGGCACCCGCGGCGCCTTGCCGTCGCCGCCGCTCAGCAGCCGGTTGGCCGCCAGGATCAGGTCGTCGTAATCCAGCAGGGCGCGCGCCGCCTTGCGCTCGCGGTAGGCGTCCAGCATCGCCTGCGCCAGCGTCAGCAGCGCGGTGGTCGAGGCGGCGACCCCGGCGGCCTTCACCCGCTCCGCGATCTCCACCAGCCTTTCCGCCTCCTTTTGCAGGGACAAGAGCGCCTGCGGATAGGCGGTGGCCGGCTTCTTGGTGATGAGGGTTTTGCGCGGGCTGCCCTCGGCCGTCAGGAATAGGCGCTTGTAGGCCTCGAAGGCGCGGACCCGGCGGTCGGCGGCGTCCAGCCAGTGCTGGATGGCGATGCCGCGCTCCTGGTCGCCGGCGCTACCGCCCGACAGCGCCCGGCAGGCCTCGCGCAGGGCCGGCGGGTCGCATTGCTCGTCGTGGCAGGCGTGGGTCAGGATCGACTCCTCGGTCACGCCCGGCGGCACCCCAAGCCTGTCGTGGATGGCGTCGATCAGCCCGTCCAGCCCATGGAAGTCCTTGAGCAGCCGTTCCACCTGACCGCGCTGGCTGGCCAGCTCCGCCAGCAGCCCGGCGAAATCCTCGGCGTTCAGGTCGCCGGTCAGCCGGCCCATGGCGCGGCCGAGCGGGCTGTCCGGTTCGGTGCGGCCGGCATGCAGCACGGCGTCGCGTGCCTCGGTCAGCAGCCCGTCGGCGGTGCGGTCGTCCATGACGTCGAAATGCGGCGCGAGTTCGGCTTCCAGCGGGAAACGGCGCAGCAGCGACTGGCAGAAGGCGTGGATGGTCTGGATCTTCATGCCGCCGGGGCAGTCCACCACCTGGGCGAACAGCCGCCGCGCGTTCAGCCGCGCCTCCATCGACGGCCGCTCGCCGCAGAGGTCGGCCAGCCGGTCCTCCAGCGACTCGTCGGGCAGGGTCGCCCACAAGCCGAGTGTCCGGTTGATGCGGATCGCCATTTCCGCCGCGGCGGCCTTGGTGAAGGTCAGGCAGAGGATGCGCGCCGGCGGCGTGCCGGACAGCATCAGCCGCAGCACCCGGTCGGTCAGCACCTTGGTCTTGCCCGACCCGGCCGAGGCGCCGACCCAGACCGATGCCGTCGGATCGGACGCCCGCCGCTGTGCCACGTTGGGATCGAGCGGCAGGGTACGGGGGGGCAGGTCGGTCATGGTCATAGGCGGAGCTTCCGGTGCCGGGGCAGGGCCGGATGCTGGTCCAATTGTGACCGCTGGGGCAAGGGCCAAAGATCAGGAGAGCGGATCGGGCTAACCGTCAATTCGACAGACCGGCCGCTTGGCGCAGCGCGGCGTTGATGCGCGTCTGCCATCCCGGCCCGGATTCCCGGAAATGCTTCAGCACGTCGGCATCCAGTCGAAGCTTGATCGCTTCCTTGGGTGCTTCGGCCGGCGGGCGACCGCGGCGGGCCGGCTTGCCGCCGTCCATCACCGTGCCGCGTGCGAACATCTCGTCCGTGATCTCTGGGATTTCGTCGTATTCCTCGGGCTGGATGACGTGTTCGTCAACCTTCGCCAAATCGCTCTTCACAGAGTCGCTGCCCAAAGCGCGTTTGCTCCCGGTCATTGGCCTTCCTCATCGAAATGATGCGGCGAGCGTCTTCCACCTGCGTCCAGATCACGATCACCATCCGCTCTCGCAGATGCCCGACCGATATGATGCGGGTCTCGCCATAGTCGAACCGCTCGTCCGGAATATCGATCGTTCTGCCGGCGAAGACTTCTATCGCGTCGGCGAAGTCGAGGCCCCGTTCGCTCAGGGTCCGGTCACGCTTGGCGGGATCGAAAGTAATTTTCAGGAGAATTATCGTACCCCCGTAAAATTCCGGCAGCAAGAGATTTTATGGGGGTACGAAAAATCTGGTTGCGGCAATCTTGCCGACGCCGTCACGGTCGATCATGAGATGCCTTGCCCCGTTCTTCAGCCCGTCCGGTCGCTACGCTGCCGGAAATTGAACAGCTATGTACAAGTGTATGGAATTGGAAAAGTCGACACAACCTTCGGGTTGATTTCAGAAAGATTTACTCTCCCTCCCCGCCGCCCGACGACCATTCCTGGACGCGGGCCAGATGGGCGTAGTCGGTGTAGCGCGGCGCCATAGCCGGCCGTGGACGCGAGCGGTAGGGGGTGTTCGGGTCGTCGAACTGCGCGATCAGCGCCTCCAGGCCGGCCCGCGCTTCTTCACCCAATATTGCCGGGTCGCCCTTCACCGGCTTCTCCTCGCCGGCCGGGTCGCCGCCGGACAGGCGCCAGAAGGTCAGTTCGGCCACAGCGCCCTTATCCACCCCGCTGAACCCGCCGGCCGCCGCGATGGCGGCCTCCAGCGGCAGCTGCGGGGCGAAGCCCAGCTCGATCTCGCGCGCGCTCGGCGGGGTGCCGGTCTTGTAGTCGATCACCACCAGCCCGTCGGGGCCGCGGTCGATGCGGTCGGCCTTGGCGGTCAGGGTGAAGGGGCCGCCGGGGCCGGACAGCTCCAGCCGGCCCGGCACCTCGGTCGCCAGCGGGCGGATGCGGGGACGGCGCTCGCGCTCCAGATCGACAAACCAGCCGGCGACCCGCTCGAAACGCGGCCACCAGAAGGCCCAGACGTCGGGATGGCTGCGCAGTAGCGGGCCGAAGCGATCCCGCCCCAGCGCGATCAGCCGGTCGAGCGCGTCATGCGGCAGCGGGCCGGGATACTCGCGGACGAAGGCGTCGAGCGTGTCGTGGATGATCTGGCCGCGGTCGGACGCGCCGGGATCGGCGGCGATGGGGTCGAGCGCCCGCAGCCGCAGGGCGTGGCGGGCATAGATGGCGTAGGGATCGCGCATCCAGGTCTCGATCTCCGTCACCGACAGCTTACGCGGCCGGGCGGCCAGCGGCGGGCGCGGTTCCGGCGCCGCCACCGGCTGCACACGGTCCGGCTCGTCCAGCCCGCGCGCCCAATCGAGCCAGCAGGCGCCGCGCTCCTCGATCACGCCGTCCAGACCCAGCGCCTTCAGCACGGTTTCCAGCCGCAGGAGCCAGCGCGACGGCACCGTCGGCGTGCCCTCCACCCGCGCGGCGCGGGTCAGCACCACCTCCGGCGCGCCGCAGGCGTGGGCGAAGTCGTGGGCCGACATGCCGACCAGCCGTTCCGGGCTGGGCAGGCCGAAATCGCGCCGCATCGGCCGCGACATCCACGGATCGGCGGAGGCGGCCGGTGGCCAGGTGCCCTCGTTCAGCCCACCCAGGATGGTCAGGTCGAGATGTTGGAGGCGCGCCTCCATCGGACCCAGGATGAACAGGCGCGGGTGCAGGCCATAGCGGGGGCGCACCGCCCGCGCGCTCATCAGCGCGTCGAGCAGCGCCGGGTAATCCTTGGCCGGGATCGCCGGGAAGCCCTCCGCCGCATCCAGCAGGTCGTGGACGAAGCGCGCCGCCTCCTCGCCGTCATCCTGGCGCCACAGCCGCTCCGCCCCGGTCAGCGCGTCGTCGGCGGCCAGCGATTCGCAGAAGGCGACATGGGCGCGCACGAGGTCGGCCAGCGGCGTCTCGGTGGTCAGCGCCTCAAGGAAGGGGGCGGCGCGCTGGCCGATGTCGACCAGCCATGTGCGCAGGAACTCCTGCTGCTCCTCATGGTCGAAGCGGTCGGCCTGCTCCAGCGCCGCCAGCACGCCGTCGAACCCCTCGGCCGGGCGGGGGCCGCGCAGCACGACGCGCTCCAGCGCGCGGGCGGCAGCGCGGAAATCTCCTGAGTCGCGGCCGCCCGCCGCCATCGGGTGCTTGGCCAGCGCCAGCAGGGCCAGCGGATGGACGCGGCTCGCCACCAGCTCCGCCGTCAGCCGCAGATAGGTGCCGACCGCGGTGTGGGCGAGCGGCTGACCGCCGGAGTCGTTGACCAAAATGCCCCAGCGCGCCAGCGCCATGGCGACCCGGCGGCCCAGGTTGCGGTCGGGGGTGATGAGGGCGGCGGTCTTGGTCGGCGTTTCCAGCGCATGGCGCATCAGCAGCGCGATGACCTGCGCCTCTTCCTCCGAGGTGGCGGCGTCGATGCGGGTCAGCCCGTCCAGCGCCGAGGCATCCACGCCCGACAGCTCGCGCCAGCCTTCGGTGGTCGCCGCCGGGCGCATCGCCTCGGCGATCAGGCGGGCGCGGGCGCCGCGCGGCTCGGTCGCATCGGTCCAGGGCTGAACCTCTTGTCGTTCTACGCTGAGATGACGGATCAGTTGCGATAGCCCGTGCTGTGGATGAGATTCATCCTGCTCAATCGCTTGCCAGATCTCTTCCTCGGTCCCAGTGTCGAGGCCGGGCAGCACCACCGCCCCGTGCGGCAGCCGGGCGATGACAGATAGCAGGTCGGACGCGGCGACGATGGAGCCGGTGGAGCCGGCGGCGATCACCATGCCTGGCGGCGGGGCTGCCTGCCAGAGAGCGGCCTGCGTCTCCAGCGTCAGGTTCCGGCGCTTGGCCGGGTCGGCTTCTCCGGTCGACTCGAGGATGGCAGGCCAGTTAGTAACGATGATGTTAAGAAATTCTAAGGTCTTCTGCCAGTGCTCTGCGTAATCATCGGGAACGAGGTTATGGAGCCGCTCGAAATCGATACGTTCTGTCCATACCGCATCAATTAGCCGTCCCAAATCTGCTCCGAGACGCACCGCCTGCGCCGTGGTTGCCGGCAGCGGGCTTGCCAGGATCAGCCGCGCCAGCGTCATCTGCCGATTCAGGGGCGAGATGGCTTCCGGCAGGTCGAGCGGGACGTCGGGCAGCTCCTCCTCGGTCAGGCTGAGGTCGCCGGCGTCGAGTTCGCCCAGCGGCGCCATTCGCGGCAGCAGCGTCGGCTGCCCGCCCGACCGCCGCAGGAAGGCCGCCTGCAGCGCCCGGCAGGCGCGCCGCGTCGGCAGCAGCACGGTGACCCCGGCCAGCGCCATCGGGTCGCCGCCCACCCGCTCCATGATCCCCGCCGCCAGCATGTCGACGAAGGGCGCGCCCGCGGGGATGCTGTAGACTTTGGGGTGGGTCATGGTCCTGCGATCATTTCCAAGAGCGGGCTACTTTCCGTTGAGTATAGCTCGGCCCAGCCCTCAATGCGCCACCGCCCGCACGCCGCCGATGGCCAGCAGATCCTCGGCCTCCTTCAGCCCGGCGGGTGTGCCGATGTGGAACCACAGCCCGTCATGGGCAAGGCCGAACAGCCGCCCCGCCGCCTGGGCGCGATCCCAGATCAGGTTGGTGGAGAAGGCACCGTCCGGCGTGTCGGCCGCGAACAGCTCCGGCTTGACGATCTGCACCCCGGCATAGACGAAGGGCGCCAGCTCACGCTCGCCCCGGCGGGTCAGGCCGCCCAGCGGGTCCATGTGATAGTCGCCGAGCCCGTCATAGCCGACCGACTTGGTCGTCGCCATCAGCAGGAGCAGCGCGTCCATCTCCGCCGGGTTCCAGTGCGCGGCGAGCCGGCGCAGAGCCGGCACCGGCCCGTCCAGCCAGAAGATGTCGGCATTCACGGTGTAGATCGGCGCGGTGCCCAGGTGGGGCAGGGCGTTCTTCACGCCGCCGCCGGTCTCCAGCAGCGTGTTCTCCGGCGACAGGGTGATGGCGGGGGATGTCCGGCCCTTCAGATGCTCCCCGATCATCGCGCCCAGATAGTGGCTGTTGACCACCGCCCGGCCGACGCCGGCCGCGGCCAGCCGGTCCAGCGCGTGGTCCAGCATCGTCTTGCCCAGCACCGGGATCAGCGGCTTCGGCATGTGGTTGGTCAGCGGGCGCATGCGCAGGCCCTGGCCGGCGGCCAGAACCATCGCAGTCTGGGGCGCGGTGTCGGGAATGGTCACGGTCATCTCAGAGCGTCTCCGGAACGACGAAGGCGGCACGGGTCTCGGGCGGCAGATGGCGGTCGAACCAGGCGGCGACCGGCGCCAGCTCCGGCTTCGCCAGCTGGGCCTCCAGCAGGCGCCAGACCCGCGGCAGATGGACAAGGTAGGACCGCCGCCCCTGGCTCAGCGCCAGACGGACGAAGATGGCGACGATCCGCGTGTGGCGCGCCGCCCCCAGCACCGCCATGGCGCGGCGGAAGGCGGCGGGTTCGGTGTCGGGACAGGCGGCGAGATAGCGCACGACCATCGCCTCGGCCAGATCGGGCGCCACGTCGCGCCGCGCATCCTCCAGCAAGGAGACGAGATCGTAGGCCCGCGGCCCCCAGCCGGCGCTCTGGAAGTCGATCAGCCCGGCGGCCTTCACCCCCGGCCGATCCAGCCGCATCAGGTTGTCGACGTGATAGTCGCGCAGCAGAAGCGACGGCGCACCGGCGCAGACCGGCTCCAGCATCGCCCGCCATGCCGTATCGAAAGCGGAACGATCCTCGTCACTCAAGGCCCGTCCCGTCGCCACCGGCACATAGGCGTCGATGAACAGCCGGGTCTGGGCGATGAACAGGTCCGGATCGTAGACGGGTAGGGCCAACCGCTGCGCCGCTCCCTCCGGCCAGCCGCGGTGGATGACGATCAGCGCGTCGGTCGCCATCTCGTAGAGCGGTTGGGGATCGGCACCGTCGGCAAGCAGGCGGGAGAATGTTTCGCTTCCGAAATCATCCTGGATCGCCAATCC
Organism: Azospirillum sp. A1-3; assembly: GCF_023806445.1. Classification (NCBI taxonomy): domain Bacteria; kingdom Pseudomonadati; phylum Pseudomonadota; class Alphaproteobacteria; order Rhodospirillales; family Azospirillaceae; genus Azospirillum; species Azospirillum sp. A1-3. Next base: position 2,703,241 of record NZ_JAMSLU010000001.1, read on the forward strand.
CCGCTCCACATCCGATGCAAGCACGGCGGGAACCGACAGCCCGATGGCCGCCAGTTCGGCGCCGATGGCGATGAAGGGCTCGAGGTCATCGGCCGGGGCGGGCGTGTCGACCAGGATCAGCGTGCCGCCATCCGCCTTGCGCAAACGCTCATACCGCCGGGCGGAGGCATCGCCGGCCAGCGGCTCCCGCGCCGCGCCGGACAGGCCGTTGGCGGCGAGGAAGGCGACGATCTCGGCTTCCCGCGCAGAAGAGACGACGGACATTACAGGGGGCATCACAGCGTCCAGTCGGCGGCGGCCACCCGCGCCGCCAGCGCGCCATGGCCGGTCAGCGTGGCGCGGCGGGCATCGGGCCCATCATGTTCCATCGTCACCTCGACCCGGTCGGGCGGCAGCAGCGGACCCAGCCGGTCCGGCCATTCGACCAGCGCCACCGCCTCGGCCCGCGCGTCGTCCCAGCCCAGCTCATACACCTCGTCCGGCCCCGACAGGCGGTAGAGGTCGAAATGCCAGACCGGGCCGATGGCGGTGTCGTAGGTCTGCACCAGGGTGAAGGTGGGGGACGGCACCTCGGCGTCCTCTTGGGTGACGCTGCGGATCAAGGCCCGTGACAGCGCCGACTTGCCGGCGCCGAGGTCGCCGCGCAGGGCCACGAGGTCGCCCGGCCGCAGGATGGTGCCCAGCCGGCGGCCCAGCGCCGCGGTGGCGGTCTCGTCCGGCAGCGGGAGGGTGACGGTATGGTGGGGAGTGTCCGACATGGCGCGGATACTGTGCGAAGCCGCCGCCCGCCCGCAAGCCGGAAAGAAGAGTGGGTCGGCCGCAGACTTACCGGCCGATCCGCCGCTTGGGCGACAGCCGGTCCGCCGCTCCCGATCCGGCGCCTTCTGCCGCGCCGGCCACCACCAGCCGCGGCGCCTTGTTGAAGTTCATGGTGATCATCAGCGTCAGCGCGCCGTTGATCAGGTGCAGCATCTTGTCGGACGCCACCGGCAGGGGGATGCGCCGGCCCATGCAATAGCCGACCAGCGCCGCCGTCACTTCGGTTTCGGCCAGCACCAGCTCGGTCACCGCACCGTCGTCGTCGGTGATGCTCAGGCGGGTTTCGATGCCCTCCTGCTCCGGCCCCTCGTTGCGGTGATAGACGATCTTGGACACGGTGCCGACCGGCAATGTGTCCTTCACCCGCCGCCGACGGTCCAGCACCGCCCGCACCACCTCCTGGTCGGTGAAGACCAGACACCGAAGTTCCTTCATTCCGGGCCTCCACCCGACCGGCCTCCAGGCAAAGAAAGCCCGGTCATCCGCCGCCGACCTTCACTTTCCGCTTCGCCACCGCCGCGTGCAATCGACAAATTTAAGCGAATTTATGCGAAATTGTTGCTCGACTTCGACGGTCCGTCGTCCTGCCTCGCACGCGACACAGCACCGCTTTCCCCTTGCGGGGGGTTGACCCGGCCGGGAAATGCGGACAATGGAAGGACCGTTCGCCGACCCTTTCGCATCATCCTCCACCCGGCACCCCGTCTCAAGGAATTGGCTTTCATGTCGCAGACCGCCTCCAGCCACGATGTCCTCACCACCGATGTCGTCATCGTCGGCGCCGGCCCCGTCGGGCTGTTCGCCGTGTTCGAATGCGGCATGTTGAAGATGCGCTGCCATGTGGTGGACGCGCTGGACATGGTCGGCGGCCAGTGTACGGCGCTCTACCCGGAAAAGCCGATCTACGACATCCCGGCCCACCCCTCCATCGAGGCGGCCGACCTGATCGACCGGCTGGCGGAGCAGGCTGCTCCCTTCTCGCCCACCTATCACCTGGGCCAGCAGGTGGAGAAGCTGACGCGCCAGGACAGCGGGCGCTGGCTGGTGGAGACCAGCATCGGCACCAAGATCGACACCCAGGCGGTGATCATCGCCGCCGGCAGCGGCGCCTTCGGCCCCAACCGCCCGCCGCTCGACGGGCTGGAGGCGTATGAGGGCAAGTCGGTCTTCTACATGGTGCGTCGCCGCCAGGACTTCGCCGGCAAGAAGGTGGTGATCGCCGGCGGCGGCGACAGCGCGGTCGATTGGGCCATCTCGCTGGCCGACGTGGCGGAGCGCGTCTATGTCGTCCACCGCCGTCCGAAGTTCCGCGCCGCGCCCGAAAGCGTCGCCCGCATGGAAGCGTTGGTGCGCGAGGGGCGGGTCGAGATGGTGGTGCCCTATCAGCTCTCCGGCCTGGACGGGGAGAACGGCCAGCTGACCGCCGTGCGCGTCGCCACGCTGGACGGCGAGGAAAAGGCGCTGCCGGCCGACGCCATGCTCGCCTTCTTCGGACTGTCGATGAATCTCGGGCCCATCGCCGACTGGGGCCTGGATCTGGAGCGCAGCCACATCGCGGTGGCCCAGCCCGGCTGCGCCACCAACGTGCCGGGCGTCTTCGCCATCGGCGACATCGCGACGTATCCCGGCAAGCTGAAGCTGATCCTCTGCGGCTTCGCCGAAGCGGCGCAAGCCGCCCACGCCATCCGCCCGCTGGTCTATCCCGGCGAGGCGCTGCACTTCGAATACTCGACCTCGAAGGGCGTCCCCGGCGCGGCGTGAGTTAAGATGCCCTCTCCCGTCCCGGGAGAGGGAGGTATTTTACTCCGCCCTCACCCCGTTCACCGGGGCCCGCACCGGCATGATGCAGCGGACATGGGCGCTGCGGTAGACCCCGGCGGCGCCGGTTTCGTCCAGCTCCAGCCGGCCACCATGCAGTTCCACCACGTTGCGGGCCAGCGACACGCCCAGCGCCGCCGCGCCCTGCGGGTCGGCGTCGGGCGCGGCGGCGCCGCTGACCGATAGGGTGATGCTGCCGTTCAGCCGCTCTCCGGCTAGGCGGATGCGGCGGTCGGACGGCGGGTTGCGGATGGCGCCCACCACCAGGGTGAACAGCGCCTGCTTCAGCCGCTTGCCGTCGCCCTCCATCTCGCCCAGCGCCTCCGGTGCCACCACCTCCAGCCGCAGCCCCTCGCGCCGCGCCCAGTCGCGGGTCAGGCCGGCCACCGATTCGAGCAGGTCGGGCAGGTTGACCGCGCCGCGGTCCAGCGTGGTGACGCCGGCCCCCAGGCTGGTCAGGTCGACCACGTCGTCGATCAGCTCCAGCAGGCGCTGGCCGGCCGTCAGCATGCTGCGCACATACTCCATCTGGCGGTCGTTCAGCTCGCCGAAATACTGGTTCGCCAGCATCTCGGCGAAGCCGATGATGCCGTTCAGCGGCGTGCGCAGATGGTGGGAGACGTTGGCGATGAACTCGCTCTTCAGCTGGTCGGCGGCCTCCAGCGCCGCGTTGGAGGCGCGCAGCGCCGTCTCCAACCGGGCGCCGTCGGTCACGTCCAGATAGCTGTTCAACACCGCCCCGTCGGGCAGCGGCAGGGTGGAGAACTCAACCACCGACCCGTCGCTGCGCTCCACACGGCCGGAGCGGACGCTGCGCTCCAGCGTGGCGCCGATCAGCTCCTCCTTCAGCGCCTCCCATGTGGCGGCCTCGCCCGGCCGGTCCGCGATCTTGTCGGTGCCCTTATCCGCCGGCTGCATCTCCAGCAGCGGGCGCATGCGTTCGATGACGTCGGCGATGTGCGGTTCGCCGTGCAGGTCGCCGTCGGCCAGATCCCAGATGCGGGCGAAGGCCGGATTGGACAGCTTCAGCCGGCCGTCGCCGCCGAATACGGCGATGCCCTCCGCCAGATTGTCCAGCGTCTCCTGCTGCACCGCCATCAGCGTGTTGTAGGAGGATTCCAGCGCCAGCGTGTTGGTCACGTCCTCAAGGATGGTGATCAGCCCGCCCTGCGGGTGCGGCGCGGCCAGATGGCGCAGCGTCGTGCCGTCCGGCAGGTGCAGCATCTCCTCCACCGGTTCGACCAGATGGGTGTAGCGGGTCAGCCGCTCGCGCTTGAAGGTCTGGTAGTCGGCATATTCCGGCAGGCGGCGGCGGGCGCGCAGCTCCTCCAGCAGTTCGGCGTTGGTCGGTTCGGTGCGCAGCCACGCCTCGTCCAGTTCCCACAGCCGGGCATAGGCCTGGTTGAAGAAGGTCAGGCGGGTGTCGGGGCCGAAGATGGCGATGGCGGTGCCCAGCCGCTCCAGCACCTCGGCATGGGCGGTCAGGTGGCGGTCCAGCTCGCCGCGCAGTTCCTCCAGCGGGGTGAGGTCGAGGGCGTACCCGACCACCAGCGTGCCGCCGCCGTCGGTCAGCGGCAGGGGCGCCTCCGTCACCTCCAACAGGCGGCGTTCGGTGCCGATCACCACGGGGGCGCGGTCGGACTGGGCGAAGCCGCCGCTGCGCGCCCGTTCGGCCAGCGCCCGGCCGGTGGCGGTCAACTCCCGCCCCTCCGTCACCACACTGTCGGGATCGCCGTCGACGGCGCGGGCATAGGCGCGGTTGCACCAGGACAGCCGCAGCGAGCGGTCGCGCATCCACACCGGCACCGGCAGTGCATCGGCCATCGCCTGCAACTCGGCAAGGCGGGAGCGCGCGGCCCCCGTCGCCTGCTCCTGACGCCGCGTGGCATCGCTGGCGGCGTCGCGGGCGACGGTCACATCCTCGATCCACACCACGTCGCAATGGGTATCGCCGGCCCGTCCGCGCCGGCCGGTCAGCACCAGCTGCCGCCCGTCGGGCGCCGCCGCCTCGCAGCGAAAGGGCTCGCCGTCCTGGCGCAGGCGGGAGAGGGCGGGGGCGAGGTCCGGCACCGTCAAGCAACCGCTCAGCTCGTCGGCACTGGAAATGCGCAGAAGGGCAGCGGCGTCGTCCGATAACGCGCTGTCGCCCTGGTCGGTCCAGACGCACCAGGGGTGCGGCGCGGCGGCCAGCATGGCGCGCCATCGGTCACGGTCTGCTGCGGCGTGATCGGCTTGGCGCCGGGATTCCTTGTTCCAAAAGAAGCCAGCGAGACCGACCACGCTTTTCACCCCCGGGACCGCCGGGCTTGTCGCTGGCCCGGTCGAATCTGTCGAAATGAATCAAGAAGCGCAGAGTAGTTCAGCCCTCTCCCACCGACAAGCGAACACCCGTCCGCTTTGCGCCTTTTCGAGGTTTCCTTCCCGCCCAGGTAGTTTTCGCTCCGGCACGTCCGGTTACGCCATGGTCTCTTCCGGGCTGGGCACCGTCTCATTCGTGTGACGCAGGGCGTGAATCGCCTTTTCGACCTTCGGGAAGGCGGCGGCCATCGCGCGGGCGTGCCGCTCCACATCCGACGCGCGCGCCTCGACGATGGCGCGTTCCAGCGCGCTGCAGGCGGCGGCCAGCGCCCGCGCCCCCGCCGTCCGTGCCGCTCCCGCCGCCGAATGGGCCGCGGCCCGCGCCTCTTCCATCTCGCCGGAGTCGAGCGCCTGCCGCACCCGTTCCAGCGTCGGCCGCGTCGTCTCGATGAAGAAGTCCATCATGTCGAGCGTGCCGGCATCCAACCCGCTCCCTTCCATGCCGCCAAAGGTTTCGCGCACATGGTCGAGGTCGAGCACCGGCAGCGCCTCCTCCTCCTTCGGCGCCGGTTGCGGCTCCGCCGCCCGCAGCTCCGGAGCGGCGCGGGGGTCGAGCCAGCGGGCGAGCACGCGCGAGAGCTGGGCCAGCGTCACCGGCTTGGCGAGGTAGTCGTCCATGCCGGCGGCAAGGCAGCGTTCCATCTCGCCGGACAGGGCGTTGGCGGTCATGGCCACGATGGGGGTGTGCCGCTGCCCATCCTCTTCCGCCCGGATGCGGCGGGCCAGTTCATAGCCGTCCATCGCCGGCATGTGGCAGTCGGTGATGACCAGCCGGTGCAGTCCACGCCGCCATGCCGCCAGCGCCTGCTCGCCATCGGCCGTCAGCTCCGCCGCATAGCCCAGCCGGCGCAGCTGGCGCAGCACGACCTGCTGGTTGGTCGGGTGGTCTTCCGCCACCAGGATCGGGCCCGATTCGGCAGGAACCGGCGACGGAAGACATGACGGCAGGCCGGGGGCCTCCAGGGCGGGGCCGGCGGCGTCGGGCGCGCTACGGCCGGTCAGGATCGCGGCGGCACGGATCAGGGCGGTGCGGTGGACCGGCTGCACCAGTCCCGCCATTTGGCCCGAAACCGTGTGGGGAGAGGCGACCGTACCGCCGCCTGCCGGCCCCGCCCCGGAGGCTCCCTGCCGCCCGTCGCCCAGCAGAAGCCGCGGCAGGCCGGGACAGCGGGCGCCGGCCAGCGGCTCCAGCCGCCCGGCCAGCGCCGTGGTGGTCACCAGCAGCCCGAATCCGCCGCGCCCCAGCTTCGATGCGGCATCGGCCATCATGGCGGCGGTCGTCACGGTCGCGCCGCCCTGCTCCAGATAGCGGGCCAGCACCGCGCGCTGCACCTCGTCTTCGTCGACGACCAGAACGGACAGGCCGTCCAGCGGCGGCGGAGCGGGTGATGGGGTGGGCGCCGGCTCCGCCGCGCGCGGCAGGTCCACCGAGAACCAGAAGGTCGACCCGCGACCGGGCGCCGATTCGACGCCGATCTGCCCGCCCATCCGTTCGACCAGCCGGGTGCAGATCGCCAGCCCAAGCCCGGTGCCGCCGAAGCGCCGGGTGGTGGAGCTGTCGGCCTGGCTGAAGGGCTGGAACAGCCGGGCCTGCCCCTCCAGCCCGATGCCGATGCCGCTGTCCTCCACCGCCACATGCAGGCGGACATGGTCCGGATCGGATCGGGTGGCGTCGGCCGCATGGACGCGCAGCACCACCCGGCCGCGGTCGGTGAACTTGATGGCGTTGCCGGTCAGGTTGAACAGGATCTGGCGCAGCCGGCCGGAGTCGCCGCGCAGCCGCTCCGGCACCGAGCGGTCGATGTCGCAGATCAGTGCCAGCCCCTTCTGGTGGGCCTGGGGCGCCAGCAGGTCGGCCACTCCCTCCACCAGCTCCGCCGGGCGCAGGTCGAGATCCTCCAGCTCCAGCTTTCCCGCCTCGATCTTCGACAGGTCCAGGATGTCGTCGATGATCCGCAGCAGCGCCGCCCCGCTATCCCGCATGGTGGAGACCAGCGTGCGCTGCTCCTCGTCCAGCGGGGTCAGCGCCATCAGCTCCAGCATGCCCAGCACGCCGTTCATCGGCGTGCGGATTTCGTGGCTCATCGTCGCCAGGAATTCCGCCTTCGACCGGGCGGCGATCTCCGCCTGCTCCTTGGCGGCGCGCAGGGCCTCCTCCGCCTGCTTGCGCGCGGTGATGTCGTAGCTCCAGGCCAGCACCGCCGGTTCGCCCTCGAAGCTGGTGCGCTGGAGCGTCTTCAGCGCCCAGACCCGGCTGCCGTCGGGACGGACCACCGCCGCCTCGGCATCGCGCACCAGCACGCCGCCGCTCTCCGGCTCCTGGCCGCTCTGGCCGCCTTGGCCGATTGCCCCGGCGGGCAGGGCCGGCGCATGGCGGCTGCCGACGAATTCCTCCAGCGGCCGGCCGGCCAGTTCGGCGGCGCGGGCGTTGGCGAAGGCGACGGTGCCGTCGGCGCGGCGGATGGAGACGCCGACCGGGCTCTGCTCCAGGATGGTGCGCAGCCGGCGCTCGCCCTCGGCCAGCGCGCTTTCGCGGGCGCGGATGGCGGTGACGAAATAGGCCAGCGCGCGGGCCATCTCGCCGATCTCGTCCCGATTATCGGCCCTGTCTTCGGCCCGGCTGCCGGCCGGGGTGACGGCGGGCAGGTCCAGATCGGGCAACGAATCCGACATCCCTGCCGGGTCGGCCGTCTCCACCGCCTGCATCGCGCTGCGCAGCCGGCGCAGCCGCGCCACCACGTTGCGGTGGATGTAGGCGAAGATGGCGGCGGCCCCCAGGATCGACAGCACCGCCATGGCGATCACCGCCCGCTTGCCGTCGCGGATCACCCGCTCGAACTCATCGGAGCGGCGGGCGACGTCCTGCTCCACCGCCAGGAAATAGTCGGACACGATGCCGACCAGCTGGTCCGAAACCGCTTGGTTGCGCGCAGCCGACCGCTTGATCGCCCGTTGCAGCGACAGCTCCGCCTCGCGCATCGTGAACAGGGGGGACGGGCCGAAGGCCTGCTCCGCCACCTCGCGCTGCAGCGGTTCCAGCCGCGCCGCCCGGTCGGGCGGCAGCAGGGCCAGAGCGGCGGCGGCATTGTCCAGCGCGGCGCGGGTGTCGGCCCGGAAGCGGTCGAGCTGGCCGTCGCGGTCGGATCGCAGCGCCGCCAGCAGCGTGGTCGCCGCTCCGGTCATCTCGCGGCGCCAGTGCTCCAGCGCCGCGCGGCTGCGGTCCGCGGCCTCGGCGTCCGGCAGGCCGGCCCGCAGCTCCATCGGCCAGGGTGCGTCGGCCTCCCGCGTGCCGGCCGCCGCCAGCCGGGCGGTCAGGGCGGCCAGCGCCTGGGCGCGGGCGCCGGTCTCGGCGCTGAGGGACAGCTGCTGGCGGACCTGGGCGTTCAGGGTCAGCAGCGTGCCGACCAGTTCGTTCTTGCGGCGGTCCAGCTCGCCCAGATCGGCCCTGCTGCTCTCGGCGTGGCCGTTCTCGGCCCGGTCGGCACGGCGCAGGGTGCCGCCCCCGGTGCTGCCCCCGGTGCCTCCAAGAGCGATCAGCCGGGCCGTCAGCTCCTCCAGCCGCGCCAGTTGCCCGTCCATCCGCGCCATTACCGCCTCGCGCGCGCTCTGGTCGGGGGCGGCGACCAGGGCTGGGGCGATGGCGGCGACGGCGCCGCTCTGCTGCACCAACTGGGCGGCGGCGACCAGCCCCGGCACCTTGGCGGTGGCGATCTGCTCGTATCCCTGGTGGAAGCGCGAGAACAGCGAGACGGCGACGACGCTGGTCGCCGCGGCCAATCCGCCGATGACCGTCAATCCCGCCAGGATGCGGAACGCCACGCTCCGCCCCAGGAACCGCCGGGGACTCCGCATGCCCACCCCCTCGCCCGCTGCCGTTCCTACCCCGACCGGCTAGGTGATCATGCCCCGATCGGCTTGCCGATCATGCCATAGAAAGCGGGGTGGGGGAGGGGGAAGTCAGGCGACGCCGGTGGAGCCGAAGCCTCCCGCGCCGCGTGCGGTCTCGTCCAGCGAGGCGACCTCGACCAGCGCCGCCTGCGGCGCCTCGGCGATCACCGCCTGGGCGATGCGATCGCCGCGGGCGATGGTGAAGGGCTCCTCGCCCAGATTGATCAGGCAGACGCCGACTGGGCCGCGGTAATCGCAATCGACGGTGCCCGGCGTGTTCAGCACCGTGACGCCGTTCTTCACCGCCAATCCGGAGCGCGGCCGGATCTGCATCTCCCACCCCGCCGGCAGCCCGACGGCGAAGCCGGTCGGTACCAGCACCCGCCTGCCGGGATCCAGCACGACGGGGGCATCGGCCGGCACCGCGGCGCGCAGGTCGAACCCGGCGGCTCCCCCGGTGGCGTAGGAGGGCAGCGGCAGGTCGTCGTTGCCGGGCAGGCGGAGGAAGGCGACGGTGGGGGGCATGGGGGGTCCTGTGGTTGGTGAGGTCCGGGCTTACGAATGCCCCCTCCCTAACCCTCCCCCTCTTCGAGGGAGAGGGAACTCCGCCGCTTTGGCGCCTGACTCCCTCTCCCGCGTAAGCGGGGGAGGGTTGGGGAGGGGGCACCGCAGAGTGGGGGCTCTAAGTAGACGCTACTTCCCCTTGAAATACTCCGCCACCGCCTCGGCCAGCCGGGTGGCGACGGCATCCTTGGGCATGGTCGGCCAGGACTCGACGCCGTCGGCGCGGATCAGGTGGACGGTGTTGTCACTACCGCCGAAGGTGCCGGTGCCGGGGGAGACGTCGTTGGCGACGATCCAGTCACAGCCCTTGCGGGCGCGCTTGGCGGTGGCGTAGGCCAGCACGTCGCCGGTCTCCGCCGCGAAGCCGACCACCAGCGCCGGGCGGCGCTCGCCGGGCCGCGATAGGGTGGCGAGGATGTCGGGGTTCTCGGTCAGGGCCAGGGCCGGCGGGCCGCTGCCGTCCTTCTTCAGCTTGCGGTCACCGGCACCATCGACGCGCCAGTCCGCCACCGCGGCGGCGCAGACCGCGATGTCGGCCGGCAGCGCCGCCTCGCAGGCCGCCAGCATCTCCCGCGCCGTCTCGATATGAGCGACGCGGCAGCCGGCGGGGTCGGGCAGCCGGGTCGGGCCGCTGACCAGCGTCACCTCGGCCCCCAGCGCCGCCAGCGCCGCGGCGATGGCGTGCCCCTGCTTGCCCGACGAGCGGTTTGCGATGTAGCGCACCGGGTCGATCGGCTCGTGCGTCGGGCCGCTGGTGACGATGGCGCGGCGGCCGGCCAGCGGACGATGAGCCTCGGCGGCGAAGAAGCCGGCAATGGCGTCTACGATCTCCATCGGCTCGGCCATGCGGCCGGGGCCGTATTCGTTGCAGGCCATCACCCCGTCGTTGGGGCCGATGCGCCGCACGCCGCGGCTTTCCAGCAGCGCCATGTTGGCCTGGGTCGCGGCATGCTGCCACATGCGCACATTCATCGCCGGGGCGACCAGCACCGGCTTGTCGGTGGCCAGCAGCACGGTGGCGGCCAGATCGTCGGCCATGCCGGCGGCCATGCGCGCCAGCAGGTTGGCGGTGGCCGGCGCCACCACCAGCAGGTCGGCCTCGCGCGACAGGCGGATGTGGCCCATCTCCGACTCGTCGGTCAGCGACCACAGGTCGCGGTAGACGGTATCCTCCGTCAGCGCCTGTACCGACAACGGGGTGACGAAGCGGGCGCCGGCCTCGGTCAGCACCGCGCGCACCGTCACGCCGCGTTCGCGCAGGCGGCGGATCAACTCCAGGCTCTTGTAGGCGGCGATGCCGCCGGCGATGACCAGCAGAACGCGCTTGCCGGCCAGAATGGCGTGATCGGCCATGGCGAACCCCCTCTATCCGCCGTCCGTATTCAGGCGCCGGTTTCCCGACGTCCCATGCCCGCTGCTGATAGTTCATCGCGCCGCCTCCGGCAAGCGGCGGCGCCGCGACACACTCTGTCCGACGGCGATTTCGATGTGTTCGCGCGGCCGGCCATGCGCGTAAGGGTGGGATTTTCAGAATTATCTGTTAGACAATAGGAGCTGTTCCGTCCCCACCCTTCGCGTGTCACCCACAGCATGCCGCCAGGTTCCATTCCCGTCCTGCTGATCGAAGACACGCCGTCGCTGGCCCGTGTCTATGCGGAATACCTGAAAAAGGAATCTCATACCGTCATCTCGGTGGAGACCGGGGCCGATGCGCTGGCGCAGCTGAACGACGGCGCGCCGATGGTCGTGCTGCTGGATCTGCAACTGCCGGACATGAACGGGATGGAGGTGCTGAAACGCATCGACGCCCAGGCGCTGCCCTGCGCCGTCATCGTCATCACCGCCCACGGTTCCGTGAAGGCGGCGGTGGAGGCGATGCGCTACGGCGCCTATGATTTCCTGGTGAAGCCCTTCTCCGCCGACCGGCTGGTGGTGACGGTCCGCAACGCGATGGAGCGGCTGCGGCTGGCCCAGCTGGTCGACACCTTCGAGAAGGATCTGAACCGCGCCCGCTATCACGGCTTCATCGGCTCGTCGCTGGCGATGCAGGCGGTCTACCGCATCGTCGACAGCGCCGCCTCCTCGCGCGCGACCGTCTTCATCACCGGCGAATCCGGCACCGGCAAGGAGGTCTGCGCCGAGGCGATCCACCGCCAGAGCCAGCGCGCGGCGCGCCCCTTCATCGCCATCAACTGCGGCGCCATCCCGAAGGATCTCATGGAAAGCGAGATCTTCGGCCATGTGAAGGGCAGCTTCACCGGGGCGGTGTCGGACCGCGAGGGCGCGGCGGCGCGCGCCGACGGCGGCACCCTGTTCCTGGACGAGATCTGCGAACTGGCGCCCGACCTGCAGACCAAGCTGCTGCGCTTCATCCAGACCGGGACCTTCACCCCCGTCGGCGGGTCGAAGCTGGAGAAGGTCGACCTGCGCATCGTCTGCGCCACCAACCGCGATCCCCTGCGCGAGGTGGAGGAGGGGCGGTTCCGCGAGGACCTGTACTATCGCCTGCACGTCATCCCCATCCACCTGCCGCCGTTGCGCGAGCGCGAGGACGACGTGCTGGAGATCGCCCGCCACTATCTGGCGGAGTTTGCGAAGGAGGAGAAGAAGGGCTTCACCCGCTTCTCGCCCGAGGCCGAACAGGCGCTGCGCCATTATCACTGGCCGGGCAATGTCCGCCAGCTGCAGAACGTCGTGCGCATCGTCGCCGTGCTGCATGACGGCGACACGGTGATGCCGGAGATGCTGCCGCCGCCGCTCGGCACGCCGCAGCCGGTCTCGGTCCATGCCGCCGCCGCGCCGGCCGGCGCCCTTCCGGTTCCACGCCCGCATGTCCCGCCCTCCCCGGACTCGATCAAGCCGCTGTGGGAGGTGGAGAAGGACGCGATCGAGGACGCCATCGCCGCTTGCGACGGCAACATCCCGCGCGCCGCCGCCCTGCTGCAGATCAGCGCCTCGACGATCTACCGCAAACGCCTGGCCTGGCAGGCCGAAGGGAAGCTGTAGCGTCCCTGGCCGATCGGAGTCACACCCCGGATCGATTGCGATCTTCCGCGATCCGATCTAAGCCTTTATTTCGGCAAGGGTTTCTTGCTTCGCCGCGCAGATATACAAGAAACGGGCTAATACTCTTCGACCAAGCCTTGCCGCCTTGGTCGTAATTCCACTCTGAAGTCGGCCGTCGTTAGACCTATGCCGTGAGATGGAATTGCCCGCAACCACAGCATGCGGCTAGCCTCCCCGCACAATGTCTTGGTTCCGCTTGCCCGGCAGGCCTCACGGCGCGGCCGATGCCGGCGATTCCGGACCCATGGTTTGCCAAAGATCCGCTTCGCAGTGACTAGGGGGAGGCCCATGACAAACGGCACCGTCAAATGGTTCAACACCACCAAGGGGTACGGCTTCATCGCGCCGGAGGCCGGTTCGAAGGACGTGTTCGTTCACATCACCGCGGTGCAGCGCTCCGGCCTGCATGCCCTGTCGGAAGGCCAGCGCGTCCAGTTCGAGGTGGAGCGGGGCAACAACGGCAAAGACTCGGCGGTGAACATCAGCGTCGTCGAGTGAAAAGTCCGACCTGAGTCAGACCGGATATCCGGCGGCGCGGTAGGCCGCGATGGCGTCCCCGGCCAGTTGGGGAATCTCGCCGCGCAGCCTCTCCACCGCGTCCGCCGCCCCGTCCGCTTTTTCCCCCTTTGGTTCCGCAACGGATGCCCGGCACGCCATTTCCAGCGCGCGGGCGGCGCTGCACAGGGCGCGGGCGCCGAAGGTCCCGGCGGTGCTTTTCAGCGTGTGCGCTTCGCGCGTCAGAACGGCGCGATCGGTCTCCCCGGCGATGCGCGCCACCCGTTCCCGCGTCTCCTCCACGAACTGCCGCAGCACGTCGGCCAGCAGCTCCGCATCCAAGTCCTGAGCCAACTGGGCCAGCACCTCGCGGTCCAGCACCTCGCCCGCCGCCGCCGGTGCCGCCTGGGCGCAGGGGCCGAAGCCGGCCGACCGGTCCGGCGGCGCCCGCAGCCACTTCTCCACGGTTTCCAGCAGCAGCACCCGGTCCACCGGCTTGGCGACATGGTCGTTCATGCCGGCATCCTGGCAGCGGACACGGTCGGCCTCGTCGGTGTCGGCGGTCATGGCTACCACCGGCACCCGGCCGGCCGGTCCCGGCAGGTCGCGCAGCAGCCGGGTGGCGGTCAGCCCGTCCATTTCCGGCATCGACAGATCCATCAGGATCAGGTCATAGCCGCCGGCCTGCGCCGCCATCACCGCCTCCAGCCCGTTGTTGGCGGTGTCGGTCCGGTGGCCGGCCTGGGCCAGGATGGCGGTGACCAGCATCTGGTTCAGCGGACTGTCCTCCACCACCAGAATCCGGCAAGGAACCGGCTGGACATCCGTGGGGAGAAGCGACGGCGGCGTCCGCTGCGTCATCGGAACAAGGCTCCGCAATAAAGGAGGCACCAGTGTAAGGGTGCGGCCTTGCCGCTGCAAAGCCCCGCTCCATGTATGCAGACTGATCCGGGCGGGTCGATTTCGTGGGGGCTCGCGGCCCGGCGCTTCAAATCGGCGCGTCCCGCCGGTATGGTGTCGCGCTTGGCCGGTGTCCGGACCCGATGCCGCCCACTTGACTCCAGCTTCCCTTCGACTTCAGGCAGTGCCGCAGACGATGACCAAACTGAACACCTACCGCTCCGGTCCCGACGAGCGCGGGCATTTCGGAATCTTTGGCGGCCGCTTCGTCGCCGAGACGCTGATGCCGCTGATCCTGGAGGTCGAGAAGGCCTATCGCGAGGCGCGCGCCGATCCCGCCTTCGAAGGCGAGATGCGCCAGCAGTTGAAGCAGTATGTCGGCCGGCCCAACCCGCTCTATTACGCCGAGCGCCTGACCGAGCAGCTGGGCGGCGCCAAGATCTACTTCAAGCGCGAGGAGCTGAACCACACCGGCGCGCACAAGATCAACAACTGCATCGGCCAGATCCTGCTGGCGCGGCGCATGGGCAAGACCCGCATCATCGCCGAGACGGGCGCCGGCCAGCATGGCGTGGCGACCGCGACGGTCTGCGCGCTCTACAACATGCCCTGCGTCATCTACATGGGCGAGACCGACATCGCCCGCCAGCAGCCCAACGTCTTCCGCATGAAGCTGCTGGGGGCCGAGGTCCGCCCGGTGACGTCTGGCAGCGGCACGCTGAAGGACGCGATGAACGAGGCGTTGCGCGACTGGGTCACCAACGTCACCGACACCTTCTACATCATCGGCACCGCCGCCGGCCCGCACCCCTATCCCGCCATGGTCCGCGACTTCCAGTCGGTGATCGGCGACGAGGTGCGCACCCAGATGCAGGAACAGGAAGGCCGCCTGCCCGACAGCCTCGTCGCCTGCGTCGGCGGCGGGTCGAACGCCATCGGCCTGTTCCACCCCTTCCTGGACGAGCCGACGGTGCAGATGATCGGCGTCGAGGCCGCCGGCCGCGGCATCGAGAAGGGGCCGCTCGACCATGCCGCCTCGATCAACGGCGGGCGTCCGGGCGTGCTGCACGGCAACCGCACCTATCTGCTGCAGGACGAGGACGGCCAGATCCTGGAAGGCCACTCGATCTCCGCCGGCCTCGACTATCCCGGCATCGGGCCGGAGCACAGCTGGCTGCATGACGTCGGCCGCGTCGAATACGCCTATGCCACCGACCAGGAGGCGCTGGACGCCTTCCAGCTCTGCGCCCGCACCGAGGGCATCATCCCGGCGCTGGAATCCGCCCACGGCCTTGCCGAGGTCATCAAGCGCGCACCGAAACTGCCCAAGGACCACCTGATGGTGCTGTGCCTGTCGGGCCGCGGCGACAAGGACATCTTCTCCGTCGCCAAGCATCTGGGAGTGGAACTGTGAGTGCCGACATCTTGGCCGATGGCCGCATCGCCCGCCGGTTCAAAGCGCTGAAGGCGGAGAGGCGCGCCGGTCTGGTCACCTTCATCACCGCCGGCGATCCCGATCCTGCCGTGTCGCAGGCGGTGCTGAACGGCCTGCCGGCCGCCGGCGCCGACCTGATCGAGCTGGGCATGCCCTTCACCGACCCGATGGCCGACGGCCCGGCGATCCAGGCCTCCTCGCTGCGCGCGCTGAAGGCGGGGATGACGGTGCGCAAGACGCTGGAGATGGTCCGCGGCTTCCGCAAGCTCGACGCCGACACGCCGATCATCCTGATGGGCTATTACAACCCGATCTACGCCTATGGGGTGGAGCCCTTCCTGGCCGCCGCGCGCGAGGCCGGGGTGGACGGGCTGATCGTCGTCGACCTGCCGCCGGAAGAGGACGAGGAGCTGTGCATCCCGGCGCTGAAGGCCGGCGTCAGCTTCGTCCGCCTGACGACGCCGACGACGGACGAGGCGCGCATGCCCATGGTGATGCGCAACACCTCCGGCTTCGTCTATTACGTGTCGATCGCCGGCATCACCGGCACCGCCAGCGCGTCGAACACCGCCATCGACGCGGCGGTCGCCCGGCTGAAGCGCCACACCGACCTGCCGGTCGCCGTCGGATTCGGCATCAAGACGCCGGATCAGGCCGCCGAGGTCGCCCGCGTCGCCGACGCCGCCGTGGTCGGCTCCGCCATCGTCACCCGTCTGGCCGATGGGCTGGGCGCGTCCGGTGGTGTCAAGCCGGGCACGGTCGAGGATGTGCTGGGCTTCGTCGGCGAGCTGGCCGCCGGGGTGCGTGCGGCGCGGGGCTGAGGGACGGACGGTTTACAACGACGGCAAACAGCTTTACGACACCTGCAACACGATCGCTCATGGCGACGAACGGCTGAAGAGCCCGGTGCGGCACGGACCCCAAGTCCAGCCGCCGCCGGGCTTCGGCGTACCGCCATGTCGTTGAAAGGCGTTCCATGAACTGGCTTACCAACTACGTCCGTCCCAAGATCCGCGCGCTCTACGCCCGCAAGGAAGTGCCCGACAACCTCTGGCACAAGTGCCCGAGCTGCGAGTCGATGCTGTTCCACCGCGAGCTGGAAGAGAACCTGCACGTCTGCCAGCATTGCGGCTTCCACATGCGGCTCGACCCGGTCAAGCGGCTGGAGACGATGTTCGACGACGGCGCCTATGAGGGTGTCGAGCTGCCGAAGTCGGTCGCCGACCCGCTGAAGTTCCGTGATCAGAAGCGCTACACCGACCGCCTGAAGGAAGCCCAGACCAAGACCGGCCGCACCGACGCCATCGTGGTGGGCGAGGGCCGCATCGGCGGCCATGCCGCCGTGGTCGCCGCCTTCGACTTCGGCTTCATGGGCGGGTCGATGGGCATCGCCGTCGGCGAAGGGCTGCTGACCGCCGCCCGTCTGGCGGTGGCGAAGAACGCGCCGCTGATCGTCGTGCCGGCGTCGGGTGGCGCGCGCATGCAGGAAGGCATTCTGTCGCTGATGCAGATGCCGCGCACCACCATCGCGGTGGAGATGGTCAAGGAAGCCGGCCTGCCCTACATCGTCGTGCTGACCGACCCGACCACCGGCGGCGTCACCGCCAGCTTCGCCATGCTGGGCGACATCCACATCGCCGAGAAGGGCGCGCAGATTGGCTTCGCCGGCGCCCGCGTGATCGAAAGCACGATCCGCGAGACGCTGCCGGAAGGCTTCCAGCGCTCCGAATATCTGATGGAACACGGCATGGTCGACATGGTCGTCCACCGCCGCGACCTGCGCCCGACGCTGGTCCGCACCATCGGCCTGCTGATGACCCCGCGTATCGACGCGGTGGTGGAGGACATCGACCTGTCCGCCGCCCAGGCGGCCGACGGCGAGCCGGCCCAGTTGCCCCAGTCGGCGACGCAGCCGGTCACACAGCCGGCCACCCAGGCGACCGCGGCCCAGCCGGCGGCGACGCAGCAGGCGTCCTCTCAGCAGGCGTCTCCTCAGCCGGCGGCTCCTGTCCAGGCCGGCGACGACTGACCGGCACCTCCCGCCCATCCGACCAGAGACGATCATGACCGACGCCGCCCTTCCGCTCGCCAATCCGTCTGACGGGCCGGCCGCGACCCGTTCCGACCCGGTGCTGGACCGGCTGAAGGGGCTTCATCCCAAGGTCATCGACCTGTCTCTGGACCGGGTGCGCCGTCTGCTGGCGGCGCTGGACCATCCGGAGCGGAAGCTGTCGCCGGTGGTCCATGTCGCCGGCACCAACGGCAAGGGATCGACTGTCGCCTTCCTGCGCGCGATGCTGGAGGCGGCCGGCCACCGCGTCCATGTCTACACCTCGCCGCACCTCGTCCGCTTCCACGAGCGCATCCGCTTGGCCGGCCGGCTGATCGACGATGATCATCTGGCCGCCCTGCTGGAGGAGTGCGAGGTCGCCAACGCCGGCAATCCGATCACCTTCTTCGAGGTGACGACGGTCGCCGCCTTCCTCGCCTTCTCCCGCGTGCCGGCCGACGTGGTCCTGCTGGAGACTGGGCTGGGCGGGCGGCTGGACGCCACCAACGTCGTGGACAAGCCGGCGGTGACGGCGGTCACCCGCATCTCCTACGACCACCGCCAGTTCCTGGGCGAATCGCTGATGGAGATCGGCAGCGAGAAGGCCGGCATCTTCAAGCCCGGCGTCCCGGTGGTGCTGGCCCCGCAGCCGGAAGCCGACGCGCTGAAGGTGCTGAAGCTGCGCGCCAATGCCATCGCCGCGCCCATCCAGAGCTGGTCGGTGGAAGAGCGTCCGGATGGCTTCCGCTTCGAGAGCGCGAAGCGCAAACTCGACCTGCCGATGCCGGGGCTGGCCGGCGTCCACCAGATCACCAATGCCGGCGTTGCCATCGCCTGTCTCGACCATCTGCCGCTGGCGGTGGACGACGACGCGGTGCGCCGCGGCCTCGCTACAGTCGAATGGCCGGGACGCCTGCAGCGCCTGACCCGCGGCCCGCTGGCCGAGAGCCTGCCGCCGGGCTGGGAGCTGTGGCTGGACGGCGGCCACAACGATTCGGCGGGCGAGGTTCTGGCCCGTCAGGCGGTCGACTGGTCGCGCGGCCAGCACAATGGCGGCCAGCCCAATGAGGGATCGGGCGGCAGCCCCGCCCTGCCGCTTCTGCTGATCTACGGCATGCTGTCCAGCAAGGACCCGTTCGAGTTCCTGGGTCCGCTGGCTCCCTTCACCCACGCCCTGCGCGCGGTGGCGATCCCGGGCGAGGAGGCGAGCTTCACCGCCGAGGAGTCCTGCGAGACCGCCAAGCTCTGCGGCATCCGCGACCATGGCGCCGCCGACAGCGTGGACGCCGCCCTCGCCGATCTGGTGGCCGGCCGGCAGACCCCGGCGCGCGTGCTGATCTGCGGCTCGCTCTACCTCGCGGGCTCGGTGCTGGCGGAGAACGGCTGAGGGTGTAACCGGGGCGACCGAACTCACCGGCGGGCCATCGGGTCCGCCGGCGCAACCTGCTGCCGGCCTGACGCGCGAACACAAAAAAGCGGGCCAGATGCCGTTTCCGGCAACGCCCGCTGACGATCCATCAACTTGTCTCACCCTTCCGGGGAAGGGGGAAATGGTGGAGCCGAGGAGGATCGAACTCCCGACCTACGCATTGCGAACGCGTCGCTCTCCCAGCTGAGCTACGGCCCCACACTCACACCGTGGCGTCTTCGTCGCCCCGGCGTGGCGCGGATATTGTCCATGACGGGGGGTGCTGTCAAGCGCTTGATTCAGAAAAAATGAAGTGGGTGTGGGATGGCGCAGGAAGGGGCGTAGGACGGCCGATCCGCCGCAGGCCGCTCGGGCGATCGGCGGGCCGCCGTACTGGACAGGCCTCCGCGCTTATGCTTAGGGTGCCCGGAAAAGGCTGGCGCCCGTCGCGCAGTGCGCTGCGCGCGGCCGTCGCAAAAACCGCACTGGAGCTGGCCCGGCATGATCGCGCTGTATTTGCTCATCAACACCATCCTGGACCTGTTCTTCTGGGTCCTGATCCTGTCGGCGATCCTCAGCTGGCTGGTGGCCTTCAACGTGGTGAACACGCGCAACCGCGCGGTCTATCTGATCGGGGATTTCCTGTACCGCATCACCGAGCCGGTGCTGCGTCCGATCCGCCGCGTCCTGCCCAACATGGGCGGGCTGGACCTGTCGCCGATCGTCGTGCTGCTGGCGATCTCCTTCATCCAGAACCTGCTGGCGCAATACTGGCCGCGCTTCTGACAGTGGCGGCATCCTCCCCCATCGAGGCGGTGGCCGACGGCCTGCGCGTCGCACTTAGGGTGACACCCAAGGCGTCGCGCAATGCGGTGACCGGCACGGCCGACAAGGCCGGTGGGGGGAAGGTTCTGAAACTGGCGGTCACGGCGGTGCCGGAAAATGGCAAAGCCAACGAGGCCGTCATAAAACTGTTGTCGAAGGCATGGAAACTGCCCAAGACCAGCCTGACGGTGGTGGCCGGCGCCACCGACCGGAACAAGATTCTGCATGTGGCGGGCGACCCGGCGGCATTGCTGGCGCGGCTGTCACCCCTGATCGACGATGTGGGTAGCGAGGGTGGAGAGTAGCATGGCGGACGCGAAGATCATCGACGGCAAGGCCTTTGCGGCCGGCCTGCGTGCGCGGGTAGCGGACGGCGTGGCGGCGCTGAAGGCCAGCCATGGCGTCACCCCCGGTCTGGCCGTCGTGCTGGTGGGCGAGGATCCGGCCAGCCAGGTCTATGTCCGCTCCAAGGAGCGGGCGCTGGTCGAACTCGGCATGAACAGCTTCGACCATCACGAGCCGGCCGACATGGCCGAATCCGACCTGCTGGCCTTGATCGACCGTCTGAACGCCGATCCGGCGGTGCACGGCATCCTGGTCCAGCTGCCGCTGCCCAAGCACATTGACACTCAGAAGGTGCTGGCCCGCATCGTTCCGGAAAAGGACGCCGACGGCTTCCACGTCGTCAATGCCGGCCTGCTCGCCACCGGCCAGCCGGGCGCCATCGTGCCCTGCACACCGCTGGGCAGCCTGCTGCTGATCCGCGACACGCTGGGCCGCGACCTGAAGGGCAAGCGCGCGCTGGTGCTGGGCCGCTCCAACATCGTCGGCAAGCCGATGGCCCAGCTTCTGCTGCAGGCCGACTGCACGGTGACGATGGCCCATTCCCGCACCGCCGATCTGCCGGAGGAATGCCGCCGCGCCGACATCCTGGTCGCGGCGGTCGGCCGGCCGGAGATGGTGCGCGGCGACTGGATCAAGCCGGGCGCCACGGTGATCGACGTTGGCATCAACCGCATCGCGGCGCCGGAGCCGGGCAAGACCCGTCTGGTCGGCGACGTCGCCTTCGACGAGGCGGTGAAGGTCGCCGGCGCCATCACGCCCGTGCCTGGCGGTGTCGGCCCGATGACCATCGCCTGCCTGATGCTGAACACGCTGGCCGCCGCCTGCCGTGCCGCCGGCGCACCGGTGCCGGCAGAGGCCGCCCTTTGATCACCGTCCATGCCCGTGCCGAAGACGGGCGGGTGGTGCGCCAGCCGCTGGAACTCGGCGAGGACTTGCCGGTCGGCGCGGTCTGGATCGATCTTCTGCGCCCGACGGAAGCGGAGCGCGGCCATGTCGGCGCGCTGACCGGCTGCGACCTGCCGACGCGCGAGGAGATGAAGGAGATCGAGGCCTCCAGCCAGCTCTATGTCGAGGGGGAGGGGATCTACATGACCTCTCCCATCATCTCGCGCGCCACCTCGCCCCATCCGGAGCAGGGCGAGCTGACCTTCGTGCTGACCCCGCGCCAACTCATCACCCTGCGCTACACCGAACCGCTGCCGGTCATCACCTTCGCCGCCCGCTGTGTCCGCCAGCCGGAACTGCTGGCGACGGGGGAAAGCGCGCTGTTCGGCCTGCTGGACGCGGTGATCGACCGGGTGGCCGACGTGCTGGAACTGGTCGGCGGCCGCATCGACGAGCTATCGGCCCGTGTCTTCGACGATTCGCTGGATGGCGGCGGCTTCGGCAGGGCGGCCAAGAAGCCGGACGAACTGCAGGACGTGCTGCGCGGCATCGGCCGGGCCGGCGACCTCACCCACAAGGTGCGCGACAGCCTCGCCGGGCTCGACCGGCTGGTGGTGTTCATGACCTCGGTCAGCGGCGGCCGGCTGAACAAGGAACAGAAGACCGCGCTGAAGACGATGACGCGCGACTTGCGGTCCCTGACCGAGCATGCCGGCTTCCTGGCGCACGAGGCGAACTTCCTGCTCGACGCCACGCTGGGCCTGATCAACATCGAACAGAACGCCATCATCAAGATCTTCTCGGTCGTCTCGGTGGCGCTGATGCCGCCGACGCTGATCGCGTCGGCCTATGGCATGAATTTCAAGCACATGCCGGAACTGGACTGGGACTTCGGCTATCCCATGGCCATCCTGCTGATGGTGCTGTCGGCGGTGGTCCCGCTCTGGTACTTCCGCCGGCGCGGCTGGCTGTAAGGGACGGGGAGGCCGCCGCCGCGACGGCATGCCGCAGTCCCTCAAATTCCCGATTTTGCGAGTAAAAGCGCTTCCGCAACACCTATGCGTGCGTCACAGTGGCGGCGCGGACGGGATGGCGGACTGGCCGCCATCCCCGCCGCTTACGAGGAGTGAAGAGGATGATGCATATCCTCAAGCTCCTGATCCTCGTGCTGGAGATCGTCAAGCGGTTGCTTGACCTCTACCGGTAAGGATCGGGCCGGCGGGCAGGGGATAGGCGCCCCTGCCCGCCAAGCCTGATATTGCCTCATCCCGATCCATAGTCAACCACCGGTATAAGAACCCTCAGGCCGCCAGCCCGCCACCCAGTTCGATACGGACCTCGACCACGCCGGGCTCGTCCAGGTTCTCCTTGCGGACGAAACCCAGGGCGCGGCACATGTTCAGCATGTTGGTGTTCTCGCGCAGAACCTCGCCATAGACCTCCCTGATGCCGCGCGAGCGGGCGTAATCCAGGATCTTGTTCATCAGGATATAGCCCAGCCCCTGGCCCTTCATGTCGGACCGCACCATCACCGCATATTCGGCGCGGCGATTGTCGGGATCCGCGGTGATGCGCACCACGCCATACATGATGGTCTCGCCGGTCTGCGGGTCGGGACCGACGGCGATCAGCCCCATCTCGCGGTCGTAGTCGATCTGGGTCAGCCGGGCCGCCGCTTGGTGCGACAGCCGTTTCAGCGGCGCGAAGAAACGCAGGCGCAGGTCTTCGGCCGTCTGGTTCTCCACCAGATGATGCACCAGCGGCTCGTCCTCCGGCAGGATCGGGCGGACGAAGAACTGGCGGCCGTCCTTGATGGTGATGCGGTCTTCCAGCGACTTCGGGTATGGCCGGATCGCCAGCCGCGCCGCCCCCGCCAACACGGGCACGCCGACCTTGATGCGGGCGTCCAGCGCCAGCACGCCGTCGGCGTCGGCCAGCAGCGGGTTGATGTCCATCTCCGCGATCTCGGGGAAATCGACCACCAGCTGGCTGACCTTGTTCAGCGTCAGCGCCACCGCGTCCAGATCGACCGCCGCGCGCGAGCGATAGCCCTGCAGCTGGCGATGGATGCGGGTGCGGCTCATCTGCTCGGCCGCCAGCTTCATGTTCAGCGGCGGCAGGGCCAGCGCGTAATCCTCCACCACCTCCACGCCGATGCCGCCCTCGCCGAACAGCAGGACCGGGCCGAACATCTCGTTCTCGGTCATGCCGACGATCAGCTCATAGGCGTCGGGGCAGACGGCCATCTCCTGCACGGTGAAGCCCTCGATCCGCGCCTCGGGCGCCAGTTCGGCGACGCGGCCCAGCATCGCCTCGGCCTCGGCCTTGACGTCCTCCGGGCTGGTCAGGCCCAGCGCGACGCCGCCGACGTCGGACTTGTGGGTGATGTCGTGCGACAGGATCTTCAGCGCGATCGGCCCGCCGATGACGCGGGCGGCGTTGGCCGCCTCCTCCGGCGTCTCGGCGACGCGGGTATCGACCACCGGGATGCCGTAGGCCGCCAGCACGCGCTTGGCCTCGAACTCGCTCAGCCACTCGCGCTTCTCGGCCATGGCGCGGGAGACCACCTTCTTCACGGTGATCTCATCTGGCTGGAAATCCTCCGCCACCGACGGCGGGGTCTCCATCAGAAGCTGCTGGCTGCGGCGGTAGCGCACCAGATGCATGAAGGCGCGCACCGCGTCGGACGGACCGTTGTAGGTCGGGATGCGGGCGTCGGCGAACAGCTTGCGCGCCTCCATCGCCGACTGGTCGCCGATCCAGCTGGTCAGCACCGGGTGGCGGCGTCCCTTGTTGGCCTGCACCGTCTCCGCCACCGCCTGGGCGATGGCCTCGCTGTCGGTCAGGGCGGACGGGCAGTGCAGGACCAGAACCGCGTCGTTGCCGGTGTCCTGCATCAGCGCGTTCAGCGCCTCGGCATAGCGTTTGGGCGTGGCGTCGGCGCCGATGCGCAGCGGGTTGCGGAAGGGCGCGCCGGCCGGCTGCGGACCCAGTGCCTTGGCCAGCGCCTCCTGCGTCTCCGGGGCCAGTGCGGCGAGCTGGCCGCCGGCCTGGATCAGCTTGTCGGTGGCCATCACGCCCATGCCGCCGCCGTTGGTCAGGATCGCCAGCCGGTCGCCGGTGATCGGCACCCCGGTGCCCAGCGTGCCGGCGGCGTCGAACAGCTCGGCCAGATCGTTCACCCGCAGCACGCCGGCCCGGCGGAACACCGCGTCATAGACGGCGTCCGACACCGCCAAGGCCCCGGTGTGCGACGCCGCGGCCTCCTGCGCCTCGTCCGACCGGCCGGCCTTGATGACGATCACCGGCTTCTGGCGCGAGGCGGATCGGGCGGCTGACATGAACTTGCGGGCCTGGGTGATGCTCTCGATATAGAGCAGGATGGCGCGCACCGTGACGTCGGACGCCAGATAGTCCAGCAGGTCGCCGAAATCCACGTCGCCGCGGTCGCCCAGCGACACCAGATGCGAGAAGCCGATCCCGCGCGAGGTCGCCCAGTCGGCGACCGAGGTCAGCACCATGGAACTCTGCGCCACCAGCGCCACGTCGCCCTTGCGCGGCGCCACCGGCGCGAAGCTGGCGTTCATGCCGCGGCCCGGCACCATGGCGCCCAGGCTGTTCGGTCCCAGCACCCTCATCAGATAGGGCTTCGCCGTTTCCAGCATCGCCTGCGTCTGTTCGGCCGACATGCCGTTGGTCATGACGATGGCGGCCTTGGTCCCGCGCTTGCCCAGCGCGTCGATGGTCGCCGCCACCGTGTCGGGGGCGGTGCAGATGACGCCCAGGTCCGGCGTGATCGGCAGGCTGTCCACCGTTTTGTAGGTCAGCACCCCTTCCACCGCGCGCTCGGTCGCGTTGACCGGCATCACCGGGCCGTCGAATCCGGCCTGGAACAGGTTGCGGGCCACCACGGCCCCCACCGTTCCGGGCTTGCGGCTGGCGCCGATCAGGGCGATCGAGGCGGGCTTGAACAGCTTGTCGAGGTTGCGAACGGTCATGACCGGATCCGGTGCTGGGAAAAGGCGCCGGCCCCAGTCTGCCACGGGATGCCGACGATTTTGATGACGAACAGCGCAAGCCCGGACTTTCATCCCCGCCATTTGCTGCGGCGCAACATTACGGGCTGGTATGACCATTGGGCAAGGGGGCGTTTCGTCGCGCCTGTTGAAAACGAGCAGAGGGACGAAAACAAGGGGGAGTTGTCGCCTTGCGCCTTGCGGTGGGGCACCGACCGCCGCCAAGCTGTCCGCCGGACCAGTCGTCAACCTGCGCAAAGGAGCCTGTTCATGAAGGTCGGAATCGTCGGGGCCGGGTTCGTCGGCAGCACCGCCGCCTTCGCCATGGTGACCACCGGTGCGGCGAGCGAGGTCGTGCTGGTCGACATGAACGAGGCGCTGGCCCAGGCCCAGGCGCAGGACATCGCCCATGCCGTGCCCTTCACCCATGCCGTCACCGTCCGCGCCGGCTCCTATGCCGCGCTGGAGGGGGCGGGGGTGGTCGTGCTGTCGGCCGGCGTCGCCCAGAAGCCGGGCGAAACCCGGCTGGAACTGCTGGAACGCAATGCCAAGGTGTTCGGCGCCATCATTCCGCAGGTGCTGAAGGCCGCCCCCGACGCCGTTCTGCTCGTCGCCAGCAACCCGGTCGACGTGATGACGCAGATCGCCACCCGGATCAGCGGGTTGCCGCGCAACCGGGTCATCGGCTCCGGCACCGTGCTGGACACCGCGCGCTTCCGCGCCCTGCTGGCCGAACAGCTGGCGGTGACGCCGCGCTCCGTCCACGCCCATGTGGTGGGCGAGCATGGCGACTCGGAAGTTCTGCTGTGGTCGAGCGCCACCGTCGCCGGCCTGCCGGTGGAACAGGCGGCCGCCCAGCTCCGCCGCAGCCTGACGGCGGAGGACCGTGCCGTCATCGACGAGGGGGTGCGCCGCGCCGCCTACCGCATCATCAACGGCAAGGGCCACACCGCCTTCGGCATCGGCGGCGGGCTAGCCCGCCTGGTGTCGGCCATCGGTGCCGACGAACGGCTGGTGGCGACCTGCGCCATGCTGACCGACGATGTCTGCGGGGTGCCGCAGGTGGTGTTGTCACTACCCCGGGTCATCGGCGCCGGCGGCGTGGTGGACACCGTCCTGCCCAACCTGTCGACAGAGGAGGAAACCGCCCTTCGCCGCAGCGCCGAAATCCTGAAGGAGGCGGCGGACGGCGTCGAACGTCGGATGGGCTGGACCAGTTGATGCTACGTCACGTGATCCGCTGACACGTGATCCCTCAGGCCCGCCGCCAACCCGTCGAAGACGGCGCGGCAGCGCGGGGTGGAGCGCAGATCCTCGTGCATGGCGACCCACATGCCCATCGGCATGTCGAAGGCGTCCGCCAGCACCCGCCGCAGGTCGGGGTTCCGGCGTGCCAGCGGGACCTGGCAGATGCCGATGCCGAACCCGGCCTCGACGGCTGACAGCTGGGCCAGATGGCTGTCGGACCGTAGAGCGAAGCGGGGCAGAGCGATGGCCGGCATCCGCCGCATCATGGCGCGGATGTCGGGCGTCTCGCGGTCGAAGCCGATCAGGCTGTGGTGGCCGAGATCCTCCAGCTGCCGTGGAATGCCGTGGCGGTCGAGGTAGTCGTGGTGGGCGTACATGCCGAGCGCAATGCTGCCGATCCGTCGCACCAGCAGCGCCTGCTGGTCCGGCTCCACCATGCGGACGGCAACGTCGGCATCACGCCGCAACAGGTCATCGACCGAGTTGGACAGCACCAACTCGACCTCCAGCGCCGGATGGCGGGTCCGCAGGCCGGCAAGGATCGCCGGCAGGATGCGGGCGCCCACCACCTCGCTGGCGGTGACCCGCACGGTGCCGCGCACATCGGCTTCCGGGCCGGCTCCCAAACCGGACGCCGTGCGCCACACGCTGGCGGCTGCCCTGTCCAGCGCCTCCGCCTGCGGCTTCAGGGCCAGGGCCGCGTCGGTCGGGTCCAACCCGCGCGGCGAGCGCACGAACAGGGAGCCGCCGACCGCCTCCTCCAGCGCCGCGACGTGGCGGGCCAGCGTCGGTTGTGTCAACCCCAGGGCGCGCGCCGCCGCCGACAGCGATCCTTCACGGATCACGGCCAGGAAACTGCGGTAGAGGTCCCAGCTGGGTGGCGGCGGGTTCATCGATTTCAGTATAGCGGATAGCCGCAGTTCGACAATTCCGTTCAGCCATCCCCTGGCTCATCCTTCCCTCCATCACGGACCGCAAGAGCGATGGAGGCAGCGTATGGTACGGCAGGCGACCGGCACGGACAGGACCGCCCTGGTTCTGGGGGCGACCGGCGGCATCGGCGGCGAAATGGCGCGGGCGCTGGCGGCGCGCGGCTGGACGGTGCGCGGCCTGCGTCGCAAGCCGGCGGAGTCGCCGCGGTCGGACGGCATCGACTGGATCGTCGGCGACGCGATGAACGCCGCCGATGTGCTGGCTGCGGCCGAGGGGGCGGCGCTGATCGTCCATGCGGTGAACCCGCCCGGCTACCGGGATTGGGACCGGTTGGTTCTACCCATGCTGGACAACAGCATTGCCGCGGCCTGTACCAACCGCGCCCGCATCCTGCTGCCCGGCACCGTCTACAACTATGGCCCCGACGTCTTCCCGCTGATCCCGGAAACGGCGGCGCAGAACCCGCTCACCCGTAAGGGCGCCATCCGGGTGGAGATGGAACGCCGCCTGCACCGCGCGGTGGGGCAGGGGGCGAAGCTGCTGATCCTTCGCTGTGGCGACTTCTTCGGCCCGCGTCCCGGCGGCAGCTGGTTCAGCCAGGGCCTGTTGACGCCCGGCAAGCCGCCGACCCGGATCGCTCAGCCCGGCCGGCGGGGGATCGGCCATCAATGGGCCTATCTACCCGACGTGGCGGAAACGGCGATGCGCCTGCTCGACCGCGAGGCGGACCTGGGTGATGACGCGATGTTCCATATGGATGGACATTGGGACGCCGACGGCGATCAAATGGTCGCCGCCATCGCCCGCGCGTTCGGCGAACCCGACCTGCCGGTGCGGCGGATACCGTGGTGGATGCTGCGGCTGGGCGGTCTGGCGGTGCCGCTGCTCCGCGAGATCAGCGAGATGCGCTATCTCTGGCAACAGCCGGTGCGGCTGGACAACCGCCGCCTGCTGGACTTTTTGGGCGAGGAACCGCACACGCCGCTGGACCTCGCGGTGCGCCGGACGCTTGTTGGATTGGGGCATCTCCCCGCGCAGCCGGCGGATATGCCGGAGGCGGGGAGATGCATGCCCGACCGTGTGGCTCTAAGCCGACAGGGCTGAGGCCGCACGGTTCAAACCACTACCCTCAGACCACTGGACCCGGGTTGCCCTTGTTGGCTTCCAGGGCGCGGGCCAGGCCTTCCTCGATCTTCTTGGCGGCCTCTTCGGCGTTGCCCCAGCCGCGGACCTTCACCCACTTGTTCTTCTCGAGATCCTTGTAGTGCTCGAAGAAGTGGGCGATCTGCTCGGTCACGATGGCCGGCAGGTCGGTGTAGTTCTTCACGTCGGTGTAGAACGGGTGCAGCTTGTCGACCGGAACGGCCAGCAGCTTCTCGTCCTCGCCGGCCTCGTCCTCCATGTACAGGACGCCGATGGGACGCGAGCGCAGGACCGCGCCCGGGACGACGCCGTGCTGGCCGACGACGCAGACGTCCACCGGATCGCCGTCACCCGACAGGGTGTGCGGGATGAAGCCGTAGTTGCAGGGATAGAACATCGCGGTGTGCAGGAAACGGTCGACGAACACGGCGCCCGAGTCCTTGTCGACCTCGTACTTCACCGGCTGGCCGCCGATCGGAATCTCGATGACGACGTTCACGTCCCAGGGCACGTTCTTGCCCGCGGCGAGCTTGCTCAGATCCATGTATCGCGTTCCTTCGACTGGCGTATTCAGGGCACGTTCTTGTTTTGGCGCCGATGCCCGGTCCGGCGCCACGCGGGGCGGGAGTTTAGGCGGAACGCACCCTGAGTCCAAGGAACTTGCGCTGGCTCTTGCGCAGGTGCGGCAAAGCGGCAACCCTGACGGCCATGGCCCGCCCGATCGTCCTTCTCCTCATCCTTCTGGCTCTGCTGGCGCCCCATCCGACGGTGGCTGAGTCCCCCCATCACGGCATTGCCATGCATGGTGACCTTGCGCTGCCGCCGGACTTCACCGCCTTTCCCTACGTCAATCCGGCGGCGCCCAAGGGGGGCACCATCCGGCAGGCGGTGACCGGCAGCTTCGACAGCCTGCACCCGCACATCGTCAAGGGCGTGCCGGCGCTGGGGATGGGCTATGTCTTCGAAACGCTGCTGACGCGGTCGTGGGACGAGCCCTTCTCGCTCTACGGCCTGCTGGCCGACCGGGTGGAGGTGGCCGACGACCGCTCCGCCGTCACCTTCCACATCAACCCCAAGGCGCGCTGGCATGACGGGACGCCGGTGACCGCCGCCGACGTGCTGTTCTCGCTGGAGGCGCAGCGGTTGCACGGCACCCCCAACCGCCGCCTGTTCTACGCCAAGGTCACGGCGGCCGAGGCGCCCGACCCGCAGACCGTCCGCTTCGCCTTCTCACCCAACCCGGACGGCAGCATCGACCGCGAGATGCCGCTGCTGATGGGATTGATGCCAATCCATTCCAAGGCCTTCTGGGCGGGCCGCGACTTCAGCCGTACGACGCTGGAGCCGATCCTGGGCAGCGGTCCCTACCGTGTCGCCGCTGTCGATCCCGGCCGCCGCATCGTCTACGAGCGGGTGCGCGACTATTGGGGCCGCGACCTGCCGGTCCGTGTCGGCCAGTTCAACGCCGACCGTCTGGAGTTCGACTATTACCGCGACGATTCCGTGGCGCTGGAAGCCTTCAAGGCCGGGCAGGGCGACGTTCGTTACGAAAGCGATCCGGCGAAATGGGCCACCGGCTACGATGGCCCGGCCCTGCGCGACGGCCGCATCATTCGCGAGGAGTTGCCGAACCACCGCCCAGAACCGGCGCGCGGCCTGATCTTCAACACCCGCCGGCCGATTTTCGCCGATGTCCGGGTGCGCCGGGCGCTAGGGATGGCGACCGATTTCGACTGGATCGGCCGCAACCTGTTCCACGGCCTGCTGACCCGCACCGCCAGCTACTACCCCAACTCCGAACTCGCCGCCCACGGCTTGCCGGAGGGGGAGGAGTTGCAGGCGCTGGAGCCTTTCCGCGACCGCCTGCCGCCGGACCTCTTCACCAAGCCCTTCACCCTGCCAGACAGCGGGAACGGCCCCGGCGGCCTGCGGGCCAACCGGCGCGAGGCGCTGCGGCTGCTGGAGCAGGCCGGCTGGCGGGTGCGCGACGGAAGGCTGACCGATGCGGCGGGAAATCGTTTCGCCTTCGAAATTCTCCTGTCCGACCCGGCGGAGGAACGGGTGGCGCTGGAGTTCGCCCGTTCGCTGGAACCGCTGGGCATCGAGGCGCGCGTCCGCACGGTCGACAGTGCCCAGTTCCAGGCCCGGTTGGATGGTTTCGATTTCGATATGACCATGCGCTGGTGGGCATCCAGCCTGTCGCCGGGCAACGAGCAGCTCTATTATTACGGATCCGATGCGGCCGGGCAGGAGGGTAGCCGCAACCTTGCCGGTATCCGCGACCCGGTGGTCGATGCGCTCGCCCGGTCCATCGCCGCCGCCACGACGCGGGCCGCCCTGGTCGGTCGGGTGCGGGCGTTGGACCGGGTTCTTCTGTGGGGGCATTACATGGTTCCGCTGTTCCACAGCCCGGTGGACCGCATCGCCCGCTGGTCGACCCTGCACCGCTCCGCCGTCACCCCGCTTTATGGCCCGATGCTGGAAAGCTGGTGGGTGGAATAGCCGTCGCGACAATGAAAACGGCCGGCGGCTTCGCTTGCGCTCTCCCTCGCCGCACCGCATCATCGCGGCAAAGAGAACGTCGATAACGACGAGACGGGGGAGTTTGCCAACCATGTCGACCGCCAAGCAGCGTTTCACCCTGGCTGCCGCAGCAGCGCTGGCGCTGGCCGCCACATCCCTGACGGCAACGGCCCAGCCGCGCACCGACCTCGTCGTCGGCATGGCGCTGGAGCCGCCGCATCTGGACCCGACCGCCGGTGCGGCCGGCGCCATCAAGGAAGTCACCTACGCCAACCTGTTCGAACCGCTGCTGCGTGTCGATGCCGACGGCAAGCTGGTCCCCGGTCTGGCGGAACGCTGGACGGTGTCGGGCGACGGGCTGACCTACCGCTTCACCCTGCGTCCGAACGCGAAGTTCCATGACGGCACCGCCGCCGATTCCGCCGACGTGAAGTTCACGCTCGACCGCGCCCGCGCCGCCGACTCCGTCAACGCCCAGAAGGCTTATTTCGCCCCGATCTCCCAGGTGGAGACGCCGGACCCGCAGACGGTGGTCGTCACCCTGTCGCGCCCCGACGGCCTGTTCCTGTTCCACATGGCCAGCGGCGACGCCGCCATCGTCGCCCCGGAATCGGCGGCGACCAACAAGCAGAAGCCGGTCGGCACCGGTCCCTTCAAGTTCGACCGCTGGGTCGCCGGCGACCGCGTCGTCCTTGTCCGCAACCCGGACTATGACGGACTGAAGCCGAAGCTCGACCGCGTCACCTTCCGCTTCATCAGCGACCCCGCCGCCCAGGTCGCAGCGCTGAAGGCCGGTGACATCGACGCCTTCACCCTGTTCAGCACCTACGAGGCGCTGCCGGAGTTCCGCAACGACCCGAAATTCACGGTGATGGTCGGCTCGACGGAAGGCGAGACCATCCTGTCGACCAACAACGCCCGCAAGCCCTTCGACGATGTCCGCGTCCGCCGCGCCATGGCCTATGCCATCGACCGCAAGACGCTGATCGACGGCGTGCTCTACGGCAACGGCGTCGCCATCGGCAGCCATTTCCCGCCGCACCGCGAGGGCTATGTCGACCTGACCGGCATGTATCCCTACGACCCGGCCAAGGCGAAGGCGTTGCTGGCCGAGGCCGGTTACCCCAACGGCTTCGACACCACGCTGCGCCTGCCGCCGCCGCCCTATGCGCGCCGAGGCGGCGAGCTGATCGCCGCCATGCTGGCGGAGGTCGGCATCCGCGCGAAGATCGAGCCGGTGGAATGGGCGGCCTGGCTGGAAAAGACGTTCAAGGGCAAGGATTACGACCTGACCATGATCGCCCATACCGAGCCGCTGGACATCGACATCTACGCCCGGCCCGACTACTACTTCAATTACAAGAGCGAGCGCTTCAACGCCCTGAACGACGAGTTGAACCGCACCCAGGATCCCGCCAAGCGCAACGCCCTCTACGGCGAGGAGCAGAAGGTGCTGGCGGAGGATGCGGTCAACGGCTTCCTCTTCATGCTGCCGTCGGTGACGGTGCAGAAGGCCGGCCTGACCGGCATGTGGGTGAACCGCCCGATCCAGGCCAACGACGTCACCGGCGTTTCCTGGAAGTAAGGATAGCCCCCGCGTGATTGCGTTCCTGCTGCGACGGCTGGTCAGCCTGATCGTCACCGTCTGGCTGGCCAGCATCGTGGTCTTCGCGGTGCTGCAGCTGGTTCCCGGCGACCCGGCCCTGCTGATGCTGGGTGTCAACGCGCAGCCCGACACGCTGGCGGCCCTGCGCAGCCAGATGGGGCTCGACCAGCCCATCCTTACCCGCTACCTGCAGTGGGCCGGCGCGCTTGCCCGCGGCGACCTGGGCGTCAGCCTGACCTACGCCCGCCCGGTGGCGGAGCTGGTGGCGGAACGGCTGGCGGTGACCTTGCCGCTGGCCCTGCTGTCGCTGGTCATCAGCACGGCTCTGGCCCTGCCGCTCGGTCTGCTGGCGGCGGCGCGGCGGGGCAGGGGCGGGGACTGGGCGGTGCTCGGCTTCTCTCAGCTCGGCGTGTCGATGCCCAGCTTCTGGATCGCCATCCTGCTGATCCTGCTGTTCTCCCTGACCCTGCACTGGTTCCCGGCCGGCGGATTCCCTGGTTGGACTGGGCCCGGCTGGAGCGGCGGAATCGGCCCGGCCCTGCATGCGCTGCTGCTTCCCGCCCTGGCGCTGGCGCTGCCGGAGGCCGCCATCCTCGCCCGCGTCACCCGCACCGCCGTCCTCGACACGCTGGCCGAGGACCACATCCGCACCGCCCGCGCCAAGGGCGTCAGCCGCAGCGCGGTGCTGCTGCGCCACGCCCTGCCCAACGCCCTGATCCCGGTGGCGACGGTGCTGGGGCTGCAGATCTCCTTCCTGGTGGCTGGGGCGGTGGTGGTGGAGAATGTCTTCACCCTGCCGGGGCTGGGCAGGCTGCTCTATCAAGCCATCGGCCAGCGCGACCTGATCGTGGTACAGGGGGTGGTCGTGCTGCTGGCGCTGTTCGTCGTGGTGGTGAACGCTTTGGTCGACATTGCCTGCGCGCTCGCCGATCCCCGCCCAAAGGGACTGTCGTCGTGAGGCGGCGTCTTCCGCTCTCCCTTTATCTTGGCGTCGCGCTGACCCTGCTGCTGGTTGCCATGGCGCTGCTGTCGCTGCTGTGGACTCCCTACCCGGCGGAGCAGGTGCGGGTGATCGCCCGGCTGAAGCCGCCCAGCGCCGCCCATTGGCTCGGCACCGACCATTTCGGGCGCGACGTGCTGTCGATGATCATGGTCGGCGCCCGCAACTCGCTGGTGGTCGGGGCGGCGGCGGTCGGGCTCGGCCTGCTGGGAGGGGTGCCGCTGGGGCTGCTGGCCGCCGGTCTGGGCCGCTGGGGGGACGAGGTGGTGGCGCGGCTGGGCGATCTGGTCTTCGCCTTTCCGGCCGTGCTGACGGCGATCCTGTTGACCGCGGCAATGGGCGCCGGAGCGGTCAACGTCGTGCTGGCTTTGGCGCTGTTCAATGCCGCGGTGCTGGCCCGCGTCACCCGCGGCGCGGCGCTGGCGGTGTGGCGGCGGCCCTTCGTCGGGGCGGCGCTGGCGCTGGGGCGGGGTCCTGCGTCGGCGACGCTGGTGCATGTGCTGCCCAACATCGCCGGCATCATCGTGGTCCAGGCCACCGTGCTGTTCGCCGTCGCCATCGTCAACGAGGCGGCGCTGAGCTACCTCGGCCTCGGCATCCAGCCGCCAAGCCCCAGCTGGGGCCGGATGCTGGGCGACGCCCAGACCTACCTGTTCACCGCGCCCTTGCAGGCGGTGTTTCCGGGTGTGGCGATTGCGCTGAGCGTCATGGGGCTGACGATGTTGGGAGATGGCCTGCGGGATTGGCTCGACCCGCGGCATCGGTCGTCGGGGGTTATGTAGTCGGCTGACGGTGCCCCCTCCCCATCCCTCCCCCGCTTCGCGGGAGAGGGGGTAGAACGCTTGTCGGCGTGACCTAACTGCCGAAGCAGCGGCAGTCCCCTCTCCCACCGAAGGTGGGGGAGGGTTAGGGAGGGGGCACCGTCAGCAGCAACCCCTCACCCCACCGACCGCGTCCGCTCCGACAGTTCGATCAGGTCCATCAGCTCGTTGCTCTTCCAATAGCGCGACTTGCCGACTTCGGTGCGCGCCGTGGCGACGAGGTCGTCGATGATCGCCTGCTCGTCCGCGCCCAGCTCGCCGCCGCGCTCCAGCCGGTGCGACAGCAGGCGGGTCATGTTGTGGCTGAAGGTGGGGATCCAGGCGCTGACGCGCTGGCCGAACACGCCGGCGATGCCGTCGATGCGCAGGAGATGCTCCATCCGCTCGTCCAGCGGGTCGGTCTCCTCGAACTTCATCGCCTTTTCGACATTGGCGCGCAGCTCCTCCAGCAGGCTTTCGCGCCACTTCACCAGATCGTAGGTCTCGAAGCCGAAATCGCGCGACATCGCCTGCCAGCGCCACAGCAGCCGGTCGAGCCACACGACGTCGGCATGGTCGATCACCGGCTGGCGCCGGGCGGCTGCCGCCTGGGCGGAGCGTTCCATCGCCACCGCGGCGACACGCGACCCGATGATCTTCGCCGCCTGGGTCCAGGCGTTGCGGAAGGCCGGCTCGCTGCGGCGGTCCTCCATCAGCCCGGCCGAGGTGGCGGCGTGGACCAGCTGGTCCAGACGCTGCACCAGCGCCTCCAGCCGTGCCTTCTCCTTGGCGCTGGGCCGGATGGCGGAGCCGGGGACCCGGTCGTTCAGCTTCAGGATGACGGTCAGCGCCGCGGTCAGCGCGCGGGTGACGCCGATGAAATGGCCGGTCAGCGCCGCGGTCATGGCGTCGCCGCGGCCGGGATCGACGCCGCTCTGCCGGATATACAGCGCCGCCACCGGATAGTTGCGCTTCACCGTCAGCACCGACAGCGGCAGCAAATTCGCCAGATCATCGCCGCAGCGGTCGCGCAGCTGGTCCGTCGCGTCCAGCAGCCGGTCGGCCAGCCGGTTCGCCTCCGCCTCGCCGCCGCAACTGGCGGGGAACTCCTCCAGCCGCTCGGCGACCGGTTTGCCCGCCCCCTCGGCATGGGTCAGCACCAGATGCATCAGCCGCAGCGTGTTGACATCGATGGTCGGCGTCTTTTCCAGGAAGCCCGACATCAGCCGGGTGCGGCGCGGCCGGTTGCGCGACATGCCGGCCAGCAGCTCCTCCGTCGACTTCTTGTTGGCCAGTACGGCATCCAGATGCTTCACCGCGGCGACCCGCATCCGCTCCTTCATCACCATGGCGACGGGGGAGCGCAGGATGCGGTCGATCACCTCGCCGCGGGCCATCTCGTCCAGCGTCTCCTGCGCCTCCACCGCCAGCAGCGGAAAGGCGTCGCGGCTCAACGCCTCCCACAGGGCGCCGACATCGACCCGCTGCAGCATGCCGGGGACGGCGACGCCGCCGTGATAGAGCACGTCGTCGTCGATCAGGAAGGCTTCGAACAGGTTGGTGAACAGGCGCCGGGCGCGGTTGGTGCGCTGGCGGTTCAGATACTCGATGACATATTGGCGGACGAGCTGGACACGGTCGGTCGGCTCGCTGTCCATGCCCTCGATCTCGCTCAGCAGGCTGTAGACGAGGCTGGCCGGCAGCCGCGCCACCAGGGCGTCGATCTTGTGCCGCAGCTCGTCCTGGTGCAGCTCTTCCGGGCGTATTTCGTCGGTCATGCGCGGGCCGCCACGCGATGTTGGGAAGCGATAGGCGGGCGCGGAGGCGCCGCCGCGCGTCATTTAGGACGCAAACGGTAAATTTTTATGTAATGACCCGGAGAAGGCGCAGGCTCCAGGCGCGGCCCCCGGCGGATGCGGGCGGCCGCGCCGTGGACGGAACCGCTCAGCCCTGCCGCAGCTTGGCGATCGGCTGCGAGAACTGCAGCTCGATGTCCCAGGGGAAGTGGATCCAGGTGTCCTGGCTGACTTCGGTGATGAAGGTGTCGACCAGCGGCCGGCCGGCCGGCTTGGCGTAGACGGTGGCGAAATGCGCCTTCGGCAGCATCTTGCGCACGACTTCCGCCGTCTTGCCGGTGTCCACCAGATCGTCGATGATCAGCCACCCCTCGCCGTCGCCGGCGTTGGCGCCCTCGACACCCTTCAGCACCGTCGCGTTGCGCTGCTGCTGGTGGTCGTAGCTGGAGACGCAGACGGTGTCGATCATGCGGATCTCAAGCTCGCGCGCGATGATCGCCGCAGGAACCATGCCGCCGCGCGTGATCGCGATGATGCCCTTCCACGGGCCGCGGTCGATCAGGCGCCAGGCCAGCGCCTTGGCATTGCGGTGGAGCTCTTCCCAGGACACCGGGAAATGCTTGTTGAAGGGGGCTTCGGCCACGGGACTGACTCTCCAAAAACAGCAAGCGGACTGTATAACCCAGCCGCCGCCGCCGGGCAATCGGGGGCTATTTGTATGCCCATGCTCCGACGCCGCAGGGCTGCCGAAATTTCGTGAAAAAAGCGCTTGCGGGGCCGGGGGGCTTTGAGTATGTTGCGCGCCTCGACGCCGACGGCCCGCCGCCGACGCCGGGATGGACGGAAGGTGACACTGCCGACCGTCGCAGAATACACAGCGCGCCCGTAGCTCAGCTGGATAGAGCATCAGACTACGAATCTGAGGGTCAGGAGTTCGAATCTCTTCGGGCGCGCCATTCTGCTTCGAATACAGGTTCTGAAAATTCGGCGATTTGACAGCAGGCGGCCCTTCGGCCGCTTTTTGCGTTTTCAGGCTTGGTCGCTCTGGCGCCACTGCCAAATTTCACCGGCCCATCTTGCGCCGGACTTGGATCGCCGGTTCCCGCCCGCCCGGCCTTCGCCCCTTGAAATTACTGTTGCGTCTTCGGTTGCTCCCTTACTGTCGATCTGCGATCCGTTTTTTGACGAGCAGAAGAGAGAGGCATGGCAACCGGTCTCACGCTTTCGGACCGGCAGGTCGAAACGCTGGCGGTGGAAGGGTTCCTGCGGAAGATGATCCGCATCCTGACACAGTCGGATCCCAAGGCCGGCCCGGTTCTCGACACCGCCGAGGGACGGCAGACCCTGCGCCAGCAATATGAGCGGGCGCGCGGATACGGGCTGGAGACGGAGCGCGACCTCGGCCGCTACATCGTCACGGCCTGGACGATGGGGATCGACTTCGACCGCCGCTTTCCGGCCATGTCCCAAATCCTGAACGATCCGGCACTGACGCCGACCGAAAAGGCCGATGGGGTCGAGCGCACCGCCCTGACCCTCTTCGCCCTGCTGGCGGAAGGCCGGAAGGACGGCGCGGCATGAGCTGGGGTGATGCTCTGGCCGAGGCCTACGCGGCGGCCTCCGACGCCGCCCGCCAAGCCGCGGTGCGGGCCGCCTCCTCTGCGCAGGCCGCGATCTCGGCGGCGGCCGATATGGCCAAATCGGCGGCCGGTGCCGCAAGCGATGCGGTGGTCGAGACCGCCAAGGCCACCGGCCGCGTTGCCGGCTTTGGCATGCGCGCCGCCGCCGAGACCGGAAAGGCGGCGGTCCAGGGCACCGCCTACCTC
Organism: Azospirillum sp. A1-3; assembly: GCF_023806445.1. NCBI lineage: Bacteria > Pseudomonadati > Pseudomonadota > Alphaproteobacteria > Rhodospirillales > Azospirillaceae > Azospirillum > Azospirillum sp. A1-3. The sequence continues at coordinate 2,740,988 of NZ_JAMSLU010000001.1, forward strand.
GCCGACAAGGCGATGGAGTCGCAGCCGGTGGTCGGCCGCCTCTACAAGGCGGCGAAAGAGCAGCTGTCCCCGGCCCGCACGCCGCGCCAGCGGGTGGTCGAAGCCTGTCCGAACTCGGTCGAGGCCAAGATCGACCGGCTGAACCAGCGCCAATCCCTGATCGACAAGGGGCGCGGCGCCGGCAGCACCCCTGCGCAGAAGGCGGCGGCCGAACGGCTGGCCCGCGACAACCGGGCGGTCGAACTGGCCCGCCTGTCGGGCGACACCTACGACCAGTACGGCAAGCCGCCCAAGAATGATCCGCCGCTCGGCTGGACGGCCATGAGCGACTCGGAACTGAACAAGGCCGGCATCGATCCGGCGCTGCTGCGCGACGCCAAGGCCACGATCTACCGCACCCCGGCGGACTGGCCGGGCGGACAGCAGACGGTCCTCGCCTTCCGCGGCACGGTGCCGAGCGAGATGGAGGATCTGCAGACCAACATGGATCAGGCGCTGGGGGGCGAGACGATCCAGTACAAGGCTGCCGCCCAACTCGGCGCCAACGTCGCCAACAAGCTCGGCCCCGACGTCATGGTCACCGGCCATTCGCTCGGCGGCGGCAAGGCGCAGGCGGCAGGCGTGTCCGGCGGCCTGACCGGCATGATGTTCAACGCGGCCGGTCTCAATCCCAAGACGGTCGGCGGCGACACCGGCGATCCCTCGGACTTCCTGCAGTTCCGGACACCCGGCGATCCCCTGACCGGCGTCCAGAATTCGGCCGCCCTGCAATCGGGGGTCGGGCTGCTGGCCGGCGGTCTGGGGTCCGGGATCGGCATGCCTGTGGCCGCCGGCAACTTCATCGCCGACAAGCTGGGCTTCCCGTTCCTCTCGCCCGACACGCGCCAGCTGGTTGAAGGCGGAACCACCGCTTTGCCCCGCGCGTTGAAGAATCTCGTCAGTCAGGGCAACCTGCTGCCGCCGGCCATCGGGCCGGTCGTCACCATCCCGGCGCTCGACGATGCCGGCAAGCCGGTGCCGATGACCAGCCCTGGCGGGCAGCATTCCATCCTCAGCGCCATCAACGGCATCGAGCGCGAGAAGAGCGAGGACGTCGCCACCTTGCAAGAGGGATCGGGGCAAGAGGCATCGGGGCAGGGGGCGTCCGGATGATCCTCCGGCTGGTCTTCCGTGTGATGCTGGCGGTCGTCCTCGCCGCCGGATGTGCAATGAGTCAGGAGAGCAATGCCATGGGCGCCACCGCCCGCAGACTGGACACCAGCCGCTATTTCGACGATCCGAAGCTGGCGGCCCTGGCCGACGACGTGCAGGAAGGCCGCGTATCGAAGGTGGTCGAGGCTCTGCGCAGCGGCGTCGACCCCAACGGCGTCGGCCGCGACGGCTTCCGCCCGATCTTCTTCATCTTTCCCGCTCCGACGAACGAGACGGCCAAGGCGCTGCTGGCCGCCGGTGCCGACGCGAACGTCAAGACGGCGGGGGGCGAGCCGCCGCTGATGTATGCGGTGCGGCTGGAGGACCCCGCCTTCACCCGCGTCCTGCTGGCCGGGCGGGCCGATCCCAATGCCCGTGGGAGCAACGACAAGCCGGTGATCCACGAGGCCGTGCGCTCCGACCAGCCGGAGCATCTGCGGCTGCTGGCCCGCGCCGGCGTCGATCTCAATGTCGTATGGGGCAACGCGACGCCGCTCCTGGCGGCGGTGGAGAGCATGAGCTGGGCGAGCGCCACGGCACTGCTCGAGCTGGGGGCCGGCACCGACTGGCGCAGCCCCGGCGGTCGCACCCAGTTCACCGCCGGCGAGTCCTTCTGCAATTTCTTCACCAGACAGCGCCCCTTGCGCATTCCGCCGGCCCATCGCGAGGCGGTGCGCGGCCTGTTCGCCGCCTTCGCGCGGCGCGGCGTGGTGCTGGATTGTGCCGGCTTGGCCGACCGGCTGTAGGCGGAAACGGGCCGGGCGACGCGCCGGAAATTTTTTGAAGAAAAGCGCTTGCGCCCGGTGAAGCTTTTGAGTAGGTTGCGCGCCTCGACGCCGACGGCCTGCCGCCGGTGCCGACAGGGAAGACGACACAGCGCGCCCGTAGCTCAGCTGGATAGAGCATCAGACTACGAATCTGAGGGTCAGGAGTTCGAATCTCTTCGGGCGCGCCATCTTCTCCAGAAAGATATGATCGACATGCAAGGCCGCCTCCGGGCGGCCTTTGTCGTTTCGCGACTTCGTCGTGCTGGCGCAAGCCCCGGTGGCTCCTCTACACTTGTGGCCCGGACCACTGGATGCATGGCCATGCCCCGCAGCGACTTCTATCCGCCCATCGACCCGTTCCAGACCGGCACCCTCGCCGTCGACGGGATCCACACGGTCTATTGGGAGCAGGCGGGCAACCCGCGCGGCGTGCCGGTGATGTTCCTGCATGGCGGGCCGGGGGCCGGCGCCTCGCCCACCCACCGCCGCTTCTTCGACCCCGCCCATTACCGCATCGTCGTGATGGACCAGCGCGGCGCCGGCCGCTCCACGCCGCTGGGCGAAACGCGCGAGAACACCACCGAACGGCTGGTCGAGGACATCGAGACGCTGCGCCGGCACCTTGGCATCGAGCGCTGGCACCTGTTCGGCGGCTCCTGGGGTTCGACGCTGGCGCTCGCCTATGCCCAGACCCATCCCGACCGCTGCCTGGGCCTGATCCTGCGCGGCATCTTCCTGATGCGGAAGGCGGAGATCGACTGGTTCCTCTATTCCATGCGCATCCTCTTCCCCGAGGCCTGGGCCGCCTTCGCCGGCCATATCCCGGAGGACGAGCGCGACGATCTGCTGGAGGCCTACTGGAAGCGGCTCGATTCGGCCGACCCGATGGTGCGCATGGCCGCGGCGCGGGTGTGGAGCATCTATGAGGGCAGCTGTTCCGCCCTGCTGCCGTCGCCCGACCTGATCGCGGCCAGCGGCGAGGACCGCCACGCCCTGGGGCTGGCGCGGATCGAGGCGCATTATTTCCGCTCCAACCGCTTCACGCCGGAAGACAAGCTGCTGCGCGACGTCTCCCGCATCCGCCATCTGCCGGGGGTGATCGTCCAGGGCCGCTACGACATCGTCTGCCCGGTGATCTCCGCCGACGCGCTGCACCGCGCCTGGCCGGAAGCCGACTACCGCATCGTCCCCGATGCCGGCCACTCCGCCATGGAACCCGGCATCCGCGCCGCGCTGATTCAGGCGACCGAGCGGTTTAAAGAGTATCGGTAAGGGCTTTAACTTCCATCCCACCCACCCCACACTCTGCCGATGCCTGAACTTCCCGAAGTCGAGACGGTGTGCCGGGGCCTCGCCCCGCATCTCGAAGGCCGGCGGCTGGTCCGTGTGGAGCAGCGGCGGCCGAACCTGCGCACCCCCTTTCCGCCGCGCTTCTGCGAACGGCTGACCGGCCGGCGTGTCGAGTCGGTGCGGCGGCGGGCCAAATACATCCTGATGCATCTGGATGACGGCGGCGTGCTGATCGCCCATCTCGGCATGTCCGGCCGCATGATCATCGCGCCGGAACGGCCCGACGCATTCGACAAGCACGACCATGTGGTATTCGAGACCGACGCCGGGACCGTGGTGACCTTCAACGACGCCCGCCGCTTCGGGCTGATGGACCTGACGGTGGCCGACGCGCTGGGCGACCACCCGATGCTGCGCAACCTGGGACCGGAGCCGCTGGGCAACGAGTTCTCCGGTCCCGAGCTGGCCCGCCGGCTGGCCGGCAAGATCACGCCGATCAAGGCCGCCCTGCTCGACCAGAGCATCGTCGCCGGGCTCGGCAACATCTATGTGTCGGAGGCGCTGTACCAGTCCGGCATTCTGCCGACCCGGACATCCGCCAGCCTGACGGCCGCGGAGGTTGACCGGCTCGCCACCGCGGTGCGCGAGGTGCTGGAGCGGGCGATCGCCGCCGGCGGCTCCTCCTTGCGCGACTACCGGCAGGCGTCGGGGGAACTGGGCTATTTCCAGCACCAGTTCGCCGTCTACGACCGGGAGGGGGAGGGCTGCCCCGATTGCGACTGCGACCGTGCCCGGACGGGGGGCGTTCAGCGGATTGTACAGTCAGGCCGCTCGACTTTCTTTTGTGCGGCGCGCCAACGGTGATATAGCTGGGGCATGACGGCTCTACCGGCCATGCTCCGGGCGGCGTCCGCCGCTTTCCTCCTTGCCGGCCCCGCGGTCGCGGGCCTGGGGAGCTTCCTCGTTCCCATTTCTCCGGCTCAAGCGGCCCCACCGGCTTTTGCCGAGTCCGGGCCGTTCGTCCCCGGCTTCACCGACGTTCCGGTGATGCCCGGGCTGGCGACCGCCGAATCGGAACCGCTAGTTTTCGACAAGCCGGGCGGGCGGATCGTCCAGGCCGTGCTGTCGGGCGAGGTGCCGCGTCAGGCGGTGCTGGCCTTCTACGACCAGACCCTGCCGCAGCTTGGCTGGCGCCGGACCGCCGACCGCGTCTTCGTCCGCGAGGGCGAGGAATTGCGGCTGGAGTTCCCCAAGCCGGCCGGCCAAGGCACTGGTCAGAAGGCCGCGACCGCCGTCCGCTTCACTTTGACGCCGCGCTGATCGCGGGGACACCCGCCATACTCGCGCCGGTTCAGGATCGAACATCTCAACAACCACGAGTCCCGGAGGCAACCGGGCTCGCCCCATCGGGAGAGTGCTGCAGCCATGTCCTATGAAACCATCCTCGTCGAGACCCGCGGCCCGGTCGGCCTGATCACGCTGAACCGTCCGAAGGCGTTGAACGCGCTGTGCGACCAGCTGGTGACCGAGCTGGGCCAGGCGCTGGACGCCTTCGAGGCCGATTCCGCCATCGGCGCCATCGTCGTCACCGGGTCGGAGCGCGCCTTCGCCGCCGGCGCCGACATCAAGGAGATGGCCGGCTTCTCCTATATGGATGTCTACAACTCCAACTTCATCACCGCGAAGTGGGAGCGGCTGGCCAAGTGCCGCAAGCCGACCATCGCCGCGGTCGCCGGTTTCGCGCTCGGCGGCGGCTGCGAGCTGGCGATGATGGCCGACTTCATCCTGGCGGCCGACACCGCCAAGTTCGGCCAGCCGGAAGTCACCATCGGCACCATCCCCGGCGCCGGCGGCACCCAGCGCCTGACCCGCTTCGTCGGCAAGTCCAAGGCGATGGAGATGGTCCTGACCGGCCGCATGATCGACGCCGCCGAGGCCGAGCGCTGCGGCCTCGTCTCCCGCATCGTCCCGGCCGCCGAGCTGGTCGAGGAGGCGGTGAAGGTCGCCACCAAGATCGCCTCGCTGTCGCAGCCGGTCATCGCCATGGCGAAGGAGGCGGTCAACGTCGCCTATGAATCGACCCTGGCCGAGGGCATCCGCTTCGAACGCCGCCTGTTCCATTCGACCTTCGCCACCGAAGACCAGAAGGAAGGCATGGCGGCCTTCGCCGAGAAGCGCCAGCCCGGCTGGAAGAATCGCTGAGTCGCCGATACAGCGCCAACCCGGCGTTGACTCTGCCTGCTGAGCCGTCCCCTGCATCTTGCGGGGGACGGACCAGATCCCATCAAGATGTCGTTTAGTTACGATTAGTCAAAATCAACGGGCGACCACGCCTTGACTCGGGGTGCGCTGCCGCGTATAAGGCGCGCTCGCATCACGACAGCCGTGTCGTTCGGAGTAGGGTTTCCATGGCCAATCATAAGTCCGCTGAAAAGCGCATTCGTCAGACCGAGCGTCGCACGGAAGTCAACCGTGCCCGCATCAGCCGCATCCGTTCCTTCGTGAAGAAGGTCGAGGGCGCGATCCAGAGCGGCGACAAGTCCGCCGCCGCCGAGGCGTTCAAGTCCGCTCAGCCGGAGCTGATGCGCGGCGTGTCCAAGGGCGTGCTGCACAAGAACACTGTGTCGCGCAAGCTGTCGCGTCTGTCGGCTGCGATCAAGGCTCTCTGATCGAGTCTTCATCCGCTGCTTTCAAAAAGCCGCGCCCGTGACTCGGGGCGCGGCTTTTTGCGTTTAAAGTAAATATGCGGATGCTCGACAATTGTCTTAGATTGTTCTTAGGGCCGCGTATGAGATTCGGGATCGGTCTTGTGGTCAAAGCGAACGTTTTTATCTTTTTGGGCCGTTCGCCATCTGTCCCATTGCCAGATTTCCGCGGCCTCGTTAGACTTTTGATCCATTCGGCCGGACGAATTGGGGTGATGCAACACTCTGTGTCCGGTTGAACACAGCAGTGAAATACTGAAGGTCTTACGCCGGATCAGGGCTTGTTGAGTCCCGGTCGTTCGCACGATCTTCTTTTACTTACAAGCTGTCGTGCTTGGGGCGGGATTTACGATCCCGTCGACTCTTGCGCGTGCTTTTTGGGTATGGTGTTCCGTTCGGGGTTATCCTTGCCCGGAGTCTTCCGGGCTGGACCAGACGGGCGGCTATTCCGGTTGCAGAACCGGATTTGGGGCCGGTTGCGGGGTGATCCCGCGCCGCCACGGCGGTGGGGCCGGCCGGCGGAAGGAGCGGGAGTAAGGGAGC
>NZ_JAMSLU010000002.1:0-485000 GCF_023806445.1 Azospirillum sp. A1-3
GGGACCAGACCGACTGGCGCGGCGGCCATCGGATGAACGAGTTGGACAAGGAATACGCTGCCATTATGGCGGATGGTTGATCGTTGCTGCCGGGCGGGTAGTGCCTCGCCCGGCGTCCTGTCGCTCAGAGCTCCCCAAGTCCGTCAGGTAGCGCAGGCCTACCGCATCACTCAGAACGCCACGTCATCGAAAATCTGTCGGCCGTCCTTGTCGAAGTAGAGGACTTCCGGCCGGTCGCCCGGCTTGTCGCAGTCGGGGCAGGGAGTGACAACGCGCGCCGTTCCTGGCAGATCGTGGCTCTCCCGTGGCGCCTCTCCCTTCCTGCCGCATGTCGGGCACTCCAGGGCGATGAGGTTGCCGTGGACCGGGTTGCGGCATTGCCCGCCATTCTCGAATGACCAGCCGCACGAGCACTTCACCCAGCACGAGCACGTCCAGGCTTTCGCCCCGCACTTGGTGCAGGCAAAGGACGCCGTGTCGAACAACGCATCAATCGGCTTGCGCATTCAATCCCCCAGTCCTGGCGGCTTAGGAGATGCTGCGACCATGGTCCGATAGGTCGCTATGGCCGGATCGTACTGGTCTGGCGACTTGATGGCCGCGTAGACCTGCTTGATCGTCGCGTCCTTCCGCACCACCGCCCATCCCGCCGCCTCCAGCGATCCCAGATAGGCCGCAATGGCTGCCTTGGCGAGTTCCCCGCACTCGTCCCATCCAACTTCGTTGTCGGGGTTAGCGGCAAAGAGCGCGCCCTGCACGGCCTGGATGATGGCGTCGTCTTCCTTGCTCATGGCGTCCCTTCCGGTTGCAGTGCGGCCTTTGCCCGTTCCAATCGGTCAATCACCCCCTCATCGGTGGGGCAGGGGCGGGTGTCTGGCGGCCAGTGTCCACGGATCATGTCCGCTGCCTTGGTGGCAATATCCCGCTGGCGCCGCTTCTCTCCCTTTCCCACAGACTTCACGGATGCGGCATGCTCAGCATTGGCCCCGTGGACGCTTGCCAGCCAGAGGGCGCAGCGCTTCCAGTATTCGGCGGCGGTCATGGCGTCTTTACCTCTTTCAGCGCTGCATCGATCATTGCCGCCCACACCTCTCCGTTCCCGGCCTGCACCATCGGTCCCGTGGCGGCTCGCATCGCCTGCAGCAGATGCCGTGCGACCCACTCACCGCTCGCCTGTGACCGCGCGTTGCCCATCTCATGCAGCGTGCGGCCCATGCGCTTGGTCATGGTCTCAGACATGGCTTCCCCCCTGTGTATCGGTGTCGGTGGCGGAGGGCAGACGCGCTGCCTCAATCATCTTCGCCATCCTCTTCGCCCTCCGGGATGCAGTCCACGCAGATGACTTCCCCGTCCGCTGCCAAGTTCGCATTGATGTTGCACGACTGAGTCCAGATACCGCATTCCTGGCACCGCTCAATGTTGTGATCCAGGGCAGCGTCCTCGGCATCGCATCCGGTGATGGCGGCGATCTCTTCCTCTTTGTCGAGGGTCATCTGGTAGCCGATGAGGCTGTGGACCAAGGCGGCTACCTGCTCCTTTTCGGCGTCGGTGAGGTTAGCCATTCTCGGCCTCCTTGGCGGACAGAGCGGTACGGCCCGCCGTGTTGATCTCCCATCCAACCGGATAGCCGTCCCGGCGCTGCGCCAGTCCCATTCGGCCAAGGGCGGCAAGGATAAGCTGGCTGGATCGGCCGGACGGGTTCCATGGCTGCGTCAGGCAGGCCAACCGATTGAGCGTCGCTAACTGATTGCTGGTCAGCTTCATGGGTTGGGCTCCTGGGAAGGGGTGGCGGACAGGCGAGCCGACGCTTGGTTCCACAGGCGCACCGCATCCTCACGCGCCCCGAAGTGGTCATCACGCTCGCGGCCTCGGCTGGTCGGTCCCTGCGCTCCACAAGCCCCGCACGTCACGGCGTAGGACGGAGGCGGCCCATACCCGTTATAGAAAAGCTGCGGGTATTTGTGCTCATGGCCGCAGAATGGGCAGGCGTCGATATGGCCGTACTGGCCTTGCTCAACGTCGATGTAGTCGCCGCTCTGCATCACTCATCCCCCTTTGTCTCGCGGCGGACGCCTGCACCGCCTGACTTGAGGCGCTTTACGAGCTGGTCACGCAGCCGTGGCGACATCAGGTCGTAGGCGATGCAGAACGCCCGGATGCCCAGCGGCACGGCGCGGCTGTTCTTGTCGTCCGGTGGCAGGGTCCAGCGCCAGACCGTGCCCTTTTCGGTGCCCAGCCAAGCGGCGAACTCGACCTGTGTCAGTTGGTGCCTTTCGAGGAAGGCGATAAACTCGCGCCTATCATCCTCCTTGTCCTCATCCGTTCTCTCGCGTTCCTCATCAAGCGTATCAAGCGCCTGCTTGATTGCCTCCCTGGCCTGACGAACGCTGATGTCGAACCATTCTCCGCACTTTCTCCGCTCCCTCAGAAGAGAGTGGGCGGCGGCCTCAATTGCGCGAGCCTTCCCGTCTGGTATTTCCTTCGCGAAGTGAACAACGAGTTCTTCCGGATTTCCGGTCTGCAAGGCAACGCACCTGCGCTTTACGTCAGAGGCGACGCCGATTTTCACAGGTCCGGATGAAGCCCCAATCACGTACACGCTCTTATTCATTTCATTCGCTCCGATCCTGCGCCAGCTTCCCGAGCTTGCCCGTGGGCGTCAGGTAGCGTCGGCGCTTAAGCCCTTCCTCCATCAACACCTCCGCCGCGCTCGACACTGAGCGGCGCTCGTCTTCGGCGAAGCGCTCAAGCGCCGCCTGGACATCGGCGGACAGGCGGAAGGTGGTGGGCTTGTTCTTAGCCAAGGTATGCGCTCCGATTACCGTTTGTCGCACAATACCACCTCCTTTTTCTCTTGCCCATGGTATGCGAAGCGAATACACTTGGCAACACAAAACGACGGAGGCCAGCATGAGCATCGCCCAAGCCACAGCGCAGGTTCGCCACAGCGATCAAGCCGCGAAAGCGGAGTGCGACGGCTGGATCGACGCCATGATGGACAACGGCGACTGCTCGTCTCGCTGGCGCTTCCCGCCGCTGCGGGCTGCGTACCTTCGCGGCTACGAGCGCGGCATGAATGAAAGGGCTGCGGCATGACCTTCACCGTCGGCAGCAAGGTCACGATTTCGAAAGACGCCGCATACCGCTTCGGTGGCGACGTTGGCGTGTACGCTCAGCGTGGCGTGGCTGGAACGGTAACGAACGTGCAGCCGTGCGGCCGGCTTGGCCTGCGGTACACGGTCAAGTTTCCCCCGAAAGGCGGCGTGCCTGTCTGGACGGAACTGTTCGCCGACGAAATGACCGCCGCCTAGCCTCTCCTCCCCCACCCCCGATCCCCCAGCGGAAAGACAACGGAGCCTGACAATGAGCCGCAGAGCACACATCAAGCGCGCGAAGATACTGCGCGGGAGAGACGAATGCACAGTCAGTTCCAACATGGGCGTGTTCAGCGGCCCTATCCCGAGGGACGCCACCCCCGATCTTCGGAAATCGCTGGAGAAGGAAATCAGGCTGGCCCAAGCCCTTCGCGGATACTACCAGGACTGACCACCATGCCCAAGCCCATCACCGGCCTTCCCCGCGGCCACGTACCACGCTACCGCCCACCGGCCGACAATTCGCACTTGTTCGGCAGCTACCGCGAAGAAGCCGCCAGCCTCAAGCGCGCTGCCGACGCCGCTGAATGGGCCGGCGACACCGCCAAGGCTGACGAGCTACTGGCGAAAGCCAAGCAGTGCCGGATTGACGGCGCTACGTGCGACCTGATGCCCTTATTCTAGGAGACCAGCCCAATGAAACTCAGCCCCGAAGCCCTGGAGACCATGGGCGAAAGCGCCAACGACGGCTTGATCCACCCCTATGTGTGGGGACCGGCTCTTGTCGGCGCAGCGCAGCAGATCAAGGAATTGCAGGCCGCCATCTCCACAGCAGAGGCCGACAGGAAAGCCATCATGGAGGTGGTGCGGCAGTTATCCGACCCAAACAACTGGAACGCCAACCGAAACATGTGGGTGCGCCCTGACGATCCTGTCCGGCTGGCGGCATCTGTCCTGCGCTCTGAGGCGGAAGGGAAGGGCACGCCATGAGCCCGCGCCTCAAGTTCCTCTAGGGCTACGCATCCGGCTGCTGGACGATGCTGCTGCTGTATCTGGCGAGCGTAGCGCTACGGTAGGGCAGGGCAGCTAACTACCGCCACGGTATCCTCGCATCAATCCCCACAGCGATCCTATCCCGCCCGGCGCCGCACGCGCTACACCGCCATGGCAAGTTGGCCGGATGCCGGCCATACCCCCAGCGCATCAGCAGCGGGTGCGGGTCAAGCTCCACCATGCGGCCGCAGGCTCGGCACCGGACGGCGACAGTGTCGTTGTGCCGGCACCAGTCGCCAAGGCACCTAAATTCCTTCGTGCTCATACCTCATCACGCCGCAGGACGGTTATCCCGTCAACGACAAAGGCCGCCTCACTTGGGCGGCCTTGTGCTTTTGGCGACACGCTCATCCGTCATCGGGACAGATGCGCCAGAGGATGAAAATGCAGAAACCTATTTACACAATATGTGGGGAAACCTATCGCATTTGACATGCATGGACAAACAGGCAACGGAAAGGAAACGAAATTAGCAGACAGTTTATTTCGCTACGATCCTATTTTGGGAAACTTTTCACTTAACGCATAAGGAGCCTTATGGAAATAAGGCGTCGATTATGCGACATCGCATAAGAAGGCACTTGTGCCCGGCCATATCGTCACAATCAACCCGACGCCCACCAGGGCGGCGGTAACCGATGCATCCGCGTCGTAGCTGCCGGGACAGGAGGCGTTCCTCGGAATCGATGGGACAAAATGTCGCAGCTTCCGCTGCCCCGGAGGAAGATGGCCGCGTCCGCCTGGCGTAGCCTCGTCCTTGTCATGGAAGGGAGGTTGACGTGACAGTCTCTTCGAATGAACCAACGCCCATAAATCAAAGGGACCTTCGAAACGCATTCGGCATGTTCCCGACCGGGGTCACGGTCGTCACCGTGCTTGACGAAGAGGGAAATCCGCGTGGGATCACGGCGAATTCCTTCACGTCCGTTTCACTCGATCCTCCGCTTGTCCTGGTCTGTATCGGCAACCGGTCGTACAGTTTTCCGATCTTCTGCAGCGCGCCATCCTTTGCCGTGAACCTGCTGCACGAGGGACAGGCCGATGTCTCCAGCCTTTTCGCCTCCCGTTCACCTGAGAAATTCCGCTCAACCGGGTTTGGCCCGAAACACACCGGCGCGCCGGTCCTGACCGATTGCCTCGCCTGGTTCGATTGCACGGTGCATGACCGTGTCTTCGCCGGTGACCATCTCATTCTCATCGGTCGTGTACAGGACTTCGGTCCAAGCGAAACGGCAAGCCGGACAGCTCCGCTCGGCTTCTGCCGAGGCAAGTACACGACGGTGCGCGACCCTCTGGACGCCGGTGCAGAGGCACCGCACGGCATTCAGGTCGGCTACCTCGTCGAGGCGGACGACGGCATCCTGCTGCAGTCCGACGGAGCGGGCGGTTGGCGCCTGCCGGGTGGTCGCAGCCGCAAAGCCGAACGGTCACTGCTTCTGGCTGACGGGGGTACGCTGCCGCTGCGGCCGGATGACAGCTTCCTCTATTCGGTCTTCGACATCACCGGACAGGACGCCGGCTGTCTGGTCTATCGCGCCCGCCTCTCCACCGACGCGGCAACCACGACCCTGCCGCCGGGCTTTCGCTTCTTCGCGCTCGACGCCCTGCCCTTCGAGGCCATGCCGATGCGCGAGACCCGGGCGATGCTGCGCCGCTATGTCCGGGAACGGCAAGCGGACCGCTTCGGCATCTACATCGACTCAAGCGATGGCGGGCGGCTGGCGATGGTCGACGGCAGCACCTCTTCCTGGCCCGGCGCTTTCGCCGAAAACGGCTGACCCCCGCCGCTCCTTCACAAAAATATGAGATCGCGATGCACACCACCTGCAGATCGCTCGAAGGCACCCGCCGCGCCCTCTATATCGGCGGACGGTTCGTGGAACCGAAAAGCGGCCGCTACATCCCGAGCTACGATCCCACCACCGCCGAGCCCTGGTACGAGCTGGCCGACGCCGGCGCGGAGGATGTCGACGACGCCGTCGCCGCTGCACGGGCCGCATTCGTCGATCCGGCCTGGCGGCGCATGACCCAGAGCGACCGCGGCAAGCTCGTGCGCCGTCTGGCCGAGCTGATCCTCGCCAACGCCGAAGAACTGGCGCTGATGGAAACCCGAGACAACGGCAAGCTGATCAAGGAGATGCGCGCCCAGATGCGCGCCATCCCCGACAGCTACCTCTACTTCGCCGGGATGGCCGACAAGCTGCAGGGCGACACCATCCCGGTAAACAAGCTCGACATGCTGAACTTCAACCTGCGTGAGCCGCTGGGTGTCGTCGGCATGATCACGCCGTGGAACTCGCCGCTGATGCTGCTGACCGGCACGCTGGCGCCCTGTCTGGCCATCGGCAACACGGTGGTGATCAAACCGTCGGAACACGCCACCGTCTCTACCCTGGCGCTTGCCGAGCTGGTCACGGAAGCCGGCTTTCCGGACGGCGTGGTGAATGTGGTGACCGGCGGCGGCGGAACCGCCGGAGAGGCGCTGACCCGCCATCCCGCCATCGCCAAGATCGTCTTCACCGGCAGCACCCAGACGGGCAGCCGCATCGCCGCCAATGCCGCCGCCAACCTCGTGCCGTGCCAAATGGAGTTGGGCGGCAAGTCGCCCCATGTGGTGTTCGGTGACGTGGACATCGAGCGGGCAGTAAACGGTGTGGTCGCCGGCGTCTTCGCCGCCGCCGGGCAGACCTGCGTCGCCGGGTCGCGCTGCTTCGTCGAGGCCTCCATCTACGACCGCTTCGTCGAAGCCCTGGTCGCCCGCACCGGACGCATCACCGTCAACCATCCGATGGAGGAGAACACCGACATCGGTCCGCTCGCCCTGTCGGCCCAGCTCGCCAAGGTCGAGGGCTATGTCGCCTCGGGGTTGCGCGACGGTGCCCGGCTGGCGGCCGGCGGCCGGCGGCCCCAGGCGGCCGGCCTGGAAAAGGGCTGGTACTACGAGCCGACGGTGCTGGCCGACGCGCGCAACGACATGGGCTTCATGCGCGACGAGATCTTCGGACCGGTCGTCGGCGTGGTGCCCTTCGCCTCGGAAGACGAGATGATCGCCATGGCGAACGACACCCGCTATGGCCTCGCGTCCGGCATCTGGACCAGCGACATCGACCGCGCCATGCGCTTCGCCACCCGGATCGACGCCGGCACGGTCTGGATCAACACCTACCGCGCCGCCGCCTACATGTCGTCGAACGGCGGCTTCAAGCAGAGCGGCTACGGCCGGCGTGGCGGCTTCGACGTGATGCGCGAGTTCTCGCGCTCGAAGAACGTCGTCATCGATTACTCCGGCGCCATGCAGGACCCCTTCGTCATCCGGCTGCGCTGATCCGCCCCGACCGGGCTTCTTCTCCCCCGAATAAAGGATCAGGACATGAAGTTCGCCGTCGCGCTCGCCATGGAGCGCTTTTCACCGGACACGCCGATGAGCGACGTGACCAGCACCATGCTGGAGCTGGTGAGAATGGCCGACCAGGGCGGTTTCGAGACCCTGTGGACCGCCGAACATCACACGATCGAGTGCACGATCTCCCCCAACCCCTTCACCATCCTGACCTGGCTCGCCCAGCATACCGAGCGCATCCGCCTCGGCACCGCCACGGTCGTCGCTCCCTATTGGAGTCCGATCCGGCTGGCCGGGGAGGCGGCGCTGTGCGACCATCTGACCGGCGGCCGGCTGGAGTTCGGCATCGCCCGCGGCGCCTACCAGTACGAGTTCGACCGCATGGCCGGCGGCATGCCCCAGCAGGAGGGTGTCGCCTACATGAAGGAGCTGGTGCCGGCGGTGCAGAAGCTGTGGGCCGGCGACTACGCCCATGACGGCCATTACTGGAAATTCCCGCTGGCGACCTCGGTACCCAAGCCGTTGCAGACGCCACACCCGCGCATCTGGGTGGCCGCCCGCGATCCCGGCACCTTCGACTGGGCGGTCGGCATCGGTGCCAGCATCCTGTCGACGCCGCTGGCCGCCCCGGCCGCCGAGATCGCCGTGCTGGGCGAAAAGTTCCGCAAGGCGGTGGCCGACCATCCTGAGGTGCCGCGCCCGCGCTTCATGATGCAGCGCCGCACCTGCTGCTACGAGCGGCCGGAGGAGGCCGAACTGGCAGTGCGGCACAGCATCGACTATGGCCGCAGTTTCGAGAACCTGTTCCAGAACATCGGCACGGTGACCAACGGATTCCCGACCGCCGTTTCCTACGAAAGCGTCGCCGGCCGCGACAATTACAAGCCGGAGAATGTCCTGAAGAACCTCATGTTCGGCACGCCGGACGAGGTGATCGAAAAGCTTCTGGATTACGAGGCGGCGGGCGTGGACCAGTTCTCGCTCGGCCTGTCCTTCAACCTGCCGTTCGAGTTGCAGCGCAAGACGCTCGACCTGTTCACCCGCGAGGTGCTGCCCGTCTTCGCCGCCCGCGAACGGGACCGGCAGCGCGAGGAGGATCGCCGCATTGCCGCGGCGGCGCCGCGCATGGCTGCGGCGGGACGTTGACCATGGCGGCATCCCGTCACTTCACAGTCGGGCCGGTGACGCTGAACTACCGGCTTGACGGCCGGGGTCCGGAGCCGCTGGTCTGCGTCCACGGCGTCGGCTCCTACCTGGAGGCCTGGAGCGGTGTGGTCGAACGGCTCGCCGACCACTTCACCATCCTGACCTTCGACCTGCGCGGCCATGGCGGTTCCACCCGGATCAAGGGCCGCTACGAGATCGACGATTTCGTCGGCGAGACGCTGGCTCTGGCCGACCATGTCGGGTTCGACCGCTTCAACCTGGCGGGATTCTCGCTCGGCGGGCTGATCGCGCAGCGTCTGACCTTGAACCACCCCGAGCGCGTCAAGCGTCTCGTGCTGCTGTCCACCGTCGCCGGCCGCAACCCGGAGGAACGGCGGCGGGTGCTGGACCGCCTGGCCGCCTTGCAGGCCGGCCGGCCGGGTTCGCACTATGATGCCTCCCTGTCGCGCTGGCTGACGGAGGGGTTCCAGGAACGCAATCCGGACCTGATCCGGGTGCTGCGTCGGCGCAACGCCGAGAACGACCCCGATTGCTACGCTGCCGCCTACCGCGTCCTGGCGGAAACCGACTTCGGCGGCTTCCTCGACCAGATCCGCTGTCCAACCCTGATCGCGACGGGCGAAGAGGATATCGGCTCCAACCCGCGCATGGCCCGCACCATGCACGACAGCATTCCCGGTTCCGAACTGCACATCCTGCCCGGCTTGCGTCATTCGATCCTGATCGAGGCGCCGGACGCGGTGGCGGGGCTGATGAGACGCTTCCTGAAGCCCGCCGACCATTCCGCCAACCATTCCAGGGAGATCGCAAGCCATGGATGAGCCCCTGCAACGGGCGGGTGAACGCGTCCGACGCGACGTGCTCGGCGACGCCTATGTCGACCGCGCGATGGCTGCGGCCGACGACTTCTCCCGCCCCTTTCAGCAGATGGTCAACGAATATTGCTGGGGGCAATGCTGGGCGGACGACGCGCTCGACCGCCGCCAGCGCAGCCTGCTCAACCTCGGCATGATCGCGGCGCTGGGCCGCATGCACGAGTTCGAGATTCATTTGCGCGGCGCCATCCGCAACGGCCTTTCCGACGCCGAACTGCAGGCGGCGCTGATCCAGATCGCGGTCTATTGCGGCATTCCCGCCGGCGTCGAGTGCTTCCGCATCGCCCGCAAAATCCGGCAGGAGATCGCCGAGGACCGCACGGGAGGCACGCCATGATCGTCGAGGAACGGATGTACCGCATCCGCTCGGGCAAGCTGCGCGACTATCTGGCGCTCGTGCAGAATGAAGGGCTGGAGATTCAGCAACCGATCCTCGGCAACCTGATCGGTTACTTCGTCAGCGAGATCGGCCCACTCAACCATGTGGTCCATATGTGGGGATACGCGGATTTCGAGGACCGCACCGCCCGCCGCCAACGGCTCTCCGAGGATCCGCGCTGGCAGGTCTTCATCCCGAAGCTAACGGCACTGATCGAAACGGCGGAAAACCGCATCCTGCTGCCGACTGCTTTTTCGCCCCTGAGATGACGGAGAGGCTGCGCCCGCATGCTCCGGTTCGCAGGAATGATTGGGCTGCGTTTCCTCCGTTTGACGGGAAGACAGGAAGAGGTTCAGTTTTTCTAAATGGGCATAAGTAAAAAACTTTGAAGACAGGGAAAGCCCACCGACCACAACGATGGGAGACGGTTGTGACCGAACGACTGAGGGTAGAGAATCTTTGTAAAGTTTTCTCCAAATCTCCCGAGCCGGCTCTGAAAATGCTCGCGGCCGGTGCGAAGAAGTCCGAAGTGCTGGCAAAGACCGGAATTGTCGTAGGGTTGAACGACGTTTCACTGTCGGTGCAGAGCGGCGCCATCTATATGGTTATGGGGCTGTCCGGGTCGGGCAAGTCCACCCTGGCGCGCTGCATCAACCGGCTGAACGAACCGAGCGCCGGCCGCATCCTGCTGGACGGCCAGGACATCGTCGCCGCCGGAGAGGCGGAACTCCGCGACATTCGCCGCACGCGGATCTCGATGGTGTTCCAACACTTCGCCCTGCTGCCCAATCGCACCGTCGCCGAGAACGCGGAATTCGGCCTGAAGCTCCAGGGGGTGTCCCCCCAGGTCCGGCGGCGCCGGGCGGAAGAGGTTCTGTCGATCGTCGGACTGGCGCGCTGGGGAAACCATTATCCCCACGAGTTGAGCGGCGGAATGCGCCAGCGGGTCGGCTTGGCCCGCGCGCTTGCCACCGACGCCGACGTGCTCATCATGGACGAGGCGTTCAGCGCGCTTGATCCGCTGATCCGGACGGAGATGCAGGACGAATTGCTGCGCCTCCAGCGCACGCTGAAGAAGACCATCCTGTTCATCACCCATGACTTCCAGGAAGCGCTGAAGCTCGGCACCCGGATCGCCATCATGGCCGATGGCGAACTGGTCCGCGAAGGCACGCCCCAGTCGATCGTGCTGGAGCCCGGCAGCGACTATGTTGCTGCCTTCACCCGCGAGGTCGACCGCTCGCGCCTGTTCGATGCCCGCTCGGCGATGAGCCCGGTGCAGCCCGTGCCGCTGACCGCCGGACTGTGCCTCGCCGAGACCGGCGATGGCGGCGGGCTGGTGCTGGACGACGGCGGGCACGTCGTCGGCGTGCTGGACGCCGAGACGCTGCGGGGCCTGCGCGAGGGCAAGCCCTATGGGGACGCAAACTTCGGAACCCTCCGCAAGGATTTCGTCACCGTGCGCGAATGCGACAGCCTCCTCGATGCCGCCCGCGCTCACCGGGCCGGACGACCGATGGCGGTCGTCGACGAGGAGGGCCGGTTGACCGGAACGCTCGCCGGCGACCGCATCCTGGCCGGCATCGCGTCGGCCCCTCCTCACCCCGTGGGAGGTCTGCATGCTTGACGCCAACGACCTGAACGTCTTCCCCGTCGACGCCTGGATTCAGGACGGCGTCGCCTGGATCGCGCTGAACCTGCGCCCGCTCTTCCTCGCCATCAAATGGCCGGTCGAATATGTCCTGACCCTCAACATCTTCCTGCTTCAGGAAATCCCCTTCCTCGCCGTCGTGGCGGTGGCGGTGCTGCTGGCCTGGCGCCTCGCAAGCCTGGGCGTCGCCTGCTTCACCGGCGTCGCCCTGATCGCCATCGCCGCCCTGGGGGTGTGGTCGGAAGCGATGACGACCCTGTCGCTGATCACCACCGCCATCGTCATCTGCGCGGCCGTCGGCATCCCGATCGGCATCGGCTGCGCCCGCAGCGACCGTTTGTGGGGCGTGGTCCGTCCGATCCTCGACATCATGCAGACCACCCCGACCTTCGTGTATCTGGTTCCGGTGGTGATGCTGTTCGGCGTCGGCACGGTACCGGGCGAGGTGGCGGTGGTGACGGCGGCGGCACCGCCGCTGATCCGCTTCACCAATCTCGGCATCCGCATGGTCGAGACCGAGATGGTCGAGGCGGGCCTCGCCTTCGGCGCCACCAAGCGGCAGCTGCTGTGGGAGGTCCAGCTTCCCCTCGCCGTGCCGACCATCCTCGGCGGCCTGAACCAGACGGTGCTGACCGCGATGGTGATGTCGGTGGTCGTCGCCATGATCGGGGCGGAGGGGCTGGGGCTGGTGGTGCTCCAGGGCCTCGGTCGGCTCGACGTCGGCCGCGCCGCGGTGGGGGGCATCGCCATCGTCCTGCTCGCCATGGTGCTCGACCGCATCACCCAGAAGCTGGCCCAGCCCGGCGGCCCAGGCGGACGCCCGCTGCTTCGCAGCCTGCGGGCGCTGGTCCGCTCCGGCAGACCGGTGGAGGACAAAGGGGTCGCCCGATCGGCCGTCTCCAATCCCGTCATCTCCAGTCCGGACCAGTGATCCCAGCCCGCGCCGTACTTCCAGTCCCGGCCTCATCCAATCCCGTCCCGCCCCGCTCGAGGAGACCGCCATGCGCTTCTTCACCGCCAGATCGGCCGTCAAATCCCTGTCCGTCGCCGCGTTCCTCGCCCTGGCCGGCGCCCAACCCTCACTTGCCGCCGACCTGCCCGGCAAGGGAAAGACCATCCGCTACGCCCAATCCGACAGTCTGGGCGCCAACTACGTCACCGCCCAGATCGTCTCCGCCGCCTTCAAGGAATTGGGGTATTCGGTCAAGCTCAGCACACTCAGCACGACCCTGTTCTTCCAGGCGGCCGCACAGGGCGACCTGGACATCGCCACCGACATCAACTTCCCCCAGCGCGAACCCGCCTTCCGCAAGGTGGAGCAGCAGGCGATGATCGTCGGCGGCGGACTGATCAAGGAAGGCGGCGTCAACGGCTATCTGATCGACAAGAAGACGGCGGACGCCCATCACATCACCTCGCTGGAGCAGATGAAGGATCCGAAGATCGCCGCGCTGTTCGGCAAGGGCGGCAAGGCCGATCTGGTCAATTGCGATCCCGGCTGGAGCTGCGGCGACGTGGTCGATTACCAGCTCGACAAGTTCGGCCTGAAGGACACGGTCAACTCGGTCCGCGGCAAGTACGAGCCGCTGATGGTGGAGGCCGTCGCCCGCGTCCGCCGCGGCGAACCGGCCTTCTTCTATGCCTGGAGTCCGTCCTGCGTCACCAACACGCTGATCCCGGGCAAGGACGTGGTCTGGCTGCCCACTCCGTTCGACGCCCTGCCGCCGTCGGTGCCCAACAAGGGAACCGCCCTCGTCAAAGGCGTATCGGGCTGCGCCGGCGACGCTGATCCCTGCCGGATGGCCATGGCGTCGTGGAACTGGAACACCGTTGCCAACCGCGACTTCATCGCCGCCAACCCCGCGGTGAAGGCTCTGGTCGAATCCATCGGCTTTCCGCTGCAGACCTGGGCCGGCTGGGAACGCAGCATCAGCGAGAAGGGCGCCAGCGAGAGCCACATCCGCGCACTCGCCCAGGAATGGCTCTCCGCCAACAAACCCACGTTCGAGCAATGGGTTGCCAGCGCCAAGGCGGCAAGCTGAACCGTCGCGCGGACCAGGCAGCGCCCAATTAAACAGCGTCAGGTCGCCGGCCGCACTCACCCGGTTCGGCCGGCGACGGGATCGAAATTCAAGAAAATCGAACGGACCATCATGGACATTGGACTGCGAAAGATCTCCACCTTCATCGAGGAGACCATCGTCGAAGGCGGCAAGCCGGCCGAACGGCCGATCACGTCGGTCGTGGTTGCCGCCGTGCTGCGCAATCCCTGGGCCGGCCGGGGCTTCGTCGAAAATCTGCGGCCGGAAATCCTGCGCGTGGCGCCGGTGCTGGGGGCGGAGATGACGCGACGGCTTGTCGCCCTGATGCCGGCAGAACGTATCGAAGCCTACGGCAAGGCCGCTTCGGTCGGCGTCAACGGCGAGGTCGAGCATGCCTCGGCCCTGATCCATACCCTGCGCTTCGGCAACATGTTCCGCGAAGCGGCGCAGGGAACCACCTTCCTCAGCTTCACCAACACCCGCAACGCCCCGGGCGCGCTGCTCGCCCTGCCGATGATCCACAAGACCGAGACCGGCAAGCGGGCCCATTTCCTGACCGCGAACTTCCAGGTTCCCGACGCACCCGGTCCCGACGAGTTGCTGGTTGCCATCGGCGCGTCGGACGGCAGCCGCGCCCACCCGCGCATCGGCGACCGCTTTCTCGACATGGAGGAGATGGAGGCCGAAAAGGTCGGCGCCCTCACCCCCGCCCGGACCTGAGCCGGACGGAGACGCGGAGATTGATGCCGCCGTTGCTGCCGGTCATGGCCGCTGCCATTCTGCTTCAGGCCGGAAACGGACTGCTCCAGGCCCTGCTGCCGTTGCGCATGCAGGCACAGGGCCTGTCGGCGGCCGATATCGGCATGGTCGCGTCCGGTTACGGCATCGGCTTCGCCGCCGGCTGCCTTGCCGCCCCCAGGGTGGTTCGCCGTCTCGGCTTCGTCCGTGCCTATGCCGGACTGGCCGCGCTCATGGCGATCCTGGTCCTGGCCTTGCCGCTGGCCGGTGGCGGCATCGGTTGGTTCCTGTTGCGCGCGATGACCGGCGTCGGGTTCGCAGGCCTGTTCACGGTGGTCGAAGGATGGATCGGCACCGGAGCGCAGAATGGCCAGCGCGGGCGCATCCTGGCGATCTACATGGTCACCACCAAGCTGGCGCTGATGGCCGGTCCCCTTCTGCTCGACCCCGGCGGCGACCAGCCCTTCCGCCTGCTGATCCTCCTGATCCTGCTCTCGGTGCTACCGGTTGCCGCCGCCCGCCCTGC
Organism: Azospirillum sp. A1-3; assembly: GCF_023806445.1. Taxonomy (NCBI): domain Bacteria; kingdom Pseudomonadati; phylum Pseudomonadota; class Alphaproteobacteria; order Rhodospirillales; family Azospirillaceae; genus Azospirillum; species Azospirillum sp. A1-3. The sequence goes on from NZ_JAMSLU010000002.1 coordinate 14,867, forward strand.
CCGCACTGCCCTGCCGACGGCCGTGACGCTCGACCTGCGCGGGCTGTTCAGGCTGGCGCCGTCCGCCCTGGTCGGCTGCTTCGCGGTCGGCGTGGTAACCGGCACGATGACCGCGTTCGCTCCACTGTACGGGCTGCGCATCGGCATGTCCGCGTCGGCCGCCGCCACACTGCTCGTTGCGCTCCAGGGCGGCAGCCTGCTCGCCCAATGGCCGCTCGGCGCGCTGTCGGACCGGCGCGACCGGCGCATCGTCATCGCGGCCGTGGCGGCGAACGGCGCCATTCTGTCCGCCGGCATGGCGCTGTTGCCGGCCGGAAGCCCCGAGTGGCTGGTATGGACGGGCTTCGCACTGTGGGGCAGTCAGGTCCTGTGCATCTACGCCCTGTGCGTCGCCCATGCCTGCGACGTGGTCCCAGCCGGTCGCATCATTCCCACGGTCAGCGGCCTGCTGGTGGTCTGGGCCGCCGGAGCGATGATCGGCCCCGTCCCCGGCGCCCTGCTGATGGACAGCTTCGGCCCGTCGGGCCTGTTCGTCTATGCCGCTGCCGGCTGCGCCGGACTGACCGGCTTCGTCCTCGTCCGTCGCGTCATACGGGAACGGGGGCAGAAGTCCGGACTTGCGGCTTTCCTCCCGCTGCCGGCCGAAAGCCTGACCGGGGTCGCAATCTCCAAGCCGCAAATGATCGTCGACGCGACAGGCGTTGAGACGGCGGACGGGGAACCGACGGAGGGACGCTGAGGTTCCGGCTTTTTCCGACCGCCATAGTCGGGTTAGAGTCAGCAGGATTTGATCCGGGGCCTGTCCCTTCAGCGGAGGAAACGTGGTCGAGACATCGCGCATCCAGTCGTTGCGCGTGGTGGCAAGCCTGATCAATTCAGGCGGCGATCTGGCGACGGTGCTTCAGCGCCTGGTCCTGGCCGCCTGCCGGCATGCCAACTGGTCGATGGGGTCGATCATGGCGGTGGACGTCGAGCATGGCTATGCCCTGGTCGTCGTCCGTCACGACCCGACGCTGATCCAGCGCCCCCTGCCCGACCGCTGGGAGCTTGCGACCAGCCCATCGCTGGTCGCCCTGCGGCGGAACGAGCCGGTTTTCATCCCCGACGCCCGGGTATCGGAGGAATTTCCCGGTTACCGCCGGGAGGCGTTCGAGCGCGACTATCACAGCGTGCTGGTCGTACCGATGAACTGCACCGACGACAGCGGCCGGCCGCTGGTGCTGAGCGTCGTCTCCCGCAGCATAGTCGAGGTGAGCGAGGAAGACCTGACCTTCATCGGCATGATCGTCCAGCTCGGCGAGATCGCGGTGGAACGCCAGCACCGATTGCGGGCGGAGTCCCTTGCCGCCGAACGTTTGCAGCGGGCTCTGGAGGTGAATACGTCGCTTCTGCGGCAAGCGCTGGAAGACGGGGCGATGGCCACTCTCCTGCCGCTCTTCCGCGACCTGCTGCCCTACTCGATCGTCATCGTCGACTTCACCGCAAACCTCGTCACCGCCGATAGGGCGCCTTGCGGCAGCGACATCGGCGATGTCGACTGGCAGGCGGCGGTCGCGACCAGCCTCGGCCCGTCGATCATGAAGGCGGCGCGCGATGCGATCGACCATCCCGCTGCCGGCGAAGCGACCCTGTTCTGGGAGGTCGGCGGCAAGCGCATCCGCACGGCCCCGCGCATCGACCCGCTGACCGCCGACGGCGAGGTGGTCGGTGCGCTGATGATCTTTCCGGGGCCGCAGCCCTACGGCCAGTCCGATCAGCTCCTGCTCGACGGCATCAAGCATGCTCTCAGCATCCAGATGCTGCGCAACGTCATCCGCTTTCGCTACGAGAACCGCACGCTCACCGATCTGTTCCTGGAACTGGTGGAACGGCGCTGGCGCGACCATCGCGACATCGGGGAGCGCGCGCTTCGGCTCGGCCTCAACCTCGTTCTGCCGACCCAGATGATCGTGGTCGGACTGCCCGGCCGCAGTCCGCGGGCGGTGAGCGCCGCGGCAGACCTCCACCTTCCGGTCCAGCGGCTGCTGGGGCCGAGCGGGGTTACCGGTACGCTCGTCACCGTTCCGGCCGGACTGGTCTGCCTCATTCCTGCCGTCGACGAGCGCAGCCAGGCGCCGGTCAAGCGGCTGATGGCGCAGATTGCGCGTTCCGTCGCCGATATCCTGCACGCCGAACCTTTCGTCGTGCTGACGAGCCGCTGCACGGCTCCGCCGGACTATGCGGAGGCATGGGAGCGCTCGTGGCGGATGATCCGGGTCGCCGAGGAGTTCGGTCGCCCCGGCGTGCTGGATGCCCGGCAGTTCGGCCCGCTGCCGATGCTGCTGGCCGCGGCGAACACCCACGAGGTGCGCGGCTATGTCGCCGACAGCATCGGCGCTCTTGTCGAGTACGACCGCCGGCATGGAACGCCCTACCTGGAGACGCTTTCCGCTTATCTGAAGACCGGATGCCGCACCAAGGCCTGTTCAGACCATCTTGGCGTGCACGTCACCACTCTGCGCTATCGCTTGACGCGCATCGCCGAGCTATTCGGCATCGACGTCGAAAGCCCGGAACGACGCTTCTCGGTCGAACTCGCCATCCACCTGAGCGGGGTTATGGACCAAGCCCATTGATCTCAGCCTCGCCACTTCAGCCGGGCACGTCCACCCCAACCATGCCCGTCTGCCGCGTCAGATGGACGGGGGATGCATTCGGCGGCCACAGCATTTTGGAGTGCCGGCCCATCCATCGGCAGAGCACCGGCCATGTGCCGGCATGCGCGACGATCAGCGGTGGACGGCCGTCCGCCGGCACCGGCAGGCCATCGAGTGCCGCGGTGACGCGGGCGTGAAAGCCGGTCAGGCTTTCCCCGTTCGGCACCTGCTCCCGCAACAGATCGGCGGGAATGGCGCCACCTTCAAGATCGCCCCAGCGCCGCTCCTCCAATCCGGGTACAGGCATGACGGGAGCTTTCAGGGCATCAGCCAGAATGGCCGCCGTCTCCAGCGCCCGGCGTTGCGGGCTGCTGTAGACGACCGGCACTGTCCGCCCTTCGGCGAGCAGGGCCGCGGCGGCATCCTGCGCCTGCGCCCGGCCCCGTTCGGTCAGCGACACGTCCCGCGACCCGGCGAGCCAGCCGCCGAGATTGCTCTCGGTCTCGCCATGGCGGCAGAAGATCACGGCGTTCAGCATGACAGCCGTCGCGGCAGATCGGCGAACCCATCGAGGATGCCGTCATGCGGCAGGCCATCGAGCGGCACCCGGGCGTAGCCATAAGGCACCACAAGCACCCGCGCGACCTTCGCTGCGCGGGCGGCGGCCACGTCGTGCTCGTTGTCGCCGACGAAGGCCGCCTCGTCCGGCCGCACCTCCAACCGATCCAGCAGACCCAGGACCGGCTCGGGCGAGGGTTTGCGGGTCGGGTAGCTATCGCCGCCGACCACCGCCGCGAAGAGGCCAGCGATGCCCAGATCGTCCAGCAGCCGTGCCGTCGCCCCCATCGGCTTATTGGTGCAGACGCCGAGCCGCAAGCCTGCTGTCGCCAGGGCCTCCAGCGTTTCGGCAACGCCCGGATAGAGGGCGCTGTGGGCGCTGGGGTCGGCCTCGTAGATGGACAGAAACCGCTGGAGGCAGCGGGCGGCTTCCTCCGGAGCAGGGACCCCGCCGGTGGCTGCCAGCACGCGCTCCACCAGCTTGGGCGCTCCATCGCCGATGAAGGAACGCACCGCCGGCAGATCGACCGGCGGTCGCCCCAGTTCGGCGAGCAGGGCGTTGGAGGCATGCATGAGGTCGGCCGCGCTGTCCACCAGCGTGCCGTCCAGATCGAAGGCGACGGCGCGGATGGGGCGACGGATGGGGCTGTCGGCGGCGGGATCGGTCACGATGGCGGCACCTTATCGGCTGAGAAAGCGGGCCTTGTCGGCCGCGAGGTCGAGAATGATCGGGGCATCCGGGGCGAGCAGAGCATCGCCCGCCTGATGCGGCGCGTCCACCTGCACCAGCTGTCCACCGACGTCAACCGCGTAGCGGATGGAGGCGCCCAGGAATTCCCGGTGCCGGACGGTGCCGGTCAGCCGGGCGTGGCCGGGGGCCGGGGGGCCGCCGTCCTGGCGGCCATCCTCACGGATTATCAGGTTCTGCGGACGGAACATCAGCTTGCCCGCTGCCCCCGGCGCCACCGACGGCGGCAGCGCCACCGGCGTGACGCCGCCGGCGACGAAGACGGTGCCGCCGTCGCGGCCCTGCACCGTGCCGTCGAGCACATTGGCGGTGCCGAGGAACCCGGCGACGAACAGGTTGGCCGGATGGTCGTAGAGGTCCTGCGGCGTACCGACCTGCTGTACCTTGCCGTCGTCCATCACCGCGATGCGGTCGCAGATGGTGTTGGCCTCCTCCTGGTCGTGGGTGACGAAGATGGTGGTCAGGCCGAGCTTACGCTGGAGACTCAGCAGCTCCTGGCGCATCTGCACGCGCAGCTTGGCATCGAGATTCGACAGCGGCTCGTCGAGCAGCAGGATCTTCGGCTCGATCACCACGGTGCGGGCGAGCGCCACGCGCTGCTGCTGGCCGCCCGACAGCTGCGACGGCCGGCGGTCGGCCAGATGCTTCAGCCCGACCAGATCGAGGGCGGCATCCACCCGCCGCTCGATCTCGGCGCGGGGCACGCGACGCTCCTCCAGCCCGAAGGCGACGTTGCGACGCACGGTCATGTGCGGCCACAGGGCGTAGCTCTGGAACACCATGCCGACGTCGCGGCGGTGCGGCGGCAGGGTGGAGATGTCGCGCCCGCCGATGCGGACCTCCCCACCCTGTGCGGTGTTGAAGCCGGCGATCAGCCGCAGGAGCGTGGTCTTGCCGCAGCCGGACGGGCCGAGGAACGCAAAGAACTCGCCCGGCCTGATGGCGAGATTCACGTCCTTCAGGACAAGGTTGCTGCCGTAGGAGAGATTGACGCCCTCGATGTCGACGCCGACGCTCTCGATCCGGGGGACGAGCGCGGCCGGAGAAAACTGGTGGTTCATGATGGGGTTCCCTTCGGGGGCTCTGTCAGTGGTCTTCACCGTCAATGGTCCTGGCCGCGTTCGCGGCGACCGCGCTCGATCACGACATGCGACAGGTAGGTGCCCAGACCGACGATGATGACGGCGAAGATGCCCAGCGCCGCACCCGGACCGCGCCCCGCCGCCGACTGCATGTAGACGTAGAGGCCGTAGGCCAGCGGCGCGTCGCTTTGCGAGTGAACCAGCATGATGGTCGCCGACAGCTCGACGGCCGCCGTTGCGAAGCTGGTGACGAAGCCGGCGAGGATGCCGCCCGACATCAGCGGCACGACGATGCGCCCGACCGTGCGCAGCTTGGTGGCGCCGAGATTCTCCGCCGCTTCCTCCAGCGAGGAGCTGACCTGCTGCAGGGCCGCAGTGCAGGCGCGCAGCGCGTAGGGCAGCCGGCGGATCGCCAGCGCGAAGACCAGGATCAGCCAGAAGTTCGACAGCGGCTGGCCCGAGAAGGGCATCGGCACGCCGTAGAAGCTGCGCAGATAGCCGATGCCCAGCACCACGCCCGGCACCGCCAGCGCCGCCATCGCGACGTAATCCAGCCATTGCCGCCCAGGCAGCTTTGTGCGCAGGACCAGATAGGCGATGGCGGTGCCGATCGCCACGTCGAGCAACGCCGCCAGCGAAGCGTAAAGCAGCGTGTTGGTGATGTACTGCCCGCTCTCGGTGAAGACAGTGTGATAGTGCTTCAGCGTGAAGGCGTCGGGCAGCGGGCTGAAGGACCAGATGGTGGCGAAGGACAGCAGCCCCAGCCCGATATGCGGCGCCAGAACCAGCACCAGGATCAGCAGCACGATGCCGTAAGCCGCCACCAGTTCCAGCGGCTTCAGGCGCCGCTTGGCCAGACCGCCGCCGCCGCGCTGCACCGTGGCGTAATCCTTACCGCGCATCGCCAGTGCCGACACCCAGAGCGCCAGCAGCGAGCAGGCGATCAGCACGACAGAGATGACGTAGCCCATCGGGTCGGCGATGCCGATCGAGGAGATGCGCAGATAGGCCTGCGGCGCCAGCATGTCGTTGACGTTCAGCAGCAGGGGCGTGCCGAGATCGTCGAACACTTTGATGAAGACCAGCGACGCACCGGCGACATAGCCCGGCATCGCCAGCGGGAAGACGATGCGGCGGAACAGGCGGAAGCCGTGGCAGCCGAGATTCTGCGCCGATTCCTCCATCGCCCGGTCGATGTTCTTCAGGCTGGCCGACAGGTTGATGAGGATGAAGGGGAAATAATGGATGCTCTGGACGAAGATGACGCCGTTCAGCCCCTCCATGAAGGGGATCGAAAAGCCGAAATGGTCGCGCAGCAGCAGGTTGACCGTGCCGTTGCGCCCGAACAGCAGCTGCATGGCGACGGCGCCGATGAAGGGCGGCATGATCAGCGGGATGATGCCCAGGCTCTGGATCAGCACGGCACCGCGGAACTCGAACCGCGTGGTCAGATAAGCGAGCGGCAGTGCCAGCAGGCTCGCCACCACCACCGACATCGCCGAGACGTAGACGGAGTTGCCAAACGACCGCATGAACAGGTCGTTGCGGAAGAAGTCGGCGAAATTGACCAGGGTGAAGGCCCCCGTCGTCTTGTCCTGGAAGGCGACGAAGATGACCTGGACCACCGGAACGACAAGGAACAGCAGCAGGAAGGCGGCGATCAGCAGCGCGGCCAGCGCCGGCCCCGGCCGCACGCGCGCGATGCGGTCGCGCGTGAGCGCAAGTGACGTCATGGAAAAGGCCCCTTGATCTGGGGAGAAGAAAGGGGACGCAACCGTCGCGTCCCCCGTGCGCGACGCGACGGCGCGTCAGCGCACCAAAGCCATCGCCTCGTCGGCCTTCTTGCGGGCGGCGGCGTAGTTTTCCTTGGCGAAGGCGGCCCACTTCTGCTCGATCTGCGCCTGGCGTTCCGGCACCGCGTCCTTGGCCGACTTGCGCTCCACCGTGAAGGCGCCGGCCAGCTGCGGGTCGGCGGCCTGCTCCGCCGTCACCGGCATGGCGGCGACGAGGTCGCGCGCCTCGGCCAGCAGCGCCTTGGCCTTGTCGTTGGGCTTCTTGGCGAGCGCCACCTCGCCCTGCTGGATCGCCTTGGTCGCCGCCTTGAGGTCGTCGAGCTGGAAGGTGATGAGCTGGTCGAACAGCGCATCCACCACATTGTAGCGGGCCTGCGAGACGTTGACGTCGAAGTTCACCTGGGCACCCAGCGACTTGTCCTTGAACGGGTTGGGGTAGCCGGCCGGCGCCTTCTCATAGGTCGCGGGATTGACCGGCAGGCGGCGGATCGCCGGCTCCAGCAGCACCTCCTGGCCCTTCGGCGACAGCAGGAAATCGACGAAGGTCTCGGCCGCCGCCTTGTTGGGGGCGTTCTTCACCACGCCGATGTTGGCCGGAACGATGGTGGTGACGGTGGGATAGACGAACTCCACCGGGAAGCCCGATGCCTGGGAGGACAGCGCGAAGAAATCGATGACGATGCCGACACCGAAGGCTCCGGAATTGACGCCGTCCGGCACGCCGAAGCTGCGTTCGGTGATGGTGCGGTAGTTGCCGGCCATCTCCTTGTTGGTACGCCAGCCCTTCTCCCAGCCTTCGCCCTGGAGGATGGTCTCGATGGTCAGGTGCGTCGTGCCGGAGCGCGACGGGGCCGAGATCGCGACATGGTCGTAATAGGCCGGCTTGGTCAGATCGGCCCATTCCTTGGGAACCGGCAGATCGTTGGCCTTCATGTAGCGGGTGTTCCACATGATGCCGTAGCCGGACGCGGCGAAGCCGGAATACATCCCTTCGGGATCATTGACCGGATAGGCGCCGACCTTCTCCGGAATGCCCTCCACCTTGGGCTTGTAAGGCTGCAGGAGCTGAGCGGACTTCAGCACCTCGAACGCATCGGGAGCCGACGCCCAGAACAGGTCGACGCCGTTGTTAGACGCGGTTTCCTGGAGATACTTCACGCCGGCGTTGGTGTTGCGGTTCAGGATCTCGACCGTGACCTGCGGATGGGCCTTCTGGAAGGCCTGCTGGTAAGCGGTCGTCAGGTCTTTGGGAAAGGAGGTGACGATGACCAGCTTGCCGCTGGTGTCCTGGGCGAAGGCGGCGGTGCCGGACAGCAGCAGAACGGCCAGGGCGGCGGCTGCATTGCCAAGGGTGCGCCTGGCGAGCGTGGTGCGAAGCATCGGTGTTGTTCCTCCCATGATGTCTTATGCTTGGAAGTTCAGCAATCCGCGTGCCAAAAGGTCAGGTCTTGCGCGGTCTGACTTCGCACGACATCGATGGGTCAGGATGGGAACATCCGCCGGTGCGGCTGGGTAATGCCTGGAACATGCCCGAGAATATAGCTGGGGCCGCTCCGCTCACTCCTCCGTGAAATCGTCCCGGCTTAGGCCATGGTGGCGCATCTTCAGATACAGCGTCTTGCGGGTGATCCCCAGCCGCTCCGCCGTTTCGCCGACCCGTCCGCCGCAGCGGGCAAGGGCGTCCTCGATCAACTGCTTCTCGATGCGGTCGATCTGGTCGGCCAGCGGCTCGATCTCCGCCGTTCCGGCCGCCGACAGGGCGGAAGAGGCTGGCGTGAGGCCGTCGCCCAACCCCAGCGCCACTCGTTCGGCGACATTGCGCAGCTCGCGGACGTTGCCCGGCCAGGCGTGGGCGGCGAGGCGACCGAGCGTGGCTGCGTCGAGCGGCGGCGCCGTCCGGCGCGACCGGGTCGCGGCGGCATCGAGGAAATGGCGGAACAGCAGAGGGACGTCCTCCCGCCGTTCCCGCAACGGGGGCAACGGGACGGTGACGACGTTCAGCCGGTAATAGAGATCCTCGCGGAACCTACCTTCGCCCGCCAGTTTCAGCAGATCCACCTTGGTGGCGGCGATCACCCGCAGGTCGAGCGGGATCGTCCGATTGGCGCCGATGCGCTCGATCGCCCGTTCCTGCAGGACGCGGAGCAGCTTGACCTGGAGATGCATCGGCATACTCTCGATCTCGTCGAGGAACAGCGTGCCGCCGGCCGCGAATTCCAGCTTGCCGATCCGCCGGCCCTGCGCCCCGGTGAAGGCCCCGGGCTCATGGCCGAACAGCTCGCTTTCGATAATGGAATCCGGCATGGCGCCGCAGTTCAGCGCCACGAAATTGCCGCTCCGCCGCCGCCCGGCCTCGTGCAGGCTGCGGGCGACCAGCTCCTTGCCGGTGCCGGTCTCGCCGAACAGCAGAACATCGACTTCCGCATCGGCGAGGTTCGCCACGGCGGCACGCAGGCGCTCGATGGCCGGCGAGCGGCCGATGATGCGTCCCTCCAGCCCGCCGTCGGCGAGCTGGGCGCGCAGGCGCCGATTCTCCAGAACCAGCGCGCGGTGGTCCAGGGCGCGCCTCACCAGCTCGACCAGATGTCCGGGTTCGGCGGGCTTCTCGATGAAGTCGTAAGCGCCCTCGCGAACCGCGCGGATCGCCATGGCGATGTCGCCGTGCCCGGTGATCAGCACGACCGGAACCTCCGGATCCACCGCCCGGATCCGGTCCAGCAGGGCGAAGCCGTCCATGCCCGGCATCCGCACGTCGGTCACCACGATTCCCGGCCAGGATGCTCCGAGCCGTGCCAAAGCCGCCTCGGCCTCGGTCACCGCCAGGACGGCCAACCCTTCCAACTCCAATGTCTGGCGGCTGGAATCGAGCACTTCCGGATCGTCGTCAATCAGCAGGACGGTCATGGCGGGGCTTTCACGCACGGATCAGGGTGAGGACGAAGGCGGTTCCGCCGGGGCCGCTCTCGGCCACCGACAGCACGCCGCCGAAGTCGCGGACGATGTTGTACGAGATCGACAGCCCCAGACCCAGCCCCGTTCCCATCGGCTTGGTCGTGAAGAACGGATCGAAGATCTGCCCGGCCAGTTCGGCGGCGATCCCGGGACCGCTGTCGCGCACCTCGATAAGGACGGTGTCGGGTTCCCCGGCCTGCGCGCCGCCCGAAGCCTCCGCCCGGATCAGGATGCGGCGGACCGGGGCGGCGGCCACGGCATCCAGCGCATTGCTCAGCAGATTGACCAGGACCTGCTCCAGCCGCACCTCCTCGGCACGGACCCGCAAGGGGGTACCGGCATCCGGCAGTTCGATCGCGACGGCAACCGCCTCTTCGCGCAAACGATCGCCGAACAGGGACAGCGCCCCCTGGATCACCGGCCCCAGTTCAACCGCGCCCAGCCGGGTATCGGGGCGCCGGGCGAAGCGCTTCAGGTGGTTGGTGATGTTCGCCATGCGGGACGTCAGGTCGGCGATCTTGCCCAGATTACCGCCGGCCTCCTCCGTCCGGCCAAGCTCGATCAGCTTGCGGCCGTTGTGGGCGTAGGAACGGATGGCGGCGAGCGGTTGGTTCAGCTCATGTCCAACGCCGGCGGCAAGCTGGCCGAGCGCCGCCAGCTTGCCGGCCTGGACCAGTTCCGCCTGCGCCTCGCGCAGGTCGCGCTCGGTGCGCCGGTGCTCGGCGATGGCCCGTTCGAGCCGGTCGTTGGTGGCCCGGAGGTCCGCGGTGCGCTCCTGCACCGTGCGTTCCAGGATGTGCTGAGCCTCCACCCGCTCGGTCATGTCAGTCAGCGTGACGATGAAGCGCTGCTGCTGGCGGCGCCAGAAGGGACGGACGCCGACCTGCACCGGCACGGCCCCGCCGTCCGGACGCCGCCCTGTGGTCAGGATCGACAGGGCCGGCGCGGCGCCCTCCTCGGGACCGGCGGACGCCTGGGCGAAGAACGCCGTGACGCGGGCGGCGCCCTCGGCGTCAAGCCGGTCGGCAAGGCGGGGCGCCCCTCCACCCTGTTCGGCACGACCGTCGGACGGCGGGGCGATCAGGGCGGCGGCGAGCGGGTTGACGAACTCAATCACGCCATCCCCGTCGGTGATCGCCAGACCTGCCTGGGCGTTGTCGATCATCGCCTGGGCATTCGCCTCCTCCACCGCGATGGCCGTGTCGCGGAAAACCAGAAGCGCCGCCGCCATGTCCGACAACTCGTCGTTGCCGCCCAACGGGATCTCAGCCTTCAGGTCCCCGGCGGCGATGGCGCGGGCGGCGTCCCCCAGCCGGGTCAGGCGGGAGATCAGATTGCGATTGACGTAGAGCCACGCCACCAGCACAGCCACCAGCAAGCTGACCACGGCGCTCGCCAGCAGGGCGGAGCGGCCGAACGCGATGGCCTGGGCGGAGCGCCCGGCGGCGGCGCGGGAATCGCTTTCCACCGCCTGGACCTGTCGGGTGATCAGGCCATTCAGCCGGGCCACGATGTCCCGGTTCCGGGCGAGCAGCGCCTGCCCACGGGCGGTGGTCTCCAGCTCTTCCCGGCGCAACGCCGGCACACTGCCGTCCGCCCCGCGGGCGAGGGCGAGGAGTTGGCCCACCACCTGACCCAGCGACACGCCGTCGGGCCAGTCGGCCAGCGCTGTGAGGTCGCGTTGCAGCCGGTCGGCGGTCTCGTCGAGGAATCCGGCGTTGTCGTCAAGCATCTCAGGCGTGGCGAGCGTCGCCGCTCGCGCGATCAGCCCGACCGCAAGATTGCCGTTGGCGCCGATCTGCAGCACCGCCTCGCTCCGCCGGTTCTCTTCCCGCAGGACGCGGACGGCATCCGCCGAAGGCTTCCCACTTTCCACCGACGCCAGGGCGCTCTGGATGTTGAAGCGCGCGTCCGCCACCAGGGGTTCGATCTCGTCGAGGAAATCAGCGTGTAGCCAGCGCAGACGCTCGATGGCCTCCTGGTTGCGGCGGCCAAGCGCCAAGCGGTGACGTACCGTGCCGTCCAGCTCCGACAGATTGCGGCTGAGCGCATCCACCACCGGACGCAGGCCGGGAACGCCGCCTTCGATGGCGTCCGTCAGTGAATGCAGGGCGGCCAGACGGCGGCCCAGCGCCTCGCGGATCGCGTCCATCTCGGCCTCCGTCCGGCTGCCGGCCAGGACGGGAGCGGTGGCGATGATGGCTCCACCCTCCTCCGCCAGCTTGGCCGCCAGGCCCAGGGCAGGCAGGTGGCTTTCCGCGAACTCGTCGAGCGTGCCGCCCAGCCGGTCATAGGACAGCCAGCCGAGCGCGCAGGCCACTACTGACAGGACCGCGACGGCGACGAAGGCAAGAAAGAGGCGAACCCGGATGCCGAAGCGTACCGGCCACGTCCCGCCACCCATCGCGGACGGCGGGGCCGCCTGGACACTTGCCTGGGCGCTCATGGCCATCCCCCCTCTCCGGCCGCCACGCGCAGGATGACCAGGGCCCGTTCGGACGCCGACAGAGCCGCCTCCAGCCGGTCTTTGGAAAAGGCTCGCCATTCCGCCTCCAGCTCTCCCTGCCGTGCCGAGACCGGCATACCGCGGGCGGGACGGCGCAGCGCGGCGGAAAAGGCCGGATCGGCAGCCTGGGCGGCGCTGACCGGAACCCCGGTGGCGGCCTTTCGCGCGGCGCGAAGCAGGTCGCGCGCCACCGGATCGGGGGTGGTGGCGAGACGGGTTTCACCCTCATGGATCAGTTGCCAGACACGGTTGAGCGTCTTCACCCGGAAGGTGATCAGCTCGTCGAACAGCAGGTTGACCAGTTCGTAGCGACGGCTGGACAGGCCCCGGTCGAACAGGAAGAGGTCGTCGCCGGTTTCCCGTGCATAGGGATTTGGGTAGCCGGCGGGTGCGTCCACATAGCTGTCTGGACGCACCGGCAGCCGTCCGATGTCGGGACGCAGCATCAGTTCCTGCCCAGCCTGTGACAGCAGGAAATCGACAAAGACATTCGCCCCCGCCGGATTGGGAGCACCGCGCAGAATCGCGACGCTGGCCGGGAGGAAAACGCTGTCGACCGGATAGGCAAACCGCAAGCCGCCTGTAGCAGGTAGCTTTTCTTCCACCTCCGGCCCCTGCTCCGCCGATTGGCCTACCCCTTGTCCCAGAAAATCGATGGCCAATCCAATGCCGAAACGACCCTTGGCAACCCCCTCCACCACGCCGTAGCTGCGCGCCGTCACCGTGGCGAGGTTGCCTGCGATTTCAAGCCATGTCGCCCAGCCGCGCTCCCAGCCCTGGAGTTGCAGCACCGTCTCCACCATCAGATGCATGGTGCCCGACCGCGACGGCGCTGTTATGCCCAGGTGCCGGGCATATCCGGGACGCCGCAGATCCTCCCATCCCCGAGGAGCGGCAAGCCCATGCTGGTCGAGGTAGAACTGATCCCAGACCAGCCCGTAACCGGACAACGCGAAGCCGAGATAGCTACCGTCAGGATCATCGACCGGCTGGTTGCCGATGGTCGACGGGGCGCCGGTCGGCCGGGATGCGATCGGGGTCAGCAATCCCGCCGCCTTCAGAACCTCAAAAGCATCTGGGGCAGAGGCCCAGAAAACATCAACGCCCTCCCCTTCGCGGTCCTGCAGCCGGGTGATCGCCGCGGTGGTTTTTGTGTTGATAACGCGCAAATGCCGGTCCGGATGAGCGCGCTCGAAGGCCTCCCGCACCGGCTCGTAGAATCCGGCGGGAAACGACGTCAAGACGATGATCGTCCCCGACTCTGTGCCCGTCAGGTCCCGACCTGCTGCTGCGACCGGGGCCAGCAGTACCAAGACGACCGCTAGCCTGCGCGCCAAGTGTCCTCCGCGGCGCAAGACCCAGATCAGCCTTGCAATCGGATCGCGCGTACGACCGTCCATGCTACCTCCACCGACCACGGCTCCGGAACCGCCCAGCACCTCACAGTGCAATGAACTTGTCCAGCTCTGAGCAACGGTGGTGGTTCCGGTGGGCAACTTGTTACACACATGATGGCTGTGTTGCATCAGCGGGTCCGGCTTCTATCCCGCCACACATGTGCGCGGCCGAGGCTAGTTTCCCGTCTCAGAGATTTCTATCCATATGCCGTTGGAGATGGTTTTCTGAGCGGCCTGACCGATAGGTTCCGTTGCAAAGTCTGAGCATGGGTGAAGGTCGCTCCAGAGCGAACAACCTTAGGCGGCGACGCCGAACAGGCTGGCAATAAAAGTCGCTTGGTTGGGCATGTCGTTGGCGGGAATGGCGGCAACCTGCCCCTTGCGCACCATCGCCAGGACCTCGTAACCAGCGATAGTCCGGCGCGCCGTGTGGAAGCTCTTGAACCCGAGCCCTGGCCGGATCAACCGCTTAATCCGTCGGTGATCTTGTTCAACGATATTGTTGAGATACTTGACTTGCCGCAGCTTGGCAAATCGCCAGAGCTCGCCGTCCTTCTTCATCGCCATGATCGCACTCGGATAGGCGGCGTTCTTGTCCACCGTGAGGGTGCACGGGTTGACCGTGTGCTGCTGCCTCAGGGCATTGCGGACGAAGCGGCGCGCGGCCGCGGCATCACGCTTGGCGCTAAGTAGGAAGTCGATGGTGTGCCCGCGCGCATCGACGGCGCGGTACAGATACATCCAGCGCCCCTTCACCTTAACGTAGGTCTCGTCCACCCGCCAGGAGCCGGTCGTCATGCGCAAGTGCGGGCGCAGGCGCTTGTCCAGCTCCGGCGCGTAGGCTTGGATCCAGCGATAGAGCGTGGTGTGATCGACCGCCACGCCGCGGTCGGCCAACATCCGCTCGAGATCACGATAGCTGATCGGGAACTGCAGATACCAGCGCACTGCCCACAGGATCACCGCCGCCGTGAACTGCCGGCCCTTGAACGGGCTCTTCTTGGATCGTATCACCTCGCCACCCCAGCTGCCGAACCGGCCGAGGTTCCACCCGATCCCAGCCCTGTTGCAAATGCTGCAACAGAACCCCATCGCGCGCCGAGCCGAGTGGGTGTCGCCGCGCTCCCGAATGTCTAAACAGCTTGGTGGATGCACCACTTAGACCTATTGATGATCAGTCGATTGCGCCCGCTTCGACAGACGAAAAAGCCATCAGCTCCTTAATGCAATCGGCAACGATGCGAGACGGACGGCGGTTTGGTGGCAGAAGGAGCAGGGTGCGGGAACGGATCACCGGCTCAAATGCGCAAGCGACCAAACCATGGCCGAGATAGGGTTCCGTGGTCAGCGGACTGACCAAACCACAGCCGATCCCGGCCTGCACCATGGCGCAGACCGTCGTGGAATAGGGGGTTTCCAACACGATCTTCGGCATCACGCCGTGGGCCGCCAGCACGCCATCCAGCCGTCGGCGCGCGGTGTCCTCCGGAGCGAGAGCGATGAAGGGGGTGCCGTGAAGATCGGCGGGATGCAGAACCTTGCGCTGCGCCAGCGGGTGGTCGGTCGGAACTGCGATCACCAGGCGCTGCTGCATGAACAGCGTTGCATCCACCCCGGTGACGTCGATTTCGTCGGCCGCCAGCCCAACATCGAACTGGCCGGAGGCGATCAGGTCCTTCACCACCGACGACATACGTGCTTGGACGGTGATCGACACATCTGGGTGCCGCAGCTGGAAAGCGCGCAGTGCTTTCGGAAGTATGGTGGTGCTGATCGCCGACTGGCAGGCGACCCGGATTTCGCCCGAGCCGAAGTCGCGGATGCGGGCGGCGGCGGCTCGCAGATGGATCAGGCCGGCAAAGGACGAGGACACTTCCTGAAAGAACAGTCGCGCCTCCTCCGTCGCGATCATGCGCCCCTTCGCGCGGTGGAACAGCGAAAAACCGATATCCCGCTCCAACTCCTGTATCGCCTTGCTGACGGCGGGCTGCGAAATGCGCAGCACCTCCGCCGCACGCGACGCAGTGCCATTGGTCATCACCGCGTGGAACACTTCGACCTGTCGCAGATTCATGGCGGGCTCCTTATAACCTGGGAGAATAGACTAGCTGGAAATCAATATTGGACGAAATAGGGTTGGTGGCGTCAAATCGGGGGCGTCAGTCAAAGGACGCCTCCCATGAAAGATCTCACCCAGTGCGTGGTGAATCCTTCGGTTGCCACCGAAGGATTCGACAGCCTCAGCGTGCCCGTCCATCGTGGATCGACAATCGTATTCGCCAATGCCGAAGGCTACGCGACACGTGGCGAACGCGGGCACACCGGCTATACCTACGGCCTTTACGGCACCCCAACGACCCGGACGCTGGAGGCCAAGCTAACGGCGCTTGAAAACGGCATCTGGACCTTCCTTCTGCCGTCCGGGCAGGCAGCCAACAGCTTTGCCGTGCTGCCCTTCCTGCAAGCCGGCGACAGGATGTTGATCGCCGACACCTCCTATCCACCGGTGCGCGACTTCGCCAACCGCGATCTGGTCAAATTCGGCATTGAGGTCGACTATTACGATCCGACCTCCGTCGCTGACCTGGAGCGGCGGATCGATGGACGCACCAAGATCGTCTGGTGCGAATCCCCCGGCTCCACCACCATGGAGGTCCAGGACCTGCCGGCCATCGCGGCGGTGGCGCACCGCCATGACGCCCTGGTCGGCTGCGACAACACCTGGGCCACCCCGCTGAACTTCAAGCCTCTGGATTATGGCGCCGATCTGGTGACCGAAGCGCTGACGAAGTACGTCAGCGGCCATTCCGATCTGCTAATGGGGTCCCTCACCGTGCGGAACGAGGCCCTGATCACGCCAATCCGCAGCGCGCTCGGCCGCTACGGGATCGGTGTTTCGCCCGATGATGCCTCGCTGGTGCTGCGGGGGATGGAGACACTGGGCGTGCGAATGCGGCAGGCGTCCGACGGGGCGATGGCGCTGGTTAAACGGCTAGCCGGCCACCCGCTTGTGGAGGAGGTGCTGTATCCGGCTCTCGCCGGCTCTCCCGGCCATGCGGTGTGGAAACGCGACTTCCTCGGGGCCAGCGGCGTCTTCAGCGTCGTGTTCACGCCCGCGGCGACGCCGCATGTCTCGCCGGCCCTCGACGTGCTGCGCACCTTTGCCATCGGCGCCTCCTGGGGCGGCACCCGCAGCCTGATGGCGCCGATGCCAGTCAAGCGGAACCGCACCGCCCGCCTCTGGGCCGGTGAGGACCTGATCCTGCGCATCAGCGTTGGGCTGGAGGATCCGTCCGACCTGCAGGACGACCTCACCGCCTTCCTCGACGACATCGCCGCACGGACGGCCAGGGCGCAGGCCGCCTAGCCGCGGCGGACGCAAACACGCACCCCTGACAATGGCGGGCGCACAACAAACAAGACGACGAACAGGAGTTTCCCGCATGACCAAAAAGACATCCGGCTGGCGCCGCGCCGCCCGCCTCGCCCTCGCAACAACCGCGGCAGTCCTGGCTCTTGGCTCGGCGACCACGCGTCCGGCGACGGCCGGCACCACCCTCGACGCTGTGAAGGCCCGTGGCAGGGTGATCTGCGCCGCCAGCTCCGGCACCATCGGCTTCAGCGCGCCGGACGACAAGGGCTATTGGCGCGGACTGGACGTCGAGACCTGCCGCGCCGTGGCAGTCGCGGTGTTCAACGACAAGGACAAGGCCGAATTCGTGCCGCTCAGCGGGCAGCAGCGCATTCCGGCCCTGCAGAGCGGCGAGATCGACATCCTGCCCCGCACCCTGACCTGGACGATCCAGCGCGACGGCAACGGCATCAACTTCACCACCCCCAATTATTACGAGTTCACCGGCTTCCTGATGCCGAAGAGCCTTGGCGTCACCAAGGTTCAGGACATGAAGGGCGCGTCGGTGTGCGTGCAGACGGGCTCGACCACCGAAGTGGTGGTGAACGACGTGTCCCGCGAGCATCAGCTCGATCTGACGACCGTGGTCTTCGACAGCGTGTCGGCGCTGCGCCAAGCCTTCTTCTCTGGCCGCTGTGACGCGCTGATCACCGACGCGGCGGCACTCGCCTCCATCCGCGCCACCCAAGCGAAGACCCCGGCCGACTACGTCATCTTCCCGGCCACCCCCTACATGGACGCCCTGACCCCGGCGGTGCGGCATGGCGACGACCAGTGGATGGACATCGTCAACTGGTCTTTCCAGGCATTGACCGCGGCGGAGATGTTTGGCATCACCCAGGCCAACCTCGACCAGAAGCTCAGCTCCAGCGATCCCCGCATCCGCCGCTTCCTGGGGCTGGAGCCCGGCAATGGAACGGGGCTCGGGTTGGACGACAAGTTCGCCTACAACATCGTCAGGCAGCTCGGGAATTATGGCGAGGTCTTCGACCGCAACCTCGGCACGGGCAGCCCGCTGAAGATCGACCGCGGCTACAACCGCCTGTTCCGCGACGATGGGCTGATGTTCCCGCTCGCCTTCCAGTAATCCCCGCGCATCCACACAGCATCCAGGAGATCGGCCCATGCTCGCCGCCCTCTGGGACAGCCCCCGCCTCCGGGCCTGGGCCGGTCAGGCACTTCTTCTTTTCCTCTTCGTCGGGACGCTGGCTTGGCTCGCCGTCAACACGGTCGAGAATCTGGCCGTCCGCAGCATCCGCGTCGGCTTCGACTTCCTCACCCGGCCCGCCAACTTCCCGATTTCGGAAAGCGTGATCCCCTACAGCCCGGCGGACAGCTTCGCCTGGGCCTATGTGGTGGGGATCGGCAATACCCTCATGATCTCGGCTCTCGCCATCCTGTTCGCCACCCTGCTCGGCCTGTTCGTCGGGTTGGCGCAGCGGGCGGCGCACCCGATGCTGACGGGCGTGGCGGCCGTCTTCGTCACAGTGGTTCGCAACACGCCGCTGATCGTGCAACTGCTGTTCTGGTACGCGCTCGCCACCACGGCGCTGCCGGCACCGCGCAACGCCGTGCACCCCCTGCCCGGCATCTATCTGTCGCAGCGCGGCCTCTATCTGCCGGGCATCGAATGGAGCGGCAACGGCTGGGGTTTCGCTTTAGGAACGACGGCCATCCTCGCCGTTGCAGTGTTGCTGGCTCGGCTGCTGCGCCGGCAGGATCGTCCAAGGGGGATGGCGCGCGTCCTGCCCGTCGCCGGAGCGGCGGTGGCTGTCCTGCTCCTCTCCTGGACGACCGGCATCGGCGCTGTTGCGAGCCTGCCCGAGCTGCGTGGCTTCAACTTTACCGGTGGAATGCGGCTGTCGCCGGAACTAGCAGCGCTGATGGTTGGGTTGGTGCTCTACACCTCCGTCTTCATCGGCGAGATCATCCGCGGCGGCATCGACGCCGTCGGTCGCGGCCAGTGGGAGGCCGGGCGGGCGCTCGGCCTCAGCGAGCGGCAGACGCTCATGCGGATCGTCATGCCGCAGGCGTTGCGGGTCATCATCCCGCCGCTGACCACGCAGTATCTCTCGACGGTCAAGAATTCCACCCTGGCGCTTGCCGTCGGCTTTCCGGAGTTGGGGCTGGTGATCGGCACCGTCATCAACCAGACCGGCCAGGCGCTGGAGAGCATCGCCATTCTACTCGCCGTCTATCTGACCATCGGCACCGCGGTCTCGCTGCTGATGAACTGGTGCAACGCCAGAACCGCGCTGGTCACCCGATGAGCCGGCTGATGGGAAAGTTTCAGATCATGACGATGACAACTGTGATTCCCGCTGCGGCACCGGACGGACCGCCGCGGCGACGCCGCACCCCCATTTTGCAAATCTTGTTCGGCGACCTGATCGCGGCGGGCTTGACCGTGCTGACCGGCGTCCTTGTCCTGTCGCTGCTGCCGGTGCTGCGCTGGGGCGTGCTGGATGCCGTGTGGAGCACGGCAGATCCCAGCCGCTGCGGTGCTGGCGGTGCCTGCTGGGCCTTCGTCGCAGCCAAAATCCGCTTCATCCTGTTCGGCGTCTATCCCGCGGACGAACAATGGCGCCCGTTGGCGGTGATCGGGCTGGTGCTGGCCATGGTGTTGGTGTCGCTGCCGCCACGGCACTGGGGACGCCGCCTGCTGACGACATGGGGTGTGGCGGTTGGGGTGATGCTAACGCTGATGTGGGGCGGCTTCGCCGGCCTACCCTTCGTCTCCACCGCCAACTGGGGCGGCCTGCCGGTCACGCTGCTGTTGGCGATCCTCTCCCTGGGGATGGGCTTTCCCATTGCCGTCACGCTGGCGCTCGGCCGCCGCTCCAAGGTGCCGGTCCCGCGCTTCCTCTCGGTGCTGGTGATCGAGACCATCCGCGGCATGCCGCTGGTCGGGCTGCTCTTCATCTCCTCGATCATGATGCCGCTGCTGCTGCCGGCGGGTTGGACGGTCGACAAGCTGGGCCGCACGCTGGCCGCTCTGACCATCTTCGCCGCCGCCTATCTGGCGGAGGTGATTCGCGGCGGCTTGCAGGGCGTCCCTGGCGGGCAGATGGAGGCCGCCCGCGCGCTGGGCATCCCGGTGTGGAAGGCGGTATGGCACGTCGTGCTGCCTCAGGCGATCCAGAAGGTCATTCCGCCGCTGACCAACACCGCCATCGTGATGGTCAAGAACACCAGCCTCGTGCTGATCGTCGGCGTCTTCGACATGCTGAGCGCCGCGCGCACCGCCGCCTCCGACCCTGTCTGGCCGGCTCCCTACGCCGAAGGGTACCTGTTCGTGGGAGCGGTCTATTTCCTCATCTGCTTCGCCATCTCGCTCTATGCCCGCTGGCTGGAAGGCCGCGTCAAGGAAAAGGACATCCGCTGATGACCACGCCCGAACTTGCCGCCCGAACCGACGGCGGCCCTGCCATCCTACTGGAAGCGGTCGACAAATGGTACGGCACCTTCCAGGTTCTCGCCCAGGTCAGCCTGACGGTGGCGGCCGGTGAACGCATCGTCGTCTGCGGCCCATCGGGGTCGGGCAAATCGACGCTGATCCGCTGCATCAACCGCCTGGAGGAGCATCAGGCCGGCCGCATTGCCGTCAATGGGGTGGAGCTGACCGACAGCGTGCGCAACATCGATGCCGTCCGCCGTGAGGTCGGCATGGTGTTCCAGCACTTCAACCTGTTTCCCCATCTGTCGATCCTCGACAATTGCGCACTGCCGCAGATGCTGGCGCGTGGGACGTCGCGCCGGGAGGCCGAAGACCGCGCGATGCATCTGTTGCGCCGCGTCCGCATCGCCGAGCAGGCGGCAAAATTCCCCGGCCAGCTCTCCGGCGGGCAGCAGCAGCGGGTGGCGATCGCCCGCGCCCTGTGCATGGAGCCGCGGGTGATGCTGTTCGACGAGCCAACTTCCGCGCTCGATCCGGAGATGGTCAAGGAGGTGTTGGAGACCATGGTGTCCCTGGCTGAGGACGGCATGACCATGATCGTGGTGACGCATGAGATGGGCTTCGCCCGTCGGGTCGCCGACAAGGTGGTCTTCATGGACGGCGGCCGCATTGTGGAGTGCGCCGCACCCGACGAGTTCTTCGATGCACCGCGTCACGAACGGACGCGCAACTTCCTGCACCAGATCCTTCATTGATAAGGGCATGGGCATTGATGAGTGTATAGGCAAAATGCCCCGCCACCGCCGGACAGTCTGACTGATTGGGGCAGCGCGTCTCTGAGAAACTCGGTGTGAATCCCCCGGACCTGCAGGACCACAGGTCCAACGGGCACATACATCCACGGCACCCGCGTCAATTCAGACATAGCGTGCCACCCCGCCGCTTTGCTCGATCGCGTCGATCAACCGATGCAGTTTGACGGCATCTCCGAACGTTGGACTTTGAGAGGTACCGGACGTCATGTCGGAAGCGATCAGTTGGTAGAGCCTCCTCACATTGCCCGTCAGAACATTGTCGTCGGCACCGAAGCCTTCGGGTATGGAGATCGGGTGAAGGGTCTCGTCCGCTTGTGCACCCATGAGCTTGAATCCGCCCAGACCTATGTAGCCAACGGGGCTCGTCAGCAACAGGTCGCCCTTAGTGCCGTTGATCTCCACATGGAAATTGGTTGCGCGCGACAACCCGCCGCGGAAATGGCTCGTCACCAAGCCGCCGGACGTGAGCTTGCCGATGAAAGCTATCTGATCCGCGACGTCGAGCGGGACGACTTCCTTGCTCCCGATGATCCTTATCGTCTGACGGCGACGAATCAGCGTCCCGGACACACTGTGGAAGTCCTCGCCGAGCACGAACAACAAGGCGTCGATCGTATGGGCGAACGGCACATGCAGCATGCTCGCGCCCTTGGCCGGGTCCAAGGTGTAGCGAAAAGCCACCTCGAGTTCCTCCCCCCAGGTGATACCCGACCCGATGACGGACGCCGAGAGCACCTCGCCGAGATAACCCTGTTTGATCAGGTTGCGCATGTGCCGGAGGGTCGGGTTAGCACGGGTTTGAAGGCCAATCATCGCCGAGACGCCTTTTTCGCCGGCGAGCGAGTTCATCATCTCGGCGTCCCGAAGGTTCATGCCGAGTGGCCATTCGGAAAACACCGACTTTCCTGCTTGAAGCGCCGCGGTCACGAGACCACGGTGTTCCGGCACCCTCACGGTCACGACCACCAAGTCGACATCAGGATGGTTCACAAGTTCGTCGGTCGATGACACCGCGTGTTCGAAACCAAACTTTTCAGCCGACGCCCTCGCGGTTTCGATCCGGCTGTGGCTCAGGGCAGAGAGTCGGAACTGCGGCAGGTCCCTCAACGCAGGCACATGGGCGGTCGAGGCCCAACCGCGGTCGGGGTGAACGCCGATGATGCCAACTCTGATCGGTGCATGGGTCATTGGGCGCGCTCCCTTGACGTGATTTCCAGAATGGCGCGGCGAAGTTCAAGCTTGCCAACCCGCGACGGCCCATCCGTGAATTCCCAGGCTTCGCGGTGGAGCCCGTAGCTGTGCAGTGGGCCGACCGTGTATCGTCGGTTGGCGGGAAGACGAGACGGTCCTCCATTGACCATGTCCCGTTCATCTCGCTATCGGACACTCGTTCGATTCCGGTGCGATGGTGCAGATGACTTCCTCACGTCGAACGCAGGTGCCTCAGCGGCACTCGGCGAACGTCGTGAGGCTGCGCGCCTCCGTGCCCGCGCGTCTGGGAACCCCACGGCGGATTCGTCGCAAGTGTTCTCCAGACGTTCGACGGATGGCGGGTGAGTAGCTTAGAGATGAAGCACATTCCCCTGCGCGATAATTTCTCGCCGTGGAAGGCCCTTGGTTGCCGAGACCGATGAATCCTAATTCCGGGATAACGTCATTTGCATTTTTCCAAAAGTCCGAGGCCCATCTCCCAGAG
Organism: Azospirillum sp. A1-3; assembly: GCF_023806445.1. Lineage (NCBI taxonomy): Bacteria > Pseudomonadati > Pseudomonadota > Alphaproteobacteria > Rhodospirillales > Azospirillaceae > Azospirillum > Azospirillum sp. A1-3. The sequence goes on from NZ_JAMSLU010000002.1 coordinate 37,859, forward strand.
CTTTTGAGCGTTCGCGCTGTCGAGCGCATATGCAGCGACGCCCTCCAACACCGACTGGGGGCGACCAGGCACGATTTGAGCCTCGACACAATTTTCGAAATAGCGTCCGTTCGCTCCCTTGATCAACGGCGAAGCCGCGAGGAGCACCGACGTCGCCGCGCCTTCCTCGGGGGTCTTACGAAGGTGCTCGGGCGTACGGAGCCCGCCTGTGTGACGCTGGAGGTTGGTCGCGATGGCTCCCGGATTGAGCGCGTTCGACACGATCCCGTCATCGGCCCATCGATCCTTGATGCCCACCGACAGAAGTGTGCATGCCGTCTTCGACTGCGCATACGCGAGGAGCGGATCGTAGGGGATGAAGCGGAAATGCGGGTCGTCCCAGAAAATCGGGCCGAACAGGCTCCCACTGGAGCTCACGGACACGACGCGTGCGCCTTGGGCTTGGGCGAGGGAGCGACGGAGGCCGAGGGTTAAGGCGAAATGCCCCAGAAAGTTGGTCGCGAACTGCATCTCCCATCCTTGGGGAGAGCGCTGCAGGTCCGGCAGCGCCATGATGCCCGCGTTGTTGACGAGCGCGTGAATGGGGCCTTCCCAGTTGTCGACAAAATGCCCGACGGAGCGGAGGTCCGCGAGGTCCAATTGGCGGACCGAGATGCCCGGATTGACGGTTCTGATCCGGATGTCCGCTGCGACTTCTTCAGCGGCTTTCGGGCGGCGAGCGGCGATGACGACAGATGCCCCGGCCGCGGCGAGTGCCGCCGTCGTCTCGATTCCGATACCGCTTGCTCCGCCGGTGACGATCATCGTCGTCCCCCGGAGGTCGACGCCTCTCAGGACTTCCGATGCGGTCGAATGAAATCCGAATGGCGATTGGAGCATGGCGGCCTCTTCGGCGCTATCGTAGCGCCTGTATCAGGGATACCGATCGTCACTCCGTGATCTTGACGAAGCCCTGCTGCACAAGCTGAATCGTGCGAGCCATGGCATCGAGATTGACCTTTATGTTGGGGAGAAGATCGGCATTTCCCCAGCCGTTCACCTGTGCGGTCGCGCCGCAGAGTTCGACCTTGACGCCGACATCAATGAGGTCGGCTACCAGCTTTTTGTAGGGATTGCCAGTGGCGATATTGCGCGAAGCATTGTAGGCGGCGTCGTTCAACGTGACGTGGCCCGCATTGGTATGGAAGACCACGATCACGTCCGATGCCGCTTTCCAATTCGCAATGTCCGTGGTGATCAAATGAAGATGGAACAGCGACGCCGGCAGGTCGCCTTCGAACTCGAGGCCGCCGATGCTGTGGACTGACTTCACCTCCTTCAGCTCGACAGGAATATCGATGAGCAGAGCGCTTTTTGTTTCGGACATGGTCATCTCCAAAGTTGGTTCGATGGTCGGCAGATCGGGGTCCGTCGACGCGCCGGAACCGGGGGAAGGAGAGCGCCCGGATTACCGGATGACCGAAGGAGCGTGCTAGACGCCCGCATAGACCAGCCGCGTGAAGAAGCCCGGATCGATGACGAAATTGCCCCACTTGGCGTCGAAAGCCGCCGTCGGTTTGGCCGCAACCGCCTCTTCCCGCGTGCGTCCCTGGCGCTTCAGCACGGCGACATTCTCGCGGATGACGACGAGCATGTCCCGGAAGTCCTGCAGCTCAGCGCGGTTGCTCACCGGATTTCCGTGGCCCGGAATGATGATCGTGTTGCTGGTCGCCGCAGCGAGGTTTGCATCCGAGGCGGCGATCATCCCATCGATGCTGCCCCCCGTCGAATAGTCGATAAACGGATATATTCCGTTCCAGTAGGTGTCGCCAACGTGGAGGACGTCTGCCTCGCCGAACATCACTGAAATGTCGCCGTCGGTGTGCGCCGGACCGTAATGCTTCATGGCGAGCGACTGGCCGTTCAGCTTGAGCGAATGCTCCGTGGCGAAGACGTGCTTCGGCACTCCACTCTGTTCCAGCGGAACGAAATTGTAATCCCAGTCCTCCACCCGCTGCACTTGAGAGAGGTACTTGCGGGTGTTCTCGTGTGCGATGATTTTGGCTCCACCCGCACCGATCCACGCGTTGCCGTCCGCGTGATCGAAGTGCCAGTGGGTGTTGATGAGATGGGTCACAGGGTCCGGAGAGAGCGCGGAGAGTGCTTTCGTCATTTGGGCGCGCGACACGCTGATGCCGGCATCGACCATGACGAGGCCGTCCTTGCCCCCCGAAACCGCCACGTTGCCGCCGGAGCCTTCGAGGATGGTGATGTTGTTCCTCAGTTCGTGGGTGGCGATCACGGACTTGGCGGCGCTGTCCTTGATGAGGCTCACCAAGCCGCGCGCCTCGGCATAGGCCTCGCGTGGACTCAGCCAACCCCCTGTGGCGGCGAGACCCGCTGCGCCCATGCAGCAAAGGCAGAATCCACGGCGGGAGAGCATGTGTTCGGATTTCACGACATACCTTTCCGCAGCCGGTCTCAGTTGAGCCGGCAGCTATCAAATCCGATGTGGAAGCTTGAGGGCGGGCATATCGGCCTGCCCGGGCCGTCACGAGTTGATGAAGGCCAGGATGTCCGCGTTAATGACGTCGGCGTGGGTGGTGAACATCCCGTGCGGATAGCCGTCGTAGATCTTGAGCTTGCCCTTCTCGAGCAGCTTGACCGAGAGTTCGGCGGAGTCCGCGATGGGCACCACTTGGTCGTCGCTGCCGTGCATCACCAAAACCGGAATGTCGATGATCCGCAGGTCGTCGGTGAAATCGGTCTCCGAGAAGACCTTGATGCACTCATAATGCGCGTGCGCTCCGCCCATCATGCCCTGACGCCACCAGTTGCGGATCGTGCCTTCGGAGACAGCCGCACCGGGGCGGTTGAAGCCGTAGAAGGGGCCGCTTGCTATATCGAGGTAGAGCTGCGCCCGGTTGGCCGCCAGAGCCGCACGGTAGCCGTCGAAGACTTCGATGGGAAGTCCTCCCGGATTTTTCGCGGACTTGACCATCACGGGTGGAATGGCGGAGATGAGAACCGCTTTGGCGACCCGGCCTTTGCCGTGCCGGGCGACGTATCTGGTGACCTCCCCGCCGCCTGTCGAATGGCCGATGTGAATTGCATTGCGGAGGTCGAGCGCTTCGGCGAGCGCGGCGACATCGGCCGCGTACGTGTCCATGTCGTTGCCGCCCGAGGTCTGACTTGAACGGCCATGGCCCCTGCGGTCGTGGGCAATGACCCGGAAACCCTTTCCGAGAAAGAACAGCATCTGGTTGTCCCAGTCGTCGCTGCTCAGCGGCCACCCGTGATGGAACACGATCGGCTGCCCGCTGCCCCAGTCCTTATAGAAGATCTGCGCACCGTCTTTCGTTTTGATGCTGCTCATGGTTTCACTCCCATCTGCAGTGGTTGCTCTGGTTGAGTTCGACGACACCGTGGCGGCCAAGGTCTCCAGAGGCAACGTCGTGGCGAGGACGGCGGCGGTGCCAATCAAGACATCCCGTCTCGTCGCACCGGGTGCTGAAAACGCTTCTCTCGCATTCATGTCTCTTCCCTCTGTCGGGCGGGCACGGTTCCACCGTCAGTCGCCCGACTTAGGTCGAGCGGTTCTCCATGGTCACCGTGTTGGAGAGTGCGAGGTGGTCAGCCCAAGACTGGCGCTGCCGCGGCCCACTCTTTGCGGGTTGTCGGCGTGCCGTCGATCATTTCAACGACGTCCTTGGATTTCGAGAGAGTCGTCATCAACGACTTGGGCCCCTCGAACGGCCTGCCGCCGATGTGCCAGCCGTCGGTATGAAGTTCCTCGATGAGGACCCACACCACCTCGCGGAAGGCCTCGGAGCCCTCGAACTTCACCATGACATCGGTCAGGGCTTTGGCCATGGCGTGTTTCTCTTCCGGCGTGAAAACGCCGTCGACCAGTTTCACATTGACGAATGGCATGACATCTTTCCTTTCTTCAGGGGGGTGACAATTCTTCAATATTCGGCGACGTCGACGGCAATCTTGCCGTTGACAGTGCGTCTTTCGATTTCGTTTTTTGCTTTCGCGACGGTCTCGAAATGGAAGCCCAGACCTGTTCGCGATCTGCGACATCTTTCCATGCCGTGATGAAGACCAGCAGCAATACGGGAGCTTCGCGCATGGACTTGTCTACGAGGTCGGAGCGCGAGCAAGTCGGGATCAACGGCGATGACGGTCGCCGGCCGGAGGGCCTTGAAGAGCACCTTCGAATTGAAGGCCACTTGTCAATCCGGCGTGGATCGCCGGTAAAGTGCCGGGGTGCCGCCCGATTGCGCGGGCAAGTGGGTGCCGGAAATGTCGATCCGGCCATGAAAGGCTTCGGCCTGGGTGGCCGGGTTGTCGTGTAAAGACGCCGTCGATCAGTTACAGGTCAGGGAATGGCATGACACCGATCGCGGCACTGGGTGGCAGGAGTCGCATTTCAATCCGCGATCTCGATCACGATCTTGCCCGCGGCTGTGCGATTTTCGATCTCGCGATGAGCATCGGCGACCGCGTTGAGTTTGAAGCTTCGAGGATCGACGAAGGGCACGACCTTTCCCGCCTCAACAAGCCTTGTCGCCTCACGCATGATGTCGCCGTGGTGTGCGCGACCCTCGCCTGTCAACATCGGCAAAAGCGTGAAGACACCCGAATAGGTCGCGGCGCGGAATGACAGGGGAGCAAGTGAATGTGTGCTCCACCCGAGGCAACTCACCACATGACCGAAACGCCGAACGACGTTGAACGCGGTGTCAAGTGCTGCGCCCCCTACGGTGTCATAGACGACGTCGAAACCGAGACCACCGGTGTGATCGCCGACATACTCCTGAGCAGTTGTCCGCTCACGGTCGATTGCTGTTGCGCCTAATTGTTCGATGGTTGCTCCCTTCGCAGCTGTGTCGACAGCGAAGACTTCGGCTCCAAACGCCGAAGCGATCTGGATCGCCATCTGCCCAACTCCTCCGGCACCCAGAACAAGCACCTTCTGGCGGGCTTGGACCTGGGCCCGGTCGACCAAACCTTCCCAAGCCGTGATGAAGACAAGGGGGAGCGCGGCAGCCTCGCGCATGCCGAGATTGGATGGCTTCGGCGCCAAAAGGCTGGCATCAACGGCGGCAAACTGTGCCAGCGACCCTTGAAGGCCACCCACGCCGCCGGCCAGTCCATACACATCGTCTCCGACGGCGAAACCGCACTCGCCTGCACCGAGCGCCTCGATGGTTCCGGCAAAGTCCATTCCCAGGATCGCGGGAAAGGGTTGTTTCGCGTGCGCCGCGCTGCCGCTTCTGATCTTGAGATCCAACGGGTTGACGCTGCTCGCCTTTATACGAACCAAGACCTGGCCTGCCACGGGTTCCGGGCGAGCGATGCTGGCAAGAGTGAAGGGTGCGTTGGGCCCATGCAGGACGAGCGCATCCATTACAGCGTTGGTCATGTTCGCTCCTCTCAACAGTGGTTCAATCGCACATTGCCGAATGATCGGCATTGGAAGACGATGACCCAAGAGGCCGAAGAGTAGCCAGTGAATCGTTGTGAATTCCGGTGTGTCCACGCTGGGACGCGAAGGAGTGAACCCCCAACCGATTACTATGAAAAGTTGTGGAGAAGAGCCTTCGCATCTTTCAAATCGGCGGTCTCGAAGCCTTCGGTGAAGCGATGGTATAAATTCATCAAAGAGCGATGTGCTTTCGTTATCTCTCCACATTGAGACAGCAAACGAGACATGCTCATGCCCGTGCGGAGCTCCCAGGATAGAGCATCCTGCTGTCGCGCGAATTTGACCGACTGTAGGAAGCATTGCTCGGCCAAAGCAGAACCTGTGCCGTCATGCAGCAGAATCTCACCTTTCACGCGCAAGAGTTCGGCAACGCACCAAAGCTCTTCCTTTTCCTCGCTTTGTCGGATGGCAGCGTCGACAAGTGCGAAACCTTCCGCGCTCTGTCCCGCGGCCGCCAGACCTTCGGCAAGGAACCCGAGAAATCTAACATTGTAGAGCGTGAACATTCTTCCCTTTCCAAGCTCCTCCAGAGCCGTGCGAAGAAGTGGAATGCCGCGATCCACATGACCTTGCTTGATCAGAAGTGTGCCTCTCCAACAACGACCGAACACCTCCCATGGACCAAGCGAATTCGTGGCCGCCAAGTCCAACAGGCTGGTGATCGAGGCGTCCGCAGCCGCCAGATCGCCGACGTGGATCCAGACAGGGCATGCCCACCGTGCCAGTGCTTCGCACAGCGAAATCGCATGGCCCGACGCACGTGCGGCGTCGACGGCACTCTTCACCGCCAAAATAGCCTGATCAGGAAAGCCCTGTATCCAAAGGAGTTGGGCAGGCTGAACGCGGGCGGCCACCGATTGCCCAAATCGAAACCGAACCGAACTGGTCGAAATGGTTTCCGAGATGGACGTGTCGTGAGCAAGCATGCGATCCGCGTGGGTGCGAGCCCCCCTGCAATCTCCCATGCAGAAAAGCGTCATGCTGATCATCCGATCACCAATGAAGCGATCGAGGCTGTTTCCCGCGAGTTTCATAAATCGTTGCGCGATGCCAAGTGATGATCGGTACTCACCCATCCCGATCTGGCAAAGCCACAATCCCCAAAGCGCTTCCGACTGAGCATCCACATCGCCGAGGGTTTCGGCAATTTCCAGAGCTTTGGCGAAGGCCGCCGGCGCCTGGAGAGCGAAGCCAACCTTGAAAGCCTGAGACAGACCAAGCGCTCTGTAAAGCTGCATGACTTCGCGTGCCTGCGCATCCCGGTCTGGTCCTGGGTTGATACTCGACAGTGCGCGTTGAACACAGCTCAGACATTCATCGACCGACGAAAGCTGATACCACAGCGGAATGGCGGTCACGGTCATGGCAAGCCCAATTTCAGGATCGCCCTTGGGGGAATAGGCCCAGTCCAGCACCATACGCACATTGTTGATATGGTGGCTGTACCGACTTAACCATTCGCCAGCTGGTATAGATTCAATTTCGCTATGCGAGTGTTTAAGGACCCTGCACAGATAGTCAGCCACTCGCAGTACGACCTCATTGAGTTCACCGCGCTGCGAAAGTTTGGCCAACGCGTAGGCACGGGTTGTATCAAGCAATCTATACTCTGCGACTGTCTGATGAGCATCGACCGCGACAAGAGATTTTGAGATCAGGTTGGAAAGATGAAGAGGAATGTTGGTATCGAGATCACTGAACCCCGTCATTATGGCAACAACCATGTCGAGCGTGAAATCACCCGAGAATACGCCAACACAGCGCAAGAGCGTCTGCTCTGGACCCGATAGCGCCTCGTAACTCCAGTCGATCGTGGCCTCCAGGGTTTGATGCCTGGGCAGGGCGGTACGCCTGCCGCCAGCGAGCAGCCGGAAGCGATCGTCCAGTAGTTTTGCTACGCCTCGCGTACCAAACGCTCCGACCCGACCTGCCGCCAGTTCGATGGCCAAGGGGATGCCATCGAGTTGACGGCAAATATCAGCAACGAGAGGCGCCTCACTGTCATCAAACGCAAATCCGGTGCCGCGAGACGATGCATGTTCGACGAAGAGCTGCACGGCCGAGAAGGTCAGTGCCTCCCTGGAGGTCAGTCCAGCAGAAACCGGAGGCAGGTCCAGGGGCGCCAATCGATAGACGCTCTCGCCCTCCGCTCGCAAACCTTCCCGACTCGTTGCAAGGATGTGGACTTCCGGGGCCTGTCGGAGGAGCGCTTCTGCCAGTTGCACAGTCGCATCGACAACCAACTCGCAACTGTCGAAGACAAGCAGAATCCGCCGTTCACGCAAGTGCATGATGATGCCGGGAAGCGGATCCTTGGAACTTATGGCAAGGCCGAGTGTGGCTGCCAGCACACTCGACACGAGTTGAGCGTTCGACAGCGGAGCCAGATCGAGAAAGCACACGCCGTCCTTATATGACGGCAGCAGCTGCTGAGCGACGGCGACGCAAAGTGTGGTCTTGCCGATGCCGCCTGGTCCCACGATGGTTGTGAGGCGATAACGTTGAAAACGGCCTCGCACGGCTTTTATGGCCTCATCTCGCCCGATAGGTGGTCTCAGCAATTGTGGGAGGTTGTTCTGGATGCCCGCAGCTTCGGCTCCATCTGCAAAGATTGAGGATGAGATTGGCGCCACGAAGCGGTAGCCCCGACCTGGAACAGCCACAATAAAACTGGCTGAGCTCCCGGTGTCACCAAGAGCCTTGCGAAGCAAAGCTATCTGCGCTCTGAGATTCGACTCATCAACAATTGTGTTCGGCCACGCGCGTTTGACCAGTTCGTCCTTCGTGACCAAATTTCCGGCCCGTTCTATCAACGCAATCAAGATGTCGAGTGCGCGCGAACCCAATACGACCGGCTTGTTATCCTTGAACAGGAGATGCCGGTTTGAATGAAGGCGAAAGGCACCGAATGTGATCGCAGTTTCGGCCGCTGTCTCCATTTGGAAAGGGGCTTGAACCATGATGCGACCTCGCTCCGGTTAGCAAGAATGCGCCACGATGCCATTGCGCCGAAATGACGAGAGCTGATGCCGGCAGTGCGGCCCATCCAAAAATTGAAGACAAAAAAGAACGAGTATGCGGCTTCTGGAACAGAACGGCGACACCAATCTCGGTCTGCTGGCGGTCGTCGGTGTCAAACCCTATAAGAGTTCCGATGACATGTTTGTAGCGGCTGAAGCAGGCCTCCACTAGCGTGCGCAGGTGGTAGTGGGCTGTGACGCGGAACCTGTGGCTACACACCTGCGACCGCGGCATGATCGACGCCGACGGCTTCCTGCATTTCCACGGCCGGATGAAGGAACTGATCCGGCGCGCCGGGGAGATGATCGCCCCGGTGGAAATCGAGATGGCCCTGCTGAAGCATCCGGCCGTTCAGGACTGCGCCGTCGTCGGCGTGGCGGACGACATCCTCGGCGAAGAGATCAAGGCGGTGATCGTTCCCCGTTCTGGCTTTGACCCCCGAAAGCTTCCGGCCTTCCTGGCCAGCCGCATCCCCACCTTCATGATCCCGCGCTTCGTTGAGACGAGGACGGAAATCCCCAAGACCGCGACACAGAAGGTGCAGCGTCATCTGCTGCAGGACCACCGTGACGGCATCGTGGATCTGGGTCGGCACAAGGGATGACACAGGGACGTTCCGCCACCCGCGCGCCGGATCGCGGTGGTGGCTACGAGATCCTGGCGATGGTCCGCAAGGGGCAGATTGCCGCCATGCCTGTCAACGACATGCCCGCTCAGGCGACCTTCATCGCCCACCTGTTCGGAGCCGCCGCCTAACGGTGTCGATACCGCGGCTCACCGCAGCCACCGTCAAACTTTGCAACGGAACCCCATGCAGCGGCCCCCAGCTGAGGCCGGGCACCCGCGTCATGGCGTCGTCCTGATATCTGATAATGTATCGCAGACGCTACACAAATTGGGAATAACGTACTATCTATGAGACGCAAACTGGCGCGGCCCAAGGCTTCGCTCGGATCTGTATAATGTCTCGCACATGAGACATAATTACCAAATTGCGTATCAGGTGTAAGACGATGAAAGCGGAAGACGGAACCCACAGGATCAAAGGATCGCCGGTCTATCCGACGGTGGCTCGGGCAATTGGGAAGCTCGGGCAGGACATCTCTCTCGCACGCCGGTCCCGCCGCATTCCGGCCGAAGATTTCGCGCGGGCGATGGGTGTGTCCCGAGCGACCCTGCATCGGCTGGAGAAGGGCGATGCCGGCGTCTCGCTCAACACGCTCGCGATGGCACTCAACGCGCTCGGCCGACTGGATCTGCTTACGAACCTCCTCGACCAGACAAAAGACGACGTTGCCTTGATGATGCTCCGCCAGGACGTGCCAACCCGCGTTTCGAAGCCTCGGGCGAAGAAAAACGGGTCGAAGCTCGATGAAGCCACGACCGGCCCCATCGTCTCCAACGGAGAGGTGGAGGGTTGGTGAGATGACGACACGCAAGATCGACGTCCGGCTCGGAACGAATGCCGTTCCGGTAGGAGAGTTCATCCACGAGAGCACGGGCGCCCGCGAAACGTCTGCATTCACCTATCACGCCTCGTGGCTGGACAACCCGCGGGCCTTCGCCATCGCGCCCGACCTGCCGCTCCAGGTAGCTCCATTCTACCACGCGCGCACGGGCAACGCCTCCGCGCTTCCCGGCCCGATTGCCGATGGTTCCCCGGATTCTTGGGGCCGCGCCATCATCAAGATGGCCCTGGGCGGCCGCGTGGACTCGGAACTCGACTACCTGTTGGAGGCCGACGACGAACTCCGCTCCGGAGCGCTTCGCTACTTCGACAAGCCGGGCCCTGCCGGAAAGCCGCTCGCAGCCCCCAGGGAGGCGGGCGAGATCTCCATTCCGCGCCTTTTCGACCTCGAGCAGATCGTGGCCGAGTCCCGGGCATTCGAGGCGGATCCCATCCACTACCGGGAGAGCCGGGCGAAGATGCTTCACGGCGGTCTGCTCAAGACCGCCATCGGATCGCTCGGCGGCGCGAGGCCGAAGGTGAACGCCCGCGATGAGCATGGCGCTCTGTGGATCGTGAAGCTGGCGAAGATGGACGACGAGTATGCTGTCGCCCGTGCCGAGGTTCTGGCGCTCCGCCTGGCCGAGCGCGTCGGCATCAAGGCGTCCACGGCCGACGTGCTGCCGACCGGCCAGCGCTTCCCCGTCGCGATCATCCGGCGTTTCGACCGCATTGCCGGCCGCGCAGCCGGTCAGCCGCACGCCCGTGTCCCCTTCATCTCGGCACAGACCTTCATGGGGCTGCGCGGTGCCGAGCCGGGCAACTACGTGGATCTGGCCCAGCGGATGCTTACGCACTGCGCAGCCCCACGGACCGACATGCGCGAACTCTTCCGGCGGGTGATGTTCAGCATCCTGATCCGGAACACCGACGACCATCTGCGGAACCACGGCTTCCTCGCCGCGCCCGGAGGCAAGTGGAGCCTCTCTCCGGCGTTCGACGTGAACCCGGTTCCGGAAGAGGGCACCCTGAAAACCGCCATCTCCGAGATCCACGGCAACGACCTCAGCGTGGCCCGCTTGATCGAGGCCGCTCCGTATTTCCAGACGAGCAAGGACGATGCCCGCAAGATCGCCATTGGCATGGCCAATGCGATTTCCGCCGAGTGGCGGCAAATCGGAACGAGGCTCGGCATGACCGGGCAGGACATGCGGGCCATCGCTCCGGCGATGGAGAACCGCCAGATCGAGGAAGCGCTTGCGCTCGGGCGAACGACGGCTCCCGGCGCCACCATCCCGTGAGGCGGGGCATGCCCGGTTTCCGCTGCCGGGCATGCCGCACCCGTCACTCCGGCACGGAGCCTTTCACCACGACGCGCATCAGCACGCGGCGGTGCTTGCCCATCTCGAAATTGGCGGTGGCGCGGTGCAGCAGGCAGCGGTTGTCCCAGAAGACGAGGTCACCGTGCCGCCAGCGGTGGGTGTGGACGAAGCGGTCCTGCGTCGCATGCTCCAGCAGTTCCTCCAGCAGGGTGCGCCCCTCCTCCTCCGGCATGCCTTCGATGTGGGAGCTGTACATGCCGATGTAGAGGCTCTTGCGCCCGGTCTCGGGATGGGTGCGGACCAGCGGATGGGCGATGGGCGGAGCGGCGGCGATGTCGTCCTCGGTCGGCGGGGCGCTGCCGGTGTAGCGGCGCATGAACTCCAGGCTCTGCACCGACTTCAGCCCGTCGATCCGCCGGCGCGTGGCCTCCGGCAACGCGTCGTAGGCGGCGGTCATGTCGGCGAACTGGGTGTCGCCGCCGTTGGGCGGCAGTTCCACCGCCTGCAGCATCGTCAGCAGCGACGGCTCGCGCAGGAAGGACTTGTCGGTGTGCCAGAAATAGTTGGAGCTGATGAAGGGCTTGGCCACCGGGTTGCCGGCGGCATCCAGGTTGGTGATGGTGTGGACCGCGTCCCACTTCGACCCGTCGGCCAGCCGGATCATGTGGCCCTCGATGGGGCCGAACAGTTCGGCGAAGCGGTACATGCGCTCCTTGTCCAGCGACTGGTTGCGGATTACCAGCAGATGATGGTCGCGGAAGGCCGTCCGCACCGCATCGACCGTCGCGTCGTCGAGCGGCCGGGACAAGTCGAGTCTGTCGGTTTCCGCCCCGATGATGCCGTCGAGCGGCGTGAACAGGGGAATGGCGGCGGAAGGGGCGGCTGGCGCATAGAGGCTGGTCATCGGGACGGTTCCTCGTGCAGGTCGGTTGGTTTTCAAAGCGGTCGGCGGCAGGCCCAGAGGGCAGCGCGCGTCAGGATTTGGCGGTGGACTGGGTGTTCCAGGGACGCGTGGTCATGGCCCAGCGTGTCGGCCACCACCCGCCCCAGCCCGACGTCGCGCGCCCACAGGGCGGGCCAGGCGCGTCCCCCTTCCGGCGCCACGAGCGCCAGCGGCCGGACATCGCCGGCCAGATCGAAGTCGCCGTAAGCCTCGTCGGTGACGGTGAAGGGCGGTAAGCCGGCGGTCAGGGGATGGGGAAGGTCGGTGGGGGCCAGGGTGACCGGACCGCGCGGCAGATGGGAGGAGCGGCCCCACACCCAGGCGCCGCCCAGCAGATCCCTCCAGTCCGGCCAGTCGTCGAAGCAGATCAACGCGGTGTGCAGGCCCAGCAGCCCGCCCCCGCCGGTGACGAAACGCGACAGCCGCTCCCGTCCGTCGGGCGACAGCGAGAAGGCCCAGCGCTCGCGATGCGGGGCGTATTTCTCGCTGGCCAGCATCCGCCAGCGCAGCGCATAGACGGTGAGCAGGTCGAAGCCGCCCTGCTCCAATGCCGCCAGTCCGCCTTCGATGTCGTCGGTGACAGTCGAGACGACTCCCACACCGGCCAGAATTTCCTCCAAAGCCGGAGCGGCGTCGGCGAAGGGGTGGCCGATGCCGCCGGTCAGGATCAGGTTGCGGACCGCCCCGCTCATCGGTCGGCCACCAGGGGCTTCACCGCCGGCGCGCGGCGGGGCAGGTGCATCTTCAGGCTGAAGGACACGCCGCCATCGACCATCAGATGCTGTCCGTGGATGTAGCGCGCCCGGTCCGAGGCCAGGAACAGCACCGCGTCGGCGACATCGTCGGCGGTGCCGAGCGACCGTGCGGGGACGGCGGCGCCGCGCACCGCGCGCACCTCCGCATCCGCGTAGATCGGCGCCGACATGCCGGCATCGATGAAGCCGGGGGCGACGGCGTTGACCCGCACGCCGCGCGGTGCCAGCGCCAGCGCCAGATGTTCGGTCAGCAGCGCGACCGCCGCCTTGGTCGCCGGATAGGCCCCGGCGTCGGGGCTGGGGGCGACGGCGTTCAGCGAGGTGATGTTGACGATGGCCCCCGACCCGCGTTCCGCCATCCGCCGCGCGACGGCGCGGGTGACGATGAAGGTGCCGGTCAGGTTGACGTCCACTACGCGGCGGAAATCGGCGACGCTGTGCTCCAGCAGGTCGCCGAAGCGGACGATGCCGGCATTGTTGACCAGCAGGTCGGGGCCGTCGCCGAACGCTTCGGTCATCGCGGCGACCACCGCGTCGATCTGCGCCTCGTCGGTCACGTCGGCGGTGAAGGCCAGGGCGCCGGGAATGCGCGCGGCTTCGACCTCCAGCCCGGCGGCATCGAGGTCGAGCAGCGCCACGCGGTATCCTTCGCCGGCCAGACGGCGCGCAATGGCGGCGCCCAGTCCGCCGCCGGCTCCGGTCACCAGAGCGGTCTTGGTCATTCGATCCTCCCGGAAAAGCGGGTTTTGAAGGTAGACGGGTTCCCCGTCACGGCGCGCTCTGCACTCATCACAACTTGCTCTGCGATCATCACAGCGTGCTCTGCACGATGCCGCCGTCCACCGGGATGGCGGTGCCGGTCAGGTAGCTGGCGCGTTCGGATGCCAGGAAGACGATCAGGTCGGCGACCTCCTCGGGCCGGGCGAAGCGACCGAGCGGGATGCCGGCGGCGATGCCGGCCGCGGTGTCCTCCGCAGCCCGGCCCTGGGCGGCGGCGCGGGCGCCGACCACCTGGGTCATGCGGTCGGTCGCCGTCCAGCCGGGGCAGACGGTGTTGACCAGGATGTTCTCCGGCGCCAGCTGCGTCGCCATCGTCTTGGCCCAGCCCAGCGCCCCCAGCCGCAGGCTGTTGGACAGCATCAGCTCGCCGATGGGCTGCTTGACGGAATAGGAGCTGATGTTGACCACCCGCCCCCAGCGCTGCCGGCGCATGTGGGGAAGGGCGGCGCGGGTGGCGTTGACCGCCGACATCAGCGTCAGGCGGAAGGCGTCCTCCCAGTCCGCGCCGCTCAGCCCGTCGAAGGTGCCGGGTTTCGGACCGGCGGCGTTGTTGACCAGGATGTGGATGGTGCCGAAGGCGTCGGCAACCTCATCGACCAGCCGCTCCACTGCCTCCGGGTCGCCGACGTCGGCCGGCACCGCCAGAACCGGGCCGCCGGCCGCCTCCAGAAGCGCCCTCGCCTCCTCCAGCCGGCCGAGGTCGCGGCCGCAGATGGCGACCGCGCAGCCTTCGCGCGCGAACCCCAGCGCCGCCGCCCGTCCGATGCCCTGGCTGCCGCCAAGCACCAGCGCGACCTTGCCCTTCAGTTCCATATCCATCGCTGTGGTCTTTCTTGTTCCGGATGCGGCGGCGGACACTCAGCCGCGCGGGCGCTTGCTGACGACGGTTCCGGCCTCGGGCTCGAAATAGCAGCGCTCGGGCTTGTAGGTTCCGCTCGCCACGGTGATGCCCCAGCTTCCCTGCTCCAGCGCCATGAAGCCGTGGATGTCGGCGGGCGGGGCGATCACCACGCTGTCGCCCGGCGCCAGCACGCGGTCCTCGACCACGCTCAGGTCGGCCTTACCGGGAACCGAGCCATCGTCGCGCCGCTCGTAGACGGTGTGCTTCACCCGCCCCCGGTAGATCGCCATGCTCTCCCAGTTGCCATGGTCGTGGACGGCGATGGGCTGGCCGTCGGGCAGCTCGAACAGCAGGATCGACAGGTCGCCGTCATAGTAGAGGTACTGGGAATTGGCGACGTGGTTGCCGATGCGCGGCACGCCGGCCGTGCACAGGTCGGGCCGGGCGGCCAGCGCGGCCAGCGGTTCGCTCAGCACCTCCGTCAGGCGGGCGGTGTCGTGTCCGTGCGTCTCGATCGCCCGGATCACCGCCTGGGCGCAGGCGCGGATGGCGGTACCGGTCTCGGGGCTGGCGACCATGATGAATCCTCCTGAAAGGCGGGGTTCAGAGCGCCGCCAGCAGGCGGCGGGTGGCGGCGACCGCGCGGGCCACGCGGGCCGGCGCGTCCATCGTCCGCGCCAGAGTGGCGGTCGGGATTTCGAGGGCGAGCGGCAGGCCGGGCGGAAGCGCGCGCAGCAGCCCGGCCAGGTCGATGCCGCCTTCACCCGGAAACAGCCGCTCCTTCACCGCCGTGTGCAGCAGGGATTCGCGGTCGGTCTCATGGTCGTGCGGGGCGTCGCAGAGATGCATGTAGGCGAACAGGCCGGGCGGGATCGCCGCCACCTCGGCCGACGTGCCGCCGGAGCGGTCGTAATGCAGCGCGTCGAGCGCGATGCCGATGTTCGGGCGCCCCACCCGGCCGATCAGCCGGGCGGCGGCGGCGGCACTCGGCACGCTCATCCAGGACACGAACTCGAACTGCACGGTCAGGCCGAAAGCGGCGGCATCGTCGCACAGCCGTGCCAGCCTCGCCGCCAGCCGCCCCTCGTCTGGATCGTCGCCAGTCGCCAGCACATGGCGGGCGCCCAGCTCGGCTGCGACCTCCAGGAAGGGACCAAAGGCGTCGAGGTCGGTGTGGGGCAGGACGCGGGCGGTGTTGGCGTCGAGCGCGGTGACGCCGCGGTCGGCCATGCGCCGCTTCATCTCGCGCCGCAGGGCGGGGTCGGCCAGCAGCGGCATCGGATCGCCGTCGGGCTGGCCGCCCAGCAGGCGCAGGCCGACATGGGCGCAGCCCTGGTCCGCCGCCACCGTCACCATGTCCGGCGGCGACAGCTCCGGCACCGTGTAGTAGGAGAGCGACAGCGGGTTCATGCCGTGCCTCCTTCCGCCTGGAGCGGAGACGGGGCCGGACGGACGCCGCCATACTGCGCCCAGCTGCCGGCGACGTGCCATCCGGCATCCACCACCAGATTGACGCCGGTGATCGCCGAGGCCCGGTCGGAGGCCAGGAACTCGATGCTTTCCGCCACCTCGCGCGGCTGCACGATCCGGCCGAGCGCGGTGAATTCGGCCGGATCGGCGGCGTAGCGGCCCGACCGGATCCGTTCGACCACCCGCGGCACCAGGGTCGAGCCGGGCGAGACGCAGTTGACCCGGACCCCGGCGCGGCCCCATTCCCCGGCGAGGTTCAGCGTCAGGCTGACTACCCCCGCCTTGCTCGACGCATAGGCATGGACCGGCACCGAGCCGATGGCGGCGATCGACGCGATGTTGACGATGCTGCCCCGCCCCTGCCGCGCCATGCGGGTGCCGAAGGCCCGGTTGGCGTAATAGGTGCCGGTCAGGTTGACGTGGACCGTGCGCTCCCACACCTCCAGCGGCAGCTCGGCCGGCGGCAGCACCGGCTGGAAGACGGCGGCGGCGACCACCAGCGCGCCGACCGGGCCATGCGCCGCCTCGATGGCGGCGGCCGCCCTCTCCACCGCGCCGGCGTCGGCGATGTCGAGCGCCAGCGCGGCTCCGCCGAGGTCGCCGGCCACCCGCTCCGCGGCATCCGGGTCGAGGTCGGCGATGGCCAGCCGCCAGCCGCGCCCCGCCATCAGCCGGGCGGTCTCCTCGCCGATGCCGTTGCCGCCGCCGATGACGACGGCCAGCGCGCCGTCCGTGGTCGAGGTCTGCTGCGTCATGGCGGATTGCCCCGTCACTTGCGCAGATCTGCGGCGAGGAAGGAGTCGTCCAGCACCTTCGACCAGTCGACCGGGCCGGACCATTCGCCCATGCGCTCCATGCCCTTGACCCAGATGTTCAGGGCGTCCATGGCGAAATCGCCCTGGCTCCAGTACTTGATCGCCGCCATGCGCTTCATCGAGGCGGTGGCGACATCGACCGGCAGCGTGTCGCCATAGCGTTTGGCGACCATCTTCGCGGCCTCTTCCGGATTCTCGTAGATGAAGTTCACCGCGGACCGCCAGGCGGCGAGCAGCCCGCGCAGCTGGTCCGGGCTCTTACGCATGAAGTCGCCGGTGGCGACGCCGACGGTCGGCGTCATCGACGGCAGGTTCTCCAGCGAGAAGGCGACCTTGTAGCGGTCCTTGCGGGCGCTGTAGAGCGGCTCCAGGATCAGCGCCGCATCCACCCCGCCCTGCTCCAGCGCCGACAAGCCCGAACCGATCGATCCCAGCGCCACGATGTCGGCCTTGCCGGGGAAGCCCGCCGCCTCGAAGGCCATGACGACCATCAGTTCACTGGATGATTTCGGCGCGGTGATGCCGACCTTCCGGCCAACCAAATCCTTGACCGAGGAGATGCCGCTGTCTGGCCGCGTCACCCACAGCAGATCGTCCACCCGGCGGATCGCGGTGTGGACGATGCGGATGTCCATGCCCTGCCTGATGCCGGCCAGCGCGGTGGAGGTGCTGACGATGCCGTAGCCTAGCCCGCCGCCCACCATGTTGCGGATGCCGGTGCCGCCGCCAACCGAACTCATCACGTCGGTGACGTCAACGCCGTTCTTCTTGTAGTCGCCCCGCTCCAGCGCCACGGCGATCGGGGCGGTGTTCAGCAGAGCGCCGTAATGGGACGCCATGATCTCCAGCGCATGGGCCTGCGGCGCCGAGGCCAGAAGGCCGCCGATCAGCGGCACCGCCGCCAGCGCGCGTGTCAGGAAACGGGTGATGGTCATGGCGTCCCTCCGTTGTAAGTTTTGTCTTTTCTCAGCAGGCGGCGGGCGTTGCCGGCCAGCGCGGGCGACACGGCGTCGTGATGCCCGTCCTCCGGCTGGTCCCAGCCGGCGAAATTGGTGCCGAAGACCAGCCGGTCCGGCCCCACCACCTGGGTCAGCAGCGCGAGCGCCCGGTCGTCGTTCAGGTGCGTGTCGAACCACAGGCGCGAAAGCATCTCCTCGAAGGCGCCGTCTTTCTTCATCGACTGGCTGGCCCAGGGCCGCTTCATGCCGGCCTGCGCCAGCCGCCCGGCGGTGAAGGCGGCGGCACCGCCGCCATGGCTGATCCAGACGTCCAGCCGGGGGTGACGCTCCAGCACGCCACCGAAGATCAGGGTGGCGACGGCGATGGTCTCCTGCGCGGCGAAGCCGATGATGACGTCGAGGTCGAAACGCTTCAACGCCGGATCGCCGGGCGGCCCGTCGATGCCGGCCGGTGCCGGATGCAGGAACAGCGGCACGTCGAGCCGGACGAATGTTTCATAGAGCCTGTCGAACTCCGGGCTGTGCAGCGGCTCGCCCGCGAATTCGGTGCCGGTCGCCGCCCCCCACAGTCCCAGCTCGCCGACGGAGCGCTCCAGCTCCTCTGTCGCGGCGCGCGGGTCCTGCATCGGCAGGGCGGCCAGCCCGCCCAGCCTGTCCGGATAGCGCGCGACCAGCTCGGCCAGCGCGTCGTTGTGCCGGCGGCAGAAGGAGACGGCGGAGGGCATGTCGATGTGGTGGAAGTAGTTCAGCGGACTGGCCGACAGCACCTGGAAATCGATGCCGGACCGGTCCATGCGGTGCAGCCGCAGCTCCGGGTCGGTGAAGGGGCTGTTCAGGTGGCGGACGCCGCTCAGCCGGTAATTGCCGACGCGGTACCAGGGCTGGCCGTTCTCGTCGACGCCATGCTCCGGCCCGTGGATGCCGGCGGCGCCGTTGGTCGCCTCCAGGCGGACATGGGCATGGACGTCGATCAGCTTCGCGGTTTCGATGGGCATGAGAGGGTCCTTTCCGCCGGACGGGCCGGCGGCCGGGAAGGAGGTGACGGGCGAAAAAGGCGGACGGGCGCGGAGCGCGCTCAGGCGACCCGGTGCATCCGGCTGTCGAGCGCGAGCAGCGCGCTGTTGACCGCCAGGGCAAACAGGCCGATCAGCACGGTGACGCTCATCATCGTCGCAGTGTCGTTGACGCTGATGCCGTTCATGATCATGAAGCCCAGCCCGCGCTTAGACGCGAACATCTCGCCGACCATCACGCCCAGCAGGGTAATGGAGAAGCTGATGCGCAGGCCGGTCACGATCTCCGGCACCGTCGCCGGCACCAGGACCGCGGTCAGGGTCTGCATCCGCGTCAGCCGCATGGCGCGGGCCGAGCGCCGCAGCACCGGGTTCATGGCGCGGATGGCGCCCATGGTGACCAGCATCATCGGGATGAAGCCGTGGAGCGTGCCGAAGGCGACCTTTGCCGGCATGCCAAGCCCGAACAGCAGCAGAATCACCGGATAGAGCGTGACCTTGGGAATGGCGTAGAGGGTGACGAACAGCGGTTCCAGCACGTCCGACAGCGACCGGTTGGCACCGATCAGCACGCCCGCCAGCCCGCCGCCGATGCAGGAGATCAGCAGCGACAGCCCCAGCGCCTTGGTGGTCTCCGCCACGTTTTCCCAGAAGGACGGGTTGCCGAACAGGACGGTCATCCGGTTCAGGGTAACGGCGGGCGAAGCCAGCGCCTCGTCCCCCGCGAGCCCGTGGAACAGCTGCCAGCCGCCCAGGATCAGCAGGGCGATGACGACGGCGGCCACCAGCTTCTCCCCCGCCCCGGCGGTGTCGCGGGCGGCGCCGACGCGGCCGGCACCGGAGCGGTGGCGCACCCGCTGTTCCGCCCAGTGCAGCAGCACGGTTAGGCTGGAGACGAAGACCACGACGAACAGCAGCAGCGCGTACATCGTCCGGTCCTGAAGATTGTTGTACGCGAAAGCGATGGAGTAGCCGAGCCCGCTGCCGGCCAGGATGAACTCGGCCCCGATGACGCCGGTCACCGAATAGCTCAGCGCCAGCTTCACCCCGGTGAAGATGTGCGGCCCGGCGGCCGGAAGCTGGATCAGCAGCGCGTCCTGCACGCGATCGAGGCGGTAGGTGCGGCCGACCTTGCGCAGCACCGGCGGGATGCGATCCAGCCCGGACAGCGTCGCCGTCACCATCGCCATCACCGCGTAGAGGAAGCCCATAGCGATGATCGGCAGCGCGTTCATGCCAAGCAGCACGATGAACAGCGGATACAGCACGAAGAACGGCAGGGCGTAATAGCTGGCGATCAGCGGCTCGACCGCCCGGCGGACCCGCGGCAGGGCGTGGAGCGCGACGCCGCCGGCGAAGCCCGCCACCATCGCGGCGACGGCGGCGGCCAGGATGTTGCGCAGGGTGAAGCCGATCTGTGACCAGAACCCGTCGGTTCCCATCAGACGGAGCAGTTCGGCCAGCATCTCCGACGGCGGGATCATGGTGCCGCGCCCGACATAGCCCAGCCGGCAGGACGCCTCCAGCGCCAGGACGGCCGCGGCGGTGATCAGCAGGCGCTGGATGCCGTCCCGCGTCATCCCGCGACCCTCCGCTGGCTGGCCATCGCCTTCAGCGACTCCTCGCGCAGCGTGTTCCACAGGCGGGTGGTGACCTCGCCGAAGGCGGGTTCGGCAGCGATGGCGCTGGTGCGGTCGCGCGGCCAGCCGGTTTCGACGATCTCGATGAAGCGGCCGGGGCGCGACGACATCACGCCGATGCGGTCGGATAGCATCGCCGCCTCGTCCAGCGCATGGGTGATCAGCAGGACGGTCGCCCCGCTGGCCCGCCACAGCCGCAGCAACTCGTCGCCCATCAGCAAGCGCGTCTGCTGGTCGAGCGCGCCGAACGGCTCGTCGAGCAGCACCAAGCGCGGGCGCATCACCAGCGTCCGGGCGATGCAGACGCGCTGGCGCATGCCGCCGGACAGCTGGTTGGGGTAGGCGGCGGCGAAATCGTTCAGCCCCATGAAATCGATGGCATGGCGAACGCGCTCCTCCGCCTCGGCGCCGCGGAAGCCGGCGCGGCGCAGGCCGAAGGCGATGTTGTCGCGCACGGACAGCCAGGGGAACGACGCATCCTCCTGGAAGACCACGCCGACCCCGTCGGGGACCGTGCCACGCACGCGCTTGCCTTCGAAGGTGATTGTGCCGTCGGTTGGGCTGCTCAGCCCGGCCAGCACGTCGAGCAGGGTGGATTTGCCGCAGCCGGACGGCCCGACGATGGAGAAGAACTCTCCCCGGCGCAGTTCAAGATCGACCGGACCCAGCGCATGGACCGCCGATCCGAAGATGCGGGTGACGCCGGTCATCACCGCGTGGGCGCCGGCCGCGAGGCCGTTGGAACTCTGGGCACCGTTCGGACCCTGGGCGCGGCCGAAGGGAATGGGCTGCGCCGGATGGGACGCGCCTGCCGGACCCTGGGAGGGATCCTGCGGGGTCGGTGCTCTTTCTGACGATAGGCCACGCATGGGCTGCATCTCCCTCCCCGTGTCGGGCGTTCGGCGTTGCGCCCGACTTCTGTTTGCTTTGCAAGCATACAAATGCAGCCTGCCGGCTCTGTCTAGGACAGCTTTGGACCACCCCCCATATAAAAATTGTTTGCCCTCCCCCGCCGCCGATGCGAGGCTTCCGTCCCTGCCGGTGGCATGCCGCAGGGCCGCCACGATGGGCCGCCCCACTGGGCCGCAACGATGGATCCCGACCGATGCGCAGCCGCCAGCTGGAAAGCTTCATCCTCGTCTGCGAACTGGGCAGCATCAGCAAGGCGGCGTTGGCGCTGAACATCGCGCAGCCGGCGCTGGGGGTGCAGATTAAGGCGCTGGAGCGGGAGTTCGGCGTGCCGCTGCTGGTCCGCACCGTCACCGGAACCCACCCCACCCCGGCCGGCCTCCTCTTTCTGGAAGAGGCGCGGCTGATGGTGCGGCGCCTGCAGGATTTGAAACGTTCGCTGCGCGAGGTCGCCGGGCAGGTCCCGAGAACGCTGGCCGTGGGACTGACCCCCAGCCTGTCCGGGCTGCTGGCCGGCAGGCTGATGGAACGGCTGCACGGCGCCCTGCCGGGGGTGGAATTGAAGCTGTTTGAAGAGCTGAGCCATGCCCTCATCGGCCATGTCTCATCGGGCAAGCTCGATCTGGCGCTGGCCTACACGGTGCCGCGCAGCCGCATGCTGCACCGGGAACCGCGGCTGAACGAGGCCCTGTGCCTGATCACCCATCCGGGTTCGCGGTTCGACGGGAGCGGACCGCTGTCACTGGCGGCCATCGCGGACGCCGAACTGGCGATGCCCAACGAGGGCGATCTGGTCAGACGTCTGGTCACCGACGCGATGACGGCGCGCGGGCTGGAGCCGAACATCGCCTTCTCGCTCGAATCGATGCAGGCGATCAAGGACATGGTCCGGCGCGGACTGGCCTGCGCAATCCTGCCGCACAGCGCCGTCGCGGAAGACATCCAGGCCGGCGCCCTGGTGATCCGGCCGATCTGCGACCCGGCGCTGATGCGCACGCTGTTCCTCATCCATCCCGCCGGAACCGAAGTGAATGCCGCCACGGCACAGGCGCTCCGCATCATCGACGGCCTGCTGGACGAGCTGAGGCGGAGGGACCGGAACTTCACCGTCGCGACGGAAGAGGAGTGATCGTTTCCGTGATCCTGCTGCCGACGCGGAAGCGCCAGCGGTCATTCGGCCGGCTCGGCCGCCCTTCGATGCTGCAACGCCCCGAGCACACCACGCTCCGATTGCCGCAGATACGCGTCGAGCGTCGTCATCGATGCAAGCCGTTCGCCCGTCTCCAGCGCACGAAGGAGGGCGTGGTTGAGGTCGATATAGGGCTCGTGAAGATGGGCCATGTCCTTGAGCTGCCCGAAGGCAAGCCGGAGTTCGGCGAGCACGAGGTCGAAGCTGGCGCTTAGCCGGGGGCTGTCGCACAGGCCGACCATGGCGCGGTGGAACTCCATGTTGTTCGTCCCGACCTTTTGCCAGTCCCGCTTAACGCCAAGCTCCCTGCCCTCTTCGACCAGAGCCCGCATGCGGGCGAAGGCAGGATGGCCCCGGCTCGCCGCCTCGATGGCGCCACGCTGGATCACCGCGCGGACACGGTAGATGTCGATGATCGCAGCCTCGTCCGGCACCACGACGAAGACGCCGCGGTTGGGGATGTAGGAAAGCAGCCGCTGGCTGATCAGAAAGCGGAACGCTTCGCGCAGCGTGTTCCGCGACACTGCGAAATCCGCCGCCACCCGGTGTTCCGAAAGCTTCTGGCCGGGCTCGAACTCACCGGCGATCAGCATGTCGCGGATGCGGATCGCCACCGCGCCGGCAAGGGATGCCTCGTCGGCTTCCATCGTCGTCCTGATCGTCATCGGCATCTCCCAAGATCCCGGCGCTGCCGGATCGAATCAATTTTGTTGAACAATGACTTTTATGGTACTCAACAATCGATACTTACTCGTTGAGCAGGTTACCGCATGGCCGTCATCGATCTCAATGGTGATCGTGGCGGCGATGGTGGCGGCGATCCTGATGAACCGAACGGAAAAGCCAATGAAGCCCACCCCCATCACCACGCCCCCCGCAGATGCCGCTGCACGCAAGGCAGTCAGGCCGGTCATCTGCTATCCGACGCCGAGCTTGCCGCGTGCCGATCTGGCGGCATACCGCGCGGTGCGGGACGGGATGGAGCTGGTCGGGACGGTGGTGATCCCGCCGCGCGATGCGGCCACCTGGACCGTGCCCGCCGGCCACGTCTTCCGCATCGTCTCGACCGAGGGCGCCCAGGTTGGCGACCTCAACCTCTTCAACGCGAACGATTTGAAGGAGCGGCTCTACACCGGCAAGACCCGCGCGCTGAACGGCACCCATGTGGGGCTTGGCGATCAGCTGTTTTCCAACCTCCCCTATCTCCGCCCCATCGCCACCATCACGAACGACACGCTCGACTGGTACGGTTTCGACGAATTCGGCGGATCGGTGCATGATGTCATCGGCACCCGCTGCGACCCCTACACGCACAACCTGCTCAGCGCCGGGGACCACTACCACCACTGCTGCCATTCGAATCTCACCCGCGCCCTGGCGAAAGCCACCGGCATGACCCTGCCCGAGGCCGAACCCTACATCCACGATGTGCTGAACGTTTTCATGTGCACGGGCTTCACCCGGGACACCGGGCAGTATTTCATGAAGGCAAGCCCCGTGCGGCCGGGCGACTATCTCGAGTTTTTCGCCGAAGTCGACCTGCTCGGCTGCATGTCCGCCTGCCCCGGCGGCGATTGCTCGTCGGAGCATTCCTCGGACGCGGCCAGTTGCCATCCGCTCCTCGTCGAGATCTACAAGCCCGCTCGACTGCCGGAGGGATGGCGCGCACCGGCCATCAATGGCTACGACCGAAGCCACGGCTGCTGAACGGCTCCGCACATCGCAGATCGCAGATCGCAGATCACACTTGCACCGCAGCCGATCCCGATGACTCATTGACCGGCTATCGAGCGGAACGACGGACAACATCATGCGTGAAATCCTGAAGATGGGTGATCCCCGGCTCCAGCGGGTGGCGAAGCCGGTTGAGGACATTCACGACCCGGCATTGAAGTCGCTGATCGCCGAGATGTTCGAAACCATGCATGCCATCAACGGCGCGGGATTGGCTGCGCCGCAGATCGGCGTCGACCTGCGGGTGATCATCTTCGGTTTCGACTCCAATCCGCGCTATCCGGACGTGCCGCCGGTGCCGGTCACCACGCTGATCAACCCCTGGTTCGAAAAGCTCGCGGACGAGGTGGAAGAATCCTGGGAGGGCTGCCTGTCGGTTCCGGGAATGCGCGGCATGGTTCCGCGCTGTGCGCACATCCGCTATGGCGGCACGCTGGAAGACGGCACGACGCTCGTCCGCGAGGCGAAGGGCTTCCACGCCCGGGTTTTCCAGCACGAGTTCGACCATCTCGACGGCTTTCTCTATCCCCAGCGGATCGTGGACATGACGAAATTCGGGTTCATCGACGCCCTGTTCCCCGATTCCGGGCTCGCGGATCTGGAAGCGCACTGACACGGCACGGCTCGCGTCTCATGCAGGAGATTCATCGCTCGATGAAATAATGCCATTTTTGGTCATGACCGGCGTCTGCTACCACCTGATGAAAGCCCCCTGACGCGCCATCCTCACCACGATGGGTGCGCGCCAGGGGCTTCGGCGGACATCGGGGAGACGAAGGATGACGGCTACCCATCGCGCCATGGCGGTCACCGCTCCGGGTCGGCTGGAGCTTGTCGAGCGACCGGTCCCGGTTCCGGAGGCAGGCGAGGTGCTGATCGCGGTCGAGGCCTGCGGCATCTGCGGGGCCGACCGCAGCGATGTCGAGAAGGCGGACCCCGCGCTGGGCCGGGTTCCCGGTCATGAGGTGGTGGGGCGGATCGCCGCCGTCGGGCCGCAGGTGCCGGCGGTCTGGACGGTCCGCCGGCGCGTCGGCATCGGCCGCTTCGGCGGACATTGCAGCGATTGCCGGGAGTGCCGCCGCGGCAGGTTTCACCTGTGCCGGCAGCAGCCGGTGATGGGAGCGAGCCGCGACGGCGGCTATGCCGAGATGATGACCGCCCGCGCCACCGGCCTCGTCTCCATTCCCGACGACCTCTCCTCGCAGGAAGCCGCGCCGATCCTGTGCGCGGGTCTCGCCACCTTCAACGGGCTGAAGGCCTCCGGCGCCGGACCGGGCGACACCGTGGCCGTGCTCGGCATCGGCGGCCTTGGCCACATGGCGGTACAATATGCCTGCCGGATGGGATTCCGCGTGATCGCCATCGGCCGCGGGCAGGACATCGCCGCGGATGCCTTGACGCTCGGCG
This sequence comes from Azospirillum sp. A1-3, assembly GCF_023806445.1. NCBI lineage: Bacteria > Pseudomonadati > Pseudomonadota > Alphaproteobacteria > Rhodospirillales > Azospirillaceae > Azospirillum > Azospirillum sp. A1-3. Next base: position 63,577 of record NZ_JAMSLU010000002.1, read on the forward strand.
CCCACCACTATGTCGATGCCGAACGGGAAGACGCCGCCTCCGTGCTGATGACGTTCGGGGGAGCCGCAGCGCTTCTCTCGACCATCGGCGACATGGGCGTGGTCGCGTCGGTGATGCCCGGGCTCGCGCCGGAGGGGCGTCTGGTGCTGCTCGGCATCGGCAAGGATCCGCTGGCGGTTTCGACGCCGCATCTGGTGGGCGGCGAGCGATCCGTCGTCGGCTCGATCACCGGTTCGCCCTGGGACAACGAGCGGGCGCTCGATTTCAGCGTGCTGACCGGCGCCCGCCCCTGGATCGAGACCCTGCCGCTGGCACGGGCCGACGAAGCCTTTCGCAGGATGCTGTCCGGCGACGTGAAGTTCCGGATGGTGCTGACCATGGGAGATTCCGCCGTTGCGCCTCAATGACGATCTGATCCGTCCGGTCACCGTCCAGGCCGGCACGCTCGACTGGATGCCGAGCCCCGTCGCCGGCGTCGACCGCCGCATGCTCTACCGCGAAGGCGGAGAGGTCGCCCGCGCCACCTCCATCGTGCGCTATGCCAGGGGCAGCGCCTTTCCCGCCCACCCCCATCCCGGCGGCGAGGAAATCCTGGTGCTCGACGGCACGTTCCAGGACGAGCATGGCGACTACCCGGCAGGAACCTATTTCCGCAACCCGCCCGGCACGTACCACAGCCCCGCCGCGGCGGACGGCTGCACCATTCTGGTGCGGCTCTGGCAGTTCCGCGAAGGCGACCGCAAGCAGATCGTCCGCCGACCCGGCGAGGGCGAGGCGGCGCCGTTGCGCGACGGCGCGTCGGCGGCGCGGCTTCTGTTCGACGATGGCGCCGAGCGGGTGGTGATCGAGGACTGGAAGCCCGGCGCCACGGTGACGATCCCGAACCAACGCGGGCTGGAACTGTTCGTGATATCCGGCCAGCTGACCCAGGACGGCGAGGATCTCGCTCCCCACGGCTGGTGCCGGCTGCCGGCGGGGTACGACGTCACCGCCGTCGTCGGTCCGGAGGGCGCCAGCCTCTGGATCAAGGACGCGCCGTTGCAGCACCCCGACATCCTGCCGATTCCAGAGCGCTCCTGAGAGGACACCCACCATGACAGAGACACAGGTCGTCATTCTCGGCGGCGGTCTTTCCGGGCTGAATGCGGCACGGCTGCTGCACCGCGCCGGCATCGATTTTCGGCTGTACGAGGCCCGCGACCGGCTCGGCGGCCGCATCCTGACCGTGAATGCCGCCGGCGAGCCGGCTGACGACGGCTTCGATCTCGGCCCATCCTGGTTCTGGCCGGACATGCAGCCGGCCATTGGCGCGCTGGTCGCCGAACTGGGGCTCGCAAGCTTCGGTCAGCACAGCAAGGGCGACGTGGTGTTCGAACGGATGTCGCGCGAACGCCCCCACCGCCTTCCCGGCCTTGGCCAGGACCCGCAGTCGCTGCGCCTCACCGGCGGCTCCGCCGCGCTGATCCGCACCCTGGCGGACTCGCTGCCGCCGGACCGGGTTCGGACCGGCGCCCAGGCGGTCGCCTTGCGCCTTCTTCAGGATGGGGTGGAGGTGTCGCTGCGCCACCGCGATGGCCGTGAAGAGACCGTGCGCGCCGCACAAGTCGTCGCCGCCCTGCCGCCGCGTCTGCTGGAAAGCACGGTCGGGCTTTCCCCTGCCCTGCCGCCGGAGACCCGCCGGTTGTGGCAGGACACCCCCACCTGGATGGCGCCCCACGCCAAGTTCTTCGCCGTCTACGACCGCCCGTTCTGGCGCGATGCCGGCTTCTCCGGCACGGCGCAGAGCATGGTCGGCCCCATGCCGGAAATGCACGACGCCACCACAGCGTCGGGAGAGGCGGCACTCTTCGGCTTCCTCGGCGTCGGTGCCGCCGACCGTGCCCGCATCGGCGAAGCGGCGCTGACCACCGCTTGCCTCGCGCAGTTCGCGCGCCTCTTCGGGCCGGAGGCCGCCCACCCGCGTGCGACGCTGTGGAAGGACTGGGCCGCCGATCCCCTGACGGCGACCGCGGCCGATCCGTCGTCGGCCGGTCATCCGGCGCCGGCCGAGAGCTGGGTGGATGGCCCGTGGCAGGACCAGCTCATCCTCGCGGGCAGCGAAGTCAGCCCGCAAGAGGCCGGCTATCTCGCCGGGGCGGTCGAAGCGTCCGAACGCGCCGTGCAGGCGGTGAGCCGGCGGCTGCAAGACCGGACGGGGGACCGGGCATGACGGCGCCGGGCATGACGGTGTCCCACCGGCGGATCGACCATCTGGTCCTGGCGGTCCGGGACCTCGACCGCGCCGCCGCCTTCTACGAAAGCCTCGGCTTCCAGGTCGGCGCCCGCAATCGCCATCCCTGGGGCACCGAGAACCGTCTGGTCCAGTTCCGATTCTCCTTCCTCGAACTGATCACGGTGGGGAACGGCACTCGGATCCCGCCGCATGCCCCCGGGCGCTTCAGCTTCGGCGCATTCGTCCGCGACTATCTGGGCAAGCGCGAAGGCCTCGCCATGGTCGTGCTGGACAGCGGCGACGCGCCGGCCGATGCGGCGGAGTTCGCGCGGACGGGGATCGGCCGGTTCGAGCCCTTCCATTTCGAACGCAAGGGCCGACGACCGGACGGCGGCGAAATCGTCGTCGCCTTCTCCTTGGCCTTCGCGCTCGACCCGCGCCTGCCCGACACGTCCTTCTTCGTCTGTCAGCAGCACAATCCGGAAGCCTTCTGGAACCCCGCCTTCCAGCAGCATGCGAACGGCGCCGCCAGTGTCGCATCGGTGACGCTGGAAGTCTCCGACCCGTCGGCGCACGCGGAGTTCCTCGCCGCCTTCACCGGCGTCGCCGGGCAAACCGGCGGCAAGCCGGACATCGTCCTTCCGCTCCAAGCCGACGGCCGGCTAGTGGTCGCGCCGGACACCCGCGCCCCCGGCCATATGAGCTATCGGGTCGCGGTCACCGATCCGGCTGCCGTTGCCAAGCGCCTCGGCCGCCTGGGTCTCCCGTTCCAAACCGCCGACGATGTCGTGACCATCGGTGCCGATGCGGCTTTCGGTGTGGCGATCCAATTCGGCGCGTCCGGAAAGCCCCGTTGACCCTCCGGCGGAAGGCAGTGGACGGGCTCAACACCCACCCACTGTCCTCTCCCATTGCCCTCGCCTCCTCAATCGCCCTCGCCGTTGCCGCGCAGGACTTCCAGGAACCGGTCCAGCACGACTTTGGCGCGTAAATCGCCGTGAAAACGGAGTCCAGCGGCCGGTGGCGGGTAATCAGGCGCCCTTGCGGGAGACGGGCATGCCGAGGGTGGCCATGATGTTCAGGACCTTGCAGCCGACGGCGGCCTCGACCTTCTACGTGGGCAGAGTCCGGGCGCGGAGGCTGCGGCTGATCACCTGTTTGTAGCGCATCATCGCCACCTCGCCCAAGGAGCGGCGGCCGTACCGGACGGCCCGCTGCCAGGCCAGCCGACCACACTCGGCAATCCTCTGGATGTGGCGGTCGCGTTGGCTGGGGGCATTTCCGGTCGTGGCGCTCGGCACCGCCGTCGAGCGCGGCGGGATGATCACCTCCGCCGCAGGGATGTGGGCGGCGACCGCACGATAGACCGGTTCACCGTCGTACGCGCCGCCGGCCAGCACCGTGCCGATCGGGCGGGCAATCTGGTCGAGCAACGGGCGAACCAGAGAGGCATCCCCTTCCTCGTTGGACGTCAACGCCGATGCCAGGATCTCACCGGTGTCCGGATCGACCGCCAAGTGCAATTTGCGCCAACTCCGGCACGCGTGGCCGCCGTGCTTTGCCAGATGCCACTCGCCCGTGTCGAACACCTTCAGCCCCGTGGAATCGATGACCACGGTGACCGGCCCGTCTGCCTTCGCCAGATCGCTTACCACCTCCAAGTTGGCGCTGCGCCGGGAGAAGGTGGTGTGATCGGGGACCGGCAACTCCAGGCCGAGCAGGCGCATGAGCGATCCCAGCAGCCCCTCGGTCTGTCGCCACGGCCGACCGAACGCCAGGCGCAGCAGCATCCCGGCTTCGATCGCCAAGTCCGAGTAGCGCACCGGCCGGCCACGCCTCCCAGTGGCGGGCGGCGTCCACGCGGCGATCGCCTCCGGCGACACCCAGATCGTCAGGTCACCCCGCCGGCGCAGCGCCGCATCGTAAGCTGACCAGTTCTCAACCCGATAGCGGGCCCTCGGGATCTTGTGGCGGCGGGGCTCGTTGGCCTTGTACGGCATCGGGGTCTCGGCTTCAGCGGGCCGCCTCTATACCCGCTCGCCCGCCCGACCGCCACCAGCCCGGCCTTTTTGCACCAGCGTCTATCGGGCGTGAAGAGGCTGAACGGACTGCTCCAGCAGCCGTTCTGATTTTCGAACTGGCGCGTTGGTCCGTTCACCGGCCCAACACGCCGTCCTACTGGGCGGCGCGACCGTCAAACGGGTAGCGCAGGGTCTCGCGCGCGTAGGCCTCGACATAGGCCATCAGCCGGTCGGAGGCCGCCGCCGCTTCCTCCGCGTCGCCGCGGTGGATCGCCAGCATCAGGTCGGCATGGGTTTTGGCCCCATCCTCCAGGCTGCCGGTATGGGCATGATAGTTCTGGAACCAGAAGCGGCGGGACAGCGACCGCAACGGCCGGATGGTCTGGGTCGCCACCGGGTTGCGGGCGCACTGGTCGAGCAGTTGGTTCACCTCCTGGTCGAGATGCATGAAACGCATGCCGTCGCCGGTGCGGGCCGCCTCCAGCATCTCGTCGGCTATGGCGCGGCAGCGCTCCCGCTCGACCGGCAGGGCGAAGCGGGCGGCCCGCCGGGCGATCAGCCGCTCCAGCTCGCGCCGCACGTCCAGAACATAGAGCTGGAGCTTCACGTCCACCTCGGTGACCATGATCCCGCGTGAGGGGACGATGGTCACCATGCCATCCAGTTCCAGCCGCTTCAGCGCCTCGCGCACGGGGGTGCGGCCGATCCCGAGCTGCGTGCTGATCTGCTTCTCCGACACGAAGCTGCGCGGCGGCAGCGTGCCCGACACGATCAGCTCCTCGATGGCGGCATAGGCCTGATCGGCCATCGATCCGGCTTCGGTCTGAGCTCCCGCCTGCTGCCCCATCTGCTGATTGGCCGGCTCCGTCACCCTGTCGCCCCTCATCCATTGCCGCTGGTCCGACCCGACGCCCGCTCGCGTCTCCTGTTCTGGCTTTAACGCGCTGGGACGGGGGACGCAAGCGAACACAGGCGCGGCGAACTTGCCCGTCCGATTACGGCTTGCCGGCGTCGGCGGATTTGCGGACCAGCGGGCACTCGCTCTCCGCCAGCGGACGGGCCGCCTCGGCGGCGGCGATGATGCCCAACTGCTTGTAATAGTCCCATTTGCCCTTGGATTCCGCCGGGGTCTTCACCTCGAACAGGTACATGTCGCGCAACACCCGGCCATCCTCGCGAATGCGGCCGTTTTTGGTCATGAAGTCGTTGATCGGCGTGTCGCGCATCGTCTTCATGACGGTCGGCGCGTCGATGGCGCCGGCCGCTTTCACCGCCTTCAGATAATGGGTGATCGCACCGTAATTGCCGGCCTGCACCATGGTCGGCATGCGGCCGGTCCGCTCGAAGAAGCGTTTGGAAAAGGCGCGGGTCTCCTCGTTCTGATCCCAGTAGAAGGCCTCCGTCAGCACCAGCCCCTGCGCCGTCTCCAGGCCGAGCGCATGGATGTCGGACAGGAACATCAACAGTCCGGCCAGCTTCTGCCCCTGCTTTGTGATGCCGAATTCCGCCGCCTGCTTAACGGTATTGATAAGGTCGCCGCCAGCGTTGGCAAGCCCGATGACCTTGGCGCCGCTCGCCTGTGCCTGCAACAGGTAGGAGGAGAAGTCGGCGCTGTTCAGCGGATGACGGGCCGAACCCAGGACCTTGCCGCCGGCCCCGGTGACGAAGGCGGCGGTGTCGCGCTCCAGCGACAGGCCAAAGGAATAATCGAGCGTGATGAAGTACCAGCTGTCGCCGCCCTGCTTCACCATGGTTCGTCCGGTCCCGGCGGCCAGCGCATAGGTGTCGTAAACCCAGTGGATGCCGTTGGGCGAGCAGGCCTTGCCGGTGAAGTCCGACGAGCCGCCGGCGGTGCCGAAGACAATCTTGTTCTTGCGCCGCGTCAGTTCCTGGATCGCCAGCATCACGGCCGAGTTGGGCAGGTCGATAACCACCTCGACATTCTTGTTGTCGTACCAGTCGGCAGCGATCTGCACGCCGATGTCGGCCTTGTTCTGGTGGTCGGCGGAAAGCACCTCCACCGGACGGCCGAGCACGGTGGCGCCAAAATCCTCCACGGCCATCTTCACTGCCTCGACGCTGCCGCTGCCGCTGAGGTCGGCAAGCGAGCCGGACAGGTCGGTCAGCACACCGATGCGGATCGGACCGGTCGCCTGAGCCGGCGGTGCCTGTGTGGCGGTCGTCTGGGCCGCGGCCGGCCAGGATAGCGTGCCGAACGCCAGCGCGATGCTGGCGGCCGTGGCGGCCAGGAACCCGTGGGACACGAGTTTCATCATGGATCGTCCCTCCCTTTTCAGATGATCGTCTGGTTGTCTGAAGCCTTCTCTTGGCGGGCCGGTCGTTGGGCGCCGGCCCTTACAGCGGCTGAAATGCACAGAATCAGGTTGTCGGCTTCATCGCCGCCGCGATGGCCAGACGCGATTCCTCGCCGGCATGGCAGATGCCCTGCAACGCCGCCGCCATGTCCAGCATGGTGGAAAGGTCGACCCGGCCCGCCTGCTGCAGCATGCGTTTGGTCATCCGAACCGCCTCCGGCGGATTGGCGGCGATCTCCTCCGCCAGGGCGAGCGCCGTCGGCATCAACTCGGCGTCCGGCACCACGCGGGACACCAGGCCCAGGGCTGCGGCCTCCACCCCGCCGACGGCCCGTCCGGTGAAGGCCAACTCGGCGGCGACCGCCGGTCCGGCGACGCGCGTCAGAAACCACAGCCCGCCGTCGCCGGAAATCAGCCCCAGCTTGACGAAGTTGGAACTGATGCGCGCCGACTCCCCGGCAATGCGCAGGTCGCACATGAAGGCCAAATCGCAGCCGGCGCCATAGGCCGGGCCGTTGACCGCCGCGATCACCGGGATCTCAAGAGCGGCCATGGCGCGCGGGATACGCTGTACCCCGTCGCGGTAGGCGTTGCGCACCTGATCGGCGGGGCCGCCGAACATGCCGCGCCGGTCACGGATGTCATGGATGTTGCCGCCGGCGCTGAATGCCTTGCCGGCGCCGGTCACCACCAGCACGCGCACTGAGCGGTCGGCTCTCATCTCCTCCAGCGTCGCCACCAGCGGCTCCAGCACCGGCGGATCGGTGACGGCGTTGCGGGTCTTCGGCGCGTCCAGCGTCAGGATCGCGACGAAGCCTCGGCGTTCCAGCCGGACCGTGCCGGCGCTTTCGTCGGTGTCGTCACTCATGCATCACCACCACGGCGCGGATCACGTCGCCGCGCTCCACGTCTTCGAAGGCCTCGTTGATAGACCCGAGCGGAAGGCGCCGGTCGATCAGCTCGTCCAGACACAGGCGGCCGTCGAGATAGGCCCGCGCATAAGCCGGGAAATCGTCGGCCGCCTTCGCCCCGCCCAGGCTGGAGCGCAGGATGCGCCGTTCCCCGCTGATCGAGCCGAAGCGGAGTTCAACGAGCCGGTTGGGATCGGTTTTGCCGAGAATGGTGACGCTGCCGCCCGGCCGGGTGCAGTCCACCGAATCCTGCAGCGAACCGATGATGCCCGCCGCCTCGAAGGCGTGGTCGGCCCCGCGCCCGCCGGTGATTGCGCGCACCTGGGTGGCCAGTTCCTCGCCGCCGAGCATGGTGTGGGTGGCGCCGAAAGCGCTGGCGCGCTCCAGCTTGTCGGCGCGGCGGTCGATGGCGATGATCGCCCCGGCTCCGGCCAGCCTTGCACCCTGCACGACGTTCAGCCCGACCGGGCCACAGCCGACCACCACCACGCTGTCGCCCAGGCCGACACGGGCGACGCGCAGCGCCGCACCGACGCCGGTGATGACGCTGCAGCCCAGCAGGCAGGCCCGGTCGAACGGCATCTCGTCCGGCACCGGGATGGCCGCCGCCTCCGGCACCACGGCATATTCGGCGAAGGACGAAACGCTGAGGAAATGGCCGACCTCCGCCCCGGCGGCATCGCGCAGCCGCTTGCGGCCTGCCGACAGGGTGGCGGCGCGATGGTTGGGCACCACCATGTCGCACAGCATCGGCTGGTCATGGCGGCAGTAATAGCATTGGCCGCAGGCGGCGTAGATCGTGCACACCACATGCTGGCCCGGCTTCACCCGTTGCACCGCGGAGCCGACCGCCTCGACCACGCCGGCGCCCTCATGGCCGAGCACCACCGGCGGGGGCACCGCGAAGGCTCCAGTCATGGCTTCGCGGTCGGTGTGGCACAGGCCGGCGGCATGCATGCGGATCAGCACGTCGCCCGGCTCCAGCGGCGCCAGGGTAAGCGGTTCGATGGACAGCGGCGCTCCCGTCTCGCGAAGCACTGCCGCCTGGAAGGTCGATCCCGCCATCCACCCTACTCCGCCGCCGGCCGCCGGATTTCGGCCTCGGCCCGACGCAGGATGCCGTCGTCGCTGCCGGTCTGCAGAGGCTCGCAGTTCCGGGCCACCACCCATTCGGGGCGGGGATTTTCGACGCCATGCGGCCGGTTGGAGACCTGATTGTAGACGGTGTAGATGTGCCAGCGCGAATGGCGCGACATGTTGTGGCCGGAGCCGTGGACGATGTTCGGATGGAACAGCACCACGGTGCCCGGTTTACCGGTGATCGCCACCGGGTCGCCAAAGCGCTGCATGATGTCGATGACCTGATCCTTGGGAACGGTCCACAGCTTGTAGGACGTCGTGGTTTCGTCCATCTCAGGATCGAGCCGGCCCAGCTTGTGGCTGCCGGGGATAAAATACAGGCAGCCGCCGATCTCCGTTGCCTCGTCCAGCATCAGCAGCGACGTGGTCATGTCCGGGCGGTCGACGCCGTCGGTCTTCCAATAGCCGTAATCCTGGTGCCACTGCCAGATGGCGCCGTCGATTGCGTCCTTCAGGTTGCATTTGGTGTGGTAGACATAGACCGGCTCGTCGCCCAGCACCTGTCGCGCCGGATCGATCACCCGCGGCAGCGTCGCCAAAGCCTGGAACGGCGGCGAGGCGGTCGGGCTGCGTTCGTCGTGGACGCGGAAGACCGTCCGAACGGTGCCGCTCTTCTCACGGATCACCCCCTCGGCTTCGTTTCCCGTCACCCTCAGAAGATCGCGGCGCAGGAGCTCCACCTCCTCGCGCGACACGAGGCCGGGAAACACCAGATATCCGCGCTCCTCATACTCCGCCATCTGCGCGTCGGTCAGCCTCATGCCATCCTCCCTCGGATTCAACTTGAAGATACTGTTGATGTACAGCCGATATATCGGTACCATATTATCGTATGCGAACGGGTTCAATGGAAAACGTCAACGATCAGCACATCGAACAACATGCGCGGAGACAGACCGGCTCATCCAACCACTTAGAGCCGGCGACCGGCGCCGATGCCGACAGGATCCCAAGGGAGGACATGGCCGATGCAGATGCCGACAGCGTTGTGGACCGATCTGGTCGAACCGGAATTCCTTGTTCCGCTGAGACGTGCTGTTGCCGAGCATGTGGAGCCTGACGCCGACGCCGTCGATCGCGAGGACGTCTATCCGGTGGCGGCAATCAAGGAACTGGCCCGCCGGGGCTACACCAGCCTGACCCTGCCGGAGGAATTCGGCGGGCGCGGCCTGGGCTTCGCCCATTGCGCGGCGCTGTTCGAAGAAGCCTCCTACGCCAGCGCCGCCGTCGGCATCAGCCTGATCACCATCCTGCAGGCCCAGACCATCATCCACCTGTTCGGCGCCGACAGCCTGAAGCGGGCGGTGCTGCCGGAGTTCGGTCGCGGACTCATCACCTCCTATGCCCTCACCGAGGCCAACCACGGCAGCGACATCCGCAGCCTGGACACCAAAGCAGTGCGCGACGGCGACCGCTGGATCCTGAGCGGGCGCAAATCCTTCATCACCTCCGGCTCGGCGGCGGAAGCCTATGTGATCCTGGCGGAAACGCCGGTCGGGGTGTCGGCCTTCTTCGTCCGCCAACGCATGGATGGCGTGTCGACGGAGAAAGGGCCGAACGCCGCCACCTTCGGCCTGCGCAACGGGCCGCACGTCGATCTGGTGCTGGACCGGGTGGCGCTGCCTGCCGATCATCTGATCGGGGTGGAGGGCAAGGGCGTTCGCCAAGCGGTGACGACACTGGACTATTCGCGGACCATGGCCGCTGCCATCAGCCTCGGCATCGCCCGGGCCGCCTTCGACGATGCCCTGGCCTTTGCCGCCGGGCGCAGCGCCTTCGACCGCAAGATCCTGGATTTCCAGGGAATCCAATGGTACTTCGCCGACATGCTGGCGGAAATCGACGCCGCCCGGCTGTTGACCTACGAAGCCGCGCGCAAGCTTGACGACCACGACGACATCGCCCGTTTCGGCAGTGAGGCCAAGCTGCTGGCAAGCCGGGTCGCCACCGACACCGCCGCCCGTGCCGTGCAGATCTGCGGCGCCTACGGCGTTATGGAATCGGCACGCTTCGGACGATACCTGCGCGACGCCAAGGCTTACGAGATCGCCGGCGGATCGTCGGAAATCCTCAAGAACACCATCGCCAAGCGGCTGCAACAGCATGTGATCCGGCAGCAGGAGGCGCTGTCGTGATCGCCGATCCGCTCTATGCCCGCGCCACCGCCACGCCCGACCGTCCGTTCCTGCTGTTCGGCGATCGGAGCATCACCTACGGCGCCATGGCGGCGCTGGTGGACGCCGCCGTCGAGCGGCTAGCGGCCCAAGGTGTGACGGCCGGCCAGACCGTGGCGATGATGGTCGGCAACCGGCCGGGCTTCCTCGTCGCATGGTTTGCGCTGTCGGAACTTGGAGCCATCACGGTTCCGCTCAACACCGCCCTGGTCGGCGAGGGGCTGCGCTACCTTCTGGAGCAGAGCGAAGCCTCCCTGCTGATCGCCGAGGAGGAATTCCTCCCTGCCCTGCCCGCCTCCGCCCCGCCGCTGCTGCCGATGGACGAGCGCTTCGAAACGGCTGCCGGCCCCGAACGGCCACCGCGCCGCCGTCTCGCGCTGCCCAGCGGAACGGCCAACGCCATCCTCTACACCTCCGGCACCACCGGCCTGCCGAAGGGGGCGGTCATTCCGAACGCCTGTTACGAATTGGCGGGCGAGCATATGGCGGCGGCGCTGGAGCTTACGGCGGAGGACCGGATCCTGCTGTTCCTGCCGCTGTTCCACGCCAACCCGCAGATGTACGGCGTTATGTCCTGCCTGCGGGTCGGGGCAGCGCTGGCGCTTCTGCCGCGCTTTTCGGCATCGCGGCTGCTGGAGGATGCGCGGCGCTACGGCGCCACCGGATTCACCTATGTCGGCACGGTGTTGAGCATCCTCGCCAAGCGGCTGAGCGGGCCGGAGCGCGACCATTCCCTACGCTGGGCGGTCGGCGGCGGCGCCCCCCCCGGCGTCTGGCGCGAGATCGAGGAGCGGCTGGGTATCGCCGTGCGCGAGCTATACGGCATGACCGAGACCGGCGGCTGGGTGTCGATGAACACCGCGCAGGCCGCGAAGTTCGGCAGCGTCGGCGCTCCCCGGCCGGACACCGAGCTGTGCGTGGTCGATGCCGACGACACCCCGCTCCCTCCCGGCGAGAAGGGTGAGATCGTCGTCCGTCCCCGACGTCCCGGCCTGATGTTCGACGGCTACTGGAAAAAGCCCGAAGCGACGGTGGCTGCGACGCGGAACCTGTGGCTGCACACCGGCGACCGCGGCATGATCGACGCCGACGGCTTCCTGCATTTCGACAGCCGGATGAAGGAACTGATCCGGCGCGCCGGGGAGATGATTGCCCCAGTGGAAATCGAGATGGCCCTGCTGAAGCATCCGGCCGTTCAGGACTGTGCCGTCGTCGGCGTGGAGGACGACGTCCTTGGCGAGGAGATCAAAGCGGTGATCGTTCCCCGCCCCGGCTTCGATCCTCGGGAACTGCCGGCCTTCCTGACCGGCCGCATCCCGGCCTTCATGATCCCGCGCTTCGTCGAGATGCGGACGGAGATCCCGAAGACCGCGACGCAGAAGGTGCAGCGCCATCTGCTGCACGACCATCCCGGCGACATCGTGGACCTGGAGCGGCACAAAACATGACGCGCCGCTAATCCCGGGCGGCGCCCCCGCCATCCGCGGAGCCGCCGAGGCCAAGCTGGCGCATGCGCCGCCACAGCGTCGCCCTGCTGATGCCCAGAGCGCGCGCCGCCTCCGCCCGATTGCCGTGGTTGCTGGACAGCGCGCTCTCGATGGCGGCCCGCGCGTGGTCTCCATCCCGGCCCGCTGCCTCGCTCCTGCCCCCGCCGGCCGGCTCGTCCTGCCTGAGCGGTTCAAGAAACAGCTCCGGACAGTCATGGCGCAGAATCCCGGCGGGAATGTCCTCGACGGTGCCGAATTGCAGAACAAGCATGGTCAGACGCTCGCAGATATTCTCCAGTTCGCGGACGTTGCCCGGCCACCGGTAGGTGGCGAGCCGGAATTTCAAAGGCTCGACCACGACCGAAGGCGCCATCCGGATCCCGGTTCGCTCCAGGCAGGCGGCGACGAAGCCCTCGGCCAGCACCGCCACATCCTCCACCCGGTCGCACAGCGGCGGCAGGCGCAGGCGCAGCGTGTTCAGCCGGTAAAGCAGGTCGGCCCGGAACGCACGCTGCGGCACCAGTTCCTCCAGAGGCTGATGAGTCGCCGCGATCACCCGCAGATCGACCGGAACCGGCACGACGCTGCCCAACCGCACGATCTCGCGCTCCTGAAGCACACGCAGCAACCGGGTTTGCAGGGCCAGCGGCATGTCGCCGATCTCGTCGAGGAACAGCGTGCCGGTGTGCGCCGCCTCGAACAAGCCGACCTTGCCACCTTTGCGGGCCCCGGTGAAGGCCCCCTCCTCATGGCCGAACAGCTCCGATTCCAGCAGGGAATCGGGAAAAGCCGAGCAGTTGATCGCCACGAAGGGGCGGCCGGCGCGCGGGCCGAGATTGTGGATGGCCTGGGCGAACAGCTCCTTCCCCGTCCCGCTGTCACCGGAAATCAGCACCGTCAGGTCGCTCGCCGCGAAGCGCCGCGCGGTGGCGCGCGCCTGTTCGATGGCCGGGCTGTCGCCCCGGATGTCCTCCAGCGTGTAGCGGGTCGTCCGGTTGGAACGGCCCCGGGTCTGGGACCGCAGGCTGACCTCGGCCTCGCTGATGGCACGGGCGTCGTAGACGGTGATCATGGCGCCGGTGACCTGCCCATGCTCGCGGATCGGGATGCGGTTGGCGATCCAGTCGCGACGGCGAAAGCGCAGGACGCTGCCTTTTTCCGCTTCGCCGCTGCTCAACACCCCGCGCAGCGACAGCTCCGGCGCCACCTCGGCGGCGACGCGGCCGAGGATGGCGTTCGGGGAAAAGCCCAGCAGCGCCTCCATCGCCGGATTGACCGCCGTCACCCGGTCGCCGAGATCGACGGCCAGCACCGCTTCCTGGACATTCTGGAGGACACCGTTCAACTGGCTGTAACGGGCGCTTTCCAGCCGGGCAATGCGAGCCATTTCCAGCGCGTCGTCCAATCCCTGGCGCACGCCCGCCACCGAATAGGCAAGGATGCCCTCCATTCCCAGCCGTTCGGTCGCCTCTACCACCACGCTCGACCCGATGATGACGGGATAGCCGCGGTCCGCCATGCCCTTGACGCATGCCACGGCCTCGTCCGGGGTTTCGTAGCATCCCTGCTCCACCTCGGTCCGCAGCAGACCCTTGATGGCATCCAATTCCGGGATGATGCGGCGGTGCATGACGATGCCGACCCGGTTCGACCGCTCCCGTGCCTTCAGCAGAGCCAGCAGGATGTCGTACCCGCCGACCTTGATGGTGGCGACCGGCGACTTCACGGTGCTGCGCAGGTAGCTTGCATTGGCGCCGGCACTGACGAAGGCATCCACCGCTCCCGACGCCTCGCGCTCCCGCGCCACGGCGAGAGCCGCCTCATAGGCCTGGTCGATCACCTCGATCTCGGCCCGCTGGGCGTATTCGTCCAGGACCGCGCGCGCCAGACGGGTGAGATGGCGGTAGCTGAGAAAGCACAGGCGCAATCGCCCATTGTTCGGATAGCCCAGCGTCATCGGCATGGTTCCTCCCCCCAACCGTCCACTCCAAAGTTGCCGCTGGCGTGGACGCCAAGTCGCAGCCGTTTCATCAGTGTTGCAAACAAATGTTTCATGACACGTTTCAGCGCAACGCACCACCAGTTTCATGAAACGGCCTGTGCTGCCCCATCAATCCACAACCTATTGATTTGCTTCGATGTCGGTCGGCCGCCTCAAGCTGGCACACCCTTTGCTGTTTGATAGGGGAACAAACATTCCGCAATCGAAGCATCTGGGGCGAAGGGCATGGCACCACTGAACGGCATCCGGCTGATCGACCTGACACACATGTTGTCCGGTCCCTACGGCACCATGCTGCTGACCGATTTGGGAGCCGAGACGATCAAGGTCGAACCGCCGGGCCGGGGGGAAGGCACGCGGCAACTGCTGGCCGGGGACCCCGATTATTCCAGGCACGGCATGGGCGCCTATTTCCTTACGCTCAACCGGGGCAAGCGCAGCGTCTGCATCGACCTGAAAAGCGAGGAGGGGCGCGGGGTCTTCCTCGATCTCGTCCGCAAGAGCGACGTGGTCTTCGACAATTTCAGCGCCGGCGTGACGGAACGTCTGGGCATCGACTTCGCGTCGCTGTCGGCCGTCAACCCGCGCATCGTCACCTGCTCGGTCACCGGCTTCGGCGGCAACGGCCCCGATCCGAACCGGCCCGCCTTCGATCAGGTGGTCCAGGCGATGGGCGGCGGCATGAGCATCACCGGCCTGCCCGACGGACCGCCACTGCGGTCCGGCATCCCCATCGGCGACCTGGGCGGCGGGCTGTTCGGCGCGCTGGGCGTACTCGCCGCATTGCAGGAGCGCGAGCGGACCGGCGTCGGCCGCCATGTGGACGTGTCGATGCTCGACGTGCAGATCTCACTGCTCAACTACATGGGCACCATGCACCTCATGTCGGGAAATGTGCCGGAGCGGCTGGGCAACGGCCATTTCGTCCATGTCCCCTACAACACCTTCCAGACCGCCGACGGCCACATCATCATCGCCTGCATCGGCGACGCCTTCTTCGAGCGGCTCCTGCCGGTCATCGGGCGGCCCGAACTGGACGCGCCGGAATACCGTCGGCAGCCCGGCCGCTACGCCGACAAGGCGAGGATCGAGCGTATCGTCGCGGAGGAGCTGATCAAGGACAGTTCCGCCAATTGGCTCGCCCGGCTGCGGGAGGCGCGGGTGCCCTGCGGCCCGGTCAACGACTTCGCTCAGGCGATGTCCGATCCGCAGGTGGTCGCCCGCGACATGGTGGTGGAGGTTCCGCTGTCGCAGGGCGGCTCGGTCCGGATGCCGGGCAACCCGATCAAGCTGTCCGGAGGCGAGGCCGACCGGTTCACGGCTCCGCCCGAACTCGGCCAGGACACCGATACGGTGCTGGAAACGCTGTTGGGCTACGGACCCGAACGCATCGGCGAGCTGCGCCGCGCCGGACGGGTGGGGTGAGCCATGGACCGCTTGCTGCTGACCGAAGTCGCCCCGCGCGACGGATTGCAGAACCAGCCAATCTTCGTTCCCACCGCCGGCAAGCTGGAACTGATCCAGCGGCTGGCCGAGGCCGGACTGACGCGGATCGAGGCCGCCAGCTTCGCCTCGCCCAAGGCGGTGCCGCAGATGGTGGATGCCGAGGAGATCATCGCCGGAACCCGCTCCCTGCCGGGCGTGGAGGTCTCCGCCCTGGCGATGAACGGACGCGGACTGGACCGTGCGCTGACCTGCGGAACGCCGCAGATCGCCACCGTGGTGGCCGCGACGGAGGAAATGAACCGGCGCAACATCAACATGACGCTGGATCAGGCGACCGCCGCCGCCGAGGAGGTGATCGGCCGCGCCTTGCAGGCGGGTGTGGGCGTGCGGGCTTATGTCGCCGTCGCTTTCGAATGCCCGTTTGAAGGCCCGGTGGAACCGGCTGTCGTCGTCCGGCTGGCGGAACGCTTCGCCGCCATCGGCGCCGGCGAGGTGGTGATCGCCGACACCATCGGCGCCGCCGCTCCCGGTCAGGTGACTGGGCTGCTGCGGGCGCTGCTTCCCAGCCTGCCGGCGGAGCGGATCGGCATGCATTTCCACGACACGCGCGGCTTCGGCATCGCCAACGCCCATGCGGCCATCGAAGCGGGCATCCGCCGGCTCGATGCCAGCGCCGGCGGGATCGGCGGCTGCCCCTTCGCCCCCGGTGCCGCCGGCAATCTTGCCACGGAGGATGTGGTGCTGCTGGCGGAGAAATCCGGTCTCGCCACGGGCGTCGATCTGTCGGCTCTGATCGCAGCGGTCGATATCGCCGGGCGGCTGCTGGACCGGCCCCTGGGCGGACGGGCCATGCCGTGGCTAAGACGCAGCCACGCGCAAGCCGTCGGAGATCGTCGTTGAGTGCATACCGGGATATTCGACATCATTTGGGCTGCCGATAATTAGAATATTAAAAGGATTTAAATCCTCAACAGTCCAATGGAAGTAGGGAGGAGCATGGTCATGAGTTTGACAACCGGCACGGACCAACCGGCCGCCGCACTGGTGGCACGGGCCGCCGCCTCCACCGTGGGAAGCCTGTTCGGTTCCATCGCGCGGCTCTATCCGCAGCGGATCGCCATCGAGGACGATGGCCAGGCAGACCGCCGCGTCCTGACCTTCGCCCAATTGGCCGAACGCGTGAACCGCAGCGCCTCAGCGCTGGCAGCGCTGGGGGTGACGCGCGGCGCGCGGGTTGCGGTGCTGTCGGAGAACCGGCTGGAATACATCGAAACGCAGCTTGCCTGCGCCCTGCTGGGAGCCATCACCGCCTGTCAGAACTGGCGCCTCAGCCCACGGGAACTGGAGCATTGCATCGGCCTTGTCGCGCCGACAGCGATCCTGGTCTCGCCCCGGCATACGGGCACCCTGTCGGACACCGCCACCGCCGGGATTCCGGTGATCGAATTCGGTGCGGAGTGGGAGCGCCGCCTCGCCGCAGCGTCCGCCGACACGCCGCCGGATGTCGCCAAGCCCGAGGATCCGCTGCTGATCCTCTATACAAGCGGCACCACCGGCCTGCCCAAGGGGGCGGTGCTGACCCATCGCAGCCAGCTCGCCCGCATGGCGGCGGCCCCGTTCGACCTGGGGGTGCGGCCAGGCAACACCAACCTGTGCTGGCCGCCGCTCTACCACATGGGTGGCACCGAGCCTGCCCATTACGCGCTGCTGACCGGCGGACGGGTGATCGTGTTGGACGCCTTCGATCCCGACCGGATCGCCGACAAGATCGAGACCGAGCGACTCGAATGGGTGTCGATCATGCCGGGCACGCTGGGCCGGATGATCGAGGTGCTGGAACGGCGAGACGTCAAGCCGCTTGGCCTACGGACCTGCGGCGTGATGGCCGACCTGTCGCCGCCCGCCGAGGTGGCACGGCTGAGCGAGCTGCTGGGCGCCGACTTCCTCAACTGCTTCGGATCGACCGAGACCGGCACCCCGCCGCTGTCCGGCCGCCAGCTTCCCCGCGGCGCCACCGGCGATCTCGGCAAGGCGCCAAGCGTTGGCGCGGAAATCCGGCTGGTCGATCCGGATGACAACGACGTTCCTGATGGCGGGATCGGCGAACTGGCCATGCGTGGTCCGACGCTGTTCAGCGGCTATTGGAACAACGAGGCAGCCACCCGCAAGGACTTCCGCAACGGCTGGTTCCACATGGGCGACCTGCTCCGCCGCAGGCCGGACGGCCTCTTTGATTTCGTCGACCGCGCCAAATACCTGATCAAATCCGGCGGTGAGAACATCTACCCGGCGGAGATCGAACGGGTTCTGGTCGGGCATCCCGACGTGCGCGACGCCGTGGTCGTGCGCAAGAAGGACGATCGCTGGGGCGAGATCCCGGTGGCGGTGGTGGTGTCCGCCAACCCCCGCCTGGAGGCCGCCGAACTGTCCGCCCTGTGCCGGCGGGAACTGGCCGGCTTCAAACAACCCAAGGCCATCCACTTCGTGCCGCCCGAGCGCATCGTCCGCTCCACCACCGGCAAGGTGCAGCGCGGCGCGATCGAAAGTTGGGTCGAAAGCCAGACGGTGGAGCCATCATGAGCGACAGCCTGTCCACATATGCCGCCGCCGCCACCGGCGACGACGCCGCCGACCTCGACGCGCTGGTCCGCACCGTGAGCGGCTTCGTCCAGACCTCCCTGCGGCCGCACGAGGAGGCGGTGGACCGCGCCGACGACGTCGATCCCGACCTGATGCGCGACCTGCGCCGGTCGGCCGCCGACCTCGGCATCTACGGCTACAACATGCCGGAGGAAATCGGCGGGCCGGGGTTGAGCCGGGTTGCCATCTCGGCCATCGACGAGGCGACCGGCCACACCAGCATGCCGCTGGCCGAAGCCTGCGGTCATCTGCCGGGATCGCTGCTGTTCGCCAACGCGGCCCAGCGCGACTGGTTCGTCGGACCGCTGATGCGCGGTGAACGCACCGTCGCCTATGCCCTGACCGAACCGGACGCCGGTTCCGACCTGAACGCGCTGCGGACGCGGGCGCGGCGGACCGACGGCGGCTGGCTGCTGTCGGGCGCCAAGACCTTCATCTCGCATGCGGAGACCGCCGACCACACCATCGTGCTGGCGGTGACCGACCGCGACGCGCCGCTGAAGGGGCGGCTGACCACCTTCATCGTGCCGCGCGGCGCACAGGGTTTCATCGTCGAACGTCGCTTCCGCAAGCTGGGCTGGCACGGCTACCACCTCTCGGCGCTCGCCTTCGACGACTGCTTCGTGCCGGACGACCATGTGCTGGGCGCGCCTGGCGCCGGGTTCGGCGTGATGATGGCGACCATCAACAACGACCGGCTGTTCGTGTCCTGCCGCTGCGTCGGCATGGCCCAGCGGTTGATCGATCTGGCGGTGCCGCACGCCCGCGACCGCACCACCTTCGGGCGGCGGCTGGCCGACCATCAGGCCATCGCCTTCATGCTGGCGGACTGCGACGTGGAGATCGACGCTGGCCGGCTGCTCTGCGCCAAGGCGGCCCGCCTGTCGGACCAAGGGCATCCTGACGCCCGCATCGCCGCCTCGCGCGCCAAGCTCTTCTGCACCGAGATGGTCGGGCGGGTGGCCGACCGGGTCCTCCAGATCTTCGGCGGGGCCGGCTTTACGGCCGACCTTCCGGTGGAGCGCATCTATCGCGACGCGCGCGGCTTCCGCATCGGCGAGGGCACCTCGGAGATGCAGCGGCTCCAGATCGCGCGCAGCCTGATCGACCGGATGTGAGGACAATTGCGGATGGAAACCACGCTCCTGGCCCAATCCCTGCTGCTGGCCCTGACCACCGCCGGGCTCTACGCCGCTATCGCCTCCGGCCTCACCCTGGAATTCGGCGTAACCGGCATCATCAACTTCGCCCATGGCGAGTTCGTCATGCTGGGCGCCTTCCTGACCTATTTCCTATACGAGGCGGCGGGCGTGCCGCCGCTGGCCGGCATGGTCCTGTCCGGTCTGGCGATGACGGCATTGTCCTGGCTTGTCTTCGATGGCTTCCTGTCGAGGGTGTTGAAACAGGACGAGCACAACCAGATCCTCGCCACCATCGGGCTGTCGATCCTACTGATCAATCTGGCGATGATCGCCTGGACGCCGGATGCCCGGGTGATGCACGCCCCGGCCCTGCTGCCGCCGCTGCAGCTCGGCGACGTCATCGTTCCCGGCAACAATCTGGTCGTGCTGCTGGTCGGCATCGCGCTCTATGCCGGGATGATCTGGTTCATGCGGCACACCCGCCAGGGGCTGCTGCTGCGTCTGGCCGCCGACGACCCGCAGCTGGCGGTTCTGGCCGGGGTGGACGTGACGCGGATGTTCCGCCTGTCCTTCCTGATCGGCGGACTGACGGCGGGCGTCAGCGGCGGTTTGGTGGCGCTGATCCTCTATGTCCAGCCGCTGGTGGGTGTCGATCTGGTGATGCGCGCCTTCGCCATCGTGGCGCTGGGCGGGCTGGGCAGCATCGGCGGCGCGCTGATCGGCGCGGTGCTGCTGTCGGCGGCGGAAAACCTGACCGCCACCTTCGTGCCGGGCGGGGGAAGCTGGGGTTACGGCGTCGCCTTCGTCATCATCGTCCTGGTGCTGGTCGTGCGGCCCACCGGGCTGTTCGGATCGGAGCGACGGGCATGAAGACCGGACTTACGCGACTTCTTCCCTACGCCCTCATCCTTTTGGTCACGCTGACCCTGGTGTGGATCGACAAGCCCTTCTGGATTCAGCTCGCCATCGGCGTCGCCCTCACCGCGATCACGGCATTGGCCTGGGACATCCTGTCCCGCACCGGCCAGGTTTCGCTGGGGTCGGCAGCCTTCTTCGGCATCGGATCCTACACGCTGGCGATCTTCGAGCCGCTGATCGGGCTAACGCTGGCCTGGATCGCGGTGGCGGTGGTCTGCGCGCTGGCGGCGACGCTGCTTGGCCTGCTGACCCTACGGCTGCGCCGGATGTATTTCGCCATCGCCACACTGGGTTTCGCCCTGTCGATGCAGGTGCTGGTCGTGGTGTTCCCCGACTGGACCGGCGGCTCGGGCGGCATCGCGCCGCCGGTGCTGGCGGACGGCGATCCGCGCTGGCAGCTCGGGCTGATCGGGCTGCTGCTGCTGGCGGCTGTTGCCTTGTCGGACACGCTGCTGGGACTGCGCTTCCGCCCGGCCTTCTTCATGATCCGCACCAAGCCGGAACTGGCCGCGGCCAGCGGCGTGCCGGTGGTGCGCATGAAGATCTTCGCCTTCATCGTGTCGGGCGTGCTGATCGGCTTGGCCGGAGCCTGCTATGGCGGCCTCTACGGCTACGTTGTGCCGACCGACGTATTCACCACCAACTGGAGCGTGCTGCCGCTGGCCATCGCCACGCTGGGCGGGATGGACACCACCATCGGCCCGCTGCTGGGCGCCATCGTGCTGAAGGCGCTGGAGGAGGTGGCGCGCTCGGTGATCGGAGGCACCGGCTATCAGGTGGTCTACGGCGCCGTCATCATCCTGTTCGTCATCGGCATGCCGCAGGGGATCGTCGGCCTGCTGCGCAAGGCCGCGACGCTGTCCGGACGCAGGACCGCCGCCGGCGAGAAGAAGAAGGAGCGGGAACGCCATGCGTGACACAGCCTCTCCCGCCCCCGCCCGGACCTCCGGCGGCGCGATCCTGGCGGTCGAGGATCTGACCGTGGCCTTCGGCGGCCTGAAGGCGCTCGACGGGGTGTCGTTGTCCATCGCGGCGGGCGAGATCACCGGCCTGATCGGCCCCAACGGCTCGGGCAAGAGCACGCTGGTCAACACCGTGTCGGGCCAGCTTCCCGTCCGCAGCGGGCGCATCAGCCTGCGCGGAGGCGATGTGACCGGGCGGCGTCCCGACCGGATCGTCCGGGCCGGAATGGCCCGCACCTACCAGATCCCGCGCGTTCCCCCCACGCTGACCGTCGAGGAGGTGCTGTCGGTTCCCCTGCTCTATGCCGGGCGCGACCGCCACCGGCTGCCGGGGTTGGACGACGCCGCATCGATCGCCGCCTTCTGTGGACTGGGTCCACTGTTCCGCCGCTTCTGCGGCGACCTGTCGGTCACCGATCTCAGGCGGCTGGAGATTGCCCGCGCGCTCGCCTGCGCGCCCGACCTGCTGCTGTTGGACGAGGCGATGGCCGGCCTGTCGCACGAGGATTCGGTGGAGGTGATGGGCCTCATCCGCAATGTCCACGAACAGGGGATCAGCATCGTGATCATCGAGCATCTGATGCGCGTCATCACCAGCCTGTGCCACCGCGTCGTGGTCCTGAACAACGGCCGCCTGCTGGCCGAAGGGGCGCCGGCCACGGTGCTCGCCGACCAGGCGGTGCGGGAGGCTTATCTGGGCAAGGGATTCGCGTCATGAGCCGCTTCGTCGGACGGATCGGCGGCGCCTCCTACGACCGCCTGCGCGTCCTCCACCAGCTCGACATCGCGGTAGAGAGCGGGCACATGCTCGTCATCCTCGGCTCCAACGGCGCCGGCAAGACCACGGCGCTGCGCGCGCTCGCCGGCACCGTCGCCACCAGCGGTCGCCATCTGGCGCTGGACGGGCAGGACCTCAGCAATTGCGCGCCCTGGCAGCTTCCGGCCCATGGCGTGGTGCTGGTCCCGGACGGGGCGCGCTGCTTCCCGAACCTGAGCGTCGAGGACAATCTGCTGGGCGCCCATGGCGCCGCGGCGGGTCGGCGGCGGCAGGCGCCCTACGGGCAGCTGCGCGACATGGTGTGCGGCTATTTCCCGATCCTGCGAGACCGCAGCCGCCAGATCGCCGGAACCATGAGCGGCGGCCAGCGCCAGATGCTGGCGATCGGCCGCGCCCTGATGGCCGAGCCATCGGCCCTGATCCTGGACGAGCCCTCGGCTGGCTTGGCCCCGATCATCGTCGAGGAACTGTTCGTGACCCTCGCCAAAATCAAGCGGGAGACCGGCTGCGCCATCGTCATGGCCGAGCAGAATGTCGGCTACGCCACCCACATCGCCGACCATTGCGTCGTGCTGGAAGAAGGGCGGACCGCCCTCTCCGGACCGATGGCCGAGGTCGTCAACCATCAAAAGTTGCGCAGCGCCTATCTCGGCATCTGACGCATCGGAAACGGAGCACACCCCATGCCGACAGTCGGTTCCGACGTCGTCATCGCGGGCATCGGCGAGACCCCCGTCGGTCGCCTGCCCGGTTGGTCGTCGGTCGAAATTCAGGCGGCGGCCGTTCTCGCGGCGCTGCGCGACGCGGGCTTCGCCCTGTCCGACCTCGACGGACTGATCAATCTCGATCCCTACGCCACCCCCAACAGCATGTTCTCGTCCACGCTGGCCGAGCATCTGGGCGTGGCGCCCCGCTTCGCCTGCACGGTCGACGTCGGCGGCACCGTCACCGGCATGACCATGCTGCAGCAGGCGGTCTGGGCCATCGAAAGCGGCTATTGCGACGTGGCCGCCTGCGTCTATGGCGAGAACACCCTGACCGGCCGCCCGGTCGGCGCCCAGGGCCTGCACATGCACAACCTGCTGGGCGGGGAGGAGTGGGAGGAGCCGTTCGGCCTGCACGGCATGGTGATCCCCTATGCCCTGCTCGCCCAGCGCTATCTCGACCTCTACGGCGCCACCGATGAGGATCTGGCGGCGGTCGCCCTGGTCACGCGTCGCCACGCGCTGCTGAACGACAACGCGCAGATGCGCAAGCCGATGACGCTGGAGGATTACCGGGCCAGCCGTATGATCAGCAGCCCGTTGCGCCTGCTCGACTGTTCGCTGGTGTCTGACGGCGGCGGAGCGCTGGTGCTGACGCGGGCCGGGCGCGCGCCGCAGGGCCGCGGACGCGGCGTCGCCATTCGCGCCATCGGCATGAAGACCACCCACAATTCGGTGGCGCTGATGCCGGACATTCCCGAGCTGGGGATGGCCGCCGCCGGCGCCGACGCCTACGAGGCGGCGAGGATAGGACCGGAGGACATCCAGGTCGCCAACCTGCACGACGCCTTCACCATCTCGGTCCTGGTGTCTCTGGAAGCTCTGGGCTTCGCCCGACCAGGCGAAGGCGGAGCGTTGGTGCGGTCGGGCGCCATGGATCTTGGCGGACGCTGGCCGCTGAACCCCCATGGCGGCCTGCTGTCCCAGGCGCACATCGGCGGGATGCTCCACATCACCGAGGCGGTGCGCCAGCTGCGCGGCGAGGCCGGGCGGCGGCAGGTGGAGGGGGCACGCCGGGCGTTGGTCAGCGGCAACGGCGGCATCTTCTCGGTCTGTGGCGCCATGATTCTGGAGAAACCCTGATGCTGGATCTTCTCGCCACCCCACCGAACCCGACCGGGGCCAGCGCGCCCTTCTGGGACGCGTGCGACCGGGGAGAGCTGCTGTTTCCCAAATGCGGACGCTGCGGACATCTCTTCTACTACCCGCGCCGGCATTGCCCGCTCTGCGGCGACACGGCGCTCGGCTGGCAGCGGATGTCGGGCCGGGGCACCGTCTTCTCCCACAGCCATGTCCATGTCGCCTTCCAGGGCGGGGCGTGGGACGGCCAGCTTCCCTACATGGTGGTGCTCGTCGATCTGGCCGAAGGTCCTCGGATGCTGAGCCGGCTGATCGGCGACAACGCCGGGGCCGTGCGCGGCGGTGACTCCGTGTCCGTCGTCTTTCCCCGGATCGGCGACCGCCGATACCCCTTCTTCCAACGTGTCGCCGCCGGCTGAACCGGCGGCGAATATCACCTGCGAACAACGACCATAAAAACAGGAGGAAACCATGCGTTTCGTGAAACGGCTGGCGACCGGCGCCGCAGCACTTGGCATTGCCGCGCTGACAATGACCGGGCCAACTCCGGCCGCCGCACAGACGGCGGAGCCGATCCGGATCGGTGTGCCGCTGCCGCTGACCGGCGTCCTGGCGGTGGGCGGCCAGACCATCCTGGCCGGCGTGCAGTTCGCGGCGGGCGAGATCAACGCCGCCGGCGGCCTGCTGGGTCGTCCGGTCTCCCTGCTGATCGAGGACACCAAGAGCGAGCCGAACACCGCCGCCACCATCGCCTCCAAGATGGTGACCGAAGACAAGGTCTACGCCTTCGTCGGCGGATACGGCAGCACCGCCGACTTCGCGCTGCTGTCCAGCATCAAGCGCTACAAGCCGCTGTTCATCCACACCGGCTCCTCGTCCGTTAAGCTGGAGAAGACCTTCGGCACGGAAGACTGGTACTATCACATCTACATCTGGGATTATCACCGCCAGAAGGCGGCTTCGAGCTTCCTCGCCTCCATCGACCCGAAGGTCAAGACGGTGGCGCTGGCCTATGAGGATGGGCTCTACGGCGCCGACGCCGCCAAATTTGCCGAAGAATATCTGACCAAGGCCGGGATCAAGCTGGTGATGAAGGAGCCGTTCAAATCCGGCTCGCCCGACTTCTCTCCGGTGCTGACCCGCGTCAAGTCGCTGAACCCCGACGCTTTCTTCTCCGTCGGCTATTCGGGCGACAACCTCCAACTCGTCCGTCAGATGAAGAGCCTCGGGATCAAGCCGAAGCTGACCATGGTGGTGTCCGCCGGCGACCGCCGTGCCGACTACGGCGACATGAGCGAGGGGCTGACCATGATCACCGAATGGTCCACCGCCGACCGCACCCCCGCCGCCGCCGAGTTGATCCGCAAGGTGGAAGCGAAGGGCCAGACCATCGCCCCCGTCTTTCCCCAGGGCTATACCGGCATGATGACCCTGGCCAAGGCGATCGAGAGCGCCGGCACGCTGGACCAGGACAAGGTGCGCAAGGCGCTGTCCACCGCCACCTTCGACACCCCCTACGGCAAGATCGGCTACCGGCCGTCGGAAGGCGGCGGCCTGCACCAGCTTCTGTCGGACGAGACGATGGTCATCGTCCAGCACCGCAAGGAGGGCGAAGAGATCGTCTATCCCCCGGCCAAGGCGAGCGGCAAGCTCGTCTATCCGGCGCCGTGAGATGACGGTCCGTTTCGAACGGCGCGGAACGGTCGGGCTGATCACCCTGGCGAAGCCCGACCGCCACAACGCGCTGGCCGGCGATCTGGTGGCCGACCTGCTCGCCACGCTCGACCGACCCGAGGCGCACCAGGCCGCCGCCCTGGTCATCGCCGGCGATGGTCCCTCCTTCTGCGCGGGGGCGGACATCGGCGATCTGCTGGACGCCGGCTGGATGACGCCGGCGCCCAGCGGGCCGACGCCGATGGACCTGTTCGAACGGCTGGACGGCCATCCCCGTCCGACCATCGCCGCCGTCCATGGCCGGGCGCTCGGTGGCGGATTCGAGCTGTCGCTGTGCTGCGATCTGGTGGTCGCAGCGGCGGACGCCGTCTTTGCGCTGCCCGAACTGGGGCTGGGGGTCGTGCCCAACACCGGGCTGGAAAGGCTGGTGCAGATCGCCGGCCCCCGCCACGCCCTGGACCTGATCCTGACCCGGCGCCGCATCAGTGCAGAGGAGGCGGCGGCGATGGGGCTGGTCTCCCGCGTCGTTCCGGCCGGAGGCGCGGTGGACGGTGCGGTGGAACTGGCGCGCGCCATCACCGACGGGGCGCCGCCTGGGGCCATCGCCACGGTCAAGCGCGCAGTGCGCCGCGCAGCACCGCTCGACTGGCCGGGGGTGCGGGCAATGTTGGCCGAGGTGCCTCCCGGCGAATGGGCGGAGGGGCTGGGCGCCTTCCGCGACCGGCGGCGGCCGGACTACAGCGAATTCTGGAGGACATCGGATGCGTGACGCCAAATCCTTCCAGGTCTTCGACCTGCATCACCATGTCGGCTCGCTCGACATCGTCGGCGGCGCAGGGGGCGGCGCAGGGGGCATGGCGGTGGATGCCGAACAGCGGATCGCCTTCATGGACCGCCACGGCATCGCCCAGGCGCTGCTGATGCCGTCAAACGGCTATCAGGCGCCGAACGGCATTGCCGATACCCGTCGTGTCAACGATCAGGTCGCCGAGTACCGCGACCGCTGGAGCGATCGCTTTCCCGCGGCGCTCGCCACCGTGTCCCCGCTGGAAGGGGATGCGGCGCTGGACGAGATCGACCGCTGCATCCAGGTTCTGGGGATGAAGGGCATCGTCTGGCACCATCGGTTCCAGGGATGCGCCATCGACCATCCGCGCATGGACGCGCTGCTGGAGCGCGTCCGTCATCATGGTGTACCGGCCTTCATCCACATCATCGGCGATTCCAAGTTGGAATCTCCTTGGAAGCTGGAGGTGCTGGCCGAACGGTTCCGCGATGTCCAATTCGTCGCGCTGGACGCCTTCTCGTCTCCCGACTTCGCGCATTGGATGCCGCACATCGCGCGGCGCCATCCTAACATCCTGTTCGACACGGGGGTGATGGTTCCGGTTTCCCACATGGTCGAACGCTTCGTGCGCGAGGCGGGAGCGCACCGGCTGCTGCTGGGCACCGACTTCTACTCCTCGCCCAAACTGTTCAGCGTTCCCTTCCCCCTGTTGGAGATCCTGGGCTCCGACCTGACGGACCGGGAGTGCGCGGAAATACTCGGCAACAACGCCCGGCGCCTGCTTGGGCTTGCCTGATAGTTCCGGCCGACAGGACAAGGCCGGCCGCCTCGCGCCAAATGGAGGGCGCGAGCGCGGGCGGCGCGTCATTCGGAGGCGTAGATCATACCGGCCTAGCGCCGGGATGCCGGCACTCCGCGTCCTTGCCGATCAAAGGGGCGCCTGACTGACGAACTTTACCTGTTCGAACACCTGAGAGCTTGTTCGTGGCAGGCACGTCCTAACTGGTGCTGTGCGGGATGCTACTTTAAGCTGAACAGGAGTGGTGCGGCGGGGCAAGGTCTGGTAGATCTGCGGCCCTTGTTCTGACCACCTGGATTCGCACTCTGTGGGCACGGCCGTTCGTCCCGCAAGCACCACGCCGGCGTCTTGGGATGCGTTCTCGGACGTCGATGCTTTTGTCGAGGAGGTGCTGAGCGAGCTGACAGCGATGGCGGCCGATGGCCGTCGCCCAACCCGTTCCGGGCCCAAGCCGGCGCTCACCGGAGCAGCGTTGCGCAAGGCGATCATGGCGATCTGGTGCGTGTGCTTTTGTGGCACGCTATGGCGCGTCATCGGCCAGCTCTCCGGCATGCCCTTCGGCACGCTGTACAGCCTATTCGCCCGCTGGACTCGGCTCGGGCTGTGGCGGCGCTTGCTTGACCGACTGCGCCGCACGTGGCGGCTGACCTGCGGCGATACTGCGGAGCCGAGTGCCATCGTGATCGACAGCCGCACCTGCCCTTCGGCCCCGAGTTGCTTTGCGCGGGGCGTGGACGGCGGTAAGAAGATCCGCGGCGAGAAGGTCCATCTCGCGGTGGAGAAGTATGGCATTCCGCTGGCGATCGATGCTGCGTCAGCCAACGTGCACGACACCAGAGGCATCGTGCCGGTGCTGCGCCAGCTCGCCGAACGTGGCTTCCAAGGGCCGGCCATTGGCGATCTTGGCAATCGCGGCGAACGTCTGGCCAAAGCCGCGGAAGCGTTCGGCATCACGGTCCGGCGGATCGCCCGCGGCCGAAAGGGGGGTATTCATCTCCACCGAAATCGCCTGGGTGGTGGAGCGCTCCTTCAGCTGGATCAGCCGCTACCGCCGATTGAACCCCATCGTCGAGCGAACAAAGGAGCACTTCGTCGCCTTCGTCCAAATCGCCTTCATCTCCATCCTCTCCAGGCGCCTGCAGCGGTTCATACCCAAGGACTTCAACGCATGATGTCTACGAACATGCTCTGAGTCAGCGCCTCCGCTCGCCGGTATGATGCCGCGGGCCGCCAGCATCTCCTCCACCATGTGCAAGCTCAGTGGAAAACGGAAGTACAGCCACAGCGCCGTCGTAATGACCTCGGCAGGGAAGCGGTAGCCGGCGTAACGAGGATCACGGGACGTCGTCATCGCGACCCTTTACCGACCTGCATTCCCGCAAGCCAGCCTGAACTTGACTGTGCCAGCAGCGGCATTGCGCGACGGCGGAAATTCGCCGCCGGATCCATACCACTGCCGCCGGTTGCGTCCCTCACTCCCTGCCCAAGGCTGACGAGGTTCATCAGCGTGTCTTGCAGTGCCAGCTTGTCTTCGTTGTCAGGATAGGCGCTGTGATCGGCCGAGCGGCGGACGACATAGTGCGACGTAATCGCATAAACGCAATCCCATAGACGTAGTGTTCGGACGCCTGAAAGACTGGCGGCGCGGCGCCACTCGCTACGATCGATGCCCGACCGTCTTCCTGTCTGCCATCGCTCTCGCCGCCACAGTGCTCTTTTTGCTATGTGTTCTGAGCCTAGGGCTGGGCGTAGGCCCATGCCCCGCTGGCGTTCAGCGCCGCGCGGAACAGCTCGCGTCCGTCGCCGGCCAGCCAGTCCCGAAAGGACTGCAACTCAGGGTTGATTCGGCGCAGATTGTCCAGATCGGCCGCGCCCGCCAGCGGCCCCGCATCCATCACTCCCATCAGCTTGGCGAGAAAGGGCGTGGCCGCAAGCACCTCTTCCGGGAACCGCGAATAGAGGATGCGGCGTCCGGCCGCCTCGCCGAACAGCGCCTCCAGTTCCTGGCCGGTGACGCCATCGCTGGCGATGTCGAAGGTTCGCCCGACGAAGGCGCCGGGATCGGCGAACACCGGCGCAACGATCTTGCCGATGTCGGCCACGGCGATGAACTGCATCGTCTGGTCCGGCCGCATGAAGAAGGTGAATCGGCCTTCGTCCAGCCCGAAGCCCGGCATCATCAGCATTTCCATAAAGGAGGCCGGTTGGACGATCGTATAGGGCACCGGCAGGGTGCGGATATGCGCCTCGATCTCGGCCTTGCTGTCGAAATGGCCGACGCCTGAAGGCCGATCGCTGATGGCGGCGGTCGAGCTGTAAACCAGATGCCGCACCCTACTCTCGGCGGCGAGATCCGCGACCGTCATACCATAGCGGACCTCGTCGGCATCGCTGATCACGCCGCCCGGCGAACTGGGCTGGACGCTGAAGACGCCGTGGACGCCGCTCATGGCCCGGCGCAGGGAGGCCGTATCGTCCAAGCCGCCCTCGAACAGTTCGGCGCCCGCGTCCTTCAGGGCGACGGCCTTGACGGCGTGGGGATCCCGCACCATCGCGCGGACGGGCCAGCCGGCCTTCAACAGGGCGGCGGCGACGGATCCGCCCTGTTGGCCGGTAGCGCCGAAGACCAGGATGGGAGCTTGAGAGGTGGACATTGCAGACCCTCGTTACGGTTGAGGGTTACCTATATATACTACTGGAAAGCTGTCGGAAGACGGCACATTTTTCAGCCTCAGGCACACGGATGATACGCATGAACCGCACCATTCACGGTCGCCCCTACGAGGAGACGGAACAGGGCCCGCGGTTTCGCCCGTGTGCGCCCAACGGCGTGCTCGCCCGTTTGGGCGACAAATGGACCATCCTCGTGATGTCCCATCTGGCGGTCGCCGACGGCCACCGACTGCGCTTCTCTGAGCTCAAAAACGGCATTGAAGGGATCACCCAGAGAATGCTGACGCTCACCCTGCGCAATCTCGAACGTGATGGACTGATCAGGATCGTGTCCCTGGCCGTGGTGTAGGAGCGGAGAGGCGCTCATGGTCTCCGGGTGGTCTGGCCGGGATTGTCAGGCGGCCACAGCGGGCAGGCTGACGAGGGGATCATCGCCGAGTGGGGCGATGGTTTCCAGCGTCATGTAGCGCGCCCTCTGGACAGCCCATTCGTCGTTCTGTTCCAAGAGGATGGCACCAATGAGGCGCGTAATCGCCTCCTCGTTCGGAAATATGCCGACAACCTCGGTGCGTCGCTTGATCTCGCCGTTGAGACGTTCAATCGGGTTTGTCGAGTGGAGCTTGGCCCGATGCTCCTTGGGAAAGGTCATGAAGGCCAGGACGTCTTCCTCCGCCTCGTCCATCAGGTCGGCTAGCTTCGGCAGCTTTGGACGGACCTGATCAGCCACTTGCCGCCACTGCGTTCGGGCGGATGCCGCATCGTCCTGTGCGAAAGCAGTGGCGATGAAGGCCGCCACGACGCGCCGGCCGCTTTTGCCGGCATGGGCAAGCGCGGTCCTGGAGAAATGCACCCGGCACCTTTGCCACGTCGCCTGGAAGACGCGGGTGACCGCCGCCTTGATGCCGCCATGGGCGTCGGAGATCACCAGCTTGACGCCGCTCAGCCCCCGGCGTTTTAGCTTGCGCAGGAACTCGATCCAGAAGGTCTCGGCCTCCGACGGGCCGATGTCCATGCCCAGGACCTCGCGGCGGCCGTCGGTGTTGACCGCCACCGCGATGGTGACGGCCACCGAGACGATGCGCCCGTTCTGGCGGACCTTCACGTAGGTGGCGTCCAGCCACAGGTAGGGCCAATCGCCTTCGATGGGACGGCCAAGAAAGGTCTTCACCCGTTCGTCGATCTCCTCGCACAGCCGGCTGACCTGGCTCTTGGAGATGCCCGACATCCCCATGGCCTGGACCAGATCGTCGACCGAGCGGGTCGAGATGCCCTGGATGTAGGCCTCCTGGATCACCGCGGTGAGCGCCTTCTCGGCCATCCGCCGCGGCTCCAAAAAGCCGGGGAAGTAAGACCCCTTGCGCAGCTTGGGAATGCGCAACTCAACAGTGCCGGCGCGGGTCTCCCAGTCGCGATCCCGGTAGCCGTTACGCTGGACGAGCCGCTCGGCAGACCGCTCGCCATGACCGGCCCCGGTCAGGCCCTGCACCTCCAGTTCCATCAGCCGTTCGGCGGCGAAGCCGATCATCTCACGCAGAACATCGGCATCCGCGCCCTTCTCAAGCATCGCGCGAAGCGCCATCATCTCGTCGGTCATCGTGGTCACCCTCGGTCGAGGTTGTGTTGTGGTGACCAGACTCTACCGAAGAACCACGATGACCGCCCGCTGTGGATAACCGGCCCGCCTACGCCAGCCATGGGAGGGCGCTGCGGCGGGCCGGTTCCCCACAGCTCCTACACCACCCCGTGGGGCACGACCCTGATCAGCCGCCACTATTTTCCAGAGGTGCCGCCGCGCGTGGAGTATGAGCTGACTAAAAGGGGGGCAAGCATGCTGCCCGCTCTCGAGGGCTTCACCTCCTGGATCCGCGACAACTGGCCCGGAATTGAGGCCAGCCGAGAGGCGTTCGACGCCGAAGCTAAACAGGCCGCGGCTCGGTGATCCGCCGCAAGCGCGCCGGGGCGGTGTCCCGTCGATCCGGGCGTTTATAGACGGCCAGCCACCGCTCGCGGCTTGCAACGCTCGCCACTCTCTCGGCTCGGGTGCGTCGGGGTGCGATGGCCGATGCGTCGGTGTGGACCGGCGGCAACCGGCGAAGCCGACCATGGACGGCAAAGAGCCAGCGTTCAAGCATCTGGCGCGTATTGGCGAGCAGGTGTCGGGTAGCTGGGCTCCGTTGCCGAAGCCCAGCCCCCTCAGAACCGGACGTGACGATCTCCCGTCATCCGGCTCAAGCCTCCGCCGCCCGGTACCCGATCCGCGCGTGGTGCCCATAGTGGCACCACCGGTGTACCAGTTGTAGGTTGTCGATCTGGTCCGATCCGCCGCGATGTCGCGGGATGTTGTGATGTTCGTCGATCAGAGGAAGATCCTCATCCGGATCAAAACCAACACGACACATCGCGCATTGAAAGTCTTGTCGCCGCAGCAAGGCCAATCGCATGGGAGAGTGCATCGTCACCTTCATGCGTCGTTGCTGCCGCTCTTCCCAGTAAGCCTGGTCGTCGGGATTGAGCGGGCTTCGCTTTCCTTGGACCTTGCTGTGCCGGGTGACCGGAGTGTCGTCGTGCCGAGCGAGCCGGGTACGGCCATCCACGAAATTCCATTTGGCGTCGAAGTAGCGCGACCGGACCCAGGCCGCCGACTTGGTCGGGTGGCGGCGCTTGGCCCAGTGCCACAGCTTCGCGTGGACATGATGGTCCATGGAATGGAACGTCCGCTTCGAGGCGCCATGCCGATAGTAGTTCGCCCATCCCCGGATCAGCGGGTTGAGCTCGCCGATGACTTGGCTGGCGGTTGCCTGACGATGGCTGCTCAGATAGTCATGGATGGTGCGCAGATGCTGCACCACCTTCGCCTTCTGAGGGGTCGTCAGGATCACGCCACGATACCTTCGCACGGTGAAGCCGAGGAAGTCGAAGCCCTCGTCGATATGAACGATCCGGGTCTTCTTCTCGCTCAGCGTCAACCCACGCTCTCCGAGAAATCGCGTCAGCGTGGGGACAACATACGTCTCCAAGACTTCACGTGTCGGTGCCGTCACCACCAGATCGTCGGCATAGCGCACCAGACCGAGGCCACGGTTGAGGCCGTGACGCCGGCTTGGACGAACGGGGCGGCCCCGCGTGTCTTCGGCTCCGAAGAGCCGCTCCATGCCGTCGAGGGCAATGTTGGACAACAGGGGCGACGCGATGCCACCTTGTGGTGTGCCGGCCGTCGTTGGCGTCCATGTGCCGAGTTCCACCGTACCGGCCTTGAGCCAGCGATGGATGGTGGTGGTGAACGTCGGCAGCTTCGCCAGCAGCGGATCGTGTCCGATGTTGTCAAAGCAGCCGGCAATGTCTGCGTCGAGTACCCATTCACTCGCGCCGGCAGGAGCTAGCATCGCGTGCAGGGCGACGATCGCATCCATCGTGCACCGTCCAGGCCGGAACCCGTAGCTGTTCGCCTCGAAGCGTGTCTCCCATTCGGGTTCCAGCGCCATCTTGACGAGCATCTGCAAGGCTCGATCCCGGATCGTCGGAATGCCCAAGGGCCGCTTCCGGCCGTCCGCCTTCGGGATGTACACCCTGCGGACCGGCTGTGGGCGGTAGTCCTTGAGGCTCAGATCAGTGCTCAACCTCATCCGGCCTTCGGGCGTTTTGCACACCACGCCATCAATGCCGGGAGTGTTGCGGCCAGTGTTCTGCTGGGTAACCCGGCGGACCGCCAGCCGTTTTGCGGATGTAGAGCGGACCAGGAGCTTCTGCAGGTTCTTCACCTGCCGCCCGTTCCCAGCCGCCGCGGCACGGTAGATGCGTCCTTGAAGGCGCTTCACGACCGCTTCCGTCGTGGTCCAATCGATCTCGGACCACGCCATCGTCGGCGGACGTTCACCGGTCTGTTCGGTTTGCACCATCCAACGTCTCCGGCAATTCCAAGCACCCCAAGGGGGCTCGACCGTTGAGACCATGGCGGAAGTCTGCGCCCTTTCGGGCTGGGTATTTCCTCATCACCGAGGCCCTATCCACCCCATTACAGGATGGCTTTCGCTTTCTCCGCCTTCCTCTACCCCCTTCACCATCTCCTTCCTTGCGGTTGGCATACCGTCGCCTCGCGGCAGACGGGATGAATGGGGCTTACCCTGTTGTCTGATGTGGAGAAGCGGATGGGGAGGCTGCGCCCTATGGTCCGGCGGGTCTTCGTGCCACCGTCGTCGGGGCTGGCAACCGACGATCCGACCCACGTGCCATTTTGGCGCCGGCCTGTCAGCACCTTTGGCCGGTTGCCGATGACGGACCTTAACGACGGGCATTCACATGCGTTCAGCCTTCCATCCTCTGCTGGGCCGCCTCCGGATTGGTGCTCCCAGATTGTGGCCGTTGTTCCCAGAGCTTCAGACGTCGGATTACTCCTTCGCCTGTCCAGGTAGCAGCACTTGGGTGGACAAGGTTCCTTCATAGGACACTCCAACATCAAACCTTGCGGACTGTCGGGAAGGTGTGTTTCCCGACAACCCTCAGGTCACACGCCAGCGGTCGGCAACCTGGGTCGCTTGACCAGCGCCGTTGGTGGCGGCACGAGCGTATTCGGTGGAGCGATCCCGCGCCACTACGGCGATGCCGGGGTGGTCGCGCAACCAGCCCGCAACGGTGTTGGCGGATCGATCAGCCAGCAGGTCGAGGACACGACGACGTTCCAGGTCGACCAGGATGGTGCCATAGGTCCGCCCCTTGCGCAGCGCCCAGTCATCCACGCCGACGACGCGTGGCGGTTCAACGGCCGGCAAGGGCAATGCTCGGATGACACGTAGCAGGGTGTCCCTGCTGACGGGCATCCCAAGCCCGCGGGCGAGCCGCGCCCCCGCAGCGCCACCGAGAGCAATCCCGACCCGGCCCAGTGCCTTGGACAGCCGCCGGGTGCGTCGGGCGTGGGGCTCTACAGCGCCTATAAAGCGCTCGGCGAACGTGCGTTTGGGGCAGGTCGCTTGCCGGCAGTAGAACCGCCGGACCAGCAAGGCAACACGGATCTCATGCCCAAAGGCCGGGAGGTCGGCAGGAGATCGCCGGTATCGGCTGTGAACCACGCGGCTGACGGCACCACAGTGCGGGCAACGAGCACTACCTCGGCGACTTTCTGCGAGAATGACAAGGGAGCCGCGGCTGCCGCGCTCGATCTGAAGCACGCGGCAGCCTGGAAGGAAAGAGAACGTCTGCATGTTCCTTCCATGTGGGCAATACCCGCTCTGCTCGCTACCGCAACCCAGACCATCCACGCAAAGTGCGCAAGAACCACCGAACCAGGGCAAGATCAGAGCTCGAATCCCCCGCGCCACAGGATGCGCCCACCAAGCTCGGCTAGAACTGGCGCGCTCAGCCGGCTGTACGCTTGATAGGCCTCAAGGCCCGTGGCGTCGCGACCATCCTCGTAGGCGGCCAGCCTGCGCAGGCGGATGAGGTTGAGCATATGTACCGGGACCGGCCGATCAGCGGCCACGAACGCCTCGAAGACCTGCTTCGTGAAGCTGGTATAGCCTTCCATCGTTCAGCTCCTGACGGCGGAGGACCAGACGCCCGGATAGGCCGGCGCTCGCCGGGCGATCCAGGCGTCCAGCCCCTCGCGCAGGTCGGCGGTCGGTGCCATCCGGGCGAACTGCTCGGCCTCCACAGCCAACCCTTCGGCGATGGGCAGATTGATGCCCCGCGTGACCGCGGTGAGGATGGTGGCAACGGCGAGCGGCGAGTGGACGAGGATGCGCTCCAGCAGCATCCGCGCCGCCGGCAACAGTTCCTCATGAGGAACGACCGCGTTGACGAGGCCCAGTTCCAGCGCCCTTTCGGGTGAAAAGGTCTCGCCGGTGAGCAGCAACTGCATGGCGCGCTTACGCCCGGCGAGCCTGGGCAGACGCTGGGTGCCGCCAAAGGTGGGCGGCATCCCAAGGCGGATCTCGGGCTTGGCGAAGACGGCGCGCTCGCTCGCGATGGCGAGGGGAGCGGCTTCCGTCACCTCGCAGCCGCCGCCATAGGCGAGGCCGTTGACCGCCACCAGGATGGGTTTGCGGAACGCCTCGATGCGGGCGGTGAGCCGCTGGCCGCGCGCCACGAAGTCGCGAAGTACCGCTTCGGGACTCTCCGCCACGGAGCGTGAGAACTCGGGAATGTCGCCGCCGGCGGAGAAGGCGCACCCTGTTCCGGTGAGGATCACCCCACGTACATGGCTGTCGCCCTCGATGTCGTCGAGAACCGCGAGCAAGGCGTCGATGGTTTCGTAATTGAGGGCGTTGAGCTTTTCCGGGCGGTTCAGCGTCAGCATCGCAACCGCTCCGTCGATCTCCTTCAGGACACACTTGATCATGATCGTCTCCTCTTCGTCGGTGAGGAGGGCAGGATGGCCGCCGTGACGGCTTGAGTATACTCACTGTACGGTATACTTTGGCCGTCATGCCAAGACATGCAGACACGCGCGGACGGATCATCCAGGCAGCCTCCAAGCTCTTCTATGCGGAGGGGATCGGCCGCGTCAGTGTCGATGCCATCGCGGAGAAGGCGGGCATCACCAAGCGCACGCTCTACTATCATTTCGAGAGCAAGGATGACCTCGTCGCCGCCTATCTTGACGCGCGTGACCAGCCCAACCTGAAGCAGATGGCGAACTGGTTCGCCGGCGCCGAAGGCGGGGCGGCGGAGAAGGTTGCAGCCATCTTTACCAGCCTCGCGCGCAACGCACGCCACCCGAAATGGAAGGGCTGCGGCTTCCTGCGGACCACGGCGGAACTTGCCGCCATGCCGGGCCATCCCGCCGTGAAGATCGGTGCGCGTCACAAGAGCGCCTTCGCCTCATGGCTTGCGGACGAACTTGAGCTTGCGGGTTATAACAACCCGCAAGCCCTCGCACGCCAGATCCTGTTGCTGCTCGACGGCGCCTTCTCCGCATCGCTGGTGCACCGCGATGCCGGTTGGTTCGAAGAGGCCGGTCACGCCGCCCGTTCTTTGGTGGATGGCCATCCACGGAAACACGAGGACCAGCAGAGCCAAGCCTGATCGCGCCAAGGCTCTCCCTTTCGCGACACTCCGATCCTCCTGGATCAGAGTGCCCGCTTTCCCACCCTTTGACGGACACGGACCTCGCCCTTCCGCTGTTGCGCCCTGCCGCCAGGGTGTCCGCCATCCGGTCGCATACTGTTGGCGAATTGTTTGAAACGAGTTCGCAGTAACGTCCAGGGGCGTTTTTCCACCACGCCCCTGGACTCCAGAACAGCATGATGCCGAGTGCCTCTTCCACCCCCTTGATCCGGGTACTGATGCTCAATTGCGTGGCGCAAACCTACGCGTGGAGCGCCAATCGCAACGCTTCCGCCGCTGCGCAGAGCGCGGCATCGGCATCGTCGATCGCTCCCTGCTGCAGGAGGAAGCCGTGAATTTGCCCCTGGTAGCGACGAAACGCCGTGGGTACGCCCGACAGGATCAGCCGGCACGCGAAGGCCTCCGCCTCGTCGCGCAAAACATCGTATTCGGCGGTGATGATCGTAGCGGCGGGGAGGCCCTCCAAAGTCTCTTGCCTCGACGGAGAAATGCGCCAGTCGTTGTCCTCGGCGTGAGCCGGCAGATACTGACGCCAGAACCACCGCATCATCTCCGAAGTCAAGAAATACCCCTGCGCGAACTCGGAGTAAGAGGGCGTTTGAAAGTTGTGGTCGAGCACTGGGTAGAGAAGCAGCTGATGCTTCAAGGTCAAGCCGCAATTGCGTGCCATCTGGGCGATCACGGCGGCAAAGTTCCCGCCCGAGCTATCCCCGGCGACGGCAACGCGCTCCACGATACCGTCGAGCGCGTTGGCATTATCCAATGCCCACTGAAGCGTAGCCCAGCAATCCTCTAGCCCCGCAGGGAACGGCTCCTCGGGGGCCAGTCTATAATCAGGCGACACGATCAAGCTTTTTGCCCTGGCCGCGAGTGTTCGGCATATGCCGTCGGTCGTTTCCGGGGTTCCGATAACGAAACCTCCGCCGTGTATATAGAGCGTGATCGGGAACGGTCCGCCTCCTTCCGGATAGTAGAGCCTCACTCGAACAGCACCGTCGGGACGAGCCACGGTTCTTTGTTTTATCTTAACTGAATCTGTTGTTTGGAAGAGAGGTGCCGGAACATCGAACGCGGCACGAAATTCCTGGGCCGTCAGTATCGAGTAGTTTAATGCAGGGCCTTCGCTGAAGGCGTCGATCATAGCTTTCGCTTGCGGGTGAAGGGGCACTGGCAACTCCTGCCGATTGCAGAATCTAAAATTTCCTTGGTCGAAATCCGCGCCGTCAGACTTCGGATCTCCTCGCCGGCTCGCGGTCCGGGAAACTTTCCTCGTTGGTATCTTCGGTTTGCGCACTGCGCCGGCTGAGCAAAAGGAGGATGACAAGTGCCGAGACGACGGTGATGACGATGAGCACGATGCTCAAATGCTGGAAGGCAACTGCATAGCTCTCGTGGATGTCCGATTCCGTTAGGTTGGGCAGGATTGCCGATGCTCCTCGGATATCGCCCAGCGCGAGCCGTTGAGCGGCTTGCGATACATCCCATTCATGCTGCGGGATCACCGCAGCCATCCGACTTTTCGCAAGAGCCGCGAGGGCGGCGTTCACAATCGCCAGTGCGACGCCTTCTCCTGCCACGCGCGTAGTGCTGAAAATCCCGGTCGCCATGCCGGCGCGCTCTTTGGGAACGACGCTGACGGAAAGTCCGTCCATGAGCCCCCACGGCAAGCCGGTGCCGATGCCGATGACAAGCATCGGGAGGATCACGTCGATGCCGCTCGATGCGGGATCGACGCGGCCGAGCCAGAACAGCCCGCTTGCCGCCGCCAACAGGCCGACACCGGAAAGAACGCCCGCGGACAACCAGCGGACGAGGTACGATGCTGCGAGAGGCACGACCAGCAGCGGGGCGGACAGGGCGACGAGCAGCAGGCCGGCATCGATCTCGCCGAGTCGGGCCACCCCGATGAAGCGCAGCGGCAGCAGGACGAGAAGGACGA
Organism: Azospirillum sp. A1-3; assembly: GCF_023806445.1. Taxonomy (NCBI): domain Bacteria; kingdom Pseudomonadati; phylum Pseudomonadota; class Alphaproteobacteria; order Rhodospirillales; family Azospirillaceae; genus Azospirillum; species Azospirillum sp. A1-3. Next base: position 102,500 of record NZ_JAMSLU010000002.1, read on the forward strand.
CGTAGCAATAACAGGTGGCGACCGGGAGAACCTGCACGCCGACAAAGCGGGGATAGCGAAAGAGCGAAAGATCGAGCATCGGCCTCTCCGATCGGATTTCGACGAGGATGAATGCGACGAGCATCGCAGCCGCGCCCAGCAGCGACGCCACCACGATTAGGTGGTTCCAGCCGATCTCGGGCGCTTCGATTACGCCATAGGTGAAGAGGCCCAGCATAGACGTGAAGGCAAGCGCACCAGCATGGTCGAGGCCAATCGCGTCGGGATCCCGGCTTTCCCGCATCCTCCTGGCGGTCAGGAACAGAGAGAGCACGCCGATGATTGTTCCCGATAGGAATATTGACCGCCAACCGAAGGCCGAGATCAGGACGCCGGCCAGAAGAGGGCCGAAAGCCAGTCCGACGCCGAACGTCGTGCCGAGCAGGCTGAAGGCTCTTGTCCGCGCCGGACCCTCGAAATCCTGCGCGAGTGCAGCCGTTCCGCCCGCGAGCGCCGCCGCCGCTGCGAAGCCTTGTCCCGCACGGAGACTATCCAGAACGAGGATCGACGGGGCCAAGCTCAGCGCAAGCGAGAGAAGTGCGAAAGCGGCGATGCCTGTCATGAAGAGACGCTTACGGCCGAACTGGTCGGCCAAGGCTCCTGCGGCCATGAGCGAGCTGCCGAATGTGAGCATGAAGGCGTTGGTGATCCAATTCAGTGCAGTTGGGCCGCCGCCGAGATCACCGCCAATCGCCGGCGTCGCGACCGCTCCGCCGGAGAAACTTAGAGGTAGAACCAGCGCGGACAGGCAGACCGCTATCAGAACCGGCATCTTGCCAGTCGGAGTTTCAGCCGATGCTATGGCCATGTGCTGTTCTCCATCGCTGGGTGGGATTGCGACGCAGACACCAATCCAGCCGCCAAGCAGACCTATCGCGGAAAGAGATCGCGATAAACGGCTCGGAAGTCCGTTGACTACGGAGAGAAATTCTCTAATATGAGAAGATGGAAAGCTTGAACAGCATCGTCGCCTTCGTGGCGGCGGCAGAGCATCTGAGCTTTGTCGCTGCTGGCCGCAAGCTTGGAGTATCTGCCTCCGCTGTTGGCAAGAGCATCGCAAAGCTGGAAGAGAGCGTCGGTACCCGGCTGTTTCATCGCACGACAAGGCGTGTTTCGCTTACGGAAGAAGGCGCGGCATTCTATGAGCGGTGCCATCGCATTCTCGATGATCTTCGCGACGCCGAAACGATGTTGTCGAATAGAACACGCGCCCCGCGTGGCAGGCTGCGCGTCGGCGTGCCGACGATCGGCTACCATTTTCTCCTGCCGGTTATACCTGAGTTTCGTCGTCGCTATCCCGATATTGAACTGGACATCGACTTCAACGATCGCCTCGTCGACGTTGTCGAAGAGGGCCTGGATGCGGTGATCCGCAGCGGTCCACTGAATGATTCAAGACTGATGTCGCGCCGCCTCGGGCCGTTCCGCTTCATCCTTTGCGCATCCCCATCCTATCTGGAGCGGAAGGGCATCCCGCAACTTCCCCGCGACCTGGAAGAGCACGATTGCCTCCGGTTCCGTTTCCCGACCTCAGGCAAGCTCCAGGCATGGCAGCTTGGGAACGCGGACGGGGTCGATGCCTTCCGTCGTCCGTCGCCACTGACCTGCAACAACATGGAGGCTTTGCGGGGAGCGGCGATTGCCGGTTTGGGAATTGCCTACATGCCTGATTTCCTGGCGAGAGACGATTTGGACGCCGGCCTGCTGCGCAACGTTCTTGACGCCCATCTGGTCGATCAGGGGCAATTCAGCATTCTATGGCCGTCCAACCGTCTCGTGTCACCCCGATTACGCGTGTTCATCGACCACACGGTGGAAACTCTTTTCCGCTCCGACTGAAGATGGAATAGCTGCTCGAGCAGCTTTGGCCTTTCGGGCCTGTAAGGTCCATCCTTGCTGCCGTTCCGACTGCCACGACACCGATCGGCCCTGAAAGCTCCCACATTGCGGATGGGCGGCGCTCCCGCCCGCAATGCCGGGTTGCTCCGGGCAAGGATCACACCGGGCCGATCGCCTGCGCGGAGGTGAAGAGCATGATCGGATCGACCGTCTTATTCACCTGGGCCAAGCGCGCGAGGTTCTCGCCGCAATAGGCGCGCTGCCAGTTAGTCAGCGACCGAGCGGGGACGTTCTGGAAGGGGCCGGCCGCCTTGGTCACATTCCAGTCCGTCGTCGGCGAGAAGCAGACTCCAACTACCTCCGCAGTCGGGCAATCGGCTGTTTGACGGCCAGCCGCCAAACTGTCCGGAAACCCGCGTTGAGGATGGCTTTCCGGACAAACTGATTGTCGGACGGGTTTCCGGACTGTCAATCGACTTGAGATAGGAGGCTCTTCCAAGTTTTGTGTGACCAAACAGAAGTTGAGCGGATGGCGCTGAAAAGCCGGGAGTAGGTGCAATCTCCTTCGCGGGCCCGAGACCGCCATATGAAGAGAAATCTCCTTCATCATGGTCGCGCCCTTGAACATCTCTCTGTCATTGATCGGCTTTCTGCCTAACCTTCAGGTCCTGGATCACATCGATCAGAGCTGCCATCGGATCACCGTGCGTGCACAGCCAGTTCCTGCGTCAGTATCCTGCACTGGCTGCGGAACACCGTCACGCCGCGTTCACGGCGCCTACTGGCGCAGCCTTGGTGATGTGGCGTGCTTCGGACGCCCCACCGTGCTGCTGATCCGCGTCCGGCGCTTCCGCTGCTCCAATCCCACGTGTCCGCGCCGCACCTTTGCCGAACCCTTGCCCGGCGTCGCCCGCCCGCGGGCACGCCAAACCGACCGGCTGCGGGCCGTGCACCGGACCATTGGTCTGGCGCTCGGTGGCAACCCGGGGTCCCGTCATGCCAGGGCCATGGGCGTGCCGATCAGCCAGACAACGCTGGTGCACAGGGTGCGCGTCGGCACCGACATGGCGGCCGCCCCAGTGACGGTTTTGGGCGTGGACGACTGATGGGATGGACGGCCCCCGTTTCCGGCATCGAGGTGCCATATGAAGGGTGTTGAGGTCCTTCAGCAAGGAGACCGCCCAGATGCATGCTACGACCATCGGCCTCGATCTGGCAAAGTCGATCTTCCAGGTGCATGGCGTCGACCTGCACGGAAAGGTGATGGTGATCAAACGACTGCGCCGTGATGCTGTGCTCGGCTTCTTCGCCACCCTGCCACCCTGCGTGGTCGGTATGGAGGCATGCGCCACCGCACACCATTGGGCGCGGCAAATTGCCAAGTTCGGCCATACCGTCCGCCTGATGCCGCCGCAGTACGTGAAGCCCTACGTCAAGCGTCACAAGAACGATCAGGCCGATGCCGAGGCCATGTACCAGGCACGCGGCAGCAGCGGCGTGCCGCTGATTCTGGACGGCCAGACGGTGCTCGGCGGTGTGGCGATCATGCCGGACGGCATCGACCAGTACCGCCGACGCCTGGTGGCGGTATGCACGGACGACGGCGAAGCTTTCTTCAAGCGCGTGGGGGACCCGCTGCCCGGATTGCCGCGGCTGCGCCTGTTCGAAAGCGTGAGCGGCCTGGGCGACTCCCGCGTCATTCGGATGGAGGATGTGGAGGACAAGGATGTCGCCGTACCGCGCTTCGTCGGTGCGCGGGAGGTGATCGGCGTGCTCTACGGCTGACGCATGCCTGTGCATCGGGCTGGACGGCGCCGTCGGTCACGGCATGGTCGCTCGGATGGTCTTCGGTGAAGGCCGCCATGGCCCTATGGATCATGGCGGCCGACGTCAGTCCGGCGTCCGCAGTGCGCCTTCGGGCAGAGCCGCGCCGTGCAACAGGCGGAGGATCCGCAGGCTGTCGGGCGTCTGGCGGCGATAGTAGACGATATAGCGCTCGAAGCCGATCACGGGCCAAGCCCGCACGCCCCGCAGAGTGGGATTCCGCCACAACCGGGTCGATCCGATGTCGGGGCGCTCTGCGATCCGACGGATGGCCCGGTCGACGGCCACGAGGAAACGTTCGGCAGCGTCCTCGTTCCGCGGGCCGATGCGTGTGTAGTGGTCGATCCCGTCCCTCTTGGCGCGGGGACTCTGGATAACGCGCAAGGCGGTCAGGCGCCCCTAGCGGCCTTGAGAGAGGCGTGGCACTCGGCTCGCATCGCCTCCAGGTTCCATTCCTCGCCGTCGCCGTCGAGCCCCTCCAGAAGAGTACCCTCAAGCGCACTATCGGAGGCATCACGGATATCGGCGGCGACCAACTGCGCCACATAGTCGGCCACGTCCCGGTAACCGCCTTCGGCGGCGCGGCGTGCCGCCATCCGTTCGATTTCCTGTGGCAGATCCATACCCGTGCTCCTTGTTGTCCCAGACAGTAACAGGTCGGCAGCCAAGCGGGCAATGTCCAGGGGGAGCTATCACGACCGTGTCGACGACTGAAGCCGGCTGCCGCCGTGGCCGTCACCGGCTCTTGAGCAGGCGCTGCACCCGTTCGACGGCCCGGTTGGTGTCGGCGATGAGGGTGTCGAGCGCGGCGTAGTCCAATTCCAGGCGCTGAAGCCGGGCTGGCATGGCCGGGGGTGGCGGGGGGGGCTCTGTTGCAAATTCGGCCGGCACGCGCTGGAATGGCTGGAGGTTGGATGGAGCCAAGCCGTGTCGGACTTCAAGGGACGCCACTTTGAGGGTGAGATCGTGCTGTGGGCGGTGCGCTGATCCCTGCCGATACGGTATCAGCTATCGCGACTTCAAGCAGATGATGGCCGAGCGCGGCGTTGCGGTCGATCACTCGACCATTTACCGCTGGATGCAGAAGTACGCGCCGGAGATCGAGAAGCGGCTTCGCTGGCAGTGGCGCTGCCCACGGTCAACCAACTGGCGGGTCGATGAAACCTACGTGAAGGTCGGTGGCAAGTGGGCCTACCTGTACCGGGCCGTCGACAAGCATGGCAATACCATCGACTTCTCCCTCTCTCCCACGCGAAACACCGCCGCTGCCAAGCGTTTTCTGTCGAAGGCGCTCAATGGTCTGAAGGCGTGGGAGAAGCCGACGGTCATCAACACCGACAAGGCGCCAACTTACCGACCGGCCTTAGCGGAGCTGAAGGTCGAGGGCAAATGTCCTGAGGAGACCGAGCACCGGCAGGTCAAATATCTCTCGGCTCCGATCGGGGGCACCGACTGATTCATGCCGGATAACAACGTGGTGGAGGCCGACCATGGCAAGCGGAAGCAGTTGATCCGCCCGGTGCGGGGCTTCAAGACCCTGAAGATGGCCTACGCAACGATCAAGTGCTTTGAGGTGATACGGGCGCTCCGCAAAGGCCAAGCGTCCAGCTTCAACATCACTTGCGACATGCGGAGCGAGGCGCGCCTCATCGAACCCGCCTTCAACCTTGGCCCCTGTGTGCTCGCCGAGGCTGTCCAGTTCATCAGCCAGCAGCTCGAACTCCAGCACGCGAGGGTTGGGACGAGCGGCGGTTCAAAAGGTGGTGTACAGTGGCCAAGTCACCCGCAGCGTCCAGTAGGTGACTTGGCCGAGGGTTAGAGGGGACAGCCGCCGATTGCCGGCGGCCGGGCTCAGATGGCTTTGCCCGCCCCGGCGTTAATCCGCTTACGGCTGCGTTGCCAGCCTCATACGCTGCAGAGTGATGGTCGAGGCGGTCTGCGCCAAAGCGTTGTCGACAAAGTCATAGAGCAAGACGTCAAGCTGGTCGTTACCCAGCGATTTGCCGACATTGGCAAATAGCCATGAATGGGTGACGCGGTCGATTGCTCAAGCTGCCGGGAAAGCGATCCTGTGCTCATACCTTGTGCAGCGAGAAGATCTGGCGCCTATTGTCGAACGGTCATTCAGTCTGTGGACTTCCTTCACCACGCATTGTCCACTGTTCTGGCCCACGTCTTGCAGCGTGGGAAGGCGCTGCTCCTGACCGGTTCATAACCAATGTGTTTGATGTGGAATTAGCTGTCGCGGGCTCAAGCCGCGGATCAGCTAAGATTCAGGATTGACAGGGAGCTGCAGCCCTCGTTAACGTTGAGCCAAGAATTAATTGGGCGAATAATAAAATCGTCTAACTGACTGACTTTAGACGCAGAAGCACCCGAAATGGGGAGCAACCTCTTCGCACGTCTCCCGTAAGGTCGGTACCCGCGCAGGCGCGGGATCTTAGGCAATTCCAAAAAATCAATGCGGAATTCCGCAAGGGACAGGAGGGTTAAGATGTACCGCTACGCTCTGGGATGCACTCTCGCTGCGGGCATTGCCGTGGCTGGTCCGGCCAATGCGCAGAACAGCGTGAAGATCGGCCTCGTCGAGCCGCTTACGGGATCCGTCGCCTACAACGGCAAGTCGGTCGTGGAGGGCGCCAAGTTGGCGGTCGAGCAGATCAACGCCAAGGGCGGCCTGCTCGGCAAGCCGGTCGAACTGGTGATCGAGGACGGGCAATGCGCGCCCGCCAACTCAGTCAACGCGGTCGAGAAGCTGGTGCAGAAAGACAAGGTTGCCGTGCTGGTCGGCGCCTTCTGCAGCTCCGCCACCGCGGCGATCATGCCGGTGGCGGCGAAATACAAGATCCCGCTGGTCACCGGCGTGTCGTCGAGCGCCGCCCTGACCGAACAGAACAACCCCTGGTTCTTCCGGGCGGCCGAAACCGATGCGCTGATGGCCAAGGCCTTCGCCAAGATCCTCGCCAACGATCTGAAGCTGAAGTCGGTCGCCTATGTCGGCGTCAACGACGACTGGGGCCGCGGCGGGGTGGAGGAATTCTCCCGCGATCTGTCGGCACTGGGGGTGAAGACGGCCCTGACCGAGTATTTCGACCATGGCACCACCGATTTCTTCACGCTGCTGACCAAGCTGCGTGCCGCCAAGCCCGACGGTATCTTCGTCGCGGCCGAGACGCAGGACGGCTCGATCCTGGTCAAGCAGCTTCAGGAAATGGGCGTGCAGAGCAAGGTGTTCGGCGTCGGGTCCTGGGCGACGGCCGACTTCATCAACCTGACTGGCGACGCGGCCGAGGGCATCTATGCCGCCGTTCCCTACGTCTCCAGCGTCGACACCCCGCGCAACCAGGACTTCGTCAAGGCCTATGAGGCTAAATACAAGGTGAAGCCCGGCAAGTATGGCGCGGCCGGCTACAACGCGCTGTACATCACGGCTCAAGCCATCGCGCAGGCCGGCAGCACCGATCCCGAGGGCATCCGCACGGCGCTGGGCAAGACCGATTACAAGGCGCCGAACGGCGAGTACCGCTTCACCGCCAAGGGCCAGGCCTACGGCTTCGACGCCGTTCTGGTGCGCATCGAAGCCGGGACGCCGAAGGTCGTCGCATCCTCCCCCGTCGAAGCGCCGCAGTGAGGCGGCACGCCACACGGCCCATGCCCCACGCCACAGCGAGGCTGAGACTGCAATGGATCTGTTCCTGCAATTCCTGACCAACGGGCTGGTGGTCGGCGTCTTCTATGCGCTGTCGGCGCTGGGGCTGACGCTGATCTTCGGCCTGATGCGGGTGGTCAACTTCGCCCATGGCGAATTCTACATGCTGGGCGGCGTGGTGGGATGGTTCGTCACCACCTACCTCGGGCTCGATTTCTTCTCAGGACTGGTGCTGGTGGCGCTGGCAATGGGCAGCTTCGGCTGGCTGGTGGACCGCTTCCTGATCGAGCGCGTCCGCGGCCAGGGCGAGGAGCCGGGTATCCTGCTGACCATCGGGCTGTCGATCTTCCTGGTCAACATCACCCTGCTCGCCATCGGCCCGGCGCCGCTGAAGGTCGCCCGCGCCATCACCGAAGGGCCGATCTTTCTCGGCCCCGTCACCATCACCAAGATGCGGCTGCTCGCGATGGTCATCGGCGTCGCGCTGATCTTCGGCGCGCACGCCATCATCCACCGCACCCGGCTGGGCAGCGCCATGCGCGCCACCTTTCAGGACCCGATGGCAGCCAGCCTCGCCGGCATCCGCACCAGGCAGGTCTATGCCGCGACCTTCGCGCTGGGCTGCACCCTGTCGGCGCTGTCCGGCATGCTGCTGGCCAGCATCTATTCGGCGCAGGCGTCGGTCGGCGGGCTGGTCAGCCTGAAGAGCTTCGTCGTGGTGATCCTGGGCGGCATGGGCAGCTTCCCCGGCGCCATCGCCGGCGGCCTGCTGCTGGGCGTGGCAGAGGCGCTGTGGGGCGGCTATGTCGCCACCGGCATGGTCGACATCATCGGCTTCCTGCTGGTTATCCTGATCCTGGTGCTGCGGCCGCAGGGTCTCTTCTCGATCCGGGCGGAGAGGGCCTAACATGACGCTCGAACGCAACATCCTCCTCGGCCTCGGGGTCCTGGCGGCGCTGCTGCCCTTCGCGATCACCGACCAGTACATCCTGCACCTCGCCATCATGGCGATCTTCTACGCCATCCTCGCCAACAGCCTGAATCTGGTGGTGGGCTATGTCGGCGAATTCTCGCTCGGCCATACGGCCTTCCTCGGCACCGGCGCCTACACCGCGGCGCTGCTGTCGGTGAATGCCGGCTGGCCGATGTGGGCGGCGATACCGGCGGCTGGCGTGGTGGCCGCGCTGTTCGGGCTTGCCATAGGCGCCATCACGTTGCGCCTGCAGGGGCCTTACTTCGTCATCGTCACCCTGTCCTTCGCCGAGGTGCTGCGCATCGTCGCCAACAACTGGATCGCCGTGACCAACGGTCCGATGGGGCTGGCCGGCGTCGGTCAGGGCGGCATCGCCGACAAGAGCACCTTCCTCGCCATCGTGCTGGGGCTGGCGGCGCTGACCTTCTACCTGTCCTACCGCTTCGTCTATTCCAATGCTGGCCGCGCCGCGGTGGCGGTGCGCGAGAACCGCTACGTCGCGCAGTCCATCGGCGTGAACCCCTTCGGCACCGCCATGCAGGCCTTCGTCCTGGGCGCCTTCCTGGCCGGATTGGCTGGCGGCTTCTATGCCTTCTACATCTCCTTCGTCGGGCCGGAGGTGTTCCGCTTCGCCTTCATGGCGACGATCATCATCATGGTGCTGATGGGCGGCAAGGGCACGCTGCTGGGCCCGGTGGTGGGCGCTGTCATCGTCACCCTGCTGGAGGAATATCTGCGCGAGCTGCAGGAACTGCGCCTGTCGCTGTTCGGGCTGATCGTGATGGCGATCGTGCTGTTCCTGCCCAACGGCCTGATGGGCTTCATCGGCCGCCGCCGCGAGCAGCGCGGCGATACCCCGTCCCTTTCCCCCGCCATTGAGGAGCGCACCGTATGACCGCCCTCCGCATGACCGAACCGCTTCTGCGGGCCGAAAACCTGACGATGCGCTTCGGCGGCATCACCGCGGTGAAGCAGGTGGGGTTCGCGGTCGCTCCCGGCGAGATCGTCGGACTGATCGGCCCCAACGGCGCCGGCAAGACCACCTGCTTCAACATGCTGACCGGCTTCTACACGCCGACCGAAGGCCGGGTCTTCTTCAAGGGCACCGACATCACCAGCCACAAGCCGCACGCCATCGCGCGGCTCGGCCTGATCCGCAGCTTCCAGAAGACCAATGTGATGAAGCGGCTGACGGTGTTCGAGAATGTACTGACCGGCCATTACATGGAAGGCCGCCAGTCGCTGCTCGCTACCTACTTCCCCGGCGAGAAGGTCCGCCGCGCCGAACGCGAGGCGCGGGAGAGCGCGGCCGCCATCGTCGAGACCATGGGCCTGTCGCGCCGCATGAACGCCCCGGCGCATCTGCTGTCCTGCGGCGAGCTTCGCCTGCTGGAGGTCGCCGTGGCGCTGGCCGCCAAGCCGACCCTGCTGATGCTGGACGAGCCGGCTGCCGGGCTGAACAGCCACGAGGCCATGCAGTTCGGCGAGACGCTGAAGACGCTGGTCGGCAAGGCGGTGCAGTCGCTGCTGATCGTCGAACACAACATGGAGCTGGTGATGGGGGTGTGCGACCGCATCGTCGTGCTGAACTTCGGCCAGATGCTGGCGGAAGGCGAACCGCGCGCAATCCTGGACAACCCGAAGGTCGCCGAGGCTTATCTCGGCAAGGCGGCGGCATGAGCACGATTACGATGAACGCCCCGGACGCAGCCGCGGGCGCGGCGGAACCGGTGCTGCGGGTGCGGGACCTGCATGTCTCCTACGGCAGCACCGCGGCTCTGCACGGCATCTCGCTCGACGTCCATGCCGGGGAGACGGTGGCGCTGATCGGTGCCAACGGTGCCGGCAAGAGCACGACGCTGCGCGCCATCTCCGGCCTGCTGAAGACGCGGTCGGGGAGCATCGCCTGGAACGGCAAATCGATCGCCAACCGCCCGCCGGAGGAGATCGTCGCCGCCGGCATCGCCCATTGCCCTGAGGAACGCCATGTCTGGCCCGGCATGACGGTGGAGGAGAACATCGCGCTGGGCGCCTATCTCTGCCGCTCGAAGGACGAGGTGCGCACCCGCGTGGGCATGGCTTTCCATCGCTTCCCGCGCCTGCGCGAACGGGCGCGGCAGATGGCGGGCACGCTCAGCGGCGGCGAACAGCAGATGCTGGCCATCGCCCGCGCGCTGATGTCGGAGCCTCGCCTGCTGATGCTGGACGAGCCCAGCCTGGGTCTCAGCCCACGCATGGCCGAGGAGGTGTTCGACGTGGTGCGCGCCATCAACGCCCATGGCGTCACGGTTCTGCTGGTTGAACAGAACATCCACAACGCACTGGCCGTCGCCAGACGCGCCTATGTGGTGAAGACCGGCCGCATCGCCGCCGCCCGCCCGGCAGCGGAACTGCGCGGCGACCCGGAGCTGCTGAAGGCCTATCTCGGCGGCTGAGCGGCGAGCGCGGCCCGTCAGCAAACCGCTGGCGTCAAGTGCGAATATTAATTAAACAGCCGACCGATTAATTATCGGTGTCTCCCTGAAGGAGGGATAGAGTGAGAAGCAAACCGCGTATCGGAATCGTCGGTGGCGGCATCGGCGGCGTGGCATTGGCCGGCTGCCTGCTGCAACGGGGCTTCGAAGTGCGTCTGTTCGAGCGCGCCGGCGGCTTTGGCGAGATCGGCGCCGGCATCCAAATGACGCCGAACGCCGTCAAGGTCATCAAGACCCTGGGCCTGCTGGACAAGATGCTGGAGGCGGGCTTCCTGCCGCAGGCGCTGGTCGGGCGCAACTGGCGCACGGCGCGGGAGAATTTCCGCACGCCGCTGACCAACTGCCCGACGCTGTACGACGCACCCTTCATCCATATCCACCGCGCTGACCTGCATTCCATCCTGGCTTCGGTGGTGCCGGAGTCGATTGCGACCTTCGGCATCGGCTGCACCGGCGTCCGGCAGGAGCCGAACGGCGCCGTCGCCATCTTCGACGACGGCAGCGAGTTCGAGGCCGACTTGATCGTCGGCGCCGACGGTGTGCGCTCCGCCGTGCGCACCGCCCTGTTCGGGCAGGAGGCGCCGCGCTTCACCGGCCACATGTGCTATCGCGCCGTGGTGCCGGTCGGCAGCCCGGTGGATTTCGTGGCGCCGGAGGCATCCTTCTGGTTCGGCCCGAAAAGCCACGTCGTCACCTACTATGTCCGCGGCGGCAAGGCGGTGAACATCGTCGCGGTCGCTGAAACCAGCGAGTGGGTTGAGGAAAGCTGGAACGCGCCGAGCAACCGGGACGAGCTGCTGAACGCCTTCCAGGGCTGGCACCACAATGTGGAAACGCTCTTCCAGCGGGTGGACACCGTCTACAAATGGGGCCTGTTCGACCGCGATCCGATGACGGGCTGGTCGAAGGGCCGGGTGACGCTGATGGGCGACGCCGCCCACCCGATGCTGCCCTTCCTGTCGCAGGGCGCCGCCATGGCGATCGAGGACGCCTATGTGCTGGCCGCCTCGCTGGAGAGCCATGGCCGCGACGTGCCCGCCGCCCTGCGCGACTATGAGCGCGAGCGGCTGCCCCGCACCAGCCGGGTCCAGCTGGAGGCGCGGGAACGCGGGCGGACCTATCACCTGCCCTCGCCCATCGCCCAGGCGAAGCGTGACTTCGTCTATTGGCTGCGCGGCCTGATCAACCCGCAGGCCACCGGCATCCAGGCCAACTGGGTCTACGAATACGACGCCCGCAAGTTCCGCCCCGGCGTCGCCGCCGCCTCCGAACTCGCCGCCTGAGGGACACCCCGCAATGACCACCCGCACCTACCGCATCGGCCAGATCGTCCCCAGCTCCAACACCACGATGGAGACGGAGATCCCGGCGATGCTGACCGCCCACGCGCTCGCGCACGGCACCCGCTTCACCTTCCATTCCAGCCGCATGCGCATGAAGACGGTCGCGAAGGAGGAGCTGGCGGCGATGGACGGCGAGTCCGACCGTTGCGCGCTGGAACTCACCGACGCCCGCGTCGACGTGCTGGGCTATGCCTGCCTCGTCGCGATCATGAGCATTGGCCGCGGTTATCACCGCGTCTCGCAGGAGCGGCTGCAGGGACGCACGGTGGAGAACGCCGCACCGGCCCCGGTCATCACCAGCGCCGGTGCCCTGGTCGACGCGCTCCCCGTCCTCGGCGCCAAGCGCATCGCCCTGGTCGCCCCCTACATGAAGCCGCTGACCAAGCTGGTCATCGACTACATCGAGCATGAAGGTGTGGAGGTCGCCGACTGGCGGGCGCTGGAGATCCCCGACAACATCGCCGTCGGCCGCCACGACCCCGAACGCCTGCCGGAGATCGTCGCCGGCATAGACACCTGCAACGTCGACGCCATCGTCCTGTCGGCCTGCGTCCAGATGCCGTCGCTGCCGGTGATCGCGAAGGTGGAGGCGATGACCGGCAAGCCGGTGGTGACCGCCGCCGTCGCCACCACCTACGCTATGCTGAAGGCGCTGGACCTGAAGACGGCGGTGCCCGGCGCCGGCGCGCTGCTCTCCGGCGCCTATTGAGGGGAAACGGCATGAGCAGCACCTTTCAATACGGCGCCAACATCCGAGCCAACGGCATCCGCCAGCATTACCTGCGCTATGGCGGCAGCGGCCGTCCGGTCGTGATCGTTCCAGGCATCACCAGCCCGGCGCCGACCTGGGGCTTCGTCGCCGAACGCTTCGGCCGCAACTTCGACACCTATGTGCTGGACGTGCGGGGCCGCGGCCTGTCGGAATGCTCGGACAGCCTGGACTATGGGCTGGACGCCATGGCTGCCGACGTAGCGGTCTTCGCGACGGAGCTTGGGCTCAGGGACTATGCGCTGGTCGGGCACTCCATGGGTGCGCGCATCGGGCTGCGCGCGGTCAGCCGCCATGGGGCGGAGCCTGGTTGCCTCGTCATGGTCGATCCGCCGGTGTCGGGACCGGGCCGCCGCCCTTACCCAGCGCAGCTTCCCTGGTATGTGGATTCCATCCGCCTGATGGCGCAGGGCGCCGATCTGGAGGCGATGCGTCCCTTCTGCCCGACCTGGACCGACGAACAGCTGCGCCTGCGCGCGGAATGGCTGCACACCTGCGACGAGCGGGCCATCGTCGTCGCCTATGAGGGCTTCCAGACCGACGACATCCACGCCGATCTGCCGCGCGTGCGCTGCCCGGCCCTGCTGATCGCCGCCGGCCGCGGCGACGTGATCCTGCCGGATGAGGAAACAGAGATCCGCAACCTCCACCCGGCCATCGGTGTCGTCCGCGTGGAGAATGCCGGCCACATGATCCCCTGGGACAACGAGGAAGGCTTCTACCGCGCGTTCGGCGATTTCCTCGGCAATCCAGTCTGACCCTTACACATAAAAGGACCCCCGCGATGTCCGTCAGCGATGCCGACATGGTCCGCGCCTGGACCCATGTCCTCACCCTGTCCAACCTGAAGCCCGGCGATACTGTCACCCTGCTGACCAGCGCCAACACCCACCCGCAGACCCTGCAGACCGCGCGGATCGCCGCCGGGATGATGGGGGCCGTGGTGAACCGGCTCGACCTGCCGCCGATGAACGCCGAGTTCGCGCACAGCCGCGACAGCCTGGCCTATCTCGGCACCACGCCGCTGACCGGGAACGGCGCCGCCATCGCGGCGCTGAAGGAAAGCGATATCGTGCTGGATCTGATGACGCTGCTGTTCTCGCCCGAGCAGGCGAAAATCCTGGAGAGCGGCACCCGCATCCTGCTGGCGGTCGAGCCGCCCGAGGTGCTGGTCCGCCTGCTGCCCAGCCTGGAGGACAAGGCCCGCGTCGGCGAGGCCGCCGCCCTGCTGTCGGGCGCTCGGGAGATGACCGTCACCTCGGCCGCCGGCACCGACCTTCGGCTGCCGCTGGGCGAGTTCCCGGCGATCCAGGAATATGGCTTCGTCGACGAGCCCGGCCGCTGGGACCATTGGCCGAGCGGCTTCGGCCTGACCTTCCCCAACGAGGGCAAGGCGGAGGGCCGCGTCGTGCTGGAACGCGGCGACATCCTGCTGCCGATGAAGTCCTACGTCACCAACCGCATCGAGATGACGGTGGAGAAAGGCTATGTCACCGCGATCACCGGCGGCATGGATGCCGACCTGCTGAACGACTACATGGAGGTCTTCGACGATCCGGAGGCCTATGCCGTTTCCCATATCGGCTGGGGCCTGCAGAAGCGGGCGCGCTGGTCGACGCTCGGCCTGTATGACCGGGAGGGCACCATCGGCATGGACGCCCGCGCCTTCGCCGGCAATTTCCTGTTCTCCATGGGGCCGAACAACGAGGGCGGCGGGTCGCGCACCACCGCCTGCCACATCGACATTCCCATGCGCAACTGCACCGTCCGGCTGGACGGCCGCGAGGTGGTCCGTGAAGGCCGCCTTCTCGAACAGGAGTCCGTGGCATGAGCGAGCCGACACAAGCGGTCTACGAGCGTCAGGGCTTCGGCCAATCACTGGGCATACAGGGGCGGATCGGCCTGCTGATCGTCGATTTCGTCAACGGCTTCGCCGACCCGGTGGTGTTCGGCGGCGGCAACATCCCCGCCGCCATCGCCCGTACGGTCACGGTGCTGGAGGAGGCGCGCAAACGCGGCTGGCCGGTCGCCCACAGCCGCATCGTCTATGCCGACGACGGATCGGACGCCACCGTCTTCTCGATCAAGGTGCCGGGCATGTTGACGCTGACGGAGGACGCCCCGGCCAGCGCCATCGTCCCGGAACTGACGCCGGCCGCGGGCGAACTGGTAGTGCGCAAGACCAACCCGTCGGCCTTCTTCGGCACCGGCCTTGCCCCCTGGTTGACGCAGAAGGGGGTGGAGACGCTGCTGGTCGCCGGCTGCACCACATCGGGATGCGTGCGGGCCAGCGTGGTGGACGCCATGTGCCACGGCTTCCGGCCGGTGGTGCTGTCCGACTGCGTCGGCGACCGGGCGATCGCGCCGCACGAGGCCAACCTGTTCGACATCGCCCAGAAATACGGCGACGTCGTACCCGCCGAGCGTGTGTTGGCACTGTGACAGGGTGAAAGGAGTGGATGCACCTTTGCCCAACGATGATATACGTGCCCGCGACAAGGACGATTCCTCCGCGGATGTCATGAAATCAGTGAGTTCACAGTCCAAAGCGGCTCCGGAGACGGCGGCCAAGCGGGGACGCCCGGCGCAACGCCGCCGGGCCGGCCCCGGTCGGCCGGAAGGCGTAAGCAACGTGCGCGACGAGATCCTCGACGCGGCGGAGTTCGAGTTCGCCAATCTCGGCTATGCCGGCACCAGCCTGCGCAACGTCGCCGAGGCCGCCCAGGTGACGCAGGCGCTCATCAATTACTATTTCGGCTCCAAATATGGCCTGTTCGAAGAGGTCTTCCTACGCCGGGGACGGCAGATCGCGGAAGACCGCATGCAGCGGCTGGAAGAACTGCGTCGCGCCGGCAAGCCTCCTGCGGTGGCGGACATCGTCCGCGCCTTCCTGATGCCGGCCCTTTCGATGCGCTCCACTGCGGCCGGCCGCACCTTCATGCGGCTGCAGGCCCGGCTGCACACCGAACCGCCGGAAATCTCCTATAAGCTCCGCAACGAGGCCTACGAGACCTCCACCCGCCTCTTCACCGAGACCCTGCGCGATGCCCTGCCGCATCTGTCGGAAAGGGATGTCTATTGGCGGATGACGCTGATGATCGGCGCCTATCTCTACGCCTTCTCCGACACCCACAGACTGGAGGAGATGGCGCCTGGTATTGTCAACCTGGATGACTCCGACGAAATACTGAATGCCATCACTAGCTTCGTCACTGCAGGCATGCTGGCTCCATCTCCTGGCGCTGACTGAAGGGTCCAAATCTGATTTGGATCAACGCGGCACGTGCTCCTTGGGCGATATTAACCGGTCGATTAATTTATGGAGAGCCACCATGTCGTCCATCGCAGGAGCGTCCAAGTCTTTGGTCCCTATGGGGTGGTGCACCGCCTTTGTCGACCGCTGGCGTATTGGTCGTTGGCTGCATGAGTTTATGGCGCTGGAACCGCTAAACGGTAAGGCGGTCCTACACGATGCCGGCTTGGCCGGATCGGACTTGGCTAAAGCTGCGCGCGCGGTCCACGTTCACGCATTGTTGCCGGCTGCTCTCGCTCTGCACGGCGTCGATGGCACTGCGTTGGAAGCCGAGCGGGCGGACGTGATGCGGGATCTCGTGAGAGTATGCATGCATTGCCGCAGTGCGCGCGCCTGTGCTCGCACGCTGACCGGCGACATCGATCGTGCTGAACACGCCGGCCTGTGTCCGAATGTGTTGACCCTGGACATGCTAAGCAAGCCGGACGGCGGGTAAAGGATCGGTCCCTGCTGGAACCAAGGGCTCTGTCGCAAAGTTTGCCGGCAAGCGGGAGATAATGGTTGCAGGAATCACCGCCGACACGATGCGTCCCGGAGTTCGAACTGCTGGTTGATGAACTGGACGGCCTCGGCGAACACACCGGATCCAAGGTTGAAGGCGCGTTCGACGAGGCGCGCCTCACCCCGCATGTCTCGGGTGATGTTGAAGCTGGACGCTTGGCCTTTGCGGAGCGCCCGCATCACCTCAAATCCCCTGATCGTTGCGTAGGCCGTCTTCAGGGTCTTGAAGCCTCGCACCGGGCGGATCAGCTGCTTCAGCTTGCCATGGTCGGCCTCCACCACGTTGTTCAGATATTTGACCTGCCGGTGCTCGGTCTCCTCGGGACACTTGCCCTCGGCCTTCAGCTCCGCCAAGGCCGGCCCATAAGTTGGCGCCTTGTCGGTGTTGATGACCGTCGGTGTCTCCCACTCCTTCAAGCTGTTCAGCGCCTTGGACAGGAAGCGCTTGGCAGCGGCGGTGTTGCGCGTCGGGCTGTTGCATGGAGGTTCCGAGGGCAAGAGAAGCCGCAACTCCACCGCTGATCAGGCGATGCGGACGGAGTTCGGGCGTCCGAGGTCGAGCATGCGGTTGAGAATCGCGACGCCAAAGGCGATATCGGTGGCCTGCGCCGCGTCACAGTGGAACCGCAACGCGTCACCGAGGACGCCCTTCCAGCGCGCCATTTGGCTTTCCACGCCCGCCTGCTCGTTGTAGCCGCTGATCCGCTGCCACGCCATCCGGCCCTTCTCAGCGATGGTCAGGATGTGGTGGTCGCGCTGGGTGGGCGCCGTCTCAGCGGTGTCGCTAAGCACGGCGTCTCTGCGCGGCGGCGCCACGACCATGGCCTTGGGATGACGCTGCTGGAGCGCCGCGTAAACCCGGTTCCGGTCATACGCGCCGTCCCCGGTCAGCGAAGCCACCGGCTCGGTGATCTGATCGAGCAAGGGACCCACCTGCGAGGCATCATCAACACCACGGTCGGTCAGCGTGGCAGCGACAATCCGGCCGCTGCACGCATCCATGCCGATTTGCAGGGCGCGCCGGGAGCGCCGTTTTCTGGTGCCGTGCTTCTCGATCAGCCATTCGCCCGGTCCACACAGCTTCAGCCCTGTGCTGTCTACCAGCAGATGAAGGGGGCCGCCGTTAGAGCGCGGTGCTGACGGCAGCGTGACCATCCGAGCGCGACGGGCGATGGTGGAATGATCCGGCACCGCCAGATTCACGCCGAGCAACTGGAGAATGGAGGCGAGGAGACCTTCCGTCTGGCGCAGTGCCAGACGAAACACCGCGCGCAGCATCAGCGCCGTAGTGATCGCCAGGTCCGAGTAGTAGGGCTGCCCACCCGGTGTGGTGCGTGGCACCGCCTTCCATTGCTGGATCGCCTCGTCCGTGACCCAGACGGTGAGGCTGCCGCGCTGACGCAAGGCCGCATCATAACCGGCCCAATTGGTCACGCGCCGTTTCGGTCGCGGAATGTGGTGACGGCGAGCGGCGTTCGCTTTGTAGGGCACGGCCGGAAACCTAAACGTAGACGGGGCCGTTGCCTACGATAGCGATCCCATCCGTGCAACAACCCGTCTCACGCTTGAACTCGTCCGTGAAGGATCGCCTCGTCTTCGTCATCAGACACCTTCCCGCTCCACTCGGAGCTTAGCTGAGGTGTCCACCCAGGCGGGGCAAGATCAGACTGCCGTCACGACTTCTGCATCCGCGTCGATGAGCCAGGCAGTAGTTAACCGTCGTTGCCGACTTTGGCGCATAAATTGGCGGGAGATCGGCTGCGTCAGGACAACGAGGTAGGAAAGCGGCCCTGATGAAGTCGAGCCCCCGATGCCGTACCATGTGAAGGAGAGCCGCTGTCGCTTTCTCCTAGGAATTTTCATTGAAAGATTTCAGCGTCAAACGACCCTGATCACATAACAAGAATCCAGATGAGACCCGAACAGAATATATTGAAATCAATCGACTAGAGCGGATTGCGGGGCATCTGAATCGGGGATTCCCATTACCGGGCAGTTATGATTGAAGGTTCGGACTGGTTGAAGGAGGCCGGTCTGGATGGCGAAAGCACTGTCGGTCGATCTTCGTCGGCGCGTGGTGGAGGCGGTTGCGGCTGGAGCCTCTTGCCGAGCGGCAGCTACGCGCTTCGAGGTCGGGGTTTCCTCGGCGATCCGATGGGTTGCCCGTGCACGAACGCGCGGCGACCTGAGCCCGGACAAGCGCGGTGGCAAGGTCGTGCCCCACGGGGTGGTGTAGGAGCTGTGGGGAACCGGCCCGCCGTAGCGCCCTCCGATGGCTGGCGTAGGCGGGCCGGTTATCCATAGCGGGGCGGTCATCGCGGTTCTTCGGTAGAGTCTGGTCACCACACCTCAACCCGACCGAAGGGTGACCACGATGACCGACGAGATGATGGCGCTTCGCGCGATGCTTGAGAAGGGCGCGGATGCCGATGTTCTGCGTGAGATGATCGGCTTTGCCGCTGAACGGCTGATGGAGTTGGAGGTGCAGGGCCTGACCGGGGCCGGTCATGGCGAGCGGTCTGCCGAGCGGCTCGTCCAGCGCAATGGCTACCGGGATCGCGACTGGGAGACCCGCGCCGGCACCGTCGAGCTGCGCATTCCCAAACTGCGCAAGGGCTCCTACTTCCCCGGCTTTCTGGAGCCGCGGCGGATGGCCGAGAAGGCACTGACGGCAGTGATCCAGGAGGCCTACATCCAGGGCATCTCGACGCGCTCAGTGGACGATCTGGTCCAGGCGATGGGAATGTCTGGCATCTCCAAGAGCCAGGTCAGTCGGTTGTGCGCCGAGATCGACGAGCGGGTGAAGACCTTTCTCGGCCGTCCCATCGAGGGCGACTGGCCCTACCTGTGGCTGGATGCCACCTACGTGAAGGTGCGCCAGAACGGACGCATCGTTTCGGTCGCCGTGACCATCGCGGTGGCGGTCAACACCGACGGCCGGCGCGAGGTGCTGGGCATGGACATCGGCCCGTCCGAGGCGGAAACCTTCTGGATCGAGTTCCTGCGCAAGCTCAAGCGCCGTGGTCTGAGCGGCGTCAAGCTGGTGATCTCCGACGCCCATGGCGGCATCAAGGCCGCCGTCACCCGGGTCTTCCAGGCGACGTGGCAAAGGTGCCGGGTCCATTTCTCCAGGACAGCGCTTGCCCACGCCGGCAAGAGCGGGCGCCGTGTCGTGGCGGCCTTCATCGCCACGGCCTTCGCCCAGGACGATGCGGCATCTGCTCGCACGCAGTGGCGGCAAGTGGCCGATCAGGTCCGGGCCAAGCTGCCGAAACTGGCCACCCTGATGGACGAGGCGGAAGAAGACGTCCTGGCCTACATGACCTTTCCCAGGGAGCATCGGGCCAAGCTCCACTCGACAAACCCGATTGAACGTCTCAACGGTGAGATCAAGCGGCGCACCGAGGTTGTCGGCATATTTCCCAACGAGGAAGCGATTACGAGGCTCATCGGCGCCATCCTCTTGGAGCAAAACGATGAATGGGCCGTTCAGCGGGCACGCTACATGACGCTGGAAACAATCGCCCCGCTCGGCGATGATCCCCTCGTCAGCCTGCCCGCCGTGGCCGCCTGACAATTCCGGCCAGACCAGCCGGAGAACCCGGTGAGCGACCCAACTCCTACACCACGCTCAGGGGCACGATCGGTGGCAATGTCCGCTCGCATCGGATCGACGAGCACCAGTGTCGCTTTCTCCCGAGATTTTTCATTAAAATTTTGGGGTCAAACAACCTCGCTCGCGTAACCCAAAGCAGTTGGGGCGTCCGGCAAGTCCAATGAAATCAACAGGTCGACATCCAGGAAAGATTTGAATTACAAATTGGGCAGTGCCACAGCGGCTTTAATTCTACCTGCACATTCCAGTCGACCGCTATGTGCGCTCATCCTTCCCCCGCCGCACCCGAGCCACCGCACCTCGCGTCGCCCGCAGGCGCTCGGTGTAGCGTGCCGGCATCACCGGCGACGTCCACCGCACCGCCTGCATCAGCCCGGGCAGATCGACGCCGGCGGCCAGCGGGTTGGCTTTGCCGGTGCGCCGCTCCACCACGCGGCGCACTGCCGCCGAGCTCATCCGTTCGCCGGCACCACTGGCGATGAGCAATCCAAATCGGCTTGCTGTTTTAAGAACGGCTTTTCATGAATCGATTCATGACAAGCCGCCCACACCTTGATCTTCACTCCTGCGGTGGGAGCAACGCCCGGACCGATCGTGCCCCTGAGCGTGGTGTAGGAGTTGGGTCGCTCACCGGGTTCTCCGGCTGGTCTGGCCGGAATTGTCAGGCGGCCACGGCGGGCAGGCTGACGAGGGGATCATCGCCGAGCGGGGCGATTGTTTCCAGCGTCATGTAGCGTGCCCGCTGAACGGCCCATTCATCGTTTTGCTCCAAGAGGATGGCGCCGATGAGCCTCGTAATCGCTTCCTCGTTGGGAAATATGCCGACAACCTCGGTGCGCCGCTTGATCTCACCGTTGAGACGTTCAATCGGGTTTGTCGAGTGGAGCTTGGCCCGATGCTCCCTGGGAAAGGTCATGTAGGCCAGGACGTCTTCTTCCGCCTCGTCCATCAGGGTGGCCAGTTTCGGCAGCTTGGCCCGGACCTGATCGGCCACTTGCCGCCACTGCGTGCGAGCAGATGCCGCATCGTCCTGGGCGAAGGCCGTGGCGATGAAGGCCGCCACGACACGGCGCCCGCTCTTGCCGGCGTGGGCAAGCGCTGTCCTGGAGAAATGGACCCGGCACCTTTGCCACGTCGCCTGGAAGACCCGGGTGACGGCGGCCTTGATGCCGCCATGGGCGTCGG
The DNA here is from genome assembly GCF_023806445.1 of Azospirillum sp. A1-3. Taxonomy (NCBI): domain Bacteria; kingdom Pseudomonadati; phylum Pseudomonadota; class Alphaproteobacteria; order Rhodospirillales; family Azospirillaceae; genus Azospirillum; species Azospirillum sp. A1-3. Next base: position 124,025 of record NZ_JAMSLU010000002.1, read on the forward strand.
AGATCACCAGCTTGACGCCGCTCAGACCACGGCGCTTGAGCTTGCGCAGGAACTCGATCCAGAAGGTTTCCGCCTCGGACGGGCCGATGTCCATGCCCAGCACCTCGCGCCGGCCGTCGGTGTTGACCGCCACCGCGATGGTCACGGCGACCGAAACGATGCGTCCGTTCTGGCGCACCTTCACGTAGGTGGCATCCAGCCACAGGTAGGGCCAGTCGCCCTCGATGGGACGGCCGAGAAAGGTCTTCACCCGCTCGTCGATCTCGGCGCACAACCGACTGACCTGGCTCTTGGAGATGCCAGACATTCCCATCGCCTGGACCAGATCGTCCACTGAGCGCGTCGAGATGCCCTGGATGTAGGCCTCCTGGATCACTGCCGTCAGTGCCTTCTCGGCCATCCGCCGCGGCTCCAGAAAGCCGGGGAAGTAGGAGCCCTTGCGCAGTTTGGGAATGCGCAGCTCGACGGTGCCGGCGCGGGTCTCCCAGTCGCGATCCCGGTAGCCATTGCGCTGGACGAGCCGCTCGGCAGACCGCTCGCCATGACCGGCCCCGGTCAGGCCCTGCACCTCCAACTCCATCAGCCGTTCAGCGGCAAAGCCGATCATCTCACGCAGAACATCGGCATCCGCGCCCTTCTCAAGCATCGCGCGAAGCGCCATCATCTCGTCGGTCATCGTGGTCACCCTTCGGTCGGGTTGAGGTGTGGTGACCAGACTCTACCGAAGAACCGCGATGACCGCCCCGCTATGGATAACCGGCCCGCCTACGCCAGCCATCGGAGGGCGCTACGGCGGGCCGGTTCCCCACAGCTCCTACACCACCCCGTGGGGCACGACCCCCGGACCCTCGGGTCGGCGTCGAACTCGGCGAGGTCGAACTCTCGCTGCAGCGGCGGAAATTCACGCCAGACCTGCACCTTGGTCGGGCGGGCGAACAAATGCCACGTCTCGAGCCGCCGCGGGTTGGGCTCGGAAAAGGCCGAAGGCGTCAGGACCGCCAGACAGCGACCGTCCGGATCGCGTGCTGATTGGTACCGGATGACCTCGATCCCGGTCTCCCGCGACCGGTCGGCCAGATCCTGACACGCGGCGTAATCGGTGGGATGTGTCCAGTCCGCGGCGGCGGAAAGCGGCGGCTCCGTCAGGTCGATGGACCGCTCGGTCTCGCACATCGCCGAGAAGGCCCGATGCTCGACGGGCCGGGCCGGCAGCACCATGCCCGGGGCTTCGCGGAAAAAGAGCATCCGGTAGAAGGCCAGCTCGGTCATCGCCGTCATCACCTGTTCGGCGGCATAGAACACCCCCGGATAGGCGATCGCCCGGCGAAAGCGCGAAGCGTTCGGATAGGGCGTGTAACGGAACGGTGTCGCCAGAAGGAAGTGGAGACCAGCACACTCCGCCGGCAGCGATGGCTTGACCTCCTCGATCAGCTCCTCCAGCAGGGCCTGATCGTCGAGATCCTCGGTCAAACGCATGGTCGAGGCTTTGTTCTGGCTCTCGACCACGCGCCAGATCTCGCCGCGATACGGCTCAGGCTCAAACGATGGCACGGCGGCTGTCCAGGTAGGTGACGCTGCTGACCAGGCCGGTGACCGTCTGGACAAGATCAATCGGCCGGCCGTTCAAAGCCCGGTTTTCCGTCTGCATCCACGACTGCGAGGCGGCGTCATCGCTTCCGACGATCGCATCCAGGCTCCGGAACAGCCGCAGGAACAGCTGCGCCAGTTCGAACGGCTTCGAGCCGTCGGCCAACAGGTAGGCCCCAGTCTTCATTCGGGACACGGTCGGCACCGACACGCCCAGCATCTCCGCCACCGCGGCGTTCGGCATGGCAAGGTGCTCGGCCGCCCGCACCGTCGCCGTCGTCAGAACCTTCTGGCGCCGGGTGGCGCGGTCGGGATCAGCTTGCCTCTTGGTGTTTGGCATTGTTCGTCTCCTGAAAAAAAAAGACCTCTGCTTATCTGTGGATCAAGTTAGGCTTTAGGATGCCCGGGGTCAAGGCCGTACACCGCAGCATGGTTCGAGATCGCCCAGGCTGGTGCCAAAACTCACCCTTGCGACAGATCGTTCGGAGGCTCCTGAACCCTTGCGCTTTCACCAGAACGGGCGCGCGCGGTAACATCCATGGGCGTGGTGGAAAAAGCGCCCATGAAGGATCGGGCTGGGGCCGGGCGAAGCTCGCACACAGCGTAGCCCGGCCCCAGCCTGATCCTCCGCCTCGCAGGCGGTGTGTTCGGCGGCAGGAGGTGGTCATCGCGCATCTTCGGTAAGGTCAAGTTGCAACACGCGACCACGACCAAGGACACGACGATGACCGACGACAGAATGGCACTGATCGAGCAAATCCAGAAGAGCACGGACGGCGACTTCCTGCGCTCTGTCGCCGAGCACACGTTGCATCGGCTGATGGACTTCGAGGTTGAGGGGCTGCTCGGCGCCGCTCGCCATGAACGCACCGACACGCGCTCCACCTACCGCAACGGCTCGCGCCCGCGCCAGCTCGACACCCGGCTCGGCACGCTGGACCTGAAGATCCCCAGGCTGCGCCAGGGCTCCTACTTCCCGGCTTTCCTGGAGCCGCGCAAAACCGCCGAGAAGGCGCTCACCGCCGTCATCCAGGAAGCGTGGATTCAGGGCGTTTCCACGCGCAAGGTCGACGACCTCGTCCAGGCGCTCGGCATGACCGGCATCTCCAAGTCCCAGGTCTCGACGCTGTGCCAGGAAAATTGATGAGCGTGTGCAGTCCTTCCTAGAGCGTCCGCTGGAGGGGGACTGGCCGTACCTCTGGCTGGATGCCACCTACCTGAAGGTCCGCCAGGGCGGCCGCATCGTGTCGATCGCCGCGATAATCGCCACCGGCGTGAATCAGGACAGGCGGCGCGAGATCCTCGGCCTTGGGCTTGGGCAATCGGAGGCGGCGATCTTCTGGATTGAGTTCCTGCGCGGCCTCGTGCGGCGTGGCCTGAAAGGCGTGAAGCTGGTGATCTCTGATGCCCATGAGGGGCTGAAGGCGGCGATCAGCCAGGTGCTGACCGCCACCTCAACGTTGCCGTGTTCATTTTCTCCGCTCGCTGCTCTGCCACGTGCCCAAGGGCCAGCAAACCGTGGTGTCGGCCGCTGTGCGCCAAGTCTTCGTGCAGTCCGACCGCAAGAACGCCGGTGAGGTCTGGCGCCATGTCGCCGATCAGCTGCGGGCACGCTTTTCCAAGGTAGCAGCACTACTCGACGACGCCGAACATGACGTGCTCGCCGACATGGAATATCCCGAGGCGCACCGCACCAAACTACACTCAACCAATCCTCTTGAACGTCTCAACAAGGAGGTCAAACGCCGCACTGATGTTGTTGGTATATTCCCGAACGAGGAAAGTGTTCGAAGGCTCGTCGGCGCGGTCTTGCTGGAGCAAAATGATGACTGGCAGCTCCAGCATCGTTACCTGACGCTCGAAACCATGGCCGGGATCGCCGCCGCCAATGAGCCCGCCATCACACCGCTCCCCTCAGCAAAGGCGGCCTAACCGACGACGCTCCTGACCACCTTCCAATTTCCACCACCTTGACGGACGTGACCGGCTCGTCGGCGCGATCTTGCTGGAGCAAAACGATGACCGGCAGCTCCGGCATCGTTGCCTGACCCTCGAAACGATGGCCGGTATCGCCGCCGACGAGCCCGGCCACATTCCAATGTCCACCACCTTGACGGAAACGTTGCGGCGTTACCCCCTCAACGGGTGACGTCGATGACGACACGGCCGCGGATCTGTCCAGCGAGGATCTTAGTGGCCAGATCGGGCAGTGCGTCGAAGGGCTGCACGTCGTACATCGCCTTCAACGCGGTCTTGTCCATGTCGCGGGCCAGCCGCGCCCAGGCGGCGTTGCGGAGGCGCTGCGGAGCCATCACCGAATCAACGCCGAGCAGCGCGACGCTGCGCAGGATGTGCGGCAGCACCGTGCCGGGCAGGTCGGACGAACCGGCCAAGCCACAGGCGGCAATCGCGCCACCCCACACGGTTTGCGACAACGCGTTGACCAGCGTTTGCCCGCCCACCGAGTCGACGCCGCCGGCCCAACGTTCCTTCTGCAAGGGCGCGCCCTTTTCCAGAAGGGCGGCGCGGTCGATGAAGCCGGTGGCGCCGAGCCCCCGCAAATAGTCGTGCGTCTCAGGTCGGCCAGTGGAGGCCACCACCGGGTAGCCGCGCTTGGCGAGCAGCGCCACCGCGACGGAGCCGACACCGCCGGCGGCTCCCGTGACCAGCACTTCCTTGCCGCCCGGCTGAACGGCGCCCCAACGCTCCAACGCGTCCACGCACAGCGCGGCGGTATAGCCGGCGGTGCCGATGCCCATCGCCTCTTCGAACGAGAAGGCGTCCGGCAGACGGGTCAGCCACTCTGCCTTCAGGCGCTGGAAGCGGGTGTAGCCGCCCCACTGCGTTTCCGACATGCCCCAGCCGTTGGCGACCACCTTGTCGCCGGGCTTCCAGTCGGGAGAGCGGGATTCGACCACGGTGCCGGCCAAGTCGATGCCGGCGACCATCGGCAGCTTGCGGGCGATCCGGCCCTTGCCGCTGACCGCGAGCCCGTCCTTGTAGTTGACGGTGGAATAGGCGACCTCGACCAGTACATCGTTGTCCGGCAGGTCGGCCAGCGTCAGCGTCGTGAAGCCCCCCTTGGGCTTGCCGTCGACATCCTTGATCACAAAGGCTTTGAAGTTCTCGGCCATGGTTGGTCTTTCCCTGCAATGAGGAGTTACCGCCGGAGGGTTCTGTTGCAAAGCCTGACGTTGGTCGCGGAGAACCGTGGCATCAGCACTGTCAGGTGGCAACTCCGAACAGCGTGGCGACAAAGGTGGTCTGGGCCGACATGTCGTTGGCGGGAATGGCGGCGACCTGCCCTTTGCGCACCATCGCCAGGATCTCGTAGCCGGCGAGCGTCCGGCGCGCCGTGTGAAAGCCCTGGAACCCGAGCCCCGGCCGGACCAGCCGTTTGATCCCTCGGTGATCCTGTTCAACGATGTTATTCAGATACTTGACCTGGCGCAGCTTGGTGAAGCGCCACAGCTCGCCGTTCTTCTTCATCGTCTTGGTCGCGCTCGGGTAGGCAGCGTTCTTGTCCACCGTGAGGGTGCGCGGGTTCACGGTGTACGGCTGCTTCAGCGCCTTGCGGAAGAAGCGCCGGGCGGCGGCGACATCGCGTTTGGCGCTGAGCAGAAAGTCGATCGTCTGCCCATGCGCGTCTACGGCGCGGTACAGATACATCCAGCGGCCCTTCACCTTGACGTAGGTCTCGTCCACCCGCCAGGAGCCGGTGGTCATGCTCAGGTGCGGACGCAGGCGTTTGTCCAGTTCTGGCGCGTAGGCCTGGATCCAGCGGAAGATGATTGTGTGATCGACGGCGACGCCGCGGTCGGCCAGCATCCGCTCCAGATCGCGATAGCTGATCGGGAATTGCAGATACCAGCGGACCGCCCACAGGATCACCTCTGCCGTGAACTGCCGCCCCTTGAACAGGCTCTTCCTGCTGCGCATCACCGCGTCACCTCAACGCCGAAATGGCTGGGTTTTACCCGATCTCTGCCCGCCCGCAAACTTTGCAACGGAACCGTTCGATCAAGCTGCGCATCCAGGTCCGCAGCTTCGACGGGATGTGCCGGATGATCGAGGAAAATCTCGGCATCGGCATCCTACACCTGATGGCGATCGAGCATCAGATCGCCACGGGGCGCATCCGTGCCATTCCGCTGGCCGAATCCTGGGCCGCGCGCCGCCTGTTCCTGTGCGAGCGTGACATGGCATCGCTGCCGGTGAGCGCCCGGCAACTGGTTCAGCATCTCGCCGCCGCGGCCGAACCATCGGCCTGACGGCACGGGACAATGACCTGTCAGATCAGGTCGACTGATTTTGACTTTCGCCAAATTGGTGCTTAGAGTCAAAATGGAGCGCAAGGATTGATAGAGGAGAGAACCCGGAAGATATCATGTATAGGGGCTATATGGTTTTATCGAGGCATTGCGGGTTCCGCGCTTGTTTTATCTTTTCTCTTCGAGGTCAATATTGTTGATGAGTTTGCATTCCAATGAAATACGGGCTTGCACATGAAATTGTCGACGGCTCTGTAATGTGTCTGCTGACTCGGGTGGCGTCCCCGAATGGGGCGGATGTCGTGAAACGGTGACGAAGATCTTGATGCGTGTCGGGAATCTCAGCCTGAAACTGAAGCTTACGCTTGGCGCGATCGTGCTGGGCGGGGTGCTGCTGCTCGCGCAGTCGGTTCTTCAGTTCTATGCTCTGCGCAGCGAGGTGCTGGAGCGGATCGAACGGCAGCAGTTCGATCTGCTGTCGGAACTCGCCGCCCATATGGACGACCAGATTTCCGAACGGATGACGGCGCTCGCCCAGGCCGGCACTGTGGTGTCGCCGGAGATGATGGCGGACCCGGTCAGGATGGAAGACCATCTGCGCGAGGAGACCGCCCTGCTCAGCATGGTCGACGACCTCTATCTGTTCGACGCCGCCGGCCAGCTGCTGGTGGACTGGCCGCACAAGCCCGGCCGGCGCGGCCTGAACATGAGCAACCGCGACTATATCCAGCAGGTCCGCGCCACCCTGCGCCCGGCCATCTCCAGGCCGATCCTCGGCCAGGCCACGCACCAGCCGATCATCGTGCTGGCGGCGCCGATCCTGGACGCCGAGGGCAATCTGGTCGGGATCATCGGCGGGGTGCTGAACCTCTTCAAACAAAACCTGATCGGGGCACTGGCCGACCGCCGTGTCGGGGACGGCGGATATTTCTATCTGGTGGCCGAGGACCGTACCACCATCGCCCATCCGGACCACGACCGGATCATGCGGCGGATCACCGAACCGGGGATCAACTCGCTGCTGGACAGCGCGTTCGCCGGCTTCGAAGGTACTGGGGAGGGGGTGAACAGCCAGGGGCTGGAAGGGCTGTTCACCTTCAAGCGGCTGGCGACCACCCGCTGGGTCCTGGCATCGGTCATCCCGTCCGGCGAGGCGTTCAGTTCGATCTATGTGATCCAGCGGCGCATGATCCTGACCACCCTGCTGCTGATCCTGGTGGCGACGCCGGTATTGTGGGTGCTGGCGCAGTCGCTGCTGAAGCCGCTTTTGCGGCTGGCCGATGCAATGCACGGGTGCGCCACCCGGATGCTCCGGGGGGAACCCGCCATTGCGGTGGCCGAAACCGGCAGTCCGGAAATCCGCACTGTCGCCCGTGCCTTCAACGAATTCCTGAAGGCGCGCAACCAGGCCGAACTGGCTCTCCAGCGGCTGGCGCACCACGACGCCCTGACCGGGCTGCCCAACCGCATCCTGCTGGCCGACCGCATGGAACAGGCGATGACGGAGGCCAAGCGGACCGGCCGGACCATCGCCGTCGCCTATCTGGATCTGGACGGGTTCAAGCCGATCAACGACCGCTTCGGCCATCATATGGGCGACATCCTTTTGCAGGAGCTCGCCTATCGCCTGAGCGACGTCATGCAGGCGGGCGACACCCTGGCACGGCTGGGCGGCGACGAGTTCGTCGTCCTTCTGCTCGACCTGAAGGGGCTGGACGATTGCACCGCGACGCTCGACCACCTGCTGGCGGCGGTGCGCGAGCACATCCATCTTCCCCAGCTGACCGATCCCCTGTCGGTCACCGCCTCGCTCGGCGTCACGCTGTACCCGTTCGACGACGCCGACCCGGATACCCTTCTGCGTCACGCCGACCATGCCATGTATCAGGCCAAGAACAAGGGGCGGAACTGCTATCAGCTGTACGATCCGGAGGAGGAGCGGCACCACGCCACCTGGCAGGCCAACCGCGACTGCATTTACGCCGCCTTGCATGCGGGACAGTTCGAACTCTACTACCAGCCGAAGGTCAACATGCGGCTGGGCACCGTGGTCGGTGCCGAGGCGCTGATCCGATGGAACCACCCCGAGCAGGGATTCCTGCCCCCAGGCCAATTCCTGCCGCTGATCGAAAGTTCCGAACTGGACATCGAAGTCGGCGAATGGGTGATCCGCACCGCCCTGGCCCAGATCGCCGCCTGGAAGACGACCGGCCACGCCATTCCCGTCAGCGTCAACATCGCCGCCGCGCATCTGCTGCACCCGGATTTTCCGGTCCGTCTGACGGCGATCCTCGCCGAATATCCGTCGGTGCCGCCCGGCATGCTGCAGATCGAGGTGGTGGAAACGGCAGCGCTCGAAGACATCGCCCGCGCCAAGCTGACGCTGGACACCTGCCGGCATCTCGGGGTCAGCGGGGCGCTGGACGATTTCGGCACCGGCTATTCCTCGCTGACCTACCTGCGCCACCTGCCGATCGACACGCTGAAGATCGACCAGTCCTTCATCCGGCATCTGGAAGAGGACGCCGACGATCTGACCATCGTGAAGAGCATCATCGTCCTTGCCCAGGGCCTCGGCCGTGCGGTGGTGGCCGAGGGGGTGGAAAAGGTCGAGCACGGCACCACCCTGCTGATGCTGGGGTGCGACCTGGGCCAGGGCTATGGCATCGCCCGGCCGATGCCGGCCTCCGCCTTCCTGCCCTGGATGCACGGCTGGGCCCCCGATCCGGCTTGGCTGGAGACGCTGGCTCTGGGGCAGGACGGATACGCCGACGCAACCGTGCCGGCGCGCGTGTCCTGACAGGCGGCGTGTCCTGACAGGCCGCACTTGCACTTCGACCGGTCTCCATGCCTCATTGAGCCGATCGGATCGGAACGACGGACAACATCATGCGTGAAATCCTGAAGATGGGTGATCCCCGGCTCCAGCGGGTGGCGAAGCCGGTTGAGGACATTCACGACCCGGCATTGAAGTCGCTGATCGCCGAGATGTTCGAAACCATGCATGCCATCAACGGCGCGGGATTGGCTGCGCCGCAGATCGGCGTCGACCTGCGGGTGATCATCTTCGGTTTCGACTCCAATCCGCGCTATCCGGACGTGCCGCCGGTGCCGGTCACCACGCTGATCAACCCCTGGTTCGAAAAGCTCGCGGACGAGGTGGAAGAATCCTGGGAGGGCTGCCTGTCGGTTCCGGGAATGCGCGGCATGGTTCCGCGCTGTGCGCACATCCGCTATGGCGGCACGCTGGAAGACGGCACGACGCTCGTCCGCGAGGCGAAGGGCTTCCACGCCCGGGTTTTCCAGCACGAGTTCGACCATCTCGACGGCTTTCTCTATCCCCAGCGGATCGTGGACATGACGAAATTCGGGTTCATCGACGCCCTGTTCCCCGATTCCGGGCTCGCGGATCTGGAAGCGCACTGACACGGCACGGCTCGCGTCTCATGCAGGAGATTCATCGCTCGATGAAATAATGCCATTTTTGGTCATGACCGGCGTCTGCTACCACCTGATGAAAGCCCCCTGACGCGCCATCCTCACCACGATGGGTGCGCGCCAGGGGCTTCGGCGGACATCGGGGAGACGAAGGATGACGGCTACCCATCGCGCCATGGCGGTCACCGCTCCGGGTCGGCTGGAGCTTGTCGAGCGACCGGTCCCGGTTCCGGAGGCAGGCGAGGTGCTGATCGCGGTCGAGGCCTGCGGCATCTGCGGGGCCGACCGCAGCGATGTCGAGAAGGCGGACCCCGCGCTGGGCCGGGTTCCCGGTCATGAGGTGGTGGGGCGGATCGCCGCCGTCGGGCCGCAGGTGCCGGCGGTCTGGACGGTCCGCCGGCGCGTCGGCATCGGCCGCTTCGGCGGACATTGCAGCGATTGCCGGGAGTGCCGCCGCGGCAGGTTTCACCTGTGCCGGCAGCAGCCGGTGATGGGAGCGAGCCGCGACGGCGGCTATGCCGAGATGATGACCGCCCGCGCCACCGGCCTCGTCTCCATTCCCGACGACCTCTCCTCGCAGGAAGCCGCGCCGATCCTGTGCGCGGGTCTCGCCACCTTCAACGGGCTGAAGGCCTCCGGCGCCGGACCGGGCGACACCGTGGCCGTGCTCGGCATCGGCGGCCTTGGCCACATGGCGGTACAATATGCCTGCCGGATGGGATTCCGCGTGATCGCCATCGGCCGCGGGCAGGACATCGCCGCGGATGCCTTGACGCTCGGCGCCCACCACTATGTCGATGCCGAACGGGAAGACGCCGCCTCCGTGCTGATGACGTTCGGGGGAGCCGCAGCGCTTCTCTCGACCATCGGCGACATGGGCGTGGTCGCGTCGGTGATGCCCGGGCTCGCGCCGGAGGGGCGTCTGGTGCTGCTCGGCATCGGCAAGGATCCGCTGGCGGTGTCGACGCCGCATCTGGTGGGCGGCGAGCGATCCGTCGTCGGCTCGATCACCGGTTCGCCCTGGGACAACGAGCGGGCGCTCGATTTCAGCGTGCTGACCGGCGCCCGCCCCTGGATCGAGACCCTGCCGCTGGCACGGGCCGACGAAGCCTTTCGCAGGATGCTGTCCGGCGACGTGAAGTTTCGGATGGTGCTGACCATGGGAGATTCCGCCGTTGCGCCTCAATGACGATCTGATCCGTCCGGTCACCGTCCAGGCCGGCACGCTCGACTGGATGCCGAGCCCCGTCGCCGGTGTCGACCGCCGCATGCTCTACCGCGAAGGCGGCGAGGTGGCCCGCGCCACCTCCATCGTGCGCTATGCCAGGGGCAGCGCCTTTCCCGCCCACCCCCATCCCGGCGGCGAGGAAATCCTGGTGCTCGACGGCACGTTCCAGGACGAGCATGGCGACTACCCGGCAGGAACCTATTTCCGCAACCCGCCCGGCACGTACCACAGCCCCGCCGCGGCGGACGGCTGCACCATTCTGGTGCGGCTCTGGCAGTTCCGCGAGGGCGACCGCAAGCAGATCGTCCGCCGGCCCGGCGAGGGCGAGGCCGCACCGTTGCGCGACGGCGCATCGGCAGCGCGGCTTCTGTTCGACGATGGCGCCGAGCGGGTGGTGATCGAGGATTGGAGGCCCGGCGCCACGGTGACGATCCCGAGCCAACGCGGCTTGGAACTGTTCGTCATTGCCGGCCGGCTGACCCAGGACGGCGAGGATCTCGCTCCCCACGGCTGGTGCCGGCTGCCGGCGGGGTACGACGTCACCGCCGTCGTCGGGCCGGAGGGCGCCAGCCTCTGGATCAAGGACGCGCCGTTGCAGCACCCCGACATCCTGCCGATTCCAGAGCGCTCCTGAGAGGACACCCACCATGACAGAGACACAGGTCGTCATTCTCGGCGGCGGTCTTTCCGGGCTGAATGCGGCACGGCTGCTGCACCGCGCCGGCATCGATTTTCGGCTGTACGAGGCCCGCGACCGGCTCGGCGGCCGCATCCTGACCGTGAATGCCGCCGGCGAGCCGGCTGACGACGGCTTCGATCTCGGCCCGTCCTGGTTCTGGCCGGACATGCAGCCGGCCATTGGCGCGCTGGTCGCCGAACTGGGGCTCGCAAGCTGCGGTCAGCACAGCAAGGGCGACGTGGTGTTCGAACGGATGTCGCGCGAACGCCCCCACCGCCTTCCCGGCCTTGGCCAGGACCCGCAGTCGCTGCGCCTCACCGGCGGCTCCGCCGCGCTGATCCGCACCCTGGCGGACTCGCTGCCGCCGGACCGGGTTCGGGCCGGCGCCCAGGCGGTCGCCTTGCGCCTTCTTCAGGATGGGGTGGAGGTGTCGCTGCGCCACCGCGATGGCCGTGAAGAGACCGTGCGCGCCGCACAAGTCGTCGCCGCCCTGCCGCCGCGTCTGCTGGAAAGCACGGTCGGGCTTTCCCCTGCCCTGCCGCCACCCCCGTTCGCGCATTGCTGGAAGAGGAGTGAGCGGTGGCGGGGCGCATCGTCTCATCACTCGATGGTCACGCGGGCCGGACAACGTCAAGGCGATCCAGATCGTCGCGCATCACCGCGATCAGCCATTCGCAGATTGCCGACACAACGGGCTGCAGCGGACGGTCTTTCGGCGCGATGAGCGAATGCCAGCGCCTGGTGCGAATTTCGCCAGCGCCTGCGCGAACCAGATGCCCTTCGCAAAGCGCGCGAGATGCGACGCTTACCCAGCCGAGCGCGATCCCCTCGCCATTCTGCGCGGCCTGCAGCGCCACCGAATAGTCCGAGAACACATCCCAGGTCCCGATGCTCTCCAGACGCTCACGCGGGTTCAGAAGCCTATTCCAGTGAGCCTTATGCTCGTCGTTCAGGTTCAGAAAGACATGGCGCTGCGGATCGGCCTCCAGGGGGCCGCGCTCCGCAAGATAGGTAGGGCTGCAAACCGGCATGATGATCTCCGGCGCAAACGGCCAAACGTGATAGCGCGGGTCGTCGGCCTCGACGATGCGGGTGGCGACGTCCGCGTCGGACGGGGGCTGGCCCAGCATTCCCTGCACCAGATCCAGACGCAGTTCGACGGTCGGGAATGCCGCCTTGAAGGTGCGTAGCCGAGGCACCAGCCAATGGGTGGCGAAAGAACTGGAGAAGGACAGGGTAACCCGTGTTCTTTCCGCGCGCTGACGCACAGCATCAACTGTGCGGTCGATCGCCTCCAGACTGTCGCGCATCGTGCGGAAAATCTCGTCACCGTCGGCGGTCAGGATAATGCCGGTGGGGGTGCGCTGGAACAGCCGCAGGCCCAGCCGATCCTCGAGCTGCGCGATGCTGCGGCTGACGGACGGCTGCGTGACGTTGAATTCTCGCGCTGCAGCCGAAAAGCTGCCCGTCCGGGCGGCTGCCTCGAAGATGAACAAGGTCCGAGCAAGGGGAGCGATGCTGCGCAGGGCCATACGCTCAGTGTATACCCCTTGCACGTTTTATCAAGCTTCCCGGCCTGTGCTCCACAGGTACATCCTTGACCCATGCCCCCCTGGGTACGCCAAGGAGAATCCCCAGCCATGCAGATCGCGGTGCATCTCGCGGCCCAGCCCAATTCCCAGAACAGCTCCCAGACTTCCGATCCCCTGCTGTCGCCGTTCCGGCTGGGCGGGCTGCTGCTGCGCAACCGCATCATCAGCACAAGCCATGCCTCGATGCTGGACGAGGGCGGCATGCCGACCGAGCGGTACCAACGCTACCACGAGGAAAAGTCCAAGGGCGGCATCGCCATGACGATGATCGGCGGCTCCGCCATGACCTCGCGCGATTCCAGCTGGGGTGGCGGGCAGCTCAACCTGTCGAGCGACGCCATCCTGCCGCATCTGGAGGCGATGGCAGGGCGCATCCACGACCATGGCGCCGCCATCATGTGCCAGGTGTCGCATCTGGGGCGGCGTGCGACCGCGCTCGGCAGCGGCTGGCTGCCGGCAATCGCGCCGTCGCGCGTGCGCGAAACGCGAACCCGCAGCTTTCCCAAGGAAATGGACCGCGCCGACATCGACCGCGTCATCGCCGACTACGCCGCCGCCGCAAGGCGCTGCCGGCAGGCCGGGCTGGACGGGGTGGAAACGCTGGCCGGCGGGCATCTGATGGGCCAGTTCCTGTCGCCGCGTACCAACCTGCGCACCGATGGCTTCGGCGGTTCGACCGAGAACCGCGCCCGCTTCGTGCTGATGGTGCACGAGGCGATGCGCAAGGCTGTCGGCCCGGATTTCGTCATCGGCATCCGCTACGTCGTCGACGAGGGGGGCGAGGACGGGCTGCACATGGACGAAAGCCTTGAAATCGCCCACATGCTGCAGCGGGAAGGCCATATTGACTTCTTCAACTGCATCTATGGCCGGATGGACAGCGATCTGCTGCTGACCGAGCACAACATGCCCGGCATGTTCCAGCGCAGCGCGCCGTTCCTGGCCGAGGTGCGGCGCTTCCGCGCTGAGGTCGCGCTGCCGGTCATGCACGCCGCCGGCATCCGGGACGTGGCGACGGCGCGGCATGTCCTGCACGAAGGCATCGCCGATCTGGTCGGCATGACGCGGGCGCACATCGCCGACCCGCATCTGGTCGCGAAGATCCAGCGCGGCGAGGAGGATCGCATCCGGCCCTGCGTCGGGGCGTCCTATTGCCTGTACCGCAAGGCGCATTGCATCCACAACCCCGCCACCACCCGCGAAACCACGCTGAGCCACGAGGTCACCCCCGCCGATACGCGGCGCCGCGCGGTGGTGGTCGGCGGCGGTCCCGCCGGGATGGAGGCCGCCCGCGTGCTGGCCGAGCGCGGCCATCGCGTCACCCTGTTCGAGGCGGGAAGCCGGCTGGGCGGGCAGGTCCTGATCGCCGCCGGCGCCGATGGGCGGCAGGACCTTCTCGGCATCACCGAATGGCGCCGGAGCGAGCTTGAGCGGCTGGAGGTGGACGTTCGCCTGAACATGTATGCCGAAGCCGCCGACGTTTCCGCCGAAAGCCCGGACATCGTCATCGTCGCCACCGGCGGCGTGCCCGACCTGGATTGGCTGGATGGTGGCGACCATTGCACCAGCGTCTGGGACATGCTGTCCGGCCATGTCCCGGCGCAGGATGACGTGCTGATCTATGACGGCACCGGCCGGCAGGCCGCACCCTCCTGCGCGCTGAAACTGGCGGCGGCGGGAAAGACGGTGACTTTCGTCACGCCCGATGCCGCCGCGGCGGTCGAGATGCCGTACCAGGACACCTCCAGCTTCCGCAAAAGGCTGTACCAGAAGGGCGTCACCCCGCTGGTCGATCACCGCCTGATCCGGGTGCGCCGCGAGGGCAACCGCCTCGCCGCTGTCCTGCGCAACGAGATGACGGAGCAGGAGCGCGTGATCGTCACCGGCCAGATCGTCGTCGAACACGGCACGCTGCCGATGGACGATCTGTTCCACGATCTGCGCGCCGCATCCCTGAATGACGGCATCACCGACATCGACCGCCTGCTGGCGGGCCAGCCGCAGGATCTGCAGCCGGGTCGTTTCGCCCTGCACCGCATCGGCGACGCGGTGGCCAGCCGCGATCTGCATGCCTCGATCTTCGATGCCTACCGCCTGTGCAGCCAGCTTTAACCACAATAGAACAGGGAGCGGCGACAATGACGACGATCACGAACTGGACCCCGCGCGACGACCGACAGGTCGAGGACGCCATGCGCCGCGGCGCCAGCCGGCGCGAGCTGTTGCAGATGGTCATGGCGGGCGGGATCGGGCTTGCAGCGGGCGGCGCGATCCTGGGGCGGGCGGCCGCGGCGCTGGCGGCCACGCCGGTCAAGGGCGGCCACCTGATCGCGGCGGGCTGGTCGGCGTCGACCGCCGACACGCTGGACCCGGCCAAGGCGTCGCTCTCGACCGACTATGTCCGCTGCTGTTCGCTCTACAGCCGCCTGACGGTGCTGGATCCGGCGGGTGCCGTGCAGATGGAACTGGCCGACGGCATCGAGACCCCCGATGCCAAGGTCTGGACCGTCAAGCTGAAGCGGGGCGTGACCTTCCACGACGGCAAGACGCTGACCGCCGACGACGTGGTGTTCTCCCTGCGCCGCCATCTCGATCCGCAGGTGGCCTCGAAGGTCGCGGCGATCTCCAAGCAGATGACGGCCATCAAGGCGCTCGACCCCGCGACCGTCCGAATCACGCTGGCCGCGCCCAATGCCGACCTGCCGACGATCCTTGCCATGCATCACTTCATGATCGTGGCCGACGGCACCACCGATTTCAGCAAGGGCGTCGGCACCGGCGCGTTCCGGCTGGAGCGGTTCGAGCCGGGCACCCGGTCGGTCATGTCGCGCAACGAGGCGTATTTCAAGATGCCTGCGCCGTTGCAGAGCTTCGAATTCTTTGCGGTGGCGGACGACACCGCCCGCGCCAACGCGCTGCTGAGCGGGGACGTGCACATCGCCGCGAACATGAAGCCCGCGCAGCTCCGCCTGCTGGAGACCCAGCCGGGCGTGGTGCTGGAACGCAGCATCGCCGGGAACTACACCAACCTGAACATGCGGCTGGACATGGCGCCGGGGGACCGGGCCGATTTCGTTACCGGCATGCGCCATCTGGTCAACCGCGCGCAGATTCAGAAAACCGTCTTGCGTGGTATCTGCGAGCCTGGGAATGATCAGCCCGTGCCACCGTCCAGCCCGTATTTCAACGCGGACCTCGCCGCCCCCGTCCATGACCCCGAAAAAGCAAAAGCGCTGTTCAGCAAGGCGGGAGTGCTGGGACAGGCGATCCCGATCGTCGCGTCGGATGCCGCGGTGGGATCGATCGACATGGCGACGATCGTGCAGCAGGCTGGCGCCGGGATTGGCATGAACTTTCAGATCAACCGCGTGCCCTCGGACGGCTATTGGTCGAATTATTGGCTGAAGGCGCCGGTGCATTTCGGCAATATCAATCCTCGCCCGACGCCGGACATCCTGTTCTCGCTGCTTTACGCCTCGGACGCGCCCTGGAACGAAAGCCATTATCGGTCCGAACGGTTCGACCGGCTGCTGGTCGAGGCGCGCGGCAGTCTGGACGACACGCAGCGAAAGCAGATCTATGGCGAGATGCAGGGCATGATCGCGACCGAGGCCGGAACGATCATCCCCGCCTATATCTCCAACGTCGACGCCTTTTCTCAGAAGGTGAAGGGCATGCGGAAAAGTCCTCTGGGCAATCTGGAAGGCTATGCGTTCGCGGAACATGTCTGGCTGGCCGCCTGATACAATGGATCGGCGGGCCGGGGCGGGCGGCTGTCCGACCGTCCCAACCCGCCGTGGCCCCTCTCGTCGCCGCCCAACCGGGCAAGCCCTCCGGGGGCGCCTCACCATGCGGAGGCCAGGCATGACATCACGCGTTCCCTCCCTCGTCCTCGGCCGGCTGCTCATCGCGCTGGTCACGCTGACCATCGTGTCCTTCGCGGTCTTCTTCGCCACCACGCTGCTGCCCGGCGATACGGCGACCATCCTGCTGGGTCAGGCGGCAACGCCGGAAGCGATCGCCGGCCTGCGCACCGCCATGCATCTCGACGAACCGGCCCTGCTGCGCTTCCTCTACTGGATCGGCGGGCTGTTCCAGGGCGATCTCGGCACCTCCTACGCCAACCATATGCCGGTGGCGTCGCTGATCGGCGGACGGCTGCTCAACACGCTAAAGCTGGCCGGCCTGACCACCCTGATATCGGTTCCCCTTGCGCTCACGCTCGGCATCACCGCCGCCATGTGGCGGCGCACGCTGTATGACCGCGTCGTCACCATCGCCACCATCGGCATCATCTCGGTTCCGGAATTCGTGGTTGCGACCTTGGCCGTCCTGGTGTTCGCGGTTTACCTGAAATGGCTGCCCGCCCTGTCCTTCACCTATCAGGTGGACAGCTTCTCCGGGCTGCTGCGGGCCTATGCCATGCCCGTCATCACGCTGACCTTCGGGGTTTCGGCGCAGATGATCCGCATGAGCCGGGCCGCCGTGATCGAAACGCTGAACACGCCCTATGTCGAGATGGCACTGCTGAAGGGCGCGTCGCGCCCCCGGCTGGTCCTGCGCCATGCCTTGCCCAATGCGCTCGGCCCGATCTCCAACGCGGTGGCGCTGTCGCTGTCCTATCTGGTGGGCGGCGTCATCATCGTCGAGACGATCTTCAACTATCCCGGCATCGCCAAGCTGATGGTTGACGCGGTGTCCACCCGCGACCTGCCGCTGATCCAGTCCTGCGCGATGATTTTCTGCGTAGGGTATCTGATCCTGATCACCGCCGCCGACATCGTCGCTATCCTGTCGAACCCGAGGCTCCGATGAAGACACACACCTCCACCGGCTCCCTCGCAACATGGTCCGGCTACAGGATCAATCCGGTAGGCCTGGTCAGCTTCTGCGTGGTTCTGTTCTGGGCGCTGGTTGCCCTGTTCGCCCCCTACATCGCCCCCCATTCGGTGGGGGACATGATCGACCTCGATTACTTCGGCCCGATGCGGCCAGGCCTGTGGCTCGGATCGGATTATCTCGGCCGTGACATGCTGTCCCGCGTCATTTTCGGAGCCCGCTACACCGTCGGCATCTCGCTGGCCGCGGTCTCCATCGCCTGCTTCACCGGCGTCGTGCTGGGCATGACCTCGGCCGTCCTGCGCGGACCGGTGGACATGGTGGTCAGCCGGGTGCTCGACGCCATGAACTCGATCCCCAGCAAGCTGTTCGGCCTGATGGTCGTGGCGGCGGTCGGATCGTCGATCCCGGTTCTGATCCTGACCCTGTCGGTCATCTATATCCCCGGAGCCTATCGCTTCAGCCGGTCGCTGGCGATCAACATCGACACGATGGACTTCATCATGGTCGCCCGCATCCGCGGGGAAAGCCTGCCCTACCTGATCGGGTCGGAGATTCTGCCCAACATCGTCGGTCCGGTTCTGGCCGATCTTGGCCTGCGTTTCGTCTTCATCGTGCTGCTGCTGTCGGGCCTGTCCTTCCTGGGGCTGGGTGTCCAGCCGCCCTACGCCGACTGGGGCGCGCTGGTGCGCGAGAACATCGGCGGCCTGCCCTTCGCGGCGCCGGCGGTGATCGTGCCGTCGCTGGCCATCGCCACCCTGACCATCAGCGTCAATCTGCTGATCGACAATCTTCCGCAGAAGATCCGGGATCGGAGTGCCTCCTGATGACGAACCTCGTCGAAATCCGCGACCTGACGGTCGAGGCGACCACCGATTCCGGCCGCTGGATCCAAATCCTGAAGGGCATCGACCTCGACATTGCCGCCGGCGAAACCGTCGCCTTCATCGGCGAAAGCGGGTCCGGCAAGACGACCGCCGCGATGACCCTGCTGGGCTACGCCCGTCCCGGCTGCCGGATTTCCGGCGGGACGGTGCGGGTCGACGGCCATGACATGGTGACCCTGTCGGAAAAGCAACGGGCGGCCCTGCGCGGCACGGTCGTGGCCTATGTGCCGCAGAGTGCGGCGGCCGCCTTCAACCCGGCGGCGACGATCATGGATCAGGTCATCGAGGTGACGCGGATTCACAATTTGATGCCGCCGGACGAGGCCCGCCGCCGGGCGGTCGCCCTGTTCCGCGCCCTGTCGCTGCCCAATCCCGACAGCATCGGCGACCGCTACCCGCACCAGGTGTCCGGCGGGCAGCTGCAGCGGCTGGCGGCGGCGATGGCCCTGATCGGCGATCCCAAGGTGGTGATCTTCGACGAGCCGACCACGGCGCTCGACGTCACCACCCAGGTCGAGGTGCTGCGCGCCTTCAAGGCGGTGACCACCAAGCGCCGGATCGCCTGTGTCTATGTGTCCCACGATCTTGCCGTCGTCGCCCAGATCGCCGACCGCATCATGGTGCTGCGCCACGGAGAGGTGCAGGAAACCGGCAGCGTCAACGATATCCTGACGCGCCCGACCCATCCCTACACCAAGGAATTGCTGCACGCCTTCCACCCCGACACCGGCGGGCGGGTTGCCGCGGCGGAAGCTTTTGCCACCGATTCCTCCCCGCTGCTGGAAATCAAGACGCTGAGCGCCGGCTACGGCCCGCCGCAGTCGAACGGGCTACCGCTGGCCCTCGCGGTCAAGGGGGTGAGCCTGCAGGTGAAGCGGGGCACCAACCTCGGCATCATCGGGGAGTCCGGCTGTGGGAAATCGACCCTGGCGCGCGCCATCGCCGGCATCCTGCCGGCCTGCAACGGCGACATCCAGTTCGACGGGCGGGAGTTGTGGCACAGCGCCCGCCAGCGCAGCCGCGAGCAGTTGCGCGACCTTCAGATCGTCTTCCAGCATGCCGATACGGCGCTCAACCCGGCCAAGTCGATCGAGGACATTCTCGGCCGCCCGCTGACCTTCTATCACGGCCTGCGAGGCAAGGCCCGCGATGCGCGGATCGACGCGCTGATGGACATGGTCCGCCTGCCCCGCGCCCTGCGTCACCGCCTTCCGGCGGAACTGTCGGGAGGCCAGAAACAGCGGGTGAACTTCGCCCGTGCGCTCGCCGCCGAACCGAAACTGATCCTGTGCGACGAGATCACCTCGGCCCTCGACACCGTCGTCGCGTCGACGATCATCGATCTGCTGAAGGAATTGCAGCGCGAGCTCGGCCTGTCCTATGTCTTCATCAGCCACGACCTGTCGGTGATCGAGGCGATCTGCGACGAGATCATCGTGATGTATCGCGGGCAGGCGGTCGAGACCATCATCCCCTCCGTCCGGCAGCAACCGCAGCACCCCTATTCGCAGCTGCTGTTCTCGTCTGTTCCGAAGCTGGATCCGAGCTGGCTCGACACGCTAGACATCGACGCCGACCGGATGCGGGTGGCCTGACCCGTCGGCTCGGCATTGTCACATCAACGATGGTGGCGTGTCGGTCGTGACGGTAACCTCGCGGAATGTTGCCGCTCTCGTACGCCCGCCACCAATTCCCGCCCGCGATTATCTGGACTTGAGACCGTCGCAAACCTGGGGGAGGGATGATACGGCGCTCCTATAGCAGCGGTCCGGGGGCGCGATGAAGTGGCGGGGGCACTGTCACGGGAACTGAGCCGGTGTGCAGAACACCCTCAGTTCGACGTTCGCTTGCGCGGCCGCGGTCGCGAATTGCCAGGCGGCCATGGCCTGCGCACGGAAGGTGCGCTAGGTGTGGCGGGAGACTAGATGTCGCTGAAGGTTGAAAGTGTTGTATACGGCGGCATGCAGAGAGACGAAGCGCTGGGCGGAACCCGCTGATTTGAACCGCTGCATTTTGCGCTCTCGTCGCCGCACCGGCTGGTGTGAGACCTCGGCGCGGTTGTTTGTTCGCCGCCCTTGTTCGTGGTGGGCGCTCAGACTGAGTTGGCGGAAGGCGGCCCCGTAGGACCGGAGCTTGTCGGTGGTGACCTGGGTGGGCGCGAAACCATGCTTCTTCAGCAGTTTACGCATCAGCTTGCGGGCTGCGGCCTTATCGCGCCGGCGCTGGACAAGCGCTTCCAACACCTCGCCTTCGTCATCGACAGCCCGCCACAAATACATCAGCTTTCCGCTGGCCCTAATCACCACCTCGTCCAGATGCCAGCGTGGGCTGGGCTTGGGCCGGAGGCGCAGCAGGTTGCCGGCGATGGCCGGCCCAAACTTCAGGACCCAGCGGCGGACGGTCTCGTAGGACACCTCCACGCCGCGTTCGGCCAGTAGCTCCTCGACATCCCGGTAACTCAGCGTGAAGCGGAGATAGAGCCCAATTGCATGCTGGATGATCGCGGGCGGAAACTGATGGCGGGCATACGAGAGCGACGACATCCCAGGAGGATAATGTCACGACTGGCGAGCCGCCACCATTCCCGTGACAATGCCCGTCGTGGTGATCGGCCACGGACTTGAAGACGCCGCGCCGGATGCTGCGGCGGGTGATGATGGAGAAGAAGCCCTCGACGGCGTTGATCCAGGATGCCGAGGTCGGCGTGAAGTGGAAGACCCATCGTGGATGATCGGCCAACCATTCCAGCACCTTGGGATGCTTGTGGGTGGCGTAGTTGTCGACGATGGCGTGGATCACCTTGCCGACCGGCACGACGCGCTCGACGGCGTTGAGGAACTTGATGAACTCCTTGTGGGTGTGCTTGGGCAGGCAGCGCCCCACCACGGTGCCGTCCAGGGTGTTCAGCGCGGCAAACAGCGTGGTGGTTCCGTTGCGCTTGTAATCGTGCGTCATCGTCCCGCACTTGCCGGGCTTCAGCGGTAAACCCGGCTGGGTGCGGTCAAGTGCCTGGATCTGGCTCTTCTCGTCGATGGACAGAACCACCGCATGGCATGGCGGGTCCATGTAGAGGCCGACGATGTCCTCCACCTTGGTGGCGAAAGCCGGATCGTTGGAGCGCTTGAAGGTACGGATGCGATGGGGCTGGAGGCGGTTGGCCTCCCAGATGCGCTGAACGGCACGCAGGCTGATGCCGATGATCTTGGCCACGGCTCGATCGGTCCAATGGGTGACGGCGCCGGGTGGTTCCGAACACGTCAGCGCCAGCACCTTGGCCACGGTGGCGGTCGGCAGAGGCGCCCGGCCGGGCTTGCGCGTCTTGTCGCGCAACAGCCCGTCGACGCCTTGTTCGGCGTAGCGCACTTGCCAGCGCCACACCGCCGGGCGGCTGACGTCGGCCCGACGGGCCACCTCCAGCACGGGCAGTCCCTCGGCCGAAAGCAGAACGATGTTCGCCCGTTGCGCATGTTTCAGCGGGCGATTGCGGTCAGCGAGGATCGCGGCCAAACGCACACGATCCTCCGCTCCAATGATGACGCTGACGGTCTGGGGCATGCCCCCAGAATCGCACGTTGTCCGCCCGCTGTGAATCCTATGTCTGTGTCAGTGCAATCTCATGTCCCGTTTCGAGGGCTATGGGCGCAGGTAGTCGTCTCCGGTTTAAGGCCGGATAGAAAGACGGTGAGACTGGCACGCATAGCAGGAGGCGGAGCAGTCGAGACGACAGCTGATCAAACTCTGATGCGCGGGTTGGTTACCGCAGGACCGTGTTCCGTCTCGGGGCTGCCTCGGTCTAGCAGCGGGCGTCGCAAAGCGGCCACATAGTGCACACGAGGGTTCCCCTGGCGCGCTCCGCCTCCAGCTATGCGCGACAGTCGTTGTCGCTGAGCCGATCTGTCCTCCTCTCCGTGTGTTCCCCTCATCTCCAGCGGTTAAGGGGCCTGGACCGGCTCCACTTCGCGGGCAATCGCCCAGGCGAAAGCGGCCATCTCCCGGGCGATCGCCGTGACCACCACGTTGTGGTTCTTTCCCGTGGCCGTAAGCGGCCGGAACCGGGCACACAGCCGTGTCTGAGCCTTCCAAGCGATACCCTGCACCGCCTTCGGCAGGCTCTCCAAACGGGCGCGGATCTCGTTGGTAACCCGCGCCGGCCAGCGGTAGCTCCACGCCCCTTCAATCAACACCCTGCGAGCCCGTGTATTGCCGGCCTTGGTGATGCCCTCACGCTGCACCTTACGGCCGCTGGAATGCTCCGACGGCACCAAACCAAGATACGCCATGAGCTGACGGGGACTGGCAAAGCGGCGGAAGTCGCCGATCTCTGTTGCCAGCACCACAGCCGACAGGAAGGCGACGCCGCGCATCGCCTGCAGAGCCTCGACCAATGGTCGCAATGTCCAGGACTGGGCGAGCTCCTCGATTTGCCCGTTCAGCCGATCTCGCCGTGTCTCGGCATCCGTCACGGTGTCAATCAATTCCTGGAGTACGATCTGCTGGGCCGGGTGCTCAAAGCGCTGGGTGGCCAGCCACCGGCGATGCGCTCCCGTCCATGGGCAGCGTCCGGTGAAGGTTCGGTTATGGCGCAGCAGGAAACTCTGCAACTGCTGACGGGCTCGGCGCACCATCTCCATTGCCGCGGTTCGCGCCCGGACCAGGTCGCGCATGGCTTCATGAGCCGCGTCGGGCACCCAGACCGCAGTGAGTTCGCCGGCACGGTGCAGCCGCGCCAAGGTCAGGGCATCGCGCCGGTTGGTCTTAACGTGATCGCCGCTGCGCACTGGAATGAGTGAAGGCGCAACCACCACGCACTCATAGCCAAGATCACTGATCTGCCGGTGCAGTTCATAGCCGCACGGCCCAGCCTCGTAGCACACGCTCAGCCGGCCGTGCTTGCCGGCCAGCTTTTCGACCAGCCGACGCACTGTTGATCATGGCCGGCAGGCCGGCATTGTCTGCTACGGTCGGGGCGACGATTCAGGACTGCGAGCAGGATGGGCGCCCCCCCTGTCCGAGCGGGATCGACCAAGCGCGGTTCCCCGGGAGGGAGGAGCTTCGCCGTCGTTCATTCCTGCTCCAGCCACTCACCTATCGCCGTCGGGCGGATCGGCGCTTGCGCACGCAGGCGCCCGGCCTCTCCGGCATGCGCAAGCCCGCTGGCGGACGCGATCAGGTCGGTCGCCGCGATCTGGCAATAGCGGCCCTGGCAGCGCCCCATCCCGGCACGGCCCAGCGATTTCACCCTGTTCGCCTCCGCCCCACCATAGACGGCGGTTTCCCGCACCGAACCGGCGGTGACCCCCTCGCAGCGGCACAGGACGGCATCGTCGGGCAGGGCGCGCAGCTGATCGGCCGGCCAGGGGAAGGCCCGCGCGATGCCGCGGGCGAAGCGGTCCAACCGGTCGAGCCGCTTCAGGTCGGCGGTGCCGTCGGGCCCCGGCAGGCCCAGGTCGGACAGGCAGGCGGAGGCGGCGAGCCGCCCGGCGACCTCCGCCCCGTCGGCCCCCAGCAGGCGCAAGCCGTCTCCAGCGAGATAGACAACGTCCCCGGCACGGCCCATCCGGTCGGCGCAGGGCAACCACTGCGCCCAGGTCGCGTCATAGGCGAACTGGCATCCGGCCAGATCGGCAAGCTGGGTTTCCGCCCTCAGATGCCAGCCCAGCCCGACTGCGTCGCAGGCCGTCCGCCGCGTCCGTCCATCCGCATCCTTCCAGCGGACCGCCGTCACCCCGGTGTTCGACGCCTCAATCGCCTCCAGGGCGACGCCGGCATGGTAGAGCCGCCCCAGCCGCGCCCTCATCGCCAGCCCTTGCAGGGCGAAGGACGGACGGACGGCAAGGTCTGGAAAGGCGGCCATCTGGCCGCGCAGACCGGCAGTGTCGAGAACCGCCGCGACCCCTGCTCCCGCCTTGAGGAGCTGCGTCGCCAGCAGGGTCAGCAGCGGCCCCGACCCGGCCAGCACAATCCGCCGCCCCATCGCGATACCCTGGGCCTTGAGCGCGATCTGCATCGCGCCGAGGCTGTAGACGCCGGGCGCCTGCCATCCCGGCACCGGGGCGAGACGGTCGGTCGCGCCGGTCGCCAGGATCAACCGGTCATAGCCGATCCGGCGGCTTCTGCCGTCCCCCACCGCGTGCAGCACCCCGCCGGCCAGAGCGACGACCGTATGACGCGGCAGATGGACGATGCGTCCCGCCGCCGCCAGCCCGTCGAAGGTGGTGTGCAGCGCCACCGCCTTGGCGGCCTGCGATCCGTAGAGCGTCCCCGGCGGACGGGTGAAGCCGTCGGGCGGGCGACGGTAGATCTGCCCGCCGGCCCGCGCGCCCTCGTCGATCACCGTCGGGCGCACCCCGGCCGCCGCCAAGGTCTCCGCCGCGCGGATCCCGGCGGGACCGGCGCCGACGATCACCACTTGCGGTTCGGTCATGGCCAATCCTCCCGCGTCCGAGTCAGCAGCCGCATGCCGTCGGCGACCGGAGTTGAACAGGCACGGATGCGCGGCCCCTGTTCCTGCCAGATCCAGCAATCCTGGCAGGCCCCCATCAGGCAGAAGCCGGCACGCTGTTCCGGGCCGAACTCCGCCTGCCGCAGCGCCGGGGCATTGATGAGGACCGCCGTCAGCACCGTATCGCCCGCCAGGGCCACGCGCTCCACGCCATCCAGGAGGAAGCGGACCGGCGCCCGTTCCGTTTCGGCCAGCCTGACCAGCCGGCCGCCAGCCATCCCGCTCATTCCGCCGCCTCCCGGGCCGGAGCCTTGGACCGCGGCATTTCGGGGAAGCGGGCATGGACCTCCTCGAGCGCGGCTTCCACCCCTTCGGCCCCGCCGCGGCCTCCCATACGACTGAAGATCTCGGTCTTGGCGAAGAAGCGCCAATGGATCGGCAAGCCGGCGAGGGTCCGCGTAAGCAAATCATAGGCGGCCGCCGTCCATTGCCGCTCGTATCCGTCGCGCTCGGGACCGTAATGGAAATGCCCGGTGCGGGCCGGCCGGGCCGCACGCAGCCGGTCGGTGGCGTCGGTGTCCAGGACCCCGTCGTGGATGACGACCCCATACTCCCGCTCCGCGGCCTCCAGCGAGACGTAGCCGCGGGCCACGTCGCGGGCCACCCGCCACGCCTCGCGCGTGAAGGGGTCGCCGCGGCCACCGCCGCCGGCCGAGCGGATGTCCAGCACGTCGCCCGGCTGCAGCACGGCGGTGTCGATGTTGCCCAGCCGCCGTTCCCCCGGCGTGCCGGGATTGACCACCATGTCCGACAGCCCGGCCGCCCGGCCGCCCAGCACGCCCCAGGGGCGGAAGAAGCCACGGTCGCGGTTGCGCGCGGTGATCCGGGTGTCGGGGGAGAAGACGCGGAAGGCCATGTGGGTGGCGAGACCGCCGCGCCAGCGCCCGGCCCCGCCGCTGTCGGTCGCCAGCCCGTAGCGGACGAACTCCACCGGGGTTTCCATCTCGGTGATCTCGATCGGCGTGTTCTTCAGATAGGCGGCGTCCGCTCCCGACCCGTTGGTACCGTCGCGGTGCGGCATCCCGCCGCCGCCGCCGACCACCGGGTTGACCGCGGCGATGATGCGGTTGCCGTTCCGCTCGTCGGTGGTCATCACGTTGACGATGCAGTTGTTGCCGGCCGGCGCCGCCGGAAGACGCTCCGGCACCGCCTGGGAGAAGGCGCCGAAGATGACCGAGCGCAGCCGCGCGCAGGTCAGCGACCGCATGCCCACCGCCGCCGGGAAGACCGGGTTCAGGACCGTCCCTTCCGGAGCGATGCAGGTGAAGGGCCGGGTCAGGCCGGTGTTGAGCAGGATTTTCGGGTTGAGGGTGTAGAGGACGTAATAAACCCCGACCAGCAGGATGGTGTGGCGCGGATCGCCGCCCGACGGCACGTTGAGCGAGGATGCGAGCTGCGGGTCCGATCCGGTGAAGTCCAGGACCGCCTCGTCCCCCTGGATGGTCAGGGTCAGTTTCAGACGGCAGGGATTGGCCGTGACGGAATCCTCGTCGGCATAGTCGGCGAACTCCCATCGTCCGTCGGGCATCGCGCGCAGAACGTCGCGGGCCTGCGCCTCCGCATGGTCCAGCAGCGCATCGACGCCGTCGAGGAAGGCGGTCTTGCCGAACTTCTCGACCATGGCGAGGATCTTGCGCTCGCCGGTGTTCAGCGCGCCGACCAGCGCCTTGATGTCGCCGATGTTCAGGTCGGGCTTGCGGACATTGGTGGTCATGATCCGCAGGATCTGCTCGTCGAAAACCCCTTCGCGGACCAGCTTCATCGGCGGGAAGCGGATGCCCTCCTGATGGATTTCAGTCAGCCCCCGCGACAGCGAGGCCGGGACGGCACCACCCATGTCGGTGTTGTGGATGTGCCCACCGGTCCAGGCGATGATCTCCCCGTCGTAGAAGACCGGCTTCCACAGATGGGTGTCGGGGGCGTGGGTCGCGACGAAGCCGGAATAGGGATCGTTGGTGAAGGCGACGTCGCCGGGCCGGTAATCCTCGATCATGTCGATGGCGCGGCCGTAGGTCAGGCCCGGATACCAGGTCGCCCCCAGTTCCATCGGCACGCCGAAGGTCTCGCCCCGGCGGTTCAGCAGCATGACGGTGAAATCCTCCGTCTCCTTGACGAAGGCGGAATGGGCGGTGCGCTGGAGCGTGTGGGCCATGTTCTCGGCTGCCGAGCGCGCATGGTTCGCCAGAACCTGAAGCTTCATACGGTCAAACACGGCGATCACTCCGCAAAGGTCAGGTGGAGGTTGAGGTGCGCATCGACGCGGGCCGCGGTGCCGGCCGGGATGGCGAAGGTGGTATCCTCCTGGGCGACGATGGCCGGCCCCTGGAAGCGCGCGCCGGCCTGGAGATCCGCGCGGCGGTACAGCCCGACCGGGGTCACGATGCCGCCGGTGAAGACCGGAACCGTCCGCTCCGCCGACGCGGCACGCGGCTCCTCCGACGCGGTGGGGAAGTGCAGCGCCGGACCGTTGCCGATGGCCGACAGGCGCAGATTGACGATCTCGATCCGCCCGTCCGGGTCGTGGAAGTCGTAGAGACGCGCATGCGCCGCGTGGAATGCGGTGGCGATCGCGCCGGGATCGTCGCCCTCCAGCCAGGAGGGGTCCAACGGCGTCTCGATCTCATAGCTCTGGCCGGCATAGCGCATGTCGGCGACGATCCTCAGCTCGGCCGCGCCGGAATGGCCCTGGGCGGCGAGCCAGTCGCGCCCCTCCGCACCCATCGCGGCGAAGGCTTCGCGCAGAACCGGCATCAGTGCGGAGGACAGTTCCGCGAACAGGGTGCGGACGAAGTCGCCGCGCAGGTCGGCGACCAACCCACCCAGCGCCGACACCACGCCCGGCCAGCGCGGGGCGACGACGCGTGGCATCCCCAGTTCACGCGCCAGGAAAGTCCCCAGCATCGGCCCGCCGCCGCCGAAGGGCATCAGCGCAAAGTCCCGCACGTCGACACCGGCGCGCGCCGCCATCTTCTCGACCTCAGCGAACATTTCCGACACCGCGACGTCGAGGATTGCCTGGGCGGTGGCCTCCACCGAACGGCCCAGCTCGTCGGCCAGCCGCCGGACGGCGGCGCGGGCAAGATCGGCGTCCATCCGCAGCTGCCCGTAGGCCATCTGGCTGTGGCCGAGCCAGCCGCACACCACCATGGCGTCGGTCACCGTCGCCCATTCGCCGCCACGGCCATAGCAGGCCGGACCCGGCGTCGATCCGGCGGACTCCGGGCCGACGCGCAACACGCCCTGCCCGTCGACGCTGGCGATCGACCCGCCGCCGATGCCGATGGAGCTGACCGACACCGACGGGATGTGCAGCGGAAACTCGCCGATCATCTCGCCGGTGCCGAACTGGGCCTGACCGTCGATGATAAGGGCGAAATCAGCCGAGGTGCCGCCGATGTCGAGCGTCAGGATGCGCGGCTCTCCCGCCTGCCGGGCCAGCCACGCCGCGCCGTTGACGCCCGAGGCGGCACCGGACAGCAGCATGTGCACGCAGGCCCGCTTGCCCTCCGCCGCGTTCATCACGCCGCCGTTGGACTTGGTCAGCAACGGACGGGCAGGCACCCCGCGCCCGGCCAGCCGCTCCTCCAGCGCCGACAGATAGCCGGAGATACGGGGATGGACATAGGCGTTCAGGATCGCGGTCGTCGTCCGCTCATACTCGCGGATCACCGGCCAGACCTCGGCGGAGGTGAAGACGAACAGGTCGGGAGCCAGCCGGGCGATCTCCTCCTTCACCGCGGTTTCATGGCCGCCGTCGCGCCAGGAATGGAGGAAGCCGACGACGACGCCCACCGCTCCCTTGGCCTTAAGGGCGGCCACGGCGTCGGTGACAGCCGCCATGTCGGGAGCCTTCCGCTCCGTCCCGTCGGACCGCAAACGGGCGGGAATGCCGAAGATCATGTCGCGCGCCACCAACTGGTCGGGGCGCGAGCAGAACAGCGAATAGGTATCCGGCATGCGCAGCCGGGCGAGTTCGATCACATCCTCGAAGCCTGCGTTGGTCAGCAGCGCTAGGGGCGCGCCCTTGCGCTGGATGACCGTGTTCATCCCCACCGTCGTGCCGTGCACGAAGCGGGTGACGGCGCCCGGGTCCATCCCCTCGCGCTCGGCCAGCAGGGTCAGTCCGGTCATCAGCTCCGCACCGGGATCGTCCGGCGTCGTCAGCACCTTCAGCGACGCCACCCGGCCCGACCGGGTGTCGAGTGCGCAGAAATCAATGAAGGTCCCGCCGATATCGACCCCGACCTTCCAATCGGCCTCACCCATGCCCCCGTCCATCTTCGCTCCCTTCGGCAAATCAGCCAATGCCTGTGTTGGGCAAAAGCTGACATGGCGGGACGAGGGCGGTCTAAGACCCAATGAAAGCAAACGCATAAGGCGGACTTATGCACCGGGCCTCCAATGGCTCGATCCATAGCCCGGCCTTATGGGATCATGCCCAACCCGTCTTTGACCCGCCCGTCCGTCCTGGGCAGCCTGACCGATGGGGCGGAGCCGCGTCCGCCCGCATATGGGAGAGGTCGATGAGGGTTATCGTGCTGGGCGGCGGGTTGATGGGATCGGCCGCCGCCTTTTTCCTGGCCCGGCGCGGACTGCGCGTCACGCTGCTGGAGCGCAACCGCGTCGGCTCGGGCGCCACCGTGGCGTCCTTCGGCAACATCCGCCGCAGCGGGCGCTATCTGCCGCAGCTGCCGCTCGCCCACCGCTCGCGGGCGCTGTGGGGCGAGGCGGAGCGGCTGCTGGGCCGCGACGTGGAGTTCCGCGCCACCGGCCATCTGCGGCTGGTGTTCGACGAGGATGGCCTTGCCGACATGCGCCGCTACATCGCCGACGCCCGGCCCTGGGGGCTGGAACTCGAAGAGCTGACGCCGCCGGAAATCCGCCGCCGCTTTCCGGGGCTGGGGCCGGGCGCCATCGCCGCCTCCTTCTCGCCGCAGGACGGCAGCGGCAACCCGCGCCTGATCGCCCCCGCCTTCGCCGACGCCGCCCGCCGCCTGGGGGCCGAGATCGTGGAAGACTGCGGTTCGGTGGAGGTGTCGGCGACGGGTTCGGGGTTCGAAGCGGTGACGCAGCGGGGCCGCTTCACCGCCGACTGCCTGCTGAACGCCGCCGGCGCCTGGGGGGCCCGCGTCGCCGCCGGCTTCGGCGAGCCTGTGCCGATGTCGGCCTACGGGCCGCAGATGGGCGTCACCGAACCCTTGCCGCACAGGATCCTGCCGGTGGTGGGCATGTGGTCGCGGGCGGGCGGGGATGGCTATCTGCGTCAGGTGGAGCGCGGAAACATCGTCTTCGGCGGAGCGGCGGAGCGCGTGGCGGTGCCGCTCGACCCCGGTCACGCCAAGGCGGACCCGGCGAGGCTGCCTGGGCAGTTGCGCGGCCTGATCCGGCTGCTGCCGGCCATCGCCGATGTCACGGTGATCCGCACCTGGTCGGGCTGCGAGGGCTATGTCGCCGACAAGCTGCCGGTGATGGGGCCGTCGGCGACGACGCCGGGATTGTTCCACGCCTTCGGCTTCAGCGGCCACGGCTTTCAACTCGGCCCCGGCGTCGGCGACGTGATGGCGGAAATCATTGCCACCGGGCGCACCGACACGCCGCTGCAGGATTTCCGCATCGACCGTTTCCAGACCGCCGACCTGACCGGGCCGACCTGACCGGGCCGATCCGGCCCGCGCTTCAGCGCGCGGGCCGGAGGGCTTCGGACCGGGTGGTAAACCGGCCGGCCACGGGGATGACCAGCGCCGAGGCGGCGATGACGAAGGCGCCGGCTAGACTGGCCGGAGACGGTAGCAGGCCAAAGATCGCCGCGTCGAGGATCAGCGCCCACAGCATGGCGGTGTAGTCGAAGGGCGCCTGGGTCGAAACCGGCGCGCGGGCCATCGCCTCGGTCATGGTGATGTGCGCCAAGCCGCCGGTGACGCCTGCGCTGACCAGATAGGCCAGCGAGTGGCCCGTCGGGGCGCTCCAGCCGAACGGCATGCTCGCCAGACCGCCGAGCGCGCAGAGCAGGGCGAAGTAGAAGGCGATGGTCCCCGGCGCTTCGGTGGCGGTCAGCGTTTTGATTTCGACCCGCCCGGCGGCGGTCGCGACGGCCATGGCCAGCCCGGCCGCCACCCCGATGATGGTGTTCCGATCCAGCGCCGGCCCTTCGAAGGCGGGGGCGAGCATCAGGACCACACCCGCGAAGCCGGTCAGCGCCGCACCGATGGCGACGGCACCCGGCCGCTCCCGCAGGAACAGCATGGCGGCCGGGACCGCGAACAGCGGCGCCAGGAACCCCAGCGCCGTCGCCAGGGCCAGCGGCAGATAGGCCAGCGAAATGAAGGAGAGCACCATCGCCGCGCCGCCATACAGGTTGCGCTTCAGATGGCCGACCGGCTGCCGTGTCTTCAGGGCCGAGGGGAATTGCCCGCGCCACATCAGATAGGCGACGATCGGCGGCAGGGCGAAGGCGCTGCGGTAGAAGACGATCTGTCCGATCGGCGCCTCGGCGGTGGCCAGCCGGACGAACAGCGACATCACCACGAACAGCCCGGCCGACACCAGCCGAAGCAGCACGCCGCTGCGGATGCCGGAGGGGGATGGTTCGGGCGCTGGTTCTGGCAGAGGTTTGGACGAAGACACGGACTGGGGGCCAGCGGAGGGTTCCGGCGTCTGTCCCGGCATGATCGGCACATCCTTATTGGTAAAGCCGGTGGCGGCTCAGCCCAGGGCCTGGGTGGCGAGCGCGTAGGTGACGGGACGGTCCGGCGCCCGCGTCGACGGATCGGTCAGCGGCGCCCCCAGCGACATGGTCAGAACCGTGTCGTGGATCCGCAGCCCCGACCGCGCGACGAACAGCGGGAAGGCCCCTTCGTCCAGATGGGTGTCCAGACGCAGGAAGCGGCCGTCATGCTCGTCGACATGAGGCTGGACAACGGCGACCGCGTCCTCGTCCGTTCCGGCGACCACCGGACCGACGACATGGCCGCGGCCGAAGGGACGGCAGAGGGCGAAGGCCGCCAGCTTGCCGTCACGCTCCAGCCCATAGCCGACCGACTGCTTGAACAGCCGCGCGATCAGCCCGGCCCGCGAGGTTCCGAAGGCGCGCTCGTCCAGCGCCGTCACCGCGGCGAGATCCGCCGCCTCCAGGCGCCGCACCGCTCCCTCCGTGGGTGGCTGGTCGCCGCGCCGCGCCTCGCCCTGGCACTGGAACACGGTCCGGTGGCCGATGAAGCCGAGCGAGCGGTACAGCGCCAGCGCCGCCCGGGTGGCGTTGAGCCGGTAGGTCCGCCCGGCCGACGCCGACAACACCCGCTTCATCAGCCATTCGCCGACCCCCAGCGATTGCAGCCGGGGCGAGGTCATGACCATGCCGATGGTCGCGAAGTCGTCGCCATGGGGAAACCACATCGCCGACGCCAGGACGCGGTCGATCTCGTCAAGGGCGACGAAGCCGTGGCCGACCTCGCGCGCGAACTGCCAATCCTCCGCACGGTGCGGCCAGCCGACCGAGATCGACAGCGCCTGCAGGCGTTCCAGATCGATGTCGGCAACGTCGGCCATCCGCACGTCGAAGGCGTCGACCGTCAGAGAGGGCGATAACGCACCGTCCCCCGCTCCATCCGCATGCCCGCGTTCGCTCAAAGCTGCCTCCTCCCTGGAGTTTCCATAGCGTGAGGCGGTGCGCCTATGGGTCAACCGGTATGCCTGAGCCACCCACCGCTCCCCCAGACTAACGGGGTACCCACCGCACAATTCACCGCAAAGGACCGGCTCGGCACAACAATCCTCCAAATCACCCATGCATTCAGCATGGAATGGAGCGCCCGCCCGCTAAGATCGTGAGTGTCGCAGCCGCCAAGGCCGCCGCCCCTCTCCGCAGCCCGCAGTGAACCCAAGAACGACTCCCGGCGCCCATGGCGCGCAGCATGGGACAAGGTGAGGCCGCCATGACCGTGATCGACATCCTCAAGGACCTGATCGCCTTTCCCTCCGTCGTCGGAACCCCCAACGGCGCCATCGTCGACGGGATTCGCGGCGTTCTGGAAGGTGCCGGGGTGCGCGTCCGGATTCTGCCGGGGCCGGAGGGCGACCGGTACAACCTGTTCGCCACCATCGGTCCGGCGATGGTTCCGGGCTATGTCCTGTCCGGCCATATGGACGTCGTTCCCGCCACCGAACCCGAATGGACCAGCGATCCGTTCCGGCTGCGCCTCGACGGCAACCGTCTCTACGGGCGCGGCACGTCCGACATGAAGGGCTTCATCGCCGCGGCGCTGGCGGCATTGCCGGCCCTGACCGCTGCCCCGCTGGCCCGGCCGATCCATCTGGCCTTCACCTATGACGAGGAGGCCGGCTGCCAGGGTGCGCCGCATCTTCTGCCGCATCTGCCCGACCTGTGCGCGCCGCCGCTGGGCGTCATCGTCGGGGAGCCGAGCGGCCTGCGCGCCGTCCGCGCCCACAAGGGCAAGGCGGCGGCCCGGCTGACGGTACGCGGACGCTCCGGTCATTCCTCCCGTCCCGACCAGGGGCTGAACGCCATCCACGCAATGGCCGACGCGCTGACCGCCGCCGTCGCCCAGGCCGACCGGCTGACCCGGGGGCCGCTGGATTCGGTCTTCGAGCCGCCCTATTCCTCGCTGCAGGTCGGCACCATCCAGGGCGGGCTTGCGGTGAACATCATCCCCGACGCCTGCACTGCCGAGTTCGAAGCCCGCGCCATCGCCGGCATCGACCCTGTCACCCTGCTGGAGCCGGTGCGCGAGGCGGCGGAGCGGCTGGAGGAGCGCGGCTTCGCCGTGGATTGGACCCAAACCGGCGCCTATCCCGCCCTGTTCCTGGCCGCCCGCTCGCCGCTGGCCCGCCTGCTGGAGGAGCTGACCGGACAGGAACCGCTGGCCGCCGTCAGCTATGGCACGGAGGCCGGGCTGTACCAGACCGCCGGAATCGACGCGATCATCTGCGGCCCCGGCGACATCGCGCGGGCGCACCGTCCCAACGAACACATCCTCGTCGAGGAATTGAACGCCTGCCAATCGATGATCGAGGCGCTAGGCCAGCGCTGCCGCCTCTGACAGCCATTCAAAAGTGCCGCGCATCGCAAGAGGACCGTGCATGACCTTCCTATTCAACTCGGATGCCGTGCGGGGCGCCATCTTCGCCGAGGCCTTCGCCCGCGAGCTGCCGGACCTGCCCTTTTCGATGGACCCGGCCGGCGTCGATCCCGACGCGGTGCGCTACCTCATCACCTGGACCATCCCGGACAACCTCACCCGTTACCGCAATCTGGAGATCGTCTTCTCGATCGGAGCCGGGGTCGACCAGTTCGCCATGACCGCCCTGCCCCCCTCCGTGAAGGTGGTGCGCATGGTGGAGGACGGCATCGTCCGGATGATGCAGGAATACGCCACGCTGGCCGTGCTGACCCTGCACCGCCAAATGCCGGCCTACCGCGCCCAGCAGGCGGAGCGCGTCTGGCGTCCCCTACCCCAGCCGCAGGCGGCACAGCGCAGGGTCGGCGTGCTGGGGCTGGGCGTGCTGGGCCAAGCGGTGTTGGAGCGGCTGAAGCTCTTCGGCTTCCCGCTTGCGGGCTGGAGCCGCTCGCCGCGCGACATCGACGGCGTGACCTGCCATCACGGCGCGGACGGCCTCGACGCGATGCTGGCCGAGACCGACATCCTGATCGTCCTGCTGCCGCTGACGACCGACACCCGCGGATTCCTTGATACGGCACTGTTGGCCAAGCTGCCCAAAGGTGCCGCGCTGGTCCACACCGGGCGCGGGCCGCAGTTGGATCATGCGGCGCTGCTGGACGCGCTCGACAGCGGGCAGCTGTCCGGCGCGGTGGTCGACGTGACCGATCCGGAGCCGCTGCCGGCCGACCATCCATTCTGGACCCATCCGAACATCGTGCTGACCCCGCACATCGCCAGCATCACCCAGCCGGACGGCGCCGCACGCGCGGTCATCGGCAACCTTCGTCGGCATTTCGCCGGTCAGGACCCGGTCGGTCTGGTCGACCGCCGGCGCGGATATTGACGCCGACGCCCGCTTCTCTCTGCGGCACAGCCGCTCACCAACAAGGATTCTCCCATGTCGCTGCTGAAGACCATCGATACTGCCCCGAGCTTCGCCCCGCGCGAATCGACGCCGATGCCGGAGCGGCTGATCGCCGGTTCGCCCGCCTTCAAGACCTGGGCTCAGGACGCCGCCAAGGACGACACCATCAAGACCGGCGTGTGGGAAGCCACGCCGGGCGAAACCCGCTCCAGCAAGGGCGAGACCTTCGAGTTCTGCCACATCCTGTCCGGTGTCGTCGAAATCACCCCGGACGCCGGGGAGCCGGTGATCTACCGGGCGGGCGACAGCTTTGTGATGAAGCCGGGCTTCACCGGGGTGTGGAAGACCATCGAGACGGTCCGCAAGATCTACGTCACCATCACCTGAGGAAGCGTCATGAGCCTGTCCTTCGACCCGGACCGCCTGCCGCTGCCGATCGGGCACTTCATCGGTGACCGCCTGATTCCGGCAGAGGACGGGCTGCCGATGCACCGGCCGTCGGACGGCCGGGCCTATGCCGACTGCCCGGTGGCGTCGCCGGACCTCGTCGACGAGGCGGTCGCCACCGCGCAGGCCGCGCTGAAGTCCAGCAACTGGGGCGGCGTGCGCCCGCGCGAGCGCACCGCCGTGCTGCAGCGCTGGGCCGCGCTGATCGAGGAGGAGGCGGAAACCCTGGCGAAGGTGGAGGCGCTGTCCTCCACCCGTCCGGTCGGCCAGCTGGTCGCCGGCGACGTCGCGGTGACCGCCGAGCAGATCCGCTTCTTCGCCGAGTTCGCCGACAAGGAGGGCGGCGACCTCGCGCCCACCGACGACGGCAGCCTCGGCATGGTGATGACGGAGCCCTACGGCGTCGTCGGCGCCATCACGCCGTGGAACTTCCCGCTGTCGATGGCGGGCTGGAAGCTCGGCCCGGCGCTGGCCGCCGGCAACGCGGTGGTGCTGAAACCGTCTGAGATGACGCCCTTCTCCACCGTCCTGCTGGCGCAGCTCGCGGTGAAGGCGGGGGTTCCCGCCGGGCTGATCAACGTTGTCCAAGGCGACGGTCCGACCACCGGCGCCGCCATCACCCGCCATCCCGGCATCGCCAAGGTCAGCTTCACCGGATCGACGGCGGCGGGGTCGGCGATCATGGCCGACATCGCACGCACGGGCGTCAAGCCGATGACGCTGGAACTGGGCGGCAAGAGCCCGCAAATCGTCTTCGCCGACGCCGATCTGGAGAAGGCTGCCGCCGCCATCGCCACCAGCGTGCTGTCGAATGCCGGACAGGCCTGTGTCGCCGGATCGCGCCTGCTGGTCGAAAGATCGGTGGCCGAACCGCTGATCGGGATGATCCTGGGCCACATGCGCGCCGTCCGCCCCGGCCCGACCTGGGACGAGAAGACGCGCTATTCCCCCATCATCTCCGAACGGCAGCGTGCCCGCATCCATTCGATCGTGTCGGCGTCACTCGGCGGGTCGGTGGAGTGCCTGACCGGCGGGGCGTCCATGGACGGCGACGGGTATTTCTACGCGCCGACCCTGCTGGCCGGTGTCGAGCAAAGCTCCCCCGCCGTTATGGAAGAAATCTTCGGCCCGGTCCTGACCGTGCAGAGCTTCGACAGCGAGGAGGAGGCGATGGCGCTGGCCGACCATCCCATCTACGGGCTGGCCGCCGGGCTCTACACCCGCGACCTGTCGCGCGCCATCCGCCTGACCCGGCGGCTCCAGGCTGGCACAGTGTGGGTCAACCGCTATGGCCGCTCGCGCGACCACATCCTGCCGACCGGCGGCTACAAACGCTCCGGCATCGGCAAGGACCTGGGCCGAGAGGCCTATCTCGCCAACCGCCGCAGCAAAAGCGTGCTGATCGGCCTTTAAGGGACGTTCGATGAAAACCCACAACATTGCGATCATCAAGGGCGACGGCATCGGGCATCCCGTGGTCGACGCCGCCTGGGAGGTTCTGCAGGCCGCGGCGAAGCAGTCCGGCTTCGCGCTGACCGGCACGGAGATGCCGTGGTCCTGCGCCCATTACAAGGAAACCGGCGTCATGATGCCGTCCGACGGCATCGACACGCTGCGGAAGTACGACGCCATCCTGCTGGGCGCCGTCGGCTGGCCGGCGGAGGTGCCGGACGCGGTGTCGCTGCACGGGCTGCTGCTGCCGATCCGCAAGGCGTTCGACCAGTATGCCAACGTCCGCCCGCACCGCCTGTTGCCGGGGGTGGAGGGGCCGCTGCGCCGCGGCGGCTTCGACATCCTGTGCATCCGCGAGAACACCGAGGGCGAATATGCCGGCGCCGGCGGACGCATCCATCAGGGAACGCCGCATGAGGTGGCGGTGGAGACCGGCGTCTTCACCCGCATGGGGGTGGAGCGCATCCTGCGCTTCGCCTTCGCCCAGGCCCGCGCCCGGCGCGGCAAGCTGGCCTCCGTCACCAAGTCGAACGCGCAGAAATATTCGATGGTGTTCTGGGACGAGATCACCCGCCAGCTGGCCGCCGAGCACCCGGACGTCGAGATCACCAGCTATCACGTCGACGCCATGGCGGCGCGTATGGTGACGGCGCCGGAAAGCCTGGACGTCGTCGTCGCCTCCAACCTGTTCGGCGACATCCTCACCGACCTGGGTGCCGCGATCCAGGGCGGGCTGGGCTTCGCCGCCTCGGCCAACCTGAACCCCGACCGCAAGGCGCCGTCGATGTTCGAACCGGTGCACGGCTCGGCGCCCGACATCGCCCATCTCGGCATCGCCAACCCGATCGCCGCCATCTGGTCGGGCGCGATGATGCTGGAGCATCTGGGGGAAAAGGCGGCCGCCGACCGTGTGATGGCGGCGCTGGGCGACACCACCGGACGCGGCATCGGCACGGTTCCCGGCAAGGACAAGACGGACGCGATCACCGCCGCCGTGCTGTCGGCGCTGTCGTGATGCCAGCCCCTTCAAGAATACCCGCAGCGGAAACCACACGATCATGACCCATCACCTGACGGACCCCTCCCTGTTCCGCGAACAGGGGCTGATCGGCGGGCGCTGGTGCGACGGGGTGGCCGGACGGACCATCGATGTCCAGAACCCGGCGACCGGCCGCGCCCTCGGCAGCGTTCCCGACATGGACGGCACCGACGCCCGCGACGCCATCGCCGCCGCAGCCGAGGCCCACCCTGCCTGGAAGCGACGCACCCATGCCGACCGTGCCGCTCTGCTGGAGCGCTGGCACGCCCTGATGTTCGAGAATCTGGAGGATCTGGCCCGCCTCCTGACGCTGGAGCAGGGCAAGCCGCTGGACGAGGCGCGGGGTGAGATCCGCTACGGCGCCTCTTTCGTCAAATGGTTCGCCGAAGAGGCGCGACGCATCGGCGGCACCACCATCCCCTCCCCTACCCCCGACCGGCGCATCGTCGTGCTGAAGGAGCCGGTCGGCGTCTGCGGGATCATCACGCCGTGGAATTTCCCCAACGCCATGATCACCCGCAAGGTGGCCCCGGCCCTGGCCGCCGGCTGCACCGTGGTCATCAAGCCGTCGGACTTCACCCCCTATTCGGCACTGGCGCTCGGCGTGCTGGCCGAACGGGCCGGCATCCCGGCCGGCGTGGTCAACATTCTGACCGGCCGTCCCGAGGCCATCGGCGAGGAAATCCTGGCGAACGAGACCGTCCGCAAGATCTCCTTCACCGGCTCCACCCGCGTCGGTTCGCTGCTGATGCGCGGGGCCGCGGCCGGGATCAAGCGGCTGAGCCTGGAGCTGGGCGGCAACGCGCCCTTCATCGTGTTCGATGACGCCGATCTGGATCAGGCGATGGAAGGCGTGCTCCTGTCCAAGTTCCGCAACGGCGGACAAACCTGCGTCTGCGCCAACCGCATCCTGGTGCAGGCGAGCGTCTATGACGCATTCCGCGACCGTCTGGTGGCCCGCGTCAACGCCATGCGGGTTGGATCCGGGTTGGAGCCGGGGGTCGCCATCGGTCCGATGATCAACGCCGCTGCCGTTGAAAAGATCGAGCGCCACGTCGCCGACGCCGTCGCCAAAGGGGCGAGCATCGCATCCGCCGCCGCCGTCACGACGCCAGGTCCGCAGTTCGTCGCACCGGTGGTGCTGACCGATGCCACCACCGACATGCTGCTCGCCCATGAGGAGACCTTCGGCCCGGTGGCGCCGTTGTTCCGCTTCGAGACGGAGGAGGAGGCCATCGCGCTCGCCAACGCCACGCCCTTCGGTCTCGCCGCCTATTTCTACACGCAGAACCTCGCGCGGTCCTGGCGGGTGGGCGAAGCGCTGGAGGCCGGCATGGTCGGGCTGAACACCGGCCTGATTTCCACCGAGGTCGCCCCCTTCGGCGGCGTCAAGCAGTCCGGCTTGGGCCGCGAAGGGGCGCAGGTGGGGATCGAGGAATATCTGGAGCTGAAGACCTTCCACATCGGCGGGCTGGGCTGACGCCAAAGCGCAACAAAAGGCCCGGCAGGAGCGAAGCACTCCCGCCGGGCCTTTTGTTTTCCGACGATTACTGAATCCGGTCGAGCGCCTTGTAGTACAGTCCGACCAGCGGCAGGAACCAGGGCTTGCCGAAATGGCCGGGCACCGCGGGCCAGGACAACCCCTTCAGCGGGTTTTTGTCCTCCCGCCCCAGGATCGCGTCGGCCATGGTCATGCCGAGATGGGTGGACAGCTGCGCCCCGTGGCCGGAATAGCCCATGGCGTACCACTGCCCGTCGTGATAGCCGGCGCGCGGGTAGCGGTCGCTGGTCATATCCACCAGCCCACCCCAGCAATAATCGATGTCGACGCCGGCGATCTGCGGGAAGATCTTCGCAAGGCTCGCCCGCAGGATCGCGCCGCTCTTGGCGTCGGACTGCTGGTCCGAGCTCGCCGAGAAGCGCGCTCGGCCGCCGAAGATCAGTCGCCGGTCGGGCGACAGGCGGAAGTAGTTGCCGATGTTCATCGACGTGACGTAGGTGCGGTTGCCGGGCACCACCGACGCCACCTCGTCGTCGCTCAGCGGCCTGGTTGCGATGATGAAGCTGCCGACCGAGATGATGCGGCGGCGGAAATGGCTGAAATTCGGCGTGGTGTAGGCGCCGGTCGCGACAAGCACCTCCTTGGCGGTCACCGTCCCGCGCGGGGTGAACAGCGTGTGGCGGTCGCCCGAGCGGGTGATGGCTTCAACCGGCGCGTTCTCCACCAGCACCGCGCCATGCCGCTTGACGGCATCCGCCAGCCCAACGACGAAGCGGCCCATGTGCATCATGGCGCTTTTGCGCGACAGCATCGCGCCATAGAAGGGCGAGCCGACCTCCCCCTTCAACTCCTCGGCGCTCAGCAGCGCGGTGTCGGGATCGACCTCGCGGTGGACGACCTCAAAATTGCGGGCGATGGCGTCGAAATGCGCCGGCTTGGAGGCCAGCTTCAACTTGCCGGCATGGCGGAAATCGCACTCGATGCCCTCCTCGGCGATCAGCGCCTCCAGCATGTCGATGGACTGGTCGAAGGCGCGGTAGAGCGCGACGGCGCGCTCCGCCCCCAGCGCCGCCTTGGCGGCGATGAAGCTGTGCGCCAGACCGTTGTTGAGGTGCCCGCCGTTGCGCCCCGATGCCCCGCCGCCGACGCGGCCGGCCTCCAGCACGATCACCCGCGCGCCGGCCTTGGCCAGCTGGCGGGCGGCACCCAGGCCGGTGAACCCCCCTCCGACGATGGCGACGTCATACTGGCCCTCGACAATTCCCTCGGCGCCGCCCGCAAAGGCGGGAGCGGTGTCGTGCCAGTAGGAGACGAATTTCATGACCTGGGTCCTTCTCGTTACAGCCTGAACCGTGAAATCCGTCCCTTACAGCCCGACCACGCCGGGCAGGCCGGAGATGTCGCGGATCTCGGTATAGCCGTAATAGGGGTTGGCCGGTTCGTGGCCGCGGTTGACCCACACCTTGTTGCGGATCCCCAGATCATGCGCCGACATCAGGTCGTAGCGGAAGGAGGACGAGCAGTGCAGGATGTCCTCCGGCCCGCAGCCGAGCATGTCGAACATGTATTCGAACGCCTTGAATCGCGGCTTGTAGGCCTGCGCCTGTTCGGCGGTGTAAACGGCGTGGAAGGGCGCGCCCAGCTTCGCCACGTTCGACGGGATCTGGTCGTTCATGGCGTTGGACAGGATGACCAGCGGGATTTCCTTGGCGACCTTCGCCAGCCCGGCCGGAACGTCCGGGTGCGGCCCCCAGGTTGGAACCCGCTCATAGACCATCCGCGCATCCTCGTCGCGGAAGACGACGTTGTTGCGCTTGCAGGTGCGCTCCAGCGAATTGTGCACGACCTCGGCGTAGGGCTTCCAGTCGCCCATGATCTCGTCGAGGCGATAAGCGGCGAAGTTCTTGATGAACTCCGTCATTCGCGCCTCATCGAGGATCGACCCGTACAGATCGCGCGCGGCTTCAGCCATTTGAAAGTTGATCAGCGTGCCGTGGCAATCGAAGGTGACGTATTTCGGCCGAAACTGGCTCATGGCTGCTTCCTCGGGATGGAGCGGTGGGGGAATGGATTGGGGCGCGATCTCGCCCTGCCCCATGATCCTAGCCTTGTCGCAATGCCGGGCCTGACCGAATTGCCCGGCGCGAAAGCACAAAGTTCCGTTTCCGTCTCGACGCTCAGCATTTGGTTGGGAGCGGAGCGGCGTTCGCGCCCCCAGAGCCGGCTCGGAACCTAACCCAGGCGCTCCGCCACGGCATAAGATGCGGCCGGCCGCCGAAGCAAAGGTGGAAGATGTCGCGGCGGGCGTCGCCTTCAGACGAACGTCCGGGGCCTGTGCGCTCACTCTTGAGGCAGAGGGTGAAAGGACTGCCCATGAGCAAAAATACGGTTTCCAAAAGAACGGTTCACTGTCTGGCTTTCGAACCGAAGCATCTTAAGGATGCGCTCGCCTTGTCGCGGCAGGCGCAATGGCCGCACCGTCTGGAAGACTGGTCCTTGACCCTCGCGCTCAGCCAGGGGCTTGTCGCTGTGGATGCGGAGGCGCCGGAGGGTGCACATGTGGTCGGCACGGTGCTGATGACCCCCTATGGCGAGGATGCCGCCACCATCAACATGGTCATCGTCGATGAAGGCTGGCGGGGGCAGGGCCTTGGCCGCCGCCTGATGGACGAGGCCATGGCTCTCGCGGAAGACCGCCCCTTGCGCCTTGTCGCCACGACCGATGGGCTGCCGCTCTACGAAAAGCTGGGTTTCCGCGAGGTCGGCACCGTCCTTCAGCACCAGGGAGAAGGCGGTCCGGTTCCGCCGTTTGCAACGGAAGACGTCACGCCAGCGGGCGCCAACGACCGCACCGCCATCGCTGCCCTCGACTGGCAGGCCTTCGGCGCCGACCGCGGCCTGCTGCTGGAGCGGTTCGCCGAGCTTGGTTCCTTCACGCTGCTGCGCCGGAACGGTAACCCCGTCGGATTCGCCGCGCTGCGCGACTTCGGCCGCGGTCAGGTCATCGGCCCGGCGGTGGCGCCCGATGTGGACGGCGCCAAGGCCCTGATCGGCCCGATCATCGCCGCAAATCCCAGCAAATTCCTGCGGGTGGACACCACCGCCGACACCGGCCTCGGCCCATGGCTGGCCGACTGTGGTCTTCGCCATGTCGGCGGCGGCATCGCCATGCGCCGCCCCGCTCCAACGGCATCGGCGCCCGCAGCGGCAGCCCCCGTCTCGACTTTCGCGCTCGCCAGCCAGGCACTCGGCTGATCCGGAGAGGACCATGCTCAGCAATTCCCTGATCGAACTCGACCGTGCCCATCTGGTGCATCCCGTCGCCTCTTACCGCGGCCATGAGAAGGCCGGCGTCCGGGTGATCGCCTCCGGCTCCGGGGCGACCCTCACCGACACCTCCGGCCACCGACTGGTGGATGGCTTCGCCGGCCTGTGGTGTGTCAATGCCGGCTATGGGCAGCAGAGCCTCGTCGAGGCCGCCACCCGCCAGATGCAGGAACTGCCCTACGCCACCGGTTATTTCGGGCTCGGCAGCGAACCGGCGATCCGGCTGGCGGCGGCGCTGGCCGAACGCGCTCCCGGCGACCTGAACCACGTCTTCTTCACGCTCGGCGGGTCGGACGCGGTGGACAGCACCATCCGCTACATCCGCTACTACTGGCAGGCCAAGGGCCAGCCGCTGCGCGATCAGTTCATCTCGATCGAACAGGGCTATCACGGCTCCTCCACCGTCGGCGCCGGGCTGACCGCCTTGCCCGCCTTCCATGCCGGCTTCGGCGTGCCGTTCGATTGGCAGCACAAGATTCCGTCGCACTACGCCTA
The DNA here is from genome assembly GCF_023806445.1 of Azospirillum sp. A1-3. Lineage (NCBI taxonomy): Bacteria > Pseudomonadati > Pseudomonadota > Alphaproteobacteria > Rhodospirillales > Azospirillaceae > Azospirillum > Azospirillum sp. A1-3. The sequence continues at coordinate 167,350 of NZ_JAMSLU010000002.1, forward strand.
CCGCAACCCGGTCGGCGACGATGCCGACGCGATCATCGCCGCATCGCTGGCCGCGCTCGACGCCAAGATCGCCGAGATCGGCGGGCCGGAGCGGGTCGCGGCCTTCTATGCCGAACCGATCCAGGGGTCCGGCGGCGTCCTGGTTCCGCCCGACGGCTGGATGAAGGCGATGTGCGACCGTTGCCGCAGCCTCGGCATCCTGTTCGTCGCCGACGAGGTCATCACCGGCTTCGGCCGCACCGGCCCGCTGTTCGCCTGCACCGACGACGGCGTGGTCCCCGACCTGATGACCACCGCCAAGGGCCTGACCTCCGGCTATGTGCCGATGGGGGCCGTCTTCCTGTCCGACGCGGTTTATGCCACCATCGCCGATGCCGCCGGCACCGCCGCGGTCGGTCATGGCTACACCTACTCCGCCCACCCCGTGAGTGCCGCGGTGGGGCTGGAGGCGTTGCGGCTCTACGAGGACGGCCTGCTGGCCAACGGCGTGAAGGCCGGCGCCCGACTGATGGCCGGACTGCATGCCCTACGCGACCACCCGCTGGTCGGCGATGTGCGCGGGCGCGGCATGCTGGCCGCCATTGAGCTGGTGGTGGACAAGGACCGCAAGACCCCGCTGCCGGCCGCCGCCGAGCCGTCCCGGCGGATTTTCGACCGAGCCTGGGAAAACGGACTGGTCATCCGCGCCTTCGCGAACGGCGTCCTGGGCTATGCCCCGCCGCTTTGCTGCACCGACGACGACATCGACGCGATCCTGGAGCGCACGGCCCGCACGCTCGACCAGACTCTGGAGGATCCCGATGTCCGCCGGGCGATGCGATAGACGAAAAAGGGGCAGCCCGCGGAAGAATCCGCGAATATCCCCATATCCAGCATTTTCTGCCGTCCGGCACCGAAATTCAGAGACCCGCGTCCGGCCCATCGACCACACTGATGGGACAGAAGACCGGTTCTCCGGACCACCTCCACAGACGCCGGGACGGCACCCCGGCGTCGGCCCGATACACCCGGCGGCCGATCCCGCCGGACCTGAAACGCCCCGCCGAACCGACACGGTTCCCACGCGGTCCTTGATGAGGAGTTGGTGCGTTGCCCAAGAGTCTGCTGAATTTCAAATATCTGACCTTCGACGTCGTTGGCACGCTGATCGACTTCGAAGGCGGCATCAAGGACTGCCTCGCCGAAATCGCGGCGGAGGCGGGAACCACGGTGGACGGCGAAGCGGCGCTGACCCTCTACCGCGAAGCGCGCTACACCGACGCCACCGACCTTTTCCCGGACGATCTGGTACGGGTCTATTCGGTCATCGCGCCGAAGCTGGGACTTCCCACCGGCACGCAGTACGGTGAACGCCTGCGTGATTCCGCGGCGTCCTGGGCCGGCTTCCCCGACAGCAGGGACGCCATGGCCCGTCTGGCCAAGCGCTACAAGCTGATCGCGATGACCAATGCGCGACGCTGGGCCTTCACACATTTCTCCCGCGAGCTGGGCGACCCCTTCTATGCCGGCTTCACCGCTGACGACACCGGCGTCGAGAAGCCCGACCCCGCCTTTTTTCAGCAGGTGTTTGACTTCGTCGAACGCGACGGCGGCAACAAGGACGACATCCTGCACGTCGCCCAGAGCCAGTATCACGACATCGGCGTTTCGCGTCGCCTCGGCATGACCAATTGCTGGATCCAGCGGCGGCATGCGCAGAAGGGCTATGGCGGCACCATCGAACCCGCCGAATTCACCGAACCGGATTTCCATTTCCGCTCGATGGCGGAACTGGCCGATGCGGTCGATGCCACCGCTACGCCGAAGACCGTCTCCGCGTAACCGGGCCAAACCGGAGCGCGCCAAAAAATAAGAAACAGACAACACACGAACAGAGTGAGGCTAGCATGACAAAAACGCCTGATAGCTGGTCCCGGATCGACGACAGCATGGTCGAAAGCGCCATCCGGCGTGGAGCCAACCGCCGCGATCTGCTCAAGATGCTGATGGCGGGCGGTGTGTCGCTTGCCGCCGCCGACCTCCTTCTGGGCCGCGCCAACGCCGCGGTTGCCGAGGAACCGGTGAAGGGTGGCACGCTCAAGGCCGCCGGCTGGTCGTCATCCACCGCCGACACGCTCGACCCGGCGAAGGCGTCGCTGTCGACCGACTATGTCCGCTGCTGCGCTTTCTACAACCGCCTGACCTTCCTCGACAAGGCCGGCATCCCCCAGATGGAACTGGCCCAGTCGGTCGATACCGAAGACGCCAAGACCTGGACGATCAAGCTCCGCAAGGGCGTAACCTTCCACGACGGCAAGTCGCTGACCGCGGACGACGTGGTGTTCTCGCTGAAGCGCCATCTCGATCCGGCCGTCGGGTCCAAGGTCGCGAAGATCGCCGCCCAGATGACGGACATCAAGGCGGTGGACAAGAGCACCGTCGCCATCACGCTGGCGACCGCGAACGCCGACCTGCCCACCATCCTGGCCACGCATCACTTCATGATCGTGGCCGACGGCACCACCGACTTCTCCAAGGGCAACGGCACCGGTGCCTTCATCTGCAAGAGCTTCGAGCCGGGCGTGCGGTCCATCGGCGTGCGCAATCCGAATTACTGGAAGGGCGGCCCGAACGTCGACTCCTTCGAATTCTTCGCGATCAGCGACGACAACGCCCGCGTCAACGCGCTGCTGTCCGGCGACATCCACCTCGCCGCCTCAATCAACCCGCGCTCCACGCGGCTGGTCGACGGGCAGCAGGGCTTCTCTCTGTCCAAGACGACGTCCGGCAACTACACCGACCTGAACATCCGCCTTGATATGGAGCCGGGCAGCCGCAAGGATTTCGTGGACGGGATGAAATATCTCGTCAACCGCGAACAGATTGTCAAATCGGCCCTGCGCGGTTTCGGCGAGGTCGGCAACGATCAGCCGGTGTCCCCGTCCAGCCCCTTCCACAACGCCGCGCTGAAGCCCAAGGCCTTCGATCCGGAACGCGCCAAGTCCCTGTTCAAGAAGGCGGGCGTGCTGGGGCAGTCCATCCCGGTGATCACGTCGGATGCCGCGTCGTCCGCCGTCGACATGGCGATGGTGATCCAGGCCTCCGGCGCCGACATCGGTATGAAGCTCGACGTCCAGCGCGTGCCGTCCGACGGTTATTGGAGCAATTACTGGCTGAAGGCCCCGATCCATTTCGGCAACATCAACCCGCGCCCGACGCCGGACATCCTCTTCTCCCTGCTCTACGCCTCCGAAGCGCCGTGGAACGAGAGCCAGTACAAGTCCGAGAAGTTCGACAAGATGATGCTCGAAGCGCGCGGCACGCTCGCCTGGGCCAAGCGCAAGGAACTGTACGACCAGATGCAGGTGATGATCTCCGAGGAAGCCGGCACCATCATCCCCGCCTACATCTCCAACGTGGACGCCATCTCCAACAAGCTGAAGGGCCTCGCTCCCAACCCGCTGGGCGGCATGATGGGCTACGCGTTTGCCGAATATGTTTGGCTGGCCGCCTGATACAATGGATCGGCGGGCCGGGGCGGGCGGCTGTCCGACCGTCCCAACCCGCCGTGGCCCCTCTCGTCGCCGCCCAACCGGGCAAGCCCTCCGGGGGCGCCTCACCATGCGGAGGCCAGGCATGACATCACGCGTTCCCTCCCTCGTCCTCGGCCGGCTGCTCATCGCGCTGGTCACGCTGACCATCGTGTCCTTCGCGGTCTTCTTCGCCACCACGCTGCTGCCCGGCGATACGGCGACCATCCTGCTGGGTCAGGCGGCAACGCCGGAAGCGATCGCCGGCCTGCGCACCGCCATGCATCTCGACGAACCGGCCCTGCTGCGCTTCCTCTACTGGATCGGCGGGCTGTTCCAGGGCGATCTCGGCACCTCCTACGCCAACCATATGCCGGTGGCGTCGCTGATCGGCGGACGGCTGCTCAACACGCTAAAGCTGGCCGGCCTGACCACCCTGATATCGGTTCCCCTTGCGCTCACGCTCGGCATCACCGCCGCCATGTGGCGGCGCACGCTGTATGACCGCGTCGTCACCATCGCCACCATCGGCATCATCTCGGTTCCGGAATTCGTGGTTGCGACCTTGGCCGTCCTGGTGTTCGCGGTTTACCTGAAATGGCTGCCCGCCCTGTCCTTCACCTATCAGGTGGACAGCTTCTCCGGGCTGCTGCGGGCCTATGCCATGCCCGTCATCACGCTGACCTTCGGGGTTTCGGCGCAGATGATCCGCATGAGCCGGGCCGCCGTGATCGAAACGCTGAACACGCCCTATGTCGAGATGGCACTGCTGAAGGGCGCGTCGCGCCCCCGGCTGGTCCTGCGCCATGCCTTGCCCAATGCGCTCGGCCCGATCTCCAACGCGGTGGCGCTGTCGCTGTCCTATCTGGTGGGCGGCGTCATCATCGTCGAGACGATCTTCAACTATCCCGGCATCGCCAAGCTGATGGTTGACGCGGTGTCCACCCGCGACCTGCCGCTGATCCAGTCCTGCGCGATGATTTTCTGCGTAGGGTATCTGATCCTGATCACCGCCGCCGACATCGTCGCTATCCTGTCGAACCCGAGGCTCCGATGAAGACACACACCTCCACCGGCTCCCTCGCAACATGGTCCGGCTACAGGATCAATCCGGTAGGCCTGGTCAGCTTCTGCGTGGTTCTGTTCTGGGCGCTGGTTGCCCTGTTCGCCCCCTACATCGCCCCCCATTCGGTGGGGGACATGATCGACCTCGATTACTTCGGCCCGATGCGGCCAGGCCTGTGGCTCGGATCGGATTATCTCGGCCGTGACATGCTGTCCCGCGTCATTTTCGGAGCCCGCTACACCGTCGGCATCTCGCTGGCCGCGGTCTCCATCGCCTGCTTCACCGGCGTCGTGCTGGGCATGACCTCGGCCGTCCTGCGCGGACCGGTGGACATGGTGGTCAGCCGGGTGCTCGACGCCATGAACTCGATCCCCAGCAAGCTGTTCGGCCTGATGGTCGTGGCGGCGGTCGGATCGTCGATCCCGGTTCTGATCCTGACCCTGTCGGTCATCTATATCCCCGGAGCCTATCGCTTCAGCCGGTCGCTGGCGATCAACATCGACACGATGGACTTCATCATGGTCGCCCGCATCCGCGGGGAAAGCCTGCCCTACCTGATCGGGTCGGAGATTCTGCCCAACATCGTCGGTCCGGTTCTGGCCGATCTTGGCCTGCGTTTCGTCTTCATCGTGCTGCTGCTGTCGGGCCTGTCCTTCCTGGGGCTGGGTGTCCAGCCGCCCTACGCCGACTGGGGCGCGCTGGTGCGCGAGAACATCGGCGGCCTGCCCTTCGCGGCGCCGGCGGTGATCGTGCCGTCGCTGGCCATCGCCACCCTGACCATCAGCGTCAATCTGCTGATCGACAATCTTCCGCAGAAGATCCGGGATCGGAGTGCCTCCTGATGACGAACCTCGTCGAAATCCGCGACCTGACGGTCGAGGCGACCACCGATTCCGGCCGCTGGATCCAAATCCTGAAGGGCATCGACCTCGACATTGCCGCCGGCGAAACCGTCGCCTTCATCGGCGAAAGCGGGTCCGGCAAGACGACCGCCGCGATGACCCTGCTGGGCTACGCCCGTCCCGGCTGCCGGATTTCCGGCGGGACGGTGCGGGTCGACGGCCATGACATGGTGACCCTGTCGGAAAAGCAACGGGCGGCCCTGCGCGGCACGGTCGTGGCCTATGTGCCGCAGAGTGCGGCGGCCGCCTTCAACCCGGCGGCGACGATCATGGATCAGGTCATCGAGGTGACGCGGATTCACAATTTGATGCCGCCGGACGAGGCCCGCCGCCGGGCGGTCGCCCTGTTCCGCGCCCTGTCGCTGCCCAATCCCGACAGCATCGGCGACCGCTACCCGCACCAGGTGTCCGGCGGGCAGCTGCAGCGGCTGGCGGCGGCGATGGCCCTGATCGGCGATCCCAAGGTGGTGATCTTCGACGAGCCGACCACGGCGCTCGACGTCACCACCCAGGTCGAGGTGCTGCGCGCCTTCAAGGCGGTGACCACCAAGCGCCGGATCGCCTGTGTCTATGTGTCCCACGATCTTGCCGTCGTCGCCCAGATCGCCGACCGCATCATGGTGCTGCGCCACGGAGAGGTGCAGGAAACCGGCAGCGTCAACGATATCCTGACGCGCCCGACCCATCCCTACACCAAGGAATTGCTGCACGCCTTCCACCCCGACACCGGCGGGCGGGTTGCCGCGGCGGAAGCTTTTGCCACCGATTCCTCCCCGCTGCTGGAAATCAAGACGCTGAGCGCCGGCTACGGCCCGCCGCAGTCGAACGGGCTACCGCTGGCCCTCGCGGTCAAGGGGGTGAGCCTGCAGGTGAAGCGGGGCACCAACCTCGGCATCATCGGGGAGTCCGGCTGTGGGAAATCGACCCTGGCGCGCGCCATCGCCGGCATCCTGCCGGCCTGCAACGGCGACATCCAGTTCGACGGGCGGGAGTTGTGGCACAGCGCCCGCCAGCGCAGCCGCGAGCAGTTGCGCGACCTTCAGATCGTCTTCCAGCATGCCGATACGGCGCTCAACCCGGCCAAGTCGATCGAGGACATTCTCGGCCGCCCGCTGACCTTCTATCACGGCCTGCGAGGCAAGGCCCGCGATGCGCGGATCGACGCGCTGATGGACATGGTCCGCCTGCCCCGCGCCCTGCGTCACCGCCTTCCGGCGGAACTGTCGGGAGGCCAGAAACAGCGGGTGAACTTCGCCCGTGCGCTCGCCGCCGAACCGAAACTGATCCTGTGCGACGAGATCACCTCGGCCCTCGACACCGTCGTCGCGTCGACGATCATCGATCTGCTGAAGGAATTGCAGCGCGAGCTCGGCCTGTCCTATGTCTTCATCAGCCACGACCTGTCGGTGATCGAGGCGATCTGCGACGAGATTATCGTGATGTATCGCGGGCAGGCGGTCGAGACCATCATCCCCTCCGTCCGACAGCAGCCGCAGCACCCCTATTCGCAGCTGCTGTTCTCGTCTGTTCCGAAGCTGGATCCGAGCTGGCTCGACACGCTAGACATCGACGCCGACCGGATGCGGGTGGCCTGACCGGCATTCCCTCGCCCCTGCCTTCGCCCCCGCGCGGTTCGCCGCCGCGCGGGCGGCAACGGTTCCGCCGCGACCGCCTTACATCGGAAACAGCGTGGTCAGCGGCATGTGGGCGCGCACGATCGGCGATTTCAGCACGACGTAACTGAAATACTTGTCGATGCCGATGTCCATGTCGGTCAGCCTCTCCATGATCTCCTGATACTCGCCGATGCCGGACGTGACGAACTTCAGCATGTAGTCGTAGCCACCTGACACCAGATGGCATTCCAGCATCTGTTCGATCTTCTTGACGGCGGCGAGGAAGCGGGCGAAATCGACCTGCCGATGGTTCTTCAGCGTCACCTCGGTGAAGACGGTCAGGGTCTGGCCGAGTTTGCTGACGTTGATCTGCGCCGTGTAGCCTTCGATGTAACCTTCCGCCTGGAGTTTCTTGACCCGCATCAGGCAGGGGCTGGGCGACAGATTCACCAGCTCGGCCAACTCCACGTTGGTGATCCGGCCGTTCTTCTGGAGCTGATGCAGAATCTTGATGTCGATGCGGTCCAGCTTCATGGGGAACCCATCCGGTTCGAGGGCGGGGAATGGAAAGCGGCAGCAGAAAATTCTGCCGATCGGACCCAGCCAGCTTAGCACGCGCCGCCTGCCTGTCGATGACCAAGACGCAGTTATCCGGCAGAACAAAGCATCATGTCTTTGGGCAACGACAGAAGATAATGCCGTTGAATCGGCCAAAGCAGCGCCTACCGGGCCGCGTGCCATGGCTAGATGGCCCATCGCCGAAATCGGAGACCCGCCCCATGCCCGCGCCCTTGCAAACCATCGCGTCCTCCCCGACCCTGCCCGATCAGGCCGACGTCGTCGTGATCGGCGGCGGCATCGTCGGCGTCTGGGCGGCCTACTATCTGGCCCGACGCGGCTTGTCGGTTGCTTTGGTGGAGAAGGGGCAGGTCGGGGCGGAACAGTCCAGCCGCAACTGGGGCTGGTGCCGGCAGCAGAACCGCGACGCGCGGGAATTGCCGATGGCGACCAAGAGCCTGGATTTGTGGGAACGCTTCGCCGCCGAGAGCGGCGAGGACACCGGCTTCAGCCGCTGCGGCCTGCTTTATCTCAGCAATGACGACCAGGAATTGGCGGGCTGGTCGCGCTGGCGCGACTTCGCCCGGACGGTCGGCGTCACCACCCACATGCTGAGCAGCGCCGAAGCCGCCGAGCGGGGCCGGGCCACCGGACGGCCCTGGAAGGGCGGCGTCTTCTCGCCGTCGGACGGCATCGCCAATCCCGCCTGTGCGGCTCCCGCCGTGGCGCGGGCGATCATGAAGTTGTGCGGCACGGTGCATCAGGGCTGCGCCGCGCGCGGTCTGGAAACCAACGGCGGGCGGGTCAGCGGCGTCGTCACCGAAAAGGGCACGATCCGCACCAAGCTGGTGGTCCTGGCGGGCGGGGCCTGGGCCTCCTCCTTCTGCCACCAGATCGGCGTGCGTTTCCCGCTCGCCTCCATCCGCTCGTCGATCCTGTCGGTCGGTCCCAGCCCGTCCGGTCTGCCCGACGCCCTGCACACTGCCGCGGTATCGGTCACCCGGCGCGGCGACGGCGGCCACACGCTGGCGATCAGCGGGCGCGGGCGCGTCGATCCGACCATGCAGCAGATCCGCTTCGCGCCTCAATTCATGCCGATGTTCCGTCGGCGCTGGCGCAGCCTGATGCCCGGCGGGCTGGAGGGTGTGCGCTCCGGCCACGAGACGCTGCGGCGCTGGCGGCTCGACCGTCCGACGCCGATGGAACGGGTGCGGGTTCTGGACCCCACGCCGGACCACAGCACCATCCGCCTCACCCACGAACGCGCCACCGCCCTGCTGCCCGGCCTGAAGGGCGCGCCGGTCACCGCCGCATGGGCCGGCTACATCGACAGCACGCCCGACGGCGTTCCCGCCATCGGTGAGGTCGGCAGCCTGCCCGGCCTGATCCTGGCGGCAGGCTTCAGCGGCCATGGCTTCGGCATCGGCCCCGGCGCCGGCCATCTGATCGCCGACCTCATCACCGATCAGGCGCCGATCGTCGATCCCAAGCCCTATCATCCCGACCGCTTCGCCGGATTCTCCGCCGGCAAGGTCGCCGATTTTTGACCGGAGACCGGTCTGTCAGGAACCGCCGGGCTCCAGGGCACGGGCGGCCCGGCGCAGGCATTCGCGCATCAAATCGTGGCTGCCCGACAGCGGGCGCTCCTTGCTGGTCAGGATGGTGATGGGCACGCGGATGCTCGGGTGGAAGGGCCGCTGGACGATGCCGGAGAACTGATTCCACGGCAGGAGCCCATCGACGACCGCCACGCCGATCCCCTCGCGTACGAAGGGCAGCGCTGTGATCGACAGGTCGATTTCCACCGCCGGGGCATAAACGCCGCCCTCCGCCTCGACCGCCCCGGCCAGGAGCCGGCCGGGCAGCGTGTCCACCCGGTAGGAAATCAGCGTTTCCTCCACCAGATCGGCAAATCCAACTTCAGCCCGTTCGGCCAGTCGATGCCCCACCGGCAAAAGGCAGACCAGTTCGGCATGCCCGACTGTCTCGACATCAAGGTCGTGGTGGGGCATGTCGTTCATCGCCACCCCCAGCAGAACATCGCCGCTGCGCAGCATGTCCAGAATGCTGGCGACCGGCGCGACCAGCGACCGCACAACGATGTCGGGATGCGCCTCGCGGAAGGCGGTCAGCGCCTTGGGCACGATCGACATGGAGGGCGGGGCCGAAGCAGCGAGACGAACCAGACCGGTGCGGCCATGGCGCATGTCGACCGTACGCCGGCGCAAGGCGCCGAGTTCGGAAAAGATCCGCTCGGCCTCCGGATACAGCTCGTTGGCCTCCTGCGTCGGCACCAGACGCCCGCGCACCCGGTCGAACAGCTTGAATCCGAGCTGATCCTCGGCGTGCAGCAGGATTTGGCTCAAGGCCGGCTGTGAAATGTTCAGCATCGCCGCCGCCCCGGTGACCGTTCCACAGCGCATCAGCATGCAGAAGACTTCCAATTGGCGGGCTTGCATTCACGATCCTGGACGCTGACGGAAGGAAGGCGGAACCGGCACCGCCGGATTCCGACTTTGGCAGCGCCATTATACCGATCGGCGGGACCAAGGGTCGAGCAGCAACGGCAGGATGGCAATATCCGATTACGAAGCCGCACCGACTTCCCCGATGAAACCCAGCGATGCAAGACTTTGGGCCGTGGTCGAGTAGCTCAGCCGGCACCGTCAAGTTGCCGCTGGCCGAGGCTCCTGGGTGACGGTATAGGGCTGGAATGACGACGCGCCCCGATCCGACGTACGCCGGCTACCGCTTCCCTACCGAGGTCATCGGCTACGCGGTGTACCTGTACTTCCGCTTTCCGGTGAGCCTGCGCATGGTGGAGGAGATGCTGGCGCTGCGCGGCATTACGGTCAGCCATGAGACCGTGCGCCAGTGGGGCCTGAAGTTCGGCCGTGAGATAGCCACCCGCATCCGCCAGCGCCGCCTGAGTCGTAGCGACAAGTGGCACTTGGATGAGGTCGTCCTCAGCATTGCCGGCAAGAAGCACTGCCTGTCGCACGCCGTCGATCAGGACGGCTTTGTCCTCGACGTGCTGGTTCAGAGTCGGCGCAACAAGAGGGCGGCGAAGCGCTCGCTGCGCAAGCTACTCAAGAAGCAGGGCCGGGCTCCGCGTGTGCTAGTCACCGACAAGCTGAAGTCCTACGCCGCGGCCAAGAAGGACCTGAAGCTCCGGTGTGAACACCGCCAGCACAAGGGCCTGAACAACCGTGCCAAGAACAGCCATCAGCCCACTCGAAGACGCGAACGGCAGATGAAGCGCTTCGAGTCACCCTGCCAAGTCCAACGCTTCCTGTCGATCCACGACCCGATCAACAACTTCGTCAACCTGCACCGCGACCATCGCTCCGCTTCCGAGTACCGTGCCGCCCGAGCCCAGGCCTTCACCGCCTGGTCCGAGGTGACCGGCGCGCCGTTGGCCGCGTAATCAGCCCACCCTTCGCATGTTCCTGGTCAAACCGCGCCCGCAACCTTCACCGGTGCCAACGAGTTGACGGTGCCAGCCTTTCAGGTGGCCGAGCCCAACCGGGTCTGGCTTGCCGACATCACCTATCTGCCCACCGGCGAGGGCTGGCTGTATCTGGCGGCGGCGCTCGATTTGGCGACCCGGAAGATCGTTGGCTGGGAGATGCGCGACCATATGAGTGCCGAACTCGCCACATCGGCCTTGGCGATGGCAATCCAGCGCCAGCGGCCACCAACCGGCCTCCTCCAACATTCCGACCGCGGCAGTCAGAATGCCTCCCGGGACTACCGCGACCTGTTGCAGGCGGCCGGGATGCGGCAGTCTATGTCGCGCAAGGGCTGCTGCTACGACTGTGAGACTATGGCGGCAGTCTGGGCGGCCTGACCCGTGCTTACGACTGACCCTGTGTCATGGCATTGATCTGTCGGCCCCCCAGGCTGCGCCGGAGGGCTGCGAAGCGTGACTTGATCGGAGCTTGAGGGAGTGCCGTCCCGTCACAGTCCTGTCCGCTCGCAGGTCGCCTTCGGGTTCTAGCTGCCTGGGGGACCCACATGCATGATATCACACCTGATGCCGTCGTCGTTGGCATCGATACTCACAAGGATGTTCATGTCGCTGTTGCCATCAGCGGCTTGGGCGCTCGGCTCGCCAGTGCTTCTTTCTCCGCAACAAGCCGAGGCTATCAGCAACTCGCAGACTGGGCTTGCAACCTCGGTTCCGTACATGTCTTCGGCATCGAAGGCACTGGGTCATACGGTGCTGGTCTCAGTCGGGCACTGATCGCCCGAGGCTTGCACGTTGTCGAAGTCGGTCGGGTCAACCGGCAACTCCGCCGCAGACATGGCAAGACCGATACCGGCGATGCCGAGTCCGCTGCACGCGCTGTTTTGGCGGGTGATGTCGATACCCAACCCAAAACGGGAGACGGTGCCGTCGAGATGATCCGTCACCTCAAGGTTGCCCGCGATACGGCTGTCAAGGCCCGGACCCAGGCCATAGTCACGCTCAAGACACTTCTGGTGAATGCGCCGCAGCCGCTCCGTGAACGGTTTATCGGCATTTCTGGCAAGATGACGCTCATCAAGGCAATCGCAGCCCTACGCCCAGGAAAGCCTGTTTCGACAACTGCGTCTGCAAAGATGGCGTTGCGGGCTTTGGCCCAGCGTTGGCTGATGCTGGACGCTGAAATCAAGCAGCATGAGGCCGTTCTCGAGGCGTTGGTACGCGCCCAGGCGCCAGCGCTGATGGAGGCGCCAGGTGTGTCGACCGGCACGATCGCCGACATGCTCATCGTGTTGGGCGACAATCCGCAACGAATCCGATCCGAAGCCGCGTTCGCGAAGCTTTGTGGCGTCTGCCCAGTTCCGGCCTCAAGCGGCAAGACGAGCCGTCATCGCCTCAACCGTGGTGGCAACCGGCGCGCGAACGCCGCCCTTTACCGGGTAGCCCTTGTTCGCATGCGACATCATCCGCCGACCCGCGAGTACGTCCAGCGTCGAACAGCTGAAGGCAAATCACCTCGTGAAATCCGCAGATGCTTGAAGCGCTATATCGCGCGGGAAATCTATCAACATCTCTGCACCGGCCAACCGCCGGGCAAAGCAACCTAAAAGACGGTTGAGCAACATAGGAGCATCAATGCTCCTATGGAGAGCTTCTTCCACACCCTCAAGGTCGAGTTGGTCCATCGTACTCGGTTCGAAACCCGCGACCTGGCGCGCCGGGAGGTGTTCGCCTACATCGAAACCTACTGCAATCGCCAACGCACCCACTCTGCCATCGGCTACAGAACGCCCGAACAGGCCGAGCTAAGATCTGCGTGAACCTGTGTCCACCGAACCGGGGCAAGATCACCTGACGCTATGTTTAAAAAGCAGGAATTCAGATCATCAAAGGCGTGTTGTCACATTTCAGCTTCATTCCGCACCCCGCTTTCCCAGAAGGCCGGTCGCTGTCCGGCCTATCGGTCCATGCCGCTCATCAGCACATATTTTACCTGCACATACTCTTCGATCCCAAGATGACTGCCTTCGCGGCCATAGCCTGACTGCTTCACCCCGCCAAACGGCACCGACGCAGTTCCAACGGCGCCGGAATTCAGGATGACCATACCCGCTTCCAGATCGCGCGATAGGCGGAGAAACCGGCCGGCATCGCGGGTGTAGGCGTAGGCCACCAGCCCATACTCGGTGTCATTGGCCCGCTGGATCACCTCGTCCTCGCTGTGGAAGCGGTAAATGGGAAAGACCGGTCCGAAAATTTCCGTCCGGGCGATCCGGAGCCTGTCCTCGACCCCGGTGAGGATGGTCGGCTCGTAGAACAGACCGCCCTTGGCGTGCGGCTTGCCACCCATGCGGACAATCGCTCCCCCTTCGACGGAATCGGCCACCAGAGCGCTTACCTTGTCGATGGCCGACTGGTTGATCAGCGGGCCGACCACGAAGTCGCTCTGCAGCCCCTGGTCGACCCGGATCGACGCGACCCTGTCCGCCAGCAGCGCGACAACGCGGTCGTGAACGCCGTCCTGCACATAGATGCGGTTCGGCGAGATGCAGACCTGCCCGGAGTTGCGCAGCTTGGCGGCCACCAGCCCCTTCACCGCCTCCTCGATGTCCGCGTCGTCGAAGATGATGAAGGGAGCATTGCCGCCCAGTTCCATGGTCATCGTCTTCAGCGTTTCCGCGCTGTTCCTGGCAAGGAGCCGGCCGACGCCCGTCGAACCGGTGAACGAGATCTTGCGGATCCGCGGATCGCTTGTGAACGCCTCGCCAATGGCCTTGGGGTCGCCGGTCACCATCTCGAACACGCCTTCGGGAATGCCGGCAAGCCGCGCATACTCGAGCAGCTTGTAGGCGGTGAGAGGCGTCAGCTCCGACGGCTTGATGATCATCGTGCATCCGGCCGCGAGCGCGGTCGCGACCTTTCGCGTGATCATCATGAAGGGAAAATTCCATGGCGTGATCGCGGCGGTCGGGCCGACCGGCTCCTTGACCACCATGACCGCGGCGTTGTTCATGTGCGTCGGGATGGTGTCGCCATACACGCGCTTGGCTTCCTCGGCATACCATTCGATGAACCCAAGCCCATAGTCGATCTCTCCCATCGCTTCGGTCAGGCATTTGCCGTTTTCCCGGACCATGGTTTCGGCGAACGCCTGCCTGTCCGCCCGGACGAGGTCGAACCAGCGGCGCAGGATGTCGCCGCGCTCCTTCGCCAACCTGCGGGACCACGGCTTGAACGCCTCGCAGGTCCGGTCGATGACAGCCCGCACCTCGTCAATGCCCATGTCTGGTGCCTCGCCGACCAGCGAACCGTCGGCAGGATTGTAGACCTTGATCATGATTGTTCTTCCCACATTCCGAAATGCCGAGCCCCAATAGCGCTGATTAGCCGCGATCAGGCAGGCAATTGCCGGCGCGCAGCCCGCCGAACCGCCTGTTCTTCCAGGTAGCGGTCGACCGAGGCCGCATGTTCCGGCGACAAATGCGCCAGCGTCTGAAGCGCCGCGGTCGCGTCGAGGCAGCCCGCCAGATCGCTGCGCTCCGACATGCGAAGAAGTCGCTTGGTGTAGCGCAGGGCCGGCGCGGAGTTCCGCGCGATCTCCTCCGCCAAAGCGTGGGCGCGATCCATCAGCCCGTCGGCCGGAACGATCTCCGACACCAGCCCGTAGTCGAGCGCCGTGCCGGCGTCGATGATCCGGCCGGTGAAGGCCAGTTCCGCCGCGCGGGCGTGCCCGACTGCTCTGGGCAGGAACCACGCGCCGCCGATCCCCGACACCAGCCCCAATCTGACGAAGGTCTCCGCGAAGGTGGCGGACGGCGACGCGATGCGCAGATCGCACATGCAGGCGAGATCGAGGCCAGCCCCCATCGCCGGACCGTTCACCGCCGCGATGACCGGCACCTCCAGCCCGTAAAGAGCGAGCGCGAGGCGTTGCAGCGTGCGCCGATAGCGTTCCCCGATGTCGATCGGCCCGCCGGCCATCAATCCTTGGTGCGACTGCATGTCCTTGACGTTGCCGCCCGCGCAGAAGGCCGACCCGGCGCCGGTCAGGGTCGCCACGTGGATGCTGTCATCCGCATTGATGGCCTCGATGGCCGCAATGAAGTCGTCGCATTGCTCCGGCCGTGAAAGAGCGTTGCGGGTTGCCGGCTCGTCCATCGTCAGGAAGACGAGTCCGCCCTCCCGTTCAGTCCTCAGAAATGGGCGTATCACGATGTTGCTCCAGTGAAGACCACAGCATCCGACACGAGCGCGTCCACATCCGCTTCAGTGAAGCCGAAGCGTTGCAGGACCACGCGCGAATCCTGACCCGTGAGGGGTGGTGGTGCGGACGGCCGCGCCGCGCCGGCAGTGCCCAGGGCGAAGCCCGGCATGCGGAAGCGGCCTGCCCGCGGGTGATCCAGTTCGATCTCGATGCCACTCGCCGTATACTGCTCGGTGCCGGCGACTTCGGCGTAATCGGCGACCGGGGCCGCGACGATGTCGGCCTCCCGCAACAGCGGCAACCACTCGGCGGATGTCCGCTGGCGGAAGATCGGCTGAAGCACGGCAAGCAGCGCCGGCCGTTCGGCGACGCGCCCGGCATTCGTCGCGAAGCGGGGATCCGCGACGAGATCAGGGCGCCCGATGAGGGCGCAGAGCGCTTGCCACCGGCGATCCTGGTAGGCGGCGACCATGATCCAGCCGTCGCGGGTCGGCAGCGCCTCGTTCACGGCGGCGTAGGGAGCGGCACTGCCCGTCGGCTCCGGTACCGCACCGGAGTTGAGATAGGCGGCGAGGTTCAGCTGCTGGAGCATCAGCATGGAATTGTAGAGGCTGACATCGAGATGCCCGCCTTCACCCGTCGCATCGCGCCGCCGCAGGGCAGCCAGGACCGCGACGGTCGCGAACAGCGCGCCCGTCATGTCGGCCAGCGGCAGCGGCACCTTTCCAGGCCCTCCATCCGGGGCCGAGATCCCCGCCATCAGCCCGGTGACCGCCTGGATGATCCCATCCACGCCGGGGCGGCCGGACCAAGGCCCGATCTGTCCGTAGGCGGAGAGCGAACAGGTTATGAGGTCCGGCTTGACCGCGGACAGGGCCGCGTGGTCGATGCCGAGGCGGGTGGTGACGCCGGGCCGGAAATTCTCCAGAACGACATCGGCGCGCTCCACCAGTCGGCGGATCACCCTGCCCGCCTCCGGCCGCTTGAGATCGATGCTGAGGGCCAGCTTGTTCCGGTTCGCCGTCAGAGCTGTCAGGCTTTCGCCATTCTGCCAGGGCGGGCCGAGCCGCCGCGCGAGTTCGCCGTCCGGTGGCTCGATCTTGATGACGGTTGCGCCCATGTCCGCGAGCCACATCCCGCAGACCGGTCCGGCGATCAACTGGCCGAAATCGAGAACGGTGAGTCCGGTAAGAGACTGTGCGAGCATAAGAATCAATGACTCCATGGACATGAGCGGTGCCGCTCCGTGATGAGTCCATGTGCCGCCGATTGCGCTTTCGCCACAATCGAGTAATCTTGCGCAACTGTTGAGCAAAACTGCACGGTCGATCATGAGAGACCTGCCTCCGCTGAACGCGCTCCTGGCGTTCGAGATCGTCGCGCGCACGGGCAGCGTCCGGGCGGCCGCAGATGAATTGCTGGTGACGCCGAGCGCCATCAGTCGGCAGATCCGTCTGCTGGAGGATCATTTCGGCGTCGCGCTGTTCGCCCGCCAAGGCCGTGGTCTGACCATGACCTCGGTCGGTGCAGCCTACTACGAGCGGGTCACCAGCCACTTCGACGGGTTGCGCAAGGCCAGCACGCTTCTTCACGCCTCGTCCGGCCGGGCGGTGCTGAAGCTGCGCTCCTACACGACCTTCGCGACGCGATGGTTGTTGCCCCGCCTGTCGCATTTCCAACTGGCCCATCCGGAAATCGATGTCCGTCTGACGACGGAATCTCAATGGAGCGACTTGGGCGACTTCGATGCGGCCATCCGGCTTGGCGACGGGCAATGGCCCGAGCATCGCGCCGCTCCGCTGGTGCCGAACATACTGCGCCCGGTCTGCAGCCCGGCTTTGCTGAAAGGATCGGAGACGAAGGACGCCTCCTGGCTCGCTCAACAAACGCTGCTCTTCGTACGCGCCCGTCCCGACGATTGGGCGCTCTGGTGCGACGCAGCCGGCATCGACATGACCGGGCTCAAGCGCCGCAGGGAACTGGAAAGTTCGGCCTTGGCCTATCAGGCGGCGCTCGAAGGGCATGGGGTGGCTCTGGCCCAACTCGTCCTCGTCGAGGACGAGTTGGCGGCCGGCGACCTGGTGGCGCCGATCGCGTTCGCGCTCGATCGCCGGAACGTCACCTACTATCTGGTGTCCAATGTCCGGAGCCAGAAACGCACCGTCCTCGATCAACTCCAGCGCTGGTTGACGTCGGTCGACGCCGCCTAACGGATCGGAAGCTCGACGGTCACATCCGCGGCCCCGCCCACCGCGTCTCCGGCAATCGTTTCCCTCAGGTCAACAGTTGAGCGATTTTACTTGCTAGTCCGTCTGCCTGATTTTCACTACCGTCCGTAAAGACAGAGCCGCCTTGGCTCCGTGGACAAATCCACTGCCGGTCCGGAGCGCGCCCGGAATCCAAGGCGCGGATGTCCGAGCCAGACTTTGATCGCCCGGAAAAATACAGCTCCGAAGACCCCTGGGGACCGGAACGAAAGCCATGCCGCTTGCAATGGAGGAGCCTTTCGGCTCGCCCCCGCACCATGAGCGGCCACCGTCACAAACAATCCGCATTCTGAAACACCGGATGCGCAGGGGAGGAACCGAAATGGTCCAATCGCGGCCACCGAACATGTTGTCGATCGTTTTCTCATCCAGCCTTGGAACCATGCTGGAATACTATGATTTCTTTGTCTACGTCGCCCTTACGGCAACCTTCACCAGGCTCTTCTTTCCAACGGAGGATCCAGCGGTGGGCGCTCTGGTCGGCGCCGCGGGCTTCGGCGCGGCGTTCCTCGCGCGACCGATCGGCACGCTCATCTTCAGTCCGATGGCGGATCGGGTCGGACGGAAGAAAACCTTCGTCGTGACCCTGACGCTGATGGGGGCGGCGACGTTCCTGATGGGGTGCCTGCCGAGCTATGCCACCGCCGGCGTCGCCGCCCCTGCCGCGCTGCTCGCTCTGCGCGTCGTGCAGGGTATCGCACTGGGCGGCGAATATGGCTCGGCGGCGGTGTACGTGATGGAACACGCCCCAGCCCGACGGGCCGGACTCTACACCAGCGTGCTGCAAGGTACCGCCGGGGTCGGACTGCTCTTCGCCCTTGTCATCGTCGCCGTCCTCAAGACCAGCCTCAGCGCCGAGATGTTCGATCTGTGGGGCTGGCGGATACCGTTCCTTTTGTCGGCACCGATCGTCATCGTGGCGACTTTCATCCGATTGAAGATGACAGAGACGCCGGTCTTCCTGGAACTCAAGCGATCCGGAACGCTCTCCGCGTCGCCCCTCGCGGAATCTTTGACGAGCCGGGCAGCCTGGAAAGGAATCCTGCTGGCGATCTTCGGCGCGCAGGGCGGGACATCGGTCGCATTGTACACGTCGGTGGTCTACATGCTGTATTTCCTGCAAGGCGTCCTGAAGGTCGACAGTATGCAGGCCAACATGTGCGTCGCTGTCGCGGTGCTGGTGACCGCGCCGCTGTTTCCGGTTTTCGGCGGACTTTCGGACCGGATCGGCCGTGCCAGGACCATGCTGATCGGCATCGTCTCCTGGATGGTCATCGCCTATCCGGCCTTTTCCGGCATTGCGGCGGGTGCCGAGACGGGCTCGTGGACCCTCGTCACCCTTCTCATCATGGCGCTGGCCGCGCTGACGGCAATGATCATGGCCCCCCTCCCCGCTTTTATTTCGGAATGCTTCCCGCCTCAGAGCCGCACGACAGGCTTTGGTTTGGCGCAACAGGTCGGCAATGTCATGTTCGGCGGGTTTTTGCCGCTGATCTCGCTGACGCTCGTTAACTGGACGGGCAATCCACTTGCCGGCGTTGGATACTCCATCGCGTCCCTGATCCCCTGTGCGGTGGTCACCTACAGCTGGGCGATGAGGGCGGAGAAGGGGAGAAATGCGACCAAGGCTGCACCTCCGATCGAGGCTCAGACCCAATCGATGGGATGAAGGCCAGTGCTGGTATTGGTCGGTGCGATAGGTGGCTCTGTTGCAAAGTTTTCTGGCAAGCGGGAGATGATGGTTACGGGCATCACCGCCGACGCTATGCGTCCTGGAGTTCGAGCCGTTGGCTGATGAACTGGATGGCTTCGGCAAGCGCGCCGGGTCCGACGTTGAAGGCCCGTTCGACAAGGCGCGCCTCGCCCCGCATGTCGCGGGTGATGTTGAAGCGGGACGCTTGGCCTTTGCGGAGTGCCCGCATCACCTCAAAGCCCTTGATCGTTGCG
Source organism: Azospirillum sp. A1-3 (assembly GCF_023806445.1). NCBI lineage: Bacteria > Pseudomonadati > Pseudomonadota > Alphaproteobacteria > Rhodospirillales > Azospirillaceae > Azospirillum > Azospirillum sp. A1-3. The sequence goes on from NZ_JAMSLU010000002.1 coordinate 186,888, forward strand.
TAGGCCGTCTTCAGGGTTTTGAAACCCCGCACCGGGCGGATCAACTGCTTCAGCTTGCCGTGGTCGGCTTCCACCATGTTGTTCAGGTACTTGACCTGCCGGTGCTCGGTCTCCTCGGGACATTTGCCCTCGCCCTTCAACTCCGCCAAGGCCGGCGCATAGTTTGGCGCCTTGTCGGTGTTGATGACCGTCGGCGTCTCCCACGCCTTCAAGCCGTTGAGCGTCTTGGACAAGAAGCGCTTGGCGGCGGCGGTGTTTCTCGTGGAAGTGAGGTAGAAGTCGATGGTGTTGCCATGCTTGTCGACAGCTCGGTATAGATAGGCCCACTTTCCGCCCACCTTCACGTAGGTCTCGTCAACCCGCCAGCTGGTCGACCGCGGACGGTTCCGTTGCAAAGTTTGCCGGCGGTCGGAGATCGGGTAAAACCCAGCCGCTATCGGCGGCTGGGGTGACACGGTGATGCGCAGCGGGAAGAGCCCGTTCAAGGGCCGGCAGTTCACGGCGGAGGTGATCCTGTGGGCGGTGCGCTGGTACCTGCAATTTCCGATCAGCTACCGTGACCTCGAACGCATGCTGGCCGACCGCGGCGTGACGGTCGATCACACGACGCTCTACCGCTGGATCCAGGCCTACGCCCCGGAACTGGACAAGCGCATCCGCCCGCACCTGCGGATGACCACCGGCTCCTGGCAGGTGGACGAGACCTACGTGAAGGTAAAGGGGCGCTGGATGTACCTGTACCGCACCGTCGATGCGCACGGGCAGACCATCGACTTCCTACTCAGCGCCAAGCGCGATGCGGCCGCGGCCCGGCGCTTCTTCCGCAAGGCGCTGAAGCAGGCGCACACGGTCAACCCGCGCACCCTCACCGTGGACAAGAACGCCGCGTATCCGAGCGCGACCAAGGCGATGAAGAAGAACGGCGAGCTGTGGCGGTTCACGAAACTGCGCCAGATAAAGTACCTGAATAATATTGTTGAACAGGATCACCGACGGATCAAGCGGCTGGTCCGGCCGGGGCTCGGGTTCAAGGGCTTCCACACGGCACGTCGGACGATTGCCGGCTACGAGATCCTGGCGATGGTCCGCAAGGGGCAGGTCGCCGCCCTTCCCACCAACGACATGCCGACCCAGGCGGCCTTCGTCGCCAGCCTGTTCGGTGTTGCCGCCTGACGACGCGGACGCCGCGGCTCTTCGCGCCTGCCGTCAAACTTTGCAACGGAACCGCCCTCAGCGCCACCGCGGAGGCGGCGCCGACCCAGCGCGACCGCCACCTTCTGGCGATTGCCGAGACTGGCCGCATGGCTTGGCAGCGAACGTCCGGCTACAACGCGCGGGCCAAAGCGGAGGCGGTGATCGCGCGCTACAAACAGCTCATTGGCGACCGCCTGCGCGCCCACAGTGACGACGGGCGGCGTACCGAGCTCATGATTGCGGCCAACCTGCTCAACCGCATGTTCGGTTTAGCATGCCCGAGCTATGTCCGCGTCTCTTGAAAAGACCGGAAGACGGGGTCCGTCCGTCACCACTCGCCTCGATGCACCACGGCGCACCCTGTTCAGGCTGGCGCTGCGCCAGACCGAAGGCCTGATCGGCTCCATCCCTCGCCACCAGTCAGATGTCGAAATAGTCGATCCGCCGCATCACCTGGGCGATGGATCGTGCGACCGCAGCCACCTTGGGATCGTTGACGCCGGTTCGATAGCAGATGAAAAGCCGGCCATTCTCCACCCGGGGATCGGACGCCACCAGCTGAACCTGACCCAGCGCGATGAACCGCTTCGCCATGGGAATGGGAAGCAGCCCGGCGCCGACCCCTCCGGCCACCAGCTCCGCGATCACCGCAACGCTCGTGCAGGTGCTGAGACGGCCGGGAAAGAGGCCCGCCGTCGCGAACCAGCCGCTGATCTGGCGGTGCATGGCCGAAGGGGGAGGGTTGGAGAAGATCGGCTGCGACCAGAGATCCCGCGGGGTCAGCGGACCGGTCAGCCCCCAGGACTTCGGAACCACCCAGCTCGTCGGCTGCGCGCCGAGCGGCTGGAGGTGGAGTTGCTCGTCGCCGATCGGGTTTAGCAGCACCGCCACGTCCAGCGCGTCGCGCAGAAGGGCGTCTTCGAGCGTGGTGCTGGTGGACACCACCCATTCGGGCTGCAGGGCTGGATGATCATCCAAAAGCCCGGCCAGCAGCGGCGAGAGGCATGTGACGGCAAAGCCCTCGGCCAAGCCAACCCGGACCCGGCCGGCGATGGTCCGGGATTCATCCTGTCCGCCGATGGCCCGCAGCTCGGTCATGATCGCGGAAACCCTCGGCAGCAGCAGGCGGCCTTCGGGTGTCAGCCGCAGGCCGCGGCCCGTCCGTTCCAGAACGTCGCTTCCCAGGCCCTCCCTCAGGTCCTTCAGGCGCAGCGACAGCGTGGGCTGCGCCAGGTTGAGATGCTCGGCGGCCCGTTGCGCAGAGCCCAGTTGCGCGGTCCAGAAGAACGCCTCCAGCTGCGCGATGGTGATCCGCATATCAGCTTTCCCAATATCAGATGTTCAGTACATCCTATTTGATTATCAATGTCAATGAACGGACACTCTTGGACAGCGAAGCAAGCGTGGCGAAGTCCTCGCAATTCGGAGGAAACCAAGATGAAAGAGCGATCCGACGTCATCGCCAAGGTGGGATGGCGCATCCTGCCGATTTTGATGGTCTGCTATTTTGCGGCCTTTCTCGACCGGGTGAACATCGGCTTCGCCGCGTTGACCATGAATCAAGACCTGGGATTCTCGGCCTCCGCCTTCGGCTTCGGCGCCGGCATCTTCTTCCTGGGCTACGTGCTGTGCGAGGTTCCGAGCAACCTGCTCCTCGTCCGCTACGGCGCGCGACTCTGGATTGCCCGGATCCTGATCACCTGGGGGCTGCTCTCGGCGGCGACGGCCCTCGTCTGGAGCCCCGGTAGCTTCTATCTGGTGCGCATCCTCCTGGGCGCCGCCGAGGCCGGCTTCTTTCCGGGCATGATCTTCTACATGACCCTGTGGTTCCCGCGGGAATACCGCGCCCGGATGTTCGGAACCTTCAACATCGCCGTGCCGCTGTCGTCGGTCATCGGCGCCCCCGCTTCAGGCCTGATCATCGAACATCTGAACGGCTGGAACGGTCTGGCCGGCTGGCAGTGGATGTTCATCCTGGAAGCCATGCCCGCCATCGTCATGGGCATCGTCGTCGCCCTCTTCCTTCCGTCCTCGCCCGAGAAGGCCGGCTTCCTGGCCGAGGACGAGCGCCGCTGGCTGTCCGCCCGGCTGCAGGCCGAGCGCGCGACCCAAGAGAAGGCGGAACGCTTCACCGTCTCCCGCGCAACCCGCGATCCCCGTGTCCTGCTGATGTGCCTGATCACGGTCGGCCTCGTCATGGGCACGACGGGCATCGCCATCTGGATGCCGCAGTTCGTCAAGGCATTCGGCCTCACCACCGTGCAGACGGGGTTCGTCGCCGCCATCCCCTCCGCTTTCATGGCGCTGGCCATGGTGCTGGTGGGCCGCCACGCCGACCGTACCGGCGAACGCGTCTGGCACGCGGCCGGGCCTTTCCTGGTCAGCGCCGCGGGCTTCGTCCTCGCCGCGCTCAGCAGCGATCCGCTGCTCGGACTGGTCGGGTTGACCATCGGGGCGGCCGGAATTGGCGGGGCGTCGCCCAATATCTGGATCTTCCCGACCACCCTGCTGACCGGCACCGCCGCCGCCGCCGGCATCGCGCTGATCAACTCCGTCGGCAGCACGGGCGGCTTCTTCGGTCCCACCATCATCGGCTGGGCGCGGGATGCCACCGGCAGCTTCGCCGGTGCACAGTTGGTCCTTGCCGGCGCCATGGCGCTGACGGCCTGCGCGATCCTGCTGCTCGGCCATCTGATGCGCGACGTGATGCGTGGCGGTGTCGCCAACGCGTCCCCCTCCGCCCTGGAAAATACACAGGAAAGCAAGGCATGAGCATCGCCGCCGTCCGCCTTTATCATCTGGTCGCCCCTCTGCCCGAAATCATCGGCAACGCGCTGGTGTCCTTCGACCGTCGCGAGACCCTGTTCGTCGAGATCGTGGATCGCAACGGCCGATCCGGCTGGGGCGAAGCTTGGCATACTCCCGCGGCCGATCACGCCACCATCGCCTCGCGCCTGGCCCCCCGCCTTCTCGGGCAGGATGCCCAGCAGATCGGCCGGCTCTGGCAGGAGATGCGCGAGGTCGCCGGCGGAGCTATGGGGGCCGTGGCGGCCGTTGACATGGCGCTGCACGATCTTGCGGCACGCCTGCGCGGCATTCCGGTCAGCACGCTGCTGGGCGGCACCCTGCGCGACCGTGTCGCCGCCTACGCCAGCGGTCCCTTCTTCAAGCCCGGCGGTCATCCCTACCGGGATTTCGAACGCGAGGTGGAGGGCTATCTCCGGGCGGGATTCAAGGCGATCAAGCTGCGCAGTGGATTCGCCCCGGCGGACGATGCGGCCGTCGTCAACGCCGTTCGCCGACTGATGGGGCCGGACGGCACACTGATGCTGGATTTCAACCAGTCCTACGCGCCGCGGGCTGCGCTGGCCGCCGTGTCGAAAATGCAGGAGGCCGGTCTGCTCTGGGTGGAGGAACCAACGGTCCCCGGCGATCTGCAAGGCTACCGCATGCTGTCCGGCCGGATGACGCCCGCGCTGGCCGGTGGAGAGACCTTCTCGGATGCGCGTGCCTTCCGGCCCTTCCTGGAGGCCGGCTGCATGGATGTTCTGCAGCCGGACATCGCCGTCTGCGGCGGATTGACCGGTGTCGGACGGGTGGCTGCGCTGGCGGAGCTCTACGACCGGCCGGTCGTTCCCCATGTCTGGGGAGGAATCGTAAACTTCCAGGCGGCTCTGCATCTGACCGCGACCTTGCCCGCGCTGCGCAGCGGTGGCGCTGCCGGAGGCTATCCGTTCCTTGAATTCGATGCCGGGCCCAATCCCCTGCTGGACCTCTGCGGCCGTCCCGCGGTGAACAACGACGGGACCGTCACGGTGCCGGATGGCCCAGGCTTCGGCATCGATCTGAACGCTGACATCCTGTCACCCTTCGTCGTCGCACGGCAGGACGTGACGGGACGGTAATCTCCACCCCACCACGGGCCGGCGACCGTCATTCCAGGAGTGTGTACCGGCCAGGGGTGTGCGCCGGGTCTATTAAGCACTGTCTTCCCGCTGGGTCGGCGGCGGCGGTGCGACCGAAGGTGCCGCCTGAAGCACTCCAGGACCTCAGACAGGCCGCGGGTTGAGGCGAGCGAACCCCTCCTGCGTACGGTACGGGTAATAAGGGTAGGCGGGCATCACGTCGCTGGCCGCATCAAGACGGGCGATCTGCCCGGATTCGAGCCTCCAGCCGACGGCGCCCAGGTTCTCGCGCAGCTGCGCCTCGTTGCGGGCGCCGATGATCACCGAGGATATGGTCGGCCGCGAGAGCAGCCAGGCGATCGCCACCTGGGGCACGCTGCGGCCGGTCTCAGCCGCAACAACGTCCAACGCGTCGACGATCCGGTAAAGGCGCTCGTCCTCGACGGGCGGCCCCCACTGAGCGGTGTCGTGGAGGCGGCTGCCCTGCGGAATCGGCTGGCCGCGGCGGATTTTACCGGTCAGCCTCCCCCAGCCGAGGGGGCTCCAGACGAGCGCACTGACCTTCTGGTCGAGGCCAAGGGGCATCAACTCCCATTCGTAGTCGCGCCCGGTCAAAGAATAGTAGACTTGGTGCGCGACATGACGCGGCCAACCATGACGGTCGGCGGTCGCGAGCGACTTCATCAGCTGCCAGCCCGCGAAATTCGAGGCGCCGATATGGCGGACCCTCCCAGAACGGACGAGCGTGTCCAGCGTGTGCAGCACCTCTTCCACCGGAGTGAAGGCATCGAAAGCATGCAGCTGGAGCAGGTCAATGTAGTCCGTTCCGAGCCGTCGGAGCGCCGCCTCCACGGCGCCGGTCAGCCGGTGACGGGAGACGCCTGCATCATTCGGCCCGTCACCCATAGGCAAGCCGGTCTTGGTCGAGATCAGCACCTGGTCGCGTCGCCCGCGTATTGCGGCGCCAAGCACCTTCTCCGAGCTGCCGTCGGAGTAGACATCAGCAGTGTCGAAGAGTGTGACGCCAGCGTCAAGGCAGATGTCGATCAGCCGGCGGGCGTCATCGATGCCGCTGTTCCCCCAAGCCGAGAACAGCGGTCCTTTGCCGCCGAAGGTACCCGTTCCGAAGCTGAGCGCTGGGACCTTGAGCCCCGAGGCTCCGAGTGTGCGGTACTCCATGTCCTTCTTTCCTCATCAAGGCTGTCACGGTCACGCCGGTCGCCGTGCCGAAGCGCGTCGTCCACTTGTCAAGGATATAGCTGACGTAACATCTATGAATTAGACTGCTTCTAGTCTCAGCACTTGTGACGGATGATCATCATTGTGACGCGGATGGAGGTGAACCGGACGGCCGAGATGGAGGTCTTTGCGCAGGTCGTCTCTCTCGGTGGATTCACGGCGGCAGCCCGTGCGTGCGCCCTTACACCATCAGGTGTCAGCAAACTCATCTCGCGGTTGGAGACACGGCTCGGCACGCGGCTGATCCACCGGTCAACCCGCCGCCTCAGCCTGACGGCGGAGGGTCAGGCGTTCTATGCCCGCGCTGTGCGGATCCTGGGCGAGATCGAGGAGGCCGAACGGGATGCCTCGGCTGGTGCTGCGCCACGCGGCCATCTGCGCGTCAACAGCAATGTCCCCTTCGGCATTCACTACCTGATACCATTGGTGCCCGAGTTCCTGGCCGCATATCCCGGCGTCACCATCGACCTCGTAATGTCAGATGCGGTGGTCGACCTGATGGAGGAGCGGGCTGACGTCGCGATCCGAACCGGGCCGTTGCGCGATTCCAGCCTGATGATCCGCAAGCTGGGGAGCACTCGCATGGTCGTGGTCGGTTCTCCGGCTTATTTGGACAAATATGGAACTCCAACCCAACCCGGCGACCTCGCCCAGCACAAGGGCATTGGCTGGACCTTCGCGCGTACCATCGGCGGCTGGTCGTTCCAAGTGAGCGACAGGATCGAGGAGCACATGCCGCCCATTGTCGTTCGGGCGAGCGACGGAAGCGCGGCGCGGTTGCTCGTCCTGGGTGGCGCCGGTTTAGCCCGATTGGCGCGCTTCCAAGTGGGTTCCGACATCGCTGCCGGTACGCTTATGCCGATTCTGGAGGATATGAACCCCAACCACGATGAGGACATCCACGCTGTGTATCTCGGAGGTGCAAGCCCCCTGCCCGCTCGCGTCCGCGCGTTTGTGGATTTCATCGCGACCCGCTGCCGTTTTTCCGATCGTTAGCGTCCGCAACATTTCAAGTATTTGGGAATTGGCCAGCAGACCACTCCCGATCACGAATGCTTTTCAGATTCCAGGCGTACGGCACCGTTTATGTGAAGATGCCCGCGTTCAGGAAGGGTGGTTTACGTGGTTTTTGTGATACATATATAGTCGCGCGTCAACCAACCGTTCTGAACCGTGGAGGTCGACATGGTGGCAGTCAGGGCCGACAAGGGAACGAAGCGGCAAAACCGGCGTCCGGACTCTGGGACAGCGGTGTCGATCGCCCGCCTTGCAGCGGAGGGATCACCGCTCCAGCGGGCTTTCTTCCAGCGCGTCGTCACCGGCTTGACCCGGTTTGCCAAAGGCGGCGACGAGGTGATCGCGGCGGCCATGCAAGCCTCGACCGATGTCGGCACGCTCGCCTATGTCGCATCGGAATTGGCTGGCACCCCAGCAGTGGCCGACCTGGACCCGACAGCGGCTTTGCTGGCTGCCGGTGCGAAGACCAAGCAGGACATTCTGGAACGCGCGGGGGGAATCCTCGGCGTGAACGACGTTGCCGCCCTGCTTGGCATCACACGCCAGGCAGTCGACAAAAGGCGGCGGGCGCACCGCCTGATCGCGATCTCCCAGGGCCATGACTACGCTTACCCGGCGGCGCAATTCACAGGGGACGGACTTGTGCCCGGCCTTGATCAGGCGCTTGCGGCAATGCCGATCCGCGATCCGTGGATGCGCTTGGAGTGGCTGCTGACCGCAGATGACGAACTCGACGGGTCCAGCCCGCTGGAGGCGCTGAAGGCCGGCCTCGCCGACGAGGTCGTCGCGAACGCGGCCGGCTATGGCGCCTGACCCGCGGCCATTCGCAGCGCCGATGCAGGCGCCGATGCCTGGGGCGGATTTGGACGGACGGCCACTGCCCCTGTTGACGGTGCCGCAAGCCACAGTCTGGTACAGGGTCCATCACGAGACCTTTGGAGCCATTCATTTCGGGCCGCGCATTCCACCCGGCAACCGCTACGACGATCCGGCCTGCATCTTCGGCACGCTCTATGCGGGCGAGACGCTGGAGGTTGCCTTGGTTGAAACCATGCTCCGGAACCCCAGGCTGCGTCTGGTCTCCCTGGAGGAGGTCGCCGTTCGGCGGTGGTCGGCAATTCAAGCCAGCCGCGATCTGCGCCTCGTCGACTTCTGCGGCCCGGGATTGAGCGCCGTCGGCACGACAGGCGGTGTCAACACTGGCAGCTACCGGGTGTCGCAAGCCTGGGCTGCCGCTCTGCACCGGCATCCGGACGGGCCGGACGGCATCCTGTACCTATCCCGGCACAACCCGTCGCTTCGTTGCGTCGCGCTGTTCGATCGTGCCGACTTGACGGTCACCGCCGGCGCCTCTGCCGAGTTCGACGTGCCGTGGCTCGCCTCGGCTTTGACGCTGTACGGGAAGGTGCTTACGCCCTGTGATCTTGCCCTGGTTCGGTGGACAGGGTTTCACGCAGATCTTAGCTCGGCCTGTTCTGGGGTGATGTATCCGATGGCCGAGTGAGCGCGTTGGCGATTGTAGTAGGTTTCGATGTAGGCGAACACCTCCCGGCGCGCCTGGTCGCGGGTTTCGAACCGAGTACGATGGACCAACTCGACCTTGAGAGTGTGGAAGAAGCTCTCCATGGGAGCATTGATGCTCCTATGTTGGTCAACCGTCTTTTAAGCCGTTTTGCCTGGCGGTTTGCCGGTGCAGAGATGTTGATAGATTTCCCGCGCGATATAGCGCTTCAAGCATCTGCGGATTTCGCGAGGTGATTTGCCTTCAGCTGTTCGACGCTGGACGTACTCGCGGGTCGGCGGATGATGTCGCATGCGAACAAGAGCTACGCGGTAGAGGGCGGCGTTCGCGCGCCGGTTGCCACCACGGTTGAGGCGATGACGGCTCGTCTTGCCGCTTGAGGCCGGAACTGGGCAGACGCCACAAAGCTTCGCGAACGCGGCTTCGGATCGGATTCGTTGCGGATTGTCGCCCAACACGATGAGCATGTCGGCGATCGTACCGGTCGACACACCTGGCGCCTCCATCAGCGCTGGCGCCTGGGCGCGTACCAACACCTCGAGAACGGCCTCATGCTGCTTGATTTCAGCGTCCAGCATCAGCCAACGCTGGGCCAAAGCCCGCAACGCCATCTTCGCAGACGCAGTTGTCGAAACAGGCTTTCCTGGGCGTAGGGCTGCGATTGCCTTGATGAGCGTCATCTTGCCAGAAATGCCGATAAACCGTTCACGGAGCGGCTGCGGCGCATTCACCAGAAGCGTCTTGAGCGTGACGATGGCCTGGGTCCGCGCCTTGACAGCCGTATCGCGGGCAACCTTGAGGTGACGGATCATCTCGACGGCACCGTCTCCCGTTTTGGGTTGGGTATCGACATCACCCGCCAAAACGGCGCGTGCAGCGGACTCGGCATCGACGGTATCGGTCTTGCCATGTCTGCGGCGGAGTTGCCGGTTGACCCGACCGACTTCAACGACGTGCAAGCCTCGGGCGATCAGCGCCCGGCTGAGACCGGCACCGTATGACCCAGTGCCTTCGATGCCGAAGGCATGTACGGAACCGAGGTTGCAAGCCCAGTCTGCGAGTTGCTGATAGCCTCGGCTTGTTGCGGAGAAAGAAGCACTGGCGAGCCGAGCGCCCAAGCCGCTGATGGCAACAGCGACATGAACATCCTTGTGAGTATCGATGCCAACGACGACGGCATCCGGTGTGATATCATGCATGTGGGTCCCCCAGGCAGATAGAACCCGAAGGCGACCTGCGAGCGGACAGGACTGTGACGGGACGGCACTCCCTCAAGCTCCTATCAAGTCACGCTTCGCAGCCCTCCGGCGCAGCCTGGGGGACCGACAGTTCAATGCCATGACACAGGGTCAGTCGTAAGCACGGGTCAGGCCTCCCAGACTGCCGCCATAGTCTCACAGTCGTAGCAGCAGCCCTTGCGCGACATGGACTGCCGCATCCCGGCCGCCTGCAACAGGTCCCGGTAGTCCCGGGAAGCATACTGACTGCCGCCAGATACAGCCAGCCTTCAGCAGTGGGCAAATAGGTGATGTCGGCAAGCCAGACCCGGTTGGGCGCGGCCACCTGGAAGGCTTGGCCCAGCAGATCGGGAGCAACCGGCAGGCCATGGCGGCTGTCGGTCGTGACGGGCCGGAACCGGCGTGCGGCTGCACCCCAGATGCCGTGCCGGCGCATCAGACGCGCCACCCGGCCCCGGCTGGCGGCGACGCCCTCCGCGCGGAGGGCTGCATGCACGCGCGGGCTGCCATAGCGGCCATGGTGGCGACCATGAATGCGTCGGACCTCGACCAGAAGCTGTCGGTTGGCAGCGGCCCGCTGGCTTTCCGGCCGCCCACGCCACGCGTAGTAACCGCTGGCGGACACCCCGAGCACCGAGCACATGAGCCGGGTCGGAAACTCGTCCCGGTGGTCCTCGATGAAGCGGAACCTCATCTCGGTGCTTCCGAGAAGATGCTGATTGCCTTTTTTAAAATGTCGCGTTCCTGCCGGGCGCGCTCCAGCTCGCGTCGCAGCCTCGCGATCTCCGCCGTCTGCTCGTCCGGCTTGGCCGGCGTGGCGGTGCCGGATACGGCAGGGGCGCCAGACCGTGAGCGCGGCGGGTGGCCTTGGGCTACCCGCCGCCAGTTCCGCAGCACCGAGGCCTGGAGGCCCAACTCTCGCGCCACATGCTCCAGTGGCCGGCCGCTCGCTTCCAGCAGGGCAACGGCCTCACGCTTGAACTCGTCCGTGAAGGATCGCCTCGTCTTCGTCATCAGACACCTTCCCGCTCCACTCGGAGCTTAGCTGTGGTGTCCACCGAACCAGGGCAAGATCATTGTTGTGCAGGCACCGTCAACTTGTCGATGACCCGCCAGAGTGAAGACGCATGAGCCTGGAACGGTCTTTCTAATTAGGGGGCCAGCGGCGCGCCGGCGACCGCGGCCCAGACCTGGAACCCCTGGGTGCGAGCCTTCCGAAAGTCGGCGGCAGAGCGGTGGTCGCGACGAAGGTGGAAGTGATTTGCGATCGGGTCGTGGATGGATAGGAAGCGCTGGGCCTGCACGAGGTCTTTGAAGCGCCTCCTCTGCCGTTCACGTCGCCGGGTGGGTTGGTGGGAGATCTCGGCCCGATTGCTCAGCCTTTTGTGCTGGCGGTGTTCCCCGCCCATGGCCAACTCCCGCTTGGCGGCGGCGTCGGACTTCTGTTTGTCGGTGATCAGAACGCGCGGTACCCGGCCCTGCTTTTTCAGCAGCTTGCGTAGTAAGCGCTTGGCTGCTTTGGTGTCGCGCTGGCTCTGAAGCAGGGCAAAGAACGAAGCCGTCTTGATCCACGGCCCGCCAGAGGTATTGTTTGCGGCCGCCGATGGTCAGTACGACCTCGTCGAGGTATCATTGGTCGCCCCGCCGTGGCGCCCGGCGGCGCAGTCGAGTAGCGATATCTGGGCCGAACTTCCGGGCCCACTGGCGTACCATCTCATGGCTCACCGTGATGCCGCGTGCCGCGACATCTCCTCCCCCATTGGCAAGCTGAGTGGAAAGCGGAGGTACAGCCCCACCGCCGTCGCGACAATCTCGGCGGGAAAGCGGTAGCCGGCGTAGCGGGGATCGGGGCACGTCGTCATGCCGTCCCATACCCCGCGTTCGCCGGCCCTTGCAACAAGGTAACCGACAAGTTGACGGTGCCCATGTTATATCTAGCCGGCCACGGCACCACAGATGGCATGCTCCATGGGAGGCTGCGAGGATGACCGACGAACCGCGCCTCCAATTGGGCAGCCTCGACATTCTCCGGCTGACCGAAATCGTCTTTCCCCCCTATGAGGCGACCATGCTCCTGCCGGACTGGGCGGATGAGTTGATCGCTCCACATCAGGACGAGCTGATCCCGGATGCGATGACCCCCGATTGCGCCGGTCTGGTGGTCAACGTCAATCTGTGGGTGGTAAGGACCCCGCATCATCTTATGGTCATCGACACCGGGATCGGCGACGGCCGCACCCGTCGGGTCCCGCAGTTCGACGGTCTGCACACAGGCCTCCTCGATCGGATGAGGGCGGCCGGCATCGCTCCGGAGACCGTCGATTACGTGCTGTGCACCCATATCCACAGTGACCATGTCGGATGGAACACACACTGGAACGACGAGCGCTGGACCCCCGCATTTCCCAACGCACGCTACCTCTGGTCGCGGACCGAGAACGACAAGGCGGCCAGCGAAGGCTTCCGCACCGGCCCCGCCGCCGGCGTCTATGAGGACAGCGTGCTGCCGGTCATCGAGGCCGGCCTGCTCGACCTCGTACCCGACGACGGCGGCGAAGTGATCGAGGGGGTGACCTTCCATCCCACCCCGGGCCATACACCCGGCCACATGTCCATTTCCGTCCGCTCCGCCGGCCATGAGGCCTTCTTCAGCGGCGACGTCCTTCACAGCCCGGTGCAGGTGCTTCGCCCCACCTGGAATTCGATGTTCTGCCAGGATGCCGAAGCGGCCCGCCGATCGCGCCGCTGGGCGCTGGAGCACGCCGCGGAGCGTTCGGCGCTGGTCCTTCCCGCACATTTCGGCGGCCGTTCGGCGGGCCGCGTCGTACGCAGGGGCGAGTGCTTCCACTGGAGCTTCGCATGAATCGCCCCGGGGCGATGTCACCGCGCCGACCACGCGCGTGCGGCGGCCGGGAACTCGCCACCCAAACGCCCCCATTCGGAGCGTAGCCCATGGAATTGCGCCATCTCCGCTACTTCATTGCCGTCGCGGAGCATGAGAGCGTGCGGCTGGCATCCAAGCGGGTGCACATCACTCAACCCGCCATCTCGCGCCAGATCCAGTTCCTGGAGGAGGAACTGGGGGTCGCGCTGTTCGATCGCGGGCCGCGCGGGCTGCGGCTCACCGCCGCCGGCGCCCATTATCTGGTCGAGGCGCGCAGACTCCTGGCACAACTGGAAGCCGCTGGCCGCTCCGTCAAGCTCATCGCCGCCGGTCTACAGGGGCGGCTGCGGATCGGCTTCGTAGAAAACGCCGGCTGGGACGGACTGGTGCCGGAACTGTTCAGCCGCTTCCAAAGGGAGGCTCCCGGTGTCCAGTTCGAGCTGGCGCCGCTCAACACCCCGATGCAGCTGGAGGAAATGGAAGATGGAACTCTGGACGGCGGCTTCGTCTACCTGTTCGAGCCGCCGCCGGCCAACCTCGCGACCGTCCCCCTGCTCAACCATGGCGTGACGCTCGCGGTGCCGCGCGCCTGGGGGCTGCCGGCGGATGTTCCAATGCGCGCTCGGGACCTTGCCGGCCGCCCTTTCGTCACCTTTCCCCGCTCGATCTACCCAGCTTACTACGACCTGCTGCTGAGCGCCTGCCGCCAAGCCGGGCTGACCCTGAATGTGGTGCAGGAGGTGTCGACCGAAGCCGCCATCCTGTCGCTGGTCTCCGCCGGAATCGGAGCAGCCATCGTCAACTCGGCGAACCGCGCGCGTCCCCCCGCACGGGCCCAGTTCCTCGATCTGGCGGACGTGTCGATCCGCCTGCCGCTATCCTTCGCGTGCCTGTCCGAGAACGCCAACCAGGCGCTGATCCGCTTCCGCTCCGTCATCGCCGCCGCTCTCTGAACACCCTTTGCGGGCGCGCCGCCATGCTCATACCGATGCCTAGGAGGCATCAGTATGAGCAGAAAACAGCACTCGCAGTTCCATCGGGAATTCGCAACACTGATGACAGTCAGTGATCCGAACGATGCTGTCGGAACGACCGACGCCTCGCGACGCTGCTTTCAAAACAGATCCTCTTGGCCCAACGAGGTCCGCATGACCCGTGCGACGTCCCGCATCTCCATCGATGTCGATTTCGTACGCGACGGCTTCCAGACCGGCACGCTGCGCGTTCCCCATTCCCACGACCGTTCCGCCTACGGGCACATCGCCATCCCCGTCGCCGTGCTGAAGCGTGGAAGCGGGCCGACCGTTCTGCTGACCGGCGGCAATCACGGCGACGAATATGAGGGGCCGATCGCCCTGGCCAAGCTGGTGCGCCGCCTGCCCGCGCTGGCGATCAGCGGCCGCCTGATCGTGATCCCGGCGCTGAACTTCCCGGCCCATATGAACGGCAGCCGCACCTCGCCGATCGACAAGGGCAACCTGAACCGGATGTTCCCCGGCGCCCGCGACGGCACGCCGACCCAGATGATCGCCCACTATGTGGAGACCGTCCTGCTGCCGATGGCCGACCTAGCCCTCGACCTGCACGCCGGGGGAGCGTCAATGAACCATCTGCCGACCCTGCTCGCCTCGCCACCTCCGGACGAAGAGCGGCAGGGACTTTACCGCCGGCTGGTCGAGGGATTCGGCGCGCCGAACGTGATGATCGCCAACCTGCTGGGCGAGGACCGCACCTTCGCCGCCGCCGCCGAACGCCAGGGCAAGCTGTTCCTGTGCGGGGAATTCGGAGGGTTCGGCACCTGCGATCCGACCAATCTGGCCATCGTCGAGGACGGCATCGAGCGTCTGCTGACCGCGATCGGCCTGCTGCCCGAACATCCGGCACCCGAGCCGCGCCCGGGCCGGCTGCTGCGCGTGGAGGGTGAACGGCACTATGTCTTCGCGCCCTGCCCCGGCCTGTTCGAGCCCGCTTTCCGCCTCGGCGACGATGTCAGCGAGGGGCAGCTCGCCGGTCGCATCCACGACCCCCACGCGCCCTGGCGCGACCCCGTGGAACTGCATTTCCGCGGCTCCGGTGTCGCGGTCTGCGTCCGCAGCTTCACCCACGTGCAACCCGGCGACTGCGTCGTCCATCTCGCCGCCGACACGAACTGGACCTGACCCCCGCCGTCCCCTCCCGACCGGAGCTTACCCATGCCCTTGCCCATGCCATCGCTCCTTCGACGCTCGGTCCTCGCCGCCAGCGCCTGCCTGCCGCTGCTCACCGCTGCGGATGCAGGCGCCGCCGGCGCTCCCACGACCCTGCGCATGGTGCCGCAGGCGGACCTGAAGTTCCTCGATCCGATGTTCACGACCAATTACGTGACGCGGAACTACGGCTATCTCGTTTTCGACACGCTGTTCGGCCTGGATTCGCACGGCGTGCCGAAACCGCAGATGGTGGAAAGCTACACCCGATCCGACGACGGGCTGACCTGGAGCTTCACTCTGCGACCCGGTCTCACCTTCCACGACGGCGCCTCGGTCCGCGCCGCTGACTGCGTCGCATCGTTGCAACGCTGGTCCAAGCGCGACAATTACGGCCGCGCCATGATGGCCGCCGGCGCGCAGTGGCGGGTGGAGGACGAGCGCCGCTTCACCCTGACGCTTGCCCAGCCCTTCGGTCTGGTGCTCGAATCCCTTGCCAAGGCATCAGGCATGATTCCGGTCATCATGCCGGAACGCACCGCCAGCCGGTCGGGCGACGAGCCGTCGAACGAGGCCATCGGCTCCGGCCCCTACATGTTCAAGCGGGATGAATGGGTACCCGGCAGCAAGGTGGTGTTCGTGCGCAATCCGGCCTATGTCGGGCGGAGCGAGCCGGCTGACTTCCTCTCCGGCAACCGCGCCGGACATATCGACCGCATCGAATGGCTTTACCTTCCCGATTCCAACAGCGCCACGGCATCGCTCGCCCTGGGCGAAGTCGACATGCTGGAGCTGGTGCCGCCTGACTACATCGCCCCCCTGCGCGACGACAAGACGATCCAGGTCCGGCAGGGCGGCGCCATCCAGGCCTCCATGATCGTCAACCATCTGCATCCCCCTTTCAACAACCCGAAAATCCGTCAGGCCGTGCTGCATGCGATCGACCAGGAGAAGTTCCTGGCCGCCATGGGCTACCCGCCCGACCTGCGCATGACGCATTGCTCGACCTTCTTCATCTGCGGCGGCCCCAACGAAACCTCGGCCGGTGCCGACGCCTACAAGAAGCCCGACATCGCCACCGCCAAACGGCTGCTGGCCGAAGCCGGTTACAAGGGCGAGCCGGTGGTGGTGCTACTGCCCACCGACTATGCCGTGCTGAATGCCGCGGCACTGATGGTCATCCAGACGCTGAAGGACATCGGGATGAACGTCACGACACAGTCGATGGACTGGGCTTCGGTGGTCGCCCGCCGCGCCAGGAAGGATCCGCCGGGCGCCGGCGGCTGGAGCGCGTATGCGACCTACGCCGCCAGCTTCGACGTCAACTCGCCGATCAACAACTTCATGCTGGGCTCGGCCTGCGGCAACAGCATGCCCGGATGGCCCTGCGACGAGACGCTGGACAAACTGCGGGCGGAGTGGATCCGGGCCGACAAGCCGGAAGAGCGCCGCGCCCGGCTCGACGCCTTCCAGGAGCGGGCGTACCAGACGGTGCCCTATATCCCGCTTGGCCAGTACGCCTCCCCCTACGCGGTGCGCAACGACGTGACGAACGTCAATCGGCTGATGGGCGACATGCCCCAACTGTGGATATTGGACAAGAGTCCCGCGACACAGTGACCACCGCCAGGTGACCGCCCCCCGATGACCGTCCCCCGATGACTGTCAACGCGCTCGTGGAGTGATCGTCATGACCTATGTTCTTCGCCGCGTCGCCGCCACGTTTCCGGTCATGGCGGTCGTCGCGATCCTCGTCTTTCTGCTGATCCACCTGTCATCCGGTGATCCGGCCGCTCTGATCGCCGGCGACACCGCCACCGCCGAGGACATCGCCCGGCTGCGCGGCGTGCTCGGCCTCGACCAACCCCTCTGGAGTCAGTTCCTGCTGTGGATCGGCCGGCTCGCTAGGGGTGATCTCGGCACCTCGATCTTCACAGGGGTGCCGGTTTCCTCGCTTCTGGCACAGCGGCTGGAACCGACACTCTCCATCGCGCTGCTGACCATGACGCTGGCCGTGCTGGTATCGGTGCCGCTCGGAGTGCTGGCGGCGCATAAGGCGGGAAGCTGGGTCGACCGGCTGGTCATGATCTTCGCCGTGCTGGCCTTTTCGACACCCGTCTTTCTGGTCGGCTACCTGTTCATCTACGGCTTCGCCATCAAGCTCGGCTGGCTGCCGGTGCAGGGCTATGTCAGCCTCGCCAAGGGCTTCTGGCCGTGGCTGAGCCACCTGATCCTGCCTTGCGTGAACCTGTCGCTGGTCTACATCGCGCTCCTGACCCGGATGACGCGCGCCACCGTGCTCGACGTGTTGCACGAGGACTACATCCGGACCGCCCGCGCCAAGGGGCTGGGGGTGGTCGCGGTGCTGGGCCACGCGCTGCGCAATGCCGCCATTCCCATCGTGACCACCGTAGGCGTCGGCATCGCCTTTCTGATCGGCGGCGTGGTGGTGAGCGAGACGGTGTTCGCGATCCCCGGTGTCGGACGGCTGGTGATCGATTCCGTCCAACGCCACGACTATCCGGTGATCCAGAGCGTGCTGCTGCTGTCGGCAGGAATGTATGTGCTGATCAATCTGCTGATCGATCTCAGCTATCGCCTGTTCGATCCGCGCATCCGCGCCTGAACCCGGCCGGAATGAAAGCCCCGACGAAAGGTCCACTGCCATGACGACAGTCTCCCTCGCTCCGGCGCCGGCCGGTGCCGCGGTACGCACGCCCACCATCCGTTCGCGCATGCGCCGCTGGCTGCGCAAACATCCGACCCTGATCGTTGGCGCCGCCCTGCTGTCCACCGTCGCCGCCCTGTCGGTGGCGGCACCCTGGATCGCCAGCCATGATCCCCAGGCGCTCGATCCGCTGGCCCGCTTCCGGCCACCATCGGCTGAGCATCTTTTCGGCACGGATGCAATGGGCCGCGACCTGTTCAGCCGCACCGTCTGGGGCGGCCGCGCCTCCCTGTCGGTCGGCCTGCTGGTCGCTGTGCTGGCGACCTCGGCCGGGGTGGCGCTCGGCCTGCTGGCCGGCTTCGTCCGCTGGGCGGAGGGGCCGGTGATGCGGCTGATGGACGGGTTGATGGCCATTCCGGACATCCTGCTCGCCATCGCGCTGATGGCGGTGACGCGCGCCGGCCTGACCACCGTGGTCGTGGCCATCACCGTCCCGCAGGTACCGAGGGTGGTGCGTCTGGTCCGCTCGCTGGCGCTGAGCCTGCGCGAGCGGCAGTATGTCGAGGCCGCGCATGCGCTGGGCACGCCGCTGCTGGTGATCCTGGTCCGTCATGTGCTGCCCAACATGATCACGCCGCTGATCGTGCAGGCGACCTTCATCGCCGCGACCGCCATTCTGATCGAGGCGCTGCTGTCCTTCCTGGGTGTCGGGCTGCCGCCGCAGATCCCGAGCTGGGGCACCATGATGGCGGACGCCCGCAACTTCATCGCCATCGCCTTCCACGCCGCGCTGTTCCCCGGTCTGTTCCTGGCCGCCACCGTGCTGTCGGTGAACCTGATCGGCGACGGGCTGCGCGACGCCCTCGATCCCCGTCTGGCCCGCCAACTCTAGGATTCCGCCATGACCGCCTCACGCGACCTGCGGGACGATCCGCCCCTGTTGGAAATCGACGAGCTGCGCACCCACTTCGACACGCTAGCCGGCACCGTCCGTTCTGTGGACGGCGTCTCCTACCGGCTGAATGCCGGAGAAACGCTCGGCATCGTCGGCGAGTCCGGATGCGGCAAGAGCGTGACCGCCCTGTCGATCCTGCGCCTGCTGCCATCGCCGCCGGCCCGCTTCGCCGGAGGCGCCATCCGCTTCCGCGGTATCGATCTGCTGTCGCTGCCGGAACGCGAGATGCGCGACATCCGCGGCAACCGGATTTCGATGATCTTCCAGGAGCCGATGACCTCGCTGAACCCGGCGCTGACGGTCGGACGCCAGATCGCCGAGACGGTCATGCTGCACCAGGGTCTCGGCCGGCGCGAAGCGTGGTCCCGCGCCGTGGAGATGCTGCGCCTGGTCCAGATCGCCGAGCCGGACCGCCGTGCCGCCGAGTACCCGCATCAGATGTCGGGCGGGATGCGCCAGCGGGTGATGATCGCGCTGGCCCTGGCCTGCCATCCCGACGTGCTGATCGCCGACGAGCCGACGACCGCGCTGGACGTGACCATCCAGGCGCAGATCCTCAACCTGCTGCGCGATCTTCAGGCCCGGCTCGGCATGGGGATCATCATGATCACCCATGATCTCGGGGTGGTGGCAGAATGCTGCGACCGCGTTGTTGTGATGTATGCCGGCCGCAAGGTGGAGGAGGCGCCGGTCGAGGATCTGTTCGACCGTCCGCTGCATCCCTACACCCGCGCGCTGATGGCATCGATGCCGTCCATGGCCGGCGGCGGTTCGCGCCTGCCGGAAATTCCGGGCATGGTGCCCGCTCCCCAGGGTCTCGGCGCCGGTTGCGCCTTCGTCCCACGCTGTGCCTTCGCCACGGAGCGATGCCGGCGCGAGCCCCCGCCCCTGACCGCCGTCGGCGTCGGCCATGCCGTCGCCTGCTTCGAGGCGGAGCGCGTGGGCTGCACCACAGCGGCCTTCCCCCTCCCCTTCCAGACCTCTCCATCCCAGGCTGGAGCATCCGCATGACTCCGCAATCGATCGTCACCCCGTCGCCTCTCCTGGACGTGACGAACCTCACCAAGCACTTCGTGCTTGGCCACCGGGCGCCGTGGGCGCCTGCCCCGAGCGTGAAGGCGGTGGACGGTGTGTCCTTCGCGCTGGACCCGGGCGAGACGTTGTCCCTGGTCGGCGAGTCCGGCTGCGGCAAGACCACCACGGGTAAGTCGGTGCTGCGCCTGATCGAACCCAACGGTGGCTCGATCCGCCTCGACGGCGAGGATCTGCTCTCGCTGTCCCCGACCCAAATGCGCCGCCGCCGTCGCGACATGCAGATCGTATTCCAGGATCCCTATGCCTCGCTGAACCCGCGCCTGCCGGCCGGCGAGATCGTCGCCGAGCCGCTGCGCAACTTCGACGACCCGGCTTGGCGCTCGGCCGGACAACGGGAGGACCGCATCGCCTGGCTGTTCTCCAGAGTCGGTCTGCGGCCAGAGGCGATGCGCAAGCTGCCGGCGGAGTTCTCCGGCGGACAGCGCCAGCGTCTGGGCATCGCCCGCGCGCTGGCGCTCAACCCGAAGCTGATCGTTTGCGACGAACCGGTGTCGGCACTCGACGTCTCGGTCCAGGCTCAGGTGGTCAACCTGCTGATGGACCTGCAGGCGGAATTCGGCATCGCCTATCTGTTCGTGGCCCATGATCTGGCGGTGGTCCGCCACATCAGCCACCGGGTGGCGGTGATGTATCTCGGCCGCATCGTCGAGATCGCGGACCGCGACACGCTGTTCGACAGCCCCGCCCACCCTTACACCCGGATGCTGCTGTCGTCGGTGCCGTCGCCCCGCCCCAGGGCGAAAGCGGAGCGGATGCTGCCGCTCGGCGACCCGCCGAGTCCGTTCAAGCCGCCGAGCGGCTGCGGCTTTCACCCCCGCTGTCCGTTCGCTCGGGCCGAATGCCGGGAGACCGCGCCGGCGCTGGCGCCGCCCACCGCGGGCGGCCCGCCGTCGCATCGGGTAGCATGCCATCTCGCCGCATAGCCCGGTCCACGTCCGTCGCCCCACCCCCTGATCAAGGCTGCACCAAGATGTCGCCACTACGGCCATTCTCCTTTCCATCGCACCTCCACATATCGCCGGATGGCGCCGCCGGACTGGAAGGTTTTACCCCATGAACAGTTTGGTGGCGTCACGGCCGGCCTATGATCTGGTCCTGCGCAACGGAACCGTGGTGGACGGCAGCGGCCGGCCGGGCTTCGCGGCGGACGTTGCGATCGCCGCGGACCGCATCGCTGCGGTCGGCCGGTTGCCGGCGGAAAGCGGCGCAGTGGAGGTGGACGTGACCGGGCTGGTGGTGGCCCCCGGATTCATCGACGTCCACACCCATGACGACCGGCTTGTGCTTATCCAGCCGCAGGCGGTGCCGAAGATCACCCAAGGGGTCACGACCGTGGTGACCGGCAACTGCGGGGCCAGTCTCGCACCGGCCATGCTGAACGACCCGGTCCCGGGACCTCTGAACCTCCTGGGCAAGAGCGCCGGCGACTTCTTCGCCTCGTTCGTCGATTACATGGCAGCCGTCGGGAAGGCCTCCCCCGCGGTGAATGTCGTGCCGCTGGTCGGACACATGACCTTGCGCGCATCGGTTGGCGCCGATCCGGCGCGCGCGGCGTCGGCGAACGAGATCGTCCGCATGCAGGCCATGCTGAGGGAAGCCCTGGAAGCCGGCGCCTGCGGCTTTTCGACGGGACTGGCCTATCCGTTCAGCAACAAGGCGTCCACGGCGGAAGTGACGGCGCTCGCCGCGGTGGCCGGAGAATTCGGCGCCATCTACACCACCCACATGCGCGACGAGGGTGAAGGCATGCTGGCGGCCCTGGAGGAATCGTTCGCCACCGCGCGCGCCGCCGGGGTGCGGTTGGTCATCTCGCATCACAAGTGCCTCGGCATGTCGATGTGGGGACGCAGCGCACGGACGCTGGCGGTGATCGACGAGGCGGCGCGGTCGTGGGACGTCGCGTTCGACGCCTATCCCTACACGGCCAGTTCGACCATCCTGTTGCCCGGCAAGCTCAAGACCGCGCGCGAGACCTGGGTGACGTGGTCGACCCCGCACCCGGAGGCGACCGGCCGGCGCGTCGAGGACATCGCATCGGCATGGGGTTGCACGCCCGAAGAGGCGGCGGAACGGCTCAGCCCGGCCGGCGCCATCTACGTCAACATGGACGAAGACGATGTTCGCCGCATTCTGAAGCACCCGCTGTGCATGATCGGATCGGACGGGCTGCCGCATGACCAACACCCGCACCCGCGGCTGTGGGGCACGTTCCCGCGGGTCCTCGGCCACTATAGCCGGGATATCGGGTTGTTCCACCTGGAGGAGGCGGTGCATCGCATGACCGGCCTGCCGGCCCGTCACTTCGGCATCGCCAACCGCGGCACCGTCACCGTCGGCGCCTTTGCCGACCTCTGCGTTTTCGATCCGGCGACGGTGCGTGACCACGCCGATTTCGCCTGTCCGACGGAGCCCGCCGCCGGCATCGTCCATGTGCTTGTCAACGGGCACATGGCGTTGCGCGATGGTCGCCACACCGGCGGCGGTGTGGGCCGTATCATCGGCAAAGCCGGCGGATGACCTTCTGAACGACCTGCTCGCCGGGGAACGCGTCGATTTCCGCAATGACGTCGTTGCCGCCATTCTTCACTCGGCGTTCGATCCGCGCCGGCAGGATCGTGAGCGAGTGGATCTTGTCGTTAAAGACGAACTCGCGCTTCACTTGGCGCAGAAACCACGGCCTGGCGACATCCGGTTAGGCAGCGTCGCCAACGCCGACGGCCGTCGGCGCGTGCTACGTCGAAGGGGCATTGTCACATCAACGGTGGCGGCCTGTCATTCGTGACGGAAACCTCGCAGGATGTCGCCGTTCTCATATGCCCGCCACCAATTCCCGCCCGCGATTGTCCAGCATGCGATCTGGCTGTATCTGGGCTTTACATTTAGCCACCGGGAGGTCGGCGGCATCGACGTGTCTTACGAATGCTGTTGCAGGCACTGGTGACGGATATCTGCATACCAGTCTGTCCGACCGCTGCAACAGCACCGCTCTCCTCAAAGGAGCGTTCTCAAGAATTCCAATTGAAACGCCCCCGCTGCGAACAAGGTCTCGGTGGCAATTCTCTAACCTTATGTGCGGATACTGAGCCGACGAGCAACGAGGTTGGCGAGCGCCACATCTTCAATTCCGACGCCAACCGACTTGTAGACGATGATCTGTTCGTGATTACCTCTCCACGCGTTGGGTTCGGCGACCACGGCGCCCAGCTCCTCAACGCACTCCCAGTCCACCACGTCACCGGCGAGCACCAGATCCCCCGCCTCGCGGCGCGCCTGCGGCTTCCACTCCACGACGATGCGCTCCGCGCGCTCGAGCAGGGTCGCATCGATTTCCCGGGTGTCTGGTTTGCTTGACCCGATTGCCGCCACGAAGGCACCACGCTTCACTGCATTTCCGGAAAAAAGCGGGGTCTTGGCACGGGTGGCCGTTACGATGATGTCAGCCTCACGCACGGCCTCGGCCGCCTCGACCGCCGCCGCATTGACTCCGAAGCGGTCGCGAACCCATCTGGCGCAATCGACAGCCCCCTCCCGACCGACAATATGCACGCGGCCGAACGTTCGGGTGGTCAGAAAGGCTTCCAAATGCGCACGAGCCTGGATGCCGGTGCCGAACACGGCCAGCACCTCGGCATCGCGCCGGGCCAAGGCATTAGCAGCCACCACCGTGACTGCCGCGGTGCGGAATTCAGTCAGCGCGTTACCTTCCATGACGGCGATCAGCCGGCCATCGGTGTTGGAAAACAGAGGGAGGATGAAATTGAACTTGCCGTCCACCGTCGGGTAGACCTTGGCGCCCGTGACGCCGGCGTCGGTGAGGATGGCACCCATCATGCTGAGCGATACACCGCCGCCATGTACCCGAACGCGGTCCTGCATGGCGCCGCCGCCGCGTCCATGATCGCGGAAAACGTCTGCCATGGCAGCGATGGCATCAGGAAAGGTCAGGACGCTACGAACGTCCGCATCGCTGATGAACACTGTAACCTCCGGAAATGGCGGAATGGCCGCCGTTGAATCGCGTTGGGAGATTGGTCAGCTCCATTGCCCTATCCGCCCGGATACCCGCCCAGGCACTCGTTAAGAGGCGGGAACCAGTTCGGCGCTGGTTGCAGCGAGGCTGGGCAAGGTGAACCTCTGGAGCGAAATGGCCGGCCGACGACCGGCCACCAGATCGCCGACGACCCGCGCCGACCCCATCGCCAGGGTGAAGCCGAGGGCGCCGTGCCCGACGTTCAAGAGCAGATTGGAGAATTTCGTCGGTCCGAGGATCGGCATGCTGGTCGGCGTCGCCGGCCGCAAGCCGCACCATGGCTCGACTTGCCGATAGTCGGAAACATCGGGGAAAGCGGCCCTCGCTTCGCGGATCAGCAGCGCGAGCCGCTGTTCGTCCATCTCCCGTCCGTACCCGACGATGTCGGCCATGCCCGCGACACGCAGCCGATCGCCGAGCGGAGCATAGACGATCTTGCGGGCATAATCCGTGACGCTGACGGCGGGAGACGCCGCCGGCGCGCGCACCGCCACCGAAATGCTGTACCCCTTGAGCGGGTAGATCGGCAGATCGACCCCCGCCGTGCCGGCCAGCGCCCGGCTCCCCGTTCCGAGAGCAAGGACATAGGCGTCGGCCTCGATGGCGCCCTGATCGGTCTCGAGCGCCAACACCCGCTCCCGGTCGCAAACAAACCGGTTGGCCGCGAGGCCGTAGGCGAATTTGACAGTGTAGGGCTCTGCACGCAGCAGCGCTTCAAGCCCAACGCAGAACCGATGGCAATCGGCCGCCTGCTCGCTCGGCGTGAAAATCCCGCCAATGAGGCGGTCGCGAATGCGGGACAGAGAGGGCTCGATATTGAGGCACTCCGCCGCATCCATGGCGTGCTGAACGCAGCCGAAGCGCTCCTGGTAGCGCATTTGCGCCACGGCGCCCTGGAAGCTCTTCTGGCTGGAGTAAACAACCAGCTTGCCCGTGCGGGAATGCGAAAATTCCAGTTCGGTTCTGGAGATGAACTCTTCCAGCAGCGCGCGGCTGTACAGGGAAAGCGCCAGCAGGCGCTCGGTGGCGCGGCGGCTCTGCCGGCCGGTGCACGCCGCCAGGAATTGCAGGCACCAGCGCCACTGGTGCAGGTCAAGGCGCGGGTGGAAACGCAATGGCGAATTGCGGTCGAGCAGCCAGAGCGGCAAATCCCGCAAGGCGCCGGGGCCGGCCAGCGGTGCGACGTAGCTGTAGCTGAGCTGACCGCCGTTGGCATAGCTGGCACCGCGCGCCGGACTGTGCTCCCGGTCGACGACCGTGACATCGTGGCCGTCCCGGGCAAGGCAGTAAGCGGTGGTCAGGCCGGCGACGCCGGCTCCGAGAACGATGATGTGCATGCGTGCGTCTCTCAATTGTAGCGCGGCAAGTTGAGCGCGGCCCCCGCTCACGCGGCGCGCAACTGCGCCAGGAACCGGGCCACCGCTCCGTTCAGGTTTTCGGCTTCGGTGACGAATTCGCCGGCGACCGCCTGAACTTCGCGGACCATCGCCGACGAGGTTTCGGCCGCCATGCTGACGTCGGTGATGTGGTGCGACACCTTCCGTGTGCCCGATGCCACTCCCTGGACGTTGCGGGCGATGTTGGACGTGGCGGCGCCTTGCTGTTCGACCGCCGTGGCAATGGTGGCGGAGATCTCCTGCATCGCGGCGATCGTATCGGCGATCTCGCGGATGGCGGTCACCGCACCGCCGGTAGCGCTTTGCATGGCACCGACCTGCGCCTTGATCTCGTCGGTCGCCCTGCCCGTCTGCGAAGCTAGGCTCTTCACCTCCGAGGCGACGACCGCGAAGCCGCGGCCCATCTCGCCGGCCCGTGCCGCTTCGATGGTGGCGTTCAGAGCAAGCAGGTTGGTCCGGTGGGCGATCTCGCTGATCAGCGTGACGATGCGCCCGATGCGCTCCGCCGCCGCCTCCAGGCCGGCGACCATCGCATTGGTGTGATGGGCCTTGGCGGTGGCCTCACGGGCGACATCGGCAGCGCGGCTGACTTGGCTGGACACTTCGGCAATGGATACCGACAACTCCTCGGCACCGCCGGCCACGGCATCCACGCGCACCGACGCCTCGTCGGCAAGACAGGCGACCTTGGCCGCCTCGCGACTTGAGCACTCGGCGGCCTCGAAGACGACGCCGAAGCGCTTCTGGAGCTGGCCGGCACGCTCGTTGAGCGCCGCCACCACGCCGTGCACGCTACTTTCCAGGCGATTCGAAATACCGTCCACCAGGCACTGCTGCTCGGCGGCAGCCCGGTCGGCCTGCGCCGCTGCTTCGGTTTCCAGCCGTGCACGCTCCAGCAACGCGTCGCGGAACACCTGGACGGACCGCGCCATGGTGCCAATCTCGTCGGAGCGCGAAGCATGCGGCACCGTAAGCCTCGTATCGCCGGCCGACAGCTGCTGCATGACTTGCGCGATGCGCAGCATTGGACGGGATACCAGCCGCGCCACGAAGGCATAGAGGATGACCGCTCCGATCACCGACGCCGCTGCTCCGACGGCCATGATCAGACGCTGTTCGGCGAACCGTTTCGACGCGGCCTGCGACTGCGCGGCAAGGCTCGCGCGCTCCGCCTCGATGGTTTCGCTGACCGCGTGGCGGATGCGTTCGATCGCGGTGCGCGACGCGTCGGTGGCGGTCATGATCCGTATGTCGCCCTGCACCGCGTCACGCCACAAGTTGACCGCCTCGACGGTCGCCTCAAGCCGGGCGCGGTGAGGCAGGTCGGCCGGCCGGAGCGCCTGCGCCTCCTCGACGAGGGTGTCGAACCGTCGCTTGAGCGCGTCCTTGAACGGGGCCAGAACCTCCGGATTGGTGGACGCCAGATAGAGGCTGACGGCCATGTCCTGCTCGGAGACGTTCTGGAGGATCTGTTGCAGCCGGCCGATCACTTCATATCCCTGGACGGTGGCCTCCCCGCTGCGGCCGATCGCCTCCAGGCCCCGCAGATTGACGCCGGCCACGGCGAGCGACACCGCCGTGAAAACACCGAAGAGGAGCAGCAGCTTGGCCGCGATGCCTCTTGCGTGCGTGCCCGGACCATTGTTCATGAACGCCTCCTGCGCGGGTCAGGCCGCGCTGGTGTGGGGATTGCGGATGACCCGCCCGGGACGCGCGCCGACGATGCCGCCATCCCGCAGCACGGGCTGGCCGTTGACGAAGACGTGGACGATGCCGTCCGCCGGCTCGGTGGGGTTGCGGAAATCCGCGCGGTCGCACACCGTGGCCGGGTCGAAGACGCAGAGGTCGGCGTAGGCTCCGGCGCGGACTGCTCCGCGGTCGGGAATGCCGAGCTGTCGCGCCGGCAGCCCGGTCATCCGGTGGACCGCCTCTTCCAGGGTGAACAGGCCGGTCTCGCGGCAATAATGGCCGAGCACGCGTGGGAACGTGCCCCAAAGCCGCGGGTGCGGGTGCTGGTCGTGCGGCAGCCCGTCCGAGCCGATCATGCAAAGCCGGTGTTTCAGGATGCGGCGGACGTCCGCTTCGTCCATGTTGACGTAGATCGCACCGGCCGGCGCCAGGCGTTCCGCCGCTTCCTCCGGTGTGCAGCCCCAGTCGGCGGCGATGTCCTCGACCCGCCGGCCGGACGCCTCGGGAAAGGGGGTGGACCAGGTCACCCAGGTCTCGCTGGACCGCTTGAGCTTTTCCGGCAGCAGAACGGTGGAGCTTGCGGTGTAGGGGTAGGCATCGAGGGCGATGTCCGACACCCCCGCATCCTTGTCGACGGTCGCCGCGTCGATGGCCGCCAGCGTCAGGACGCTGCGCCCCCAGACCGACACGCCGAGGCACTTGTGGTGGGAGATGACCAGCCGCACGCCGGCCGCCCGCGCGGTGGCGAAGGATTCGTCCAGCGAGGCCAGCACCCCCTCCCCTTCGTCGCGCATGTGGGTGGTGTAGACCGCACCGTAGCGGCCGGCGACCGAGGCGAGCGCCACCACCTCTTCCATCGGTGCGTTGCGGCTGAAGGGATAGGCGAGGCCGGTGGAGAAGCCGAAGGCCCCCGCCCTCATCGCCTCGTCCAGCATCGCCCGCATGGCGGCGACCTCGCCATCCGACGCCGCCCGTGCCGGGTCGGCGCCGACCGACGCGCGCAGCCCCATGTGCCCGACCAGCGGCACCACGTTCACCGCCGGGGACGCCCCCTCCACCGCCGCCAGATAGGCGGGAAAGGTGCCGAAGAAGTCGTCCGTCGCCTTGCCCAGCACGTTCAGCGGGGCCGGCACGATGCCATCGGAGACCGCGGCATCAAGGATCACGGGAGCGAGGCTGACGCCACAGTTGCCGGTGACCACGGTCGTCACGCCCTGCGTGACCTTCGGTTCCGCCTCCGGCTGGATGAGGATCAGCCGGTCATCGTGGGTGTGGACGTCGATGAATCCGGGCGCCACCACCAGTCCAGCCACGTCCAACTCCAGCGCGCCGCTGCCCTGGAGCAACGGACCGACCGCGACGATGCGGTCCGCCGCGATGGCGACATCCGCCGCGAAGACTGGGCGCCCGCTGCCGTCCGCCACCATGCCGTTGCGCAGAACCACGTCGTAGAGCGGGCGCGGTTCCCCGTTTCCATCCCCGCCGCAGGGCTGCGGCAGAGACGGGCTGATGAGCTTTTCCATGGTGCGTCCCTTACCTTATGCCTTGGCCCGACGCGCGGCCCGCGCCCGCAATCCCTCGATGGTGCCCATCAGCAGCACCGACATGACGATGATGAGCGTGGAAACCACCGCGATGGTCGGCGACAGGTCGAAGTCGATGTCCTCGAACATCTTGCGCGTCAGCGTCTTTTCGGTGCTGCTGGACAGGAAGTAGGAGATCACCGCCTCGTCCAGCGAGGTGATGAAGGCGAAGGCCGCGGCGGTCGCGAAGCTCGGCCCCAGCAGCGGCAGCGTGACGTGCCGGAAGGCGCGCAGCCGGTTCGCCCCCAGGCTGGCCGCCGCCATCTCTAGGCTGGGGTCCATCTTCTGCAGGCCGGCCGAGATAGTGATGACAACGAAGGGCAGACAGACCACCGTGTGGGCCATCACGAAGCCGGTCAGCGAGCCCAGCAGGTTCCACTTCATGTAGACCATGTACATGGCGACGGCGATCACGATGTGCGGCACGATCATCGGCGCCAGGACGACGGCCCGCACAGCGCCCTTCAACGGCACCCTGCCCCGCACCAGCGCCAGCGCGCCCATGGTGCCGAAGATCATGGCCGCGACGGTGGTCAATCCGGCGACCTTCAGGCTGAACAGCGTGGCGCCGATCCATTCAGGGTCCTGGAAATACGCGACGTACCAGCGCAGCGACCAGTGGGCCGGTGGGAAGGCCAGATACTGGGTGTCGCTGAAAGAAGTCGGAATGACCACGAGGGTCGGCAGCAGCAGGAACAGGAAGATCAGGGCGCAGACGCCCTTGAGCAGGGCGTCGCCGAAATGTTTCGAGAGGGTCTGGCGTCGGGCGGCCACGGTGGCCGCCGGCGCGGAATGCGCGTGCGAGGTCATGACGCGGCCTTCTTGTCGAGCCCGAGGAAGCGGTTGAACACCGTGACGAGCAGCAGGGTGATGCCGAGCAGAAGGGCTGCGAGCGCTCCGGCGAAGGGCCAGTTAAGCAGCTCCGTGGTCTGCTGGCCGATGAGCGTGGCGACCATCAGCGTCTCCGGTCCGCCGACCAGCGCCGGCGTGACATAGAAGCCCAGCGACAGGATGAAGACCATCAGCACGCCCGAGGCGACGCCGGGCAGGCTCAGCGGCAGCACCACAAGGAAGAAGACGCGGGTTGCATTGGCGCCGAGGCTCTGCGCCGCCAGCGGCAGGTCGCGCGGGATGGTGCGCAGCGCCGCCCAGATCGGTAGGATCATGTAGGGCAGCAGCACGTGGGTCATGGCGATGGTAACCGACAGCTCGTTGTAGAGCAGCGGCAGCGGCGCATCAGTCAGCCCCAGGCCCATCAGCACGGAATTGAGCAGGCCATTGCGTTGCAGGATGATGATCCAGGCATAGCTGCGCACCAGCACGCTGGTCCACAGCGGCACCAGCACGCAGGCGGTCGCCACGGCGAGCCGCCAGCCGCTCAGCCGGGCCATCAGGAAGGCCACCGGATAAGCGAGCACCAGCGTCAGGACGGTGACCACGCCGCCCAACAGGAAGGTCCGGCCGAGGATGCGCAGGTAAAGCGGGGACTCGGTGATGTTAACGAACTCGGCGAGGGTGAAATCCGGGTTCCAGACGCTCACCGCAAGCAGGCGGCCGACCGGCAGGATGAACGCCACGCACAGGCCGATCACCAGCGGGCTGACCAGCAGCAGGGAGAGCGGCGCCGGAAACCTCCGCCCGTCGGGTTGCCACAGCGTGGCCGCGAACCGTTTTAGTGATGCGGTCATGGCGGCGCCTCTCAATAGACCAGCGCGTTAGCGGGGTCCCAGGTCAGGGACACGGCCTCACCGCGCGCGGGCTTCATCGCGTCGCTCTGCACCGGGACGCGCACGGTGATCTCGGGCAGGCCGCCCGAGCGCAGCAGGTAGATCAGCGTCGGGCCGGCATAGATCACGTCGGACACCGTGGCGGCCATCCCGCCAGCGGTGGCGGGCGCCAATGCGACGCGCTCCGGACGGACCGTCAGACGCACGCGTGCCCCCACCGCCGTGCCATTACGGGCCGCCGCCGCCGGCGTGCCCCGCACCACCGCACCGCCGGCAAGCCGCACCGTCCACTCCTTGCCGGCGGTGGCCACAAGCTCGCCGTCCAGCAGGTTTGTCTCGCCGATGAAGCTGGCGACGAAGGGGTTCGCCGGCCGCTCGTACAGCTCGGCCGGGGTGCCGACCTGCTCCAGCCGGCCGCGGTTCATGACCGCGATACGGTCGGCCATGGTCAGCGCCTCCTCCTGGTCGTGGGTGACGTAGATCACCGTGGCGCCCAGCGACTCCTGGAGGTGCTTGATCTCGATCTGCATGCGCTCGCGCAGCTTCTTGTCGAGCGCCCCCAGCGGCTCGTCCATCAGCAGCACCGGGGGCCGGTAGACGATGGCGCGGGCCAGAGCCACGCGCTGCTGCTGGCCACCAGAGAGCTGCGCCGGCAACCGCTTCTCCATGCCCTCCAACCCGACGACGCGCAGCGCGTCCTGCGCCTTGAGCCGGCGCTCCCCGGTGGTGACGCCGCGCATGCGCAACGGGAACGCCACGTTGTCGAGAATGGTCATATGGGGGAAGAGCGCGTACTTCTGGAACACCATGCCGACGTCGCGGCGGTGCGCCGGCATGCGTGACACGTCGACGCCGTCGATGCACACGGTGCCGCTGTCCGGGTGTTCGAAGCCGGCGATCATCATCAGCAGCGTCGTCTTGCCCGACCCGCTAGGGCCGAGCAGCGCCACGAACTCACCCCGGCCGACGGAGAGGCTGACGCCGTCCACCGCGGTGAAGCTGCCGTAGTGTTTGATGATGCTGTCCATCGACACCGTTCCGCCGCGAATGGGCTGCAAGCCGGAATAGTCCTCGTGGATGGAATGGGCTGTGGTCATGGAGCTCTCCTCCCAGGAGACACCCACCGCTGCATGGCGGCGGGGCGGGGTTCTTGGTGCGGCGTTGGGGGAATATCCCGGGACGCCGTGCGTCACGCCGCGACGCGGCGCAGCGTCGCGCGATGCCTTGGAACCGGGCTGTCGATGGCGCGCTCCGCCTCAACCGCGAACGACAGCAGCATCGTGTCGTCATGGCGCCGTGCGGCGAACTGCAAGCCCACCGGCATGCCCCGG
This sequence comes from Azospirillum sp. A1-3, assembly GCF_023806445.1. Lineage (NCBI taxonomy): Bacteria > Pseudomonadati > Pseudomonadota > Alphaproteobacteria > Rhodospirillales > Azospirillaceae > Azospirillum > Azospirillum sp. A1-3. The sequence continues at coordinate 218,548 of NZ_JAMSLU010000002.1, forward strand.
GCGGTGAAACCGATCGGGACGGACAGCGCCGGGAGGTCGAGATAGTTGGCGAACCGGGTGAAGACGGTCGGCACGTGATCCTCGTCCACCACGGAGACGGGGATCGCGCCATCGGGGCAGGTCGGAAGCGCGATGACGTCGAACCCGCGCATCGCGGTGTCGAACCTCCGCTGGTGTTGCCGCCGCTCCGCGATCATCATCTCGTGCGGCGGCTTGGCCCGGCCGCTCAGGATGCGGTTGCGAACAACCGGCCCGAACAGATCAGGCGTCGCCTCGATTGCCGCCCCATGGATGGTGTAGGCTTCGTGGAGTGCAAGGTGGCCAGCCACTGCCGAGTAGGTCTCTAAGCGCTCCGGACTGCGGAACCGTCCGACTTGCTGTCCGGCCTGCGCCAGTCTGGCCAGGGCCGCCCGGTAGAGAGCCTGGATCTCCGGCGACACCGTGTCCAGCTCGGCGTCCTCAAGATCGCCGATCCGCACCGGGGCAAGCGAGCCCTGGAACATCCCACCCGCTATCCCACTGCCTTGCAACAGCGCCGTGAACACCGTCCGCACGTCATCGACGGTCTGGCCCAGCAACCCGACGACGTCGTGCGTCGGGCTGTAGGGAATCACCCCATCGAGCGGCACCAGCCCTGGAGAGGGCTTGAAGCCGACGATGCCGCAGAAGCCCGCGGGAATGCGCACCGACCCTCCGGTGTCGGAGCCCAGGGCAACCGGCGCCAACCCGGCGGCGACGGCCACCGCGGACCCGCTGCTCGACCCGCCGGGAACGCAGTGTTCCCCGGCGTTCCAGGGATTGCGGGGGATCGGGGATGCACTCTGGGTGCCCCAGCCGCCACAGCCCAGCTCAACCGTCGCGGTCTTGCCGAGAACGATCATCCCGGCGTCCTGCAGCCGCTTCACCGGCCAGGAGGATGCGGGCACCGGGGTCGCTGGCCGCGCGTTCGACCCGCCGCGCGTCGGCAGGCCGGCCACGTCGAACAGGTCCTTGACCGCCAGCGGAATGCCGTCGAGCGGACCGCGCGCCAGTCCGCTGCGGCGCCGGGCATCGCTTTCGCGGGCCAGTGACAGGGAGTCGTCGGCCAGTGCGACGAAGGCGTTCAACGTCGGATCGTCCCGATGAATGCGATCGAGACAGCCGGAGACGACGGCTTCGGAGGACAGATGGCCCTCGGCCAGAGCCGTCGCCAGTTGGGACAGGGTCAGGCCGGACCCAGTCGGGTTGCAAGCGTCCATGGTCGATGCATCCAGGATTGGTGCGCCGTTTCGACCGGCGCCATCGTTTCAGGCTCGCGTTTCAAGTTCGGGCGGCAGTCGGGAGCGTCACCTGCTGAGCCAGCGATTCCACCGTTCGATGACCGCGGCGCGGTTGGCGGCGATCCATGCAGGGTCGATCACGGCCATCTTCGCCATGTTTTCCGGCGCCGAGCCACGCGCTGCACGGTCCTCGGGGCTGAGAAGCGCCAGCATGTTGCGGTTCGAGGTGTCGTATTTGAATGCGTTCGCGAAGGTGAGGTGGGCTTCCGGCCGGGTCAGGTAATAGTCGAGAAAGGCGTAGGCATTGTCCTGGTTCGCTCCACCCTTGAGCATCGCCCAATAGCCGATGTTCGGCACGGCGTCGTTCCAGACGACGGAGATGGGCAGCCCCTGGTCCTTGAGGACGAAACCGCTGCCCGACCACATCATGGCCATGACGACCTCGCCGGAGCGGAGCAACTGCATGCTCTGGTCGCCGGTGCGCCACCAGACGGCGATCGATGGGCGCAGCTCGTCAAGTTTTTTGAACGCACGGTCGAGGTCGAGCGGGAAGAGCTTGTCCCGCGGCACCCCGTCGGCCATCAATGCCGCCATGAGCGGCCACCAGGGCGCGCCGGCGTTGGGCATCGCGCGCGGTCCGGGAAAGCGCTTGACGTCCCAGAAATCGGCCCAGGTCTCTGGCCCGCCCTGAGGGAACCGCTTGGCGTCGTACACGATGCTGACGCCGCCCATGGTGCGCAGCAGGCCACGTTCGGTGCAGGCGCCGTCAACCGCCTGGGAGAGGTTCGTGAGCCTGGAGCAGTCAAGCTTGGCCAAGCTGTCGGCCTGCGCCACCAGATCCTCCGGCCAAGCCGTGACGATGTCCCAGCCGATGGCGTTCGCCTCGCGCATGGCCTTCACCTTGGTCCAGGTCTCGGCGTTGCTGGCGGCGACCGGACGGATGCGGACACCGGTCTTTTCCGTGAAGGGCTCATAGAAATTCTTGCGCAGCGCCTGCTCGAACGCGCCGCCCGTCGCGACGACGACGAGCTCCCTTTCTTGCGCACGTGATGGAGCCGCACTGCCCAGCGCGACCGCCAGCGACGCGGACAGGAGGGTGAGGGTCCGCAATGAAAGCAAGATGGCCTCCCTTATGAGTGGGCAACGCACAGTTTGTAGATCTGTGCATTTCGTTAACAACGTTTTATGAAAGACACCTTACATTGTTGCATGAGTGACCGCAATGTGTTTTTCATAGGCATCCGTTTATGAAATTTGCACGACACGCTGCCGGGAAGACCGAGTAATGAACCTGCTGGAACGGATCGGCCTGCGCCGCGCCGACCTGACGGAAAGCGAGCAGACTCTCGCCCGCTACGTCGCGATGAACTACGCCGGTCTGGCCTACGAACCGGCCGCCCAGATTGCGCAGAAGTGCGATGTCAGCGCAGCGACCGCGACCCGGTTTTTCACGAAGCTGGGCTACGACAGCTTTGCCGACGTGCAGCGGGAAGTCCGCGAACAGATCGAACAGCGCCTGAGTTCTCCGCTCGGCCGCTTGGGGTCGAAGGGGTCCAACGCGGAGTCCATGACGGACCTGGTCGCCCAAACCCTGGAGCGCGATCTGCGCAACATTCAGGACGCCAGTGCCGGGATGCAGCCGAGCAGGATCATCGGCATGGCCGAGATTCTCGTACAGTCGAAGGGGACGCTCTACGTCTACGGGGAAAAGAAGGCGCATGCCGTCGCCTTCTACCTGTACGCCCAACTCAACCTTTGTCTGGACCGGGTGGTGATGCTGACGTCCGAGCAGTCGCTGCTTGCGGACCGCTTGCTGCAGGTTGGCCCCGACGACAGTCTGCTGGTCGTCGATCCTCGACGCTATGCCCGTTCATCGCTTTATGTGGCGCAAACCTTCAGTGAGCGGTCGGCCCAGGTGCTGCTGCTCGGCGACAGTGAAACGTCGCCCATAGCCGCGATGGCCAGTTTCGGTATCCACTGCCCGGTTGAAGGGGCCTCGTTGTTCGATTCCTATGCGGCCCTGATGTTCGCGGCCAACGCTCTGAGCAACGTCGTGGCTGCACTCCGCAAAACTGAAATCGCCGACCGCCTGAAGGAAGCGGAACGGCTCTGGTCTCGCTTCGAGACATTCGCAACCAAGAGCAAACAGCCTGACGAGCACTGATTCAGGGATTCCGTCAACGTGTCGACAGCCGGGCCGGGCGAGGGCACGGTGGACGGCAGCGGTCTGCTGATTACGCCGCCAGCGGCGCGCCGGCGACCGCAGCCCAGACCTGGAACGCCTGGGTGCGGGCCTTTCGATAGTCGGCGGCGGAGCGGTGGTTGCGGCGATGTCAGTCTTCTCAATAAGCTTAACTCGCGAAACGTTGATATCCACGTGCTTAGCCCAGCAGCAATATTAGTAACTGGATACCAATAACGCAAACTGAAGCACGAGCCTGACATCAATAAGATTAACCGGAGCGCCCCGATGCAACAAACTGCTCCGAAGGGCCACGGCGGTTATCGGACCGAATGAGGTCCGATAGCGGTCGAGCTGACGCTCTGTCGGTCGGTAGCATGGCCAAACGGCGGCGCGTGCCACCCGAAGGCGGACCTGCGGCCGGGTTCCAGTCAAAATTATTGAGATGGTTGGTAAAAGTTATTGAGGTCGAAGGGGCACCGGCGACACGCGCCAATTCACGTTATTGCGACCAGGCTTCTGGCTGAAGCGGCTTCAGTAAAGGTTATTTCGCCAGCCGACAGATCCCGGAAATTCGACACAACGACAGTCGAGGATAGCTGCCCTCCCCTGCTGGCGATAGCGGAAATTATCACCAGAACGCAATCGCACGGCCCACTGAAATTGAGGAGAGTGAATGTAAAAGCTTTACACAATATACGTAATTGGTTTTTATCTAGAGATGCCGCCACCTTACAATGCTGTTATTTCGACAACAAACGCCAACAGCATCCTCTCACGCCTCGCGGCTGTCTGGTGCATCCAGCAGAATACGTTGGGCAAGCAGTGTATCGGGATGGTTCAGCATTGCCGCTGCATCGCCGCTGCTCCAGCAGCGAAGCCCCTGTAGCTTCTGTGTACAGGCCTTTGCCGCCTCATGCGTCAGGAACTCACGGGGAAGACGCTGCCCAGTCGACAGATGCGTGACAACCCAGACTGCAGCCCTATCATCGGCCACACGTTGGTCGATCCCGAAGGCGCCGCACACCTCACCAGACAGCATGATGGTTATTACACCCTCTCCGCCGGCGGGATCGGCGGCAACAGCCTCGTAAGTCGCTGGCGTCCACTGGCTGTTCCCAACAAGTGCAGCGTTCCGCCCAGATGTTTTTGGCGGCTCCTCCGCAGTGCGTCCAGGGACGGTCTGCTCATTGCGAGCGGTTGCTGGAGGAGTTGAGGGAGCTGACTTACGGCGGGTGTCGCGGTTGGACGAGGACGCCTCCGAGGGCCAACGCACGATCGCCCGCACAGCTAACAGAGCATCCTCATTGCGCTGGAGCGGAAAGTACCGACGCAGCTCGGCTACAGCAGCCCATTCACCCCCGGCTTCAAATGCCTGACGGATGGCAGACCGCTCCTCCTCACTCACGACAAACATTGCCTCTCCTTACCGCCTGGCGGCAGCGTCTGCCCCGAACCCCCTCCAGTTTACAGCGATTTGGGGCGAGCTGGGCATTGTCATCAATTGGCCAGTTGGCTGATCTTGGCGGGCTTCTGGACATCTTGACGGTCGACTGGCCAGAACACGCATGCCAACGTTCTCAGCGTCTTCTGGTACCAGCACGCAGCCAGGTGGGCAGCGGCGCCGGAGCACGATCTGGTGTCCAAATCCAGCACCGACGGTCACCGCCCCCCTTCTCGATCATGAACCGCGCCTCCCGTGCATTAAGCCGCAGACTTCTTTCGTCCCTTCTTGGCAGGCGATGGCTGCGGAGCGGCTGCCACTGGCGGCTCATTGCTTTCAGAGTCTGGTTGTATACTGCGCAAGCGCCCCAGCCCATGAGCCTTCGCCAATTCCGAGCGCTGTGCGGCGTAGTTGGGCGCCGTCATCGGGTAGTCGCCTGGCAGTCCCCATTTGGCTCGGTACTCGTCAGGCGTCAGATCGTGTTCGCTCCCCAGGTGCCGCTTGAGCATCCGGTTTCGTTTACCGCACTCCAGGCAAGTGATCGCATCCGGCGCGACCGACCGGCGGATCGGCACCGCGGGTGCTTGTCTCTCCTCTTTAATCGGCTTCTGCTGCCCGGCTTGGCTCAAAGCGTCGTGAACAGACTGGATCAACTCAGGCAGAGCAGAGGCTGGAATTGCCTGCCCGCGCACGTAGGACGCAGTGATTTTCGCGGTCAAAGCAACGATCTCATGTTGGTCCGCATGCGCGCTCATTTAAGCACTTCCCAATGTCACATAGAATTATGTCAGTGATAGTGCCCCCTAAATTGGCTAATGTAAACAGAGGCGTAAAAAGAATTTTTCCCATTTGCACGATGCGAAAGTGCTTCTCGCTCCGACATTGGTGCGTAAAGGCAGCGGTGGTGATGGGACGCTGGGTGGGTTATAGGCGGCCGTTCGCCCGTTGCTTCGAGATCCGCATGCCATACAAGGCCAACGAAGTCCGCCGCCACAGGATCCCACGGACCCGCTACAAAGTTGAGAACTGGGCGGAGTACGACGCGGGGCTGGTCCGGCGGGGCAGCCTGACGGTTTGGGTGACACCGGAGGCGATTACCGCCTGGACCCTGGCACGAACCGGACGGCGTGGCCGACCGCAGAAGTATTCCGATATCGCCGTGGAAGCCGGACTGATGCTGCGGCTGGCGTTCGGTCGGCCATGGCGCCAGACCGAGGGCCTGTTGGGCTCGATCATGGGGCTGCTCGGCCTCAACCTGCCAGTTCCCGACCACACCACGTTCTCGCGCCGCAGCGCCGATCTATCGGTCGCCCCGGCACTGAAGCGGACAGCCGGGCCGGTCACCGTGGTGATCGACTCCACGGGGCTGAAGGTGTTCGGCGCCGGCGAATGGCAGCAGGAGAGACTTTGGCGCACAAATCGGCGTACCGGCGGATTTCGCCCTTTCCCGGAATGTTCAGGCGACGCGGCGTGACACCGGCCTGCCGAGGCTGGTCATGACGTTGAGGACTCGGCAGCCGGCGGCGGCTTCGGTCTTCTGCGCGGGCAGAGTCCGGGCCCTCAGGCCGCGTCCGATCAGGGCCTTGTAGCGCAGTACCGCCACCTCAACCAGAGAACGCTTTCCATAGCCGACGGCCCGTTGCCAGCCGAGCCGACCCTTTTCGGCGATCAGCTGAAGATGTCGGTCGCGTCGGGTCGGTGCCGTTTCGGCCGTGTCGCTCAGCACCGCGGTTTTCCGCGGTGGGATGATCACCGCGGCCTCAGCTGAGTGCGCCGCCACGGCCCGGTAGACGGGATCGCCGTCATACGCGCCGTCCGCAAGAACTGCGGTGATCTCCTGCGGGACCTTTTCCAGCAGGGCGCCGACCAGAGAGGCATCGCCGTCGTCCGTGGTCGTCAGTTCGGAGGCGAGGATGTCACCGGTGTCCGGATTGACGGCCAAATGCAATTTCCTCCAGGTCCGGCGCGGCTTGCCGCCGTGCTTCTCCTGCTGCCATTCGCCGGCGCCGAACAACTTCAGCCCCGTGGAGTCGATCACCACGGTGACCGGCCCGGCTGTCCGCTTCAGTGCCGGGGCGACCGATAGATCGGCGCTGCGGCGCGAGAACGTGGTGTGGTCGGGAACTGGCAGGTTGAGGCCGAGCAGCCCCATGATCGAGCCCAACAGGCCCTCGGTCTGGCGCCATGGCCGACCGAACGCCAGCCGCAGCATCAGTCCGGCTTCCACGGCGATATCGGAATACTTCTGCGGTCGGCCACGCCGTCCGGTTCGTGCCAGGGTCCAGGCGGTAATCGCCTCCGGTGTCACCCAAACCGTCAGGCTGCCCCGCCGGACCAGCCCCGCGTCGTACTCCGCCCAGTTCTCAACTTTGTAGCGGGTCCGTGGGATCCTGTGGCGGCGGACTTCGTTGGCCTTGTATGGCATGCGGATCTCGAAGCAACGGGCGAACGGCCGCCTATAACCCACCCAGCGTCCCATCACCACCGCTGCCTTTACGCACCAATGTCCCCCCCATGGATCGTCCAGTGTCACGCGGAGGAAACGCAAGGCCCGCTTTAGCGCATGCTCCAGTGTTTCGGCATGCAGCACGCAATGACACAGCAAAACAAAGCTGCCCACCCGCATCGGCCTCCCACCGAGGCCGAAAAATTCATCATCGATCATTGTCGCGATCAAACGCCAGAGTTCCCCATAGCACTCCGCGGAAACAGGTTCGGTCACCCGAGGCGGCAAACCAGCGGACAGTAGCACTGGTTCGGTTGCGATACCGCGTCGGCGCAGGCTCTCCAGCGCCTCATCAACGAAGCGTGCCGCAATCATCCTTCGTTTCGCTGTCATCTCTCACGTCCGAACATAGCAAAATCGGCCGGAAAACTATGTTCTTCGTGTCATAGCTTGCCACTTTTTTCTGTCGTGTAATGCGTCTCAGCGAAGGTTCGCCCCTTCAGCAGATAGACTGCACTGATTCGGTCCGATGGACGCCTGACATGGTGCGGCGCTGACCTAATGGCCATTCCCGTCACCCTAGGAGATTCACATGACCTCTATCGATAGCATCGTCATCGCCGCCGCCGTCCGCACGCCGATGGGCGGCTTCCAGGGCGACCTCATGGGCCTGACCGGCCCGCAGCTTGGCGCCGTCGCCATCCAGGCGGCGCTGGAGCGCTCGGGCCTGCCGGCAGACGCGGTGGACGAGGTGTTCATGGGCAACGTGCTGTCGGCCGGTCTGGGCCAGGCGCCGGCGCGTCAGGCGGCGCTGGGCGCCGGGCTGCCGAAGGGGGTGGGCTGCACCACCATCTCTAAGGTCTGCGGTTCGGGAATGCGGGCGGTGATGTTCGCCCATGACGTGATCAAGGCCGGCTCGGCCAAGGTGGTGGTGGCCGGCGGCATGGAGAGCATGTCGAACGCCCCCTACCTGCTGGACCGCGCCCGCGCCGGCTACCGCATGGGGCACGGCAAGGTGCTGGACCACATGTTCTTCGACGGTCTGGAGGACGCCTACGAGAAGGGCCGCCTGATGGGCACCTTCGCCGAGGAATGCGCCAGCAGCTACAACTTCACCCGCGAGGCGCAGGACAACTACGCCATCGAAAGCCTGAACCGCGCCCGCAAGGCGGTGGAGGACGGCTCCTTCAAGGCGGAGATCGCGCCGGTCCTGGTCAAGGGCCGCAAGGGCGACACGCTGGTCGACACCGACGAGCAGCCGGGCAAGGGCGATCCCAAGAAGATCCCGACGCTGAAGCCGGCCTTCGCCAAGGACGGCACGGTGACGGCGGCGAACTCCTCGTCGATCTCCGATGGCGGCGCGGCGCTGATCGTCACCACCCGCAGCGAGGCGGACAAGCGCGGCCTGCGCGTGGTCGCCGAGATCAAGGGCCATTCCAATCACGCCCAGCAGCCGGCGCTGTTCACCACCGCGCCGGTCGGCGCGATGCAGAAGCTGTTCGAGAAGGTGGGCTGGTCGGCCCGCGACGTCGACCTGTTCGAGATCAACGAGGCGTTCGCGGTGGTGACCATGGCGGCGATGCGCGACCTCGATCTGCCGCACGACAAGGTGAACGTCCATGGCGGCGCTTGCGCGCTCGGGCACCCGATCGGCGCATCGGGGGCGCGGGTTCTCGTGACGCTGCTGGCGGCACTGGAGAAGTACGACCTGAAGCGCGGCGTTGCTTCCTTGTGCATCGGCGGCGGCGAAGCTACGGCCATCGCAGTCGAGCGGGTGGCGTAACCAGATCCTCATCCTATCCTCTGTTGCCCTCTCAGGGTGACCGGTTGCTCCCGACCCACCAGCATCGGCGATCGAGACGCGGTGCGGCAGTCCAATTACCGCCGCACCGCGTCTCAACTCCCGATTGCCGACCACATTGCAGTTGCCAAGCCTAGACCAAACCTCGTTCCATCCAGCCGGCTTCAGACGATCTCGATAGCCATTGCCGTTGCTTCACCGCCGCCAATGCAAAGAGCGGCAATGCCTCGTCGCAGGCCATGCTGACGAAGAGCATGGATAAGAGTGACAAGAATGCGCGCGCCCGATGCTCCGATCGGGTGACCGATGGCGCAGGCGCCGCCGTGAGGGTTTACACGATCATCATCAAGGCGCAGCTCTTGTATGGCGGCCATGACCACCACCGCATAGGCTTCGTTGATTTCAAAAAGGTCGACGTCATTTATCGACCAGTTGATCTTATCGACCAGCTTGCGAATGGCGGCGATCGGAGCCATCGTGAACAACGACGGGGCCTGGGCATGGCTTGTATGACCGCGGATCACCGCGAGCGGAGCGATGCCCTGCCAATCCGCTTCGCGCCGATCCATCAGAACCAGGGCAGCCGCACCGTCGGACATCGAGCAGGAGTTGGCAGCCGTGACCGTCCCGTCAGGACGGAATACCGGCGTCAGCTCGGGGACCTCGGCGATATTTGCGCGAAGCACTTTTTCATCCACGACCAATTGCTCGGCACCGGTCAACTCAACCGGCACAACCTCCTTGGCGAAGTGTCCCAGCTTTGTCGCCTCCTGCGCCCGGGTTAGGGATGCGATGGCAAATTCGTCCTGGGCCGTGCGAGACCACCCATAATGGCTGGCGCAGTCATCGGCAAAGCTGCCCATCAGGCGGCCTTTGTCGTAGGCGTCCTGCACCCCATCGACAACCAAGTGGTCGACGAGCCTGCCATGGCTAAGCCGGTGCGCCCGTCCGGCTTTGTCCAGCAGGAAGGGAGCGTTGGACATGCTTTCCATCCCTCCCGCGACCGCCGCTTTGACTGTGCCGGCGCGGATCGCATCGTGAGCGAAGATGGCGGCCTGCATTCCCGACCCACAGACTTTGCTGACGGTCGTGCAAGAGGCCGAGAGGTCGACACCAGCGCCGAGGGCTGCCTGTCGGGCTGGGGCTTGACCGATTCCTGCAGGCAGCGCGCAGCCCATAAAGACCTGCTCAACGCCGGCGGTGGGCAGAGCGCTGCGGGCCAACGCCGCTTTGATCGCGTGGCTCCCCAACTGGGTTGCGCTTTGGTCCTTGAAGGCTCCCCTGAACCCGCCGAGCGGAGTTCTCGCCGCCGCGGCAATCACAACCTCGATTGATCCTGATGTCATATTGGTCCCTCTGGAAGACGACGTAGCCACTCAAAGAGCTCCAGTCAAAAAGGGGCACCAAATAGCCAACCCCCACAAGAAACCCACGGTTAGGCGACCCCACCATGTGGCGAACACTCGTGATCGCCGTTATCCGCCGAGGCGTCACGAAATCTTTCGACTGTACATCGTCGATGGCATTGGCGGCCCTCGGCTGATCAGCGAAAGCCAATCACTCGTAATATCCGGCCATGAAGAGCAGGCCGTCATGGACTCTGACATAGGTGTTCTTGACGGCGTGCTTTTTGGTGTTGGGATTGGTCCAGACATACTTCGCCCAGGAGCCAGTCGGTTCACGTTGACCAGCCTCCACCAGCATCCGCGTGATGTACTCGCCTTTGACGTCCTGCAGGTCCCAAATCTTGGGATCGTTGCACAGCTTCGGGTTGGGATGAACGAGGAAGCGCCCATCCGCAGCATCGGCGATCACGACATAACGCTCACTGGCGTCATCGATCCAGGTTTTATCATCACAATTTGAGAAGTCGGCCAGGGACTGGCTGCGTCCAACCGTCTGGTAATGCATGATCGCGTCGTCAATGAGAGCGATGCAATCCTCAATCCATGAGGTTCGCAACGTGGATACGAAGCCATCGACGTCCCTGCCAAGACGGTCGAAAGCCGCTGCCAGCCCTTGCGTTGAGACTTGAACCGTATCGGAGGCGCCACCCACTGCGGTGGCAATCGACTGGATATTGGCGATGTCTCTTGAAACCATGCTGGTGCCGGTCGCCGCTTCGGCGACGCTGCGGCTGATCTCCTGAGTGGCGCAGCGTTGATCCTGAACCGCACCTGCGATGATCTCAAGCGCCTGATCGACACGGTTGATGGTGCTGACAATTCCCCTGATCGCTGAGACCGTGCCCACGGTCGCTGACCGCATGGCGTTGATTTCCCGTGCAATCTCCTCCGTGGCTCGGGAGGTTTCGTTGGCAAGACTCTTAACCTCGTTGGCCACCACCGCAAAACCTCGGCCGGCCGCACCGGCTCGCGCTGCTTCGATCGTGGCGTTCAGCGCGAGAAGGTTGGTCTGTTGTGCAATGTAGGTGATCAGTTGAACGACTTCGCCGATGCGGTCGGACATGCTCATCAGCTCATGCACCGTGGACTCTGTGTGTCCCACTTCGGCAACGGCCTTGCGTGCGATCCGGCTGGATTCGCTCACCTGTTCGTTGATCTGGCTGATAGAATGCGCCAACCGGCTGGTAGTCTCCGCCACGGATTGAACGTTGGCGCTCGCCTGCTCCGACGATGCCGACACCGCAGCCGAGCGCTCCGACGTCCACGTCGCGTTGCCGGCCAATTCGGTGGTCTGCGCCTGGATCGCGTCGACCGTTACCGAGACAGAAACAACCGCGGTCGTAATGCTTCGCTCTAGCTCCGACGCTAGGACCAGAATGGAACGGCGCTTGGTGCTCTCGTCCTGTTTGCGCCGCTTCTCCTGTTCCTCGCTATCCGCCTGAGCACGAAGAGCACGGGCTTTCAGGTCATGCACCGCCGTGGCCAAAGCACCGAATTCGTCTGTTCGGCCAATGCCGGGAATATCGACGTCCCGGTCGCCGTCCCCCAACCGTCCGATGCTGACAGTCATAGCTTTGATATCCCGTGAAACGGCCCGCAGCACCGTGATAGCCAGCGTGAGGATGGCCACCGATGACACGATGGCAAGGACAAGCAGCGAGCCGGCGGCAGGAACTTCCGCGTCCCCAGCCCGCGCATGAACGCTGTGGTCACCCTGCGGCCTGAGCCCCCCCATTTGATCTGCCTGCTGGAAGGATGTGGGCGCCCCCTGCTGATGGTACAGGCCATGGACGCCGAGCAGTGTAACGGCAACAACGGCCAAAACCCCGACGAACGAAATGGCAAGTATACCAGCTCGGAAGCCCCCAGCCTTGAAAACCCTCATTCCTACCCTCCCCATGTTTTCAGTAGTTTTGAGCGATGTGGGCTTCGTGGAGCGGCACGACGCTGATTGGCCCAAGTCCTGCCATCCCCGCCAAGCGCCCTGTGCCGCCTGAACCATGGCAAGTCGTAACCATGCGGCGATTGGACGAAGCTTGCGCAGCTTAGACGTCGGACTGCGCGACAACCACGAGCCACCGCTGATTGGGTTTGTGTTTCAAGCGTACATTCGCGGCTCGTACGCAGTGAGGAGCTTTCCACCGGCGCAGGGCGAGCAAACCCGCGCATATGGATGTTCAGCTCTTATGTCGCTCAGCGGCAAAGTGTGACGCCACGACAGGGACCGGCAGAGTGGTAACGGGTGTGTTGGATCATGCTCCCATCTGGAACAGCCTGTAGCCGGGATTATCGGCCCCACCACCATTTACCGCTAGAAGCTCACGGTTAGACGGAGCCACGCACCACGCCATCGCCGCCGACAACGCCGCCTTGCGGCGTTGTCGCCGCCATTTCTTGCATCAAGTCCGCCAATAAGGGCTGTTCTGCGGTTGAAGCCGCATGCGGGGAGGTACCCGCTTCAGTCGATGCGTCCGCATCTAACCGTATGATACTGCCACTGGTGCCTTGCGAGATGGCTGGATGCAGCTGTCGGCCTCACGGATTATTGGGCATCGCAATGAGCTACCAGAACTACCGAACCGGTCTGGAGAAAAACTCCGCCAACCACGTCCCGTTGACGCCTTTGAGTTTTCTCAACCGGACCGCGGACGTTTATCCTGACCATATCGCTCTGGTTCACGGCAATTTGGCACAGACCTGGGCCGAAACCCGAAATCGCTGCCGCCGGCTGGCGTCTGCCTTGATTGGTTGCGGAATCCAGCGGGGCGACACAGTGTCCATTCTGTGCCCCAACACTCCGGCGATGCTGGAGGCGCATTATGGGGTGCCCTGGGCTGGCGCGGTGCTCAACTCCATCAACTACCGTCTCGACGCTGAGGGCGTCGCCTACATTCTGCAGCATGGGCAAAGCAAGGCGCTGCTGGTGGACCGTGAGTTTGCTGCACTTGCGGCAAAGGCGATCGAGAAGCTGTCCTCTCCCATTCTCGTCATCCGCATCGACGATCACTTGGCTCCTGAAGGAGAACTGATCGGTGATGTGGAGTATGAGGAGTTTCTGTTGCGGGGTGACCCTGCGTTTCGCGGCCTTGAGCCCGAGGACGAATGGGATGCCATCGGACTGAACTACACCTCGGGGACAACCGGCGATCCAAAGGGCGTGGTGCCCAGCCACCGTGGCACATACGTCATGAGCCTTGCCCAGGTTGTGGACTGGGGACTGCCGCGGCACGCCGTCTACCTGTGGACCCTGCCAATGTTCCACGCCAACGGCTGGTGCTTCACCTGGGCCGTCACCGCAATCGCCGGAACACATGTCTGTCTGCGCCGTGTTGCCGCTGCAGAGATCAACGCGGCGATCGAGCGCCATGGTGTCACCCATTTCTGCGCAGCCCCCATCGTCCTCGCGACGCTGGTCCAGTCCGCCGAGCAGCCGGCCTCGATGAGGCTAGGGCGTAAGGTGAAGGTTCTCACCGCCGGCTCGCCACCCCCGGCCACTGTTCTGAAGACCATCCAAGAGCGCGGTTTCCTGGTCGATCACGTGTTCGGAATGACCGAAATCTCCGGCACCCCAATCAGCTGCGCTTGGCACGAGGAGTGGAGCGATCTCCCGTTGGCGGAACAGGCCCTGCTGCGGGCACGGCAGGGAGTGCGGTGCGCGCTCCTCAGCGATCTCACAGTCATGGACCCCAACACCTGGCAGCCGGTGCCGCACGATGGTAAGACGGTCGGCGAGATCATGATCCGCGGCAACACCGTGATGAAGGGCTACTACCGCAACGCGGCGGCGACCGAGCGGGCGTTCGCAGGTGGATGGCTGAACACCGGCGATCTGGCAGTCATCCACCCCAACGGCTACATGCAGATCACCGACCGCCTGAAGGACATCATCATCTCCGGCGGCGAGAACATTTCGTCGGTTGAGGTGGAAGACGTCATTCACCGCCACCCCGCGGTGCTGCACGCGGCAGTCGTCGCACGCCCGGACGAAAAATGGGGTGAAACGCCCTGCGCCTTCGTCGAACTGAGGGCTGATGCGGAGCCGGTCACCGAAGAAGATCTTATCTCTTTCTGTCGTCAGAATCTCGCCCACTACAAATGCCCCCGCAACGTGTTCTTCACCGAGCTGCCGAAGACTGCGACCGGCAAAATCCAGAAGTTCCGCCTGCGCGAAGTCGCTGGGAGCCGCGACGCGATCACCAAGCTCGCCTTTCTGGACAGCCGGGGCTGATACAGCATGAAAACGTCATCGAAGGCTGCCAGCGAGTGGCCGGTCCTCGCGGTTCCCTTGCCCAGTGCGGCCGAGGAATTGCGCATGAAAGCACGCCAGTTCGCGCGAGCGCATATCCTTCCGCACGCGGACGAGATCGAACGGACAGGCGAATTTCCTACGGATCTCTGGCCGAAGCTGGGAAGCGCCGGCTTTCTCGGACTGACGGTGTCGACGGAGTTCGGTGGTGCCGGCCTCGGCTACCTCGAGCATTTCCTCGTCCATGAGGAGATCAGCCGCGCCTCACCGGCTGTCGGCTTTTCATATCTGGTTCACTCGCACGCCTGCGTGAACCAGATCTTCCTGCACGGGACTGACGCGCAGCGGCGACGCTTCCTACCGGGCCTGATCCGCGGCGAAGCCCATGGTGCCCTCGCAATGACCGAACCGGAGGCCGGCTCGGATGTTCTGAGCATGGTGAGCCTCGCGACGCGGGCAGACGGCGGCTACCTATTGAACGGGCGCAAGGCTTGGATCTGCAACGCCGCCCGCGCCGATGTGGTGGTGGTGTATGCCCGAACCTCGTTGGAAAGACGGAAGATCTCGGCATTTGTACTGGAGAGAGGTCTGCCCGGCTTCGAGACCTCGCCGGCACGGGAAACTCTAGGCATGCGGGGAGCCGGCACAGCGGACATCACGCTGACCGACTGCAGGGCCACCGACGATCATCTGCTTGGCGGCTGGGAGAATGGCACCGCTGTTCTCATGGGCGGATTGAGCTATGAGCGTTTCGTCGCTGGCGGCGGCGCGCTTGGGCTGATGCAGGCCTGCCTGGACGTCGCGGTCGAGTATGCTCGGACCCGTCGGCAATTTGGGCAACCGATTGGCGCCTTCCAACTGGTTCAAGGCAAGCTTGCGGACATGGTGGCGACCGTGAATGCCGCCCGGTCTTATGCCTACGCGGTGGGCGCCGCCCTGGCTGTGGGCCAAGCCCGCCGCTACGACAGCGCCGGCCTGCTGCTGTTCCTGGGAGATGCGGCCCATCGCGTCGCCTCCGATACGGTGCAGATTCTGGGGGCTGCGGGCTACGACGGCAATTCGCGGGCTGCGCGGCTGCTCCGTGACGCAAAGTTCTTTTCCATCGGATTCGGGACAACGGAGATCCGTCAGATCGTCGTCGGACGCGAATTGCTGGCCGGATTGGGAGAGCAAGCATGAAGATTAGGGATCAGGCCGCCATCGTGACCGGCGGCGCCTCGGGCATGGGCGCGCAGACGGCGCGTGCATTGGCTGGTGCAGGAGCAATGGTCGCCATTCTCGACCGCGACCCGGGGGCGGCATCCAGACTGGCGGCTGAGATCGGTGGCTTCGCCGTTGTCTGCGACGTCGCCTCGGAGGACTCAGTCTCGCAGGCACTGGCGACCGCACGCGAACGTCATGGCCCGGCGCGGATCTGCGTCAATTGCGCCGGCATCGCTCCGGGAAAGCGGATCGTCGGCCGCAATGGCCCGATGCCGTCGGCCGACTTTCAGCGCGCGGTTATGGTCAATCTGGTCGGCACTTTCCATGTCCTCGCCCACGCGGCGCACGATATGACCGCGCTCGAGCCCGATCCGGAAACGGCGGAGCGGGGCGTGGTGATCAACACCGCTTCCATCGCCGCTTTCGAGGGGCAAATCGGCCAGAGCGCCTACGCGGCGTCGAAGGGCGGCATCGTCGGCCTGACCCTGCCGGCTGCGCGGGAACTGGCATCAAGCGCGATCCGGGTGGTGACCATCGCTCCCGGGCTGATGGCGACACCCATGATGGATGCGCTGCCGGTGGAGGTGCGCGAAGGAATGGGCGCACAGGTGCCCTTCCCGAACCGGCTCGGTCAACCGGACGAATTCGCCTCGCTGGTGCTTCACGTGGTCGGCAACCCGCTGCTCAACGGCACTGTGATCCGTCTGGACGGCGCCCTGCGGATGCCGCCGCGGTGACCAGCCGCGTCCAACAGCATAACCATTAAATGAAGAACAGGGGGAGGACTATGCGCATCGCTGAGACCATTTCCAGAGCCGCAGTGGCGGCTGTTGTTTTGGGTGCGGCCCTGGGGACGGCGACCGTGGCGCAAGCCGACGATCGGGTCGTCACGATCCGTGGGCTCGGGGCCAAGTCGGGCGTTGTCCGCATCTTCGGCGTCAACAGCGAAGCGGCCATGAAGGCCGCCGCCGAGGAGATAAACGCCGGCGGTGGCGTGAAGCTGGGCGACGGGAGCAAGGCCAAGCTGGCCGTGGACTTCCTCGACGATCGCTGCTCCGCCGAAGAAGGTATTGCCGTACTGCGCCGCATCGCTGGGACGGACTCCTTCGTCGCCGTCGGCCCGAGCTGCTCCAACGTCGCGGAGTCAATGTTCGGTGTGCTGCAGAAGAAGGTCGGGGATGAGGCCGACAGCGGGCTGCAAATCCCGGTGTTCACCGACGTCGCTGCGAAAACCGGTCTTGCCAAGATCTCCGAGTGGTCCTTCCGCAACGTACCGTCCGAGCAGGAGATGTACAAGGCGCTGTTCGCCTGGGTTAAGCAGACCCACCCCGATCTGAAAACCTTCTACGGTGGCGTCGAGAAGGATTTCGCGCATTCCAATGGCACCTTCGGGATCATGAAGGCACAGGCGGTGGCGAACGGCTTCCAGGACCTGGGAACCGCCGAATGGTTGCTGAACGACACCAGCTTCGCGACGCAGGTCCGTGAGATGAAGCGGGCTCAGCCCGACATCGTCGCCATCTCCGCCCATTCCTTTACCACCTGCGGCGCGCTCAAGGAGATGAAGCGCCAGCGGGTGAAGCCCAAGCTGCTGATCGGCCTGACCTCCTCCTCCACCATCGAAACCATGCAGGGCTGCGCCGAGGAAGCGGAGGGCATGATCATCCCCACCGGCTTCGCGCCGGTGAATCCGGAAGCCGTCAAGGCCGCGTCGCTGGTTGCCAAGCAGGGCGGCTCGGCCGACCTCCACTCAATGGCGGCTTACGAGGTGATGTTCATTCTGAAGGATGTCATCGAAGGGCAGAAGATCATGGCGCGTCCCGACACCGTCGCCGAGGACCGGATCAAGATGCGCGAGGGACTGGCCGCTCTGAAGACCACCAAGGGGCTGCTGGGAGACGTGGGCCGGACGCCCGAGCGCGAGGCCATCAAGCCCTTCGTGTTCGTTGAGGCGCGCAAGGGGCAGTGGCACGTCGTCCACAACCCCGCCCAGTAAGCCAAGCCTGTCGCCCGGACGCGCCCACGCTGCCGCTTGGGTGCGTCCCGACAAAAGGATCATGCCATGTCCCTTTTGGACCTCGTCGACCTCCTGCAATCGGTCGTCGACGGCCTGCTGTTCGGTGCCGTCTATGCGGTTATCGGCATTGGCTTCACCCTGGTGTTCGGGGTGATGCACAAGCTCAACCTCGCCTACGCCGCCGCTTCACTCGCCGCCGCGTACCTAAGCCTGCTGTTGCCGGGCCTGCTGCCGGGAACACCACCCCTGTTGCTGCTCGCCGCCGCCGCGGTTGCCGGAGCGGTGCTTGGAGCCTGCGTCTACGCCCTGTGCTTCCACTTCGTGGCGGCGGCCAACCCGCTGGTTACCCTGATGACAAGTCTGGGCATGCTGTTGCTGGTCGACGAACTGATCGTCCACACCACCAATGGCGTCCCGAAGAACTTCCCACCGCTGTTCGGCGATTGGTCGCTGGAAATTGGAACCTTCCTGCTGCGCGGCGATCTGCTGTTCGTCTTCGTAGCTGCCATCCTGCTGATGCTGATGCTGGTTGTCGTCCTGTTCCACACCCGCCTCGGCCTCGCAACCCGGGCGGTCTCGCAACAGCCGACGGCGGCCCAACTCTGCGGCATCGGGCTGACGCGGACCAACGGACTGACCTTTGTCCTCACCGGCCTGCTCGGCGGTATCGCAGGGGCGCTCGCCGGCTCGGCGATCGGAGTGCTGTCACCGCTGTTGTCCCTGCCGCTGACGATCAAGGGGCTGATCGTCACCGTCGTCGGTGGGCTGGGAAGCATCCCGGGTGCCGTCATCGCCGGACTTCTGGTCGGCTCCGCCGAGAACTTGGCCCAGTATCTTCGGGGCGTGAGCGAGCGCGACATCTACGTGATGCTCATGCTGTTCGCGTTCCTCGTCTTCCGGCCCGGAGGGCTGTTCGCCCCTCCGCAAGGCCGCGATTGAGGGGAGCGAATCATGGATTACTATTTTGGCTTGGTGCAGACCATCGGCATCCACACCCTCCTCGGGCTGTCCGCCTATTGCGTCTTGATTGCCGGCCAAGTGAGCTTGGCCCAAGCCGGCTTTTTCGCCATCGGGGCCTATTCCGCCGGGATACTGACCGTGCTGGGCGGGATCCACATCCTGCCTGCGCTCGCCATCGCCGCTGTGATCGGCGCCGTGGTGGCCGGAGCGGTCGGCTTCCCGGCCCTACGTGTGAAGGGGTTGATGCTGGTCGTCGCCACCCTGGCCTTTGGTGAGACGGTCCGCCTCTTCTTCTTTATCTTCTCACTTGGTTCTACAAAGGACGGGATTCCAATCGGGCCTTCCGGGGCAGAGGGGTTCCGTCAGATCCGCTACTTCGCGGAAAATGGCTGGAGCGTTGGTGCAGTGGCTGCGCTGGTTTGGGGGATCACGGCGGCGATCCTGCTCTGTCTGTGGGCGCTCGACCGTTCCCGGACGGGTCGCATCTTGCGGGCAGTCGGTCGCGACGAGGTCGCAGCCCAGAATGTCGGCGTGGACATCACGGCCGTGAAGGTCGCGGCGATGGCACTTGGCGGTGCGATCGCCGCCATTGGGGGCGGGCTTTATGCTCACACCACCACGCACATCGAGCATTCCCAGTTCGGTGTAACCCTGGCGGCCTTCGCCATCGCCTATCCCATTTTGGGCGGCCTGTCGTCTCCGTTCGGCTCGTTGTACGCCGCTGTGCTGATCCAGGGAGTGATGATCGAAGGGTTCCGCTTTCTGGGCGACTGGCGGAGCCTGCTGTTCGGCCTGATCATCATCCTGTTCATGAATCTGCGCCACGCTCCAGGAGTCGCTGTGCGCTACCGGGCGCTCATCCAAAAAATCAGGGGCGACCACTTGGTGAAGAGGGACGCGGAATGCTGACCATCTCCAATCTCAGCAAGAATTTCGGCGGCGTGCGGGCAGTGTCCGGGCTGGAATTGACGATCCCCGCCGGCAAGGTTATGGCGTTGATCGGACCAAACGGATCAGGGAAGAGCACCACAATCAACCTGCTGTCCGGACTGTTCCCGCCCTCTTCAGGCAGCATCGTCCTCGGAGCCTCGAACATCACCCGGCTGCCGGCCCACCGCCGCATCCGAGCCGGCCTCGCCCGCACCTTCCAGAACATCCGCCTCTTCCCCGACCTGACCGTCCGGGACAATCTGTGGGTTGCCCGCAACAGTCCGAAAGACCGGACGCCTTTCTGGAAGCTGTGGCCGACGGACCCGGCGCGGGAACGCGAGGAGCTGGACACGCTGCTGGAGTTCTCGGGCTTGGCGTCCAAGCGTGACATGCTGGCCGGGAACCTGGCCTTTGGCGAGCAACGACGCCTGGAGTTGGCGCGGGCGCTCGCGACACGACCGCAACTGCTGATGCTGGATGAACCCGCGGCCGGAATGAACCTCGACGAGATCGGTCAGCTGCGGGAACGCATTGTCCAACTGCGCAAGAGCGGCATGACCATTCTGCTGGTCGAGCACATCATGGATCTGGTGATGGGTGTGTCCGACCGCGTCGCGGTGCTCAATTTTGGCCGCAAAATCGCCGAAGGAAGCCCTGCGGAGATTCAGGACGATCCTGCTGTCCGCGAGGCTTATCTCGGCACCCATCAGTGAGGCGACGATGCTGCAAGTCCACAATCTTTTCGCCTCCTACGGCAAAATCGAAGCGTTGCGCGGCGTCTCTGTCGGCGCTGAAACGGGCCAGATCACCTGCCTCCTTGGACCGAACGGCGCCGGCAAGACGACCTTGATGTACGCCATTGCCGGCGTGCTGCAGCAGACCAAGGGCAGCGTTCGGCTTGGACGGGAGGAACTGCTGGGCCATTCACCGGCGGCCATCGTCCGGCGCGGCTTGGCACTGGTGCCTGAGAATCGGCTGGTCTTTGCGCACATGAGCGTCAAGGACAACCTGCTTGCTGGTGCCTATCTCCGCACCGACCGTGCCGAGGTTGCCCGCGATGTCCAGCGGATGTTCGAGCGCTTCCCCATTCTAAACGAAAGAAAGGACCAGATGGCGGGGTTGATGTCGGGTGGCGAGCAGCAGATGCTGGCGCTCGCGCGTGCCCTGATGAGCCGCCCCAAAATCCTGTTCCTGGACGAACCGTCGGTCGGGTTGGCGCCGATGGTGGTCGCCGAGATCTTCAGGATCATCGCCGAGCTTAACGCCGAGGGCCTGACCGTTTTCCTGGTCGAGCAGAATGCCGCAGTCGCACTGAAGTTTGCGCATTTCTTCTATTTGATCGAGCAGGGGAGGATCACCTTCAGCGGCCGACCTGACGAGTTGGCCAACGATGACGTGATCCGGCGTGCCTATCTGGGCGGATCGGCGGCTCATTGACGTGCCGGCCATGGGTGACATTCTCCAGGCGGCGGTGGACGGCGGCCTGCAGGGCAGCGTCTACGCACTGGTGGCGCTGTCCTTCGCCTTGACGTTCCAAGTCCTGGGTCGGGTCAACCTGGCCTATGGAGCGGTCGTCATGGCCGGTTCATACGCCGGCGGTCTTGCCTTCGCCGCCGGCGGCGGGACGTTGGGGACGGTGGCGGCGTGCATTGCGGTCACCGGCCTTTCCGGCCTGTATGTCGATCGTCTCTGCTTCTCGCGGTTGGAGGGCCGTTGGCGCGACGTCTCGATGGTCGCCAGCTTCGCCGTCTGGATGCAGGTCGAGGAGGCGGTCACCTTGGTGGCTCCAGGCCATGCCTTTCCTTTTCCATCCCTGTCCGCCGACCGGATGCTCACCGTCCAAGACCACACGGTCCGGCTCGACAGCCTCGTCGTCGTGGGCGGAACGGCGCTCGCCGCCCTGATCCTGCGCGCCATCGTTCAGGGCAGCCGACGGGGTGTTGCCTTGCGTGCCGTCGTCTCGCAGCCACGGGCAGCGGCACTGTCCGGCATCGACCATCGCACGATGGCGCGATTCGCCGCCTTGCTCGGCATCGGTCTTGCTGCAACGGCGGCACTTCTGATCGGCAATCTGCAGCAGCAGCTCACGCCGATGATGGGGCTGTGGGTCACGATGAAGGGGCTGGCGGCGCTCATCGTCGGGGGCGGTGGCTTTCTCGGCGCCGCGGTCGGCGCCGTGTGCCTGGGCGTTTGGGAGGCCGTCGCCGGGGTTCTGGTGGGCCGGCCGATGGCGGAGGCGGCCACCCACCTCCTGCTGCTCGGGGTCGTCATCGTAGCGCCGGGACGGCTGCAGTCGGGCCCTGCCGAACCAAGGTGAGCTGATGCAGGGGTTGGACACCATCGTCACGAACATCGGCATCGCTTCACTTCTGGCCCTGTCGACCTACGTGCTCTTGAAGGCGGGTCTGTTGTCGCTCGGCCAGCAGGCGATGTTCGGGGTCGGCGCCTATGGCGGCGGTCTGCTGACCGCCGGATGGGACGCGCCGCTGTGGGCAGGGTGGGCATGTGGCGCCCTGGCCGGTATCGTGGCCGGACTTCCGCTGGCATGGATCGCCGCGCGGCGGGGGCCGACTGCTTTCACCCTGTCGTCGCTGTTCTATGCGGAATTGACGAGGTTTGGACTGGCGGCGCTCGACCTAAGGATTGAGCGTGATGGCGGCCTCGTCGGCCCGGCCGCCCTCGATGGCTTCGGTGGCATTCGAGCTGCCCTTGAGCAGGGGTGGTCCGATGGAATGTACGCGACAGCCGTAGCGGTTCTTGTCGCCCTCGCCGTCGCCGCCCTGGTTCTGCTTGGGCGTCGACGGTCGGGGCGCCGCATCCAGGCGGTCGGGAATGATCCCACGCTTGCAGCCAGCGTGGGGATCGACGTCGCCCGCGTGCGCTTTGCGGTGGTTGGCCTGTCCGGAGCGATCGCCGGTCTCGCGGGAAGCGCCTACGCCCACCACACGACCTTTCTCGATCCCGCGTCCTTTTCAATCATGCTTGGAGTGCATGGCATGGCCTATGCGGTTGTTGGCGGCATCGGTTCTCCCGTTGGGCCCCTGCTGGGGGCGGTGCTGGATTTCGGGCTGTTCGAAGCGTTTCGCCCTCTGGCGCAGTATCGGATGATCGCGTTCGGGGGGCTGATCGCGCTTCTCCTCTTCTTCAGACCACAGGGACTGCTGAGCCCATCGGCCGTCCGGCACCTTGCCGCGGCCCACAGGCGGAAATTGTCCTGCGGGGTGGTCGTGCTCGCCCTCGCCGCAGTAGCGCTTCCTGCCGGAACCGGCCACGCTGCGCCGCTGGTGCGCGCCGAAGCAGTCGATTGCACGCCAACCGGAACCCCGCTCGAGGTTCGGTGTGTAATCGAACTGCACTGGCCGCAGGACGCACGCCCGATGGAATCGGCGACAGTCATGGTCTCAGCCGACATGCCCTCCATGCCGATGGCTCATACGGTGCGACCGGTTGCGGCGACCCAGGACGGCAAGCCTGGCCTTTACGCTGCGCGTCTTGTGCTGCCCATGAAGGGCGAGTGGGTCGTGCGGTTCGGGATCTCCTCACCGGTTCGCGAGGTGATTCACCTGCGTCATTGCCTTGGAGGCGCGTGCCAGGGCGGAAAGCCGTAGAAGGAGATCGGGGCCGGTCGGCTCTCGGCGGTAGACCGCTTCATTACCCATGAACCCGGCAACTCATGGTATGTCAAAACATACGCGGTTATAATCCTCCAAAAATGCGGAGCCATAGGGAGGCGGAGCCAGATATGCCGGGGAGCGGCCCGATCCGACCGTCAGCGGCGGATGAGGACAGTCAGCGCCATCGCGCGGAGATCATGGCGCAGCTTGCCGTCATCCTCGCATCGCCCGCTTTTGCGCGGGCTGGCCGCATGCAGAGGCTGATCTCGTTTCTGGTCGGGGAAGCGCTGGATGGCCGGTCGGACCGGTTGAAGGAGTACACGATTGCGGTCGAGGTCTTTGACAAGCCCGTCGACTTCAACCCGGCGACCAACCCGATCGTCCGGGTGGAAGTGGGCCGGCTGCGCCGGTTGCTGACTCAGTATCAGTTGGAAAGCGGAGCCGACGACGACCTCGTGATCACCATTCCCAAGGGGTCGTACATCCCGGACGTCCGCCGGAAGACCGCGGCCGAACCGGTCGCGGCGACCGGAACTCGAGCGGCGGGCTCCGGGGTTTTGCCGGAGCGACCGGAAGCAACAATTCCGGATCTGCAACGGCGCCAAGTGACCGTTCTGGTCTGCGGTTTGGAATGTAACCCCGGCAACCACGCCGACACGGAGCTCGATCCCGAACGGTACCAGGAAATCTTCACCCTTTTCTTCGACTCCGTCACCACCATCTCCCGTCATTACGCTGGGACAGTCGAGGGGCAAGCCAGCGATCGCTTGCTCATTGTTTTCGGCTGGCCGGAGGCCTTGGAGAACGCCGCAGGCCGTGCCCTGACGGCAGCCTTCGAGATCGTGTCGTTTTTCCGAGGGGTCCCGGACCAGGAGGCCTTCGGTGTTCGGGTGGCAGTGGTGACCGGCCAAGTGATCATCCAGTCCGCCACAGCCTCGGGACCGGCCGTAGGCCGGGCTCCCAGCGTGGTGGGCGAAGCCACCGCTCTGGCGGGCAGAATGCTGCCCCAGATTCCCCTTAACGGCGTCATGGTGGCGGAATCCGCGCGCCGTATCGCAGGCAACGCGTTCGAGTTCGTTAGCGCGGGTCTGCTCGACCAGCGAGATGGCGATGGGCTGCTGTGGCGGCTGGTCGGTATCCGGTCGTCGGGCAGCCGCTTCAGCGCATCCGCCTCCAACCTGCAGGTTCCCATCGTCGGCCGTCGGGAAGAGTTGGCCTTGCTCCTGCGTCGATGGCAATTTACCCAAAAAGGGGAAGGCCAAACCGTCACCATTATTGGAGAGGCGGGCATTGGGAAATCCAAGCTCGCGCACGCCTTTCTGGACAAGGCGGGAGCCGCGTCCATACAGGTCAACCTACAATGTTCGCCCTACCATGGGGACAGCCCGCTTTATCCCTTGACTGCATGCATCGCCGGTGACCAGGGCGGTCTTCTGAGTTTTATGTATCCCGACGAGGTTTCCGAGATCACCGCCTACATCAAAGGCGAGGATCACCCTGGGGGCAAGAGCCGGTACAGCACACCCGTCGGGCGCCGTGACCACGTGTTTGGCCTGCTCTCCTCGATCCTGGTCCGGATGAGTGCACTTCGCCCATGCATCGTGCTGATCGAAGACGCGCATTGGGCTGACCCGACGACACTGGAGTTCATCCGGCATGCGTCAGCGATCTGCAAAACCGAACGCATTATGGTGGTCGTGACGTCGCGGCCGGTAGATGCCGGCATCGTTCGGTCACGCGTGACCGAAGCCACCGCTTTGAACCTGTCCCGGCTGCCACAGAGCTACTGCCTGTCGATCATCGACCGGCTTTCAGCCCTGGCTCCCCTGTCGTCCTGGAAGCGCAGCCTGATCCTGGATAAGGCCGACGGGATTCCGCTGTACATCGAGGAATTGACAAAATCCCTGATGGCGCTGGACTCCCAACGGTCAGTTCTGATCCCGGAAACGCTGGCGGACTTGCTGACGACGCAGTTGGACCGGCTGGGGACTGCGCGCACGGTGGCCCAAGTGGCGGCCGTCATCGGACGGGAGTTCAGTCAGCACCTGCTTGCGGTGGTTCTCGATCGTCCGGAAAGCGAAATAGAGGCGGTTCTCGATCAGCTTCGGGCCGCAGACGTCATCGTCGCGCATGGAACGGGACGGTCACAGTCGCTGGCGTTCCGCCACGCCTTGCTGCGCGACGCCGCCTACGAGTCACTCGTCGCCCGCACGAAGCGCCACTGGCACGCCCAGGTGGCGGCCGCGTTGCAAAGCTCCTTCCCGGACGTCATGCTGTCCCAGCCGGAGCTTGTAGCACGCCATTGGACGGGCGCCGGCCAAGTGGACGCAGCCGTTCCGTTCTGGTTCGATGCCGGCCGAAAGGCGGCGAGCCGCTTCGCCAATGCCGAGGCAATCAGCCATTTCCGTGCAGGACTCGACCTGCTGGGGGACCAGACCGACGGCCGGGACAGACGGCGAGAGGAGTTGTCCTTCCTGACGGAGTTGGGACTTGTGCTGCGTGTGTCCCGCGGCTACGGGCACCCCGAGCTCGGGCAAATCTACCGTCGCGCGAGCGAGCTTTGCAGCGCTCTTGGCAATGTCGAGGCGCTCGCAAAAAATATTTTCGGCCTTTGGACATTTGCCGCCGCCCATGCGGATTGGAGGGCGACCGAGTCCTTGGTCGAGGAGTTCACGGCCCTAAGCAACTGCCAGGACGATGACCAACTCCATGTCGAACGATGGAGGCTGCAAGGGGCGAGTGCGGTTTACCAAGGACGCTTCGAGGAGGCAGCAGCGGCCTTCCGGGAGGCGCTCCGCCGTTACGATCCAGTCCGCCATGGTGCCCGGTTCGGCTTTGATCCCGGCCCGACCGTCCTGATTTATCTCTCCTGGGCGGAGCTTCATCTTGGAGATGTCGCGGGAGCCGACGCATCCGCGGCCCACGCTGTGGCGCTTGCCGAGGAAAAGGGACACGCGCCCACGATCGCTCTCGTGATGACGTGGCAAATTCTCTACCTCGCCACCAAACAGAACTGGGGCGAGGTCAAGCGCGTCGGTGCGGCTCTTGACGCGCTCTGTGCGGAAAAAGGCTTTCCACACTGGCGCCCATTCGGCAAGGCGTTCGAGCTGTTTGCCAAGTTTCTGGAACACAAGGACCCGGCATTGATTGAAGCGATGCTGTCGGCCGCCGAGGAGTTCCGGGCCTACTGGGGAGGATTCCTCAGCCCCTGCTTCTGGATTACAGCAGCGGAGGCCTGCCGGGTCGCCGATGACCCTGAAAAGGCGCGAGACCTGCTTGAGGCAGCTCAGCAATTCCAGAACACGCATGGGGAGTATTTGTGGAAGGATGAGCTCGACCGGGTGAAGAAGACGTTTTCATGATTGATGCATGAAATAGCTCGGTGCCGTAGCTTCGACCGCTCTAAATATTCATGGCTTCTTCATTACGAATGAGCACAACTCTTTGAGTCATCAAAATTCAGAACTGATGTCCCTGCTTACATAGTCCGCTAGTGCACTGACACAGACATAGGATTCACAACGGGCGGGCGACGTGCGATTCTGTCGGCATGGCCCAGACCGTCAGCGTCATCATTGGAGCGGAGGATCGTGCGCGTTTGGCCGCGATCCTCGCTGACCGCAATCGCCCGCAGAAACATGCGCAACGGGCGAACATCGTTCTGCTTTCGGCCGAGCGACTGCCCGTGCTGGAGGTGGCCCGTCGGGCCGACGTCAGCCGCCCGGCGGTGTGGCGCTGGCAAGTGCGCTACTCCGAACAAGGCGTCGATGGGCTGTTGCGCGACAAGACGCGCAAGCCCGGCCGGGCGCCTCTGCCGACCGCCACCGTGGCCAAGGTGCTGGCGCTGACGTGTTCGGAACCACCCGGCGCCGTCACCCATTGGACCGGTCGAGCCGTGGCCAAGATCATCGGCATCAGCCTGCGTGCCGTTCAGCGCATCTGGGAGGCCAACCGCCTCCAGCCCCATCGCATCCGTACCTTCAAGCGCTCCAACGATCCAGCTTTCGCCACCAAGGTGGAGGACATCGTCGGCCTCTACATGGACCCGCCGTGCCATGCGGTGGTTCTGTCCATCGACGAGAAGAGCCAGATCCAGGCACTTGACCGCACCCAGCCGGGTTTACCGCTGAAGCCCGGTAAGTGCGGAACGATGACGCACGATTACAAGCGCAACGGAACCACCACGCTGTTTGCCGCGCTGAACACCCTGGACGGCACCATGGTGGGGCGCTGCCTGCCCAAGCACACCCACAAGGAGTTCATCAAGTTCCTCAACGCCGTCGAGCGCGTCGTGCCGGTCGGCAAGGTGATCCAGGCCATCGTCGACAACTACGCCACCCACAAGCATCCCAAGATGCTGGAATGGTTGGCCGATCATCCACGATGGGTCTTCCACTTCACGCCGACCTCGGCATCCTAGATCAACGCCGTCGAGGGCTTCTTCTCCATCATCACCCGCCGGAGCATCCGACGCGGCGTGTTCAAGTCCGTGGCCGATCTCCAGGACGCCATCACCCGCTACATCCGCGAGCATAATAGGGCATCCAAGCCCTTCGTCTGGACCAAGCCAGCCGACGACATCCTCGATAAACTCAGCCGTTTGCCTGCACCTTCTGAATGAGTCAGTGCACTCTCATGTCCCGTTTCAAGGGCTATGGGCGCAGGTGGTCGTCTCCGGTTTAACGCCGGATGGAAACACGGTGAGACTGGCACGCATAGCAGGAGGCGGAGCAGTCGAGACGGCACCGTCAATTTGTCGACGACCGGGCAGAGTGAAGGCATGGCGGACAGCAGCGGTCTGCTGATTACGCGAACAGCGGCGCGCCGGCGACCGCGGCCCAGACCTGGAACGCCTGGGTGCGAGCCTTCCGATAGTCGGCGGCAGGGCGGTGGTCGCGGCGAAGGTGGAAGAGGTTGGCGATCGGGTCGTGGATGGACAGGAAACGCTGAACATGGCGGGCTGACTTGAAGCATTTCATCTGCCTCTCGCGTCGTCGGGTCGGTTGGTGGGAGTTTTCGGCACGGTTGTTGAGGCCCTTATGCTGGCGGTGTTCCACCCCCGGCATGATCGTCCGCTTGGCGGCCGCGTAGGACTTCAGCTTATCCGTCACCATCACCCGCGGGGCCAAACCCTGCTTCTTCAGCAGCTTGCGGAGCAAGCGCTTGGCCGCCTTGGCATCGCGCCGGCTCTGGACAAGGACATCAAGCACGAAGCCGTCGCGGTCAACCGCCCGCCACAGGTAGTGCTTCTTACCGGCGATGGTGAGGACGACTTCGTCGAGGTGCCACCTATCGCCTCGGCGCGGCGCTCGGCGGCGCAACCGATCTACGATGTCGCGACCGAACTTCAGGGCCCACTGCCGCACTGTCTCGTGGCTCACAGTGATGCCGCGGGCTGCCAGCATCTCCTCCACCATGCGCAAGCTCAGTGGGAAACGGAAGTACAGCCACACCGCCGTCGTAATGACCTCGGCAGGGAAGCGGTAGCCGGCGTAACGGGGATCACGGGACGTCGTCATCGCGATCCTTTACCGACCTGCATTCTCGCGAGCCAGCCTGAACTTGACTGTGCCGTTCGAGGCTCTGACAGCGCGCTTCCCCTTGCCAACTCCTCGCATCACGCGCCCGTGGACGAGACGTCCGGCATGAGGCGGGTTACCTTCAGGAAGAGCCGGGTGCGGGAAATCCGCATGCCCGGATCTGTGAGGGCGAAAGCCGAATGGCTGAGCTACTCGACCACGGCCCAGCGCTCAAGCTAGCGCGAGCCCTGACGGAATCCCCCGGTTCGCCTTACGAAATTAAGGATTTCGCGGCCCAACTCGGCGCCGAATTCCTCGCCGTTCCTAGAGCTCTTCAGAGACGGATCGAGTCGGGAGTGAGTTTGAGGCCAAGAGCGGGTTCCTACCTACGACTCCGCTTGGGGAACTTTCAAGGCCGAGCGGGCCGCTAACAAGGCTCATCGGCACGCCGAGATCTTAGTAGCGACTCCAAATCTCTGCGAACGTTGGCAGAGAGCGCCTTTTAGCGCGAAAGAGGGAACAAAAAGACCATTTAGGGCGTTTTGTGCTATCTTAGTAGGGAAGCGCTCTCAAAGCTCCAAAAGCGGCCTACTAGCCCTAAAGCCCCACAATCCGGTTGTAAGCGATCCGGTATGGTGCTTAATAGGAGGACCAGAGCATGATGATTGATCGAGGGCCAACAATGAGCGAGCAGCAGCAAAAGGCGATCTTGAAGGCGATTGAGCGCGCCACCGAGCGCGCGGAGAAGGATGCCGATTACGCCCGCCGCACGCTCATCGAAGAAGGCGTCTATACGGAGAACGGCGAGCCCGGCGAGCACTACCGGTAATCATGTCGGTCTTATCGAACCCCTTCGTCCTCGGCTATCACGGCTGCAAAAGGGACGTCGGGGAAGCCATCCTCGCGGGCACTACGCCTCATCTCCTCCACAGCGACAATCCCTGGGACTGGCTCGGCAGAGGCATCTACTTTTGGGAAGCCGATCCAGTCCGCGGCTATGAGTGGGCGCAAGCCTATTGCGCAAGAAAGGGCGGCGAGCCCTTCGTGATTGGCGCAGTGATCCATCTCGGCAATTGCCTGAACTTGATGGATCGCGCCTCACTCAACATGCTCAAGGCAGCCTACGTTTCCTTTCCGACCTTCCGTGCCAAAGCGTTCCCAGGCAAGCCGCTGCCGGTGAACAAGCCCAAGAGCAAGAGGCACGACCTCGACTGCGCGGTGATCAATCACCTGCACAAGCTGCTCGCGGACAATCTCGACGAGGATGGCAATCCCGGCCCTCCCCTGCCGCCGTTCAACACAGTGCGCGGTCTCTATCAGGAAGACGATCCGGTCTTCGCCGACTCCGTGATCAAAGAGCGGACACACATTCAGATCGCAGTGTTGACGGAAGAGCAGAGCATCCAGGGCTACTTCCGGGTTCCCGAGTCCCACTACAAGCCATAAATAAAGTGGCTTGCAGGCTTGGCAGCCCCGGGTTGTCTGTAAGCGTCGTCTGGCGACTGCGGCGTGAATGGGTTGCCGGCGCCGTTCACCCCTGCTCTGGAATGGTGATGTTCCAGGGCAGGAGATCGGCGATGCGGTTGATCGGGTGATCCGCGATGCAGCCGAGCACATGGCGTAGGTAGGCCTGTGGATCGAGGCCGTTGAGCTTGGCAGATTCCACGATGGTGTAGATCGCCGCGGCGCGCTCCCCGCCAGCATCGGAACCGGCGAACATCCAGTTGCGTCTTCCGATGGCCAGCGGCCTGATCGCCCGCTCGGCTGCATTGTTGGAAATTTCCAGCCGTCCATTGTCGACGTAGCGTGTCAACGCCGTCCAGCGCGAGCGGGCATAGCGGATCGCCTTGGCCAAGTCGCCCTTGCCAGGAATACGCGCCAACGCGGTGTCGAGGAAAGCGGCCAGCTCATCGAGAATGGGCCGGGCTTCCGTCTGGCGAACCCGGCGGCGTTCCTCGGCAGGTTGGCCAATCAGGGGACGTTCGAAGTCGAACAGCCTCCCGATCCGCTTCAGTGTGTCAGCGGCCAGGGGTGAGCCGGTTTCGGCATGCTCGTCGAAGAACTTCCGGCGCACGTGAGCCATACAGGCCACTTCAGCAACAGCGGCCGGTTGGTCGTCTGCGACCTCGTACAGAGCGTCGAACCCGGCATAGCCGTCGGCATGCAGGTGCCCGCGGAAGCCGGCCAGCTCCCGTTGCGGATGTTCGCCCTTGCGGTCGGGGGTGTAGCGGTGGCACAGTCAAGTTCAGGCTGGCTCGCGAGAATGCAGGTCGGTAAAGGATCGCGATGACGACGTCCCGTGATCCCCGTTACGCCGGCTACCGCTTCCCTGCCGAGGTCATTACGACGGCGGTGTGGCTGTACTTCCGTTTCCCACTGAGCTTGCGCATGGTGGAGGAGATGCTGGCAGCCCGCGGCATCACTGTGAGCCACGAGACAGTGCGGCAGTGGGCCCTGAAGTTCGGTCGCGACATCGTAGATCGGTTGCGCCGCCGAGCGCCGCGCCGAGGCGATAGGTGGCACCTCGACGAAGTCGTCCTCACCATCGCCGGTAAGAAGCACTACCTGTGGCGGGCGGTTGACCGCGACGGCTTCGTGCTTGATGTCCTTGTCCAGAGCCGGCGCGATGCCAAGGCGGCCAAGCGCTTGCTCCGCAAGCTGCTGAAGAAGCAGGGTTTGGCCCCGCGGGTGATGGTGACGGATAAGCTGAAGTCCTACGCGGCCGCCAAGCGGACGATCATGCCGGGGGTGGAACACCGCCAGCATAAGGGCCTCAACAACCGTGCCGAAAACTCCCACCAACCGACCCGACGACGCGAGAGGCAGATGAAATGCTTCAAGTCAGCCCGCCATGTTCAGCGTTTCCTGTCCATCCACGACCCGATCGCCAACCTCTTCCACCTTCGCCGCGACCACCGCCCTGCCGCCGACTATCGGAAGGCTCGCACCCAGGCGTTCCAGGTCTGGGCCGCGGTCGCCGGCGCGCCGCTGTTCGCGTAATCAGCAGACCGCTGCTGTCCGCCATGCCTTCACTCTGCCCGGTCGTCGACAAATTGACGGTGCCGTTCCGGCGCGTAGGCCTGGATCCAGCGGAAGATGGTCGTGTGATCGACGGCAACGCCGCGGTCGGCCAGCATCCGCTCCAGATCGCGGTAGCTGATCGGGAACTGCAGGTACCAGCGCACCGCCCACAGGATCACCTCCGCCGTGAACTGCCGGCCCTTAAACGGGCTCCTCCTGCTGCGCATCACCGTGTCACCTCAACCGTCGAAAGCGGCCGGGTTTTACCTGATCTCCTCCCGCCGGCAAACTTTGCAACGGAACCCCCCATCATGCCGCGCCGTTGGCGCCACCCATCTACGTGCCTTCGGCAAGCCGTTCCAAAACGCTGATGAATGCGCCGAGTTAGTTCGCCCTCCTGTTCGCACACTCGCCCGCCGCCGCAGCCGTGGCCGCAAAGCGGTTGGCCGATTCTGATAGGTGCTTTGTCCGGAATTGCCCGCTGCCACATGTTGAGTCAGCGGAAGGTATGCGGTGCAATGTATACCACGGGCGCCGAAGCAGATCGGCCAATCCCCTTGGCACGCTGCAAGACCAAGGCCGCCCTTCGCAACCTGAAGCAACGGAGCATCGCCATGCGACCGATTCCGGTGACCGTGCTGACCGGATTTCTCGGGGCCGGCAAGACGACCCTGCTCAACCGCATCCTGGCCGAACACGGGGGAGAGCGAACCGCCGTCATTGTCAACGAATATGGCGAACTCGGCATCGATGGACTGCTGGTGACGGCGACGAGCGAGACGGTTGTTGAGCTCAACAATGGTTGTGTTTGCTGCATCGTCCGCGGCGATCTGATCGAAGCGCTGATGAGGTTGGTCGAGGATGAGTGCGGGTTCAATCGGGTGGTGATCGAGACGAGCGGCCTCGCCGATCCGGCACCCGTCATCCAGTCCTTCGTGTTGGACGACGGGCTGCGCCGCCGCTTCGCGCTCGATGCCATCGTCACCGTGGCCGATGCCCGTCACCTGCCCTTGCAACTCGGCCACGACGAGGCACGCGAACAGATTGCCTTCGCCGACGTGATCCTGCTGAACAAGATCGATTTGGAGCCCACCGCGGCACTCGACTCCGTGGAGCGCGATATCCGCCGGCTCAACCCCTTGGCCCGCATCCACCGGACCGAAGCGTGTGCCCTGCCTCTCTCCCAGATCCTTGGGATCGGTGCCTTCGATCTTGCGAACATCCTGCGTCTCGACCCGGGTATCCTTGAGGACCATGAGCACGAGCACGATGCCGACATCAGCTGTGTGGCCTTGCGCGAGGCCGGGAGGCTCGACCCGGCGGCGGTTGACCGCTGGCTCAACCAGCTCGTCCAGGACAAGGGGCGCGACCTGCTGCGCGCCAAGGGCGTTCTCAATCTCGACAGACAGGGGCGGCGCTTCGTCTTCCACAGCGTCCACATGACGTTGGACGGGCGGCCAAGCCGACCGTGGAGACCCGTCGAAGAACGCCTGAACCAACTCGTCTTCATCGGCCGCCACCTTGATGCCGGAGCGCTTCTGGAGGGGCTCCGCGGCTGCAAGGTCCGGGTGGACGATCCTGTTCTCTGATGTTTCCGATTCCGTTCCCCATCTCAGGAACAGCCCAATGAAGCTACAACATTATCTCGGGGGCCTGGAAGGCTTGGGCCCCATCACGGTCGAAACACGTGTGTTCGTGGAGGAGTGGGAAAAGCGCATCTTCGGCATTCACACGGCCATGATGGCGCTCAGCCCGCAGTTGCCCTTCCGCACCACGCCGAGCGCTTTTCACACCGTTTGGACCTGGGCTCATCTGCGCACCGGCGCGGAAGGCCTGAACCCCTTCGATTACTTCAAGTACCGGTACTACGAGAAGTGGCTTGGCGGCATTTGCGGCTACCTGATCGACAACGGCTACATCACGGTCGAGGAGCTGGACGCACGCACGGCCGAGTATCTTGCCGAACCGGACAAGCCGCTGCCGCAGGGCGGCGCGCCGGAGATCGACCGGCGCGTCGAACGCTATCTGGCAGAAGGGGACTCGCCAAAGCGCGACGTCGCGGTCGGGCCCGACTTCCAGGAAGGCGATACCGTTACCGTCAGGAATGTGCCGACGGTCGACCACACCCGCCTGCCCGGCTTTTTGCGAAACCACAGCGGCGTGGTCGAGACGGTCTATCCGGGAGCCTACGGCTATCTGACCGATACCGGGACCGACGGCGTCGGCGCACCGATGGCGGTCTATTGCGTGCGCTTCGAGGCCGAGGAGCTGTGGCCCGGCAACACGGAGCCGAACGTCACGCTTTACGCCGATCTTTATGCCGCCTATGTCGCCAAACCTGCCGCCTGACCGGAGTCGTCGAGAATGACCGATCGTTTCCACCATCCCGATGACCGCGAAGCCCGGAGCGCCGCGCGCGTCCGCGCCCTCGAAGCACTGCTCATCGAAAAGGGCATCATTACCAGTAAGACCGTAGACACGGTGCTGGATGTTTTCGAGACGAAGATGGGTCCGTTCAACGGCGCCAGGATCGTTGCCCGGGCGTGGGTCGATCCGGCCTTCAAAAAGCGGCTGATCGAGGATGCGCCGGCTGCCATCGCCGAGATGACGGACCTGCCGGAAGGCATGGCTGGTGCCGAGGGTGAACACATGCGCGCCGTGGCGAATGGCGAGGGCGTTCACAATCTGGTCATTTGCACGCTCTGCTCCTGCTACCCCTGGCCGGTGCTGGGGCTGCCACCCTACTGGTACAAGGATCCGACCTTCCGCAGCCGCGCTGCTCGCGAGCCGCGTGCCGTGCTGAAGGAGTTCGGGCTGGCTGTTCCCGAAAGCACGGAGGTCAAGGTCTGGGACAGCAGCGCGCAGATCCGCTGGTTCGTCATTCCCGAACGCCCCGCCGGGACCGAGGGCATGAGCGAAAGCGAACTCGCCGCCCTGGTCACACCGGAAGCCATGATGGGCGTGGCGGTGGCGACGTCCCCCTGACCCCCGAACTGGCAGGAGAAACGGGCATGTTGACCCGCTTCGAACATTTCGCCCTGACCAGCATGGTCGGGGCCGAGGACTCCCCACCCCGTACCAACGGCTCTCTCTGTTTTGCGGAGGAGTGGGAGCGGTCGGCCTTCGGGGTGGCGCTCGCCCTGGCGCGGGACGGTCATTTCGAATGGGAGGATTTCCGCCAAAACCTGATCGCCGCCATCGGCGACTGGGAACGGGTGCAGTCCGCCGACGCCCCCTCGTGGAACTACTATGACCAGTGGTTGAGCGCCCTGGAGGCGACAATCCTCCAATCCGGCCTCGCCACGCTGGACGAGCTGTCGGCCCGCATGGCCGCAGCCCTCGCGCCCGCTGACACGCAATCCGCCTGAATCCCCCATCCAGACATCGGGAGACGTCCATGCATATCGAACCCGGCATGCTGTCCGCCGCCAAGATCGTCGGCGCCGATGCCGCCGTACTCAGCCTTCTCGCCACGCATGTTCCGGCCTTCCTGCGCCGACCGCAGGAATGGATCAAAGCACTCCTGGCGGCCGCCTTCTTCTCGGTCCTCATGGAGGTCTGGCATCAGCCGGTTGGTCCATCGGAGCTGCACTTCATCGGCGCCTCCGCCATCTATTTCGTCTTCGGCTTCCGGGCGACGCTGTTCGGGTTCGGCATCGGCCTTGCGCTGCAGGGACTGCTTTTCGAACCCCAGGATCTTGTGCATCTCGCCGTGAACTCGCTGTCGCTGATGGTGCCGCTGGTCGCCGCTCACACCATGGGCGGAAAGCGCCTGCTGGAATCCGGCGGGTTGACCTCGATCCGCTGGGCGTCGGTCCTGCGCTTCGATGCCGTCTACTACAGCGGTGTGGTCGCCATGGTCGGCTTCTGGCTGATGTTGGGCGAGGAGGCAACGCCGTTCGTGGACTGGGTGGTTTTCGCCGCCGCCTATCTACCCGTCGTGCTGTGCGAGCCGGCAATCAGTTGCGGACTGCTTCGGGCGCTGGGCCGGTTGGACGCCGGTAATCCGCTGCTTCGCGTCACCACGCTCCGCAGCCCTGCCCTTGCCCGATAATTGGCATAACCGAATACGATCGGGCGGCCGGGACAATTCGGCCGCCCGACTGCAGGACGAGCATTCTTCATGCGAATTGTGCTTCTCGCCCCTCCCGGGGTTCAGGCGCTGGATGTGGTGGGTCCGGCGGAGGTGTTCTGGGAGGCGGCGCGCCGTCTCGGTGATCCGAATGCCTACGAGGTGCAGGTGATGGGCACTGCGGAGGGGCCGGTTTGCGGGACCGGCAGCCTGCGGTTCCTGGCCGATCGTTCCATCCACGATCCGGATCAGCCGATCGACACGTTGCTGATCGCCGGTGACCCGTCGTTCAAGGCCGTCGATCCGGCGGTGATTGACTGGCTCAGGCGTCGCGCGCCGCAAGCCCGCCGCTACGGCTCGATCTGCACGGGGGTGTTCCTTCTGGCAGCGACCGGGCTGCTGGATGGCCGGCGCGTCACCACCCATTGGGAATGCGCCGACAAGCTTCGCACCGATTTTCCAGCCCTGACCGTTGATCCGGACCAGATCTTCATTCGCGACGGCAAGGTCTGTACTGCCGCCGGCGTCACGTCGGGCATCGACCTGGCGCTGTCCCTCCTGGAGGAGGATCACGGGCGGGATCTGGCCCTGCTGGTCGCCCGCTACATGGTGATGTTCCTGAAGCGGCCCGGCGGGCAGTCGCAATTCAGCGCCCATCTCGCTGCACAAGCATCGAGCCGGACCGGAATCCAGAAGATCCAGGAGTATGTGCTGGACAACCTTTCCGGCGATTTGTCCGTGGACGCCTTGGCCGCCCACGCCGGTATGAGTCCGCGGAATTTTGCCCGGGTGTTCAAGCGCGACGTCGGTCACCCGCCTGCTGAGTTCGTTGAAGCCGCGCGGCTCGACGCGGCACGCCGGATGCTGGTCGATACCTCCACGCCGCTTCAGCGAATCGCCTACATTTGCGGTTTCGGTGACGCCGGTACCATGAGGCGTGTATTCGTCCGCACTCTCGGCACCACTCCGGCTGACTACCGGAAGCGTTTTCGCACAACGACAGCCTCCTGATCCATGGGATGATGGGGCGAGGCGGCCATCCTGGATGCCGCGGCGACAGCGGGGGAACCCCTTATTGTCCCCGGCGAAAGCTTGCCCGGTATTGGGCGGGCGAGACTCCAAGATTTTCGCTGAACACGATGCGCATCCGGTCAGCCGTGCCGAAGCCGCAGTCGTGCGCCACCGCCTTGAGCGGGCTGTCGGTTGCCTCCAGCAGCATGCGGGCGGCGTCGATCCGGGCGCCCTGGACGAAGTCGTGCGGCGTGATGCCGGTTTCCTGCACGAAGTGGCGGGCAAGATTGCGGGAACTCATGCCCACCTTGTCGGCGAGCGACTGAAGCGTATGGCGCTTCCCCAGGTTGGCCATGACATGGTCCCGGATGCGCGCGCTGACCGACGCCGGGTCGGCCGGCACAGTCAGATAGGGGCTGAACTGCGACTGCCCTCCTTGGCGTTGGGCCACCACCACCAGCCGTTTCGCGACCGTTAGGGCAACGCCGACCCCGTGGCGCTGGGCCACGAGCGCCAGTGCGAGATCGATGCCTGCGGTCACGCCGGCGGATGTGACCAGCCGCCCATCACGAACATAAATGCGGTCCGGCTCCACCTTGGCGGCAGGAAAGTGCTCGGCGAGTGCCTGCGCATTCTGCCAGTGGGTGGTCACAGTGTGACCGTCGAGCAGCCCGGCACAGCCGAGCGCGAATGCTCCCGTGCAGATGGAGCCATAGACCTCCGCCCGCTCCGGTGCCGAGCGGAGCCAATCGGTAAGCCGCGCGTCCGGACCGGCGTCGGGCAAATGGGGTCCGCCAGCGACCAGCAGGATGTCGAAGCCCCCGGATACGTCCTCGAAGCTCATGTCCGCCAGCATCTGCATCCGGTTCGATGCGCGCAACGGCTTCCGGTCGGCGGCGATGAGGACCGTTTCGTACCGGTCCCCGACCGGAACGTAAGTGTTGGCTTCAGCGAAAACGTCGATGGGTCCGGCGACGTCCAGCGCCTGGACGCCCTCATGGATCACGATCGCAACCTTTTGAACAGCCACCGCCGCTCCAGTCGTTACTGGCACGAACCGACGTGCCATTGTCCTGATCTATAGGTCAGCCGGCATTGCGGTGTCGAGCCATGATTGGCAGAAGTAAATCGGCGGTCGCGCCGTTGACTGTATTCTCATCCGGCATGAGCCGCCCTCTCGATCGTAACGGTAAAGTCCTCCGCATGTGAATACACAGCGAGGAAATCCAAATTCCTTTCATGGAGTGCAATCATGTCCGAAGTCATCGCCGGAATCACCATTCCCGACAGTGAGATTGCCCGCGCGGCGACCCAGCTTGTCCGCGATACGGAGGATGACCTGCTGTACAATCACAGCCGGCGGGTGTTCCTCTGGGGGTCGCTCACCGGCAACCGCCGTGGACTAGCCTACGACGCCGAACTGCTCTATGTGGGCGCGATGTTCCACGATATGGGGCTGACCGACCGCTATTCGAGCACCGATCTCCGGTTCGAAGTCGACGGTGCGAATGCAGCCCGCGAATTCCTCAAGGGGTATGGCGTCGCCGAACGCGACATCGAGGATGTCTGGACTGCGATCGCGCTCCACACCACGCCGGGCATCCCCGAGCACATGCGGCCCACGGTCGCCCTGGTGACGGCCGGTGTGGAGATGGACGTGCTGGGGATCGCCTATCACGATTTCACGCATGAGCAACGCCATCACGTCTGCGCCCATCATCCGCGCGACGCCGACTTCAAGGAAAACATCATC
The DNA here is from genome assembly GCF_023806445.1 of Azospirillum sp. A1-3. Taxonomy (NCBI): domain Bacteria; kingdom Pseudomonadati; phylum Pseudomonadota; class Alphaproteobacteria; order Rhodospirillales; family Azospirillaceae; genus Azospirillum; species Azospirillum sp. A1-3. The sequence continues at coordinate 257,432 of NZ_JAMSLU010000002.1, forward strand.
GATCACTTCGCCCAGGGCATCACCAGGAAACCTCAGACCACCTTCGGCAATGTAAAGGCGGATGTTCTCGCGCTGAAGAAGCCGGGATTCCAGCGGACGAACTTCTGTTCGATGATCCTCAATTCGGCGTGGCCGACCTGATCGGCTTTCCGAGATCCGCCCAGGCCATCCACCTGAACGGCGGCACTGGTCCCAGTCGGCGCCGCCGTTCAGCTTTCTTTTGCCCAACCACAGCCGGACGGGCCCGGGGCTTGTGGTGCCGGGGCGCGGGCCTTCTGTACTCGCTCCGGAGCGTCCATCTCCTCACTTGAACCGCCGGACCGTTTCCAGGAGCCGGTCGCAGGATCGAGCAAGATTTTTGGTCGGTGCCGTGGCGACACCCAGCAGAAGCCCGGACACGGCGTCGTCCGGCGGCGCATACCAGGGCGAAAGCGGTGCGGGAAACATGCCGAACGTCAAGGCTTCGCGCGCGATGGCGACATCCGGCGTTCCCTTCGGCAATCTGAGCAGCACCGCCAAACCGGGAGCGGCAACAAGCTCCGCGCCGACGGAGGCGTGAAGACAATCCAGAACCGCCTGCCGCTTGGCCGCATAGGCGCGCTTAGTGCGCCGGAGGTGGCGCATGTAATGTCCTTCGCGGATGAACTCGGCGGTCGCGATTTGTACCGCGGGTCCAGGCGGCGGTGCCAGGCATGCCGCCACCTCGGCGAAGCGGGAGACCAACGCGACCGGGGCGACCACGAAGCCCAATCGGAGGGTCGGGCTGATCGTCTTGCTGAACGAGCCGATGTGGATGACGCGCCCGCCCCGATCGAGCGAGGCGAGCGCCGGTGCCGCCCTTCCCGCCAATTGCAGTTCGCTCAGATAATCGTCCTCGATCACCCAGACCCGGTTCGCGTCCGCCCATTCAAGGAGGCGAAGGCGCCGCTCCAGCGACAAGGTCGACCCGAGCGGCGCCTGCTGTCCGGGGGTCACGACGATGAGCTTCGCGTCGGGATGATGCCGCAGCCCATGATCGACGTCGATTCCGTCCGCATCGACAGGAATCGGGACCACCGCCAAACCTGCGAGTTCAAGCCCTTTCCTCGTCCATGGAAAGCCTGGGTTTTCGAACCAGGCCGACTGCCCACCCAAGCCGAGCACGCTGAGACCCAGCCCCAGTCCTGCGCCGAACCCCCCGGTGACGATGACCTGCGACGGCGAGCAGCTGATGCCGCGAGCGACGGCCAGATAGGCGGCGATCTCCCGCCTCAACTCATGCTCGCCGCGGGGGTCGGGATATGACGGGGGAACGCTCGCCTCGGCACGGATGGCATTCGCGCGAATGCGCGCGAACAAGGTTGCCGGAAAGGTCTCGGCCGCCGGCACGCCCATCTGAAAGAACGCAGGCCCCCGCGTCATTTCCAGGTAGGTCTCCAGGAACGACCCTGCGTCCGGCGGCGGTTCGCGCCTTGTGGCGGTGCGCGGGCGTTGGGCGACGCGCGTGCCCATGGCGCGCGAGGCTTCGATCAGCTGGGCGGCGGCGAGATTCTCGTAGGCGGTCCGCACCGTTCCGCGCGCAACGCCGAGCTGGGCCGCAAGATCCTGCCAGGACGGCAGCCGTGCGCCGGGTTCCAGCACGCCGTCTTCGATGGCTTTGGCAACCCCCCTCCGGATCTGCTCCGACAGGGAGGCCTTGGCCGAACGGTCGAGAGTCAGGTCGAGCGGCTTGTTCATGCCGTCATGGTACATGATTTCATCACGTTCTTGGGCCTTTTTGCTGGCTCAGAAAAGCCGCATCTTCAGATGCGTCACAGGAGAAAGCCCATGAAGAACCGCATCATTGCCCCTGCTGTCATGGCCGTGCTCGTTGCGACCTTCGCCGGTCCTGCCCCGGCTCACGACACTCAAACCGAAACGGTGACGGCCAAGTTCGATCAGGCCATTGCCAACATTCCGGGCAAGTCGCTCCGCGTGGTCGAAGTGGAGTACGCGCCCGGTGCCGCTTCCCTGCCGCACACCCACGCGAAGTCCGCCTTCATCTACGCCTACGTGCTGTCCGGCGAGATCGAGTCGAGGGTGAACGTCGGTGAAACCCGCCTCTACAAGGCGGGTGAGGGCTGGTCCGAAGCGCCGGGCGCGGTCCATTCCGTCAGCCGCAACGCCAGCAAGACCACGCCGGCGAAGCTGCTTGCCGTCTTTGTCGTCGATTCCGGCGAGAACAAGCTCACCTTCCCCGTCAAGTGAAAGAAGGAACCTGACCAATGACCAACAGGCTCGACTACAATCAAATCGCCCCCAACGGCGCAAAGGCGCTGGGTGGTGTCTATGGCTATGTCATGCAGAGCGGTCTGCCCGGAGAGCTGGTGGATCTCGTCTATCTGCGGGTTTCACAGATCAACAACTGTGCCTTCTGCCTCGACATGCACACGCGCGAACTCATCAAAAGAGGCGTGAAGGTCGAGAAGCTCGCGCTGGTGCAGGCCTGGAAGGAAGGCGGTCCTCTCTTCAGCCGGACCGAGCGCGCCGCCCTGGCCTGGGCCGAGAACGTGACGCTCGTTGCCGAGACCGGCGTTCCGGACGACGCCTACAACGCTGCACGGGAGGTGTTCGACGAGAAACAGCTCGTCGACCTGACGATCGCGATCAGCCTGATGAACAGCTACAATCGCATGGCCATCAGCTTCCGCAACACGCCGCAGGCCGTTCTGGAGAGCTGAACACGCCACGACTCCGATGCAAGGCCCAGCTTGGGAAGGAGTACAGACCATGGTGGCCAATGACATTTCGGATGTGAGAATTCCCGACAGCAAACTGGCCCGTGAGGTGACCCGGTTCATCCGGGACACGGAGAGCGATCTGCTCTTCCATCATTCGGTCCGGGTTTATTTCTGGGGAGCCATCGCGGGAACGCGACGGCACATGAGTTTCGATCCGGAGCTGCTCTATACGGCCTCCATGTTCCATGACATCGGCCTCACCGCGACCTACAAGAACAGCCAGCTGCGGTTCGAAGTGGACGGCGCCAACGCCGCGCGGGATTTCCTGCGGGCGCAGGGGATTTCGGACGGTGACATCGAAACGGTTTGGAACGCCGTTGCCCTTCACACGACGCCCGGCATCCCGGAATTCATGCGTCCGGAGATCGCGCTGGTGCAGGCGGGCGCCGGTATGGACGTTGCCGGCCGCGGCTACGACCAGTTTACGGATGACGAACGTGACGCCGTCATCGCAGCCTTCCCCCGCGAAGCCGACTTCAAGCACGGGATCATCGACGCTTTCTATGAGGGCATGAAGCACCGCCCCAACAGCACCTTCGGTACCTTCAACGACGATTTCCTGGCGGCGAAGGATTCGGCGTTCCAGCGGGTGGATATGTGCAGCGTCATCCTCGCATCACCCTGGGCGCGCTGACCGAAGCAAGAAGCCGCGGAGCGCCGGCATCCCGGAACAGAACAGAGTCCCGGTCAGGCAACCATCCCAGGGCCACCTGTTGAAGCCCCTGCCGTGACTGACGCGGACAGGGCATCCACCAACCTGAAAGCACCCTTGGCGGCGAATTGCCGCCGGCCGGGTCACGCCACGGGCCGTGAAGGCGCGCACCGTGGCGGCACAACATGAAAGATCGAACACCATGATTCAGCGGACCTTTCTCGTCACCGGTGCCACCAAGGGCATTGGGCGGGCTCTGGCCACACGCCTTGCCGCCAACGGGCATCGGGTCGTCGGTATCGCCCGGGGCAGCGACCCGAGCTTTCCCGGAACGCTGGTGTCCATCGACCTCAGCGACAGCCAACGCGCGGCCGCGGCGCTCGCCGAACTGGCCGAGCGATTCTCCTTCGACGGCGTGGTCAACAACGTCGGCCTGGTCCGGTTGCACCAGCTCGGCTCCATCGAACTGACCGACGTGGATGAGATCCTTCGCGTCAACCTGCACCCGACGCTTCTGACCGTGCAGGCGCTGCTGCCGACGCTGCGCGCCAAGGGCTGGGGCCGCATCGTCAACCTGTCCAGCCTGACCGTGCTCGGCGTCGCCCAGCGCACCGCATACGCCGCGGCAAAGGCGGCGGTCGGCAGCTTCACCCGCACCTGGGCACTGGAATTGGCCGAGACCGGCATCACCGTCAACGCAGTGGCGCCCGGCCCGACCGAGACCGAGCTTTTCCGCCAGAATACCCCGGCCGGCAGCGAGGCGGAGCGCCGCTTCCTCTCGCTCATTCCCATGAAGCGCCTCGGACAGCCGGACGAGATTGCAGCGGCGATCGCTTTTCTCCTCTCCGAAGAGGCCAGCTACATCACCGGGCAGACGCTGTTTGTCGACGGTGGTGGCTCAATCGGTAAAGCGCTGCCCTGACCCGCGTGCCTGTGTCCGGATCGCCCTGATTCCGTCACGTCGGGGGGCGGGAGCCTCTACGGATTGGCCAAGTGTCAGGTCTTGTCCTCGGGAGGGTGAAGCAAGCCCTGCTCTCGGGCCCGGTCGAGGAGGGCTTTGACGCTCGATGGCGCCCAGGTCCGGGCGCCGGTTTTGGTCGGGATGCCCTGACGCTCCAACTGGCGGCCGATGCGGGCGAGCGTCGGCTTCTCTCCATCGGCCGCGTTGTGGATGGTCGCAACCAGCTCCACCAGCCGCCTGTCCTGCGCCACCGCCTTCTTGGAGCGCCGTGGTGCGGGCTTCAACAGGCCCGGATCAGCAAGGCCGTCGCCGACCAGGCGGCGGACGGCCCGGATCAGCGCGTCGCGCGTCCAGGGGGCCGGGTTGTCGCCCGGGCGCTTCTTCACCGCGTTGTTAAGCACGTCGACGACACGGTCCCAAGGGTGCGCCGGCCGCAGCCGCTCGACGACCGGGAGAAACTCCCCGGCGCCTGCAGCGACCCGCTCGCTGAGCCGGTCGTCCCGGGCGCGGGCCACACGGCGCCGGGCGAGCGGGTCCTTGGCGATCAGCCCCGGGTTGCCCGGCTGCTTGCCGATCGCCTTGGCGGCCCGCACACTGGCCTTCGTCGGTTCCGTTGCAAAGTTTGCGGGCGTGCTTTGCAACGGAACCCGCCGAATTGCCTCCTATATTCATCTACTCGCCGGTGCCCCTGCACGAGGGAACTCAGTGGTTGTTCGTGGACGTCATACGGGGGTGGCCGGTCGTGCCCCACGGGGTGGTGTAGGAGCTGTGGGGAACCGGCCCGCCGCAGCGCCCTCCCATGGCTGGCGTAGGCGGGCCGGTTATCCACAGCGGGCGGTCATCGTGGTTCTTCGGTAGAGTCTGGTCACCACAACACAACCTCGACCGAGGGTGACCACGATGACCGACGAGATGATGGCGCTTCGCGCGATGCTTGAGAAGGGCGCGGATGCCGATGTTCTGCGTGAGATGATCGGCTTCGCCGCCGAACGGCTGATGGAACTGGAGGTGCAGGGCCTGACCGGGGCCGGTCATGGCGAGCGGTCTGCCGAGCGGCTCGTCCAGCGTAACGGCTACCGGGATCGCGACTGGGAGACCCGCGCCGGCACTGTTGAGTTGCGCATTCCCAAGCTGCGCAAGGGGTCTTACTTCCCCGGCTTTTTGGAGCCGCGGCGGATGGCCGAGAAGGCGCTCACCGCGGTGATCCAGGAGGCCTACATCCAGGGCATCTCGACCCGCTCGGTCGACGATCTGGTCCAGGCCATGGGGATGTCGGGCATCTCCAAGAGCCAGGTCAGCCGGCTGTGCGAGGAGATCGACGAACGGGTGAAGACCTTTCTTGGCCGTCCCATCGAAGGCGATTGGCCCTACCTGTGGCTGGACGCCACCTACGTGAAGGTCCGCCAGAACGGGCGCATCGTCTCGGTGGCCGTCACCATCGCGGTGGCGGTCAACACCGACGGCCGCCGCGAGGTCCTGGGCATGGACATCGGCCCGTCGGAGGCCGAGACCTTCTGGATCGAGTTCCTGCGCAAGCTAAAACGCCGGGGGCTGAGCGGCGTCAAGCTGGTGATCTCCGACGCCCATGGCGGCATCAAGGCGGCGGTCACCCGCGTCTTCCAGGCGACGTGGCAAAGGTGCCGGGTGCATTTCTCCAGGACCGCGCTTGCCCATGCCGGCAAAAGCGGCCGGCGCGTCGTGGCGGCCTTCATCGCCACTGCTTTCGCACAGGACGATGCGGCATCCGCCCGAACGCAGTGGCGGCAAGTGGCTGATCAGGTCCGTCCAAAGCTGCCGAAGCTAGCCGACCTGATGGACGAGGCGGAGGAAGACGTCCTGGCCTTCATGACCTTTCCCAAGGAGCATCGGGCCAAGCTCCACTCGACAAACCCGATTGAACGTCTCAACGGCGAGATCAAGCGACGCACCGAGGTTGTCGGCATATTTCCGAACGAGGAGGCGATTACGCGCCTCATTGGTGCCATCCTCTTGGAACAGAACGACGAATGGGCTGTCCAGAGGGCGCGCTACATGACGCTGGAAACCATCGCCCCACTCGGCGATGATCCCCTCGTCAGCCTGCCCGCTGTGGCCGCCTGACAATCCCGGCCAGACCACCCGGAGACCATGAGCGCCTCTCCGCTCCTACACCACGGCCAGGGACACGATCGGGTGGCCTGGGTGACGAGCCGCTGCAGGCGGCGTGAGAGGATCGAAATGAAGGCGATCTCGATGAAAGCGACGAGGTGCTCCTTTGTCCGCTCGACAACGGTGTTCAATCGTCGGTAGCGGCTTAGCCATCCAAACGAGCGCTCCACGACCCAGGCTATTTCGGTGGGAATGAACACGCCGTTGCGGCCTCGGGCGATCGGCTGAATGGTGATGCCAAGCGCCTCCCCGGCTTTGGCCAGGCGCTGGCCACGATAGCCGAGGTCGCCAATGGCCGGGCCCTGGAAACCGCGGCCAGCGATCTCCCGCAGGACCGGGACGATGCCCTTGGTGTCGTGCACATTGGCCGGCGCTGCATCGATCGCCAGCGGAATGCCGTACTTCTCGACGGCAATATGGACCTTCACGCCGCGGATCTTCTTGCCGCCGTCCACGCCCCGCGCGAAGCAGCTCGGGGCCGACGGGCAGGTTCGGCTGTCGATCACCACCGTGCTCGGCTCGGCCGTATCGCCGCAGGCCTGCCGCCAAGTGCGGCGTAGCCGGTCGAGCAAACGGCGCCATAGCCCCAATCGGGTCCAGCGGGCAAACAGAGTGTACAGTGTGCCGAAGGGGATGCCGGAGAGCTGGCCGATGGCCCGCCATTGCATGCCGCAGAAGCACACGCACCACACCGCCATGATCGCCTTGCGCAAGGTGGCGCCGGCAAGCGCTGGCTTCGAGCCGGATCGTGTTGTCCGCGTCCTCTCCGCCGCCATGGTTGTCAACTCCGTCAGCACCTCATCCACAAAGGCATCGACATTCGAGAACGCGTCCCAGGAGGCGGGCGTGGTGCTTGCGGGACGAACGGCGCTGCCCATAGACTGCTGACCCGAGGCTGTTGACGACGCTCACAGCCCTACCAGATGGGCCACCCGGCGCAACACCCCTGTTCATCTTAAAGTAGCATCCCGCCCAGCACCGGCCAGGACGCGCCCGTCACGAACAAGCTCTCAATCTGCTGGAGGGCATAAAAATCGAACTGTACGAGGATCGCCGCTCCTTCGGCGGCTGACGGCGGATCGGGAAGGAGCAAAGACGACCATGTCCACACCTCAGGTAACCTCCGGCGCCACGCTGAAATGCAGTTTCGACGCCGTGCCCTTGTCCTTCGTCGTGTAGCCGACCAACCGCGTGACCGTCGGCGTCCTGCCGGCCGCGAGCATCATGGACCACACGCCGCTGCTAAATGCGCTGCCGTTCGGCCTTTGCTCCAGCGACGCCAATCCCGAGGATCGCCACGACGATGGCGGCGTTCGGCACGCCGACGCCCGCTCCCTGCATCCCCGCCACAGCCACGCCCTAGACACCCGGCGCGAAGACCGTCACCGTGGGCGGCCTGCTGGCGCTGGACTGCGGTTGCAAGCTGCTGTGCAACTGGCTGAGCGAGATTAGCGTGATGGAACCGGCGCAGATGACGGTGAGGGTGCCCTGAACGCCGGGGCGGGCATCGTCCCGTAAACCGCGGCTACGGCAACCGGCGCCGGCCGGATCGGCGTTGTGCGATGTGTGTCGGCCGCGGGCGTCACAGCCCGATCGGGAACACCCTATCCGTCGGCCAGCCCAGGCGTGGCGCGGCATCTGACGGAGCCGTTCATTTCGGCCGGTTTTTGAACCGGGCCAACAGCTCGCCGACGATGCCGCGGCGGAAGAGCAGGACGCAGACGACGAAGATGCAGCCGATGACAACCGGCACCGGCAGGCTGGTGGCGGCGAGGTAGCTTTCCAGCGTCACCACCAGCCCGGCACCGACCACCGGCCCGAACAGCGTGCCCATGCCGCCCAAGAGCGTCATCAGCACCACCTCGCCCGACATCTGCCACGTCACGTCGGTCAGGCTGGCAAGCTGGAACACCAGCGCCTTGGTCCCGCCGGCCAGCCCGGCCAGCGAGGCCGACAGCACGAAGGCCACCAGCTTGTAGCGGTCGGTGCGGTAGCCGAGCGACACCGCGCGCGGCTCGTTCTCGCGGATCGCCTTCAGCACCTGGCCGAAGGGCGAATGCACCGTTCGCCAGATCAGGGCGAAGCCGGCGACAAAGATCGCTAGCACGGCGTAGTACATGGTCAGCGGCTGGCTGAGGTCGAACAGCCCGAACAGCAGGCCGCGCGGCACGCCCTGGATGCCGTCCTCGCCATGGGTGAAGGGCAGCTGCAGCGCCAGGAAGAACACCATCTGCGACAGCGCCAGCGTGATCATGGCGAAATAGATGCCCTGCCGGCGGATGGCGATCAGGCCGAAGACCAGCCCCAGCAGCCCGGCCACCACGGTGGCGGCAAGCAGCCCGAACTCCGGCGCCCAGCCCCATTCCTTCACCACATGCGCGGCGATGTAGGCTGCCCCGCCGAAGAAGGCGGCATGGCCGAAGCTGAGCAGGCCGGCGAAGCCGATCAGCAGGTTGAAGGCGCAGGCGAACAGTGCGAAGCACAGCACCTTCATCAGGAACACGGGATACAGGACATAGGGTGCCGCAAGCGCGAGCAGCAGCAGGACGGCGGCGATCAGCATCGTGCCGATGGCCGGACCTCGAACCGCGACGCGGGTGGAATTGCTGGCGACGGTCATTGGATCAACGCTCCCGTCCGAAGAGGCCCGCGGGCTTGATGAGAAGGACGATCGCCATCACGACGAACACGACGATGTTGGACGCTTCGGGATAGAAGACCTTGGTCAACCCCTCCAGCAGCCCCAGCCCGAGGCCGGTGACGATGGCGCCAAGGATCGATCCCATGCCGCCGATCACCACCACGGCGAAGACGATGATGATCAGGTTGGTCCCCATCAGCGGCGACACCTGATAGATCGGTGCCGCCAGCACGCCGGCCAGACCGGCCAGCGCCACGCCGAAGCCGTAGGTCAGCGACACCATCACCGGCACGTTGATGCCGAAGGCCTGCACCAGCGTCGGGTTCTCCGTCGCCGCGCGCAGATAGGCGCCCAGCTTGGTCCGCTCGATGGCGAACCAGGTGCCGAAACAGATGGTCAGCGAAGCGATGACGACCCAGGCGCGGTAGTTGGGCAGGAACATGAAGCCCAGATTCTGTCCGCCCTGAAGGGCTGCGGGAATCGGATAGGGCTGGCCGGAGACGCCGTACTGATGGCGGAACGCCCCTTCCAGGATCAGCGCCAGACCGAAGGTCAGCAGCAGGCCATAGAGATGGTCGAGCTTGTAGAGCCGCGACAGCATCGTCTTCTCCAGCACGATGCCGAGCAGCCCGACCACCAGCGGGGCCAGCACCAGCGCGCCCCAGTAACCGACCCCAACAGAGGTCAGCAGCAGCCACGCCACGAAGGCGCCGACCATGTAGAGCGCGCCATGGGCGAAGTTGATGACGTTCAACATGCCGAAGATCACCGCCAGCCCGAGGCTGAGCAGCGCATAGAAGGAACCATTGATCAGGCCGAGCAGAAGCTGGCCGAACAGGACTTGCGGCGGAATGCCGAGCAGTTGGGACATCGGGCGTCTCTCTCCCGCTCACACGCCGAGATAGGTGTGGAGCTTGTCCATGTTGGCGTCGAGCTGGTCGTTGGGGATCATGTCCACCACATGGCCCTCCTCCATCACGTAATGGCGGTCGGCGATGGTGGCGGCGAAGCGGAAGTTCTGTTCCACCAGCACGATGGTGAAGCCGCGTGCCTTGAGCGCCCGCACGGCGACGCCGATCTGCTCGATGATGACCGGGGCCAGACCCTCGGTCGGCTCATCCAGCAGGATCAGGGTGGCGCCGGTGCGCAGGATGCGGGCAATCGCCAGCATCTGCTGCTCGCCGCCCGACAGGCGTGTTCCTTGCGTCGAGCCGCGGCCCTTCAGGTTGGGGAACAGGTCGTAGATCTGCGGCACCGTCATGCCGCCCTCCTTGACCACCGGCGGCAGCGTCAGGTTCTCGTCCACGCTGAGCGAGGAGAAGATGCCGCGCTCCTCCGGCACATAGCCGATGCCAAGGCGGGGGATCTTGTGCTGGGCCATGCCGATCAGCTCGGTGCCCTGGAAGCGGATGGAGCCGGTGCGCTTGCCCATGATCCCCATGATGGCGCGCATGGTGGAGGTCTTGCCGGCGCCGTTGCGGCCCAGCAGCGTCACCACCTCGCCCTGGCGCACCTCCAGGCTGACGCCGTGCAGCACATGGCTTTCGCCGTAGTAGCCGTGCAGGTCGGCGATCTCCAGCATGGCGGTTTTGGTGTGCATCCCGTCAGGCATGTCCGGTCCCCATATAAGCTTCCATCACCTGCGGGTCCTTGGAGACGACCTCGTACGGCCCCTCCGCCAGGATTTCGCCGCGGCGCAGCACGGTGATGGTGTCCGACAGGTGGGCGACGACCGACAGGTTGTGCTCCACCATCAGCACGGTGCGGTCGGCGGCGACCCGCTTGATCAGCGCGGCGGTGCCTTCGATGTCCTCATGGCCCATGCCGGCCAGCGGCTCGTCGAGCAGCATCACCTCCGGGTCGAGCGCCAGGGTGGTGGCGATCTCCAGCGCGCGCTTGCGGCCATAGGGCAGCTCGGCGGCGGTGTGGCCGGCCCAGGGGGTGAGGTTGACCGCCTCGATCAGTTCCAGCGCCCGGTCGTGCAGGTCGTAGAGCGACGACTCGGACTTCCAGAAATGGAAGCTGGTGCCGAGCGGCCGCTGGAGCGCGACGCGGACATTCTCCAGCACGCTGAGATGCGGGAAGACCGCCGAGATCTGGAAGGAGCGCACCAGCCCCATCAGCGCGATGTCGGCCGGCTTGGTGCGGGTGATGTCGCGGCCCTTGTAGAGGATCTGGCCGCGCGTGGGCGTTAGGAACTTGGTCAGCAGGTTAAACACCGTGCTCTTGCCGGCGCCGTTCGGGCCGATCAGCGCATGGATGGTGCCGCGGCGAACCTGCAGGTTCACCTCCTTCACCGCCATGAACCCCTTAAACTCCTTCGTCAGGTTGCGCGCTTCCAGGATGATGTCGTCACTCATCGGCACCTCCGTCACCTCCCTCCCGTTCCCGCGCCGTGCCGGCAGCCGGCACGGCGCCATCAGCCCGCCATCCTCAGCCCTTGATCAGGGGACACTTGCTTTCGGACAGCGGCAGGAAGGCGTCGTCGCCGGGGATGGTGCTGAGGATTTTGTAATAGTCCCACCGGCCCTTGGACTCGGCGGGGCTCTTAACCTCGACGAGTTGCATGTCGTGGACCATGCGACCGTCGGCGCGGACCTTGCCGTTGCGGGCAAACATGTCCTCGACGGGCATGCTCTTCAGTTGGTTGACCACCGTCAGACCCTTGTCGGTGCCGGCAGCATCGATGGCCTTCAGGTAGTTCAGCACCGCCGAATAGACGCCGGCTTGGGCCATTGTCGGCATCTTGCCCTCGTGCCGCTGGCCGAAGTGTCGGGCGAATTCCCGTGTCCGGTCGTCGGTGTCCCAATACCAGCCGGTGGTGATGACCATCCCCTTGGTCACCTCGAGGCCGAGGCTGTCGATGTCGGTCAGAAAGACGAGCATGCCGACCATCTTCTGGCCGCCCTGGGTCAGTCCGAACTCGTTGGCCTGCTTCACCGCGTTCACGAAGTCACCCCCGGCGTTGGCGAGCGCCACCACCTGCGCGCCCGACGCCTGCGCCTGAAGCAGGAAAGACGAGAAGTCCGGCGTCGCGACCGGCGCCCGCACCGCACCCAGAACCGCGCCGCCGGTCTTCTTGACCGCGTTCGCCGTGTTGGTCTCCAGGCTGCGGCCGAAGGTGTAGTCGGCGGTGATGAAGAACCACGATTTGTTGCCCTGCCGGGTCAGGGCACGGCCGGCGCCGTTGGCGAGGGCGTAGGTGTCGTAGGTCCAGTGTACGCCGGTCGGCGAGCACTTCTCGTTTGTGAGATCGGTGCTGCCGGCGGTGGAGTTCAGATGAACCCGGCCTTTCTCGCGCGTCACCTCCTGCACCGCCAGCGCCGCGGCGGAGTTGCCGACGTCGACGATCACGTCGACCTGCTCCCGGTCGATCCACTGGCGGGAGATGCTGGCGGCAATGTCGGCCTTGTTCTGATGGTCGGCATGGACGACCTGGACCGGTGCGCCTTTGACCTTGCCGCCGAAATCCTCGACGGCCATCTGCGCGGCGACCACCGAACCGCGCCCGGCGAGGTCCGCGTAGATGCCGGTCATGTCGTCGAGCACGGCGATCTTCACGACATCGTCAGAAATCTGCGCCTGGGCCGTGCCGATCGGAGCCCCGGCAACAGTGACTGTGGCCATGCCCGCGAGCAGGGCCGTCTTGAGCGTCTTCATGCGTTTATCCTCCCGGTTCTTGTGCTGTTTTGAGGGAAAGGCTCAGGCCCCGGCGGCGTCGCGCAGTAGGCGGCCGAGCAGGAACTGGTCGCTGTCGCCATGGGCCAGGCGCGTCTGGTCGGTCTGGGCGTCGATGGCACGCTTGGTCATGCGCAAGATCAGTGGCGGGACCGTTGCCGCGTCATGGGCCAGCCGCAGGCTGTCCGAGACCACGGCGCGGTCCTCGGCGACGAGGTCGGCGAGGCCCCAGTCGAGCGCCAGCCCCGAGTCGACACGCAAATCGGTGAACAGCAGCCGCTTTGCCCGCGCCGGGCCGACCAGCGACACCAGACGCGGGAGGCCGCCCCAGGCGAGGGTGAAGCCGAGCCGGGCTTCCGGCAGGCGCAGATGTGCGCCGCGCCCGAAAACCCGCCAGTCCAACGCCATCGCCAGTACCCCCCCGCCGCCGATCGCCGGCCCTTCGACGGCGGCGATGGTGAGTTGGGGCAGCGCCGCCCAGGCGTCGCATAGGATCCGGCCGCGCTCGATGGCGGCATGCTGCTCCAGGACATCCCCGCCGGTCGGCCAGAGCTGCGGATCGGACAGGTCGATTCCGCCGGAAAACACCGCGGCGGTGCCGGTCAGCACCACCGCCCGCACGGTGGTATCGGCGCGCAGGTGGCGGGCCGCGTCCGTCAACTCTGTCATCGCCGCCGCACTCAAGGCATTGGCCCGTCCACCACGGTCGTAGCGGACCAGTGCCACCCCGTCCGACCGCTCAACCGAAACAAAGTTCATCTCGCTTAACCCCCCTCTCCTCCCGAGCCTACGGCCATCCGAGCCGGCCTTTATGACGTAACATTCTACTGAGTATGTTGCAATCCTTTGATTGGTGGTGCAAACATATGCATGGCAGCTGCTGCCGGGCGGTGGGCGGCCCAATAGCTGGGCGTCAAAGTTGGACGAAGAGGGAGGGTTTTCGGCGATGCACGGAGATGATCGGGGGCGGATCCCCGCGGCGGACGAGTGCGTCTTGCGCAATCTTCTGGAAAGACAGGCCGAGCGGCAGCCCGACGCGGTATTCGTCGCTTTCTGGCAGGGCGAGACCTGGAGCTACCGGAAGACGCTGGAGCGTGTCCGCCGCCGCGCCGCGGCCCTGCGCGCGCAAGGCGTGCGCCAGGGTGACCATGTGCTGTGCTGGATGGGGAACGGGCCTGATTTGCTGACCTCGTGGTTCGCCATCAATTACCTCGGGGCGGTCTATGTGCCGCTCAATACGGCGAGCCGGGGACGCCCACTGGAGCACATGCTGGACAACGCCGGCGCCGCAGTCCTTATCGCTCACGTGGCGTTGGTCGGCCGCCTGGCGGAGATCGACCGGGGGGCTGTGGCTACGGTCCTGACCGTCGGCGCGGCGGACTCGGACCCGCCCGAGTTGCCCGGCGTCACCATCGCGCCGCTGGTCGATGCGCCCGCCGATGCCGATCTTCACCTGGACCTCGAGCGGCCGATCCAGCCCTGGGACCCGCATGCGATCATGTATTCATCGGGCACGACCGGAGCGGCCAAGGGGGTCGTGACGTCCTACGTGCAGATCTACACGATGGGGCCGGACGCCTTCGACAGCATCACGGCGGACGACCGCTGCATGATCTGCGGGCCGATTTTCCATTGCGGCAGCACGCTCTACGTCTATTGCATGCTGGGCAAAGGCGGCTCCATGGCGATGGTTCCGGAGTTCCGGACGTCGGAGTTCTGGGACTCGATCCGCGACACCGGCAGCACGGTGGTCCTGCTTCTTGGCGTCATGGCAAGCTTCCTGCTGAAGGCGCCGCCGGGGCCGGACGACCGCGACCATACCCTCAGGAAGGTTTTCATCGTCCCCTTCGGCGACGACGCGCCGCGCTTCGGCGCGCGCTTCGGCGTCGAACTCCACACCGTCTACAACATGACCGAGATCGCCAGCCCCCTGACGGCAGGGCCGGAGGGGATGGTGCCGGGCCTGTGCGGCCGTGCGCGGCCCTGCTTCGAGTTGCGCGTGGTCGATGGCAACGACGCGGAATTGCCACCGGGCACCGTCGGCGAGTTGATCATCCGCTCCCATCGCCCTTGGGCTCTCGGCTCCGGCTATTACCGGAACCTGGAGGCGACGCTGGCGGCCATGCGCAACGGATGGTTCCACACCGGCGACGCCTTCCGTATGGAGGATGACGGTCGCTTCTTCTTCGTCGACCGTCTGAAGGACGTGATCCGCCGCCGCGGCGAAAACATCTCCTCCTTCGAACTGGAGGCGGAGATCTGCGCCCACCCGGCGGTGCGCGAGGCGGTGACGGTCGCTGTGCCCAGTTCGGTCGGCGAGGACGAAGTGCTGGCGGTCGTCGCCCCGCTTCCCGGCGCGTCAGTCGATCCGGCGGAACTGGTCGGTTTCCTGGCGGCGCGGGTGGCGCATTACATGGTGCCGCGCTACGTCCGGGTGGTGGAGGAGTTGCCGAAGACGGCCAGCGGCAAGCTCCAGAAGCATACGTTGCGCGCCGAGGGGCTGACGGAGGAGTGCTGGGACCGTGAGGCGGCGGGCATCCGCTTCAAGCGGGAAACTCTCGCCTGACGAGCCCGCGTCCTTCCAGGAACACCGAAGCCCTTGTCCCGATGCGGGATGAGGGCTTCTCCATGTCATTCCGGCGTGTTCAGCCCCTGCATGATCGAGCCGACGATCTTGTCGGCCAGGATCTCGCGGTCGTCGCGGGTCTCCGCCGGGCGGGGGCGATACCAGATCGACAGCCAGTTTATGGCGCCCAGCGCCACCTTGACCGCCACCGACACGTCGCTGGTGCGGATCGAGCCGTCCTCGACGCCTTCGTAGGCGACGCGCTTGAACAGGCTCTCAAAGTCATTGCGCACGGTCATCAGCTCGGCCAGCGTCCGGCGCTGCTCGGGCGTCGTGGCGCCGAAGCGGTGCATTTCCACGCCCTGAACCACCACCGCTTCCAGGGCGAGATTCTCCATCATCGAGAGGGCATGCTGGCGGAACATGGCGCTGAGGCGCCGCGCCGCCGGCTCCGGCCCCTTCATCACCGGGGTGACGGCCTCGAAGTTGCGCCGCATCCCCTCGCGGTGGACGTCGAAGAACAGCTCCGTCTTCGAGCGATAATAATGATAGATGCGGCCTTTCGTGGCGCCTAGACGTCGGGCCACATCGTCGATGCTCGTCGCATGGTATCCCTGCTCCATGAAGCATTCGGCGGCGGCGATCAGGATGTCGATGTTCCCGGTCTTGTCTATGCGGGGCGACAGCGGGTTCTTTTCACTGCTCATCATCCAGTTCCAGCTCAATATGTTCGTCGACGACCAACCCGTTTCGCCCGCCCCAAACCGCCGCGACGGCGCGGCGCCGTTCGGTTCGGCGAAGCTAGGACCAATCCATGCTTCAGGCAACATTTCTGCCTGGACAGGACCGGCATGCTCACATACTACTTGGTATGTTTTTTGTGCGTGGCGCAAGCAAACTTTGCGGCGTCCGCATCCAAGCAACGGCCAAACGGACATGGGAAGACCCCCAATGATCGAACCTGTTTCTCCTGGGGACCTGGAACGGCACGTCGGCGGTGAGATCGGCGCGTCGCGTTGGTTCACGATCCCCCAGGAGCGCATCGACGCCTTCGCCGACGTCATCGACGACCACCAGTTCATCCATGTCGATCCCGAGCGGGCAAGCCGCGACACCCCCTTCGGCGGCACCATCGCCCACGGCTTCCTGTCGCTGTCGCTGCTGACCGCGATGGGCGCGGGCGTGCTGCCGGTGATTGCCGGGGAGGCGATGGTCATCAATTACGGCTTCGAGCGCGTCCGCTTCCTGGCGCCGGTGAGGTCAGGCACGCGGGTCCGCGCCCGCTTCGTGCTGAGCGAGGCGACCCGCCGGTCGGAGCGGGAACTGGTCGCACGCTATGCGGTGACGGTGGAGATCGAAGGCGGCGCCAAGCCGGCGCTGGCGGCCGACTGGATCATCCTGACCCTCTTGAAAGAACAGGTGGACGCAGCATGAGCATTCAATCGGAAGACATCGCCCCCAACGGCGTCCGCTTCGACGGGCGCGTCGCGATCGTCACCGGGGCGGGGAACGGCCTGGGGCGCGGCTATGCGCTGGAACTGGCGGCACGTGGCGCCAGGGTGGTGGTCAACGACCTGGGCGGCGGACGCGACGGCCGCGGCGCCTCGGGCGCTGCCGAAACCGTGGTTGCGGAGATCCGCGACCGCGGCGGCGAGGCCATCGCCGACGGCGCGAACGTCACCGACCCGGCGCAGGTCGCCGCCATGGTCGAGCGCACCCTCGGCCTGTGGGGCCGCATCGATGTGCTGATCAACAACGCCGGCATCCTGCGCGACAAGAGCTTCGCCAAGATGGATTTGGAGGATTTCCGCTCGGTCGTCGACGTGCATCTGATGGGGGCGGCCAACGTCACCCACGCGGTCTGGCCGATTATGCGGGCGCAGGGTTACGGCCGCATCCTGATGACGACCTCGACCTCGGGCGTCTATGGCAACTTCGGCCAGTCGAACTACGGCGCCGCGAAGGCCGGCCTGGTCGGGCTGATGAACGTCTTGCATCTGGAAGGCGTGCGCAACGGCATCCACGTCAACGCGGTCGCTCCGACCGCGGCGACCCGCATGACGTCCGACATCCTCGACGAGACGGCATTGGCCCGGCTGAACCCCGACTTCGTCACCCCGGCGGCGCTGTTCCTGGTGTCGGAGCAGGCGCCGAGCCGCACGGTGATCCTTGCCGGCGCCGGCACCTATGCCCGGCTCGCCATCGTCGAGTCGGACGGCGTCTTTCTGCCGGAGGGCGAGCGGACGCCGGAAGCCGTGGCGGCCCGCTTCGCCGAGATCGCGTCGCTCGACCGCCAGCACGAGATTGACGCCGGCCTGAGCCATGTCGACCGCATCCTGAAGCGCGCGGCGGAAGCCGCCGGTCCGAACGCGGGCTGTGACCGAGGAGAAGACCGGTGAGAGAAGCCGTCATCGTATCGACCGCCCGCACCCCGATCGGCAAGGCCTATCGGGGCGCCTTCAACGATACCCAGGCGCAGGCCCTGGGCGCCCATGCCATCGCCCATGCCGTCGCCCGCGCCGGGATCGACCCCGCCGAGATCGACGACGTGGTGATGGGGGCGGCTCTGCAGCAGGGCGCCACCCACATGAACATGGCTCGCCAGTGCGCACTGCGCGCCGGGCTGCCGACCTCGGTGGCGGCACAGTCGGTGGACCGGCAATGCGCCTCGGGCTTGATGGCCATCGCCATCGCCGCCAAGCAGATCGTCGGCGACGGCATGACCGTGGCGGTCGGCGGCGGCCTGGAATCGCTGTCGCTGGTCCAGACCGAGCGCATCAACGTCGACCGCTGGCGCGATCCCTGGCTGGTCGAGCACCGCCCCGACGTATACATGGCGATGATCGAGACGGCGGAGATCGTCTCGGCCCGCTACGACGTGCCGCGCGAGGCGCAGGACGCCTACGCCGCCCGCTCCCAGGCCCGCACCGCCGAGGCGCAGGACGCCGGGCGCTTCGACGCGGAGATCGTGCCGCTCACCACCACCATGACCCGCCTCGACAAGGCGACCGGCGAGACCACCCGCCATGCGGTGACGCTGGACCGCGACGAGAGTAACCGGCCGGACACCACGCTGGCCGGGCTGTCGGCGCTGAAGCCGGTGTTCCGCGACGGCCAGCAAATCCAGCAAGGGCGTTTCGTCACCGCCGGCAACGCCTCGCAACTGTCGGACGGCGCGTCGGCGAGCGTGCTGATGGAGGCGGCGGAGGCCGAACGGCGGGGCCTGCACCCGCTCGGCATCTACCGGGGCATTGCCGTTGCCGGCTGCGATCCGGACGAGATGGGGATCGGGCCGGTCTTTGCCGTGCCGAAGCTGTTGAAGCAGCACGGCCTGACCGTCGACGACATCGGGCTGTGGGAGTTGAACGAGGCCTTCGCGGCACAGGTGATCCATTGCCGCGACCGACTCGGCATCCCCGACGAGCGGCTGAACGTCAACGGCGGGGCCATCGCCGTCGGTCATCCCTACGGCATGTCGGGCGCCCGTCTGGTCGCCCACGCCCTGATCGAGGGCAGGCGCCGCGGTGTGCGCCATGTCGTCATCACCATGTGTGTCGGTGGCGGCATGGGCGCTGCCGGCCTGTTCGACGTCGCCTGAGTCCCCAGGATCGAACCAGAGACAGAGAGAGGAACCCGCATGGACCGCAAGCACGACACCCGCGCCGCCTACCCCCATTTCCAGACCGTCCCTACCCGATGGATGGACAACGACGCCTACGGCCACGTCAACAATGTGGTCTATTACAGCTACTTCGACACGGTGGTGAACCAATACCTGATCGAGAACGGTGCACTTGACATCGAAAACAGCCCGGTGATCGGGCTGGTGGTGGACACCGGCTGCAGCTACTACGCGCCGGTCAGCTTCCCGGACCGGGTGGAGGCCGGGTTGCGCGTGGCGCGGCTGGGCACCAGCAGCGTCCGCTACGAGGTCGGACTGTTCCGCAACGATGATCCGAATCCGGCGGCCTGCGGCCATTTCGTGCATGTCTACGTCGATCGCGAGACGCGTCGTCCGGCAGCGCTGCAGGAGAAGCTTCGCGCAGTGCTCGAGCGGCTGGTCGCGCCGGCTGAATCCGCCTGACGCCCCTTTCCGGTGAGGACCGAGACATGATGGACTTCGTGTTCGAAACCACCCCTAAGCTGGTGTGCGAGGCGGGAGCGGCGACCCGGCTGGGCGAGATGGCGAAGGGACTGGGGATCCGCCGCGCGTTGATCGTCACCGACGCCGGTCTGGTCGCAGCCGGGCTGCTGGAGCCGGTCCAAGCCGGTTTCAGGACCGCCGGAACAGTCTGCACCCTGTTCTCCGACGTCGTGGCCGACCCGCCGGAGCAGTCGGTCGCGCTGGCGGTGCAGGCGGCGCGGGACGCCGGGGTCGACGGCGTGATCGGGGTCGGGGGCGGTAGCTCGCTGGACACGGCGAAACTGGTCGCCCTGCTGAGCGGCACGCCGCAGGATCTGTCGGACATCTACGGCATTGGTCTCGCCAAGGGGCCGCGCCTGCCGCTGATCCAGGTGCCGACCACCGCCGGCACCGGGTCGGAGGTGACGCCGATCGCCATCGTCACCACGCCCACCAGCGAGAAGAAGGGGGTGGTCTCCAGCCTGCTTTATCCTGATCTGGCGGTGCTGGACGCTCATCTGACGCTGGGGCTTCCGCCACGCGTCACGGCGATGACCGGCATCGATGCGATGGTCCACGCCATCGAAGCCTACACCACCCGCCACAAGAAGAACCCATTGTCCGACAGCCTCGCCCTGCGGGCGCTGAGCCTGTTGGGCGGCAACATCCGCACCGTCATCGCCGACGGGCGCAACGTCGCCGCACGCGCGGCCATGCTCCAGGGCTCGCTGCTCGCCGGCATCGCCTTCGCCAATGCGCCGGTCGGGGCGGTCCACGCCCTGGCCTATCCGTTGGGTGGCCATTTCCATGTGCCGCACGGGCTGAGCAACGCGCTCATGCTTGGACCGGTGCTGGAGTTCAACCGGCCGGCTGCCGAGGAACTCTATGCCGAACTCGCCCCGGCGATCCTGCCCGGCAGCGCCTTCGCCACGCCGGCCAAGGCTGCGGACGCCTTCCTCCGCGCCATGCGCGATCTGGTCGCTGCCATGCCGATGGAGCAGCGGCTGGAGCAAGTCGGCGTGCGGCGCGATAATTTGCCGATGCTGGCTGCCGATGCCATGAAGGTTCAGAGACTCCTGATCAACAATCCGCGCGAGGTCTCCTATGAAGATGCCTTGGCCCTATACAGCCAAGCGTACTGAGAGCTTGTTCGTGACGGGCTCGTCCTGACCGGTGCTGGGCGGGATGCTACTTTAAGATGAACAGGGGTGTTGCGCCGGGTGGCCCATCTGGTAGGGCTGTGAGCGTCGTCAACAGCCTCGGGTCAGCAGTCTATGGGCAGCGCCGTTCGTCCCGCAAGCACCACGCCCGCCTCCTGGGACGCGTTCTCGAATGTCGATGCCTTTGTGGATGAGGTGCTGACGGAGTTGACAACCATGGCGGCGGAGAGGACGCGGACAACACGATCCGGCTCGAAGCCAGCGCTTGCCGGCGCCACCTTGCGCAAGGCGATCATGGCGGTGTGGTGCGTGTGCTTCTGCGGCATGCAATGGCGGGCCATCGGCCAGCTCTCCGGCATCCCCTTCGGCACACTGTACACTCTGTTTGCCCGCTGGACCCGATTGGGGCTATGGCGCCGTTTGCTCGACCGGCTACGCCGCACTTGGCGGCAGGCCTGCGGCGATACGGCCGAGCCGAGCACGGTGGTGATCGACAGCCGAACCTGCCCGTCGGCCCCGAGCTGCTTCGCGCGGGGCGTGGACGGCGGCAAGAAGATCCGCGGCGTGAAGGTCCATATTGCCGTCGAGAAGTACGGCATTCCGCTGGCGATCGATGCAGCGCCGGCCAATGTGCACGACACCAAGGGCATCGTCCCGGTCCTGCGGGAGATCGCTGGCCGCGGTTTCCAGGGCCCGGCCATTGGCGACCTCGGCTATCGTGGCCAGCGCCTGGCCAAAGCCGGGGAGGCGCTTGGCATCACCATTCAGCCGATCGCCCGAGGCCGCAACGGCGTGTTCATTCCCACCGAAATAGCCTGGGTCGTGGAGCGCTCGTTTGGATGGCTAAGCCGCTACCGACGATTGAACACCGTTGTCGAGCGGACAAAGGAGCACCTCGTCGCTTTCATCGAGATCGCCTTCATTTCGATCCTCTCACGCCGCCTGCAGCGGCTCGTCACCCAGGCCACCCCCGTATGACGTCCACGAACAACCACTCAGTCCACATTGTCTTGTCATTCGTCATGCTTCGCAACATCGATCGAATCACAAGGGACTGAAATCACTCAATTCTTTTCGGGTCAGGCTCTTAGGG
The DNA here is from genome assembly GCF_023806445.1 of Azospirillum sp. A1-3. Lineage (NCBI taxonomy): Bacteria > Pseudomonadati > Pseudomonadota > Alphaproteobacteria > Rhodospirillales > Azospirillaceae > Azospirillum > Azospirillum sp. A1-3. Next base: position 279,213 of record NZ_JAMSLU010000002.1, read on the forward strand.
ATGCGGTGGCGGCGGGCAGCATTGTGCTTGAAGGGCATGGCGGGTGCAGCATTCAGAACGACGGGGCGCCCTTCTACACGGCACGTCAGCCCTCCGCAAATTGGCTCGGCAACGCCTCCATGCACCAACGCCACGGTAAGTGGCTTCCAATGTCGGTTATCTGGATCACTGCTGCCCCCGCAGCCCACCAGCCGTACGATTTGCCTGCCATGAAAGACACAACAGGCGAACCACTGGCACTATGTCGCTCATAACGGATATATGGCGTTGAAGATGGCCTTATGCTTGCCATATACAACGTGTAGCCGGGCCTTGCGGCGGTGAGGCTGGCTATGTCGGATAAGGGCGACTGTCGTGACTGAGCGTACTGCAGATATCCTGTATAAGGGACAAAGGGTCGCGGTTCTCTACGAGACGCCGCAGGGCGGCACGCGCTTTGTCTACAATCCAGGCGTGACAGAGACGATCGCCTGTGTCCTTCCGGTCCGGGAGCGGGAGCACGCGTGGCCGACTGGTCTGCATCCGTTCTTCCAGCACCTGGGGCCCGAGGGCTGGCTTCGCGAGAAGCAGGCGCGCGCCGGCCGCGTGGAGGACGAGGACGATTTCGGCCTCCTTCTGCGCTATGGGCAGGACTGCATCGGCGCCGTTGGCGTCAGCGCCGTGCAGCCGCTTGCGGCACCCTTGGTCGCGGTCGATGCCGAGACCACCGCAGCCGCAGCGGGCAAACGCACCGTCTCCGGTGTGCAAAAGAAGCTTCTTGGCTTTCGCCACGGCGACCAGTACCACCCGGCCGAAGCCGAAGGGCCGGCCACCCACATTGCGAAATATAACGATCAGACCAACGCTACGTTGGTACGCAACGAATATCTCACCCTGCGCTTTGCCCGCGATGTTCTTGGCGCTAAGCAGGTCACAGAGTTCGAGACGGCATTTCTCGCTGGAATCGAAAATTTGGCGCTCGTCGTGAAGCGCTTCGACCGCACGGATAATGGCGAAAAGCTCCGTCAGGAGGATTTCGCCCAGATCCTTGCCCGCCCGCGCGGTCGCGATTTCACCGGCAAATATGCCGGGAGTTACGAAGAGATCGCCGGCGCCATCCGAGAGCATTCCGCGCGCCCACAGATCGATGTCGAACAGTTCTTCCGGCGCGTGGTCCTCTGTGCGCTCATCGGGAATGCCGACGCGCACCTGAAGAACTTTTCACTTCTGGAAACGTCGCGCGGCTTGCGACTGTCGCCGGCCTACGACCTGCTGAACACGCTGGTCTATGGCGGCGCGTACAAAACCGAGTTCGCGCTGTCGCTGTGCGATGATCACGTTCAGACCGACCGGATCGACCGCAGACTGATTGTCGCCTTCGGTCAGGCCATCGGGCTTCCGGAGCGGGCCATCAAACTGGCCCTCAAGGAGCTTGGTGATCGTGTCCGCCGCAGCCAAGCCATCGTGCCGCCGGCCGCGGAGCCGGCGGACGGCTTCGTCCATCGCTACGCCGAGATTGTGGAGGGCGCATGCCAGAGAATCTTCGAGGAGTAGTCCAGCCGCTCGACTGGCCGGCGCTCGTTGCTGAAACCATCCGCCGGCGCAAGGATGAAGGGCTGACCCAGGCGCAGCATGCCGGCTTGGCTGGCGTCGGCAGGACCACGGTGGTTGCCTTCGATCAGAGCGACACATCGATCACCCTCAGCCGCGCGCTGGCCATCCTGGGCGTAGTAGGACTGGTCGCCGAGAACAACGCCAACCCGCAGGATGCCTTCGTGTCCGTGTGCCGGCAGCGCTGGAACGACTTGGTCGGCAAGCTCCCCGACGATGCCCCCGCGCGCCAGGTGCACGGCCACTACAGCTTTGACTACGAGGTGGTTGGCCCAATCACTCGACTGTCGCCAAAACGACTGCTCGTTGTCCTCGACAAGTCTGTGGTGCGCTACACCGGCTGGCCGCCTTTCTGGGTCCCGACCAGGGAAGACTTGGCCCCGGTGTGCGATGAGAGCGGCGTCGAGTGCTGGCTTGGTAATACCGAAGCAGAGCGGGTGTTCGATGATGCCGCCCACAGCGACTACTGGCGAGCCTCGACAGACGGGCGGCTCTACCTGCAGCGCGGCTACCAGGAGGACGGCTCTGACGTGCTTCAGCCGGGCACCTTCTTCGATGTCACCCTGCCGATCTGGCGCGCCTGGGAAGGCCTCTCTCACGCGGCCCGCTTCGCCACGCTGACCGCACCCGTCGGCGACCCGGAAATCCGTTTCCGCGTCCGTTATACCGGTCTCGGAGGGCGCGACCTCGCCTCCTGGGCAAAGCCTGCGGATCGCAGCCTCATCGTTGGGATCCACCGCAGCCGCTTGCCGGAGGCCCATCTCGCGATCGCCACGTCGGCGCCGCGGATTGACGAGGATCCCGTCGGTGTCGTGCACGAGCTGCTCAAACCGCTCTACGAGCGCTTCGACGGCTATGTCCTGGAACGCGATCTTGTTGAGCGCGAAATCCTCGACATGAAGAGCCGGCGCCGTTCTGGATAGGGCACAGATCGGGGTTCCGTTGCAAAGTTTGCCGGCGGGCGGAGATCGGGTAAAACCCAGCCCTTTCGACGTTGAGGTGACACGGTGATGCGCAGCACGAAGCCCATTCAAGGGCCGGCAGTTTACGGCGGCGGTGATCCTGGGGGCGGTGCGCTGGTATCTGCAGTTCCCGATCAGCTATCGCGATCTGGAGGGGATGCTGTCCGACCGCGGTGTGGCCGTCGATCACACGACGCTCTACCGCTGGATCCAGGCCTACGCCCCGGAACTGGACAAGCGCCTCCGTCCGCACCTGCGGATGACCACCGGCTCCTGGCGGGTGGACGAGACCTACGTGAAGGTCAAGGGCCGCTGGATGTACCTGTACTGTGCCGTCGATGCCCGCGGGCAGATCATCGACTTCCTGCTCAGCGCCAAGCGGGACACTGCAGCCGCCCGGCGCTTCTTCCGCAAAGCTTTGAAGCAGGCGCACACGGTGAACCCGCGTACCGTGACTGTGGACAAGAACGCCGCGTATCCGAGCGCGACCAAGGCGATGAAGAAAGCCGGAGAGCTGTGGCGTTTCGCCAAGCTGCGCCAAGTCAAGTACCTCAATAATATCGTTGAACAAGATCACCGGCGCATCAAACGGTTGGTCCGGCCGGGGCTCGGCTTCAAGAGCTTCCACACCGCGCGCCGGACGATCGCCGGCTACGAGATCCTGGCGATGGTGCGCAAGGGGCAGGTTGCCGCCATGCCCGCCAACGACATGCCCGCCCAGGCGACCTTCATCGCGAATCTGTTCGGTATTGCTGCCTGATGATGCCGCCGCCGCGGCACTCCGCGTCTGCCGGCAAACTTTGCAACGGAACCCCCGTTACCCCGACAGCATCGTCGGCCACGGCGAAGCGCTGGTCCGGCCGAAAGTCTCGGACCATTTCGATTACGAGGGCGAACTGACGGTGGTCATCGGCAAGCCGGGCCGCCACATCCCGCAAGACCGCGCGTTGGACCACGTCGCCGGCTACACGCTGTGCAACGACGGTTCGATCCGCGACTTTCAGCGTCACACCACCCAATTCACGCCGGGCAAAAATTTCTGGCGTTCCGGCTCCATTGGCCCGTGGATCGTCACCGCCGACGAAATTCCCGACCCGGCGGCTTTGTCGATCGAAACCCGGCTCAACGGCGTCACCGTGCAGCGGTCGCCGATCAGCGACCTGATCTTTCCAGTCCCAGCTCTGATCGCCTACATTTCGTCCTTCACGCCGCTTGCCACAGGAGACGTGATCGCCATCGGCACCCCCAGCGGGGTTGGAGCCTTTCATGAGCCGCCCCTGTGGATGAAGCCGGGAGACAGGGTGGAGGTGATCGCCAATGGCATCGGCACCCTCTGCAACGGCATTGCCGATGAAGTTGCTGATGAAATCGTTGATGAGGTTGCCGGCGCGGCGTAACTCTCCACCCGGCATCCCACTTCCGTCAGGTCGCCTTCCGCGCGGCGCTGGGCGTGGGGCGTGGTCGAGTAGCTCAGCCATTCGGCTTTCGCCCTCACAGATCCGGGCATGCGGTAGAGTAGGGCGTCGGCGAGTTGCCATCCGGTACTTTTCCGGCGCCCTCTCTCCAAACCGGACATGAGTCTTTCGGTCTCAGAGTTTGTTCGTAGCGGGTACGTCCCAGCCGGTGCTGACCGGTATGCTACTTTAAGCTGAAGAGAGGTATTGCGCTGGAGGCGCGGTCTGGTAGGGCTGTGGCCGTCACAAACAGCCATCAGGCCAGCATTTTATGGGCACTGCCGTTCGTCCCGCAAGCACCACGCCGGCGTCCTGGGACGCGTTCTCGGACGTCGATGCTTTTTTCGAGGAGGTGCTGGTCGAGCTGACGGCGATGGCGACCGACGGCACACGTCCAACTCGCCCTGGGCCCAAAGCGTCTCTCACCGGAGCCGCGCTGCGCAAGGCGATTATGGCCATCTGGTGTGTTGGCTTCTGTGGCATGCAATGGCGCGCCATCGGTCAGCTCTCCGGCATCCCGTTCGGCACGCTATACACTCTGTTTGCCCGCTGGACCCGGCTCGGGTTGTGGCGCCGCCTTCTCGATCGACTGCGCCGCACGTGGCGGCTGGCCTGCGGCGACACGGCTGAACCGAGCACGGTGGTGATCGACAGCCGCACCTGCCCTTCGGCCCCGAGTTGCTTCGCGCGGGGTGTGGACGGCGGCAAGAAGATCCGCGGCGTGAAGGTCAGCATCGCCGTCGAGAAGTACGGCATTCCGCTGGCGATCGACGCCACGCCGGCCAATGTGCACGACACCAAAAGCATCGTGCCGGTACTGCGCCAACTCGCTGGCTGCGGGTTCCAAGGTCCCGCCATCGGCGATCTCGGCTATCGCGGCGAACCCCTGGCCAAAGCCGCGGAAACGTTCGGCAGTGCTGTCAAGCCGATCGCCCGCGGGCGCGACGGGGTGTTCATCCCCACCGAAATCGCCTGGGTGGTGGAGCGCTCCTTCAGTTGGATCAGCCGCTACCGGCGATTGAACACGCTCGTTGAGCAAACGAAGGAACACCTCGTTGCCTTCGTCCAGATCGCTTTCATCTCCATCCTCTCCAGGCGCCTGAAGCGGCTCGTTCCCCAAGAGGTCAGCGTGTAACGTCTACGAACAGGTTCTGACAGCTTGCAAAGGCACCTCTGATCATTGCATCCTGAGGTGCTGGCTAGGAGAGAAACATGCCCAGCACCCTTCCCCATCCTCATGCCACGTTTCTTGAATGTTTTCGCGATGCGGTTGCATCCGACGATCGGTTCAGCGCCCTTCTGATTGGTGGCTCGTACATACACGGAGGCTTCGATGAGCACTCCGACCTCGACTTCTTGATCGTCGTTGAAGATGACAGCTACTCAGACGTCATGGCGTCGCGTATGGCCTTTGCCGAAGCGTTGCCCGATCTCCTTGGTGCCTTCACGGGCGAGCATGTCGGTGAGCCGCGGCTTCTGATTTGTCTCTACGGTCCGCCACTTCTGCACGTAGATTTGAAGTTCGTCCTGGCTGCCGACCTCGACCACCAAATTGAACGCCGTGCCATCCTGTTCGCCCGGGACAATGCGGAAGTTGAGAGGCGTGTTCGGTCCGGTCGGGTCGAATGGCCGAACCTACCCTCCGAATGGTTCGAATCCCGCGCCTGGATCTGGCTGCACTACGCGGCCACCAAGCTCGCTCGTGGTGAACTCTATGAGGCGATCGGCATGCTTGGTTTCTTCCGCGAACAGGTGCTCGGCCCCCTGTTCCATCGACGTGCCGGCAAGAACCAGCGGGGTGTAAGACGCTTGGAGCTTCTGCGGTTGGACGAGCATGAGAGATTGGCGACGACCCTCGCTCGTCACGACGTCGCTTCGGTCAGGGACGCCATCGAAGCCTGCATCGACCTTTACGTTGATCTACGGGCCGACGATCCGGCGCTGAAAAAGACCAGGCTGATGCCGGATCTCCTTCGCGACTTCATCGGTCGAGGGGTGTCAGACATGAAAGACCACAGCCGATGACGGCTGACGATCGAATGGGACAACGGCGCCTGTCCCTCGCGACGCTGCTGGTCCGAGACTATGACGAGGCGATCGCCTTCTGCGTCGGCAAACTCGGATTCGAGCTGCGGGAGGACACCAAGCTGGCAGACGGCAAGCGTTGGGTCGTCGTTGGCCCTGCCAAAGGCGACGCCTCGCTCCTTCTCGCAAGAGCCATCGGGGAACAACAGAGCGCCACCGTCGGCCGACAGGGCGGCGGTCGGGTCTTCCTGTTCCTTGAGACGGACAACTTTGCCCGCGATCATGCCCGTTACCTCGCGGCGGGCATCGTATTCCGCGAACCACCGAGATCGGAGCCGTACGGGATGGTCGCCAAGTTCGAGGATCTCTACGGAAATCTCTGGGACCTGATCGAACCCCGCGCATCCGACTGATCCAAGACATCGACTAAGGCGGACCGTCCGCTTTCCATCCCAGCCAGCGTGGTGTAGGGATGCGGGACTGGCGGCGGCCTATGGATCGGCGTAGAAGTCATGGCCCGTTAATGTCTGCCACCTTTCCGCGACAGCGAGGCCGCCGGCGTTCAGTCGCCGGCCTTTGCCGTTTCCGGGGCACAGGCCGACCCCTGGGCAGCTTCTGACGGGCTGCAGGCACTACATCTCGACAATGCATGGAATTTTACGGCCTCAGGCGTCCTCTGGAGATGCCGGTCGCAGCGAAGCAAGATGAAGCCAACGTTCGCACGGCGTCTTTACAGCCCCCGCTCGGTTTCCCATTTCACGCCTTCTTCCGTGAGCCGGGAATGGCATCCTGCCTGGATTGGCTTGAGCTCGTCCATACCGGCTCACCATCCAGCGCACCAACGAGATCGAACGCGATGCACGGCAGCCTTGGACCGAACAGCAGACTGGACTTCCTCTCTGGTGGAGGCGAGATGGCGGCGCTCATCCGAGCCCACGACTGGGCGGCGACGCCGCTCGGGGAGCCCACCGTCTGGCCCTCCGGCCTCAAGACCTTGGTCGGGGTCATGTTGAGTTCCATCCAGCCGATGTTCGTCACCTGGGGTCCGGACCGCACGTTGCTCTACAACGATGCCTACGCCGAAATCCTTGCACGGAAGCATCCGGCTTCCTTGGCCCGCGACTTTCTCGAGGTCTGGCATGAAATCCAGGCCGATCTGCTGCCCATTGTCGAGCAGGCCTACAACGGTGAGCCCGTCCACATGGATGACATCACACTCATGATGGAGCGCCGCGGCTACCTGGAGGAGACACACTTCGCCTTTTCCTATACGCCGGTACGCGATGAGGCAGGGGCCATGGCTCTGTTGCAAATTCTTCCTGTAGGCGCGTGATGATGACGACCGGCATCACTGCCGGAGGCTACGCTGCCTTGAGTTCGAGCTGCTGGTTGACGAGCTGAACGGCTTCGGCGAGCACGCAGGGGCCGACGTTGAAGGCGCGCTCGACAAGGCGCGCCTCGCCGTGCATGTCGCGGGTCAGGTTGAAGGCGGCCGCCTGCCCTTTGCGGAGCGCACGCATCACCTCGAACCCCTTGATCGCCGCATAAGCCGTCTTCAGGGTCTTGAAGCCCCGCACCGGCCGAATCAGCTGCTTCAACTTGCCGTGGTCGGCCTCCACCACATTGTTCAGGTACTTGACCTGCCGATGTTCCATCTCCTCGGGACATTTGCCCTCGGCCTTCAGCTCCGCTAGCGCTGGCCCATAGGTGGGCGCCTTGTCGGTGTTGATGACCATCGGCTTCTCCCAATCCTTCAGGCCGTTCAGCGCCTTGCCGAGGAAACGCTTGGCGGCCGCGGTATTCCGCGTCGGCGAAAGGTAGAGGTCGATGGTGTTGCCGTGCTTGTCGACGGCCCGGTACAGGTAGGCCCACTTGCCACCGACCTTCACATAGGTTTCATCGACCCGCCAACTGGTCGATCGTGGGCAGCGCCACTGCCAGCGCAGCCGTTTCTCGATCTCGGGGGCATACTTCTGGACCCAACGGTAGATAGTGGTGTGGTCGACCGTGACGCCGCGCTCGGCCATCATCTGCTCGAGGTCACGGTAGCTGATCCCGTACCGGCAGTACCAGCGCACGGCCCACAGCACGATCTCGCCTTCGAAATGGCGACCCTTGAAGTCCGACACGGTTTGGCTCCCTCCAACGTCCAGCCATTCCGCCGCGTGCCGGCCAACTTTGCAACAGAGCCGGGCCGGTCACCGTGGTGATCGACTCTACGGGGCTGAAGGTGTTCGGCGCCGGCGAATGGCAGCAGGAGAAGCACGGCGGCAAACCGCGCCGGACCTGGAGGAAATTGCATTTGGCCGTCAATCCGGACACCGGTGACATCCTCGCCTCCGAACTGACGACCACAGACGACGGCGATGCCTCTCTGGTCAGCGCCCTGCTGGAAAATGTCCCGCAGGAGATCACCGCAGTTCTTGCGGACGGCGCGTATGACGGTGATCCCGTCTACCGGGCCGTGGCGGCGCACTCAGCTGAAGCCGCGGTGATCATCCCACCGCGGAAAACCGCGGTGTTGAGCGACACGGCCGAAACGGCACCGACCCGACGCGACCGACATCTTCAGCTGATCGCCGAAAAGGGTCGGCTCGGCTGGCAACGGGCCGTCGGCTATGGAAAGCGCTCTCTGGTTGAGGTGGCGGTACTGCGCTACAAGGCCCTGATCGGACGCGGCCTGAGGGCCAGGACTCTGCCCGCGCAGAAGACCGAAGCCGCCGCCGGCTGCCGAGTCCTCAACGTCATGACCAGCCTCGGCAGGCCGGTGTCACGCCGCGTCGCCTGAACATTCCGGGAAAGGGCGAAATCCGCCGGTACGCCGATTTGTGCGCCAAAGTCCATGGGCAGCGCAGCCGTTGCTGTGGGGTGTGCGGTCGGCCCTGAGGTCGTCCGACGCGCACGCCACCCTTGGGACCCTTCATTTTCGATAGCGTACCTGTCACCGATCAAACCTACGTTTTCGTCGTCAACTCCGACAGTTGATCGGTGTCATAGCGAGCTCGCAAGTCACCGATGGCTTTCGCATCTGGGGGGCCGCCCCGAGCAGCCACCTTCGCAAGTTCTTCGAAGTAGTGCTCGTGTCCCGGTGGCGAGACGGTCATGAGCACGCGGGCTGGCTTTCCGCTGATGTTGGTGATGTTGTGCGGCACGCCAGGGGGAATGAACAGGTAGGTTCCCGGCGTGGCCCGGACCACTTGGTCGCCGACCCACCATTCACATTCGCCTTCCAGCATGTAGAAGGTTTCTTCCTGCACGCGGTGAACGTGGACGCCGGTGGCAAACTCTGGCGGGATCGTCCAATCGAACATGCTGGTGTGCTTCGTATCCTTCCCTGTCACGAGGAAGACCATCGGATGGCCACCCAGCGTGACCCCCTTGTCCTCGGCAGGCATGCGAATGACAGGTGTGGCACACATCTCATCCTCCATGGCTCACTGCTTCTTCCTATGAAGCAACGCCCCCATGATGGCTGTACCCCGTCAGAGAGTCCTGAAGCCGATCCGAAATTGTTGCAAAGAACTTGTAAAGAGCGTCCCCTTTATCGATGGCGACGATCCTCGAGTTTGGTCCATTCCGCCTCGACGTCGATGCAGGGATACTGTTCTACGGCACCGCACCGACCCGGCTCGGCCAGCGGGCGGTGGCGCTTGTTGCCGTACTCGTGGAGCAAGCTGGCGCGCCGCTCTCAAAGGAAACCTTGATCGAGGCCGCGTGGCCGGGTCTCGCGATTGAGGACAGTAATCTGACGGTTCAGATCGCCGCCGTGCGGCGGGTCTTTGAAGACTTGGCAGGGGGCGCGGGTTGGATCGAAACCCTGCCGCGCCGGGGCTACCGCTATGTCGGCCCGGCAGTTGCGGCGGACCCGGATCGAGCTCCTGGTCTGCTGACCCCGCCGGCCCTGACATTACCTGACAAACCGTCGGTTGCGGTTTTGCCGTTCTCGAATTTGAGCGGTGACGCGGACCAGGATTACTTCACCGACGGTATGGTCGATGACATCATCACCGGCCTGTCGCGCATCAACTGGCTGTTTGTCATCGCGCGAAATTCAAGCATCACCTACAAAGACCGGATGGTGGACGTGAAGCAGGTTGGCCGCGAACTCGGGGTGCGTTACGTGCTTGAAGGCAGTGTTCGCAAAATACGCGAACGCGTGCGCATCACCGGTCAGTTGATTGACGCGTCGACCGGAGCGCATATTTGGGCCGAGCGTTATGATTACAGGTCCGATGACATCTTCGCTCTTCAGGATGAAATCGCACTGTCGGTCGTTGGCGCCATCGCGCCGAGCCTGCGACGCGCGGAAATCAATAGGATCAAGCGCAAACGGCCCGACAGCCTCGATGCCTATGACCTTGTCCTGCGAGCCCAGCCTGATGTCGATTCGGGCATGCCGGAGCAGGTGACGAGAGCACTGGTGCTTCTTGAACGTTCGATCACCCTTGATCCTTCTTATGCGCTTGCGCACGGCAACGCCGCAATGTGCCACCATTGCTTGTTCCTGCGCGCTGGCCTGCAGGAGGTCAACCGCACCGCTTCGATCCGCCATGCCCGATCGGCGATCATCCATGGACAGGACGATGCGCTTGCTCTGACTTGGGCCGGGTTTTCTCTTGGTATGGATGGGCATGATCGTGCCGCAGCATTCACGGCCTTGGAAGCGGCGCTCGCCATCAGTTCGTCATCGGCCCTAACCTACATTCTCGGAAGCGTCATTCTTGGATGGAGTGGGGAGGCTGAGCGCGCGATAGAATGGAGTGAGCAGGGTGTGCGTCTCAGCCCGTTCGATTCCTGGGCTTGGGCCGCGTTTGACGCACAGGCAATGAGCCATTTCCACCGCGGCCGTTATGAGGAAGCTGCTCATGCAGCATATCGGTCCGTTCAGGCCAACCCGGCACACAGCATCACCCATGTGCAATTGGCCGCAGCGCTCACCAAACTTGGACGACTGGAAGAAGCCAGGGTCGCTGCGGCAAGGGTCCTGGAACTGCACCCTACGTTTCGGTACAGCCGCCAATTTTTAGGCGTCAATTGTGATCCAGCACTTGCGACATCACTTGGTGATGCGTTGCGTGCTGCCGGGCTACCAGAGTAGCTATAACGAGCGCCGCGCTGAAGTGGCGCCGATGACGCCCCCACCGGCACCCGAATTCCACGTCACGGCGGGGACCGGTTGGAGGGGAAGCGGACAAGCGCGTTCTGTTGGTGCTCGATGGCGCGGGCCGGGATGGCGCCGGCGAGGTGGAGATCCCGGACAGCATCATTCTGGAGTTCCTGCCCCGCTACGCCCCGGAGCGACAGCCGGCCGAGCGCTTGTGGCCACTGATCAACGAGGCGGTCGACAGCACTCACTTAGCCAATGTAGAGGCCGTTCTCTGAAGGCAGGTTTTGACCCGAAGCGGAAGTTGGACTGGAACCGCATTGTGCCAGCAGCCGTCCTTCGACGGCTTTCAACGCGACGCGGCATTGCATAAGGGCATCAGGCTTTCCAGGAACCGAGCAGCACCCCCAGAAAGCGCGCCGCCATCGGGGAGAGGATGGCGCCGTGTCGTTGGACGACGCCGATCGTCCGAGAAATCTTCGGGTGGCTCAGCGGGATGGTCCGGATGATGGGATGGCCGGAGGCTGGGGTGGCGAGCTTGGGAAGCACCGCGACGCCAAGCCCCGCCTCAACCAGTCCAAGCGAACTGGCTAGATGCGTGATCTCGTAGGACCAGTTCAGTTTCAGACCGTGCTGCGCCAGGGCGTTGTCGATCAGCGCCCGGTTGCCGCTGGTCCGGCCCACGGTGATGACCCGATGGGCGGCCAATTCCTCCCAGTTCACCACTTTTTGCGACGCCAGCGGATGATCGTGCCGGCAAGCGACGACGAACGGGTCCTCGGCCAGCGGCGTGAACTCGATGTCCGGGTGTGACGTGCCAATGAAGTTGATGCCGAAATCGGCCTCGCCACGGGCCACCGCCTCCAGCCCCTCGTTGGCGCCGAGGTCCAGGATGCGGATGCGGATGCGCGGAAACGCGACGCTGAAGCGGCTGATCGCGTTCGGCAAGAAGTAGAACACCGCCGTCGGAACGGACGCGATGGTGATCTGCCCGCCGCTCCGGACGCCCAGATCGCTGATCCCCAGCAGCGATGACTCGAATTCGTCCAGGAAGCGCCGGACCTTGGGCATGAAGTCGCGTCCCACCATGGTGAGCGCGACATGGCGCGTCGACCGCTCGAACAGGGCGACGCCCAGCGTATCCTCCAGCTTCTGGATGCGGCGACTGAGCGCCGGCTGCGAGAGGTTCAGCAACTCGGCAGCGCGATTGAAGCTGCCCAGTTCGGCCACCGCCACGAACGCCTTCAGATCCACCAGTTCGAAATTCATGGCCAACTCCGCCCGCACCTGGATTGATGCGTATAATGGAATAATATCGCGAATCAATGCATTTCACAAATATGGTTCGAAGTCGGAATATCGGTGCATCGGCTTTCTTCGCTGCCGGCGAAATCAAGAGAAACCAAGCGCCATGACCCATCTGATGAACCGCCAGATCGGCATTCCCTGCGTGATGATGCGCGGCGGGACCTCCCGCGGACCCTTCTTCCTCGCATCCGACCTTCCCGCCCTTCCGGCGGAGCGTGATGCTCTCCTGCTCTCGGTGATGGGAGCGGGGAACGATCTCGGGATCGACGGCATCGGTGGTGGCAATCCGCTGACCAGCAAGGTCGCCATTGTCGGACCCGCCACCAGGGCCGGTGCGGATGTGGATTACCTGTTCGCCCAGGTGCGGGTGCAGGAAGGCGTGGTCGACACCTCACCCAACTGCGGCAACATGCTGGCCGCCGTCGGCCCCTTCGCCATCGAGTCCGGGCTGGTTCAAACGACGGACGGCGTCACGGTGGTGCGCATCCACAACGTCAACACCGGCAAGCTGATCGAGGCGCGTGTCCAGACCCCCGGCGGCCAAGTCGTCTATGAGGGCGAGGCCATGATCGACGGTGTGCCCGGCACCGCCGCTCCCATCCACCTCGCCTTTCTGGATGCTGCCGGCGCCAACACCGGCCGGCTGCTGCCCACCGGTGTGCCGGCCGACGTGATTGACGGTATTGAGGTCTCGTGCATCGACGCGGCCATCCCGGTGATGCTGGTCCATGCCGCCGACCTCGGCAAGACCGGCTATGAACCTGCCGACAGCTACCGGGCCGATCGGAAGTTCATGACCCGGCTGGAGGCGCTGCGCGTCGAAGCCGGCCGCCGCATGGGGTTCCCCAACACGGCTGGGATGGTGATCCCCAAGCCCGTCCTGCTGGCCCCGCCGACGCGCGGCGGCACGTTGAGCGTGCGCTATTTCATGCCGCACGACTGCCACCGGGCGATGGCCATCACCGGCGCCGTCGCCACCGCCACAGCCTGCACCATTCCCGGAACCGTGGCCGCCGCATTGGGTGGGCTGCTTGCCATGCCCGGCGACGTCACTTTCGAACATCCGGCCGGGCGGCTGACCGTCCGCCTTGAAGCGGGTGTCGGCCGAGCTGCCCCCGTCGCCGGCATCCTGCGCACCGCGCGGCGCCTATTCGAGGGAACCGTGTTCGCACGGCCCTCGACCCCGCCGCGGGCCGCCATGGCGGCCTGACCCCACAGCATTACAGAGGAGGAAACGCCATGCGTCTACAAACGGGAGCTCATACCCCGACGCCTGCCAAGTCCAAGGCCATCTACAAGGCCCTCTATTTCCAGGTCGTCGTCGGCCTGACCCTCGGCATCCTGGCGGGCCATTTCTGGCCGGACATCGGGGCCTCCCTGAAGCCGCTCGGCGACGGATTCGTCAAGCTGGTCAAGATGATGATCGCCCCGGTGGTCTTCTGCACCATCGTCAGCGGCATCACCAGCCTCAACGACACCCGCGAGATCGGCAAGACGCTGGTCAAATCGATGGCGCTGTTCTACGCGCTGACGGTGGCGGCACTCCTCATCGGACTGGCGACGGTCCTGATCATCGAACCCGGCGTGGGCATGCACGTGTCGCCGTCTTCGCTCGACCCCGCGGTGGCCGCGCGCTTCGCCAAACAGGCCGCGCCGGTCGGCTTCACCGATTTCGTGCTGCACATCATCCCGCATTCCTTCTTCGGTGCCTTCGCCGAGGGCGAGGTGCTGCCGGTGCTGCTGATCTCCGTCCTGGTCGGCTTCGGGCTGACGCGGGTCGGCAAGGCCGGCGAGCCGGTGGTCCAAGGCATCGAGTCCTTCTCCCACGTGCTGTTCGCCGCTTTCGGCTTCATCATGAAGCTGGCCCCGATCGGCGCGTTCGGCGCGATGGCCTTCACCGTCGGCAAGTACGGCATCGAAAGCATCGGCTCGCTCGGCCTGCTGATCCTCACCTTCTACGTCGCCTGCGGCGTCTTCCTGGTGGCGATCATCGGCACACTGGCCCGGCTGCACGGCTTCAGCCTGTGGAAGATCCTGCGCTACTTCCGCGAGGAACTGCTGATCGTGCTCGGCACCTCGTCCTCCGAACCGGTCCTGCCGCGCGTGCTGCAAAAGCTGGAAGCATTGGGCTGCAAGAAGGGCGTCTCCGGCCTGGTGCTGCCCATGGGCTATTCGTTCAACCTGGACGGCACGGCGATCTATCTGACCCTGGCCTCGCTGTTCATTGCCCAGGCCTGCGACATCCACCTGTCGGCCGGCCAGATCTTCACGATGCTCGGCGTCATGCTGCTGACCTCCAAGGGTGCCGCCGGCGTCACCGGCAGTGGTTTCGTCGCCCTGGTCGCCACGCTGACGGTGATGCCGGATCTTCCGGTGGCCGGCGTCGCGCTGCTCGTCGGCATCGACCGCTTCATGTCCGAGGCCCGTGCCCTGACCAGCATCATCAGCAACTGCGTGGCCAGCATCGTCGTCTCGATCTGGGAGAACGCCTGCGACCGCGATGTCCTGCACCGCGAGCTGAACCAGAGCTACGCCAGCACCGAGCGGACCCTGGAGGAGAAGGGCGACATCGCCGCCCTGCAACTGAACACCCGGGCTCCCGCCCAGCCGTCGCACTGATCCCCCGAAGATCGCCCCCAAGGGGGCTCTGCCCGGAAGCCGCAAGCAAGTTCGAGGACGCCACCATGAACGCCCCGACCATGACCGCGAACGACTGGATCGGCCGGACCGAGACCGTGTCCGACACCGTCACCGCCACCCCCTACGCCGCGCTGTCGGCCACGCTGGACCGGCCCGCCGAGCGCCCCGCGGCCGGCACTCCGCTCCCGCCGCTGTGGCACTGGCTCTACTTCCTGCCGCTGCACCGCCAGTCGGAGATCGGGCCGGACGGGCATGCCAAGCGTGGCGGCTTCCTGCCTCCGGTGCCGTTGCCCCGCCGCATGTGGGCGGGCAGCCAGTTCGAGTTCCACAGCCCCCTGCGCGTCGGCGATATCCTGACCCGGACCTCCACCATCCATGACGTGACCGAGAAATCCGGCCGCACCGGTCCGCTGGTCTTCGTCAAGGTCCGCCACGAGATCCGCCGCACCGGCGAGACCGACGTCGCGCTGACCGAGTTCCACGATATCGTCTACCGCGAGGCCGCCACGCCCGGCGATACGCCGCCGGAGCCGCGGCCGGCTCTGGCGGACGCGGCCTGGGAGCGCCGCTGGGTACCCGACGACGTGCTGCTGTTCCGCTATTCGGCACTGACCTTCAACGGCCACCGAATTCACTACGACCGGCGCTATGTGACGGAGACGGAGGGCTATCCGGGGCTGATCGTGCACGGACCGCTGATCGCTACCCTGCTGCTCGACCTGTTGCGCCACCAGCGGCCGGAGGCCGAGGTCGCCTCCTACAGCTTCAAGGCGGTGCGGCCGACCTTCGACATCAACCCCTTCTCGGTGTGCGGCACGCCATCGGCCGATGGCAAGACGCTCCGCCTGTGGGCCGAGGACCATGAGGGCTGGCTGACCATGGACGCCACCGCGGTCCTGAAGTGAGGAGGAGATCATGAAAGCCGCCACCATGAAACCGTTGAACGGCATCACCATCGTCACCTTGGAACACGCCATCGCCGCCCCCTTCGCGACGCGCCAGCTCGCCGATCTCGGCGCCCGCGTCATCAAGGTGGAACGCCCCGGCGTCGGCGACTTCGCCCGCGGCTACGACGAGCGGGTGCGGGGTGTCGCCTCGCATTTCGTGTGGACCAACCGCTCCAAGGAAAGCCTGACCCTCGACGTCAAACACCCGGAGGCGCAGGCGATCCTCAAACGCCTGATCCACGAGCAAGCCGACGTGGTGGTGCAGAACCTCGCCCCCGGTGCGGCCGCCCGCCTCGGCCTGTCCTACGAGGCGCTGTCCGCTGGGAAGTCGGGGATCATCGTCTGCGACATCTCCGGCTATGGCGGCGACGGACCGTACCGCGACAAGAAGGCGTACGACCTGCTGATCCAGGGCGAATCCGGCTTCCTGTCGGTGACGGGCACGCCGGAAACGCCGTCCAAGGCCGGCCCGTCCATCGCCGACATTTCCGCCGGCATGTACGCCTACAGCAACATCCTGGCGGCGCTCCTGCAACGCCAGCAGACCGGACGCGGCTGCAAAATCGACGTCTCCATGCTGGA
Organism: Azospirillum sp. A1-3; assembly: GCF_023806445.1. Classification (NCBI taxonomy): domain Bacteria; kingdom Pseudomonadati; phylum Pseudomonadota; class Alphaproteobacteria; order Rhodospirillales; family Azospirillaceae; genus Azospirillum; species Azospirillum sp. A1-3. Next base: position 295,825 of record NZ_JAMSLU010000002.1, read on the forward strand.
GTCACTGGTGGAGTGGATGAGCTACCCGCTCTACTACGCATTCGAGGGCGCACCGCCGCCGGCCCGCACCGGCGCCAGCCATGCCACCATCTACCCTTACGGACCCTTTCCGGCCGGTGACGGCAAGACCGTGCTGCTCGGCTTGCAGAACGAGCGCGAGTGGGTGGCCTTCTGCGAGACGGTGCTGCAATGCCCCGAACTGGCGCGGGAGGAGCGCTTCTCCAGCAACTCCCGTCGCAACGCGGCGCGCGACGAACTACGCGGAATCATCGTGGCGGCCTTCGCTGGCCTGACCGCCGAGGAGGTGGTCACCCGGCTGGAGAAAGCCTCCATCGCAAACGCCCAGGTGAACACCATGGAGGACGTCTGGCATCACCCGCAACTGGCGGCCCGAAACCGTTGGCGCACGGTGGAGACCCAGTACGGGCCGGTGCCGGCCCTGCTGCCGCCCGGCATGGTGGGGGGTCCGGGGGATGAGCGTATGGACCCTGTGCCGGCGCTCGGCCAGCACACGGATGGAATTCTGGCCGAGTTGGGTTACGCGCCCGGCGACATCGCCCGGCTGCGCAGTGAGAAGGCGATCTGATCCATGGCCCTCCCCGTCACCTATCTGTTTGTGCCGGGCAACCGGCCGGACCGCTTCGACAAGGCGGTCGGCTCCGGTGCCGATGCGGTCGTCCTCGACCTGGAGGACGCCGTGGAGCCCGGCGCGAAGGCCATCGCACGCACCGCGGTGCGCGATTGGCTGGACGCCGGTCCGCGCCGCGAAACGCCGGTGCTGGTCCGCATAAACGACGAGACGACGCCCTGGTTCGTCGATGACTTCGCGCTGTTGCACCAGCGCGGCATCTCCGGCGTGATGCTGCCCAAGGCCGAGAGCGCCGGGCAGGTCGCTCGGGTCGGCGCGGCGCTCGCCTCTACCGGTGGAAGCGTGGTTCCGTTGATCGAGACCGCCCGCGGCCTGCGCGCCGTAGATGAGATCGCCGCCACCGACGGCGTCCAGCGCCTCGCTTTCGGCACGCTCGACTTCGCCGTGGATCTCAACCTGTCTGGGGACGAGCGTGGTCTGACCGGACCGGCCCTGGCGATCACCGTCGCCTCGCGCTGCGCCGATCGGGCGCCACCGATCGCCGGAGTTACGGCGGAGATCGGCGACGACGACGCGATCGCCCGCGACGTCGCCTGGGCGCGTGCCGTCGGCTGCACCGCCAAGCTGTGCATCCACCCCCGCCAAGTGGAAGCCGTCCGGCGGGCGATGGCACCCGGCGAGACGGAGGTCGCCTGGGCCCGGAGGGTGATCGTGGCGGCCCGGAACGCCACCGGGGACGCCGCGGGTGCGGTGCAGGTCGACGGCCACATGGTCGACCGCCCCGTGCTGCAGAAGGCGCAGTCCATCCTCGACCGCGTCGCTAACTGACAAATTTTCCTTGGGAGGAGCAGACCCATGCCGTCCACACTCATCGACTCCGCCATCTTCGGCGACATCTTCAGCACCCAGGCCATGCGTGGGGTCTGGTCGGACGAAAACCGCACCCGCAAGTACCTGGACATTGAGGCGGCACTCGCCCGCGTCCAGGGCCGGCTGGGCATCATCCCGCAGGAGGCGGCAGACGAGATCGTCGCCAACTGCTCCTTCGACAAGATCGACATGGCGAAGCTGAAGGCGCAGACCGAACGCATCGGCTATCCGGTGCTGGGCGTCGTCTCGCAGCTCAACGCGCTCTGCCGCGACCGGCTCGGCGAATATTGCCACTGGGGCGCCACCACGCAGGATATCACCGACACGGCGACGGTCCTGCAAATGCGCGAGGCGCTGGACCTTGTGAGCGAGGATCTGGCCGTCCTGTCGGCGTCGCTGGCCGATCTGGCCAAGCGCCACCGCGACACGCCGATGATCGGCCGCAGCAACCTTCAGCAGGCGGTTCCGGTGACCTTCGGCTATAAGATGGCCGGGCTGCTGTCGGCGGTCGAACGCCATCGCGAGCGGCTGGCGCAGCTCCGCCCACGCGTGCTGATGGGTGAATTCGCCGGTGCGTCCGGCACGCTGGCGTCCCTGGAGCATGGCGCCATGGAAACCCAGGCCGGGCTGATGGAGGAGTTGGGGCTCGCCCAGCCGGTGATCGCCTGGCACACCATCCGCGACACCATTGCCGAAGTCGGCTGTTTCCTCGGTCTGGTCGGCGGTACGCTCGGCAAGCTGTCGATGGACGTGAAGCTGATGATGCAGACGGAGGTCGGTGAGGTCTACGAGCCCTATGCGCACGGCCGCGGGTCGAGCAGCACCATGCCGCAGAAGCGCAACCCGATCTCCAGCTGCTACATTCACGCTGCGATCTCCGTGGTGCGCCAGCACACGGCGGCCCTGCTCGACGCCATGGTGGCCGACCACGAGCGGTCGACCGGTCCGTGGGAGATCGAGTGGATCGTCCTGCCGGAAGCCTTCTGCCTGCTGGCCGGCGCCCTGAAGCAGGCGCGGTTCGTGGTCAGCGGCATGGAGGTCGATGCCGAACGGATGCGCGCCAATCTGGACATGACCAACGGGCTGGTGGCATCGGAGGCGGTGATGATGGGGCTCGGCCGCCACATCGGCCGCGAATACGCCCACGACCTCGTCTACGACCTGTGCCGCGAGGCGGTGCGGCAGAACCGGCCGCTGCTCGACCTGCTGGCCGAGACGCCGGAAGTCAGCGCCTGCCTCAGCCGCGCCGAACTGGCCAAACTGTGCGACCCGGCCAATTACCTAGGACAGTCCGGTGTCATGGTCGATCGTGTGCTGGCCCGCATGAACAGCTGATTGGGCCGTTCAGGACAGGCTCACATGAACCAAGCGCAGGTTGTTGGTTGTTTTCGCCTGGGCAAACGGGGCGCCCGCCATCCCGGCCAGTGTTGTCAGGCTGCGCGAACCGTTCCTCCTGCGCGGTGCCTGTCGGGACTCCTCCAGAAGGGCGTTATGGGCGCCCCGTAGAAGACAAAGCACCGGGAAATTGCAGGAAGGCCCTGTGCTCGATGGCTGAAAGAGGCGGGCTGTCAGCAGCCTGCCTTTAGATGTCGGAGGGCAGCTATCGGTGCTGCGCCAAAAGCTCTAGATCGTGCCCCTGAGCGTGGTGTAGGAGCTTGTTCGCTCATCAGGTTCTCCGGCCGGTCTGGCCAGGTGGTCAGGCGGCCACAGCGGGCAGGCTGACGATGGGATCATCGCCGAGCGGGGCGATGGTTTCCAGCGTCATGTATCGCGCCCGCTGAACGGCCCATTCATCGTTTTGCTCCAGCAGAATCGCACCGATGAGCCTCGTGATCGCTTCCTCGTTCGGAAATATGCCGACAACCTCGGTGCGTCGCTTGATCTCGCCGTTGAGACGTTCAATCGGGTTGGTCGAGTGGAGCTTGGCCCGATGCTCCCTGGGAAAGGTCATGTAGGCCAGGACGTCTTCTTCCGCTTCATCCATCAGGTTGGCCAGCTTCGGCAGCTTGGCCCGAACCTGATCGGCCACTTGCCGCCATTGCGTGCGTGCGGATGCCGCATCATCCTGCGCGAAGGCGGTGGCAATGGAGGCGGCGACGACGCGCCGGCCGCTCTTGCCGGCATGGGCAAGCGCGGTCCTGGAGAAATGCACCCGGCACCTTTGCCACGTCGCCTGGAAGACGCGGGTGACCGCCGCCTTGATGCCGCCATGGGCGTCGGAGATCACCAGCTTGACGCCGCTCAGCCCCCGGCGTTTCAGCTTGCGCAGGAACTCGATCCAGAAGGTCTCGGCCTCCGACGGACCGATGTCCATGCCCAGGACCTCGCGGCGGCCGTCGGTGTTGACCGCCACGGCGATGGTGACGGCGACCGAGACGATGCGCCCGTTCTGGCGCACCTTCACGTAGGTGGCGTCGAGCCACAGGTAGGGCCAATCGCCTTCGATGGGACGGCCGAGGAAGGTCTTCACCCGGTCATCAATCTCCGCACACAGTCGGCTGACCTGGCTCTTGGAGATGCCGGACATTCCCATCGCCTGGACCAGATCGTCCACCGAGCGGGTCGAAATGCCCTGGATGTAAGCCTCCTGGATCACCGCCGTCAGTGCCTTCTCGGCCATCCGCCGCGGCTCCAGAAAGCCTGGAAAATAAGAGCCCTTGCGCAGTTTGGGAATGCGCAGCTCGACGGTGCCGGCCCGGGTCTCCCAGTCGCGGTCCCGATAGCCATTGCGCTGGACCAGCCGCTCGGCCGACCGTTCGCCGTGGACGGCGCCGGTCAGGCCCTGCACCTCCAGCTCCATCAGCCGTTCAGCGGCAAAGCCGATCATCTCACGCAGAACATCGGCATCCGCGCCCTTCTCAAGCATCGCGCGAAGCGCCATCATCTCGTCGGTCATCGTGGTCACCCTTCGGTCGGGTTGAGGTGTGGTGACCAGACTCTATCGAAGAACCGCGATGACCGCCCCGCTGTGGATAACCGGTCCGCCTACGCGAGCCATCGGAGGGCGCTGCGGCGGGCTGGTTCCCCACAGCTCCTACACCACCTCGTGGGACGCGACCCCGGCAGTAGAACCGCCGGACCAGCAAGGCAACACGGATCTCATGCCCAAAGGCCGGGAGGTCGGCAGGAGATCGCCGGTATCGGCTGTGAACCACGCGGCTGACGGCACCACAGTGCGGGCAACGAGCACTACCTCGGCGACATTCTGCGAGAATGACAAGGGAGCCGCGGCTGCCGCGCTCGATCTGAAGCACGCGGCAGCCTGGAAGGAAAGAGAACGTCTGCATGTTCCTTCCATGTGGGCAATACCCGCTCTGCTCGCTACCGCAACCCAGACCATCCACGCAAAGTGCGCAAGAACCTCCGAACCAGGGCAAGATCAGACTGGCACATGCATGAGGGGCTGCGATCGTAAAGCGTCGTCCTAGGGCCGGTTCATACGACGGACGCCTCGTCGGATAGGCCATGGCTGGCCTTGACAATGGCCACCCGCAGAACATTCGTGGCGCCCGGCGTGCCAAAAGGCACCCCAGCGGTGATGACCAGATGCTGGCCTGGACCGGCCAGGTTCTCGTGCACCGCAGTCCTGCAGGCCCGATGAACCATTTCCGAAAAATCGCCCACGTCAGCGGTGTGCACCGCATGGACCCCCCACGCCAGCGATAGGCGGCGTGCGGTGGACAGGGCCGGCGTCAGACCCAGCACCGGGACCCCCGGCCGCTGGCGGGCAGCGCGCAACGCCGTCGACCCCGACGTGGTGTAGGCCGCAATCGCAACGGCCCCAACCGTCGCGGCAACTTGCCGCGCGGCGGTCGTGATGGCGTCGGCGGTAGTTGCCTCGGGCTCGGGCCGGGCGGCGTCGGTGATCCGGCGGTGCAGCGGGTCCTGTTCCACCCGGCGGACGATGCGGTCCATCATCGCCACGGTCTCCACCGGATAAGCGCCGGAGGCGGATTCCGCCGACAGCATCACGGCGTCGGCGCCGTCATAGACGGCGGTTGCCACATCGGAGGCTTCCGCCCGCGTCGGCGCCGGCGCGGCCGTCATCGATTCCAGCATCTGCGTCGCAACGATCACCGGACGGCCGAGCGTTCGGCATTGGGCGACGATGCGCTTCTGGGCGCTGGGAACGTCCTCCGGCGGCATCTCCACGCCCAGATCGCCGCGCGCCACCATCACGGCATCCGACATCTCGATGATCGCGCCCAGCGCCGCCATCGCCGCCGGCTTTTCGATCTTGGCGACGATCCCGGCCCGCCCGGCAATCAGGTCCCGCGCTTCGGCCACATCCTCCGGACGTTGCACGAAAGACAGGGCGATCCAGTCGACGCCCAGGCGAAGGCCGAATTCCAAATCGCCTCTGTCCTTGTCGGACAGGGCCGACAACGGCAAGACGACGCCAGGCAGGTTCACCCCCTTCCGATCGGACAGGACGCCGGAGGTGACCGCGACCGTCTCGGCGAAATCGCCACCGCAGCGCTCGATCCGCAACCGCATCTTGCCGTCGTCCAGAAGGATTTCGACGCCGGGCGCCAGCACGTCGTAGATTTCCCGGTGCGGAAGCGTCACGCGCGAGGCATCGCCGGGTGCGTTCGCGGTGTCGAGCCGGAAACGCTGCCCCACCTCCAGCCGCACCCGCTCGTCGGCGAAACGGCCAATGCGCAGCTTCGGCCCCTGAAGATCGAGGAGGATGCCGATCGGGCGCTTCACCTCCCGTTCCAGGGCGCGGATGATGGTGTGGCGGAGCGCATGATCGTCATGGCCGCCATGGCTGAAATTGAGCCGAAAGACATCGACGCCCGCATCATAGAGCGCACGAATGGTCTCGGGTGTCGAACTCGCGGGGCCGAGGGTGGCCACGATCTTGGTGCTTCGCTGACGGCGCATCGCTCACCCCTCCCCTTTGGACGGCGGCGCGCGGCCGTCGATCAGAATGGCTCGGAAATCATTCACGTTGGTCAGCGTCGGCCCCGTCACGACAAGGTCGCCAAGCGCCTGAAAGAACCCATACCCGTCGTTGTCCGCCAGACGCGCCTTGGCATTGACGCCCAGCGCGGCCGCGCGCTTCAGAGTGTCGGGGGCGAGCAGCGCGCCCGCATTGTCCTCCGTCCCGTCGATGCCGTCGGTGTCGGCGGCCAGCGCGTGCACACCGGGCATGCCGTCGAGCGCAACGGCGAGCGCAAGCAGAAATTCGGCATTGCGCCCGCCACGGCCACGGCCACGCACGGTCACGGTGGTCTCGCCACCAGACAGCAGCACACAGGGCCCAGGGGCCGGCTGGCCGTGTTCCGCCACCTGGCGCGCGATGCCGGCATGGACCAGCGCGGTCTGGCTCGCCTCGCCTTCGATGGCGTTCCCCAGGATCAGCGGCGTATAGCCGGCGCCCCATGCCACTTCAGAGGCGCGCTCCAGCGCCATTTGCGGCGTCGCAATCATAATGGTTTTCACATCCCCGCGCATTTCGCTCGGCTCATCGCCACCGACGCGCGCCGCCGACAGGTGTCGAACCACCGCCGGCGGCGGTTCGATCGCGTATTTCCGCAGGATCGCCAGCGCGTCGGCGGTGGTGGTCCGATCGGGCACCGTAGGGCCGGAGGCGATCACCGCGGGATCGTCCCCCGGCACATCGGAAATCACCAGGGAGACGACCCGCGCACGCGTGGCGGCGGCCAGCCGGCCGCCCTTGATGGCCGACAACCGCTTGCGCACGCAGTTCATCTCCCCGATCGACGCGCCGGACCGCAACAGCGCCTTACCCACGGCCTGCTTGTCGGCGATGGACATTCCCGGCGCCGGCAGGGCAAGCAGGGCGGAGCCCCCGCCGGAGATCAGGCAAAGCAGGAGATCGTCAGGCCCCAACTCACCGGCCAGCGCCAGGATGCGGCGGGCTGCCGCCTCGCCGGCCGCATCGGGCACGGGGTGGCCAGCCTCAACCGTCTCGATGACACGGGTCGGCACTCCGTGGCCATAGCGGGTGATTACCAAGCCGGACAAGGGGCCTGACCAATGGCCTTCCACCGCCCGCGCCATCGCGGCGGCCGCCTTTCCCGCACCGACCACGACGGTGCGCCCCCTGGGCGGATCGGGCAGATGTGGCGGAACGCATTGATCGGGCGACGCCGCCGCGACCGCGGCCCGGAACATCGCCTGCAAAAGCTCTTTTGGCTGCATTCTCAAAGTGACCGTTCATTGGGAATGTTGGCTAGGGGAATGTTGGCCGGCGCCGTATCGGCCCTCCGCACACAGGCGACGCCGCCGGGTCCCCGAGGGTTTGCCGCCCCCATGCAGACCACCGTGATTAGAAAGCCGCGCGGTGGTTCTGGCCGACCTCGTGGCCGGCGAGCAGTTCCAGGGCGCGGACAATGCCGGAATGGTCCCAGGCCTTGCCGCCGTTGGCGGCGCAGGCGTTGAACAACTCCTGGCACGTCGCCGTGTTCGGCAGCGACAGGCCGAGCGCGCGGGCGCCGCTCAGTGCGAGGTTCAGGTCCTTCTGGTGCAGCTCGATGCGAAAACCCGGATCGAAGGTGCGCTTCACCATGCGCTCGCCGTGCACCTCCAGCACGCGGGAGGAGGCGAAGCCGCCCATCAGTGCCTGCTGCACCTTCGCCGGGTCGGCGCCGGCCTTGGAGGCGAACAGCAGGGCCTCGGCCACCGCCTCGATGGTCAGCGCGACGATGATCTGGTTGGCGACCTTGGTGGTCTGGCCGTCGCCGTTGCCGCCGACCAGCGTGATGTTCTTGCCCATTCTCTCGAACAGCGGCTTGACGGTCTCGAACGCCTTGTCCGGGCCTCCGACCATGATGGTCAGCGAGGCGGCCTTTGCGCCAACCTCGCCGCCCGACACCGGCGCGTCGAGATAGTCGCAGCCCAGGTCGTTGATCCGCTTGGCGAAGGACTTGGTCTCGATGGGGGAGATGGACGACATGTCCACCACGATCTTGCCCGGCGTCAGCCCTTCCGCGACGCCGTTGGCGCCGAACAGGGCGGCTTCGACGTGCGGGGTGTCGGGGACCATCGTGAAGACGATGTCAGCCTTCTCCGCGACCTCGCGGCTGGAGCCGCAGGCGGTCGCGCCCTTGCCGGTCAGGTCTTCCGGAACCGGATTGATGTCGTAGACGTGCAGGGTGTGGCCGGCGTCGAGCAGGTGCCCAACCATCGGGGCGCCCATGATACCGAGACCAATGAATCCGACTTTCATGTTGTTTTCCTCCTGTCGAATTGTCCGCTGTTTATTGACCCGTCCGGTCCGGCGCGGGGCGCCAGGACAGGCCGGCGCTGGTGCCGGCGGTCGGCTTGTATTCGCAGCCGATCCATCCCTCGTAGCCGAGGCGATCGATTGCATCGAAGACGAAGGGATAATTGATCTCTCCGGTGCCCGGCTCGTTGCGGCCGGGGTTATCGGCAATCTGGATGTGGGCGATCCGGTCGATCAGCAGGCCGATGGTCGGCACCAAGTCTCCCTCCATGATCTGCATGTGATAAACATCGTACTGGAGGAAGAGGTTGTCGGATCCGACCGCATCCATCACGCGTTTCGCATGGGCGGTGGTGCAAAGATGGAATCCGGGAATGTCGCGGGTATTGATCGGCTCGATCAGAAGGCGAATCCCAACCTTCCTCATGGCATCGGCTGCAAAGGAAAGATTGTTCACCAACGTGCGCTCCACGACATCGGCAGGAACGTCCGCAGGAGTCTTGCCGGCGAGGCAGTTGATCTGGGCGCAGCCGAGGGCGGTCGCGTAATCGATTGCCCGTCCGACCCCATCCTGGAATTCACCGACACGGTCCGGCAGCACGGCGATACCACGCTCGCCGGCGTCCCAATCGCCGGCCGGAAGGTTGTGGAGAACCTGCGTCAGTCCGTATCTGTGCAAGCGCTCGGCCAATTCCTCCTTCGGATAGGCATAGGGGAAGAGATACTCCACGCCTTTGAAGCCATCCTGTGCGGCGGCAGCAAATCGGTCGAGAAACACGTGTTCGTTATAAAGCATCGTCAGATTGGCGGCAAATCTGGGCATGGTTCTTCTTCTCGTGAACAGGAGGGAATTCACCTTCTGGCCCGTCAGACCAGCACGGTCTCGCTCTCCTCCACCGGCAGGTCCAGCGTCTCCTCGAACTCGGTGACGTTGTCGATGTCGGTGCCCATGGAGATGTTGGTCACCCGCTCCAGCACCAATTCGACGACGACCGGCACCTGATACTCGTCCATCCAGGCCTGGGCCTGGGCGAAGGCGTCCTGGATGCGGTCCGGCTCGGTGACGCGGATCGCCTTGCAGCCCAGCCCTTCGGCCACCGCGACATGGTCGACGCCATAGACGCCGATCTCCGGCGCGTTGATGTTCTCGAAGGACAGCTGCACCTGGAAGTCCATCTGGAAGGCGCGCTGCGCCTGCCGGATCAGGCCGAGATAGGCGTTGTTTACCAGCACATGGATGTAGGGCAGCTTGTGCTGGGCGCCGACCGCCAGCTCCTCGATCATGAACTGGAAGTCGTAGTCGCCGGACAGCGCCACGATGCGCCGCTTCGGATCGGCCACCCGGACGCCCAGCGCCGCCGGCAGGGTCCAGCCCAGCGGGCCGGCCTGACCGCAGTTGATCCAGTGGCGCGGCTTGTAGACGTGCAGGAACTGCGCGCCGGCGATCTGCGACAGACCGATGGTGGTGACGTAGGTGGTGTCCTGACCGAAGGCGCTGTTCATCTCCTGATAGACGCGCTGCGGCTTCATCGGCACCTGATCGAAGTCGCTGCGGCGGTGCATCGACCGCTTGCGGCCCTGGCAGTCCTTGACCCAGGCGCCGAGGTCCTTGAACTTGCCGGCGGCCTTCCACTCCTTCGCCACCGCGATGAACATGTCCAGCGCCGCGCCTGCGTCAGAGACGATGCCGAGGTCCGGCATGAAGACGCGGCCGATCTGGGTCGGTTCGATGTCGACATGCACGAACTTGCGGCCCTTGGTGTAGACCTCGACCGAGCCGGTGTGGCGGTTGGCCCACCGGTTGCCGATGCCCAGCACGAAGTCGGACTTCAGCATGGTGGCGTTGCCGTAGCGGTGGGCGGTCTGCAGCCCCACCATGCCGGCCATCAGCGGATGGTCGTCAGGAATGGTGCCCCAGCCCATCAGCGTCGGGATGACCGGCACGCCCAGCAACTCGGCGAACTCCACCAGCTTGTCGGACGCATCGGCGTTGATGATGCCGCCGCCGGCCACCACCAGCGGACGCTCCGCCGCGGCGAACATCGCCAGCGCCTTTTCGACCTGTTGGCGGGTGGCCGCCGGCTTGTAGACCGGCAGCGGCTCGTAGGCCTCTTCGTCGAACTCGATCTCCGCCATCTGAACGTCGATCGGCAGGTCGATCAGCACCGGGCCGGGCCGGCCGCTGCGCATCAGATGGAAGGCCTGCTGGAAGACGTAGGGCACCTGCGCCGGCTCCAGCACGGTCAGCGCCCACTTGGTCACCGGCTTGGCGATGTCCGGCACGTTGATGGCCTGGAAATCCTCCTTGTGCAGGCGGGCGCGCGGCGCCTGTCCGGTGATGCACAGGATCGGGATCGAGTCCGCGATCGCCGAATAGAGGCCGGTGATCATGTCGGTGCCGGCCGGGCCGGAGGTGCCGATGCACACGCCGATGTTGCCGGCATTGGCCCGGGTGTAGCCTTCGGCCATGTGCGAGGCGCCCTCCACATGGCGGGCCAGGACATGGCGCATCGTGCCGCGCCGCTGCATCGCCGCGTAGAAGGGGTTGATCGCGGCGCCGGGGACGCCGAAGCAGACGTCGATGCCCTCCCGCTCCAGCACCCGCACCGCCGCTTCCGCCGCCGTCATTCTCGTCATGGTAAAAACTCGCTTTCGGGGTGGGTTTCGACAGTAACTTCCTTGAGGCTCATTCAGGCATTCTTCGGGCCTGGAGCATTCCAAAGTAAATTTCTCTATCGGCTGGCAACATCGGCGGCATGGCTCATGGAGATGACGCCGCCGGTACTCAGGCCCGATTGTGCCCGGTCCGCCCTGTGCCTGCGCGCGGGAGAACGCCAAGTTTGCACGCTCCCCCGCCAATCATGGCTTTGACCGGAATGGCAAAGCCATTAGGCCATGACTGCGCCCCGCCGACCCTGTTATTACCCCCAAGTTCCGCCGGGTTGTGCAGGACCGGCCAGTGCGGCCATCAGGTCGACTGCTGCCGGGAACCGGCGAGAGCAGGCTCGACATTCATCTCTTCCGTGTGTGTGGCAATTTCTTCCAGCGACATACCGCGGGTTTCGATGCCGAATTTGTAGATGACAAGCGCCGCCATGACGAAGCAAGCCGCGCCCAGCCCGAACACCCCAGTCGTTCCGGCGACGGGCAGGATGATGCCGACGGTGGTCGGGCCGATGAGGGACCCCATGCGACCGGCCGTGGAAGACAGGCCGCAACCGGATGCCCGCGCCCCGGTCGGGAAGAGTTCCGGCGTGTAGGTGTAGAGAACGGCCCACATACCGAACAGGAAGAACTGCATTGAGAAACCGGATGCGAAGAGGGCCGGAATGCCCAGGTTCCCCAGAGCGACGTAACCGTACGTCATGACCGCGAGGGCTCCGCCGAGCAGCGTGATGATGCAGGTCGGCTTGCGCCCCCAGCGCTCGACGGCCCAGGCCGCCCAGAGAAACCCGGGGATACCACCGGTCGAAATGTAGACCGTGTAGAGAACCGACTTCGTCACGTCGTAGCCGGATTGCTGCAGAAGCGCGCCGAGCCAAGTGCTGAGCCCGTAGAAACCGAGAAGCGCGAAGAACCACAATGCGCATGCCGTCAGGAGGCGGGGGCGGTAGACGCCGCTCCACAGATCACGCAGACCGATCGATGCCGGTGCGCTGCCCGCCGTTCTGGCGATCACCGGGGGCAGTACGGTGAGCTTCAGTCGCTTCTTTACGGTGCCTTCAATGCCGTCCACGATGGCCGAAGCCTCGGCGGCCCGTCCCCGCGATTCCAGCCACCGGGGGGACTCCGGCACGAAACGCCGTATGACGAACAGGAAGAGCGCCGGAACCGCGCCGATTTCGAACATCGTGCGCCAGCCGTAGCTCGGCAACACCATGTAGGAGATCAATCCGGCACAGATGAACGCGATCGGCCAGTTTCCGTCCATGAGTGCCAGATACTTGCCGCGCCGCTTCGCTGGAATGAATTCGGAAAGCAGCGTCTGCGCCAGCGGCAACTCCATCCCCATGCCAATCCCGAGGATGAACCGGTACACTCCGAGCGTCAGGGGGTCCGTCGCTGTCGAGCACAGATAACTTCCCACGCCCCACACGATCATGCTCATTTGAAAGAGCGGTTTCCTTCCGAACCGGCCCGCGAACAAGCCCGAACAAACCGCGCCGATCGCCATGCCGACGAAACTGGCACTCCCTAACATTCCGGCTTCAGCCGTCGTAAGCCCGAACTCCGCCTTTATCGACCCCAGAAGGTAGGTCATCATGGCCAGATCAAGATTATCGAAGAAGAACGCTAGGCCAATGATCAGAAGAAGGAACCGGTGATAACTACAAAGCGGCAGTCTCTCAAGCCGATCGCTCGCGCAGATGTTCATTGTGGCCTCCCATAACTGTTCGTACAGGAGACTATCCGGCTTCTGATGCGCCTGCTCGCGAGCCGGCGCCAACCTCTGTCGCAAGAATGCCAAACTGCACTCCGACAGGGCGCGACCATTTGGCTGTCGCGGGGCTTGCATCCCGATTGGCGAGAGAACGCGCAAACATGGCGCCCGCGCGCGCGCGGCGGCGCGGCGGGACTGTCATTGTTACGTGCTCCGACAATTCATTATATCTGCAAGGTGGGCTTCACATGGTTTTGAACCACGATCTTCTTCGAAACGTGCCCGACATCCAAATGTCTGCGGCAGCCTTTAAACCTTATGTCGTACATGGAGGAATCGTTCATGTGTCCGGCCAATTGCCGGTCAGGGACGGCAAGCCGGTCTGCGTCGGCCGCGTTCCGGGTGCCGTCTCCGTCGATCAGGCGCGGGAGGCCGCTGAACTGTGCGCCCTCAATGTCCTGGCTTGGTTGAAGCACGCCTGCCAGGGCGATTTCACCCGCGTCGAACGCTGCATCCGGCTGGGTGGTTTCGTTGCCGCTGATGAAGGATTTGCAGATGCACCGACCATCATCAACGCCGCCTCGCAGATCATGACCTCGGCCTTCGGCGAGCGGGGCGAGCACGCCCGCATCGCCATCGGCGTCAAGAGCCTTCCCTTCGATGCCCCCGTCGAGGTCGAGGGCATCTTCGCCATCCGCTGATCGGGACGAAGCAGAATGAACAGCTCCACTGCCCTACCGGCCTATTTCGACAATGGCATGCGGCGTTCCGACCTTGCATGGAACGACTGGGAGGCCATTTCGAAATTTCTTGCCGACCAGGTCGTCTGCCGTATCGCAATCCATGACGATCCCTTTCCCTATGTTTTGGCTCAGAGCTACCGGTTTATTGACGGGGTGTTTCTACTTCACTGCTCCCGCTTCGGACGAATGGCCGGACTGATCCACAGCAATCCGCACGTGACCATCGAGGTCGACCATTTGGTCGCTCTGCTGAAGGCGCCGAAGGGGCAAAACACCAGCTTCGAATATTACAGCGTGCTCGCACGATGCCACGTCGATCCGTCGGAGGACCTCGAGGCCGTGCGGCGCCAGCAATATGAGGTGCTGGAGAAATACCGCCCGGAACGCGACTACACGCCGATCGATGATTTTGCACCGGCACAGATCACGACCTTCCGCTGCAAGGTCGTGCAGATGTCCGCGAAGAAGCGCATTCTCGCCGATGGTCAATATTCGCCTCCCGGCCAGCCGCAGGCGCCCTATCTGCGGTACCCGTTCCCACCACCGGCAGCCCTGTCATCGCTGCCGCCGGGCGCCTTCGACCCCAACCGGTTCAAGTCCTAAATCAAGGCTTCAGTCGCTTTGAATACAAATGGCCCCATTCGGCCGCCGGGCTTCGGCCGCAAGAGCGGTGCACAGCAAAGTGGCATCCGCATCGGCGTTCAGCCGGTGCCGACTGGGCGAGAAAGACACCGCACCTCTGGTCGCGATGCAGCACCGCGGCCGGGAGGTGCGGAGCCTTCAATAACGGTTTGACATCACAACGGAGAATCCCATGGCCAACGTCGTGGTTGTCGGCGCCCAGTGGGGCGACGAGGGCAAGGGCAAGATCGTCGACTGGCTGTCCAGCCGGGCCGATGTGGTGGTGCGCTTTCAGGGCGGTCACAACGCCGGCCACACACTGGTGATCAGGGGCGTGACGTACAAGCTCAACCTGTTGCCCTCCGGCGTAGTGCGCCAGAGCAAGCTGTCGGTCATCGGCAACGGCGTCGTCTTCGACCCGTGGGCATTCATCCGCGAAATCAACGCGATCAAGGACAAGGGTGTCTCCGTCACGCCGGAAAACCTAATCGTCGCCGAGAACGTTTCGCTGATCCTCCCGGTGCATAGCGCGTTGGACCAAGTGCGGGAGGAGGCCAAGGGCGCCGGCAAGATCGGCACCACCGGCCGCGGCATCGGTCCGGCCTATGAGGACAAGGTCGCCCGCCGCGCCATCCGCCTGTGCGACCTGACCGACGCCGCCGTGCTGGTGGAGAAGGTCGACGCCCTGCTGGCTCACCACAACGTGCTGTTCCGCGCGCTGGGCGCGCCGGAGATGACCCCGGCCGACATCCTGGATCCCCTGCGCGAGATCGCGCCGCAGGTGCTGCCCTACGCCGCCGTCGTCTGGAAGCAGCTGGACGAGCTGCGCCGCGCCGGCAAGCGCATCCTGTTCGAAGGCGCCCAGGGCACGATGCTGGACATCGACCACGGCACCTATCCCTACGTCACCTCATCCAACACGGTGGCCGGCAACGCCGCCGCCGGCAGCGGCATGGGTCCGCGCGCCGTTGGCTATGTGCTGGGCATCTGCAAGGCCTACACCACCCGCGTCGGCTCCGGCCCCTTCCCGACCGAGCTGACCGACGAGATCGGCGAACTGATCGGCCAGAAGGGCAAGGAGTTCGGCGTGAATACCGGACGCAAGCGCCGCTGCGGCTGGTTCGACGCCGTCATGGTCCGTCAGGCGGTCAAGACCGGCGGTATCGACGGCATCGCGCTGACCAAGCTGGACGTGCTGGACGGCTTCGACGAGATCAAGGTCTGCGTCGGCTACAAGCTGGACGGTAAGGAGATCGACTATTACCCGTCGAACTCCGGTTCCCAGGCCCGCGTCGAGCCGATCTACGAGACCTTCGAAGGCTGGAAGGACACCACCCGCGGCGCCCGCTCCTGGGCGGAGCTGCCGGCCCAGGCCGTCAAGTATGTCCGCCACATCGAGGAGCTGATCCAGGCTCCGGTCGCCCTGCTGTCGACCAGCCCGGAACGCGACGACACCATCCTGATGACGGACCCCTTCGCCGACTGACGGACGACCACGCGCTCCGGGTGAGGAATGCCCGGAGCGCGCCATCTTCCGGTTATCGACCGGACAAGAGGGAGGGAATCCTCAGGCCGCGCTATGCGCCCGGATCATCCCGACGACCGCTTGGTAAAGCGGTTCGCGGCGGTCGCCCAGTCGATCGCACATGTCGAAATGGTGGCCATCGGGCTGATCGATCTCCTGCACGAAGAGGCCGGCTTCTCGCCATGCCTGGACATAGAGGGCCTGCTGGCGGTGGAATTCACTGGATTCGTCGCCCCCAACGGCAATCAGCAGCGGCGGCGCCACCGCGGGGATGCGGAGGATCGGGCTGTACTCCCGCGCGCTTTGCTGATCCAGGCCAACCTTTTGGTTGAGGTAGCACAGCCGAATCGGCTCCAGGTCGTAAAGACCGCTCAAGGCGCAGCCACCCTTCACGAGGTCGGATGGTGCCAACAGGCTCTGCCAGTCGGTCGACATCATCATGGCCGTCAAATGGCCGCCGGCAGAGCTTCCGGTGACGTAAATCCGTTCGGGATCGCAGCGGTAGGACCGGGCATTCCGATAGAGCCAGAGCATGGCGTTTTGCACGTCAGAGACAATTTCGGCCATACTCACCGAGGGAGCCAGCCGGTAATTAACCGCAGCGAAATTGAACCCGTCTTCAATATATGGCTTTGCGATATAGCTGAAATCCGACTTGTCGAGGGATTGCCAATAGCCGCCGTGGATGAACACCACGATCGGAGCGTTTATCTCAGCCGAGAGGAACAGGTCGATGGATTGGGCCGCATCAGTACCATATTGGAGATTCTCATGAAGTCTTGCAGACCCACGGAACTCTTCACTGTCGCTTTTCCAACGGTTGAAAATGTCAAGATGATCAGGAATACCAGCGCGGACATTATATTCCATGTCGAGCTGTTCTTGCGTGAAGTTACGATAGACGTTCATTGGGCACTTCCCCAAGCTTGATGTTTTGTTTATAGTGATACAGTACACACACTGCGGGGGCATTGCCCCCGCACTCTCGCCAATTTATGCCTCAAACACGCCAACTCTTGCAGCAGGAGGGGATATGTTCGGCAAAAGCGAAGACCGGAGCGACTACCAGAACACTCCCCGTGCGGTTGCAGCCATGGCCAGGGATCTTCCGGACCAGTTTGTGATCCCCATGCACAGCCATTACCGTTCCCAACTGATCTTCGGTTGCAGCGGCGTTATCACGGTGACGACCATGGCGGGTACTTGGGTGGTTCCTTCACTCCGGGCCGTCTGGATACCCGGCGGCGTAGAGCACGAGATGAAAACCTCGGGCCGCGTTGAAATGCGAACGGTCTACGTCGATCCTGACGCCTGCCGGAACTTGCCGAAAGGCTGCTGCGTCGTGGCGGTCAGCCCGCTCTTACGGGAATTGATCGTTGCTGCCGTCAAATTCGATAACGACTATTCGGACGGCGGGCGGGAGGACAGGATTATGAGTCTGATTCTGGACGAAATTCGCCCGGCGCCGGTCCTGCCACTTGATCTGCCCCTGCCCAGTGACCGAAGGCTATTGAGGATCTGCCATGCCATTCTGGAGGAGCCCAGCTGTACCACCAACTTGTCGGAATTCGGCAAACAGACGGGCGCCAGCCAACGTACACTGGAGCGGATGTTCCCTCTGGAGACAGGCATGACATTCTCGAAATGGCGTCAGCAGGCCAGATTGCTATGTGGCATTCGCATGCTCGCTGAGGGCTCGGCAATCTCAATGGTCGCTATGGACCTCGGCTATGAGAGCCCCAGTGCATTCAGTGCCATGTTCCGGCGCGCGCTTGGGATCGCTCCTTCCGAATATTTCCAGGTGATCGACGCAAGGAAGGCACTTTAAGTGGTGTTGTTGCATAAATCGGACTGCGAGCAAGCTGCCCGCTATCTCCTGGGTTTCAGGCGAGCTTGCGTGAGACCGGCATTCGGCTCTGTTGCAAAGTTTGCCGGCAGGCGCGAGATGATGGTTACGAACATCACCGCCGATGCTACGCCGCCTGAAGTTCGAGTTTCTGGCTGATGAACTGGACGGCCTCGGCGAGCACACAGGGTCCAAGGTTGAAGGCGCGTTCGACGAGGCGCGCCTCGCCCCGCATGTCGCGGGTGATGTTGAAGCTGGACGCCTGACCTGTAATTGCTCAGGGGGCTGGCCGGTAAAGAGAGTGGCCGGGCTTAAGCTGGGTCGGAGGTGCCTCTAACGGGCCGTTGCCTCGCGAGGCTGGATATGAGTCATGTGTGGACGACCGCTGCGGTGCAAGGGAAATCGGTGCGGTTGGCAATGCGGGCGGGTGCGGTCATGTGTCCGGCCTCCAGAGGGTTCCGTTGCAAAGTTTGCCGGCGGGCGGAGATCGGGTAAAACCCAGCCCTTTCGGCGTTGAGGTGACACGGTGATGCGGAGCACGAAGAGCCCGTTCAAGGGCCGGCAGTTCACGGCAGCGGTCATCCTGTGGGCGGTGCGCTGGTATCTGCAGTTCCCGATCAGCTACCGCGATCTGGAGGGGATGCTGTCCGACCGCGGTGTGGCCGTCGATCACACGACGCTCTACCGCTGGATCCAGGCCTACGCCCCGGAACTGGACAAGCGCATCCGCCCATACCTGCGGATGACCACCGGCTCCTGGCGGGTGGACGAGACCTACGTGAAGGTGAAGGGGCGATGGATGTATCTGTACCGCGCCGTCGATGCGCACGGGCAGACCAGGGAGTGTCAGGAATTCCGTGCTTGGCGGGGTTATCCTGACATGGAAGGAGACCCGCCATGGCCCGACGCAAAGAGCCTGTTATCCCGGACGCGATCCTCGACCAGCTGCTGGCTGGAGCTGACGCCAAGACGGCCTTCGATCAGAACGGCTTGCTCGACCAGCTGAAAAAGGCGCTGACGGAGCGAGCCCTGAAGGCGGAGCTGGATCATCACCTGGCCGGTGACGAGAGCGGCAACCGCCGCAACGGTTACGGCCACAAGACGGTGCTGACCGAGGGTGGCTCGATGGGCCTGTCCATCCCGCGCGATCGGACCGGGACGTTCGATCCGGCGCTGATCGGCAAATACCAGCGCCGCTTCCCCGGCTTCGACGAGAAGATCGTGTCGATGTACGCGCGGGGCATGTCGACGCGGGAAATCACCGGACACCTGCGGGAACTCTACGGCATCGAGGTGTCGGCCGACCTGATCTCCACGGTAACGGACGCGGTGATCGAGGAGGTGACGACCTGGCAGAACCGGCCCCTGGAGGCGATCTATCCTCTGGTGTTCCTTGATGCCATCCGGGTCAAGATCCGCGACGAAGGCTTGGTGCGCAACAAGGCCATCCATGTTGCCATTGGTGTGCGCGCCGACGGCGGCAAGGAGGTGCTGGGGCTGTGGATTGAGCAGAACGAAGGCGCCAAGTTCTGGCTGCGCGTGCTGAACGAACTGAAGAACCGCGGCGTGGAGGACATCCTGCTGGCAGTGGTCGACGGGCTGAAGGGCTTTCCCGAGGCGATCGCCGCCGCCTATCCCGAGACGATTGTCCAGACCTGCATCGTTCATCTGTTACGCCATAGCATGGAGTTCGCGTCCTGGAAGGACCGCAAGGCCATCGCCGCCGCACTGAAGACGGTCTACGATGCCGTCGACGACAAGGCCGCCGAGGTGGCCCTGAGCGCCTTCGAGGACGGCCCCTGGGGCGAAAAGTATGCGGCCATCGGCAAGGCGTGGCGGCGGGCGTGGCAGGAGGTCATCCCCTTCTTTGCCTTTCCCCGCGAGGTCCGACGCATCCTTTACACAACGAATTCTATTGAGGCGCTCAACTCGAAGCTGCGCCGGGCGGTGCGGGCCCGGGGGCATTTCCCCAATGACGAGGCCGCGCTGAAGCTCCTGTTTCTCGTCTTGAACCGCGCCGAGAAAGACTGGAAGATGCCGCCACGGGAGTGGACGGCCGCAAAGGCTCAGATGGCCGTCATCTTCGGAGAGCGCTTCGCGAAGGCGATGAACGCCTGATACTCAACACGCTCCGCCAAGCACGGAATTCCTGACACTCCCGCAGACCATCGACTTCCTACTCAGCGCCAAGCGCGATGCGGCCGCCGCCCGGCGCTTCTTCCGCAAGGCGCTGAAGCAGGCGCACACGGTGAACCCACGCACCCTAACAGTGGACAAGAACGCTGCCTACCCGAGCGCGACCAAGACGATGAAGCAGGCCGGCGAGCTGTGGCGCTTTACCAAGCTGCGCCAGGTCAAGTACCTCAATAATATTGTTGAACAGGATCACCGACGGATCAAACGGCTGGTCCGGCCGGGGCTCGGGTTCCAGGGCTTTCACACGGCGCGCCGGACGCTCGCCGGCTACGAGATCCTGGCGATGGTGCGCAAAGGGCAGGTCGCCGCCCTTCCCGTCAACGACATGCCCTCCCAGGCGGCCTTCGTCGCGAGCTTGTTCGGAGCGGTCGCCTGACGGTGTCGATACCGCGGCTCACCGCATCCGCCGTCAAACTTTGCAACGGAACCCCTCGCAGTGGGCTGCGATCAGTTCGATCGCGGCGAAGATCGGCTGCAATCCCGAGACGCTGAGGAACTGGGTTCGGCAGGCCGAGCGTAACCAGGGCAAGCGACCCGGTCCGACAACGGACGAGCAGGAGCGGATCAAGGCGCTGGAGCGTGAGGTTCGGGAACTGCGCCAGGCGAACGAGATCCTACGCAAGGCGTCGGCGTATTTCGCCCAGGCGGAGCTCGACCGCCCATTCAAGAAATGATTGCGTTCATCGACGTGCACCGTGCTGTCCATGGGGTCGAGCCGATCTGCAGGGTGTTGCCGATCGCCCCGTCGACTTACCACGCCCATGCCGCCCGACGGGCTGATCCGTCCAAGGCGCCGGCCTGTTCGCGAAGCGACACGGAGCTGAGTTTGGCTATCCGACGGGTCTGGACTGAGAACTTCCAGGTCTATGGGGTGAGGAAAGTGTGGCGGCAGTTGGGGCGGGAGGGCCTCGACGTGGCGCGCTGCACGGTGGCCCGACTGATGAAGCAGATGGGCCTGAAGGGCGCGACACGCGGCAAGGCGGTGCGCACCACGATCAGCGACCGGGCAGCGCCCTGTCCGCAGGACCGAGTGAACCGCCAGTTCCAGGCGTCGCGCCCGAATGCCTTGTGGGTGGCCGATTTCACGTACGGTGCGCCTCGACCCGGATGGTCCGGGGTGCGTGTGTCTGGAATGCTGAAGAGAAAGGAGGAACTGAATGAACGCCTTGCCCTCTGCTGTAAGAGGGCATGAGCCCAAGCGGCGGTGACCTGCCGTCAACTGGCAGGGTGACGTAGCCCGCGGGACAAGGGGATTGAGGCGAAGCCGTTACGCCAAGATGGTCCCCGAGGCTGAAGTGCTGGAAGGTTGAGGAACACGAACCGGTTAAACCGCATCCGAGGGCTGAAATGTCGCCTTCGCCTACACGGCTTAACAGGCGGAATGCCGATGTCGCCACCGGACACGTAAGTCGGCGGCCTCCGGAAAACCCGGCGCGGTTCACCTCGACCTGCTGCAGGAGCACTGGGAGGCGCGGCTGGCCGCCACGCCGCGGCGCAGCAGCTCGCGTCTGCCCGACGTGCTCGACTGGCTGCACGACCGTCCGGCCTTCACCATCAGCCGGGTGGCGGGCGAACTGAAGGGGCGGTGCGGCCTGTCGCTGCGCGGGGTGCATCTACTGGTGGAGCAGCTCGCCAAGGCCGGCGTGGTGCGCGACATCGCCGACCGCGGCGGCGAGCGGGTCTGGGCCTGCGACCTCAGCTTCCTGCCGCCCGGTCGCTGAGCGGCCGGGCCTCATCCAATAGGCCATGGCGCATGTGCATCGGCCGACCGTTACCTGACGCCATGAGAAGATCGCAGGCGAGGCGGTAAGAAGCCTTTCCGCCGCAAGGGTTGGATCGAAGCCGTTGATGCGTTGATCCATTGACGGCGTAACGGAGCGAAAATCTTCGGCAGAAACCGACCATGGGTCAAGGACATGCGCAGCATGTAATCGAGGGGTCGATAGGGCAGTTCATAGCCATTTCTCTGTGACACAGGGCTGCGTAAGCGGCTTGGCATAGCTGCGTGAACAGCCCAACGGTTGCAGACCGGCGGCGATGCAATGGGCTCGGCTGGGCGGGGGTCAGCGGCCGCGCAACGTGAACAGCAGATTGCCAAGGTCGGCAAGGCCGCGCGGCTGCGGCGTTGGCAGCAGTCCCCCGGTCCCGTCGTCCAAACCGTCATCGGGAAAGAGTGGGTGACGCCGCGCGAGGCGGGCGCGCAGGGCAACAGCTTCGGCTTCGGCGACGCGGGTCCGCTCCAGCAACGTCGCATTCTCAACCGTCAGCCGGTCGACTTCGGCCCGCAGCGCCGCTAACTCGGCTTCATGTGACGCGGCTCCAATGGATGAGGCCACTGTCGGCAGAGCATCCGGGGCCGCCGGGGTAATCCCCGCGAGCAAATCGAGCGTACCGGGATCCTCGGGATCAATGGCCATCGCAATGGTCTCCGCCTTCTCGCGCTAAAGGTATGATAGCATAAGCGGATCCCCGCTGCACCGCTGGACGGAGGCGACACCCGCCTCCTCCGGAGTAGCGCCAACCGGTCATCCTCCTCAGCAGGTGACGCCGTGATGGGCCGATGTGGCTGCGAGCCTCCATCTTGGCAGTCGCCGAGGGAGAACTCTCTGCCAACATGGCGGAAAACTTGGCTTTAATCGCCCTTACAAGCCACTGCCAGCGCCGGGCCATACCCCTGTACGGCCTCTGCTGGGCACCGAGGGCATTCGCGGCGAAACCGCCGGGCCGCGCCGCTACAGACACCGGCGGGGACGGCCGAAGATCGTGATGCCCACCCGCTCGGAGCGCCTGGAGGTCGACTACGCCGCACTCGACACCCTGCTCGCCGATACCAACTGGGTCGTCGAACGCGTGCAACTTCTGCTGAAGAGCCGGTGACGGACTCCGCGACGCCCTGACGACCCTGTCGTTGACGGGCTGACCAGGCGGTCGTGCGTGCACCGCCAGACTGGAGGCGAGCGGTGGACGCCTCTTCGTCAGGTGGGCGGCGGGTGCAACCGCGTGTCCAGCGCAAACCGCTCCTGGGAGCGCATCGTGTACGCCCCCGCCGCCAGAGACGCGACGAACAAGAGGTTCCAGCTGTGCGAGGACACGGCGCTTGGGATGAGGACAAACTTGTGTGCGCTCAGCACTGCATCGCCGAACTGCTGCTGCCCAAAGCTGGGGATGCCGGGACGAAGCCAGTTGGGGTTAGACACCTCGGCCGGTGTGACCACATGGACGGCGGCAGGGTCGATGATGGTCAGGGTCGTCAGCGCATGCGGGACGGTGTCGAGCGCTTTGAAGCCCTTGTGGACCGCAACCTCGAGGATCGCGGTTGCCGGATCGAGAGAGCAGTAGACCGCGCGAACTCCTTTGCTGTTCCAGCGGCCGCCGAAGCGGAAGGCCCCCTCCCCGCTGTCCCAGGTCGTGCGGAAGGGCTCCGGGTCGAGACGCCACGCGACGAGTTCACTGCCGCCCAGCGCCGCAGGCAATGGCGTCACGTATAGACCCCGGAAGCCATCCGCCCCAGGTAATCCTCGACCATCTCGACCCCGGTGGGGGTGTCCAGCAGGTCCAGCGGACGGTTGTTGTCCAGCCCGATGGCCGGACGCTCCAGCCACTGCTCGGCCTCCTCCTGGGAGCCGAAGACCTCGGAGGCCTGGGCCAGAACCTCGGCCAGCTTCCAGGTCCGGCCACCCTGCTCGGGGCTGAGCGGCTTGTCTGGTGCCCCCTTGCGGCGCTGATAGGTGCGCACGCTCATCCCCACGGCGGACTCGATGCTTGCCGGCGTGAGGACCCGCAAGTGGGTCACGAGATGGTGCAGCGCGCCACCAGGCAAGCCAGTCTTGATGGCATTATGGGCATCGAGTTGCGTCACCACTGGGCGTTTGAATACCCGCGAACCACCGAGCAGGTCGATGACGCGCTGATAGGTTCCCGTCTCACCCCGTTCAGTGTCGGACCCGACCGCGGCCATGGTGTTCTCCGTCATCTGTCGCCTCAAAAGTGACACATGACGCAATGGGATTCAAGCCACCAGCTCGCCCGCGGCCGAACGTCCTCCCGCGTTCGTCACCAGCCGGTCAGGAAGGCATGTGCCCGATGGCCCGCTGCACCTCGACGACAGGGTTGGCATCGCCGAAGCTGTGCCGCTCCATAATCGTCTCGATCTCAGCGAAAGTTGCTGCATTGATCTCGACGATCGTCCGCTCGACACCACCGTTCGTTGGCCAAGTCGTCACCGTCGCACAGTCGCGCCAAACTTCGACCGCGGTGTTGTTGTAGAAGCAGCCACCATCGCAGTCGGGCACGCCACGCTCGGTACCAGTAACATCTTCGCGATCGCTAGGATGCCCGACCTCGTCCCCGAGTGCGCAGCCCGCCGCCGGTTCAATCGACTGGTCGCCCTCGATGCCGTCCGCGAGTTGGCAGGGCGAACCACCGCCCACCTCTACGGGCTCTAAGTAAGGGACCATGGCACCGCCTCCCGAAAAAGCCGCCGATAACCTGTCGTTCGACCGGGCCTTGGCCAATTTACCGCCCGAGCGGCAGTGGCGGGAGTGGATGAGTCGGGTTGAGGCGGTGATCTTCACTTCGCCCTTCGGTGCCCCGGACGATGCGCCCCACCGCCTATCGCCAGCCAGTGACCCGGCGTGATCTTGAGCGCCTGCTCGGCCGTACTATCGATGCCGACGCCGTCAGCCGCCCGCGTACGGCGGGGCTCGCCGACGCCGTTGTACTCGACGTCACCCCGACCCGGGCGCCGGCCTCACCGGACGCCGTGGACCGAGCGCCGCTCCCACTGGCCCGGCGGCCCGGCGGCCCGGCGGCAAACCCGCTCTGACTCACCGGCTCCCTGACCGAAATGGCCAATACGTCGGCCCATGTGACTGCAAGGATCCACGCCATGACATCCCACGATGATGAGGCGGTCCTACCGACACCACACGCTAATTGTCGGAAGAAGGGGCCGGGATCAGCAGAACGCGCCGCCCTATGCGAGCGCATGTCGTCGCAAGAAAGCTTCCCGCCCCATGGCGGTGGTTTCAATCCATTGATGAACCAGACGGCTACGGTGAAACAGTGGGCAAACTCTCAATAAAAAGCGAAAGATATACGAACTAAAGGAGTAAAAACCAAATCCTCAACGTCGGTCAGCTAATCTTAGGCCTGTTTGTTTGCAGTCACTCACTTCAGGTAAAGGCTATGCCACTCGGAGCGCTGTAGCCATCCGGCTTGGCTTTGATCAGGGCAAAGGGAGACCGTGCGGGTTGCCCGGTGAAGGGGTTGTAATTTACACGCGTCGCATACTCTCCGTTTCCAGCCTACATCGCTCCGGTTCCATCCTCCCAAACTTCGCCGACCGCCTCACCATAAGTTCCCTGAGGAGCATGGTAGTATTTACGGTTTCGTTCACGCATTCGGCCCCCCATCAATTCTGTGCCGTCTATACACTGCCCCGGCCCCAACCACATTTGGGAGTGTCACATATTGCACCGACGCGGCTTGCGACCGAGGAGTTGGCTGCGGATAATGCGCCACCTTCTTTCATTGCAGGGCGTCCGTTCCAACCACATCTGGACACGTGCGAGGAGACGTACCGCGTGCTTTCCCCCTCTGACCTCCGCCGCTTTATCGATGCCGGCTCGCTCGAACGGGGCCGGCACTATTGGGCTGACGGCCGCGTCCAGACCATTGAGGCGCAACGGCGCCGAGGGGATGGCTGGACCGTGACGTCAATGGTCCGGGGCTCGGGTCGCGCGCTCTACGGCCAGGACATCACGGTGAAACTCGTCAATGGCGTGCTGCGGCAGGTGGAGGGGGTGTGCGACTGTCCGGTGGGGTACAATTGCAAGCATGTCGCCGCAGCGCTGCTGGCCTGGGCAGAGCGCAGCGCCACCGCCGCCGGCCAACCGTCTGAACGGCCATCCTCCGCTCGGTACGCCCCGTCATTGCCGTCGCCGTCGGCTGTTGCCGTTCAGGACAAGACGCCGCCTGGGGAACCCGGGCTCTCGGCTCCGGTGAAGGATTTGCTGTCGCGGCTGACGGCGGCGGTGCTGCGTGAAACCGCAGAGCAGTATGCCGACACCGTCCGTAAACGGCTGCTCTTTGTCCTGCACCTTGATGACACCCCCTCCGGCGACCGCAGGCTCCTGCTCCGTATCCTCTCGGCCACCTTGCGCAAGGATGGCCAGTTCGCCAACGATGACAAGGCCTATGATGCCTATCAGTTTGGCACGCTGAATTCGGCGAAGTTCGTCACCCCGGCCGACCACGCGGTGCTGAATGCCGTGTCGCGCAACGCACAAGCCGGTCCGCACGGGTTCCTGCTGTCGGCCGACGTCGCTCCTTGGCTGATCGAACGCATGCTGCCCACTGGCCGGCTCTATTGGCAGGATTTCCGCAGCGGCAGAGCGCTGCGCTCAGGCCCTGTCCTGACCGGAACGCCGCGTTGGCAGACCGACGGCGCCGGCCGCCAGCGCTTCACCATTGCGCTCCAGCCGAACACCGTCGAAGCGCTGCCGGCCATCGTGCTGCCGACGGTGCCGCTGCTCTATGTCGATCCCACAAACGCCATCTGCGGTTCTGTCGAGGCCGCGACGGTGTCACCGCAGATCGCCGTGGCGTTGTTGACGGCCCCGCCGCTACCGCCGGGCGAGGTGGCCGCCTTCCGGGCTGAGGCGGAACGGCTCGGCGACCGGCTGCCAGTGCTGCCGGACGCCCCGGCGCGGACCGAACATCGCCGTATTGTGCCGCGGCCGGTGCTGCGGCTGAGCATGGCCCGGCCGGCGGGGCTGTCCTCCTTGTACCCCTCGGCCTATGGGATGATGGGGATGCCCGAACTCCCGGTCGCCGACCTCCATTTCGACTATGCCGGCACCCGGCTGCATTGGAAACGGCGAGGACCGCCGCTGCAATGGATGGAGGACGGTGTCCTCGTCATCGCCAAGCCTCAGCCGAAAGAGGAGAAGACGGCGATCAAACGACTGGTGGAGGCTGGCCTCGCCATCCCGCCACTGCCGCTCAGCGTCGGTGGCGCCTCACCGGTCCGCGACGAGCTGTTCGCCGCCCCCGGTGACGACCTCGATGAACGGTCGATCTGGTTGAGCTTCTGCCATTCGGTGCTTCCCGACCTGCGGGCCGCCGGCTGGATCATTGAGATCGCTCCCGATTTCCCCTTCGAGGTCCTGGAGGCGCCCAAGGACTGGGCGTTTGAGATTGAGGATGGCTCCGGGATCGACTGGTTTGGCCTGTCGCTTGGCGTCGACATTGGCGGTGAGCGCATCGATCTGCTGCCGGTGCTGCGCGAGGTGATTGATGCGCTCGCCCGGATCGACCCGGACCTGCTCGACGATGAGTATTTCGACGACGAGGATGCCGATGGAGAGGAGGGCGCCGCTAGGACGGATGGCCGGACGCCGGGGCTGGCGGCGGTGCTGGAGCAGTTGGCGCCTTCCGGAACAATGTTCGTGCGAATCGGCTCCACCCGCTACATCCCGCTGGAGGTGGAGCGGGTGGCGCCGATGATCGGCGTGCTGATGGAGCTGTTCGGCCTGCAGCCTGGCGGCGGCGAACTGCGCATTGGCCGGTCCCATCTGGGCGACCTGTCGGCGCTGGAGGAGGCAGCATCGGCTGCCGGCATCCCGCTGCTCGGCGCCGACGCCGTCCGCGGCATGGCCAAGACCCTGCGCGAAGCGGGCGGCGTGCCAACGGTGCCCCCACCACAGGGGCTGCACGCCACCTTGCGCCCCTACCAGCAGGCGGGGCTCGACTGGCTGCAGTTCCTCGCCGCCCACGGTTTCGGCGGCATCCTTGCCGACGACATGGGGTTAGGAAAGACCTTGCAGGCGCTGGCCCATCTGCTGGTGGAAAAGGAGGCTGGCCGGCTTGACCGCCCCAGCCTGCTGGTGGCGCCGACCAGTGTGCTCGGCAACTGGCGCGCGGAGGTGCAGCGTTTCGCTACCAGCTTGCGCACGCTGGTCCTGCACGGGCCCCAGCGCAAGGCGGCGCAGGGTTCGTTGACCGAGTACGACTTGGTGGTAACCTCCTACGCGCTACTGCCGCGCGACCGCGCGGTGCTGGAGGCCCAGCCATGGCACCTAGCGATCTTCGATGAATCGCAATATCTCAAGAATCCCATTGGCCAAGCGAGCAAGGCGGCACAGGCACTGGAGGCACGCCAGCGCCTCTGCCTGACCGGTACGCCGGTGGAAAACACTCTGGACGAGTTGTGGGCGCTGTTTGCCGTCAGCGTGCCCTCGCTGTTCGGCGACCGCACTGGCTATCGCCGGACCTTCCGCACCCCCATTGAAAAGCACGGCGATGCCGATCGCCAGCGCGTGCTGGCCCGCCGCGTTCGTCCCTTCCTGCTGCGCCGGACCAAGGAGGAGGTGGCGGCGGAACTGCCGCCCAAGACCGAAATCCTGGAAGCGGTGGAGCCTGGCGGCGGCCAGCGCGACCTCTACGAGACCATCCGCCTGACCATGGACCAGCGCGTGCGTGACGAGGTGGCGCGCAAAGGGCTGGCCCGCAGCCGCATCACCATCCTTGATGCGCTGTTGAAGTTGCGGCAGGTCTGCTGCGATCCGCGGCTGGTGAAGCTCGAAAGCGCCTGCAAGCGGGTGGCAAAGGGGGCGGCGTCGGCCAAGCTGGAACGGCTGTTGGAGATGCTGCCGGAGCTGCTGGCCGACGGTCGGAGCATCCTGCTGTTCTCGCAGTTCACCTCGATGTTCGACCTGATCCGGCCGGAGCTCGACCGACTCGTCATCCCCTTCGTCGAACTGACCGGTGACACAAGGGACCGCGAGACCCCAGTCCGGCGTTTCCAGGCAGGCGAGGTGCCGCTATTCCTCATCAGCCTGAAGGCCGGCGGCACCGGGCTGAACCTGACCGCCGCCGACACGGTGATCCACTATGATCCCTGGTGGAACCCGGCGGTCGAGGATCAGGCGACCGACCGCGCCCACCGCATCGGCCAGGACAAGCCGGTCTTCGTCTACAAGCTGGTCACCAGCGGCACAGTGGAGGAACGGATGGTACAACTCCAAGAGCGCAAGCGCCGGCTGGGGGAGGCGGTTTACGACCGGGGCCAGACGGCGGAGGAACTGCTGACCGCAGACGACCTCGATTTCCTCCTGGCTCCTATCGACGGGTGACATCGGCGAACGGATGAGACGCCGAACGCTCTCACCTGACCACACCTTGCTGTGTCGAAAGCTTCGCCGTCTAACGGTATGATGCTCATCTGACGGGTATCATGGAGAATCATCTGTTGTACTTTGCGCGGCTGGCCCACGCTGTGGCGCGCCGCGCGCTTCCCTTACGTCTGAGCAAGTACGTCCGCCCTGCCTGCCGCCCCTCCGGCCTGTTTGCCGCTCTGCTCGTCAAGGAGCATCTTCGCCTGAACCACTGCGGCGTATAGGATCTGCTGCGGATCTCGGCGCAACTCCGCCGCCTATTCGCCTTCCTGATCGGCCTTCGGTGCAGCCGGTAGAACGAGCCGCTGGCCTGGGTGGCTGGTGGCGCCATGTAGAGATGGTCGATACCCCTTTTTTGGCGAAGTCGAGATCAACCCACGCGCCTTACCACGTCGCCTGCTGGCGCCACTTCAGGCCTTCTCGGATGACGATCTCGCTGATCCGACTGCGGCGCATAGCGCCCCCTGCTCGCTCGGATAGGCGACCCGGCGATCCAGCGTCCAGGTTGCAAAGGGCAGGCCCAGCTTGGATGGGCAGGTCAGGGAGGCGGCGATGACGGCGCGGCGCGGCCGAATTGGTCGGTGGGCACCTGGTGCGCACATCCTCCTTCAGCCCATCCAGGCCACATGCCTTGAAGCGGTTCAGCCTGAGCGCACCGTGTTGCCGCATAGGTCCATGCGGGTCGCGCTCTGCTCCGCTTTCAGGCCGCTCATGGTATGTGCGATAATCTGGGCACGCCGGACCAGCCCAGCTCCGAGAGTGTGCGAGCGTGTGATCCCCCCTACACGTCCGTCCGCTCGTCCTCGCTCAACTCCCGCAGTTGAAGCGTCCTGGTCCGGCTCCCGAACCGATGCCGATGCCCCCTCAACAGGTGCGAAAGTCCAGTGTTCTCGGGCCATTTGGTGGATGCACCGCTAAGGGACAGTTCTCGGACGTCAGTAAGCGATTTGCGATGATGAAAATGGCCGCCGCGGTGAGCAAGGCAAAGTTAATGCGCCCCAACCGATCCTGTTGTCGATCCAGGCGTTTGTTGGCCTGCAGCCAAGTGCGGGCATGCTCGACGAGGCAGCGGACTTTTCCCTGCCCAGAGCCGTGAGGCTCGTCGATCTTACTGATGTGTGGCTGAACCCCATGGCATAAAAAGAACCAGTGTTTGTCGGCGCTGTCATAGCCTGTTTCGGCGTACAGCCTGCTGAGAGCGATGCAGACAACCTGAGCCAAGCGCAGCAAGTCCGGAACGAACTTGGTGTCATGCACGTTGGCGGGCGAAGGGACTACCGCCACCGGCGTGGCCGCCGGGCGAGACGGCCACGTGGTACTTGGTGCCAGATTTGCCACGGTCGGTCAGGTTCGACCGGGTTGGGTCACTTCTGGAGCTAGGTTGTCGCTGTTCCACAGTGGAACGCTATGCCCTGTTGGGAATAGCGTTCCACTGTGGAACGCTAACCTTTCGTCGCCCCTTCGATCACCGCGTTGAGGTCATCCCGCAACTGTTTGAGCATCTCCAAATCGCTGTTCCACAACGGCCTCGGCTCAAAGCGAAGGGCACTCAGGACCTCGTGCGCCTGCTGGATGCGGCGGGCAAGCCGTTTCGGAAGGGCGCTGAGAGCAACATCCGGATTATCACCCCGAGCCCCAGCTTGAGCGGCGGGGTCGAGGTCATTACCCTTATCGTCCCTCTCGGGAGCAGAGGGCGAAAGCAAGGCCGGACCACCAATGGCGGACTTGATAGCGTCCCACATCCGGCCCTGCGCATCGACATCTTCGATTTCCGCGATGGCCCAAAGTTGCTTTTTGGTCGGCTTGTGCAGATGATACTCGTCGCGCACCACCCGCGGCAGTTTCAGCAGCAGGAGAGCGCGGGAAATCTCCGACTTGCTCTTGCCAAGAACTCGGCCAAGGACAGCATAGGAGTAGTCGAACTTCCGCCGCAAGCGCTCGATAGCATCGGCCTCCTCGAAGGGATCGAGGTCGCTGCGCTGGACGTTTTCCAGAAGAGCGAGTTCGTCGTCGTCACCGGTCACGGTGACCGCCACGATTTTCTCCAGCCCGATGATCTTGGCGGCGCGCAGACGTCGTTCGCCGTAGACCAGCTGGAAACGTCCGTCATCAAGCGGCTTGATGCCGATCGGCTGGACCAGTCCCTTTTCGCGCATGGAATTGGCCAAGCCTTCCAATTCCTCGGCATCAAAGTGCCGCCGCGGCTGACTAGGATTGGGAACGATGCGCTCGAGGGGCACCTCGACCACACGTCGGTCGGTGGGGCTGTTGAGGCCGAAGGTCTGCGCCACACGATCCTCCTCGGCGGACGCGAGAACCGCCGTCACCCCTTGCCTGCCAAACTTACGCGACGACATGGGTCGCCTCCACCATCTGCTTACGCTTCTCCACGACTGCAGCGACCACCTCCTCGTACACCGCCATGCCCGGCGCGTCCGGCAGGGCCTCAGCCACGGTGCGTCCTGCGGCGGCGGCCTGGGCGTAGACGGTCGCCCTAGGCATGGGCGGGAAGATGCGCAACATCTTGCCGAAAATCCGATGCATGTCCTCAAGCGAGGCACGGTCCTGGACGAGCCGGTGATCGTACATCGTCGGCAGCAGCCCGATAACGGATAAGCGCGGGTTGGAACGCCGTTGAATGGCGTCGATGTTCTTCAGCAGGAACTCCACTCCTGTCACCGAAAAAGCTTCCGTCTGGCAAGGGACGACGATGCAGTCGCCAGCGGTGAGCGCATTGATGGTAAGCGCGCCGAAATGGGGTGGGGTGTCGATGACGATGAAGTCATAAACACGGCGCGCATCCGTCAGGATTTCGCGTAACGTGAAGTCGCTGCCTGGCTTGCCGAGCAACTCCGTTTCGGCATCACCAAGTCGCATACCCGACGGAACGACGTGAAGGCTGCCCTCGCCGGTCTGCACCGTACTCTCCGCGAGGGTGGTCGCACCCGGCGAGTCCAGCATCGCCGCGCGCAGCGGCGTGTAAAGCGTCTGGTTGATCTTGTCCTGGTGAATGGGGTTGAGGCCGAAGTGCATTGTGGCGTTCGCTTGCGGGTCAGAATCGACGAACAACACCAAATATCCACGCTGCGCCAGCCCGGCCGCGACGTTGACGCTCGACACCGTTTTTCCTACACCGCCCTTCCGGTTGGCGAACACAAGCGTCAGCGCCGGACCATGATTGATTTCCGGGCCGGCCACCTCTTGAACGAGAAAGCGCGCGACCTGCCCCGGAATTTTTTCGCTGTTGCTCTCCCAGCGGCTGATCTTGGAGCGGTCGTAGCGACGCTGCAAACGCTCGTTCAGCCAAAGTGCGAAATCCGGCTGCGTCAGTCCGCGCCGCTCCCGGAACGCCTTCATATCCTCGCCGCGCATGATCCCCCTCCGACAACCGACATCTCTTCCTCATAGGCGGCGGTCGATCATGCCGTCAAGCCTTGGCGGAGACGGTCCTGGTGCATCAACACCCGTCAACGACAGCAGCTCCAATGCAGCCTTGCTCATTGCGTATGCGGAATGAGTGATGTTGATGGCATCTCGCGCTGACAGCACCTGGTTTGCATCAACATCGGGATTTCTGCTGAGGTCACCTAGGCTGCCTAAGCCCGTTCCGAATCAGCCGCGTTATGGAAACCGGCGCCCCTCCGCCAGCCCCATCTTGGGCGTGGAGCCCTGGAACGCACGGATGATCTGTCGAAGCCGTTGCGCCATGGCGCGCTCGTTGGCACAGGCCTCCTCGCACAGCGTTCGCATCTCGGCGATGCTTGGCCTCCACTTCCTCGTCCGGCGCCATGTGCGCGCGGCCGCATCGATGGCCCAGGCCGGAAACTCGCCGAGATCCTCCACCCAGTCAATCGCCACCAACTGCTCGACATCGGGCGTCAATCCTTTGGCCGGGAAGTGGGACAGCAGCGCCAGCACACGGCCGAGCAGGCGATCGGGCTCAGCCGGTACCAGAACGGAATCTTCCAGGTCGTTCAGGACCCGCTGTGCCATGCCGGCCTGGCGGGCTGAGACGGTCGGCGGCGGTGACCAGATTTCCTGAAGCCTCTCGAAGCCGTTGTCACTGAAACACGGTCGCTGTTCCAGCCGACCCGAGGCCATGACCTGCTGCAATGTCTCCGGGAACGCGGCGATGAGGAGCCTGTGGCGCTCAGCCGGCGCCATTGCGGGATCGAAAGGCAGCGGCGAACGGTCCGGCAGGGGCATTACGGCGGCGGACATCAAACCCTCCTCAGGAGCGGAAGCTGGGGTGGGTGCCTTTCAACCGTGCGGCGACGGCCATCCAGGCGCTGACTCGCTGTTCAGCGGCACTTTGGCGAGGATTGCCTGCGGTCGCGCCAGCGGCTCCGGCAGGCATGGCGGCTTTCCATGCCGGTGCCCTTCCGGCCGCCGCATCCTGAGCCAGCCAAGCCCGCCAAGCGGCTGAGATGTTGCGGTACCGGTAGCCATGTGCTTTGCAGCGCAGCACGAACCCCTCGACATGGCGGCCGAGGTCGACGGCGCCGAAGCGGCTCCCGGCCCAGACCATGTCATCGGCAGTCGGCATCCAATCGGCAGGCACGTCGCGCATCGGCCCGCGCTCGCCCGAGGCGAGCGAGTCTGGATTCTGTTCGGACTGGAGGTGTTCTTGACTCGCTGACGGACAGGGGGCGTCCACCAGGGAGTCATCCCTGTCGTCTGCCTGAACAGGGCAAACCGCGCCCTTTGCGGCCAATGCCTCCTCTCGCTCAACGCGCAGCCGGTACAGGCAGGACAACCGGGAGCCGTCGCGGCCGCGGCGGTGCTCGATGCTGACCAAACCGATGTCGTCCAGGCGCTGCAGAATTCGGTTGATCGTCGGGCGCGACCGTTTGAGTTTCGCGGCGAGTGTCGACTGTGATGGCCAGCATACGCCCTGCTCATCAGCGAAAGTGGCGAGCGCCGCCAGGACGGCGAACCCGTCGGCGTCGAGATCGGGGTGGTCGAGCCACCAGGCGGGGATCTTGCCCCAGCGGCTGGTGATGTCGGTCGTGATGGTCATCGGGTGCTCCCGCAAAATCTATGGAACCGGCAGGTGCCGGCGGTCTTGCGGGTAGGATTCCCCAGATGCGCCGGGGTCTCCAAAGCGCGCCCGTCTCCTACCGAGAGGTAGCAGGCGCGCTCGTAGTAGGTCTCAGGCGCGCTTGCCGAGGCCGCAGGCGCATTTCCTACAGGTGGCGGACGCGGACATGAAGGCGTCAGGCGCGGTTACGCCAGCGACTCGGGAAGCATCAAAACGCGCCTGTGTCCTATGGAAACGCCACTGAGACCGACAGCGTTGCCGCATCTTGTAGGTGTCAGGCGCGCTCCCGGTTTGGTGCAGTAGGACACAGGCGCGTTTGAACCCCAACCGTGCAAGAAGGTCACAGGCGCGCTTCGACTCGGTCAACCCTGTCGGTGACAGGCGCGTTCAACGGCCAGAGCCAAACCAGTAGGTCACAGGCGCGTTCTAACGCAGGGTGGCATTTGCAGGGTGTATGGTGCGAGGGACGCCCGATAGGCGTCCTGGCGCGTCGACGCCAACAATGCGAAGGCAAGCCGTTTCTGCTGAAAGAGGCGAGCTGTCCGATTCGGCCCTATGCCGGGCTGTGGTTTGCGCAAACGCGCCTGTGACCTACCGCAAGCGCGTCTGTCGCCAACCGGAACTGCGCCTGTCACCTACCGCTCCGCATGCGATGGCGTTGCACCGGACAGGGGAAGCGACATAGGTTTGAGGTTCAGGATTGCGGAGGGGCACCGGATGTCGGGGCAAATCGTCGTCAGGCAGCGTCGTACAGAGACGCAGGGGCAGACCCTCCAAGGCACGCTGTTCGAACACATCGACGCCGCCACGGGACGGCGGCACAACGTCAACATGGTGTCGCTGTACGACCTGGCTCCCAAGTACGTTTTCGACAGTCCGGAGTCGAAGGCCAACGGGCAGGCGGCGCACAGCCTGGAACCGAGGGACGCCGCCGCTCAGGATGACCGGCTTCCGATGATCCACCGGCAATTCTCCTTTGCTGAACAGATCTACCATCTCACGGTCGTTCCCGCTCGCATCCAACGCCGTGTGAAGAGCAAGGACGGCCGTTTCATTCGCGACACCAGTGGGGCTCACGTGGTGGAGGAGATCGATGCCTACCCTGGCGAGCGCGAACAGATCATCGAGGATGTGATCCGCAAGTTGGCCTCGGATCCGTCACGTCTGTCGGTGGACAACGGCGAAGCGATCCTGCGGTTCTCGCTGTATGAGGTCTGGCAGGAACTGCGCTCCGTCCGACACACCCTGAGCATTCCGGAAATCAAGGAAGCGCTGATGGTCATGCGGCGCTGCACGATTCAGATCGAGCGCCGTGGGCGCCGCAAGGTCATGATGGACTCGGGCATCTTTGCCGGTCTCGGACTGCGGCAGCGTCCCAGTGAGGTGGACGATGCCGATGACGCCTCCATCCTCGATGACGAGAGCAGCGATGCCGAGACCTTCGTGCAATTCAACATGATGCTCCGCGAGGCGATCCGCCGGGTCGACTGGCACTCGATCTCCTATGAAGCCCTGATGAAGATTCGCAACCCGTTCTCGCGCTGGCTCTTCAAGCGCATTGCGGAAACGCTGAGGCAGGATCCCTCGCAGTCGGTCGTACACATCACCGCCCGCGACATCATTCGTGACTCTGGGATGTCGGAGTGGTCGCGGTTCCGCGACATGCGGCTGCGGATTCACGACGTCGTGAAAGCGCTTGCCGATACGCAGATCGGAGCTCTCGACCGCATTGAAATTGAGGAGATCAAGGAAGGGCGGAAATACGTCGACGTCGAGTACACCCTCTCTCCCTCGCAGTCCTTCCTCGATCAGATCCGGCGGGCCGTGGCGGAGCGCGTCGTCAACGAGCGCGAACTCTCCCTGGTGGTCAACAACGAGGATCTCGACGAAGCAGGACGCCCCAAGCGGTTCGTGCCTGTTACTCCCGAAGTGGCCAGTCAAAGCCGTCGGCGCCGACGGGCTGCGCTGCCCAATGGTGGCGACGGGCAGATCCCTCTGCTGGATGGTGTCAAATAAAGTTGGAGAGTCTTCCCAGTCCACCAAAGCCCCCGATCGATCAGGCTCGGCTTTATTGGGCGCAATCTGCATCGGTCCCGCCGCTCCCGACAATCGCGGGCTATCGCTTAACCTCTCAGCGCCCCGTGATGGGAGGTCAGGCTTTGCGCCTGTGCCCACCTTTGTGCCCAAGCCCCGCCGCCTTGGGGAGTTCGGAACGCGCTGCTGCGTAGGCTGGAGCGGTCGTCGGGTGCTTGTCGGGCAAGCTCCAGCGGAATCGGTAAGTGTCCGGCGTCAGACCGTGGGCAGTGGCCAGATGCCGGCGCAGGGTCGTCTGCTTCCGACCCCACTCCAGGCAGGTGATCGCACTGTTGCTGACCGAGCAACCGCAGGGAAGACTGCACGTATCCGATGAGTGGCCCGAGGTCGCGGTGGGCAGCGTGTTATGGACGACATAGTCGGCGACGATGCGCGCGGCCGGCGCCCGCAGCGTGAGGTCGTCCGTCAGCTCTTCGGTACCGGGTAGGGTGTCTTCCACCTGTCGCCGTCCGTGCGGGGGCGGCCGGCGAGCCGCCATCATGCACAGCCTGGTCACCACCTGCTTATGCCGCATGCGGCATAATCCGCGAAACTCAACGACGTCAATCCCCAGGCGTGGCTCGCCGACGTGCTGGCGCGCATCAATGACATGCCTTAGTGGTGCATCCACCAAGTTGTTTAGGCATTCGGGAGCGCGGCGACGCCCAGGCAGCTCGGCACGCGATGGCGCCTGCGCCTGCCCCAGACGAAGGGGTGCTTGTGCACGGTCCAGTAGGCGGTGGCCCGTTCCACCGCGGCCTCGATCTCGGCCCAGGCATCGAACCGGCGCCCTTTCAGCGCCAGTGAACGCAGCACTTTCCACCAGGGCTCGATGAGGTTCAGGTAGGCGGCGTACTTGGGCTGGAAGACGAACTCCCAACGCGGGTGGGCGAGGTTGAACAGCAGCACGTCCGGGCCGGAGTGGCAGTTCAGGTTGTCGAGCACGGCGTAGACCCGCTCTACCGCGGGGTCGATCCAAGCCTCGACCCGGCCCAGGAAGTCGATCCAATTCGCGGTGGTCCGGCCCTCATAGGTCGCCGTGAGGGCGTCTCCCATGGCCGGGCGGAAGGCGCCGAACACGTACCCGGCCATGTCCCACCGGCCGTAGTCGATCTCCTGCTTGGCGCGCTCGGCCTTCGGGCCGGCGGCCCGGATAGCTCTTGCTCGCCTGCGGCCCCATCTCGTCGAGACAGACGACTACGCAGCCCGTTGGCGGCGCGGTGTAGAGCTGCTCAATCGGCCCCTTTTTTGGCGAAGTCCGGATCAACCCGCTCCCCGAACCACGTCTCCTCCTGACGCCACGTCAACCCCTCCTGGACAAGGATCTCGGCAATGCGGCTGCGCTTCATCCCGATCCCTTTCTCCGACAGGTGGGCCACCAAGCGGTCCAGCGTCCACGACGCGAAGGGCAGGCCCAGCTCCGCAGGCGGGGTCAGGGCGGTGTCGATCACGGCGCTGCGCTCGGCCAGGGTATAGGTGGGCGGGCGCCCCGACCGCACGTCTTCCTCCAGACCGTCGAAACCGCGGGCCTTGAAGCGCTTGAGCCAGTGGCGGACGGTCTCGCCGCACAGCCCCATGCGTTCCGAGATGGTCGGCGCGGTCAGGCCCTCGACCGAATGCAGGACGATCTGCGCCCGCCGGACGAGACCGGCGCCCAACGTGCGCGAGCGTGCGATCATCCTCAACTTCTCCAGCTCCTCGTCGCTCAAGTCTTGCACGCGGATGTCCATGGCCCGGCTCCAGGGCGGTGGGTTTCCCTCACCAACCGCTCCGAAGCCCTGGAGTTCTAATCAACTTAGCGGATGCACCACTAAATCATGCGAGAGGCCCAGGCCCAGAGCCGCCTTGTAAAGCGTTGTCATTATCTGCCGGTTGCCCAAGGCCGAGCTCTTCAAGCAGGTGCTGATACTCGCCCGGCGGAAGGGCGCGCTGATCTTTTGCCATCTGCCGCAGAGCAGCGAGACCGGTCTCGGTGAACCGGGCGCGCAGCCAATGGCCCCCATCATCCTGGAGCTCCAGCAGACCGCGATCCAACATCCCTTGAATGACGGCTCCAGGCTTGGGCTTGCCCTTGTTCGGGCCGGTTGCCCACCGCTTCACTAAGATGCCCATGGCAAGGCGCGGTGCTTGGGCGAAGCGCACCATAAACCCGTTGCGGATCAGGGCCCGCTCCTGTGTGGTTAGGACGGTGTCGGTCATGCTTTCATCTCCGTCAGTCCTGCCCTTGTGACACGCGGAACCAGTGCTCGGCGTACTGGCGACAGAGTTCAGCCTCCACACCATCGCCACTGCGCTCGGCATCGGCTGCTCGAGCAAGCCACTGAGCCTGCTTTTGAACGGCTGAGCCATTGACGCGCACCGGCGCTGGGCGAACACCGGCTGGGCCTGAGCCAGAAGACCGCAACTTGCTGAAAGTCGGTCGGGGTGGGTGGCCGCTTCGGGGGGTGGGAGGTGCCATACAGCCTATCGGGTTGGTTCGAGAACGGGATGAAAGCTTCAGGGGGCCCTAAGAGTGCAACTCAGTCATCGTAGGTTGGCGTCTCACGCCTCGCAGCAGACCCCAGCTTCGATGCAGGTTGCCAACACGATATCAGACAGCGGCTGTTGAAGCTCAACGGGAAAGGTGACGGTGGGGCTCCACTGTCCATCAATATCCCGATGGAACGGCGCGGAAACCGACGTCGCGTAATTCCCATTCATGATCTCTTTTGATACACGGAGACCCCGAACCTTGAACTCGATGCCATGAATGGCAATGGCGACATCGATCAACGCCAGAAGCTTTCCACCAAAAGGGGCCTTTCGGACCGCTATGACTTCAGCAGTGACGGTTTCGATCTCACTCATCATAGTCTCGGAATGATGTTGATAGGCATCCGTGAGAGGCGATGCGCCGGCAAAGGAGGACTGGCTGTAGGCGGTACGCGAAGGAAGGTCGGCATCGAGCGCTGACAAGCAAAGGGAATCGAGTTGGTTGCAGCTGTGCTCCGCCACCACCGCGCGACGATTCACTTGGGTCAGAACAGCAAAATGAGGCTTCCGGAAGTCCGGTATCCGACGGCGCATCATCTGTTCGGCGTTCTTATCAAATTGCTGCGTGGGGATTGCTTCCTTGATGTCCTTGAAGTCCGGCCGTATGGGGTCAATACCAAGTCGGCCACACCGGCCGCGTAGACAAGCGCCTGGCTCTGGCTGCCGGCAACGTCGATGATGACGACGTCGAACGCCTCGCTAGCTGTCTCTGTTTCTTGCACCACTTCATCATCACCAACGACTGGGCGGGGGAAGGGCTGTCCAGCACGGCCGAGGCACTGGGAGAGGTTCTTTGTTGGGATCTGCGTCTTTACACTTTACCGAAACGCCGGCGTCGTGCCAGTGGCTGGCAAGGCACATCGCGAGCGTAGTCTTGCCTGGGCCTCCTTTTGTGGAGGCCGAGACGATGATGCTCACACGGGTCTCCGTAGGCACAGGCAATAAAGCTCATCGGAGAATAGCGCCTGCGTAAAGTGCGCACGCTTTCTGGCTGCAGACTGCCACCTGAGGGGGTAGCGTGGCGAAAACGCCGCAGGCGCCTTACAATACCCCGAGCCTGTCGCGAGATTTGGCGATTGGCGGCGCACTTGGATATAGGGTGATGCTGGTAGATTCCACCTGGACTTTGGCATCAGGGTAGGCCGCCAATGCCATGCGAAGCGCCTCAGTGAAAGCAGGCTTAAAATTGCGCATCGCGTTGAACCCAGCGCCGAACTGGGCCATTAGTGCCGGCCAAGAGACTGGCGTGGGTTTGCTAAGGCTGTGAAGGCGATAGGCGAGCCAAACATAGATATCGATCGCCATGGACTTGTTGCCGATCTCCCGGAGAGCTGTTTCGCTGACCGGCACCGGATGGTCTATCAGGGAGCGGTAGAAGGCGTCGTTTAGGGTTACCTTGTCCTGCCAAAGGGTCGGTTGGTTGTCATCGTTCAGCATTCCGGCTAAATCAAAGTATTCTTCGACAAAGGCACCTTTAGCGACCCGATCGGCGTGGCCGTGATCGGTGAAGAAGGTTAGGCGGCATGCGGAAATACGCCGGGCCTGTTCAGTAACCATCTTATATGTGGCTCCGCCGATGGATGCCATTCCCATGTTCTTCATCCAGCCCTTAAGGGATCCGCCGAGTTCGACTTCACGGCATCGAGTACGGACAGCTTGGGTTTGAAGGTAGATGAGAATCATGCGGGCTTTTGACCCATACGGGATGCCGACCACATTTCCTTGACGGTCACGGCCTGATTCGACCATCAAGGTAATCCGATGGCCCTCACGGCGCCAGAAAGGCTCTATAATGTCCTTGTGAGGTAATGAAGTCAGAGCAAAGCCGGCATGACAAATACCGAGCGTCTCGCTTTCTTCTGCCAAAACAGCAGCGGCGATCTCTAACTGGCGCCGCTCGGCTTTGTCGACGACAAGTTCGCGAGCGGCTTCGAGGCCATGATCAATCAGCAGCTTATGAATGTTCCTCATGTGACCCATTTCCTCATCGACCTGAGGGATCGTCAACGGTGGAATCTACCAGCGCAGGCTATTTGGAGCTATTTGGTTCAACCTATTTGCTTGTCTGGCAGATTCCACTGAGCGACTCGGTACTGTGCTGGTAAATTCCACCCATCTGGCTTTCAGATTCCACTGAGCAACTATACTCCGGCTGCTGGTGCGTTGACCGTCCAGTGGAATCTACCAGCGCGGTTGGCCGAATCGGAGTCTTCTCAGCGGTGGAATGTATCAGCGCATGCGACTCGGGGTTGCCTTCTGTACCTAGTGCACTGACTCATTCAGAAGGTGCAGGAAAACGGCTGAGTTTATCGAGGATGTCGTCGGCTGGCTTGGTCCAGACGAAGGGCTTGGATGCCCTGTTATGCTCGCGGATGTAGCGGGTGATGGCGTCCTGGAGATCGGCCACGGACTTGAACACGCCGCGTCGGATGCTCCGGCGGGTGATGATGGAGAAGAAGCCCTCGACGGCGTTGATCCAGGATGCCGAGGTCGGCGTGAAGTGGAAGACCCATCGTGGATGATCGGCCAACCATTCCAGCACCTTGGGATGCTTGTGGGTGGCGTAGTTGTCGACGATGGCGTGGATCACCTTGCCGACCGGCACGACGCGCTCGACGGCGTTGAGGAACTTGATGAACTCCTTGTGGGTGTGCTTGGGCAGGCAGCGCCCCACCACGGTGCCGTCCAGGGTGTTCAGCGCGGCAAACAGCGTGGTGGTTCCGTTGCGCTTGTAATCGTGCGTCATCGTTCCGCACTTGCCGGGCTTCAGCGGTAAACCCGGCTGGGTGCGGTCAAGTGCCTGGATCTGGCTCTTCTCGTCGATGGACAGAACCACCGCATGGCACGGCGGGTCCATGTAGAGGCCGACGATGTCCTCCACCTTGGTGGCGAAAGCCGGATCGTTGGAGCGCTTGAAGGTACGGATGCGATGGGGCTGGAGGCGGTTGGCCTCCCAAATGCGCTGAACGGCACGCAGGCTGATGCCGATGATCTTGGCCACGGCTCGACCGGTCCAATGGGTGACGGCGCCGGGTGGTTCCGAACACGTCAGCGCCAGCACCTTGGCCACGGTGGCGGTCGGCAGAGGCGCCCGGCCGGGCTTGCGCGTCTTGTCGCGCAACAGCCCGTCGACGCCTTGTTCGGCGTAGCGCACTTGCCAGCGCCACACCGCCGGGCGGCTGACGTCGGCCCGACGGGCCACCTCCAGCACGGGCAGTCGCTCGGCCGAAAGCAGAACGATGTTCGCCCGTTGCGCATGTTTCTGCGGGCGATTGCGGTCAGCGAGGATCGCGGCCAAACGCGCACGATCCTCCGCTCCAATGATAACGCTGACGGTCTGGGCCATGCCGACAGAATCGCACGTTGCCCGCCCGTTGTGAATCCTATGTCTGTGTCAGTGCACTAGCCGGCGGTGGAATCTACCAGCAAACCGGCAACGGCAGTATCAGTGGAATCTACCAGCACCTGGTTAGTTCGTCCGGAAGCCTGAGTGGAATCTACCAGCAAGGTGATGTGACGTACTGTCAGAGTTATCCTGGCCGGGGCGGGATGATCATGTCCTTGGTCACCATGATGGTGAAGCGATAGCCGGGACGGATTTCTAGAGTCGGAGCGACGTTCAGCCCCTTGCGGGCGTACTCTGTGCCGAGCTGGCCCATCTGCTGACCAAGGCTGCCGGCGATGATCTGCTGCGCGTCGTAGCCGCCGCGCTGCTGCGGCTGGGAGAGCTGGACGCCGGCCGAAAAGATCGACAGCGAGAGGGCGTTGCCGAAGGTCCGAACATAGTGGTTGTTGACCTGATCGGAGACGCCGGCATAGCCGCCCTGATCGGCGCCGGACATGCTGCCGAGATCCAGCGACGAGGCGTCGGGGTAGATGATCTGGTTCCAGGCGATCAGCACCCGTTCCTGCCCCATCCCCATCCCGTAGTCGTAGCTGCCGATCAGCATAGAGTCCTTGGGGATCAGCAGATATTGCCCGGTGGCGGTATCGTAGGCATTCTCGCGTACCAGCGCTTTGATGACGCCGGGCAGGTCGGAGTTGATACCGCTTTCCATGACACCAGGGATGATGGCGCCGGCCTTCACCTCATAGGGTGACAGTGCCGCCTCGCGGGTGCCGGCGAGATAGTGCGAAGCGCGCGCCGGCTGCTGATTGAGAAGCTTGGGAGCTGGTGCCGGCGAAACCCTGCCCGGCCGCAGCCGGCTGCTGCATCTATCCGGGCTGAGTGCGGTTGCTGGGGACCGTGGTCGGCGCTTCCAGAGCCGCTTTCAGCGCCGTCCGGGGCTGTTCCTCGACCCGCCGCACTTCGGGTCATACTGCTGCCATGCCCGCATCAGGACGTCATCCTCCGGCGTGTGGCCACCGTTGGCGGTCGGTTTGAGCTCACTCGGTTCCGGTGGCGCCCTCGGCGTTGTGGCGGGGGTGATCTCTGGTGCCACCACTTCGGTGATGCTTCCGCCTTACAAACCGTCCGCTAATTGATGTTTTCAGAACCCAACGAGGCGCGCCGCGACTACACGATTGCCGTAAGCCTTCGAAGATGCAGGGTTCGTGAGATATAGGCGAAGCTGCTTAGGTGCCGCTGACCTGAGCCCGTGCGGATCTATTCGAACTCAGGGAAAGAAATATCGTCTCCTGCGCGCGGGTGCGTCAAATTTGCACGTGACTTAGCCTTAATTCAAAATAAAATCGAGCAACATAGACTCGGAATTTCTATCCCACGGCGGACTTATGCGCAAAGCAGTGGGCGCCCTCAACCATAGCTGCACCTCCGGCCACACCAAGAACGTCGGGGGCTCGGTCCCGACACATCTTTCTCAGGACTTCTGCCATGCGCGCTGCTGACATCAAAATCGCCTACCGGCTCATGAGCGTCGTCGTGTTGGGAGCGATCGGCCTTCTCATCTTCGGAGCCGTGACGTTGGACAACCTCAAGACCAGTATCATTTCTGAGAGGCAAGCGAAGACCAAGGAACAGATAGAGACGGCGACATCCCTGGTCCGCGCGATCGCCGACAGCGGTGTCAAGGCGGGCAAAAGCAAGGACGCCGCGATGGCCGAGGCCATGCAGGCCGTTTCGGCGTTGCGCTACAGCGGGAACCAATATTTCTGGATCAACAGCATGTCCGGCGAGATGCTCATGCATCCACTGAACCCGAAGCTTGTCGGTACCAGTATCCTCGACCTTAAGGACGCACGTGGTCACAACATCTTCGCCGACATGATCGACATCGTCCGCCGGAAGGGAAGTGGCTATTACCATTACTGGTGGCAAACCTCGCAAGACCCGCAGCCACGCGAGAAAGTTTCCTACATCCAGGGCTTACCAGAGTGGAACTGGGTGATCGGCACCGGTATCTACATCGACGACGTCGACGCCGAATTTTGGCAGCAGGCGATGCATCTTGCGGCGATCGGAACCGCCATCCTGGTAGTCACCGGCCTGGGGGCCTTCGCTATCACGCGCGGCGTGACGGCGCCGCTGGCGGCGATGACCGAGCGCATGCACGCGCTTGCCGCAGGACAGCTGACCGTCGCGATTCCCGGCACCGACCGCCGGGACGAGATCGGCCGTATGGCCGCGGCCGTGCAGGTGTTTAAGGACAACCTGATCCGCACGCATGCCTTGGAGGAGCTGGCCAAGGACGTCGCGGAACGCGTCGATCGGGAGCGCAAGGCGGCCATGCAGCAGCTGGCCGATCAGTTCGAAGCGAGCGTCAAGGGTGTTGTTCAGGCCGTGTCCTCGGCAGTGACGCAGTTGCAGTCCAACGCCAAGAGCATGTCGGCCATCGCCGCGGAGACCGCGCAGCAGTCCACGTCGGTAGCGTCTGCGACCGAGCATGCAGCGGCCGATCTCCAGACCGTGGCCGCGGCATCGGAGGAGATGAACAGCTCCATCAGCGAGATCGGCCGGCAGGTGACCGAAGCTTCCCGCATCTCGAAGGAGGCCGTGGGCGAGGCGGAGCGCACCAACGCCACGGTCGAGGGGCTGGCGGTCGCCGCTCAGCGTATCGGCGATGTCGTCAGCCTGATCCAAAACATC
This sequence comes from Azospirillum sp. A1-3, assembly GCF_023806445.1. NCBI lineage: Bacteria > Pseudomonadati > Pseudomonadota > Alphaproteobacteria > Rhodospirillales > Azospirillaceae > Azospirillum > Azospirillum sp. A1-3. Next base: position 340,662 of record NZ_JAMSLU010000002.1, read on the forward strand.
GCCACCCAGACCAACCTGCTGGCGCTCAACGCCACCATTGAGGCGGCGCGAGCCGGAGAGGCGGGCAAGGGCTTCGCGGTGGTGGCGAGCGAGGTTAAGCAGCTCGCAAACCAGACCGCCAAAGCCACGGACGATATCGCCGCCCAGATTTCCGAAATCCAGACGCAGACCGGCGGAGCAGTGGAAGCGATCCGTAGCATCAGCCGAACCATCATACAGGTGAATCAGATCTCCGGCACGATTGCCGCCGCGGTCGAGGAACAGAGCGCCACGACGGCGGAGATCGGGCGCAATGTCCAGCAGGTGGCGCATGGCGCTCAGGAGATGAATGGCACCATCATGAGCGTAAGCCAGGGTGCGGCCGAGGCCGGTACGGCATCAGGTCAGGTCCTCTTGGCCGCCAATGAGCTGTCGCGAATGGCAGAGCGTCTGCAAAGCGAAGTCGACGCCTTTACAGCGCAGGTTCGGGCTGCCTGACCAGTTCGCGTTCCAGTAGGCCCAGCAAGGGGCCTGCTGCGCAGAGTGAGGATCGTGTCCCTGGCCGTGGTGTAGGAGCGGAGAGGCGCTCATGGTCTCCGGGTGGTCTGGCCGGGATTGTCAGGCGGCCACAGCGGGCAGGCTGACGAGGGGATCATCGCCGAGTGGGGCGATGGTTTCCAGCGTCATGTAGCGCGCCCTCTGGACAGCCCATTCGTCGTTCTGTTCCAAGAGGATGGCACCAATGAGGCGCGTAATCGCCTCCTCGTTCGGAAATATGCCGACAACCTCGGTGCGTCGCTTGATCTCGCCGTTGAGACGTTCAATCGGGTTTGTCGAGTGGAGCTTGGCCCGATGCTCCTTGGGAAAGGTCATGAAGGCCAGGACGTCTTCCTCCGCCTCGTCCATCAGGTCGGCTAGCTTCGGCAGCTTTGGACGGACCTGATCAGCCACTTGCCGCCACTGCGTTCGGGCGGATGCCGCATCGTCCTGTGCGAAAGCAGTGGCGATGAAGGCCGCCACGACGCGCCGGCCGCTTTTGCCGGCATGGGCAAGCGCCGTCCTGGAAAAATGCACCCGGCACCTTTGCCACGTCGCCTGGAAGACGCGGGTGACCGCCGCCTTGATGCCGCCATGGGCGTCGGAGATCACCAGCTTGACGCCGCTCAGCCCCCGGCGTTTCAGCTTGCGCAGGAACTCGATCCAGAAGGTCTCGGCCTCCGACGGGCCGATGTCCATGCCCAGGACCTCGCGGCGGCCGTCGGTGTTGACCGCCACCGCGATGGTGACGGCCACCGAGACGATGCGCCCGTTCTGGCGGACCTTCACGTAGGTGGCGTCCAGCCACAGGTAGGGCCAATCGCCTTCGATGGGACGGCCAAGAAAGGTCTTCACCCGTTCGTCGATCTCCTCGCACAGCCGGCTGACCTGGCTCTTGGAGATGCCCGACATCCCCATGGCCTGGACCAGATCGTCGACCGAGCGGGTCGAGATGCCCTGGATGTAGGCCTCCTGGATCACCGCGGTGAGCGCCTTCTCGGCCATCCGCCGCGGCTCCAAAAAGCCGGGGAAGTAAGACCCCTTGCGCAGCTTGGGAATGCGCAACTCAACAGTGCCGGCGCGGGTCTCCCAGTCGCGATCCCGGTAGCCGTTACGCTGGACGAGCCGCTCGGCAGACCGCTCGCCATGACCGGCCCCGGTCAGGCCCTGCACCTCCAGTTCCATCAGCCGTTCGGCGGCGAAGCCGATCATCTCACGCAGAACATCGGCATCCGCGCCCTTCTCAAGCATCGCGCGAAGCGCCATCATCTCGTCGGTCATCGTGGTCACCCTCGGTCGAGGTTGTGTTGTGGTGACCAGACTCTACCGAAGAACCACGATGACCGCCCGCTGTGGATAACCGGCCCGCCTACGCCAGCCATGGGAGGGCGCTGCGGCGGGCCGGTTCCCCACAGCTCCTACACCACCCCGTGGGGCACGACCCAGAGTAGTGTTACGGAATGCTACCGGAGCCATCTCCAGCCCATCAGCCGCAGGTTGGTGGGCGAGGAACGCTGGGGAGTTCTGGGGACGGTGCCTAAGTGGTGCATCCACCAAATTGTTTAGGCATTCGGGAGCGCGGCGACGCCCAGGCAGCTCGGCACGCGATGGCGCCTGCGCCTGCCCCAGACGAAGGGGTGCTTGTGCACGGTCCAGTAGGCGGTGGCCCGTTCCACCGCGGCCTCGATCTCGGCCCAGGCATCGAACCGGCGCCCTTTCAGCGCCAGTGAACGCAGCACTTTCCACCAGGGCTCGATGAGGTTCAGGTAGGCGGCGTACTTGGGCTGGAAGACGAACTCCCAACGCGGGTGGGCGAGGTTGAACAGCAGCACGTCCGGGCCGGAGTGGCAGTTCAGGTTGTCGAGCACGGCGTAGACCCGCTCTACCGCGGGGTCGATCCAAGCCTCGACCCGGCCCAGGAAGTCGATCCAATTCGCGGTGGTCCGGCCCTCATAGGTCGCCGTGAGGGCGTCTCCCGTGGCTAGGCAGAAGACGCCGAAGACGTACCCGGCCACGTCCCGCCGGCCGTAGTCGATCTCCTGTTTGGCGCGCTCGGCCTTTGGGCCGGCGGCCCGGATAGCTCTTGCTCACCTGCGGCCCCATCTCGTTGAGACAGACGACTACGCAGCCCGTCGGCGAGGCGGTGTAGAGCTGCTCAATCGGCCCCCTTTTTTGGCGAAGTCCGGATCAACCCGCTCCCCGAACCAAGTCTCCTCCTGACGCCACTTCAATCCCTCCTGCACGAAGACCTCGGCGATGCGGCTGCGCTTCATCCCGATCCCTTTCCCCGACAGGTGGGCCACCAAGCGGTCCAGCGTCCACGACGCGAAGGGCAGGCCCAGCTCCGCAGGCGGGGTCAGGGCGGTGTCGATCACGGCGCTGCGCTCGGCCACGGTATAGGTGGGCGGGCGCCCCGACCGCATGTCTTCCTCCAGACCGTCGAAACCGCGGGCCTTGAAGCGCTTGAGCCAGTGGCGGACGGTCTCGCCGCACAGCCCCATGCGTTCCGAGATGGTCGGCGCGGTCAGGCCCTCGACCGAATGCAGGACGATCTGCGCCCGCCGGACGAGACCGGCGCCCAACGTGCGCGAGCGTGCCATCGTCCTCAACTTCTCCAGCTCCTCGTCGCTCAAGCCCTGCACGCAGATGGCCATGCCCCGGCTCCGGGTCGGTGGGTTTCCCTTACCAACCGCTCCGAAGCCCTGGAGTTTCAATCAACTTGTCGGATGCACCACTAAGTAGAAACAGGCTACGGAGGTGTAAAGAGGGGGAGCCCTGTTGGTCTTTCTCTCTCCCTCACGCGATGGGTGTCGAGCCAGAGAGGCCCGAGGACGCGACGTTGTGATCTGCTGGCTGCGCGCGTCCGAGTTCGTCCAGGACATGCTGGTATTCGCCCGGTGGCAACGCGCGTGGATCCTCCGCCATGTGCCGCAAGGCAGCGAGGCCGGCCTCGGTGAACCGCGCCCGCAGCCAATGGGCACCGTCATCCCGCAGCTCCAGCAGTCCACGGTCCAGCATCCCCTGAATGACCGCTCCGGGCTTGGGCTGTCCCTTGTTCGGCCTGGTCGCCCACCGCTTCACCAGGATGCCGTTTTCCAGCCGAGGGGCCTGGGCAAAGCGCACCATGAATTCGTTGCGGATCAAGGCCCGCTCCCGTGGCGTCAAGGTGGTGTCGCTCACCGGTTTATCTCCCTCAGTCCTGTCCGCGTGAGACGCGGAACCAATGTTCGGCATACTGCCGGCACAGTTCCGCCTCCACGCCATCTCCGGTGCGCTCGGCATCAGCGGCCCGGCCAAGCCACTGGGCCTGCTTCTGGACAGCCGATCCGGTGACCCGGATCGGCGCAGGACGGACTCCACCGGCACCGGCAGACCGTGCCGTGCTGACCCTGGGTTGAGACGCTTGGCCACTGCGGGGGATGAGTGCTGACATCTAACCTATCGGGTGTCTTGGAGAAACTAAAGGGACGGCTTGGACGATCCAATGACGCTCCTCAGCCATCGAGCATTTGCGCTTTCGTGACTTGGCGTCGCCAGAGTCTATCACACCGTCGATGGTCCTGGCGGCGATCTATGATCTCGAGTGTCCGTGGGTCAGGCCTCCTGACAAACACCCGCGTCAATGCAAGCCGCCAAGACAATGTCGGTGAGCGGCTGATGAAGCTCCTCGGGAAAGGTAACCGTCGGGCTCCACTGTCCATCAATGTCCCGATGAAGGGGCGAGGTGACAGAGGTGGCATGATTGCCATCCATGATCTCTCTCGAAACGCGGAGGCCTCGGACCTTAAATTCGATGCCGTGAATGACAATGACGACGTCAACCAACGCGAGAAGCTTCCCACCAACAGGAGCTTTTCGAACCTTGATGACTTCGGCCAGGACTGTCTCTGTCTCGCTCATTACAGTCTCAGGATGCTCTTTACGGAGTGTTTATGCTGGATGCTGCTGCGTTGGTCAATGCTCCCGACCACCAAACCGACAGCTCCCTGCCGTTCAACGGCGCCCCGTTTGTCAAGGGCAGCGGTGGCTGGACCTTCGACATCATCAAAACCCGAGCCGAGTAGGGCGGCCCCATAAAGCCCGAATAGCACTCAGGACGGTGGATCGGCGCCCAACACCAACCAGCATCTGTATTCGGTCATCTTGTTGCTTTATCGAAGGAGAACGCTTGTTGGACGGTTCTCCATCGGCATCGATACTGGTCTACCCTACATAGGAAACTCTTCAAGCTAATCAGAGATATAGCTTGTTGATCTGTATGGCTGACGTTGCGCACCGATCCACATGCGGCTGGCCCGGCGTTCAGGATTCCAGCATAATCCCGGCATGAGCGGGCAAGCCATCGTGTCATCGACGGAGTCCCTAGCCGGGCTGGTGGAGCGCGTGACTTTCCACAGCGCCGAGACCGGCTTTTGCGTGCTCCGGGTGAAGGTCCGCGGGCATCGGGAACTTGTCGTGGTGGTCGGCCACGCGGCGATGATTTCGGCCGGGGAATGGATCCAGGCAAGCGGCAGCTGGGTCAACGATCGCACCCACGGCCTCCAGTTCAAGGCCACCTTCCTGAAGGCGACTCAGCCGACGACGCTGGAGGGCATCGAGAAGTACCTGGGCTCCGGCATGATCAAGGGCATCGGCCCGGTCTACGCCAGGAAGCTGGTGAAGGCGTTCGGTGAGACGGTGTTCGACGTCATCGAGGCCGAACCCGGTCGCCTGCGCGAGGTCACGGGCATCGGGCCCAGGCGGGCCGACCGCATCGTCAAAGGATGGGCCGACCAGCGGGCGATCAGGGAGATCATGCTGTTCCTGCACGCCAACGGCGTCGGGACCTCCAGGGCCGTCCGCATTTACAAGACCTACGGGCAAGAGGCCATTCAACTCATCACTGAGAACCCATACCGGCTGGCCCGGGACATCCGTGGCATCGGCTTCAAGACCGCTGATGCCATCGCGGCCAAGCTGGGCATCGAGAAGACGGCCATGGTCCGAGTCCGGGCGGGCATCGGCTATGCCCTGGCCGAGGCAATGGACGAGGGGCACTGCGGCCTGCCGGTGGAGGACCTGGAGAAGCTGGCCAGCGACCTCCTGGAGGTTGGCACCGACTTGGTGGCCGAGGCGCTGACGGACGAGCTTCATGATGGTGCCGTCATCGCCGACCAACTGGAGGGCAGGGACTGCGTCTTCCTGGCCGGGCTGTACCGGGCCGAGCAGGCCATCGCCGCCCGGCTGCGGGGACTTGCGGGCGGGACGCTGCCCTGGCCTGCCATCGACATGGAGAAGGCGCTGGAGTGGGTGGAGGGGAGGACGGGACTGACGCTGGCGCCGAGCCAGCGGGAGGCTGTCCGGCTTGCCCTGGCATCCAAGGTGATGGTCATCACCGGCGGCCCGGGCGTCGGTAAGACGACGCTGGTCAACTCCATCCTGAAGATCCTGGCCGCCAAGCACATCCGCATCCTGCTGTGCGCCCCGACCGGCCGAGCGGCCAAGCGGCTCTCGGAGAGCACCGGAATGGAGGCCAGGACGATCCACCGGATGCTCGCCTTCGACCCGGCTGCCGGAGGCTTCAAGCACAGCGAGGAGAACCGGCTGGAGTGCGACTTGCTCGTCGTCGACGAGACGTCCATGGTCGACGTGCCGCTGATGAACGCGCTGCTGAAGGCGACCCCCGACAGGTCGGCCCTGGTCCTGGTCGGCGATGTCGACCAGTTGCCGTCGGTGGGGCCGGGGCAGGTGCTGGCTGACGTGATCGCATCCGGCGCCGTGCCCGTGGTGCGCCTGACCGAGGTGTTCCGGCAGGCGGCGGCCAGCCGCATCATCGTCAATGCCCATCGCATCAACCAAGGTCAGATGCCGGATCTGACACCCGTAGAGGGTTCGGACTTCTATTTCGTCAAGGCGGCGGAGCCCGAGGACGGTGTCCGCAAGCTCATCGAGGTCGTTCGCAACCGGATCCCGAAGCGCTTCGGCCTAGACCCCGTGCGCGATGTCCAGGTGCTCTGTCCGATGAACCGCGGAGGCCTCGGTGCTCGGTCGCTGAACGTGGAACTCCAGGCGGTCCTGAACCCGCCAGGCGACGTCCGGGTGGAGCGCTTCGGCTGGACCTACTGTGTCGGCGACAAGGTGATGCAGACCGAGAACGACTACGAGAAGGAGGTCTACAACGGCGACCTGGGCGTCATCACCGCGATGGATCCGGAGAACAGTGAACTGCTGATCGACTTCGACGGTCGTGAGGTCACCTACGACTTCGGTGAACTCGACCGGGTGTCGCTGGCCTATGCGACGACGATCCACAAGAGCCAGGGATCCGAGTACCCGGCTGTCATCATCCCGCTGGCGATGCAAAATTGGACGATGCTCAGGCGCAATCTCGTCTACACCGGCGTCACCCGTGGGAAGCGACTGGTCGTCATCGTGGGGCAGCGGAAGGCGCTTGGAATAGCGGTACGATCACACCAGGAAGGGCGCCGGTGGTCAAAGCTGAAGGAGTGGCTTCAGGCATAGAGCAGCCTGACCGATGCAAGAACGTCTTCCTCGTCCCCAGGGAGAGTACGTCCGCTCCGGAATAGCTTGCTTCCGCGAGCAGGGGGGCTGGGCGTTGTCATCCCTATCAGTGGTGACCCCGTTTTGCTGACACTTATCGCGCTGCCCTCCTATTCACAGCCAGACGGCTGCTTGGTGCCGGCCTCGGGGCATGAAGACAAAAAAAGCGCGGTCCTGAAAGACCGCGCTTGATCTGGTCGGCTCGCTCGAACGCGTTTACCAGCGTCCGGCGCGGGCCTGTGGCCTGTCCTGGCCGCCATCGCGCTGCCATGGTCTCGCTCCGCCGCGATTGGCCGGGCGGCTTGCTGGCCGCCCCGTGCCGCCGGAGAAGGAGCGTTGCGGCTCCATGCCGGAGATCGTATGGATCGCCAGCGTCGCACCGGTGAAGCGTTCGATGCGGGACAGCGTCTCGCGATCGGCGCGCGACGCGAAGGACACAGCGATGCCCGAAGCACCGGCCCGGCCGGTGCGGCCGATCCGGTGGACATAATCCTCGGCCGAACGCGGCAGGTCGAAATTGATGACGTGTGTGATGTCGCGCACGTCGATCCCGCGGGCGGCAACGTCGGTCGCCACCAGCAGACGGACTTGGCCGGTGCGCAGCCGCTGAAGGGTGCGGTTGCGCTTGGACTGATCCATGTCGCCGTGCAGGGCGGCGGCGGCATGGCCGGCAGCGCTCAGTTCCTCCGCCAGTGCGTCGGCGTCGCGCTTGGTCGCGGCGAAGATGATCGCCTTGCCGACCTCGCCCTGGCCGGCGAAGTGCATCAGCAGCCGGCGCTTGTGCTCCATGTCGTCGGTGTGGTGCAGGCGCTGTTCCACGTTGATCGCGGTCGCCTGGCTCTGGACAGCGACGCGTTCCGGGTTGCGCAGCAGCTTGCCGGCGAGCTGGCTCATGCGGCGGTCCAGCGTCGCCGTGAACAGCAGCGTCTGGCGGCTGGCCTTGCAGGCGTCGGCGATCCGCTCGACGTCATCAAGGAAGCCCATGTCCAGCATGCGGTCCGCCTCGTCGAGGATCAGCACCTCGACGGCGCTGAGGTCGATGCGCTGCCGTTCGATGTGGTCGAGCAGGCGGCCGGGGGTCGCCACCACGACATGCACCGGGTGCGACAGCATGCGAAGCTGCTCGCCGTACGGCATGCCGCCGACCACGTCGATGATGTTCATGCGCAGCGGCTTGGCGTATTTGCGGGCCGCCTGGGTAACTTGGCTTGCCAGTTCACGCGTCGGGGCAAGCACGAGGATGCGCGGCGCGGCGACTGTGGGAGGGGGCAGTTCGGCAATGCGGGTCAGGGCCGGCAGCATGAAGGCCGCGGTCTTGCCGGTGCCGGTTTCGGCGGTGGCGAGGATGTCGCGGCCGGCCAACGCCGGCGGGATAGCCGCCGCCTGAACGGGTGTTGGCGTGGTATAGCCATGCTCACCCAGAGCCTGGGCGATTTTGGAATGAATGCCGAGATCAGCAAACGTTTGTTCGGAAACGAAATCTTCGGACAAGGAGTGGGACCTTCCACACGCATGACGGCGCAAAGCGGACCACGCCCCCGGTTGGGGAACGGTCAAGCGCCGGCGATCTCGCCAGGAGGAGGTCGAAAGAGGGAGTTGCGACTTGCTGAGGAGCGCGGCAGAGGGCCACGCCAAGAAACCTACCGCGTCTCTCTCAAGAGACGGTTAAGCCTCCAGCGATCAATATCTGTATAATATCACATAACGCTGTAATATCAAGGTTATTCGGTGATTAGGAGCGAAGCCTGACGCTTGTCAGCCATGCGCAAGATTTTACACATTGGCGATGACGACTTGGAGCCCGATGATCACGGCTTTTCTCATCGTCTGTTTTTCATCTCCCGCCACCCGGTCCGGAGACGTTTGGCGTCCGGTCCAGACGGCTTTGGCACCGCTTGAACACCGCCTTCTCGACGCTGCGGACCGTCAGCGATTCCTGGCCCTGCGGGCTGCATAGCGGGCGTCGCGGGCGGCTTTCGCTTCCGCTGGCATGGCCAATTGACGTGCGACCTGCTCGGCGGTTTCCTGGGCCTCCAGCGCCTCGCGGGCGGCCCGCTTGGTTTGTTCCGCTTGCAGGGCCTCCTGCTCGGCAGCCTTGCGGGCGTCGCGCGCCGCGTTGCGCTCGGCCTCGAATCGTGTCCCAGGACGTGGTGTCTGAGTGGGCCTGTGTGCTCTTCGGCGAGCTGAAGCTGCTGATCTACTCGGCTGCGATGTGCAGCGGGTCAGTGTCTGAAGCGTGGCACAGCTCGTTCAGGCTTTCCATGGTCATGTAGGACACGATGTAATGGGCTGAGAGACTCATGAGGTCACAGATCCTTGAGGGTGGTTGCGCCGGCCACGGCGCGGGCCATGGTGAGACGGGTCAGCACGGCTCCCCGCATCAAGCTGGCTTGTCCCGGCGGCGAAAAAGCGGGGGGAAGAAGGTCGGATGGCGTGTCGTGGAACGCGGGATGCCACCGGCGCTCGGCATTCGTCCAGCGCAACTGTTCGCGCAGCACGTCAGCGCCGCGGGGGCATCGCCCTTCAATGGAGCGGAACAGCGGTGTCATGGGCGTTCCTCCGGTGCGTATGTTGGCGTCAGGAAGTCCGGCATGCCTGGAACCGCTGGATGCGATGAGCCGGCAATCGCCTGCGACACTCCGCCGATACCCGCACAGCACCAGCAGACATGGCAGCGTTCCCCTGGCGCCGACTGCGCCAGCACGACGCTGGCGAAACCATCCGCCGCCCGCGCTTCGCGAATGGCTTTAGCAAGCGCATTGGCCCGGTTTGCGCAGGGCGGATAGACGAACCCATCCACACGGACGATCCAGCCGGTGTGGATTTTCAGAATGAAAAAGGCAAGCCTGGTGCGGGTATCCATGGGGCGGTCTCCGATGTGGGCCGGTTCGTGTCGGCGATGGCAACGGCCATGCCGTCCTGATCGAGTCACACCAGGACGGGTCTCGGATTTGCGGACCACAGCAAAAAAGAGCAAGACTGGGGTGGCTTCATTAAATTGGGAATGGTGATCCACAAGACAGTTTGCAATGAAAATTATACAAAAGTCCTGGCTATCTATGATTTATCACCAGTCGACCTTCTGTGCTTGTTTGCTCTGAATTTTCAAAAAAGGGGCGCTGAAAACTCCGCGAAATCTCCACCGCCCCGCAGTTCATTACACCACAGCTCAAGCCGGCTGCGGCGGGAGGCGGCCGGATCGCCGCCCCGTCAGGGTATGCGCGCTTTGGGTCAGCGCTTGTTGCCGGACTTGCCGCCGACGGGCTCCACCTTGACGTCGGTGCGGCGGGCGCTCGCCTCCACGGTCTTTTCCCGTTCGGACGCCGTCTTGGACAACACGACCTCCTCGACGACGCGGGCTTCCTTGGTGATCTCCGGCGTTTCGGAGGTCGCCGTCAGTTCGACGGTCTTCTCGCCGAAGGCGGCCTTCTCCTCGTCGGGGCTCAGGGGGCGGTCAACCTTGCGGTGTTCCACATCCACCGTCTCGTCGCGCAGCGTGACGGTGTCCTTGACCGGCGTCTCGGTGACCTCCGAGGTGAGCTTCATTCCACCCTTGGAGACCCGGCGCTTGCCGATCTCAACCTCCTCCTTCACCGACTGGAGGGTCTCCTGCGCGACGGTGTCGCCATTGCCCGCCTTTTGGGCCAGCTTATGCGCTGCGGGAGCCTCGGGCAGGTCGATGGTCCCATTCTCGTCGAGGATCGCCTCCGCCGCATCGGCGTCCTGGTCAGCGATATCGGCCGCGACCAGGGTATGGCCCTGACGGAGGGCAGCGCCATACTGTTCCGCCAGTTCCTTCTCGAAGCCGTGCCCCAGCAGGCTCAGGGCGGCTTTGTCGGCGCTGTTGGCGCCATCGAAGGTCTCGATGTCCGTTTCCTGGCAGCCTGCGGCGATCAGTGCCTGGAAGGCCCTCTTGGCGGAACCGGTTTCCGTGTAAAGTCCAACGACGATCGTGCTCATGATGTTCTCCAGTGGGATTTCGACTGTTTAGGATTTTTGAAGCGGTCTGGCCCGGTCAGGCCTCTGGGTCGTTCGGCGCGGGATCCTGGTCGATCACCACGTCCTGACGGCGCAACGTGACGTGTTCGGTCATCCTGCGGCTTTCGGTGCGGCGGGTGATCCGGACTTCTTCCACCAGCTTCAGGCGAACCTCCACGATCGCCACCTCCTCGATCACCGAGATGACGGTGGTGTCGCCATCCTGGCGGTTAGGGATCGGACCATCGACGAAGCGTCCGATCGGCACCCGTTCGACCTCCAGCGTCTCCACCGACAGATCGGTTTCGACCGGCTGTTCCCACTCATGGCTGAGGGTGCGGGCGCGGACGGTCCCGGTGACCTGCCGGCGCTTGGCGACGTCCACCTGCTCTTCGACGGTGAGAAGCGTCTGCGGCCCGTTTTCCGAACTGGTCAACGGAGATCCTCCTGCGGTTCCCGGGGCTGCGGTTGCTGGAGCGACGTCAGGCGTCAGGGTTTTGCCTGGCGTCCGGGGTCAGACGGGAGGCAGCCTGGGCGACGCGGACATTGATCTCGAAGAAGGCCAGCCACCCGCCGAGCAGGTAGCGGTTCCCCGCCGTCACGATGTCCTGCGGACCGCGAGCCTGGAGCATGCTGCCCATCATCTCGTTCTGACGCTCGACGGCCTTGTTCATGAAGGAGACGGCTTCGGAAAAGGCCGTTCCATAGCTGGCCATCAGGGCACCGCCGAGTGCCATCGTCCGAGCGCCCCTGTCTTCGACGCCCTGGTTGAACGCGCGCTTGAACCTTTGGCCGGCGGCCTGGACGGTTTCCGGGAAGCCCTGGTTGCCCGAGGCGCCGGGCAGCGTCGGCGGCCAGGGCCTCGGCTGCTGGCCGAAGCCTCGGCCGGCTTTCGGCGCGTGTTCCTCGCTGGCGCTTCGAATGGTGGCGCCCTTCGGCCCATCGTTGCGCGCCACGGTTTCGTCGCTTGCGCTGCGAATGGTCGGGCGGGTCGTGGGAGCGGTGTGTGTGCCGTCGTCCATATCAATTCCATATCTGTTTGGGTCTGGTTTCCGGGAGCGCTGTGCTCGACCTGAATGACTGAAGCTTATATTATGCTGCGACGCAAAATATCAATGTCTCTTGAAATATAAATTGAAAAAAACGGCGATTAATAGCAGAATAAAAAGAAGATGTCCTTTTGATTGTTTAAAAATTGAATTTCTGTGTATATAAGAAGCTCAGGAAAAATCATCGGCGCATCCATTGATATATTTGACTCTTCGAGGGAACGGGCGGCGGAGGGTGCTTTGTACCTCTTCGCCTAGGAAGGCTGCGCTCCGCAGCTATATCCTTTCAGCAGAAACGATTGGACCAAGGAGCGTTGCATGCCCGGTAATTCCCGCGACCAGAAGGACGCAGAGAAGATGGTCAGGGACGAGGAGGCGCGTGGCGGTCCCTTTGTGGTGGCCGCGGAATCGACTCTGATGCCAATGCTGATCGCCGATCCGACCCTGCCGGATGTACCGATCGTCTTCGTCAATGCCGCCTTCATCAAACTCAGCGGATACGCGCGGGAGGAGGTGTTGGGCAGGAGCTATCACCTCCTGTCCGGCTCCGACACCGACCCGGAGGTGGCGCGTGCCATCGACCTGGCGCTGCGCGCCGGAGAGGCCATCGTGCGCCAGGTGCAGCTCTACCGGAAGGATGGAAAGGAGCTGTGGGTACTCCAGCATGTCGCTCCCGTCTTCGAGGAAGACCGCATCCGCTATCACTTCGCGTCCTTTGTCGACATCACCGCGCGCAAGGCGGCGGAAGATGAACTGCGACAACTCAACGAGGAGTTGGACCGCCGCGTCTCGTTGCGCACCGGCCGGCTGGACGAGCTAAACCGCCAACTCACCGCCGAGGTTGAGCGCCGCGTCGACGTGGAGCGGGTGCTGCGCAATACGCTCAATGACAAGGACATGCTGCTGCGCGAGAAGGACGACCTGATGCGGGAGGTGAACCACCGGGTCAAGAACACCTTGCAGATGGCGTCGTCCTTCCTGCGCATCCAGCTAGACGCCACACGGAACCAGGAGCCGGCCGTGCAGGAGGCGCTGCGCAGCGCCGTGGAACGGCTGGACCGCATGGCCGAGATCCACGAGAAGCTCTACCGGGCGCAGGGCCTGCAGGAGATCGAGTTCGGCGGGTATCTGGGGATGCTGTGCCGTGATCTGCTGGCGTCCTTCGAGACCGAACAAGGCCTGCAGGTGGTCTTGGATATCGACGCCGACGAAGCGTTTCTGAAGCCGGACCAAGCCATCCCGCTCGCCCTGATCGCCAACGAGGCGATGATCAATGCGTTGAAATACGCGTTCCCAGGCGGTCGATCCGGCCGCATCGCCGTCTCGTTCCGCCATACCTCGCGCAGTCTTCTGCGCATGGGCATCGCCGACGACGGCGTCGGTATGCCCGAGAACAGACGCTCCGGTTCGCTCGGTCTGACCTTGATGGAGTTGCTGGCCGGGCAGATCGACGGCGGCGTGACCGTCCGGTCCGACAAAGGCACGACCGTCACGGTGTCGATCCCGGCGTGACCGGCCCGGTGCCGGCTGCCGGAAAGGCCAGGAGCGATGCCGCCATGGACCCGGTCATAAACCAGCATATCCCGACATCCGAGGTTCTGCGTGGCTTGCTGGCCGAGGCTCCAGCCGACTGGGTGTCGTTCGGCTGGTTGCTGGACAAACTCCACAAGCGCTCCTTCGGCATCGTTCTGCTGCTGCTGGCGCTGATCGGGCTGGCGCCGGGAACGTCACCGGTCGTCGGCCTGGTGCTGACGATCCCGGCGATCCAGATGATCCTGGCGCGCGAGAGTCCAGCCTTCCCCCGGATCATCGCTTCCCGGCGCTTTTCGACACGGCGTCTGGTCCGTCTGGTCGATCGTGCCGTGCCGGTGTTGAGGCGCATGGAGACGGTCATACACCCGCGCTGGAACTCCGTTCGAAGCAACGACGCGCGTGGTCGGGCTTGTCGTTCTCGCGCTGACAAGTGTCTTCTTCGTGCCGGTTCCCCTGAGCAACGTCGTTCCGGCCGTGACGATCATGCTGATCGCCCTGGCTTATCTCGAGGAGGACGGGGTGTTGCTGGCCTTGTCCCTGACGGCAGCCGCCGCCGTGATCCTGGTCGGGGCTTTCACCATCTGGCAATCGGTCGAGGCGGTCCGGTTCATGGCGTCCTGAGCCGGGAATCGCAACGGCATCGCCGCGGCCTGCCCCGATGGAGCGGTGGAAAATGATCGCGCTCCACATCGAGACAATAAAATCGCGTATGAATTAAGGAGACCAAAGCGGACAGGATTTGCTATCAAATGAGATTTGTTATAAATATTTGATGCCGATCATTGCGATATAAACTATAGCCACCATATTCATTATGAAGCTCGTACCAGGAGGTTGCGATGACACTCAGGAATACGTCGCTGTCAGAGTGGACTGCTTGAGAGCGTGCAGCCTGGGCTTTGTCCGCACCGAAATGGAAAAGTATGGCCAATCTGACACTTGGCATGTCAGTCGGCTTTCTTGCAGGGTTGGCGTTTTCGGGTTTCAGCGGATAGCGTGTCTGCTGCAAGATGAACGTCCTGCAAAGACGACGGCTGCGTTCGACCACCCGGAGAGCATCTGCAGGACGCCATCCGCCGCAAGCCCGTCACTTCGAACGGGCACATCCCGCCTCTTCATCGAGATGCGATTATCGGGTCACTCGTCAAACCGGCGGTCTGACCTGGAAGGTACCTTCAGAAACCGCCGGACACGCATGGGAGCACCGTTCGATGAGCACCGCATTTACCCGCACAACTACCAGGACTGTGACGTTCACCGGTCCCTTCGAATTGAACGGCATGGACGGAGTGCAGCCGGCGGGAAGCTACGTCGTGGAAACCGATGAGGAGCTGATCGACTCGCTCTCTTTCCCTGTGTACCGGCGCACTGCGACCTGGATCCATCTGCCGCATGCCGATGGACGCTCCAATGGAGGGTCGGGCATGGCACAGACAGCGCTCATCGACCCGGATGAACTGGACAGGCTCCTGGCGCCGGCGGTCACTCGATGACGGACTTTACCCATTCCTGGAGGAATTTTCCGGTCTCAGATCACCCGCAACGCCTCCGTGAGACGTCTCATTAGGGCGCGCCCTATTGAGGCGATGCTGTGCGGTGCGTGAGCAAAATGAAGGCCGCCTAGCGGGAGCTGTAGGCGGCCTTCAGTATTGAGCGGGAGGAACGAGCCATAGATATGAACCCAATTGGTTCACTCTCTGAACAATCAGTGATAGCGATATGTTCCCCTGTCCTGAAGCTATAGGCATTAGAGAGTCCGAATGGTACACTTTTACAAGTGAATAGGCATTCCATGACGAGTTGAGTGCGCAGCTGTTGCTGAGAGACAAGATCCCCACTAGACGGAGCTGCGTCGCTCCAATATTTGAAACAAATGGGATCTTTACCGATGGGGATGGGCCATGACAGGTAGAGTGCACATCCTCGTCGCTGAGGACGAAGAACTCGTTGCAATGGCTTTAACGGACGTGTTGGAAGAAGAAGGCTTCCGGGTCACTGTAACTCATAATGGGCAAGAAGCTATAGACGCTGATATATTGGATCCTGCCGATTTATTGGTGACAGATATGCAGATGCCGATCCTTGGTGGGAGAGCATTGATCGAAGCACTGAGGGCGAAGCGCCCCAACCTTCCGATCATTGTTATGACTGGGTACAGCGAAGACCTTCTCGACGATGAGCCGGGCCATCTGGTTGTCTTACGCAAGCCTTTCTCCCTGTCCACGTTGGCTCAACATGCTGAGGCTTTCCTGCGCTGACCCCAGCGGACCACTCCCAAGATTGCAGACAAAGAAAAAGGCCGCTTCCAAGAAGGGGCGGCCTTTAGTTTTGGTTCGGGAGGAAACGAGAACTTGGAAGCAACATGGGCCTCTACAAGTTAATACAATGTGAACGGTGCCACTGTTCTGTGCATATACTACCTTTTTGCGGTCAAGTTTGACCGTCCCTATGGCCGAGACGCTGTCTCGATACCATTTCCTCGAATGCTAAGTACAGGACAGGGCACAGTGACGGGGATGCAGTTGCGCATGGCGCGAGCCGGCTTGGAGATGACAGTGCGCCAAGTGGTGGAGCTTGCCAGCGTGAACGTCAACACCGTCACGCGGATCGAGAAGGGGCACCCGGCCCTATACGACACCCTGCAGAAGATCAGGACGGCGCCGAGTTCATCGGCGGCGACGGAGTTCGGATTCATCGCCGATAGGGCCCTGCAATGGTTTACCGTTGGCCAATAAGCCATGGCTCCGCTATCCCGACGCGGGACGCCTCGACCTCCGCCGTGGCCGCAGCCGTGCGCTACGTACTAGTGGTCCGCGCCTGACGCTTGTTTAGCTTTGTTGATGCTGGCGATGATATGGTCAGGATCGGCGGTCCAGACGAAGCGCTTGGCCGTCTTGTTGTGCTCAGCGATGAAGCGGTGGATGGCGGCTTGCAGATCCACGATACCGCGGAAGCTGGCTCGCCGCAGGCGTCTGGTTGTCAGCTTGGCGAAGAAGCCCTCCACCGCGTTCAGCCACGACGCCGAGGTGGGCGTGAAATGGAAGACCCACCGCGGGTGCTTTTCCAGCTAGGCGCGGACCTTCGGGTGCTTGTGGGTGGCATAGTTGTCCAGGATGACATGCACCACCTTGCCGACCGGCACCGCCGCCTCGACGGCGTTGAGGAAGCGGAGGAATTCCTGATGCCGGTGCCGCGCCGCGCATTGGCCGAGCACGGTACCGTCCAGCACGTTGAGCGCCGCGAACAGCGTCGTCGTGCCATGGCGGGTGTAGTCGTGGGTCTGCGTGGCGGGCTGCCCCTTGGCCAGCGGCAAGCTCGGCTGGGTGCGCTCCAGCGCCTGGATCTGCGACTTCTCATCGACCGACAGCACCAAGGCATGCTGGGGCGGGTCCATGTACAGCCCGACCACGTCCTGGACCTTCTCGACGAACTTGGGATCGCGCGACAGCTTGAAGGTGTGCACCCGATGCGGCTTGAGGCCGTGAGCGCGCCAGATGCGGCGCACGCTGGTGGCGCTCACCCCACTGGCCGCCGCCATCGTGCGGCTGCTCCAGTGCGTGGCTTCGCCGGGCGGCTCCTGGAGCGTCATCTCCACCACACGCTCGACGACGTCGGGTGCCAGGGGTGGGATGCGCGACGGGCGCGTCTTGTCGCGCACCAGCCCGTCCACGCCCTGCTCCTGAACGCGGTGTTGCCAGCGGTGCACGGTCGACAAGGCGACGCCGACCTCCCGGGCAATGGCGCCGTTCAGGCGCATGCCGTCGCTCAGCAGAGTGATCCGGGCGCGCGGCACCAACTTCTGCGGCGTGTTGCCGCTGCGGACAAGGGCCTCCAACCGATTCCGGTCGGCAGGCGCCAGCTTCAGGTCAATGGCCCATTGCGAGACATCCATGCCCCGCAGCCTGCCAGCATCCTTTGTAGAACGTAACTGCCCGTTCGGCGCGGACCACTAGCCACCCTCGCCACCGACGCGATAGGCGACGCCTGCCGCTTTCCGCGCTGCACCTACCCTGTCATGGATTGCTCTCGCCGCCGCTCCCCGTGCAAGCCGCTCCCCCGTTGACCCGCCATCATGGCAAGGGAAGGGCCGCTTCCTCGTACGATGGAAGACGGTTTAAGCCAGTCCAGAACCGGCCCAGCACCCGCAAGGCCGTGGCGAGCCCGGAAAACCGCACCGGTTTCGCAACGTAGGCGTTGGCACCCAACCGGTAGCAAAGCGCACGATGCCGCGGATCCTGCGAGCTGGTGAAGACAACCACCGGGATCGGTCGGGTCGCCGGATATGATTTGAGCCGCCGCAGCACGCCGTACCCGCTGAGGGTCGGGAGGTTCAGATCAAGGACGACGACAGCGGGACGCAGGAGGGCGGCGGAAGCATCGGGTGACGGGAGAAGGAGCTTGAGCGCCTCCTCACCATCCCGCGCCACGACAAGATCATGAACAAGCCCGGTTTCCCGGTAGGCCTCCAAGAAGAGGTCTCGGTCTTTGGCGTTGTTCTCCACCAGCAAGATCGGGTTGTGTGCTGACATGAGGTTTTCAGCGCGGGTTGGTCTGTCACAGACAGAAGGGCGACAGATCTTGAACAGCTTCTCCGCGGCTTGTGTTGCGCAATCCGTTTGGTCGCCAAACAAAATATATGGAAATGCCTCTCCGCAACCGAGAGCGAGGGGGCACTCTTTGACAGGTTCCCCCGCCTGCTCCGGCCCCCAGCAGGCAGCGTTTCAGCTTGGACGGTGCCGTGCCAGAGCGCTGACAATCGCTGAAGCACTGAATGGCTTTGCGATCACCGGCCGGTGGCGATGCGCGCTGGGCAAACCATCCTCACCATAACCCGTGGTGAAGAGAAAAGGAGTTCCCACGGTAGCTAGGCAGTCCGCCACCGGATCGATCCGCTCGCCACGCAGGTTGACGTCCAGCAGCGCCACGTCGAAGCGGCTTGCTGCGATCAGCGTCAGAGCGCTGCTGATTGAGCCGACCGGAGCGAGGCAGGTCGCGCCGTAGTCGGTGAGCAGATCCTCCAACTCCATTGCGATCAGGGGATCATCCTCAGCGATCAGAACGGTGAGGCCGGTCAGGAGAAGGTCTGACATAGCAAGTCACTCCCTAATCGTGCGGGCAAGAACCGAAACGTCACCACGGCCGGCGCGAGAGGGCGTGCAGACCATGCACAGATCGCTCGCGGGTGCGTGTTCCTGCAGTCCATGCGCTGATCACCCATAGCGGCGATGGAGATCTTCTCTGTCAATGAACAAATTCCGCATCCCGAGGGGATATTCTGAGCCTGCAGATCTCCCCGCTGACCGACCGCCCGTAAAACAGCCTTCGGGCGTTATGACAAGCCGGCACCGCGGGACGTCGGAACACACGGTCTCACCCTCCCAGGTCGTGCCCCACGGGGTGGTGTAGCAACCGTGTCTAGCGAGGAAAGTTCGTGAACCGGGCGTGCTCCGCGTCAAGGCTCGCGCTGGCGCGCGCCCGCCCTTTGGGCGGCGGCGGCCTTGACCCGTCCGCGCTCCCGGTTCGTTTGGTTTGGCATGCGGTCGGCGACGAGCGCCGACCGTCGGCACTCTCAGGCGGGGTTGGCCTCCCAGGTTGCGCCTTTGGCCAGCATGGCGTTGAGGCGGACGACCAGTTTGCGTGCGCAGGCGGTCAAGGCGAGCTTGGATGGCTTTTTGCGCTCAATCAGGCTGTTGTAGAAATCCGCGATAACGCCCTTTGTGTTGGTGGCGGCGGAAAGCGCCGCCAGATAGAGGGCGCGCCGAACATCGGCACGCCCACCGGCGATATGGCGGTGTCCCCGCATCTTTCCGCTATCGTGATCGAAGGGCGCAACACCGACGAGGGCGGCAATCTTTCGACCCGACGTCCTCCCCAATTCAGGCAACAGGGCGGCTAGAGTTGCCGCCGTCACGGGACCCACCCCTGGCGCGGTCTGGAGAGCTTGGATCGTCTGTGAGAGGACCGGCTGAGCTTTGGCCGTCTGGCAAATGGCCGCGTCCAATGCATCAACCTCGCGAGTCAGATATTCGACGGCACGGGACAGCGCCTCCTGCGCCGCCACCGGGGCATGGGCGATGCTCTTGTTCAGATCGGCCCGCTTGTCGACGAGTAGGCGGCGCGCCTTGATCAGGCCGGCCAATTCCTCGCGAACGGGATCGTCGGGGAGCGAGGGAACAGTCGTCTGGCTGGCGGTAAACTCAGCGATCACCGCGGCGTCAAGGCTATCATTCTTGGCCCGCCGCCCCTTCGCTTTGGCGAAAAAGCGTACCCGCGCCGGATCGAAAATCCGGACCTCGACACCAGCCGTCCGCAGGGCATCACGGATCGGCCGCTCATAGCCGCCGCTGGCTTCCAGGCCGGCCACGGTTACCTTTCGTTCGGTGAACCATGCCACCACCTCCTGGTGCCCCTGGGGAGAATTGACCACCCGGAGCGGGGCCGCGTCGGGAAAGACGTCAATATCCAGAAAGTCCTTGCCGCAATCGATGCCGGCCACCCGTGTTTGTTCAGACATCCTCGTGATCCTTCCTTGTAGTGCGAGCTCAGGCTCACGCAACCGTTCGGACTTCAAGGAAGGTTGGTCGCCCTCAAGCTACACCACGGCTTTCCGGCCAAGGAGCTGGCGGGGTCGGCCAACCTGGGCGGTTGGTCGTCGCCAACCGCCCAGGTCTGAATATGGAACCGCGCGACATACAAGGAGCTGTGGGGAACCGGCCCGCCGCAGCGCCCTCCCATGGCTGGCGTAGGCGGGCCGGTTATCCACAGCGGGCGGTCATCGTGGTTCTTCGGTAGAGTCTGGTCACCACAACACAACCTCGACCGAGGGTGACCACGATGACCGACGAGATGATGGCGCTTCGCGCGATGCTTGAGAAGGGCGCGGATGCCGATGTTCTGCGTGAGATGATCGGCTTCGCCGCCGAACGGCTGATGGAACTGGAGGTGCAGGGCCTGACCGGGGCCGGTCATGGCGAGCGGTCTGCCGAGCGGCTCGTCCAGCGTAACGGCTACCGGGATCGCGACTGGGAGACCCGCGCCGGCACTGTTGAGTTGCGCATTCCCAAGCTGCGCAAGGGGTCTTACTTCCCCGGCTTTTTGGAGCCGCGGCGGATGGCCGAGAAGGCGCTCACCGCGGTGATCCAGGAGGCCTACATCCAGGGCATCTCGACCCGCTCGGTCGACGATCTGGTCCAGGCCATGGGGATGTCGGGCATCTCCAAGAGCCAGGTCAGCCGGCTGTGCGAGGAGATCGACGAACGGGTGAAGACCTTTCTTGGCCGTCCCATCGAAGGCGATTGGCCCTACCTGTGGCTGGACGCCACCTACGTGAAGGTCCGCCAGAACGGGCGCATCGTCTCGGTGGCCGTCACCATCGCGGTGGCGGTCAACACCGACGGCCGCCGCGAGGTCCTGGGCATGGACATCGGCCCGTCGGAGGCCGAGACCTTCTGGATCGAGTTCCTGCGCAAGCTAAAACGCCGGGGGCTGAGCGGCGTCAAGCTGGTGATCTCCGACGCCCATGGCGGCATCAAGGCGGCGGTCACCCGCGTCTTCCAGGCGACGTGGCAAAGGTGCCGGGTGCATTTCTCCAGGACCGCGCTTGCCCATGCCGGCAAAAGCGGCCGGCGCGTCGTGGCGGCCTTCATCGCCACTGCTTTCGCACAGGACGATGCGGCATCCGCCCGAACGCAGTGGCGGCAAGTGGCTGATCAGGTCCGTCCAAAGCTGCCGAAGCTAGCCGACCTGATGGACGAGGCGGAGGAAGACGTCCTGGCCTTCATGACCTTTCCCAAGGAGCATCGGGCCAAGCTCCACTCGACAAACCCGATTGAACGTCTCAACGGCGAGATCAAGCGACGCACCGAGGTTGTCGGCATATTTCCGAACGAGGAGGCGATTACGCGCCTCATTGGTGCCATCCTCTTGGAACAGAACGACGAATGGGCTGTCCAGAGGGCGCGCTACATGACGCTGGAAACCATCGCCCCACTCGGCGATGATCCCCTCGTCAGCCTGCCCGCTGTGGCCGCCTGACAATCCCGGCCAGACCACCCGGAGACCATGAGCGCCTCTCCGCTCCTACACCACGGCCAGGGACACGATCTCCTCCCACATCCCGGACAATCTGCAGACTTCCGTGTAGTGACCCCATGGGGTTCTCCGGCTCCATCCGCCTGTCCTCCCGCATGGGCGAGCTACCCTTGGCCGACGGTTCGGAAAGCGGCGACCAGCGCCTGGCCCAGTTGAGGTTCGCTCCCCTTGACTCCAGTTTCCGCTGACGCTTCTCATTGATAAGAACGTATGAGGAACGCATGAGCAAACCGGGTGCCATCCTACTGCTCCCCATCCTCCACCTCCGTGACCTTCTCCGCCAGACGGTGGAGGTCGTCTGGCTCTGCCATCGATGCGGCCATCAGGAAGGCATCGATGGTGCGGAATTGATGGGTCGGGTGGGGCCGCATGCCTTCCTGAAGGAAGCGATTTCAGGCATGGCGTGCGCCCGCTGCGCGCATTGGGGAGAATCGTCATGGACATCGTCCTCGCACCTGTCACGCTACGGTGCCCGGGTCGGCGATCTGATGACAGTGCGCGCCCAGCTCACCGCAACCTGCGGAGCCTGCCGGCGGCGGTGGGACGTCGACGTCATCGACACCATCCAGCGTCTGGGGCCCGACATTCGGATTGCCGAGCTGCGCGACGCTCTGCCCTGTCCCTTTTGCCGGCGGCGCGGATGGGCAGTCGCCAAGCCGGCCGGCCTGGTTGACGCAATCAATCCCGACGATCATCCTGGCCACATGTGCGGACGCTTTGCCATCCACAGCCCGGCCAATCAGATCGCTGCCCGCTTCGGTGTGGTCGGCCAGTTGCCCGAGTTCGGCTCACGCTACAATGCGGCGCCGTTGCAGATGCTGCCGGTGATCCGGACCCGTCCAGAGACGAAGGAGCGTACGCTCAGCCTGCTGCGCTGGGGCTTGGTGCCGGTGTGGTCCAAGGACGCAGCCGGTGCGGCACGGATGATCAACGCCCGCGCGGAGTCGGTCCCCGACAAGCCGTCTTTCCGGTCGGCGTTCCGCAAGCGCCGGTGTCTAATCCCGTTCGACAACTTCTATGAATGGAGGGTCGAGGGGAAGACGAAACACCCTTACGCGATCGGCACCACCAGCAACGAGAAGCCGGACGCTTTCGCCGGCCTGTGGGAAGGCTGGAAGGACCCGGCCTCCGACGAATGGCTGCATACCTTCACGATCATCACCACAACGGCCAACGAGGTCACGGCGGCTGTCCATGACCGCATGCCGGTGATCCTGCCGCCGTCGGCTTGGCCCGCGTGGCTCGGCGAGGAGGAGGTTGGCGCCGATGATCTGGTGGCACTGATGCGCCCCTACCCGGCGGACCAGACGCGCCTGTGGCCCGTCCACCGCGATGTCGGAAACGTCCGGAACGATCGGCCGGAGCTGATTGCTCCCATCAATCCGGCCTGATTTGAACCTTAGTTACGCGCCTCCCATCCTGCGGCTTACATCGGTTGACAAGAACCAAGCTGGGGAACGGGTCACCGTTTTGAGGTCTTCCCATCTGGTACAAATCCTATATACTTGTTGGAAAATATTGAGGGTTCGTACCATGGGCTCCACCAGGCGGGAGCAGGTTGTTGCCTTTCTGCGGGAGCATGGAATTGCACGATCCCGTGACATCAGGGCGCTTGGAGTGCCCCCTTCAACACTGATGCGGATGGTCGAAACGGGCGATGTGGTCCAACTCGCTCGAGGTCTCTACCAGTTGCCGGACACCGACTTCGACGCCGCGCACAGCCTCGCTGAAGTGGCAAGACTGGTTCCCAAAGGCGTTATCTGTCTCATTTCCGCCCTCGTGTATCATGGCTTGACCTTGCAGATGCCATCGCGCGTTTGGCTTGCTCTGCCGCAAGGGACTTGGCGACCCCAGTTCGCCTATCCCCCCGTCAAAACCGTCCACATGGCAAGGGCGGCGATCAGCGCCGGAGTGGAACACTATAAGATCGAAGGGGTACTGGTGCCGATCTTCTCACCAGCCAAGACCGTCGCCGATTGCTTCAAGTTTCGTTCGCTGGTGGGTGTCGATGTGGCAATCGAGGGAATGCGTTTGGCTTTGAGAAAGCGCAAAGCCAAACCCCAAGAGATTCTCGACCACGCCTCTGAATTGAGGGTTGCGAAGATTGTTCGCCCGTATCTCGAGGCCTGCATCAGTGACGATTAAGGCCCCCAGAAACATCGCTGCCTCAGTACGGCAGAAGCTGCTCAACGTGGCTAAAGTCCGCGCTGCCGATTTTCAACAGATCGGCACGCAGTACAGTCTGGAACGCTTGCTTTACCGCATCAGCATTTCCGAGCACAGGGATCGCTTTATCCTGAAAGGTGGCCTGCTTTTCCTGGCGTGGCAGGCGGATACGGCTCGTTCCACCCGGGACGCCGATTTCCTTTCCTTCGGTAGCAGTGACACCGATGAGATAAAGAAAGCCTTCCAGAGCATCCTGTCTCTCCCCGCGGAGGACGGCGTCCAGTTTGACCTGACGGCCATTGAGGCAACGCGAATACGCCCCGAAGACGAATACGATGGCGTGCGCGTTACAACAAACGCAACAATCTCCGGAGCACGCTTTCCGATCCAGGTCGATATCGGCTTCGGTGATGCCATCACGCCCGGCACTCAGGAAATCCACTTCCCTACGCTGCTGGACCAGCCCGCGCCGCACGTGCTCTCCTATCCGCCTGAGACGGTCATCGCAGAAAAACTTGAAGCCACCATTTCCTTGGGCGACATCAACGGGCGACTCAAAGACTTCTACGATCTTGGGGTTATCAGCCGCACGTTCAAGATCAACGGGAACATCATGGCCAAAGCGATTGCCGCTACCTTTGCCCGGCGCAAAACCGACCTCCCGGAGGCGGACCCACCAAGTCTGATGCCGGCCTTCGCCAATCTGGACACGACGAAGCGTAACTGGGACGCATTCATTCGCCGCAACACACTCGCCGTCAAGTTCGCGTCGTTCGAGGCACTGCAGGAGGCGTTGCTCACGTTCCTGCAACCTCCCATCGCGGCGGCACGCACAGCAGAGGCGCTGAACGCTCGTTGGCTCCCTGGAAAGGGCTGGGTTTCAACCAGCATCCCTTCATAGCGCGGAGACCATGCAGAACGCCTGAATGGTCAGGCCGAGTTGGCAGTTGCGGGCGCCATGATGTCAGCCGCGAGCATGTCGAACGCCCTATGCACCCTCGCGGTTTTCGCGCCCAGCGTCCCCTGGCTTTCGGGATCTGTACCACTGAACGGCATCGAATTTTCCGGAAGCCTCGCTTCCTGCGAAGAGGGAACCTTCAGAAAGCCCGGCGTGGTTCAGGCAGAAGGTCCACAAGCGGGGTGAACGGCAAGAGCCTGATGGGAAGACTGTGGCGATGAGCCAAAAAGCAAAAGGACCTGAGACACCCCGGTCCTCTTGCTGTGATCCTGATGCACTCACCCCTGCCAAGGCGGGATGATCATGTCCTTGGTCACCATGATGGTGAAGCGGTAGCCGGGACGGATTTCCAGGGTCGGAGCGACGTTTAAGCCCTTCCGGGCGTACTCCGCGCCGAGCTGGCCCATCTGCTGGCCGAGGCTGCCGGCGATGATCTGCTGCGCATCATAGCCGCCGCGCGTGTCGCCGCGCTGCTGCGGCTGGGAGAGCTGGACGCCGGCCGAGAAGATCGACAGCAACAGGGCGTTGCCGAAGGTCCGAAAATAGTGGTTGTTCACCTGATCAGACACGCCGGCATAGCCGCCCTGATCGGCGCCGGGCATGCTGCCGAGATCCAGCGACGAGGCGTCGGGATAGATGATCCGGTTCCAGGCGATTAGCACCCGTTCCTGGCCCATCTCCACCCCGTTGTCGTAGCTGCCGATCAGCATGGAATCCTTGGGGATCAGCAGATATTGCCCGGTGGCGGTGTCGTAGACATTCTCGCGCACCCGCGCCTTGATGATGCCCGGCAGGTCCGAGTTGATGCCGCTTTCCATGACACCAGGGATGATGGTGCCGGCCTTCACCTCATAGGGCGACAGTGCCGCCTCGCGGGTGCCGGCGAGGTAGTGCGAGCCGCGCGCCGGCTGCTGATTGAGGACGTTGCGTTTGGAATCTGGGCCGGTGCCCTGTCCCCCACGCCTTTGGCCGCTGCCATAGCCGCCATCACCGCCACCAGTCCCACCGGCCGCGCCCAGGCCGCCGCTCGACCCCGAGCTGCCAAAGCCGTTGGCAAGCTGGGCGAGCGCTTGTGAGCTGGTGCCGGCGGCGCCAGGACCGGCCGCGGCCGGCTGCTGCATCTGCCCGGGTTGGGTGCGGTTGCTGGGGACGGTGGTCGGCGCTTCCAGAGCAGCCTTGAGCGCCGCCCGGCGCTGTTCCTCGATCCGCCGGATCTCGGCATCATACTGCTGCCAAGCCCGCATCCGGGCGTCGTCCTCCGGCGTCCGGCCGCCATTGGCGGCAGGGCCGCGCCCCATCGGGTCCGGTGGTGCCCCTGGCATGGTCGCGGGGGTGATCGCAGGCGGCGCCGCCGGGGTGGTTGGGGGCGGGGCTGCCCGCCGCGCCTCGATGATGCCGGCGTTCTGCGCCACGCCGAACAGCGGCTTGGCGTCCACCGGCTCCGGTGCCGCCACCACCTCGGTGCTGCCGGCGCCGGCCGCCCGGCGCTTGGCCCGTTCGTTCATCGTGTAGGCGATGGCGATAGCCACGAGAGCGGAAATGCCGATCAGGATGTAGATCGGCACACGGGTCAGGCGCCGGCCACCGGTCTGCCGCAGAGTCGGGCCAGCGAGGAAATCGGGCGAGCGGTCGGGGGCATCGGTCGGCGGTTGCTGCGTCTGGTCGGTCATTCTGCGGCGTCCTCCCGCACGGTGAAGGGCGAGCCGGCCTGGAGGGTGCCGGCACTGTTGCGCAGCCACAGGCGCGAGGCCGTGGTCCGGTCGACCTGGAGACGCACGAGCACTCCGGCATTGAGCGGCGTCACCAGATAGCGCAGGGGGAGGGCACCTGGTGCTTTTTGGCCGGCGTCCGCCACCCCGAAGCCGATCCGCCGCAGCTCGCCGCGCAGGACCGGTGTCAGGCTGTCGCTGGCCAGCTCGCCGGCCGGTGCATCAAGCGCCAGGGTGGTGGCGGCCGCCGGCAGGCGCTCCGCCACGAAGCCGGCGATGTCGGCCGCCAGCACCGGAGCATCGGCCGGCGTCACCGCCTCGACGTAGGAGGAGCGCGGACCGACGCCGGCACAGCCGCCGAGCAGCAACATCGCGCCGACCGCCGCGGCTTGCAGGGGGTGCCGCATGGCTCAGTTCCTTTCGCGCAGGATCTCGACCTTGGTCTGGTCGCTGCCGACACCGGAAATCAGCGCCGCATGGCGCAGCACCTTGTCGACCACATAGCGGTCGCCGCTGGCCCGGTAGTTGACCAGCTGTTTCTTGTCGTCCGCGCCGATCGCCACCAGGGCGGGGGACTCGTCGTAGCGCATCTCGCTAGGAAACTGGATGTAAGTCTTGCGTCCATCGGTGTAGACCCGCACCGGCCGCCAGGACGGGGTGTCGCCACGGATGGCGAAGTTGAAATCGAGATTGGCAGCGTTCAGGCCATCGGAGAGGGTGGTGGCCTGTTGACGTCGGTTCACCACCGCCCGGTAGGCATCCCATTCCTGCTGGACATCTTCCGGATAGACGAAGGCCACCAGCGGCATCCAGTCCTTGGTGCGGCTGACGAGCTGGACCACGTAGATCCGCCGGTCGGTGGCGATGGTCATGGTGGTGGTCAGCCCGCTGTCGCTCGCCTTGATGACGATGACACTGGTCTGGTTGGCGCCGGTTCCGTAGGCGGTCGGGGTGGCCTTCCAGCGGGCAATGTCGCCGAGGTCGATCTGCTGCACCACCTCACCCGGCTGGAGTTCGAGGTTGCAGACTCGCAGAGGGGCGCAGACGACGGAGGGCAGGGTGGAGCCGTAGGTGAAGGTGACGCGGCCGGCCTGCCCGCGTGCCGGATGGTCCTTGCCGCCGCGCCACTCGCCAGAGAGCGCGACACCACGCTGTTCCTTGGCGTTCAGCTCGGCCTCCTTGCCCGACATCAGGTTGACCGGCGGCGGGGTGCCGGTGCGGCGGGTCAGGACAGCCGGGGGATGGCCGGCCGGCGGTGCCGCGCCGGGCGCTTCCGTCTGCGCCGTCTGGATGGCCGGAACTTGCTGAGCAAGCGCCGGTCCCGCTACGGTCACCGCCAGGGCGGTCAGGATGAAGGTTTCCTTGAGCATGGGGGCACCTGTCAGATAAGCCGCTGGGACCAGGAGTAGCTGTTCACGTAGACCCCCATCGGGTTCATGAGGATCGCCTGCTCGGTGGCCGGCGGGGCGATGCTGATCGTCACCGTGGCCTGCCAGAACAGCGGTGGTTGCTTGACCGAGCCGTCCCGGTTCATCACGCTTTCCCGCCATTCGATCCGCCAGGTGTCCTGACTGATCGGCAGCACCGACTGCACCTCGACGGTCACCGTTTCGCTTTCTGCCCGCTTGAACGGGTCGTTGGACCGGAAGTGTTCGAGGATTTGCGGATAGGCGGCGCCGCGCTTGTTGAGCATGGCGAAGGCCTCGTCGATCAGCGCGCGCTCCGCCGCGGCATCGACATAGACGGAGCGGATGTTGCTGACCCAGCGGGCGAGCTGGGCGCGGATCACCCGCTCGTTGGGCACATAGATCTGATCGGCCCGCCGGACCCCGACCGTATCGCCGAGCTTGTTGGTTTCTACGACATAGGGAACGAGGCGGTTCTGACTGCCGATCCACACCACGCCCCCGACCGCCAGCGCGGCAATGGCGAGGCTGGACAGCGCCGTGAGGCGCCATGCATTGGCGCGGGCGATGTAGGAGCCGTAGCGCTCGTTCCACTCGCGCCGGGCCGAGAGGTAGGGAGTCTCGGCAGACAGTTTCTGTGGTGATCTCGGCTTGCGAAAGGCGTGGGTCTTCATAGTCGATTGCCTATAGATCGAAGGACTCCATCCCCCTGGCGTTCAAAACCGAACGCCTATTCGGGGCGGATCACGTTGTCAGGTTGGCCCGTCGGTTGCCCCTGCTGGGGGGCTTGCCGAGCCTGGGGTGCCTGCGGCTTTTCGGCAGCGGCTCGCAGTTCACGGGCCTTGTGGATCATGCTTTCGCCCATACGCCCACCCATGGTTCCGTGGTGACGGCCGGACAGGCGGCGGCCAACATCCTGTACCGCCGCCTGGCCGAGGTTGCCGGCAGTACGAGCGGCCATGCGGGCGGCAAAAGCGGGCGGAGGGGACGATGATAGGCCGGAGCTGGCGAGCTGGGCGCTCGCAAGCTTGGAGGCACCGCCGACCGCCATGCCGGCGCCGGCCGCACCGGCCAGGGCCCCAACTGCAGCCCCGCCGACTGCTGCGGTAGCACCGACCAGGGCACCACCGCCGCTGGGGGCCGTGCCGTTCACGAGGCTCTGGACCATGTCCGGCACCACCTTGGTGATTGCCAGCATGACAACGCCGGAACCGACAATGACAAAGATATCGGAGGTGGTGTTGACGAGCCGGTCTTCCCAGCTCTGAATCATTGCTTGTCCAAGCCCAACGAGCAGTTGGAGGACGAATAGTTTGGCGCCCACCGCCATAGCGTAGACCATGACTTTGACGGCATAATCCTTGGTCCAGCGCGAGCCGCCAAAACCCATCAGCAGAACGCCGGCAGAGATGACGATGTAGCTCTCCACCAGGGCCAGGATCATGAAGGCAGCGATCAGGGCGAAGCAAATGAGGACGATCAGCGCCGCCAAAACATATCCAGCGCTATCACCAGGGGAGAAAAGCGAGACTTGGTCAACAATACGGGTAGCCAGTCTCAGGCCAACGTCAAAAATGTTCGATGGTGTAATCTGCTGCATACCACCACTGGCCGCACTCGCCTGATTGGCGGCTTGCCGGAAGCTATCGACAATCGCTTGGGCATAGTCGGCCGAGTTGAGCAACAGGGTCAGGAAAAAGCCGATGAAAAGGACTTGGTTGACAACCTCTGTTACCCATTCGCCAAAATCGGCACCCCGCAGCACAAGACGGATAGCGGCCCAGGCGAACTCGATCGCTGCCAAAAGCCAAAAGAGATTGAGAGCCGCATTCCGCAAGGTTGCTTGCCACGCCGCCGACCTTTCCTGATACAGCGTTGTAATTTCATCAAGAGAGTTGTTGCTCACTTGCGCAAGAGCATCACCCACAGTCAGGATGACGGCACAGGAGGCTGCAATAGCAAGACATTGAAGGACTGTCTTCAGCCGCATCTTACCCTCCCTTTAGAATGCTTTGCCATCCCTGGTGTTTACCGTTGGGCCTGGACCAATCGGCAATCGCCGCGTAGGAGCCGGCTCAGCGGTTGCGCAGGTAACGCTCACACTGTAGCGAGTTACAATATGTGTGATGACCGCAGAACCAGCGATTGAACCCACAAGAATGAGAATGGCGACGTACGTCTTTACTTGGATCATTCCACTTTCCTTTTAGAAGGCTTTGCCATCACCAGTTGGCACGGTGGCGGGAGCGGTGAAGCGACGCAGAAGCTCAGTCTGAGCGTCAGAGCGTGTTTGCGCCGCCACCGCCGCACTCGCGGTGACCCGGCCGGTGGTCGCCATAGTCATGGTCATGTCGCCGAGCTGGGTCGCCAGCAGGGCCAGCATTTCGTTCGTGGCCTGGAGCTGGCGCACCTCGCCGTCCGAGGCTTGTGCATCGGCCAGGATGCCTTGCGCGGCCGAGACGTTGCGCTGGACGTTGCGCACCACGCCCTGACTGTCCATCGCCGTGCGCGAGGCGTCCTGCAATTGACTGGACCAGCGCTGGTAATAGGGCGCCACGTCTTGCGTCGGCACCGACTGCCAGTTCGTTCCCGGCGGGAAAAGCTGGTTGAATTCCTGCTCAATGCCGCCGAGCTGGTAGCCGATCCCCTGGACCCGGTTCATCACCGCGTTGAGCTGGCCCACCTGCTGGGTGAGGTTGCCGTTCAGCTCGCCGAAGCTGCCGCCGCCCAGCGTCTGGAGCGTGCGGGCTTGGTTCTCGATCATCTGAACCTGATTGCTGATCTGCTCCATCTGGTTGGCGACCTGGGTGATCATCTGCGCGATGGCCGAGACGTCGATCACCGGGATGCCTTGCGCCTGCGCCGGCAGGGTGTGGAACATCAAGGCGGACAGCAGAAGGGCGGTGAGGGGCTTGCGCATCGGGTCACCTACTGCATGCGAACGCGGTGGAAGAGGCGAGAGTCGATGTAGACGTCAAAGGCTTGCGGCGACTTCGGTTGCAGCCATTGCACAGCGTCGTAGACGTGGACGGTGATCCGTTCATCGTCCGAGCCGCCCTGGACGGTGGTGCCCATCAGCGAGCCGACACAGGCGCGCGGCCCCAGGCTGCCGCCGTGGTCGCTGGTGATCGACGCCTCCGACTGGGCCGGCCGCGCGGTGTTCCCATCCGCCGGTAGGCCCCCAAGCGGTAAGAGTTCAAACTGCGAGCTGCTGCCGACCCATTGGCCGGCCGATGCTGGTTGGAGACCGGCGGGGCAGAGGTCATAGGGATCGAACACCTGCTCCACGTAGGAGCCGCCACTTTCCGGCGAGCCGGCCATGTCGCAGGTCGGAAAGCTGCCGCCACGGCGCAGATGCTGCCACAGCCGGTCTATCGGCGGCACGCATTCCGAAAACTGGGTCGGGCCGCCTGGGTTGCTCATGCAGAGCAGGACCTGACAGCCCCAGTCATCCGCCCGAGCCGGCGCCGGCAGCAGGGCGAGGCCGGCCAGCAGCGCGCTGGCAGCGGTCGCGGCTTTACAGAAGGTGGTCATGGCGCACCCCTTTCTTCTGGAGCCACTGGAAAGGCCAGTCGGCGCCATGGCTGGCGGACAGCTCGCGCACCTGCACCACGCTCTCCTTGTCGGAGACGCCGACGAAGGCGAGGGCCACCGGCCCAAGGGCGAGCGAGAACAGCCGGCGGCCTTCCGGCGACAGGTAGTAGTAGTCGCGCTTCTTGGCCGCGCTCTTGAGGATGCCGATCTGCACCTCGTTCAGCCCGATGGAGGTGTAGAGGTCGCGCGGTCCCGGAACCTGTGGCGTGCCGCCCTTGTCGGCTTCCTCATTGGGCAGCAGCAGCTTGGTGGGACAAGACTCCAACAGCACGTCGAGCAAGCCCGAGCGCACCGCATCCGACAGGCTTTGCGTGGCGAGGACCACGGCACAGTTGGCCTTGCGCAGCACCTTCAGCCATTCCCGGATCTTTTCGCGGAACACCGGGTGGCCGAGCATGACCCAGGCCTCGTCCAACAGCAGAAGCGCCGGCTGACCCCGCAGGGACTTCTCAAACCGACGGAACAGGTAGAGCAGCACCGGGATCAGGCTCTTCTCGCCCATCCCCATCAGCTCCTCGATCTCAAAGACGGTGAAGGCGTCCTCTCCCAGCCCGTCGCGGGTGCTGTCGAGCAGGTGACCAAGCGGGCCGCTGATGGTGTAGGGCGTCAGGGCCGAGCGCAGCTTTTCGTCCTGTACCGTCAGCAGGAAGTCGGTCAGGGAACGTTCCTCCAGCCCCTTTTCCTGGCTCAGCAGCCGCATGGCGCGGTGGATTTCCTCGCGCTGGGCCGGGGTCGGCGGCATGCCACTCTGCAGCTGGTAGCAGGATTCGATCCAGTCTTCCGCCCAGGCGAGATCCCCGGCGGTGTCGAGCGCGGCGAGCGGAGCGAAGGACAGCCGGCTGGCCTCATCGGCGATGTCGTGGTGGGCGCCGCCGCAGGCGAGCGCCAGAGCGAGCATGGAGCGGCCCTTGTCGAAGGCCACCACGGTGGCGCCAGGGTAGCGGCGGAACTGGGCCGCCACCGTGCCCAGCAGGGTGGATTTGCCGGCGCCGGTCGGACCGAAGACGAGGGTATGTCCAACGTCGCCAACGTGCAAATTGAGCCGAAAAGGCGTCGATCCAGGGGCAGAACCATACAAAAGCGGTGGTGACGCCTCCGGATAGAAGGGGCAGGGGGCGGCATCCAGCCCGGCCCACACGCTGGCGAGCGGCAGCAGATCGGCGAGGTTGAGGGTGTGGATCAGCGGCCGGCGGACGTTGGGGTTGGGATGGCCGGGCAGGGTGCCCAGCCACGCTTCCACCGCATTGATGGTTTCCAGCCGGCAGGCAAAGCCAAGGCGCTGCACTTCGCGCGACACCAGCCGGGCGCTGTCGAGCAGCTGGGCGCGGTCCTCGCCCATCAGCACGATGACCGGGGTGTAGTAGCCGAAGGTGACCAGTGCCGAGCTGGCATCGGTGATTGCCGCTTCGGCCTCTCCGGCCATCAGCAGGGCGTCCTCGTTGATGACGCCGCCCTGGGTGCGGAAGACCTGAGACCAGAAGCCCCGCACCTTCTGCTTCCATTTGCGGCGGTAGCGGTGGAGGTGGGACACCGCCTCATGCTGGTCGAGATGGATGAAGCGTGAGGACCAGCGATAGGCCACCGGCAGATGCTCCAGCACGTCGAGGATGTTGGGGTGTGAGGCGCCGGGGAAGCCTTCCAGCGAGACGGAGGCGATGTAGCGCTCGCCGATGCGCGGGGTGTCGCCGGTCCACAGCTCGCGCCCGCCAATCACCGCGTCGAGATACATCCCGTCCGGCGGGAGGGTCAGCGGGGTGTCGTCGCCGGTCAGGCAGAAATGCAGATAGTCGACCAGCTCGTCGCGCAGGTGCTCGCGGCCCTGGGCGCAGACATGGGTGTAGCTGCCCATCCGGCGCACCGTCAGCACGGTGCCGAGCGCGTCTTCCAAATCGTCCAGAGCTTTCCGGAAAGCGGCGAGCGTTTGGTCGGCCGGGGACTGCGGCGCCGCGGTCGGGTCTTCGTCCCACAGGTAATCCTGGATCTTGGTATTGCGCCGCAGCGGCGGGGTGTATTGCACCACCAGGGCATAGTCGGACTCGTAGTGCGCGCCGTGAGTGGTGAACTGGCGGCGGCGCTCCGCCTCGATCAGGCGGCTGACCGGATCGGGGAACGCCGAGGCCTCGGCCGATGGATAGCCGGCCGAGGGCAGGCGGGCGGCCTCAAACCAACTCACCCAGCCGCTTCCCAGCCGGGCGAGGGCGGCGTTCACCCGCTCCGTCACATAGTTGCGCTCATCGGCGGTCGAGGATGCGGTGTCCGGCCCCCGGTAGTAGAAGCCGGCGAGCAGGGCGCCGCTCTTACCGAGGACGATCCCGTCATCGACCAGAGCAGCCCAGTCGAGCAGATCAGGCACGCCTTTGGCTTTGTCACGGTAGGTCTTGAGAGCCAGCATGGCCGCTCCTTATCGGTCGCGGGAAGGCCGCGACCGGGCCGGGTAGTAGGCTTGGTACTGGAGGTGGCGGGTGTAGACGTGGCTCAGCCGGGGATCGGCCTTGGCCATGGTCCGCAAAAAGCCGATCAGGCCGAACCAGACGCTGAGACCAACCGCCGCGGCGATCCAGTTCTGCGCCGTTAGGATCAGGCCGCCGGCCACTAGAGCGGTGAACATCACCAGCTCGCGCTCCCCGCCCATCAGCAGGTTGGCACGGTGCAGCGCCCGGCGGAATTCGGTCCGACGCAGGCCGCTGGCGCCGCCGGTCACGCCAGCACCACCCCAGCCCCGGCCGAAGCGATCACCGCGCCGACGCCGAAAAGCTGAGTCAGGATGTTGGTGGCGAACACCAGCAGGGCGACCACCAGCACCAGCATGACGAAGCGGCGGGCGAACTCGTTGATCTCGCCGCCCCAGATCAGCATGGCGCCGCAGACGACGATGCCGAGCAGCGAGATGGCGAAGGCAACCGGCCCGGTCAGCGAGTTGACGAAGGTCTGGAGCGGCGCTTCCCAGGGAAGCCCACCGCCGCCACCGCCGGCAGCGAGCGCCGGTTGGGGATCGGTCAGCAGAACCGTGAGGGCAGCCGTCAGGGTGGCGGCTGAGACGCCGCGTAAGAGGGGATTGCGCATGGAAGCTTTATCCGAGTTGTGAGAGGACGTAATTGCTGCCGTCGAACCCCTCGACGGCGAGAACGGCGGCGATGCGCCGGCCCGGGCCGGACGAGGTCTTTTCGATGTTGACCACCAGGTTGACCGCCTCGGTGATCAGCGTGTGCATCGGCGTCGGAGTGGCTTCGGCAATCAGACTTTCTAGGCGGACCAAGCCGGCGGTGCCGGCGCAGTCGCTGGTGTTGGAGTGAACGGTGGCGACGCCGCCGGGGTGGCCGGTGTTCCAGGCTTTGAGCAGCGCCAATGCCTCCGGACCGCGCGTCTCGCCCACCAGAATGCGATCGGGGCGCAGGCGCATGGTCGCCTTGAGCAGCCGCAGCATGCTGACATGCTCGGTGGCGCGCAGCGGCACCGCATTCGGCGCACTGCATTGAAGCTCCACCGTGTCCTCGATGATGATCAGCCGGTGGTGCGGGGTGGCGCGCTCGATCTCCTTGATGAGGGCGTTGGTCAGCGTCGTCTTGCCGGTGCCGGTACCGCCGACCACCAGGATGTTGCGGCGGGCAGCGACGGCCTCGACCAGCATCGCCCGCTGGCGCTCGGTCATGATGCCGAGCTCGACATACTCCTCCAGCGTAAAGACGCGCGACGCCTTGCGGCGGATCGTGAAGGTGGGAGCGGCAGCAACCGGTGGAATCAGGGCCTCAAAACGGGAGCCGTCAAAGGGCAGCTCGCATTCGAGGATCGGGGTGTCGCGGGTGATGGTGGTGCGCAGAGCCGCCGCCACCGTGGTCATCAGCGACTCCGCTTGGCTGGCCGACATGGTGCCGACCGGCTTCATGTCCTGCCCCAGCCGCTCGACCCATAGCCGGCCGTCCGGGTTCAGCGCGATTTCCACGACATCCGCTTCGGCCAGAAAACCACACACCAACTGGCCAAGCTCACGGCGCAACTTCTCCTGCACGCGCCGGTCGTGCTCTTGCTGGTATGAAGCGGTAGCAACCACAGCCATCGGCATCTCCCGGGGTCGTTCGTTGCGTATCTGCGGCAGCACTCACTATAGCCGTCATCGAATGACCTCCAGAATGACTGAAAGGGTATAGGGAGACCTCACCTTGGTCGTGGCCAGGTTGTGCGTACAAACGGGTAGGGCAACTGCAAGAGAGTCCCTGTGACCGATTGTTCAAGAATAAATGCATATTTGGGTATGCCGATTGTGTAGCAGATCGGACGCGCAGCGTCCTTGTGTTTTAGAAATCAAACAGTAAGGTGAACGCAGGCTTGTGCCTCGAAGTTGTTTTGAATGGGTGAGAGATATGTCTGGCTTCTGTCTTGAGGTCGAAGGGGTGAGGCTTACGCCGTTACATGAGAATACCCACTCCGCGAACCGGTTGGATTAAGTATCAAGTCTATTCCGCTAGGATTTGGCACATTATCTGCATTAGATATTCCGGATTGAGCCATGCAGAGCAATAAGGGCGAGTGACTGACGTGGTTGATCCTGACGAAAAACCAGAACCAGCCTCTCGCAAGCGCCGAGCGTCCCATAAAGACAAGCCGGTTGAGTTGTTGATATTTGCACATAACTTCAAACAAGCCCGCCTTGCCGCAGGGCTGACTCAAACTGACATCACCAAGAGAATTGGCGTTTCGCAGGCCTATGTGTCCGAGGTGGAGCGGGCTGTGGTTGATCCAAGCCTGACCCACATGGCTTTGTTGGCCCGTGTGGTGGGAAAACCTTTGCATGAACTCTTAAAGCCGTCCCCCGGCAAATGAAGGGGATCAGGCATTGACCAGTGACAACCAAGATGCAGGTGGTCCGCCCAAGACACACAAGCGGCGCATTACGAAGGAAAATACGCCGCCTGAGCTGCTGACATTTGCGCGAAACTTCAAAAGGGCTCGTTTGGAAGCAGGCCTCTCTCAAAATGATATCACGGCACTAACTGGGATAGGTCAAGCCTATATCAGTGTTATTGAGAATGCCCGCCACTCCCCCAGCCTCAGCTACATGGCATTGCTTGCGCGTGTGGTGGGAAAGCCATTGTATGAGCTGCTCGAGCCCTAGTTCAACATCCCCCTGGCATCAAACAGACATGTGAGCGTCGGGTGAGTGACTTGGAGGCAGGCGGCGCTACAAGGTGATCGCTCCCACCAGCAAGCCGACGAGGCTACAGACGGCCCCCACAGCCACCAAGGCGGCGTAAAGGGCCGTTCGGCGGGCCATAGCGGCCTGCTGGGCGGCTTCCCGTGCTGCCTGCACCTGCCGGTCGAGCGAAGCGAGAAGCTGCGCCTGGACGGCCCTGCCGGCTTCCTCGACTTGTCCGGCCACGTAGCCGCCGGTCTCGGTGACGAGCTTGCCGGCCAACTCGCGGGCCGCGGCGATCTGCTGGGCCGCCCCCGCAGCCGTCCGGTCCTCTGCCTGTTCAAGCGTGGCAGTCAGTCGCTCGATATACTGGGCGAGCACCAACTCGTTGAGGGTGAGGGTGACGAGGATCGGGTCAGAGGGGCCGAGCAGCACGTTGTGCCGCTTAGCAACTTCACCGATCAGGCGTTGGACATCCATGGCGGTCAGACGACAAGAGCGATCTGATTGAAGATATCACGTTTCATCATCGTCAGACGTTGCTTCGCCATCAGGCCAAAATCGGGGCTGCTGACCGCCTCATCAAATGTGAGTTTGCGATCCAGCATCATCTCCATGTCTTTTCCAAAGGTTTCGCTGGTATAGCGCTTGATTTGCACCAGCCCTTTCACCCGATGCCGGTTGAGGTGGAAGGTTTTCATTTCTTCGAAGCTCTTTCCGTCGGCGACGATGTCGCCGAAATACTCGTTGAGCCACACCACCATCTGGGCGCTTTCGGGAAGCTGGCGGGCGAGCTGATCAAAGCCGGTAAGAGTGTCCATGATGGCCTGACCACCGGTGACGACGGTATGGACGACGAGCTGCCTTCTTGAAGCGGCCAGGAGGTCGGCAACGCCGTTCTCGAGCATATAGCTGATGAGGGGCAAAAAGGAGGCGGCACCATTGTCGACCACGACGCTGGCGTCCTCTGACACCAGCAACTCGATCATGGTGTCGAAGTTACGGGTGTTGATCTGATTGCCCTGCAAGAGGTCGAGGCGGCGGGCGTTGAGCGCGGTATAGCCCGAGAGGGTGTCGTTGACGGGATCGGTGTCGATGCAGGTGACGGGCCGGTTATGGTTGATGAGGTATTGTGCCAGGAAGGACGAGACCATGGACTTTCCGACACCCCCCTTTCCCTGGAGTGTCATGTGAACTTGGGAAGGCGTTTCGGGTAACGCCGCGACCTCATTAGTGACCTGTTTGACCTTCGTCGTCATCGGTGACTCCTTAAATCAGGTCCTCGGGGTTTTTCGCGCGCGGATTGTATTTAAAATGACGGATCATGGGACCGGCGTTCGGATCGGAAGGCGGCCGCGGCGTAGGGGAAGCGGGTAGGTCGGCCTTATTGGGAGGAGCGGTCACGTCCTTGTCGCTCTTTCGTCGCCGGCTTTCTGCGGTGTCCACCTCAGTGATGTAGCGTTGCACATAGCGGGCGAAGCTTGAGTAGCTGACGCCCAGACTGGCGGCGTAACGCTGGTGGATCACCGTCAGCGGGTAACCCTGGGTCACGTCCTTGCGAACGGTTTCAAGGATGGTCAGGAAGGCGATCCGGCCGGCGCCCCAGTGGCGCGCAGGGCCGGCACTGTCCGGCTTGTCCATCATCGGCTCTCTCAGCGGCTACCGAGACCCTAGTCTCGCAAAAGGTTCAAAGAGTTTCGCAAACTCTCCGACGGTATAGACTGCGAAACTCTGCGAACCATTGCGAAGGTTT
The DNA here is from genome assembly GCF_023806445.1 of Azospirillum sp. A1-3. NCBI lineage: Bacteria > Pseudomonadati > Pseudomonadota > Alphaproteobacteria > Rhodospirillales > Azospirillaceae > Azospirillum > Azospirillum sp. A1-3. The sequence goes on from NZ_JAMSLU010000002.1 coordinate 379,083, forward strand.
TAGAGGCTCTGCAAATCTTTGTGATTTTGACCCAGGTGGGATAGTCCTTCGCAAAGTGTTGCAGACTATTGCAGAGTTTCGCAGAGTTTTGGCTGACAAGATATGTGTTGTAGGACTACACGGCAGAGCCGTGCAGTCCTACAACACCCGCGCTTACTCGCCCTTTGGGCTCGACGCTGATCTTGCTCTGCGAGGCATACGGCGGCTGCCGCCGCTTTGAACGCCAGGGAGGAAACCACCATGACGGCACCCAATGCGGGCGAGACCCGCGACCGGCAGCGGCCCTTGAAGGTCTGGGTGAATGCGGCCGAGCGGGCGCGGATCGAGGCGCAGGCGGAGGCGGCCGGACTGTCGGTGTCGGCCTATCTGCGGAACGTCGGACTGGGGCACCAGCCGCGCAGCGTGGTGGACCTCGATGCGGTTGAGCAGCTGATAAAAGTGAACGCTGACCTGGGGCGGTTGGGCGGCCTCCTAAAGTTGTGGCTGACCGACACGCCAGGGCGGGGGGCAGCGGTTGCCGACGTGCGTGAGCTGCTGGGATACATCAAGGATACGCAGGACGAGCTTCGCCATGCGATGACGCGATTATGATCGCCAAGCGGGTCAAGCGCACCAAGGCGACGTCCGATTTTGCAAGATTGGGTCGTTATATTCTGGCGGCCAAGACCGAGGCGGCGGCGCAGTTATGGACGCGGACGGCGGACTACATTCTGGACGCCAAAGGCGGCGGGGAAAAGCTGGCGTGGTCGTGCATCACCAACTGCACCAGTGACGAACCGGGGTGGGCGATCCGCGAGATCCTGGTGACACAGGAGCGCAACAAGCGGGCGAAGGGCGACAAGACCTATCACCTGATCGTCAGCTTCCCCGAGGGGGAGGTGCCGACCAGGGCCCAACTAGAGGACATCGAGGACACGCTGTGCGCCGGCATCGGTTATGCCGAGCATCAGCGGATCAGTGCCGCCCACACCAACACCCAGCACTTCCACATTCACATCGCGATCAACCGGGTGCATCCCCGCACTCTGCGGTGCGTCGAGCCGTTCTACGACCACCCGACATTGTTCCGGCTGTGCCGGGCGCTGGAGCAAAAGCATGGCCTTCAGCTCCACCCGATGGACGGCCCGACGTTGCCCGGCCGGCCGGGCGACATGGAGGCGCATTCCGGTGAGGCGTCGTTCCTGCGGTGGGTGAAGGAGACCGCCGGCGCCGAGCTCGTGGAGGGGGCAGTCAAGGCGGCAAGTTGGGGCGAGCTGCATGCGGTGCTGGAGCGCTATGGGCTGGTGATCCGGCCGAAGGGCGCCGGGCTGGCCATCGTGCAGGAGGCGATAGGGCTTGGCGTAAAGGCGAGCAGTGTCGACCGCAGCCTGTCGGCCAAATCGCTGACGAAGAGACTGGGAGCTTATGAGCCATCCCAGGCGCAGAACCAGCGCCGGCCGAGCGTGGCGGCCAGTGACGGGGCCCAAGGCGACACTCCCGCACAGCTAGGGCACGGCTACCAGAGAGTGCCGCTGCTCCGGCATGGCAACAGCGAGGGGCTGTACCAAGAGTACAAGGCACAGCGCGAGGCGTTGCTCAAGGCACGGGCCGCCCAGCAGGCAGCGCTGCGTCAGGCCCAGGCGGAACACGCCAAGGAACTGGCGGCGTGGTATGCGGCACGGCGGGCGGAGATCAAGCGCAGTCCAGTGTTGACAGCGGTCGAGCGCCGGCATGCCTACACGATGCTGGCCCACCAGCGCCGGGCCGACGCCACAGCGCGGCGCCAGGAGCAAGCCCGGCAGCGCCAGCAGGTGGCAGGGCAGGGCTTGCCACGCTGGCAAGATTTCCTGACGGCAGAAGCCAGCCGGGGCAACGAGATGGCGGTGGCGGTGTTGCGCAGCCGCTCTCGCCGGCAGCGCCGCATGGCGGAGACCCTGCTGACTGCGGCCGACGCCGATGTTGCCCGGCACATCGTCTATGAACGGCTGCGCCCGAATGCCGGCAAGGACGGTTCGCTGGTCTACCGGGTGGAGGATGGTGGGGTGGTGAGCGACGAGGCAACCCAGGTGCGGGTGACCGAGGTCACCGCCGGGGCGACCTTTCTCGCTCTGTCGCTGGCCGACGACCGCTTCCGTGGCCAGGCCTTGGTCGTGGAGGGCTCTGATGCCTTCAAAACGCAGGTGGCGCAGCTCGCGGCGGTGAAGGGGCTGGAGGTGCGTTTTGCCGACCCCGAGCTCGAGCGGGAGCGCGCTCGAATGGCCAAGCCTATGACCCAGGCCGAAGGATCTACATCCGTCACCGCCTTCATCTCCCGCCGGAACAATAGGAGAGAGATCGTAACGTCGATAGACTATACGCGCCTCTGGACACCGAGCGACGCCGGCCCGGTGGTCTACCAAGGCCGCCGTAGGTTGCAAGACGGTGCCGAGGTGGTGCTGCTGCATCGAGGCGGCGAGACGCTGGTCAAGCCGGTCACCCCCGCCCAAGCCGCCAAGGCGAGCACATGGCGGGTGGGGCAGACGGTCGAGCTGAACAGCGGGGGCCGCCTCCTTTCCCCATCGAGAGGGCGCAAGCGATGACGACGGCCGGTCCCTTAAGTCCGACTCTCCAACCCAAGCGCAAGCGATCACGGGCGCGGCTGTTCGGGCCGCTGTTGCTGGCCGGGACGGCGGTCGGGTTGTCGAGCGTCTGCACCCAGTATGTGGCGCAGAGTCTCGGCTACCATCCGGCACTAGGGGAGCCATTGATCGGTGTGGTCTATCCGCCGTGGGCTTGGTTCCGGTGGCAGATGGACTGGTACTGGTCGGCCAAGGCGGTGTTCGACACAGCAAATCTCGGCTTTCTCGGCGGACTTGGCGCCAGCATCCTGACCACTGTGCTGGCCGTTGGGCTTGCAACCCGCAGCGCCACCCGGCACGAGGGGGTGCATGGCACCGCCCATTGGGCGGGCCGGAGCGAGGTGGAGCGCAGCGGGCTGCTGCCGGCGGCGGACAAGCCGGGTGCCGGCGTCTATGTCGGCGGCTGGACCGATCCGGCAACCGGCCGGCTGCATTACCTCCGGCACAACGGGCCGGAGCACATCGCCGCCATCGCGCCGCCGCGATCCGGCAAGGGCGTCGGGCTGGTGGTCCCCACCCTGCTGTCCTGGCCGCACAGCGTCGTGGCCCACGACATGAAGGGCGAGCTGTGGGCGATGTCGGCGGGCTGGCGCAAGGCGCAGGGCCAAGTGGTGATGAAGTTCGATCCGGCGGCGGCAGAGGGCAGCGTTGCCTTCAACCCGCTGGCAGAAATCCGCTTCGGCACGCTCTATGAGGTGGGCGACGTGCAGAACGTCGTCACCATCATGGTTGATCCCCAGGGCACCGGGCAGTTGGACCACTGGGCGGCATCGGCGCATGCGCTGCTGACCGGGGTCATCCTCCATCTCAGCTACAAGGAAGCCAAGGACGGACGGGCTGTCACCTTGCCGGCAGTGGCGCAGGCCCTGTCAGACCCGGAGCGGCCGGTGATCGAGCTGTACGAGGAGATGCTGGAGAACCGGCATCTGTGGAAAGCGGAGACAGGCGAGGCCGTCGCCCATCCGGTGGTGGCGGCGGCGGCCCGCGACATGCTGAACACCGAAGACGAGGAACGCGCCTCGATCCTCTCCACCGCCCGGCGCTTCCTCAGTCTCTACCGCGATCCGCTGGTGGAGCAGAACACCGGGCGCAGTGATTTCATGGTCGGCGACCTGATGGACCATGAGCGGCCAGTGTCGCTCTACCTGGTTGTTCGTCCCGCCGACAAGGATCGGCTGAAGCCGTTGATGCGGCTGGTCATCAACCAGATCGTCAGGGTGCTGGTGCGTGACGAAATGGCCTTTGTCGGCGGCCTGGAGCAGGCGCTTCACAAACACCGGCTGCTGCTGCTGTTGGATGAGTTCGCCAGCTTCGGCAAGTTGGAGGTCTTCCAAGAGGCGCTGTCCTTCATCACCGGCTACGGCATCAAGGCGTATGTGATCGTTCAGGACGTGGCGCAGCTGTGGAGCCTCTACGGCAAGGACGAGAGCATCCTGTCCAGTTGCCATGTCCGGGTGGCCTACGCGCCGAATAAGGTCGAGACGGCCGAATGGCTGTCGAAGATGACCGGCACCACGACGATTGTGAAAGAAGACATCTCCACCAGCGGGTCGCGCTTCGGCGCCGTCTTGCAGAACGTCACGCGCTCCTATCACGAGGTGAGCCGGCCGCTGCTGACGCCCGACGAGGTGATGCGGCTAAGAGCTCCGGTGAAAGACGAGGCCGGCCGGATCAGCGAGCCGGGCGACGTGCTGGTGTTCGCCGCCGGCCATGCCCCGGTCTATGGCACGCAGAGCCTCTACTTCCGCGATCCGGTCTTCACCGACCGTGCCAAGATTCCAGCTCCACCAACTGATCGGCTGCGGGGCCGGAAGCCGGGCAAGGCGTTCGTGCTATGAGCCGGCCCAATCGTGGCCGGCGCTTTGCCGTGAGGGTGTGGTGCGCCGCGATCCTGACCACGGTGGCGACCACCGCCGCCGGCACGGCCGGCTGGCGGATCAACGCCACGCCATCCCTGCCGGTCGGGCTGTGGCGGGTCGATGTGGCCGGCGCCGTAACGCAGGGCGTGGTGGTCGAATTGTGCCCGCCCGACAGCGGACCGTTCCGGCTGGCGCGTGAGCGTGGCTATGTGCCGGCGGGGTCCTGCCCTGGCGGTTATCAACCGCTGTTCAAGCCCATCGTCGCCCAGGCCGGCGACGAGGTGGAGCTGACGGCCGAGGGGGTGCGGGTGAATGGCGTGCTGCTGGTGAACAGCCGGCCGCTCGCCGCGGACGGCGCCGGCCGGCCGATGCCGGTGCTGCCGCCCGGCCGCTACCGGGTCGAGGTCGGCACCGTGTGGGTGATGTCCTCCCATCACCCGGCGTCTTTCGACAGCCGCTATTTCGGAGCGCTGCCGCTGGAGAACATCCAGGGGACCGCGCGGCCCATCCTTGTGCAGGGGGCGTCATGATCGACCTCATCCTTGCCTGTGCGCCGGACGTGGCGCTGCAGACCGTGCAGGAGATCATCCGGGTGGAGAGCGGGCGGAATCCGCTGGCGATCAAGATCAACGGCGCGTCGCTGGCGCGGCCGGCCATCGACATGGCCGAGGCGGTGAAGCTCGCCAGCTCGGCAATGGCCGCCGGCTACACAGTGGATCTCGGCTTGATGCAGGTGAACTCGGCCAACCTGTCGAGGCTCGGCTACACGGTCGAGCAGATGTTCGACCCCTGCACCAATCTGAAAGCTGGGGCGGCGATCCTGACCGCCAACTATGGACGGGCAGTCGAGCGCCATGGCCCCGGCCAGGAGGCGTTGAAGGCCGCGCTCAGCGCCTACAACACCGGCAGTTTCGAGCGCGGGTTCCGCAACGGCTATGTCGCCCGCTACTACGGCGCGGGTGTGACCTTCGCGGCCGGCGCTGCTTCGGGTGACGCGGCCCCGCCGCGCCAACCCCTCCCCCAGCCGGCGCCCGAGGCGGCGTCGGCCGATCCCTATCACGCTGACACCACGGCTTACCGGAGGACGACCAATGTCCAACAGCAGCTTGACCAGCGGGGCACGCCCCCCAGCGGCCAATGACGCCGAGCAGGCGCCGATCCGCATCCAGCAGGATGCGATCCTCTCCACCAGCCTGTCGGACTTCGGCACGTCAGGGGTGGTGGTCGAGGTCGATCCCGACGAGGCTGAGGCGCTGGGCGCGTTCGAGGAAACTGCGTTGACAGAGGCCGACGCTTGGGAGTCGAACGCCGACTTAGGCGACGCGCTGGAGGGCCACGGCCATGGCGTCGAATGAGTTCGTCCAGACCGTCGCCGACACCATCATCGACCAGCTCAAGGAGGGAACGGCGCCCTGGATCAAGCCGTGGAGGCCGGGCGAGCGGCATCTGCCCTACAATCCAACCACCGGCAAAGACTATCGCGGCGCCAACACCCTGTGGCTGATGGCGGTGGGGCAGGCCAGGGGCTACGGCGATCCGCGTTGGATGACATACAACCAAGCCCAGGACACAGGCGCCCAGGTGCGCAAGGGGGAGACGGGCACCGGCGTCCAGTATTGGAAATGGCAGGGCCTGGAGCCGGTGCTGGGGCAGGACGGCAAGCCGGTGACCGGCGAGGACGGTCAGCCGCTCAAGCAGATAGTGCGCTACGAGCGGCCCCGCGTCCTCTCCGCCGTGGTGTTCAACGCGGCGCAGATCGACGGCCTGCCGGAGGCCGAGGCGAGGCCGGTGCTGCCGGAGTGGCAGCGGCACAAGCAGGCGGAGCGCCTGCTGTCGGCCGGCGATCCGAAGATCCTCCATGAAGGCGGCAACCGCGCCTTCTACAGCCCAGTGTGGGATCACATCGTGCTGCCGGAGCGCTCGCAGTTTCCGAGCGCCGACGGCTTCTATGCGACTGCGCTCCACGAGAAGGGGCATTGGACCGGACACAGCTCCCGCCTGGACCGCGACCTGTCGCACCCATTCGGCTCGGCAGGATACGCCAAGGAGGAATTGCGGGCGGAAATCGCGTCCATGGTACTGGGGCAGCAGCTCGAAATCGGCCACGACCCTGGCCAGCATGTCGCCTACATCGGCTCGTGGATCGAAGCCTTACAGGAGGACCCGCGGGAGATTTTCCGCGCGGCGGCCGACGCCGAGAAGATCGTGAAGCACCTCAACGGACTGGGGCAGCAGCTCAGCCAGGAGCAGGGTCAGCAGCAAGGCCGCGACCACACGTCGGTGCCGGCGCAGGGCCAGGACGAGGGGGGGCAGGTCAAAATGCCGGTACTCATCACAGAGACGCAGGCCTTGGCGATGCAGACGGTCGACGAGCGGGTTTATCTGGCGGTGCCCTATGCGGAAAAGGACGAGGCGAAGGGGCTGGGCGCACGGTGGGACCGCGAGCAGAAAACGTGGTATGCGCCGCCCGGTGTCGATCTGGCGCCGCTGGAAAAATGGAGGCCAGGGCATACTGATCTACATGTGGACGGTGGCCGCGACCCACGCGCCGAGTTCGCCGCCGCCTTGCGGGAGGCGGGGCTGCACCTGGACGGGCCGCCGGAGATGGACGGCCAGATGCGGCGAGTGCGAGTGGAGGGCGACAAGCCGGGCGAGCGCAGCGGCGCCTATGTCGGTCACATGGATGGGCACCCGGCCGGCTACATCAAGAACCACAAGACGGGGGTGGAACGGAACTGGAAGGCACCGAGCCGCACACAGGCCGCCACCACGGTGGACCGTGCCCGCTTGACCGCCGAGGCGGCTCAACGTCGGCAGGCCCGCGCGCAGGAGCGCGAGCTGGTGCAGGAGCGGGCGGCGGACGCCGCCGAGGTGCGGCTTGCCCAGGCCGAGCCGGCGACTGACGATCATCCCTATCTGCTGTCGAAGGATGTGCCGTCCTACGGGTTGCGCCAGGACCGCGAGGGGAACCTGCTGGTGCCGATCCAGGGCATGGATGGCAAAGTCATCTCGGTGCAGGCGATCACCGCGGAGGGGCGCAAGAGCTTTCAGAAGGATGCCCGTACCCAAGGGGGGCACTTCCTGATCGGGGATGCCGCGGCCTCAAAGTCGGTGCTGGTGGCGGAGGGCTATGCCACCGCGGCGACGCTGCACCGGGAAACCGGGCTTGCGGTGGCGGTGGCCTTCAACGCCGGCAATTTGCGGTCGGTGGCTGAGGCGTTGCGCCAGCGGTATCCGGACAAGCCGCTAGTGATTGCCGGCGACAACGACCACGTCAAGGAACGCCAGGGCAAGCCGAATGTCGGGCGGGAGAAGGCCGAGGACGCGGCGGCCAGGGTCGGGGGAACGGTGCTGCTGCCGACGTTCCGGCCGGATGACCGGGGCACCGATTGGAACGATCTGGCGCGCGCGCAGGGGCAAGCGGTGCTGTTCGAGCAGGTGTCGGCCGGGCTGGCGCGGGGCGAGCGGCAGCGCATGGCGGCCGAGCTGGCGCAGGCGCGCAAGCCTCAGACGCAGGGCCAGGAGCGGAGTCAGCGCCAGGATGAAGGCCGGCGGCTGACACAGGGCGAGCAAGAGATTCAACATCGTAAAGCACAGGGCATCAGAAGGTAAAAATGAAGCGCTTAGTGGTGCATCCACCAAGTTGTTTAGACATTCGGGAGCGCGGCGACACCCAGTCGGCTCGGCGCGCGATGGCGCCTGCGCCTGCCCCAGACGAAGGGGTGCTTGTGCACGGTCCAGTAGGCGGTGGCCCGTTCCACCGCCGCCTCGATCTCGACCCAGGCATCGAACCGGCGCCCTTTCAGCGCCAGTGAGCGCAGCACTTTCCACCAGGGCTCGATGAGGTTCAGGTAGGCGGCGTACTTGGGCTGGAAGACGAACTCCCAACGCGGGTGGGCGAGGTTGAACAGCAGCACGTCCGGGCCGGAGTGGCAGTTCAGGTTGTCGAGCACGGCGTAGACCCGCTCTGCCGCGGGGTCGATCCAAGCCTCGACCCGGCCCAGGAAGTCGATCCAATTCGCGGTGGTCCAGCCCTCATAGGTCGCCGTGAGGGCGTCTCCCGTGGCCGGGCGGAAGGCGCCGACCACGTACCCGGCCACGTCCCGCCGGCCGTAGTCGATCTCCTGCTTGGCGCGCTCGGCCTTCGGGCCGGCGGCCCGGATAGCTCTTGCTCGCCTGCGGCCCCATCTCGTTGAGACAGACGACTACGCAGCCCGTCGGCGGGGCGGTGTAGAGCTGCTCAATCGGCCCCTTTTTTTAGTGAAGTCCGGATCAACCCGCGCCCCGAACCACGTCTCCTCCTGACGCCACGTCAATCCCTCCTGGACAAGGATCTCGGCGATGCGGCTGCGCTTCATCCCGATCCCTTTCTCCGACAGGTGGGCCACCAAGCGGTCCAGCGTCCACGACGCGAAGGGCAGGCTCAGCTCCGCAGGCGGGGTCAGGGCGGTGTCGATCACGGCGCTGCGCTCGGCCACGGTATAGGTGGGCGGGCGCCCCGACCGCACGTCTTCCTCCAGGCCGTCGAGACCGCGGGCCTTGAAGCGCTTGAGCCAGTGGCGGACAGTCTCGCCGCACAGGTCCATGCGCTCGGAGATGGCCGGCGCGGTCAGGCCCTCGACCGAATGCAGGACGATCTGCGCCCGCCGGACGAGACCGGCACCCAACGTGCGCAAGCGTGCCATCGTCCTCAACTTCTCCAGCTCCTCGTCGCTCAAGCCCTGCACGCAGATGGCCATGGCCCGGCTCCAGGGCGGTGGGTTTCCCTCACCAACCGCTCCGAAGCCCTGGAGTTCCAATCAACTTAGCGGATGCACCACTAAAACGTCAGGCGAGCGCCGAAAGCTCTCGGTCGATGTCGGCGACACGGGCAAGAAGCCGCTGCTTTTCCGCTTTCAGCATCGTCCTGCGGTCGTCATCGCGCTGTGCTGCGTTCGTCCGGATGCGCCGCTTGAAAGCGACGATCTCGGTGCGGCGCATGTCGGGGCGGATCACGCCTTCGGCGACGGCCTGGGCACGCTCCGTGTCGGAAAGCGTTGCGGCATGATAGACCACCGAATAGCCGGCTGCCTCGACACCCGGCGGCAACAGGCCGGCGGCCACCGCGCGGTAGGCGGTCATGATCTGGCTGCGGACGACCTTGCCGAAGCGCAGGCGCTCGATCACTTGGGCAAACTGCTCCGCCGAAAGCTTCTTCTGCGCCTCGTCCAGATAGCGTCCGATGGCAAGGAAGCTTTTCTGTGCCTCCTCCCACAAGCGGTCGATGGTCTCGACATACTCGTCCGGCGTCGTGGGTTCCGGGGGCAGTGCGCCATCGCGGCCGGACGCACGGTTCGACGGCAGGCGTTGCGCCAGCGGGGCGATGGACCGTTTGATTTCGTCCGCGTCGAACAGCTTGAGGGGGGGCCGCTTAGCCATGCTCCGCCTCCATCAGGGACGCCACTTCGGCGGCGATGGCGCCGAAGTCTTCGCGTGCCTCTGGTGCTGCGAGCGGCGCGCCATTCCAGGAGGCCTGCTGATAGGCGGTGCGGGCCGGCAGGGCGGCGCTCAGCACCGGCACGCCCATCACCTCGAGCTGAGCCCGGGTGTGGCCGGTCACCTGGGCACGCCGGTTGACCTGGGTCAGCACGGTGGCGTGAGGGATTTTACGGCGGACCATCTTGCCGGCCGATTCGATCAGTTCCTGGGTGCGCACCGCCTCGACCACGTCCTTCCGGTCGGTTTTGCACGGAATCAGCACGAAGTCCGCGGCGCTGATGGCGTACAGCATGCCTCTCTGCAGGGCGCCGGCGACATCGATCAGCACATAGTCGGAGCGTTCGACCGCGCCAGCCACGCTGTCGATCACCGCTTCCTCCTCGACCGGCGTGCACGGGATGCCGTTTCGCGGATCGGACAGCCAGTCGTGAAGGTTGCGGTTGGGGTCGGTGTCGATGCATTCCACGCCTCGGCCTTGCCTGCGGAGAAGGTCGGCGAGGCCGGCCGCGAGCGTGGTTTTCCCCGATCCACCTTTGGTGGTGGCTATTGCGATTACTGGCACGATGCCGCTCCCTGTTTGACCGGTCAAACAGGGAGCAAGGTGCGGGAAAGCGGTGCCGGGTGTCAATCGGGCCGGAGCAAGATCACTGCCGGAGATCGGGCATGCTGCAGGACAGATGGCATGGAGGCAGAAAGCCCCATGACCCTTCCCTTCACCCGGACCGACGCATTCGGTCCGCCGCCGCTGTTGGACATCCGCGACCTGCGCACCTATTTTGATATCCCTGACGGCACCGTGCGCTCGGTGGACGGCGTGCCCTACCGCGTGGAGGCCGGCGAGACGCTCGGCGTCGTCGGCGAGTCCGGTTGCGGCAAGAGCGTCACCGCCATGTCGGTGCTGCGCCTGCTGCCCACGCCGCCGGCACGCTATGCCGGGGGCGAGATCCGCGGGGCACCAACCTGCTCGACCTCTGCGAACGCGAGATGCGCCGGATTCGCGGCAACCGCATCTCGATGATCTTTCAGGAACCGATGACCTCGCTGACCCCGGTGCTGACCGTCGGGCGCCAGATCGCCGAAGCGGTGATGCTGCATCAGAAGGTCAGCCGGCGCGAGGCGCAAGACCGTGCCGTGGAGATGCTGCGGCTGGTACAGATCGTCGATCCGGAACGACGGGCCGGCGAGTATCCGCACCAGATGTCAGGCGGCATGCGACAGCGGGTGATGATCGCCCTGGCTCTGGCCTGTCATCCCGACCTGCTGATCGCCGACGAGCCGACGACGGCGCTCGACGTGACCATCCAGGCGCAAATCCTGGACTTGCAGCGCGACCTCCAGGCGAAGCTGGGCATGGGCATCGTCATGATCACGCATGATTTGGGCGCGGTGGCCGAATGCTGCGATCGTGTGGCGGTGATGTATGCGGGCCGCGAAGTGGAGGAAGCGCCAGTCGCCGACCTGTTCGAATCGCCCCTGCATCCCTACACCCGCGCGCTGATGGCTTCCATGCCGTCTCTCCAGGGGCCTTCGCTCCAGAGAAGGGGAGGGCGGCTGGCCGAAATCCCTGGCATGGTTCCGCCCCCGCAGGAGCTGGGCACCGGCTGCGCCTTCGCTCCCCGTAGCCCGCTTGCCACCGAGCGGTGCCCGGCTTCACCGCCGCCGCTCCCGATCACGGCGTCGCCTGCTTCCATGCCGCGCCGGCCCTTCACCAGCCCGTCGCCCTGCATCGCCACGCCGGAGACCGTACATGATCCCGCACCCGAATCCGCACTCTGCAGCGAAGCCGTCCGCATCGCCCCCTTCTCAATGTGTCGGACCTGACCAAGCAATTCCATGTCGGCGGCAAAGCCGGGCAGGGCAGGCGGGGTGAAGGCTGTGTATGGGGTGTCCTTTACCCTGAACCGCGGCGAAACGCTGTCCTTGGTCGGAGATTCTGGCTGCGGCAAGACCACGACCGGCAAGTCGGTGTTGCGGCTGATCGAACCCGCTGCCGGGTCCATCCGTTTGGAGGGGGAGGAGTTGCTGACTCTTGCGCCGTCACGGATGCGTGCGCATCGCCGCGACATGCAGATCATTTTCCAGGATCCCTACGCCTCCTTGAACCCGCGCCTGTCGGCCTCCGAGATCGTGGCGGAGCCAATGCGCAACTTCGACGATCCGGCATGGCGCGGGGCGGGTGCCCTCCGCAACCGACTGGCCTGGCTGTTCTCGAAGGTCGGCCTGCGGCCGGAAGCGATGGCCAAGCTCCCCGGCGAGTTTTCCGGCCGTCAGCGTCAGCGGCTGGGGATCGCGCGGGCGCTCGCGCTGAACCCCAAGCTGATCGTCTGCGACGAGCTCGTGTCGGCGCTTGATGTCTCGGTGCAGGCACAGGTGGTCAACCTGCTGATGGATCTGCAGGTGGAGTTCGGCATCTCGTACCTGTTCCTCGCGCACCACCTCGCCGTGGTCCGCCGCATCAGCCATCGGGTTGCGGTGATGTATCTGGGGCGCAACGTCGAGATCGCGGAGTGCGAGACGCTGTTCACTGACCCGCAGCACCCCTACGTCAGGATGCCGCTGTCGGCGGCGCCGGTCCCCGTACCACGCGCCAGGACCACGCGCACCCTCCCGTTCGGCGATCCGCCGAGCGCGACAACCCCCCGGCCGGCTGCCGCTTCCACCCCCGCTGCCCAATGGCGGGCCCGATCTGCCGGGAGACGACACCGCCGCTCGCCCCTCGGGGATCGGCGACGGATGCATCGCATCGGGTGGCCTGCCATCTCGCATCGTGAACCGCGCCGACATTGGCGGTGGTCGCATGGGACCTCAGCCGGCGGCGATCGCGGCGGCGAAGCTGCGGTAGCTGTGCAGCGGGCGTCCCAGCAGATCGGTCAGACGTTCGACGTTGCCGGCTTCAGGGATCATTCCGTCGCTGACATAGCGCTCTGCCATCAGGCGCATCTCATAGGCGGTCCATTTCGGCAGGAAGGACATCATGGTCTGCTCGAACCCGCTGGGATCGTCGCCGCCATAGACGACGGTGCGGCCCAGCAGATCGGACCAGATCGCGGCCACCTGCAAACCGGTCAGCGTGTCGGGACCGACCAGGTTGATGGTCTCGATCGGCAGCTTGCCCGGCGCCTGGTCACGACGGATCAGTTCGATGGCCGCAACCTCGGCGATGTCGCGCGCATCGACCATGGCGATGCCCTTGCTGCCGATCGGCATCGGGTAGACGCCGTGATTGAGGACGACGTCCTTGATCATCACCTCGTTGTCGATGAAGTAGGTCGGGCGCAGGATGGTGGCGCTGAAGCCCATCCGGTCGAGCATGCGCTCGGCGCCGAACTTCACCGCGAAATGCGGCACGTTCACCGCGTGATCGGCTTCGAACACCGACAGATAGACGACCCGCTCCGCACCCGCCTCGCGGGCAATGTTCAGGGTGATGAGCGCCTGGGTGAATTCATCGCCGGTGACGGCGTTCAACAGGAACAGGGTACGGACACCGCGGAAGGCGGAACGCATCGCATCGATGTCCAGCATGTCGCCCTGGGCGACCTCCACCCCGGCGGGGAAGGCGGCTTTCGACGGGTCGCGGGTCAGCACGCGCACGGCGGCGCCGCGCTTCACCAACTGCTCGACGACGTTGCGGCCGACGCGGCCGGTGGCTCCGGTAACGAGGATGGTCATGGGGATCACTCCGGTTTCGGTGTCAGAAGATGTCCTTGACAATAGCGATCCACAGCAAGCCCGATAGACGCCGGATTTGGACGCATCGTCTCACTGGTGGAACGGATGGACCTGCTCGCCCTGGCCGATTTCAATCTGGTCGCCCGCCATGGCGGGTTCGGAAAGGCCGCGCGTGCGGCCGGGCGCCCGAAGGCGACCCTGTCGCGACGGGTGGCCGAGTTGGAGGCAAGCCTCGACCTGCGTCTGTTCGAGCGGGGCGCCCGCTCGCTCAAACTCACGGCGGAAGGGAGGGCCCTGTTCGAGCGGACGGGCGTATTGCTGACCGAGCTTGACGAGACGGCGAAGGCAATTGCCTCCGGTGGCCAGAGCCCCCGCGGCCGGTTGCGGATCAGCGCGCCGCTGCTGTTCTCGCAGACCGCCATGGGGAAGCTGGCGGCGGGATTCATGCGCAAGTATCCAGAGGTCCGGCTTGAGGTCACCACGGAAGACCGAGCCGTCGACATGATCGAAGAGGCCTATGATCTGGTCATCCGCGTCAATCCGAACCCCGATGCGAACCTTGTCGGCCGCATCTTCCTTCGTGACCGGCTGGTCGTGGCGGCGAGCCCTGATCTGCCGCCGCCCACCGGCCGCGATACCGTTCCCGCCGTCACCCGCGGATCGCTGGGCCAGCCGGAGATATGGGAGGTGACGACACCCTCGGGACCGGCAAGCATCGCGGTCGAGCCGGTTCTCAGCCTTTCCTCGTTCGTCATGATCCGCGATGCAGTTCGCATGGGTGTGGGGGCGGCCCGCCTGCCGCTGTCGCTCGCCAGCCACGATCTGGCCGCCAGCAGGCTGGTGAGTTGGGGCGATGTGATCGGGTATGAGACGGCGCTGTGGGTCCTCTATCCGACACGGCGGCTGCTCAACGCCCGCGTTTCCGCCTTTCTCGATTATCTGAAAGCGGCCTTTCCGCAAGGGACCGCCGACGAACTCGCGGCCTATGTCGAGGGGTGACGCTATCCAGCCTTCGGTCCTTCGCGGTGGCGCCGGACGTGGTCGATCAGGGCGCGGAGCTTGGGCGTCACCGTCCGCCGGCTCGGGAAATATAGGAAGAAGCCGGCGAAGGGCGGTAGCCAGTCGTCGAGGATCGAGACGAGTTCCCCGCGTTCGAGGTAGGGCTGGAACGTCTCTTCCATGCCGAAGGTGATGCCGGCGCCGGCCAGCGCCGTGCGCAGCATCAGCAGCATGTCGTTGGTGGTGATCTGCGGCTCGACCGAGACGTCGAAGGCATGTCCGTCCTTTTCGAACTCCCAGCGATAGGGGGCGGTCTCCGGCTGCGGACGCCAGCCGATGCAGCGGTGGCGGACGAGATCGCGCGGGTGCTCCGGCGTGCTGTGGCGCGCCAGATAGCTGGGCGTCGCCACCGCGATCTGACGTTGGTCGCCGGTCAGCGGCACCGCGATCATGTCGCGCTCGATCACCTCGCCCAGGCGCACGCCGGCGTCGAAGCCGGCGGCGACGATGTCGAACTCCAGATCCGTCACCGTCACGTCGAGCGCAACGCCGGGATACGCCTCGCTGAAGGAGGCGATCAGCGGCCCAGACAGGAACCGCTCGGCGATCGAGGTGACGGCGATCCGCAGCAGACCACGGGGCTCCTCCGCCGAACCGGACGCCGCGTCGATGGCGCCCGCGATCTCGGCCAGGGGGGCGGAGACCCGTGCCAGGAACCGCTCGCCGGCTTCGGTCAGCCGCACGCTGCGGGTGGTGCGCAGGAAAAGCGCCTGCCCCAGAGCGGCCTCCAGCCGCTTAACGCCTTGGCTGACAGCCGAGCGCGTCACGCCGAGGCGATCCGCCGCCGCACGGAAATTGCCGGTCTCCGCCACCGCGGTGAACAGGGTCAACAGGTTCAGGTCGATCCGCATTGGTTAGCCGCTCTAACCACAACGTCCAATTAATAGCAAGTTATCTCGACAGCGGTCCAATGCCACCTTCTGGCCATGGACGGCGGGCGCACAAATCGCTTCGCCGGTTTCAAGGAGACCGCAATGACCAACCTGCCAAACGCCGCAAGCGCTTATGATCTGACCGGCAAGGTGGCGCTGGTGACCGGCGCCCGCCGCGGCATCGGACGCGCCGTGCTCGACCTGCTGCGGGCCCGTGGTGCGCGGATCGTCGCCTCCGACCTGTCCGACGAGGTCCGGTCGCTCGACTCCGCCGACATCGCCACGCTGGTCGGCGACGTATCCGACGAGGAGCTTGCCCGGCGCTCGGTCGATCTCGCCCGCGAGCGCTTCGGCCGGCTCGACATCGTCGTCTGCAATGCCGGGCGCACCCTGAACAAGCCGCTGAGCGAGACTTCCGTCGAGGAATACGACCGCATCTTCCAGATCAACGCCCGCGGCGCCTTCGTCACCATCCGCGCCGCGGTGCCGCTGATGGAGGAGGGCGGCGGCGGTGCCGTCGTCATCAACTCCTCGCTGTCGGCGACGACGGCCTTCCCGACGCAGGCTGCCTACGCCTCGTCCAAGGCGGCATCGGCGCAGCTTGCCCGCATCGTCGCCGTCGAATACGGCCGCCGCGCCATCCGCTGCAACGTCGTCCTGCCCGGCGTCATCGACACCGACATCATGGAGGGCGTGGTCGAGAACGGCCGGGAGATGCTGCGGAGCTTCGGCGAGGCCCACCCGGTCGGGCGGATCGGCCGGCCGGAGGAGGTGGCGGAGGCCATCGCCTTCCTGGCTTCGCCGGCCTCCAGTTTCATCACCGGCGCACAGCTCTTCGTCGACGGCGGCTATACGGCGCAGTGACGGCTGCAATCAATAACTCACAGGAGACAGCCATGACCATCGATCAGGTCGTTCTCATCACCGGTGCCTCCAGCGGCATCGGCGAAGCCACCGCGCGCGTCCTTGCCGAGGCCGGCGCTACCCTGATGCTGGGAGCGCGGCGGACCGACCGGCTCGACGCGCTCGTCCGGGAAATCACGGAGAAGGGCGGCAGAGCCGCCGCCTGCGCCCTCGACGTCACCAACCGTGCCAGCATGGACGGCTTCGTCGCCGAGGCGCGCGAACGCTTCGGCCGGATCGACGTCCTCGTCAACAATGCCGGCGTGATGCCGCTGTCCCCGCTCGCCTCGCTGAAGGTCGAGGAATGGGACCGCATGATCGACGTCAACATCCGCGGCGTCCTCCACGGCATCGCGGCCGTCCTGCCGGTCATGGAGGCGCAGGGGAGCGGACACGTCGTCAACATCGGCTCGGTCGGCAGTTTCGAGGTGGTGCCGACCTCCGCCGTCTACAGCGCGACCAAGTTCGCAGTGCGGGCGATCACCGACGGCTTGCGGCAGGAAAGCGAAACGATCCGCACGACCTGCATCTATCCCGGCGTGACCCGCTCCGAACTTGCCGACACCATCACCGACGAAACGGCCGCGCGGGCGATGGTGGAGTACCGCCGCAACGCGATCGAGCCTGAAGCGATCGGACGGGCCGTCCTCTTCGCCATCGAACAGCCGCGAGATGTCGGGGTCAACGAGATCACCGTCCGTCCGGTATCCCGGAGTTGAGGGCAGGCCGATTCATCAGCCACTTGTCCCTGACCGGGCTCCGTCGTCGGTCCCCCGGCAGGCGGCGAGCACCTGACCGCGCAGCCAGCGGTGGGCCGGATCGGCATCCTGGCGCGGGTGCCACATCTGGGTCACCGTGACGTCCCCCATGGGCACCGGGAGCGGGAAGGTGCGAACCCCGGCTATGCCGGAGGCGACCTGCCGCTCCGACACCAGGGCGACGAGGTCCGAGGCGCGGACGATCGCCAGGGCGGCCGGGAAGCTCGGCACCACGGCGACCACCTTGCGGGAGAGGCCGAGGGCGGCAAGGGCATCATCCACCTGATCCCTCGGCCGGCCGTTGCGCGAGGTGACGACATGACCGCAGGCGGCATACCGGTCGACCGTCACCGCGTCGCGCAGCAGCGGATGGCCGTCCCGTACGGCGCCGACCAGCCGGTCGCCGAGCAGTTTCTGCACCTTCAGCTCGGGCGCGGTTTCCGCATGGGCGCCGATCTCCAGATCGATGCGGCCATCGCGCAGCGCCTGCACACCCCGATCCGTCCTCGGCGCGAACCGCAGCAGAACTCCCGGCGCGTCTGCGGTGACCCGGCTGACCAATCGGGCGGCGAAGACCTCGATGAAACTTTCGCTGGCGCGCAGGGTGAAGGTGCGTTCCAGCCCGGCAATGTCGATCGCCGCCGCCGGACGCAGAACCGCGCGCACCTCGTCGGCGAGATCATGCACCCGCGCCCGCAGCTGGATGGCCCGCGGCGTCGGGACCAGCCCGCGTCCGGCCCGGACGAGCAGCGGATCCCCGGTGGCGTCCCGCAGGCGCGCCAATGTACGGCTCATGGCGGAATCGCTGAGACCGAGCCGTCGGGCGGCATTGACCACGCTGCCTTCCGCAAGCAGTGCATCCAGCGCGACGAGGAGGTTGAAATCGGGATCGGCCATGGGCACAAACGCTAACACATGGCGTATCATGCAGGAATACTCTGCATGGGCTGCGTCTACCGCCATGTCGCGGCGTCGCCATACTGGTCTCCGAGACTTCCTGGAGACATGCAATGCCCCAATCCACTGCCGCCCGGCCGGCCGTTTCCCCACCGTCGGAGGGGCTGTCGGGCTTCCGCCGCGTCGCCGCCGTCGTGTCCATTCTGACGGCTCTCGTGCTCGTCGTGCTCGATGGCGCCGTCGTCAACATTGCCTTGCCGACCATCGCCGACACGCTGGGTGTCGCGCCAGCCGGGTCCGTCTGGGTCGTCACCGGCTACCAGCTGGCGCTCGTGGTCGCGCTGTTGCCGGCGGGTGCCCTCGGCGAGAGCCTGGGGTATCGGAAGGTGTTCGCCGGCGGCGTGCTTCTGTTCACCGCCGCTTCGGCCGGCTGCGCCCTGGCGCCGACGCTTCCCTGGCTGGTGGCCGCAAGGCTGATACAGGGCCTGGGCGGCGCCGCGGTGATGGCGCTCGCCGTCGCCCTGCTGCGCTTCGTCTATCCGCCGCGGCTGCTGGGGGCCGCCATCGGCTGGAATGCCCTGGTCATCGCCCTATCGGCGGCGGCGGGGCCGACCGTCGGGGCGGCCATCCTCGCCGTCGCCCCTTGGCCGTTGCTGTTCGCCGTCAACATTCCGATCGGCGCCATCGTGCTGCTGACCGCACGCGCGCTGCCCGCAGTCGAGGGGGTGAAGCGCCGGATCGACCCCGTCAGCGTCGTCCTCAACGCGGGATTCTTCGTGGCGCTGGTGATGGGAGCCGAGACCGTCGCGTCCCAGGTCGGGGCCGGCGGCGCGCTGCTGCTGGTCGCGGCGCTCTGCCTTGCCGGCCTGATCCGGCGGGAGCACGGGCAGGAGTCGCCGCTGATCCCGCTCGACCTGCTGCGGGTGCGCTCCTTCCGCCTGTCGGTGGTCGCCTCCGTCCTCTGCTTCACGGGCCAGATGGCGAGCACCGTGGCGCTGCCCTTCTACCTGCAGAACGGGCTGGGGCAGGACGCTTTCACCGCCGGGCTGTTCATGGTGCCATGGCCACTCGCGACCGCCGTCGCGGCGCCGGTCGCGGGCCGGCTTTCCGATCGCCTGCCGACGGGCTGGCTGTGCGCCGGCGGCGGTCTGCTGCTTGCCGCCGGGCTCGCCCTGTCGGCACTCTGGCCGCTCCAGCGTGACCCGCTGCCCCTGCTGGCCTTCATGGTGATCAGCGGCTTCGGCTTCGGCCTGTTCCAGACGCCCAACAACCGCAACATGCTGCTCACGGTGCCGAAGGCGCGCAGCGGCGCGGCCGGAGGGATGCAGGGCACCGCGAGGCTGGTGGGACAGACTGCCGGTGCGGTGACCATGACACTGCTCTTTTCCCTGATTTCCAGCCCGGTGGAGGCGCCCCGGATCGGGCTAGCCGTGGCGGCCGTCCTCACCCTGGCGGGTGGCATCGCAAGCCTGCTCCGCGTGCCGGCGGACGTTGGAACGACCCAGCCGTTTCTATCGGCGAAGGTCGGGGTCAGAAGCCGAAATGGCTGAGACCGGGATGATCGTCGGGCCGGCGGCCGAGCGGCCAATGGAACTTGCGTTCCGTCTCGGCGATCGGGTGTTCGTTGATGCTGGCGTGCCGGGCGCGCATCAGCCCGTCCTCGGCGAATTCCCAGTTCTCGTTGCCGTAGGCACGGAACCACTGGCCGCTGTCGTCGTGATATTCGTAGGCGTAGCGCACGGCGATGCGGTTCCCGGCAAAGGCCCAAAGCTCCTTGATCAGCCGATAGCCAAGCTCCTTGTTCCACTTCCGGGTCAGGAAGGCTTGGATTTCGGCGCGTCCGGTCACGAACTCGGCGCGGTTCCGCCACCGACTGTCCTCGGTGTAGGCGAGAGCGACCTTCGCCGGATCGCGGCTGTTCCAGCCATCCTCGGCGAGCCGGACCTTTTCGATGGCGGACGCTTCGGTGAAGGGGGGAAGCGGCGGACGGGACATGGCGGGTTCCTTCGGGTTGGATGAAAACAGGGCAGGGAAGGGAGCGAGCGATCCGGTGGACGGGACCGTTCCCCACCGCCAGACTGCTGCATCCGCAAGACGGCGGGAATGACCGGCCTTGGCATTTCATTATTGCGTTGGATGAAATGATCCGCTCCGCCGTTCGCCCATACGGGGAATCGCGTATTCTGGTGGATCGGCGGCTCCCCGCATGCGCCGCTCCATGCCCCGTCACGCGGTGAGACCGAGATGATTCAACAAGCTGGCGCGAAGGCTGACAGGACCCCCACACGGGCGTTGTCCGGTTCCAACGCGTTCTTTTACCCGTGAGATTTTGCTGTATGATGCATCATCACGATGCGGTGGCGGGCGAAGTCGAACTCCAGCCGCCCTATGTTTCCGTATCCCACGTCTTGGCCGACATCACCGCGCAGGAGAGTTCCCAATGCCGTCATACCCGCTGCCGAACTCGTCCGTTGCGGTGCTCGGCTGCGGACTGATCGGGCAGAGCTGGTCGGCGTTGTTTCTGGCCCATGGGCTGGATGTGGTCGCCTGGGATCCCGACGGCTGCGTGCTGGCCGCCCTGCCGGAACGCGTGGAGCCGCTGCTCGGGCAATTGCAGGCGCTTGGGTCCACCGCCGACCGGCCCGGCCGCCTGTCCGTCGCGCCATCGGTCGCCGAGGCAGTCCGGGGCGCCGCTTGGATTCAGGAGAACGCGCCCGAGAAAACCACCATCAAGCATGCACTCTATGCCGAGGTGGAGGCCGCGGCTGCGCCCGACGCGGTGATCGCCAGCAGCACTTCCTCGCTGACCTGGACCGATCTGGCGGCAGGCGTGGCGCGGCGCGACCGTTTCATCACCGCCCATCCCTTCAATCCGCCGCATCTGATGCCGCTGGTCGAACTGTTCGCCGGCAATGCGGAGACGTTGAGCCGGGCCGAGACCTTCTACCGCGGCGTCGGCCGCGTGACGGTGGCACTGAAGAAGGATGCCGTGGGCCACATCGCCAACCGTCTGGCCTCCGCGCTATGGCGCGAAGCGGTGAACATCGTCGCGGAGGGCATCGCCGATGTCGTCGATGTCGATGCCGCGCTGGTGCATGGTCCCGGCCTGCGCTGGTCGGTGATCGGCGCCCACATGGCCTATCACCTGGGCGGCGGACCCGGCGGCATCGCCCATTACCTCGACCATCTCGGGCCGAGCCAGGAGCGGCGCTGGGCGACTCTCGGCACGCCGAGCCTGACGCCCGACGTCTGCCGGCTGCTGGTCGACGGCATCGCACAGGAAGCCGCCGGCCGTTCCGTCGCCACGCTGGAGGCCGAACGCGACCGCGGGCTGATGCTGGCGCTGGCCGCCCGGAAGGCCGGGGAGGGAGAAAGCGTGTGAGTGCTGAGACGACCGCCTGTGTCCGGATGGCGGGGGCCCTCCCCCCGCACTGGGGAGGGGCCCCGCCACCGGTCACGCCACCCGCTTGTCGCGGAAGGCTTCGATGGTGCGCATGACGCCACGCAGTTCGGCCAGACCCTTCAAACGCCCGACGAAGGAATAGCCGGGGTTCATCGTCTGGCTGATGTCATCGCCCAGCAGATGGCCGTGGTCGGGGCGCATTGGGATCTGGGCGTCGGCGCGGCCGATCCGCTTGCGGCGGGCCTCCTCGTCGATCATCGCCGCAGCCACGCCGATCAGGTCGGTGTCGCCGCCGAGATGGTCGGCCTCGTAGAAGGAGCCGTCGGGCTCGTGCGTGGTGTTGCGCAGATGGACGAAATGGATGCGCGGGGCGAACTCCTTTGCCATCGCCACCAGATCGTTCTTCGGGTTGGACCCGAAGGAGCCCGTGCACAGGGTCAGGCCACAGGCCTCCTGCGGCACGGCGTCGAACAGCGCCCGGACATCTTCGGCGGTGGACATGACGCGCGGCAATCCAAAGATGGGGAAGGACGGGTCGTCGGGGTGGATGCACAGCCGCACCCCCTCTTCCTCGGCGACGGGCGTGATCTCGCGCAGGAATTCGATCAGGTTGGCGCGCAGATCCTCCACGCCGATCTGCTGGTACAGCTCCAGCATGCCGCGGAAGCTATCGCGGTCATAGGCGAAGTCGCGGGCCGGCAGCCAGTCGATCAGGTTGCGCTCCAATTCGGCGACCTGCTCCTCGGTCATTGCCTCGAACCGCGCCTTGGCGGCGGCGATGTGGGCGGGGTCGTAGCTGGCCTCCGCATTGCGGCGCTTCAGCACGAACAGGTCGTAGGCGGCGAAATCGACGCTGTCGTAGCGCAGTGCATAGCCGCCGTTCGGCAGCCGGTGCATCAGGTTGGTCCGGCTCCAGTCGGTGATGACCATGAAGTTGTAGCAGATCACCGGAATACCGGCGCGGGCGACATTGCGGATCGACTGCTTGTAATTGTCGATCTTGGTGCGGTAGTCGCCGGTGCGGGTCTTGATTTCCTCGCCGACGCCGATGCTTTCCACCACCGCCCAGGTCAGGCCGGCGGCCTCGATCATGGCGCGGCGCTTCTGGATCTCCTCAGGAGTCCAGACGCTGCCCTGATTCATGTGGTGCAGCGCCGTGACGATGCCGGTCGCACCGGCCTGACGGGCCTTCTCCAAGGTGACGGGATCGTCCGGGCCGAACCAGCGCCAGGTTTCCTGCATGATGGGGTCCTTTCAAATTCGGGTGCGGTGGCGGGCTTGATGGCCGCCGTAAGTCATGGGGTGGCGAGAAAGGCGGTCAGCGTCCGCTGCACACCCGCGTTCATCAGGCTGTCGAGGTGGTGGACGACTTGCCGGCGGAAGGCGTCCTCGGCCACCAGTTCGGGGGCGAAGATGTCCTCGATGGCGAACAGAGCCGCCGCCAGCGCGCCGGCATCGCCGGAATGGACGCGGGCAATGCGGGTCAGCGCCGCCGCCATCGGGTCCGCGACCGTGTAGCCGTTGCCGGCCTCGTCCTTTACCAGCAGGAAGCGCATCCAGGCGGCGACGGCCAGCGGGATCACCGCCGGCGCCTTGCCGGCGGCGAACAGCTCTCGCACCGGTTCCAGCAGGCGCGGCGGCAGCTTCTGCGAGCCGTCCGACGAAATCTGGATGGTGCGGTGGCGGATGCCGGGATTACGGAAGCGCGCTTCCAGCGCCGCCGTATAAGCGGGGATGTCGGTTCCCGGCACCGGCGGCAGCGTGGGGATGAGGTCGGATGTCCACAGACGGCGCATGACGGCCGGCAGCTGCGGGTCGGCCATGGCGTCGGCAATGGTCTCGATCCCGGCGATCACCGACAGGTAGGCCAGCAGCGAATGGGCGCCGTTCAGGCAGCGCAGCTTCATCAGCTCGAACGGGTGGACGTCGTCGACCAGGATGGCGCCGGCCTTTTCCCAGGCCGGGCGGCCGAGCGGAAAGCGGTCCTCGATGACCCACTGCTTGAAGGGCTCGCTCACCACCGGCCAGGCATCGGTGCATCCCAGCGTCATCTCCACCGTGGCGCAGTCGGCGTCCTGGGTGGCGGGGGTGATGCGGTCGACCATGGTGCAGGGGAAGCAGACCTGCCCGGCGATGTAGGCGGCAAGCTCCGGATCGCACAGCTCGGCATAACGCACGACGATGCCGCGCACCTTGACACCGTTCTGGGCGAGGTTGTCGCAGACCAGCACGGTGAAGGGAGGCACTCCGGCGGCGCGACGGCGGCGGATCGCTTCCGCCAGCAGGCCGGGAACGCTGCGCGGGTTGGTGGGGTCGGCAAGGTCCGCGCGGATCAGCGGATGCGCCTCGTCCAGCGAACCGGTGGCGGCATCCTGGCAATAGCCCTTTTCCGTAACCGTCAGGGTGACGATCCGGATTTCCGGCTTCGCCATCAGGGTCAACACCTCGTCCAACTGGTCGGCGGTCGCCAGCGCGTCGAGGAAGGAGCCGACGACGCGCAGCCGGTCGCGGTTCTCCTCGCGCACCAGCAGGGTGTAGAGGCAATCCTGCGGCTTCAGCGCGTCGCGGATCGCGGGGGAAAGCGGGTCGACGCCGACGATGCCCCAGCTCCGGTCGCCGGTCGCCAGCACGTCGTCGGTGTAGGTGGCGAGATGGGCGCGACAGAAGGCGCCGAGGCCGATATGGACGATGCCCGGCGTCACCGCGGCGCGGTCGTAGGCGGGACGCTGTACGGTCAGGGGCAGGCGGTCAATGGTGG
This sequence comes from Azospirillum sp. A1-3, assembly GCF_023806445.1. Taxonomy (NCBI): domain Bacteria; kingdom Pseudomonadati; phylum Pseudomonadota; class Alphaproteobacteria; order Rhodospirillales; family Azospirillaceae; genus Azospirillum; species Azospirillum sp. A1-3. Next base: position 403,339 of record NZ_JAMSLU010000002.1, read on the forward strand.
CAGTGGATAGGCGGGTTCGTGAAGGACGGGCCGCCAGCAGGGCGGTGTTCGCGTCGGGCATGATGGGCTCCGGTTCGCGGCGGTCGCTGCGGTCTCCCCGTCCGCTGCCCCGGGGGCAGTGTGGGTGGCCGGTACACCGTCATTCGGTAAAACTGTTGGTCGCTGGTGAGGACTCCGGGGCAGGGCGCCCCGGAGTGTCGAGGTGGAGTGGACGGAGAGATCAGACCTCGATCCCGGCCGGGGTCTTGCCCGACCCGGTCTTCGGCAGGATCAGGTGCATGATCGCCAGACCGACGAGGTAGAGGACCGACGCGATGCCGAACAGCACCTGATAGTTGCCGTTGGTGGCGTCCAGCAGGCGGCCGACGCCCATCGACACGAACATGCCGACGAAATAGGCGCAGAAGCCGCCGATGCCGACCACCGACCCCACCGCGTTGCGCGGCATGGTGTCTGACACGATGGTGTAGACGTTGGCCGAATAGCCCTGGTGGGCGGAGGCGGCGATGCCGATCAGCAGAACGGCGAGCCACATGTTGGACACGGTCGACGCGAAGAACACCGGCAGCACGCACAGGCCGCAGACCAGGAAGGTCAGCTTGCGGGCGCGCAGGGGCTTCATGCCGCGCTTGATCAGGTGGGAGGAGAACCAGCCGCCGCCGACGCTGCCGAAATCCGCCATGGTATAGATAATGATCAGCGGCAGCATCGCCCCGAACAGGTTGACGCCATACTGCTTGTTCAGGAAGCCGGGAACCCAGTTCAGGTAGAACCACCAGACCGGAGCCGAGAAGCAGGTGCCGGCGATGTTCGCCCAGGTGCCGCGATAGCTCAGCAGCTTGATCCAGGGAATGTTCTCCTGCGGCTCGACGGGATCGCTGCGGATATAGGCCAGTTCCTCGGCCGTCAGCTTCGGATGCTCTTCCGGCTTACGGTAGATCAGCAGCCAGGCGATGACCCAGAAGAAGCCGATGCCGCCGGTGACCAGGAAGGCGGCCTGCCAGCCATAGAGGGCGAGCAGGATCGGTACCAGGATCGGCGCCACGACCGCGCCGACGTTGGAGCCGGCGTTGAAGATGCCGGTGGCGAGCGCCCGTTCCTTGGCCGGGAACCACTCCGACACCGCTTTGATCGAGGCCGGGAAATTGCCGCCCTCGGTCAGGCCGAGGCCGGCGCGCGCCACCTTGAAGCCAAGGACGCTGCCCATCAGGGCATGGACGCAGGCGAAGAAGCTCCACCCGGCGACCGCGGCAGGCAGGCCGATGCGGATGCCAACCTTGTCCATCAGCCGGCCGCAGCCGACATAGCCGAAGGCGTAGGCCAGCGAGAAGGCGGCGACGATGTCGCCGAAGTCGGACTCGGTCCAGCCCATGTCGCCCATCAGCGTGGACTTCAGCAGGCCCAGCACCTGCCGGTCCATATAGTTGATGGTGGTGGAGAAGAAGAGCAGGCCGCAGATGGTCCAGCGGTAGCGGCCGATGGCCTTGCTTACCGTGACCGCCGCTTTGCCCGCCGCGTTGCCGATGCCGCCGGCCTTGTGGACCGGTTCCGCCGACTGGCCGGGTGGGGCGTCGGCAATAGTCTGTTCGTTCATGATTGGCATCTCCAGCCAGGACGCACGCCGCCGCCGGCCACTGCGCAGGATCTGCGCACCGGTTCGGGTCCATCAAATGCCTTGGCCCAGTGTTTTCGGGCGCACCGATGGGCAGGCGCGGGAACCGGTTACCCGGGTTTCCCGCAGCACCACCGGGCGGCGGTCGCACGTTTCAGAACTGTTTCCTGGAGCAGTCCGGCCATCGTCGGGAGCGGTGCCGCTTCGGGACCGTTCGTGGCGTTGCATACTACCATTCCAGTTGCTGGTATGGTAGTTGCTCCTGTGGCTGACGGTCAACCGCGGCGTCTGCGGCATTTCGTCAGGTCAGGTCCCGCACGCCATCCATGACGATGTCGATCAGCCGTTCCGCCAGAGGATCGAGCGTCGCATCCTTCCGGTAGATCGCAAGGTTTATCGAGGGAAGCGGCGGAAGACCGTAGGTCCCTTCCTCCAACACCCGCACGCCGGGCGACAGGCCGATCGACGTTCGCAGGGTGAGACCCAGCCCCGCTTCGACGCCGGCCCACAATCCCGAAAGGCTGGGGCTCGTCAGCGCGATGCGCCATGCCCGGCCGGAACGGTCTAGCGCCGCCGTGCCGACGCCCCGGAACCAGCAGCCGTCATCGAAGGAAACCAGCGGCAGCGCTCCGTCCTCGGATGTTGGCACCGCCATGCCGGCGCCGGGCGCGATCCAGCGGACGGGAAGAGTGGCGATGTCGGTCTTGAACGGCGCCGCCGATCCATTGTCCCAGGCGAGGGCGAAGTCCAGCTGCCCCCGCGCCACCCGGTCGAGCAGGTCGTTGTTGCGGCCGACGCGCGCCTCGATCCGGACCTTGGGATGCGCACGGGCAAAGCGACCGAGCGCCGCCGGCAACAGCTTTTCAGCAAAATCCTCCTGCATGCCGACCCGCAGCCACCCTTCGGACGTCATGCCGTGAAGAGCGGTGACCGCTTCGTCATTGAGGTCGAGCAGGCGCCGGGCGTAGGCGAGCATGGTCTCCCCCGCCTCGGTCAGGGCAAGGCCCCGACCAGCCTTGCGAAAGATCGGCATGCCGGCCTGTTCCTCGAGCTTCCTGATCTGTGCGCTTACGGCCGAAGTCGAGCGGCCCAGCCGGTCCGCGGCCTTGGCAAAACTGCCGAGGTCCATCCCGGTGACGAAGCTGCGCAGCACGTCGAGATCGAAGATCACCTTGCTCACGGCCAACAGTCCTGTTTTTCAGGATTAACAGTGCAGATAATCCTGATTATCAGAATGATTGTGGCGCGGTATCAGCAAGGAGGCAAGCACAAGCGACATCGAGGCTTCAGGACATGACGACCACCAGTGACGAACGGGGCCAACGGACCTCATTGCGAAATTTCGGCGGCGCAGGTGCCGGTAGGAAATCCACCGACAAAGCCACCGGCAAGGACTCCCATCGCTGGAAGGTGCTGGGGGTCGGAGTCGCCGCCAACGGCAGCTTCGCCGCGGCCTTGACCGGGCTTCCGGCGACGGCCGTTTCCATGCGGGCCGATTACGGGCTGGCGGCGACTGATCTGGGGCTGGTGATCGGGGTCATGGGGCTGGGGGTCGCCGGCAGCGAGTTGCTGTGGGGAATGCTGACCGACTGGTGGGGCGACCGCAAGGTGCTGCTGACGGGCCTCGGCCTGACCGGCATGGTGCTGGCGCTCATGGCGCTGTTGGTTTCGCCGGTGCCGGGCCACATTCCGTCCACCATGCTTCTCGCGGGCGCCTTCCTGCTGGTCGGCATGATCGGCGGCAGCCTGAACGGGTCGAGCGGGCGGGCGGTCATGGCGTGGTTCGGCGAAGGCGAGCGGGGATTCGCCATGAGCGTCCGGCAGATGGCCTTGCCGGCGGGCGGTGCCGCCGGGGCGTTGATCCTTCCCCCGCTCGCCGAGGGAGTCGGATTCCAGGGCGTCTACGGCACGCTGGCGGCGCTCTGCCTCATCACCACCGGCTTCGTGTGGCTGTGGGTGAGCGAACCTCCCGTGATGGCGGCGAAGATGACGGCGGGGACCGCTTCGCAAATATCCGGAAAGGGACCGCTGCGAAACGGACAGGTTTGGAAAACGGTCTTCGGCATCGGGGCGTTGTGTATTCCGCAGGTGGCGGTCGTGACCTTCGCGGCGATCTTCTTGAACGATGTCGGTCATCTCGGCACCGCTGCGGTGAGCGCCAGCATCGTGGCGATTCAGCTTGGTGCCGCCGTCGTCCGTGTTTGGAGCGGCCACTTCACCGACCGTCGCGGCAATCGCCGGCCGTTCCTCAAGGCATGTGCCTTGCTGACCGCCGTCGTCTATTGCGTGCTGGCCGGCTTCGTTGCGATCGACAGCGCTCTGCCGGAGCCCGGCGGTGCGTTCGTTGTGGCGGTGGTCGTCGCCCTGGTCGCCGGCGGGGTCGTCGCGTCCAGCTGGCACGGCATCGCCTTCACCGAACTCGCCAGCATCGCGGGCATCGCGAATACCGGCACGGCTCTCGGCCTCGGCAACACCTTCGCCTTCGGTGCCTACTTCCTCGCCCCGCTGGCGATCCCCCATGTCCTTGAACGGGCGAACTGGAGCGGGGTGTGGCTGGCGGCGGCCGTGGCGGCGCTGGCGGCCTTTATCCTGTTCCCGAAGGTGGCGCCGGTGGAAAAGCGTTGATGGGCCGGAAGGGAGAACCGGTCACGGGCGACGCAAGGTCACCACGAGAACGTCACGGAAGGCGGGTTGGCCCGGGTCGGCGGGTTCCACTGGGGTCACGCCATGGAACACCCGCGCGTCGTTCAGCACCGCCGATTCCAGCGGATGGCGCAGGGTGAAGCTTCCCAACGGGTGGCCATTGAGATCGTGGATTGTCGTGGTGCCGCTCGCGATGTTCTCGCGCCGGATCAGCATCACCAGGACCCAGTCGACGCCGTCCCGATGCATGCCTTCGGGCGTGGGTTGGGCAGCCTCGCCCGCGCGCGCCTCGATGCGAAACTGATGAACTTCCGTGTGCCAGACCTCGGGGCGGACGTCGGGCGGCGTCAACGGATCGAACAGGGCGAAGCTGGTCGCCAGGATCGCGCGCAGGGCGGGATGCGCCGCGATTCCGTCGGTGACGGGTTCGAACCAGCGTTCGATTCCGCCGTTGAGCGGGTTGTAGTCGCGGCTCTGGTAATGGGGCTGGTGCGGCTTGCGCCGGATGTCCCCGGCCGAAAGGGCAAAGGCGGCATGACGCCGCCGCCGGTAGCGGCCGCCGTCCGCCATGTAGAGATCGAGGCCCAGGTCGTCCCAACTGCGGCTGAAACCTTCCCAGTCCGCCAGAGCGGCCTCGCCGAGCAGAACCCGCATGTCGGGCGCCTGGATGAACGAGAATCCGTTCGCCGCGATCCCGTCCCGCACCTGTTGAGTCAGCGTATCCATGTCAACTCCCTGTCGCCGGCCTTGAAGCCCCGGCGAAATCTCAAATCGGATAGTGTCCGCCCAGAGTCTCGGACAGCCGGCGGCCGGCGGTCAGCAACAGGGGCGCCATCACCGCAACGCGGTCCTCGGTGAAGCGGGTCAGCGGACCCGACAGGGTCAGGGCGCCGATCAGCCCCTCCCGCTGGGAAAAGACCGGCACGGCGGCGGCCCCGGTTTCCGACTCGCGCTCGCCGAAGGAGCGCAGGGGAAGGGCGGCGAAGTCGGCCGCCGATACCGTCCCGGCGAAGCGGGTGAGCACATGGCCGGCGGCCCCCCGGTCCAGGGGCAAGCGGTCGCCTTCATGGACATGGTCGCGGATCGCCTGGGTCGAATCCTCGCGGAACGCGCAGATACGCCATGCCCCTTCGCGCCGGAAGAAGGACGCGCTTTCCCCGCTTTCCCGCATCAGCTGGCGCAGCACCGGTCGGACATGATCCTCCAGCCGCAGCGAACGCTGGTAGAGCCCCCCCAGCCGCATCAGTTCCGGGCCGAGCCGATAGGACTTGTCCTGATGGCGGACCAGATAGCCGGCCTTCTCCAGCGACACGGTCAGCCGCAGGATGGTGCTTTTATAAAGACCGGTCCGCGCAGCGATCTCCGTCAAACTCAGGGCGTGATCGCCTGCCTGGAAGCAGCCGACGATGCTCAGCGCCCGGTCGACGGACTCCACCCCGCCGGAGGATGCGGTCGTCATGTTGGCCTTCGCATCGGTCATATCGCGTCCTTTGTTGGCTGATGGGCCATAAGCATCCTCGGCGCGCATTTTTCCCCGACACCACCATTGTACGTCAAGGATGGCCGGTACAAGGCCCTGGCTGAAAAAAGTGAGGAGGCGAATGGTTCGGGCTTGACGCATTTGGCACGCCTATGTTCTCTTAGATGAAACACGGTTCTATCTAACAGAACTTCTGCGAGGCGAAGGGTGGAACGCTACAAGCTGTTCATCGACGGGGACTGGTGCGATCCGGTTTCCAACGAGTGGTTCGAAACGACGGAGCCCTTTTCGGGGCGGGCCTGGGCGGAGATCCCGCGCGGCATGCAGGCCGATGCCGACCGCGCGGTGGATGCGGCGCACCGCGCCTTCCTGTCGCCGGAATGGGCCGGGCTGACCGCGACCCAGCGCGGCGCCCTGCTGCGCCGGCTGGCCGAGCTGATCGAGGCCAATGTCGACCGGCTGGGCGCCATCGAGCAGCGCGACAACGGCAAGTTGATGGCCGAAGTCAGCGGGCAGGTGCGGAACGTCGCCCAGTGGTTCCATTACTATGCCGGCCTCGCCGACAAGGTTCAGGGCGCGGTCGTGCCGATCAACAAGGCCGACGTCTTCAACTATGTGAAGTACGAGCCGCTCGGCGTCGTCGTCGCCATCACGCCGTGGAACTCGCCGCTGGCGCTGACCACCTGGAAGATGGCGCCGGCGCTGGCGGCCGGGAACACCATCGTCATCAAGCCGTCGGAATACACCTCCGCCTCCATCCTGGAGTTGGCGAAGCTGGCGCATGAGGCGGGATTCCCGCGCGGCGTCGTCAACGTCGTCACCGGTTTCGGCGCGGAGGTGGGCGAGCCGCTAGTGCGTCATCCCCTGACCGCCAAGATCGCCTTCACCGGCGGTGACATCGGCGGCCAGCGCGTCAACGAAGCCGCGGCGCCGGGCCTGAAGAAGGTGACGCTGGAGTTGGGCGGCAAGTCGCCGAACATCGTCTTCGACGACGCCGATCTCGACCAGGCGGTGAAGGGGGCCATCTCCGGCGTGTTCGGCGCTTCGGGTCAGACCTGTATGGCCGGCTCGCGCCTGTTGGTCCAGAAGACCATCCACGACGCCTTCATCGAGAAGCTGGTGGCGGCCGCCGGTGAGGCGCGCATCGGCGACCCGTCGAAGATGGACACGCAGATCGGTCCCATCGCCACCCGTTCGCAATGGGAGAAGATCCTGCGGATGATCGAGATGGCGAAGGAGGAGGGTGCGGTCTGCGCGCTCGGCGGCCATGCCCTGTCGGGGCCTGACTACGGCCAGGGGCAGTTCGTGGCGCCGACCATCTTCACCCAGGTGCGCAACGACATGCGCATCGCCCAGGAGGAGGTGTTCGGCCCGGTCCTCTGCGTCATTCCCTTCGAGGACGAGGATGATGCGCTGCGCATCGCCAACGATGTCGAGTTCGGTTTGGCGGCCGGCGTGTGGACCCGAGACCTGCACCGCGCCATGTACTGCGTCGACCGGCTGCGCGCCGGGACGGTGTGGGTGAACAACTATCGCTCGACCAGTTTCACCACGCCCTTCGGCGGTTACAAGCGCTCCGGTCTCGGCCGCGAGGGCGGCGTGGGGGCGATCAAGGAATATCTCCAGACCAAGAGTGTCTGGATCACCACCAAACCCAACCGCGCCAACCCCTTCGTGCTCGGCTGAGGCCGGGCCTGCGAAGGGAGCCCTCCGGGAGCATTCCCATGTCCGAAGCGACCATCGATAGCGCCACCGGCTGGTGGCGGACATCGATCATCGACATCCATCCGGGCTCGATCCGGGTGCGCGGCTACGCCATCGAGGAGTTGATCGGCACGATCGGCTTCTCCGACATGGTCTGGTTGATGCTGCGCGGCGAGTTGCCGACACCGGCGCAGGGCCGGCTGTTGGGTGCAGCACTGGTGGCGGCGGTGGACCACGGTCCTCAGGCGCCGTCCATCGCCACAGCCCGTATGGCTGCCACCTGCGGCGTCGGACTGAACAATGCCATGGCGTCCGGAATCAACGCACTGGGCGACGTCCATGGCGGCGCCGGCCAGCAATGCATCGATCTCTACGCCGCCGTCGCCGCCCGCATGGCGGACGGCATGTCCGTGGCCGGGGCGGCGGAGAGCGAGATCGCCGCCCGGCTGGAGCGGCGCGAGCATATCCCCGGCTTCGGCCATCGCTTCCATCCCGTCGATCCGCGCGCCGGCCGGCTGCTGGCCCTGGTCGAGGAGGCGAGAGGGGAGGGCGCCGTGACCGGAGAGGCCGCCGCCATCGGCCGCGCGGTGGAGGATGCGCTTGCTGCGCGCAAGGGCAAGCGGCTGCCGATGAACATCGACGGCGCCACCGCCGTGGTCTTCGCCGAACTCGGCTTCCCGGCGGGGCTCGGGCGCGGGCTGTTCGTGCTGTCGCGCTCGGTCGGCATCCTGGCGCACGCCTGGGAGCAGTCGCAGCAGGGCGGCCGCATCAAGGGACCGATGCCGCCGTCCATTCCCTACCGCTATGACGGGGCGTCGCCGCGTCCAGTTGCAGGAGACGGCGCATGACCGACCAACCCCTTGGCAAAAAGCTTCCCCTGGCCGGCGTCAAAATCCTCGATTTCGGCCACACGGTGATGGGTCCGTCCTGCGCGATGATCCTCGCCGATCTCGGCGCCGACGTGGTGAAGATCGAGCCGGTGCCGAACGGCGAGCCGACCCGCCATCTGAAAGGCTTCGGCACCGGCTATTTCGGCTATTTCAACCGCAACAAACGCTCCATCGCCGTCGACCTGAAGACGCCGGAGGGCCGCGACATCGCGCGCCGTCTGGTTGCCGAGGCCGATGTACTGGTGGAGAATTTCGCCCCCGGCACGATGGAGCGGCTGGGGTTGGGCGCCGACGCGCTGGCCCGCCTCAACCCACGCCTGATCTATGCCAGCCTGAAGGGATTCCTCGACGGCCCCTATGCTGGCCGCCTTGCGCTCGACGAGGTGGTGCAGATGATGACCGGGCTCGCCTATATGACCGGGCCGAGCGGCCGGCCTTTGCGGGCAGGCACCTCGGTTGTGGACATCACCGGCGGCATGTTCGCGGTCATCGCCATCCTGGTGGCACTGCGCGAGCGTGAGCACACCGGCAAGGGCCAGACCATCGAAACCGCATTGTTCGAGACCACGGTGTTCCTGATGGGGCAGCATCTCTGCTACGCCGCCCAGTCGGATGGGCCGATCCCGCCGATGCCGGAGCGCGTGTCGGCCTGGGCGGTCTATGAGACCTTCCGCACCGCCGGCGGCCGGCCGATCTTCGTCGGCATCACCACCGACAGCCATTGGGAGCGCTTCTGCGCCGTCATCGACCGGCCGGACCTGCGCGACGATCCGGACTTCCGCACCAACAACGACCGCATCGCCGCCCGGCCGCGCCTGCTGCCACTGTTGACGGCGCTGTTCGGCAGCCTGTCGATGGAGGAGGCGGTGTCGGTGTGCGAGCGGGCCCGCATTCCTTTCGCGCCCATCGCCCGGCCGGAGGATCTGTTCGAGGACCCACATCTGCGGGCGACCGGCGGGCTGATGCCGACAACCCTGCCCAACGGGGTGCGGACCGCGCTGCCGCGGCTGCCGATCCACGTGGCGGACACCGATCTGGCGATCCGCCGTGACCCGCCGCGCATCGGTCAGGACACGCGCGCGGTGCTGGCCGAACTCGGCTACGGTCCGGCGGCGATCGAGCAGCTGACGGAGGCCGGAATCGTCGTCGCCGACAGCGAAACCGACAGCAATCAACAGCGCCTCGCGGGATGATGCGGGACAGGTCCGGAGAGGAAAGAAATGACGGAGGAAACACGGATGTCTGAGCACGCGATCAGCGATCTGGTCATCGTCGGCTGCGGAATCGCCGGGCTTTCGGCGGCGGTGACGGCGCTGCAGGCCGGCCTGTCGGTCACCCTGCTGGAGCGGGCGCCCGAGGAGGATTTCGGCGGAAACTCGCGCTGGACTGAAGCCTATATGCGGATGAAGAACGATTCGGAGATCGCCGACGATTTCGAGGAGCATTTCGCCGCAAATGCCGGGCTGAACATCGACCCCAACGTGCTGGCCGCCGCCGCCGAACCCTACGAGCATTGGCCGGACTATGTGAAGGCCCACCCCTTCCCCGATCCGGAGGTGATCTCCCGCTTCGCCGAGCGGGTGACGCCGACCATCGCCTGGCTGAAGGGCTTCGGCCTGCGTTTCGAACCGCAGCCGATCTATCTGCTGACCCAGAACACCCAGCGCATCGCGGCGCAGGGCGGCGGCCTCGCCCTGATCGAGCGCCTGATGGCGGAGGCGAAGGCGCTGGGCGCCCGCGTGCTCTACCGCACCACCGCGCTCGATCTGCTGCGCGACGACCAGGGCCGCATCGGCGGCGTCTATGCCACCGGGACGGACGGGCTGCGCGTCGCCATCCGGGGCCGGTCGACGATCCTGGCATCAGGCGGCTATCAGGGCAATCCGGAGATGATGACCCGCTACATGGGCCAGCGCGCCAAGCATGTGCGGCCGGTGGCGCGCGGCGGCTACTACAACCGGGGTGAAGGCATCCGCATGGCGCTCGACGCCGGGGCGGCGGCGGCCGGCGATTTCGGCTCCTACCATGCCGAACCGGTCGACCCGCGGTCGCGCCAGCCGGAAGCGGTGATCTTCATCTGGCCCTATGGCGTGCTGGTCAACAAGCGCGGCGAGCGCTTCCTCGACGAGGCGCCGGGCACCGCCGACGCGACCTACGACCACATCACCCGCATCGTCGCCGATCAGCCGGACGGGATCGCCTATGTCCTGTTCGACGATCAGGTGGAGGACATCCCGCGCTGGCGCACCAGCATCCGTAGCGACGTGCCGGCCATCGAGGCGCCGACGCTCGAAGCGCTGGTCGAAAAGCTGGGCCTGCCGCTGGACGCCACGCTGGCGACGGTCGCCGCCTACAACACCGCCTGTCCCGCCGATGCCTCCCGCTTCGACCCGACGCGGGTGGACGGTCTGGCGACCACCGGGCTGAACCCGGCGAAGACCAACTGGGCGCGCCCGCTGACCAAGGGTCCGTTCCGCGCCTTCCCCATCGTCTCGGCCAATTGCTTCACCTTCGGCGGATTGAAGGTGGACGTCGATGCCCGTGTGCTGGACGGCAACGGCCGGCCGATGCCGGGACTCTATGCGGCAGGCGAGACGGTCGGCCTCTATCACCAGGTCTATACCGGCTCGACCTCGGTCCTGCGCGGCGCGGTGTTCGGCCGGCTGGCCGCCCAGCATGCCGCCGCGTCCAGGGATGCCGGCTGAGCATCCAGAAAGCTGGCCATCCATAAAAACGCCCTAGGGAGGAATTGATGAACCGTTACGCCGTGACGGCGGCCGTCGCCGCCTGCCTGTTTGCCCACACCTTGTCCCAGCCGGCGCTCGCGCAAAGCGCCGCCTACAGCGATGGCAAGATCAAGATCGGCATCCTGACCGATCTGTCGGGCCAGCTGTCCGACAGCACCGGGCAAGGCTCGATCACTGCCGCGCAGATGGCGGTGGAGGATTTCGGCGGAGCCGTCAACGGCACGCCAATCGAACTGATCTTCGCCGATCACCAGAACAAGGCCGACGTCGGTGCCTCGACGGCACGGCGCTGGTACGACGTCGATCAGGTCGACGCCATCATGGACGTGCCGAATTCCGCCGTGGCGCTGGCGGTGCAGCAGATCACCAAGGAGAAGAACCGCGTCGCCATCTTCTCCTCGCCGGCCAGCTCTGACCTGACCGGCAAGGCCTGCACGCCGAACGGCATCCACTGGACCTACGACACCTATGCGCTGGCCCATGTGACCGGCGAAGCGGTGGTGGCCTCGGGTTTCGACAGCTGGTACTTCCTGACCTCCGACTATGCCTTCGGCCACGCGCTGGAGCGTGACACCGGCGCCGTCGTCGAAAGCCAGAAGGGCAAGGTGGTGGGAAGCGTCAGGATGCCGGCCAACAATGCCGACTTCTCCTCCTTCCTGCTCCAGGCCCAGGCGTCGCCGGCCAAGGTCGTGGCGCTCGCCACTGCCGGTGCCGACACCCAGAACGCCATCAAGCAGGCGGCGGAATTCGGGCTCGGCCAGTCGGGCAAGAACATCGTGGCGCTGCTGCTCGCCATCAGCGAGGTCCACGCGCTGGGCCTGCCGGCGACGCAGGGCATCATGCTGACGACGCCCTTCTATTGGGACATGAACGACGAGACGCGCGCCTTCTCCAAGCGCTTCTTCGAGAAACGCAAGGCGATGCCGACCTTCTACCAGGCCGGCGTCTACGGCGCGGTCAGCCATTACCTGAAGGCGATCAAGGCCGCCGGAACCGACGCCGCTCCCACCGTCATGAAGACGATGAAGGAGACCCCGGTGAACGACTTCATGACGAAGAACGGCACCGTGCGCGAGGACGGCCGGGTGCTGCGCGACATGTATCTCTTCCAGGTCAAGACCCCGGCCGAGTCCAAGTCGCCCTGGGACTATTACAAGCTGGTCCGCAGCATTCCCGCCGACCGCGCCTTCCGGCCGCTGTCGGAAAGCGACTGCCCCCTGGTCAAGAAGATGTAGCCAGCGCTCCGCAAGGCTCGGAGGCTGGTGAAGCATAACCGATGGTAATGCGCTGCTTACATAAATGAAGTTGAGCCGGGGGGCGAATTGCTTAGGGTTCCCACCGAATCCGCCGCAGCCCTCCCGGTGGTGGCGCCCTTTCCCCCTTACCGGACAGCATGACGATGGAGCGGATATCGGCCGCCGAAACCAGCCTGAGCGGGGGCGACCCGGCGACGGGTGAAATGGTGATGTGTGGGCATCGACTGCCCGACCTGATCGACCGGTCCTATGAAGACGTCGTGGCGCTTCTGTGGGACGCAGAGATCCCGGCGCAGATGAGCCCGGATGCGCTTGGGGAGGCGCGGCGCGAAGCCTTCACGCGGCTGTCTCCCCAATTTGCGGCCATGCCGTCCGATCTCACGGTGATCGAGCTCCAGCGCTGTCTGTTGGCCTCGCTGCCGGGAGGCGCGGTGACGCCGCTGCTGCTGGTGGCGGGGGCCGCCGTCGCCGCCGCTTCGGCCATTCGGCTGGTTCACGGACAAAATCCGGTGGCGCCGGACCGCTCCTTGCCGCATGCCGCCGATCTGCTGCGCATGATCCATGGTGCCGCGGTCGGCGAGGCGGAAATGCGGGCGCTGGACCGCTATCTGGTCGCGATGGTCGATCATGGCGTGAACGCCTCGACCTTCACCGCCCGCGTGGTCGCCTCGACCGGGGGCGGCTTGTCGGCCGCCGTCGTGGCGGCACTGGGCGCGCTGGAGGGGCCGCTGCATGGTGGTGCGCCAGGGCTCGTCCTCGACATGTTGGACGCCATCGGTGAGCCGGACCATGCGGACGTCTGGGTGACGGATGCGCTCGACCGGGGGGAGCGCCTGATGGGCTTCGGGTCGCGGGCCTACCATATCCGCGATCCTCGCGCCGATGTCATGAAGGACAGCCTGCTGGCTCTGCAGCGGTCCGGCGCGAGCCGGGCACCCGAGGGTCGGCTCGCCTTTGCCGAAGCGGTCGAGCGGACGGTTCTTTCGGTGATGGCGTCGCGTCGTCCTGAGCGGCCCCTGCACACCAATGTGGAATTTTACGCCGCCCTGCTGCTGGAAGCGCTCGGTGTGCCGCGTGCCGGCTTCACACCGCTCTTCGCGGCCAGCCGCGCGGCCGGATGGGCGGCGCATGTGCGCGAACAGGAACGGACCGGACGCATGCTGCGGCCGACATCACGCTATGTCGGCCCGCCGCCGGACGGCCGACCCAAGACCGGGAGAGGACAGGAATGACCACCGGACCCACCGACGACATCATCCTGGAAGCGCGTGGTTTGACGAAGGAGTTCAAGGGGTTCGTGGCGGTTCGGGATGTGAACCTGCAGGTTCGCCGCGGCACCATCCACGCGCTGATCGGCCCAAACGGCGCCGGCAAGAGCACGGTGTTCAACCTGCTGACCAAGTTCCTCACCCCCACGCGCGGCCAGATCCTCTACAAGGGCCGCGACATCACCCGCACCAAGCCGGCCGACATCGCGCTGATGGGGCTGGTCCGCTCCTTCCAGATCTCGGCCGTGTTTCCGCACCTCAGCGTGCTGGAGAATGTCCGCGTCGCCTTGCAGCGGCCGCTCGGCACCAGCTTCCATTTCTGGAAGTCGGAGTCGTCGCTCTACGACCTGCATGACCGGGCTTTGGAACTGATCGAGGCGGTGAATCTCACCCCCTGGGCCGGCCACACCGCCGCCGAGCTGCCCTATGGCCGCAAGCGCGCGCTGGAGATCGCCACCACCCTGGCGCTCGACCCGGAGGTGATGCTGCTCGACGAGCCGCTGGCCGGCATGGGCCATGAGGACATCGAAGGCACCGCCGCGCTGATCAAGCGGGTCGCCGCCGACCGCACCGTGCTGATGGTGGAGCACAATTTGTCGGTCGTCGCCCACCTGTCGGACACCATCACCGTGCTGCGCCGCGGCGAAATCCTGGCGGAGGGGCCGTACGAGGTCGTCTCCAGGAACCCGCAGGTGATGGAAGCTTATATGGGGACCGGACATGCCTGACGGGATGCACACCAAAACCGCCATGCTGGAGATCGCCGACCTGCACGGCTACTACGGCGAAAGCCATGTGCTGCACGGCGTCAGCCTGGAGGTGCGCCACGGCGAGGTGGTGACGCTGCTGGGCCGCAACGGCGCCGGCAAGACCTCCACCATGCGCGCCATCATGGGGATCATGGGCAAGCGCACCGGCTCCATCCGCTTCCAGGGCACCGAGCTGATCGGCATGGCCCAGCACAAAATCCCGCGCCTTGGCATCGGCTATGTGCCGGAGGAGCGCGGCATCTTCTCAAGCCTCAGCGTCGACGAGAACCTGACGCTGCCCCCGGTGGTGAAGGACGGCGGCATGACGGTGCCGCAGATCTACGACCTGTTCCCCAACCTGAAGGGCCGCGGCTCGACGCAGGGCACCCGCCTGTCGGGTGGCGAGCAGCAGATGCTGGCAATCGCCCGTATCCTGCGCACCGGCGCCACCCTGATCCTGCTGGACGAGCCGACCGAGGGCCTCGCCCCGGTCATCATCGAGCAGATCGGCGTCGCCGTGCGGGCGCTGAAACAGCGCGGCTTCACCATCGTGCTGGTGGAGCAGAACTTCCGCTTCGCCGCCACCATCGCCGACCGCCATTACGTGATGGAGGAGGGCCATGTGGTGGACATGATCCCCAACGACCAGCTCGAAGCCAACATGGACAAGCTCCACACCTATCTCGGCGTGTGAGCGGGAGAGAGACGCCCGATGTCCCAACTGCTCGGCATTCCGCCGCAAGCCCTGTTCGGCCAGCTTCTGCTCGGCCTGATCAACGGCTCCTTCTATGCGCTGCTCAGCCTGGGGCTGGCGGTGATCTTCGGTATGCTCAACGTCGTCAACATGGCGCATGGCGCGCTCTACATGGTCGGCGCCTTCGTGGCGTGGCTGCTGCTGAGCTATGCCGGCGTCGGTTACTGGGGGGCGCTGGTGCTGGCGCCGCTGGTGGTCGGCGCCGTCGGGCTGGTTCTGGAGCGCACCATGCTGCGCCGGCTCTACAAGGTCGACCATCTCTATGGCCTGCTGCTGACCTTCGGGCTGGCGCTGATCTTCGAGGGCGCCTTCCGCCACCAGTATGGCGTGTCGGGCCAGCCCTATCCCATTCCCGACCTGCTGAAGGGCGGCACCAACCTGGGCTTCATGTACCTGCCGACCTACCGCGGCTGGGTGGTGGTGGCATCGCTGCTGGTGTGCCTGGGCACCTGGTTCGCCATCGAGCGGACCAAGCTGGGCGCCTATCTGCGCGCGGCGACGGAAAACCCGACGCTGGTGCAGGCCTTCGGCATCAACGTGCCGGTGATGGTGTCGCTGACCTACGGCTTCGGCGTGGCGCTGGCCGGTCTGGCCGGGGTGCTGGCGGCGCCGATCTATCAGGTGTCGCCGCTGATGGGGTCGAACCTGATCATCGTGGTGTTCGCGGTGGTGGTGATCGGCGGCATGGGGTCGATCCTTGGCGCCATCGTCACCGGCCTCGGGCTGGGGCTGCTGGAGGGGCTGACCAAGGTCTTCTATCCCGAAGCGTCCAACATCGTGGTGTTCGTCATTATGGCCGTGGTGCTGATGGTGAAGCCGGCCGGCCTGTTCGGACGGGAGAGATAAGCCATGACCATGCAAACCCGCGACACACTGCACGAAGGCCTTGTCATGTATGGCGGCTCGCCGAAGATCCTGCTGACCGGGGCCGGGCTGCTGCTGGCGATCCTGGCGCCCTATGTCCTGTATCCCGTCTTTCTGATGAAGGTGCTGTGCTTCGCGCTGTTCGCCTGCGCCTTCAACCTGCTGATCGGCTTCGCCGGCCTGCTCAGCTTCGGCCATGCCGCCTTCTTCGGCGGGGCGGCCTACATCGCCGCGCATGTGGTGAAGGAATGGGGCTGGGCACCGGAATTCGGGCTGCTCGCCGCCACCGTGGTCGCCGGGCTGCTGGGGCTGGTCTTCGGCCTGATTGCCATCCGCCGGCAGGGCATCTATTTCGCCATGATCACGCTGGCGCTGTCGCAGATGGTGTTCTTCCTGGCGCTGCAGTTGCCCTTCACCCATGGCGAGGACGGCATCCAGGGCGTGCCGCGCGGCCTGCTGTTCGGGCTGTTCGACCTCAGCCAGCCGCTGACCATGTACTATGCCGTGCTGGCGATCTTCGTCGCCGGCTTCGCCCTGATCTGGCGCACGGTGCATTCGCCCTTCGGCCAGGTGCTGAAGGCGATCCGCGAGAACGAGCCGCGCGCGGTGTCGCTCGGCTACCGCACCGACCGCTACAAGCTGGTCGCCTTCGTGCTGTCGGCCTCGCTGGCCGGGCTGGCCGGCGGGACCAAGGCGCTGGTGTTCCAACTCGCCAGTCTGACCGACGTGACGTGGCAGATGTCGGGCGAGGTGGTGCTGATGACGCTCTTGGGCGGCATGGGCACGCTGTTCGGGCCGGTGGTGGGTGCGGGACTGGTGGTGACGCTGGAAAGCTACCTCGCCGCCACCAGCCTGCCGGTGCCGGTGGTGATCGGCTGCATCTTCGTCGTCTGCGTCCTGCTCTTCCGCCGCGGCATCGTCGGCGAACTGATGCACCGGCTGCCTGGAAAGGGGAATCGCTGATGTCCCGCCTCAATGGTAGGCGCCTGCTGCTGCGCCACAGGATTCCCGGCGCGCTGGTGGGCGCCGCGGTGGTCACTGCGATCCTGCTCGGCGGCTTCGCCTACTCCGCGGCATCGAGCCGCCTGCGCGCGGCGGCCGGCGAAAAGCTGGTGGCGCTGGCCGATGCCCGCGCCGCCAGCGTGCGGTCCTACATCGACGGTCTGGAGGGCGACGTCGTGCTGACCGCCAACACGCGGTCCATGCGCGATGCAGCGGTGGCCCTCGTCAACGGTTGGCGGATCGAAGCCGACCGTGGCGATCCCACCGCCCTGCTGCGCAAACGCTATGTCGACGACAATCCCTATCCGGCGGTCGAGCGCTACAAGCTGGAGAAATCGGCCGACAACGCCATGTACGACACGGCGCATCTGCGCCTGCATGGCTGGATGAGCGATCTCATGCAGCGGCGCGGCCTGGCCGATGTGCTGCTGGTGGCGCCGGACGGCACCGTCCTTTACAGCGCAGCCAAGGGCGACGATTTCGCCAAGCCGGTCGCCGAAGGCCCGCTGCGTCGTCTCGTGGATGGCATCACGGCGGGCACTATGGCCGGTGAGGCGATGATCGCCGACTTCTCGCCCTATGCCGCCGGCAAAGCCGCCTCCGCCTTCCTGGCGGCGCCGGTCGCCCTTCGGTTCCCGGATGGTCGCCAACAGATTCTGGCGACGCTGGTTTTCAGGATCGAAGCGGGCGGGCTCGACCGCATCATGCTGGCGAGCGACGGCATGGGAGAAACTGGAGACACCTTCCTGGTCGGCGAGGATGGTCGTCTGCGCAGCACGCCGCGTTTCTCCGGCGGGCAGGGCATATTGGCGCCTTATGACAGCCCCGTCGTCGCGGCGGCAAAGGCCGACCCCGATCATATCGGCGTTATGGAGGCCACCCGCTTCGGCGGCAGCTCTCCGGCGCTCGCCGCCTATCGGCCGGTGAGCCATGACGGACTGCATTGGCTGGTGCTGGCCGAGGCGTCGGTCGACGAAATCCTGGCTCCTGTCCGCGCCATGCGCAACCAGATGACCGGGGTGGGCGCCGCCCTGCTCCTGGTCGTCAGCCTCGCCGGAATCCTGCTGGCCCGCGGCATCGTCCGGCCGTTGACGGCCATGTGCGTGGCAATGCAGCGCCTCGCCGAGGGCGATCGCCAGTTGGAGATCCCCGCCACCGAAAGGGGCGACGAGATCGGGCGAATGGCCGGCGCCATGCAGGTCTTCAAGGAGGCACTGATCCGTGCTGACGCGCTCCATGCCGAACAGGAGCGCGTCCGTGCCCTGCGCGACGAGCGGGCGCAGGAACTGGAACGGATGACGGCGGATTTCGACCAGCGTGTCGGCGGCATCGTCCGGGCGGTGACCGCGGCGGCCGAGGGGCTGGAGGCGACGGCACGCTCGATGAGCATCGGTGCCGACCGCACGCTTAGTGAGGCGACCGGCGTCACCGCCGCGGCCGACGAGACCGCAGCCAGCGTCGGCACAGTGGCGTCGGCGGCCAACCAGCTGAGCGCCTCGATCACCGATATCAGCCGCTATATCGATGAATCCGGCCGCATCACTCAGGCGGCCGTCGGGGCGACGGCCGAGGCCGGGGAGACCATGCGCGTGGTGGTGGAGACGGCCGGCCGCATCGGCGCGGTGGTCCAACTGATCCACGACATCGCGGCCCAGACGAACCTGCTGGCGCTGAACGCCACCATCGAGGCGGCACGGGCGGGCGAGGCCGGCAAGGGCTTCGCCGTCGTCGCCGGCGAAGTGAAGCATCTGGCGGCGCAGACCGCCAGGGCGACCGACGAGATCGGCAGCCAGATCGCGACCATGCAGTCGGTGACAGACGGTGCCGCCGCCGCCATCGGCCAGATCGTCGCGGTGATCCAGGACATGGGCCGCATCTCCGGCATCGTCGCCGAAGCGGTGGAGGAACAGGAAACGGCGACCGCGGAGATCGCCACCAATGCCGCCCAGGTCGCCAAGGCCACCCAATCCGTCACCACCATCATCGACAGCGTCGCGCGGTCGGCCGACACCACCAAGACCGCGGCGGGGGACGTGCTGAGCGCCTCCAACGATCTCGCGCGGCAGGCGGGGGACCTCCATCAGGAGATCAACCGCTTCCTTGCCGACATCAGAGCCGCATAAGGATGCAAACCATGAAGATCCTCGTCCCCGTGAAGCGGGTCGTCGACTACAACGTCAAGATCCGCGTCATGGCGGATGGCAGCGGCGTCGAGACCGCCAACGTGAAGATGAGCATGAACCCCTTCGACGAGATCGCCGTCGAAGAGGCCGTCCGCCTGAAGGAAGCCGGCACGGCGACAGAGATCGTCGTGGTCTCCGTCGGCCCGGCCCAGGCGCAAGAGACGCTGCGTACCGCTCTCGCTATGGGGGCAGACCGCGCCATCCTGGTGCAGACCGACGTGACGACCGAACCGCTCGCCGTCGCCAAGGTGCTGAAGGCACTGGTCGAGAAGGAAGCGCCTGGGATGGTGATCCTCGGCAAGCAGGCGATCGACGACGACTGCAACCAGACCGGCCAGATGCTGGCCGCGCTGCTGGGCTGGGGCCAGGGCACCTTCGCCTCCAAGATCGTTGCCGGTGACGGCAAGGTCGCGGTGACGCGCGAGATCGACGGCGGTCTGGAGACGGTGGAGCTGAAGCTGCCGGCGGTGGTCACCGCCGACCTGCGCCTGAACGAGCCGCGCTATGCTTCGCTGCCCAACATCATGAAGGCGAAGAAGAAGCCGCTGGAGACCGTCACGCCGGACGCGCTCGGCGTCGATGTGACGCCGCGGCTGAAGACGGTCAAGGTGGCCGAGCCGGCGAAGCGTCAGGCCGGCATCAAGGTGCCGGACGTCGCCACGCTGGTCGACAAGCTGAAGAACGAGGCGCGGGTGATCTGAGCGCCGGCTCCGGTGCCCCCACCCTAACCCTCCCTCGCCCAGCGGGGGAGGGTCGGGGTGGGGGCAAGTCTCCGCACTGCCAACACTCCGCCCGACAGAGGAATCTGCCATGCCCATCCTGATCCTCGCCGACCACGACAACGCCAGCCTCAAGCCCGCCACCGCCCACGCGGTGACCGCCGCCGCCAAGCTCGGCAGCGACATCCACCTCCTCGTCGCCGGCCGCAACGCCGCCCCGGCCGCCGAGCAGGCCGCCAAGCTGGCTGGCGTCGCCAAGGTGCTGCTCGCCGACGATGCCGCCTACGAGCACGCCATGGCCGAACCGGTCGCGGCGCTGCTGGTGTCGCTCGCCCCCGGCTACAGCCATGTCCTCGCCGCCGCCACCTCCGTCGGCAAGAACGTGCTGCCGCGCGTCGCGGCTCTGCTCGACGTGGCGATGATCTCCGACATCACCGCCGTGGTTTCCGCCGATACCTTCGAGCGGCCGGTCTATGCCGGCAACGCCATCGCCACCGTGCAGTCGGCCGACCCGGTGAAGGTCGTCACCGTCCGCACCACCGCCTTCGAAGCGGCGGCAGCCACCAGCAGCGCCCCGGTCGAGGGCATCGCCGCCGTGGCCGATCCCGCCCTGTCGAGCTTCGTCTCGGCCGAGCTGACCAAATCGGAGCGTCCGGAGCTGACCGCCGCCCGCATCGTCATCTCCGGTGGGCGCGGCATGCAGTCGGGCGACAATTTCCCGATGCTGGAGGCTCTGGCCGACAAGCTGGGTGCCGCAGTGGGTGCCTCGCGCGCCGCCGTGGACGCGGGGTTCGTGCCGAACGACTATCAGGTCGGCCAGACCGGCAAGATCGTGGCGCCGGAGCTGTACATCGCCGTCGGCATATCGGGTGCGATCCAGCACCTCGCCGGCATGAAGGACAGCAAGGTGATCGTCGCGATCAACAAGGATGAGGAAGCGCCGATCTTCCAGGTCGCCGACTACGGCCTTGTCGCCGACCTGTTCAAGGCCGTGCCGGAGCTGCAGCAGGCGCTGTGATCGGGCGTCAATCGCTCACAGGAAAAGGGCGCCTCCCGACGGAGGCGCCCTTTGTTCTGAAGAAACAATCCCTGCTACACCCGTTCAAGCAGCAGTGCGATGCCCTGGCCGACACCAATGCACATGGTGCACAGGGCGTACCGGCCACCGCGCAGCTCCAGTTCGATCAACGCGGTGGTAGCCAGCCGCGCTCCGGACATCCCCAGCGGATGGCCGAGCGCGATGGCGCCGCCATTGGGATTAACCCGCGGATCGTCATCCGCCAGTCCAAGCTCCCGAAGACAGGCAAGGCCCTGTGCGGCGAACGCTTCGTTCAACTCGATCACGTCGATGCGGTCGAGCGGCACGCCGGTGCGGTCGAGCAGGAGCCGCACCGCCGGGACCGGTCCGATTCCCATCACGCGCGGCTCGACGCCGGCCACCGCCGCGCCGACGATGCGGGCACGCGGCGTGAGGCCATGACGCCTGGCTGCCGTCTCTCCGGCGACGATCAGCGCCGCCGCGCCGTCGTTGATGCCGGACGCATTGCCGGCGGTTATCGTACCGCCGGGACGCACCACCGGCTTCAGCGCGGCGAGCTGGTCGAACGTGGTGTCCGGCCGCGGATGCTCGTCGGCCATCACCTCGGTGATCGTCCCCTTGCGACCGGCGACCGGCACGGCGATGATTTCCCGTGCTAGGCGTCCGCTGCGCTGAGCGGCGGCGGCCCGCTGCTGCGAGCGCAGGGCGAAAGCATCCTGATCGTCGCGGGCGATGCCATACCGTTCGGCCACCGTCTCGGCGGTTTCCGGCATGGTGTCAACGCCGTGCGATGCCTTCAGACGCGGGTTGACGAAGCGCCAGCCCATCGTGGTGTCTTCCAGCCGCATCGCACGGGAGAAGGCGCTGTCGGCCTTGCCCATGACGAAGGGCGCGCGCGACATGCTCTCCACGCCGCCGGCCAGGAGCAGGGATTGTTCACCCGCGCGCACGCCGCGCGCCGCGAGCGCGATGGCGTCGAGCCCCGATCCGCAAAGGCGGTTCACTGTGGTGCCGGGAACCGTTTCGGGCAGACCGGCCAGCAGGACCGCCATGCGTGCGATGTTGCGGTTGTCTTCCCCCGACTGGTTGGCGCAGCCCAGGATCACGTCGTCGATCGCCGACGGATCCAGGGACGGGTTGCGGTCGAGCAATGCCCGCAGGGGGATGGCGGCGAGATCGTCGGCGCGCACCGGCGCCAGCGCGCCGGCGTAACGCCCGATTGGCGTGCGCACGGCGTCGCACAGAAATGCTTCGGTCATGGGCTGGGTCTTCCGGTGTCCGCAACCTTCGGGGGTGGAGCGGGCGCGTTGTTGGGTGGGGAGATGGCGGCGGTTTGCGGCAGCAGTAACGCGGCCGGGCACCGCCTCAACTATCGGAAGCCGGGATGGGCCAGACAACTGACATAAACTTGGCGGTGCATAACCTGCGGTAATGATACGCCGCCGGGCGTCAGCCAATCGCCACCTGCTCCAGCAGCCAGTTGCGCACCTTGGCGATGCGGGCGCGGTCCTGGTGGTTGGGCGGCACCACGAAATAATAGCCGAGATCGCGGCGCAAGGGCCGGTCGATCGGACAGACCAGACTGCCGCTGCGCAGTTCGGTTTCCAGCATGGCGGGTTGGCCCATGGCGATGCCCAGCCCGTCCAGGGCGGCTTGATAGGTCAGGAGCGAACTCGGGAACATCAGCGGTTCCTTGGTCTCCACCATCGTCACGCCGGCCGCCTCCAGCCAGTCGGGCCAGTCCCGCCGCCGATAATGGGAATGCAGCAACGGGTAGCGCAGCAGATCGGCCGGAGTCTTCACCGGCGGACCGTCGGCCAGCAGGGTTGGACTGCACACCGGTATAATCTCGTCGGCGAAAAGGAAAACCGACTCCATGCCCTGCCAATCGCCGGTGCCCAACTGGATCGCCGCATCGACATTGTCGCGGGCGAAATCGACGGGCGTCACCGCGGTTCGGGTGCGCAGCCGCAGATCGGGATGGTTGGTTTGCAAGTGCGGCAGGCGACGCATCAGCCATTTCGCCATGAAGGTCGCATAGACTTGCAGTTTCAAAGGCGCGGCGGCGCGGGCCGACACCAGTTCGTCGGTAGCCTCGGCGATGCAGCGGAAGGCCGGGGCGATCTGTGCGGCGTATCGCTTGCCCTCGGCGGTCAAGGTCAGGCCGCGGGCCTCGCGGTGGAACAGCCGCACCCCCAGGTAATCCTCCAGCAGGGCGACCTGCCGGCTGACCGCCGGCTGGGTGACGCTCAACTCCTCCGCCGCCTTGGTGAAGCTGCCGTGCCGTGCCGCGCATTCGAAGACATGGAGCGGGTTGAGCGGGGGGATCGGGCGCACCGTCTCGGCTCCATTACAAAAGGTTATATATGCCCAACAACTAGGAATTTGCCGCTTGTTCGTCAATGCGATTGATTGTCTGCAACGCAAATCGATAGCCCCGTCGGAGCCATGGACTTTCAACTCAACCAGGAACAGCGCGCCTTCGCCGACTCCGTGCGCCGCTTTGCCCGCGCCGAGCTGGCTGCCGACGCGCTGAAGCGCGCCCACTCCCCGGCCTTTCCCTGGGACGTGGCCGCGAAACTGTCGGAGATGGGGCTGCTGGGCATCACCATCCGCGAGGAGGACGGCGGCGTCGGCGGCACACTGATGGACGCGGTGATCGCCATCCAGGAACTGGCGCTGGTATGCCCCAAGAGCGCCGACGTCGTCCAGGCGGGCAATTTCGGGCCGATCCGCACCTTTGCCGAATATGCCAGCCCCGAGCAGAAGGAGCGCTGGCTGGGCGACCTGCTCGGCGGACGCAAGTTGCTGGCGCTGGGCATGAGCGAACCGGACGCCGGATCGGCCGTCACCGACCTGAAGACCAGCGCCCGCGAGGATGGCGACCATTATGTCATCAACGGGTCGAAGGTCTTCTCCACCCACAGCCCGGAAGCGACGCTGTTCCTGATCTATGTCCGTTTTGGCCCCGGGGTCGGCGGCATCGGTTCGGTGCTGATCGAACGCGGCACCCCGGGCTTCACCGTCGGTCAGCCCTCCGCCTTTATGAGCGGCGAGGAATGGTGTCAGCTCTATTTCGAAGACTGCCGGATTCCCAAGGCCAACGTCCTGTTGGGGCCGGGCGGTTTTAAGAAGCAGATCGCCGGCTTCAACGTGGAGCGCATCGGCAACGCCTCGCGGGCGCTGGCGCTGGGCCGCCATGCCTTTAACCTCGCCAAGGACCATGCGGAGACGCGGACCCAGTTCGGCCGTCCGCTGTGCGAATTCCAGGGTCTGCAATGGAAATTCGCCGACATGGCGCTGAAGCTGGAAGGCGCGCAGCTGCTGCTCTACCGCGCCGCCACCAATGCCGACAACGGTCTGCCGTCAGCCTATGAAACCTCAATCGCCAAGCTGGCCTGCAACCTCGCCGGCTTCGAGGTCGCCAATGAAGCCCTGCAGATCATGGGCGGCACCGGGTACAGCCAGGAAGCGCTGGTCGAATATTGCGTGAAGCGAACGCGTGGCTGGATGATCGCCGGCGGCTCCATCGAGATCCTGAAGAACCGCATCGCCGAAGAGCTGTTCGAGCGTCGCTTCGATCAGCGCCCACCGCGGGAGAGCCGGTCGTGAGCGGCACCGCCCTTAAGGGCTGCAGCGGCTCAGCTCTTGCCGAGGCCTTGCTGCGGCCACGCTCCGTGGCCCTGGTCGGGGTGTCGGACGACATCGCGAAGACCGCCGCCCGTCCGCTGCGTTTCCTGCGCCGTGCCGGTTATGGCGGCGAGGTCTACAGCGTCAATCCAACCCGCGCCACCGTGCAGGGCGAGCCGGCCTTCGCATCGCTGTCGGCCCTGCCGCAACGGCCGGACCATGCCTTCATCCTGACCGGCACCGACGCGGCAATCGCCGCGCTGGAGGACTGCGGGCGTCTGGGCATCCCGGTCGCGACCATTCTGGCCGGCGGCTTTTCCGAGGCGGGCGACACCGGCATCGAACGCGAACGGCGGCTGGCCGAGATCGGGCGGTCCTACGGCGTGCGTGTGCTTGGCCCGTCCAGCATCGGCGTGGTCAATCTGCATGAGCGGCTGGTGCTGACCGCCAACGCCGCCTTCGCCGAACCAGACCTGCCGGAAGGCGGGGTGTTCGTCGCCTCCCACAGCGGAAGCCTGATCGGTGCCATGCTGTCGCGTGGCAAGGCGCGTGGCGTCGGCTTTGCCGGGCTGGTGTCGGTCGGCGGCGAGGTGGACCTGTCGGTCGGTGAAATCTGCGAAGCGACGCTCGACGACCCGAAGATCGGCGGCTATCTGCTGTTCCTGGAATCGATGCGCAACGCCGACGCGCTACGCCGCTTCGCTCTGGCGGCGGCGGAGCGCGGCAAGCCGGTGGCGGCCTACAAGCTTGGCCGCTCGGCGGAGGCGGCGGAACTGGCGGTCTCCCACACCGGTGCGCTGGCCGGAGAGGACGACGTCGCCGACACCTTCCTGCGCGATTGCGGGATCGCCCGAGTGGAGTCCTTCGACGGACTGCTGGAGATCATGCCGCTGCTCAACCGGATGCCGGCGAAGTCCGTGCGGCAACCCGCCGTCGGTGTGGTCACCACCACCGGCGGCGGCGCGGCCATGGCCATCGACCAGCTTGCCATCCGCGGCGTGCGGGTCGCCGCCCCCAGCCCGGACACCGTGCGTCGTCTCGCCGAGGTGGGGATCACGGCCGGAGAGGGGCGCCTGGTCGATCTGACGCTGGCCGGCACCCGCTACGACGTGATGAAAGCCGCGCTGGGGGTGATGCAGACTGCGCCGGAATTCGATCTGGTGCTGGCGACCGTCGGCTCCTCCGCCCGATTCCAGCCCGATCTGGCGGTGGCGCCGGTGATCGACAGCGCGCGGGAGCATGACAAGCCGCTGGCCGCCTTCATCGTGCCGGAGGCGCCGGAAGCACTGTTGCGTCTGAATGCTGCCGGGATCCCCTGCTTCCGCGCGCCGGAATCCGCCGCCGACGTGATCGCCGCCGCATTCAACCGCCGGGTTCCCCGCCCCGAATTGGCGACCCCGCCGCTGCCGGTTCCACCGGATGCCGGATCGGGTGCCGGACGGACCATCGACGAGGCCGAGGCCTATCGTCTGTTCGCCCGCGTCGGCATTCCCCATGCGCCGATCGCGGTGCTGACGGTCGGCGAGCCGGTGCCGGAGCTTCCCTTCGCCTATCCGGTGGTCGCCAAGGTCCTGCACCCGGACATCGCCCACAAGACCGACGTCGGCGGCGTGGCGCTGAACATCGCCGATGTCGATGCGCTGTCCGCCGCCATGGCCGCGATCCGTGACCGGGTCGAAGCCGCGCGGCCGGGCGTCAGCGTGCGGGAAATCCTGGTCCAGCCGATGACCCGCGGTGTGGGTGAGGTTCTGGTCGGTCTGCGCCGCGATCCCCAGGTCGGGCCGGTGGTGATGCTGGCCGCCGGCGGCGTGCTGACCGAGATCTACCGCGACCGCGCCCTGCGGCTGGCGCCGGTGGACCGGGCCACCGCGCTGGAGATGATCGGCGAGGTGAAGGCGCTCCAGGCCCTGGCTGGCTATCGCGGCCGGCCGGCCGGCGACCTCGGCGCCGTCGCCGATGCGCTGGTCGCGGTCTCCCGCCTTGCCCTGCTGGACGACGTGACCGTGCTGGAGGCGGAGATCAATCCGCTGATAGTGATGGCCGACGGACAGGGGGCGGTGGCGGTCGATGCGCTGGTCCGGCTGGCAACGGCGGACGCGGACAGTCAAGCCCAAGAAGACGACACTAAAAACCGTTCCGGGAGGAACCGATAATGCCCAAGCCGGATGTGCTATCACTGCCGGAGCTTGTGAACGCCAATGAACGGCTCGTCCATCGCGGCCGTTTCCTGACCGCGGTGATGCGGCTGGACATCGGCGCCGACGCCTATCTGATCTCCATCGACCGCGGGCGGATCGCCGAGGTGCGCAAGGGGCCGTTCGTCATGCCGTCCTGGACCTTCGGCCTGTCCTGCCGGGCCGATGCGCTGGAGCGCTTCTGGCAGCCGCTGCCGCCGCCGGGCTTCCACGACCTGTTCGCCCTGCTGCGGCGGGGGGACCTGACCCTGTCCGGCAACCTCCAGCCCTTCATGGCCAACCTCCTCTACATCAAGGACGTAATGGCCAGCCTGCGCAGCCCGAAGGAAACCGCCTGATGCGTGCGACGATCGAATCCATCACCGGACGTTACATGCGGCTGGACTACAAGGGCCGCGAACATCGAATCTATTTCGAGGAGGCGGGACAGGGCATCCCGCTGGTCTGCCTGCACACCGCCGGGTCGGACGGACGCCAGTTCCGCGGGATCCTGAACGACCCGCGCATCACCCGCGACTTCCGCGTCATCGCCTTCGATCTGCCCTGGCACGGCAAATCCTCGCCGCCCGCCGGGTGGCAGGACGGCGACTACCAGCTGACCAGCGCCGACTACACCGACATCATCCTGACGGTCTGCCGGGCGCTGGAACTGGACCGGCCGGTGGCGATGGGCTGCTCCATCGGCGGGCGCATCGCGCTGCATCTGGCGATGGAGCATGCCGAGGAGTTCCGCGCCATCATCGGGCTGCAATCCTCGGCCCACGTCCATCCCTATTACGACACGACCTGGCTGCATCATCCGGACGTGAACGGCGGGGAGGTCTGCGCCGCCATCGCCGCCGGGCTGGTCGGGCCGAACGCGCCCGACACCCACCGCTGGGAAACGGTCTGGCACTACATGCAGGGCGGTCCGGGCATCTTCAAGGGCGACCTCTATTTCTACAAGGTGGACGGCGACATCCGCCATCGGCTGAGCGAGATCGACACCAGCCGCTGCCCGCTCTATCTGCTGACCGGCGAATACGACTATTCCTGCTCTCCGGCCGACACGCTGGAGACCGCCGCCTGCATTCCCGGTGCCACCGTATCGATCATGCCGGGGCTGGGTCATTTCCCGATGAGCGAGGATCCGGACGGCTTCATCGCCCACTTGCTGCCGGTTCTGAGCGAGATCGCTCACCGCTGAGTGCCGTTCCGGCGGCAAGCGTTCCGGCCACCATCGCTTCGACAATAACCACCCGCCGCCCCCAATAAGGGCGGCGGCCATCAATACCCCGGGGAGGGACCATTCATGCGTGCCATCACTGTTCGAGTGCCCGGTCTGCGGGCGCTGACCGCCACGGCTGTCGTTGCGCTGACCATCGGTCTGGCCGGCGGTGCGGCCGCCGAGATTTCAGGCAAGACGGTGAAGATCGGCGTGCTGACCGACATGTCCGGTCCCTATTCCGACAATGTCGGCGCCGGAGCCGTGCTTGCTGCCCAGATGGCGGCCGAGGATTTCGGCGGCAAGGTCAATGGTGCCGCGATCGAGATCGTCTCAGCCGACCATCAGAACAAGGCGGACGTTGGATCCGGCATCGCGCGACGCTGGTATGACGTCGAAGGCGTCGATGCGATCACCGAAGTGGTGTCGTCCGCCGTGGCGCTCTCCGTCCAGGGCATTTCGCGCGACAAGAACCGCATGTTCCTGGCGACCGGCCCCGGTACGCCGGAGTTGACCGGCAAGGCCTGTTCGCCCGTCGGCGTGCATTGGGCCTACGACAACTATGCCTTGCCGACCGTCGCCACCACCGCCCTGGTCAAGCGTGGCTTGAAGGACTGGTATTTCCTGACCGCCGACTACAGTTTCGGCCACGCGCTGGAAGGGGAGGCGACCCGTGTGGTCAAGGCCAACGGCGGCACCGTCGTCGGGGCAGTACGGGCACCGCTCAACACTGCGGACTTCTCCTCCTATCTGCTGCAGGCGCAGGCGTCATCGGCCACCGTGGTCGGGCTGGCGAATGCCGGAGCCGACATGATCAACGCCGTCAAGCAGGCGAACGAGTTCGGCATCACCGCCAGCGGCAAGACGATGGCGGCACTGCTGGTCAACCTGCCCGACATCCATGCCCTGGGGCTGGAGAGCGCGCAGGGTCTAACCTTCGCCGAAAGCTTCTATTGGGACATGAATGATGAGACGCGGGCCTGGAGCAAGCGCTTCATGGACCGTTTCAACGGCCGGGCGCCCGGCGGCCTGCAGGCGGCGGTCTATGGCGCCGTCACCCATTATCTGAAAGCGATCCAGGCGATCGACAGCGATGACGCCACCAAGGTGGCTGAACAGATGCGCAAGATGCCGATCAACGACTTCTACACCAAGAACGGTTCCATCCGCCCTGACGGCCGGGTGATCCGCGACATGTATCTGATGCAGGTGAAGAAGCCGTCGGAGTCCAAGGGACCCTGGGACTATTACAAGGTCTTGGAGACGGTGCCCGGCGACAAGGCCTTCCGTCCGATGGATCAGGGCGGCTGCCCGCTGGTGGCGAAGTGAGCGGCACACCGCCAGCACAGTCCGGCGGAACGGTTCGGCTGGAGCGGGACGGCGGGGTGGCCGTGATCGTCATCGACAACCCGCCGGTCAATGCCGGCTCCACCGCCGTGCGCCGCGGGTTGCTCGATGCCATCGCGACGGTCGCGGCGGACCCCGGTGTTGAAGCGGCGGTTCTGATCGGCGCCGGCAAGACCTTCATCGCCGGGTCCGATCTGCGCGAGTTCGGCCAACCTCTGGAGGAGCCGCAGCTTCCCGCCGTCATCGCCGCCATCGAGGCTTGCGCGAAACCGGTGGTCGCCGCCCTGCACGGTGCGGCGCTGGGCGGTGGGTTCGAGTTGGCGCTGGGCTGCGACGCCCGCGTCGCGGCGCCCGGCACGCGGGTTGGCCTGCCGGAGGTGACGCTGGGCATGATTCCCGGTGCTGGCGGCACCCAGCGCCTGCCGCGTCTGGTCGGCATCTCCACCGCCATCGGTCTGATCTGCGAAGGCCGGCGCGTGGCCGCCGCTGACGCGCTGGCTCTCGGGCTGGTCGACGCGCTGGCGAGCGACGACGGGGTGGAGGCGGTGCGCGCCGCTGCCGTCGCGCATGCGCGGAGCCTCGCGGGATGCAAATGCCGGGTGGCTGACAAGCCTGTCCCGGCCGAGCCGGCCGAGCGCATCGAGGCAGCCGCCGGGGCCGCCATGCGGGCCGGCC
Source organism: Azospirillum sp. A1-3 (assembly GCF_023806445.1). Classification (NCBI taxonomy): domain Bacteria; kingdom Pseudomonadati; phylum Pseudomonadota; class Alphaproteobacteria; order Rhodospirillales; family Azospirillaceae; genus Azospirillum; species Azospirillum sp. A1-3. The sequence goes on from NZ_JAMSLU010000002.1 coordinate 433,300, forward strand.
GTGGCCGTCCTCCGGTAATCGAGGCGATTCGTGCCGTCCGTGCCGCGGCAGAGCGTCTACTGGACGAAGCCCTGGCCGAGGAGCGCGCGGTTTTCCTACGGCTGCGCCTGGAGACGGAGGCCTTTGCCCGCCGCCACCTGTTCTTCGCCGAACGGGACGCGGTCCGCCTTGCGGAACTGGAGGGCGTGGCGCCGCGGCGGCTGGAACGGATCGGCGTGGTCGGCGCCGGCACCATGGGGACCGGCATCGTCATCGCCGCGCTGGACGCCGGCCTGCCGGTGACGCTGCTGGAACGCGACGCGCAAGCGCTGGACGTCGGATTGGCCCGGCTGCGCGACCACTACGCTCGCCGGGTGGATGGCGGGAAGATGTGCGCCGGGGAGGCCGGGAAGCGGCTCGCGGCACTCGATCCCACCACCGACATGGTGGGCCTCGGCACCGCCGATCTGGTGATCGAAGCCGTGTTCGAGGATCTGGAGGTCAAGCAGGACCTGTTCCGCCGGCTCGACTCCGTGGTGGCGCCGGGCGCCGTGATGGCGTCGAACACCTCCTACCTGGACCTCGATGCCATCGCGGCGGCGACCAGCCGGCCGCGGGATGTGGTCGGGCTGCATTTCTTCAGCCCAGCCAACGTCATGCGTCTCCTGGAGGTGGTCCGCGGGGCGAAGACCTCGCCCGACGTTCTGGCGACCGCCCTCGCGCTGGCGAAACGGCTGGGCAAGCTGCCAGTGGTCGCAGGCAACGCCTTCGGCTTCATCGGCAACCGGATCTATGCGGCCTACCGTCGCCAATGCGAATTCCTGATCGAAGAAGGCGCCCTGCCTGCGGGGGTCGATGCAGCCCTGGAACGTTTCGGCTTTGCCATGGGGCCGTTCGCGGTCGCCGATCTGTCGGGACTGGACATCGCTTGGCGGATGCGGCGGCAACAGTCGGCGACGCGGGACCCGGCAGCCCGCTATGTTGAGATTCCGGATCGGCTGTGCGAGTCCGGACGGCTCGGCCGCAAGACCGGCGCCGGCTATTACCGCTATCCACCCGGCGCCAAGCGTGGCAAACCGGATCCGGTGGTGACCGGGCTGATCGAAGCGGCGTCGAGCGCCAAGGGCATCCTCCGTCGCGCCATCCCGGACGAGGAGATCGTCGGCCGGGTGCTGCTGACCATGGTCAACGAGGCTGCCTGTCTGCTGTCCGAAGGCGTGGCCGCCCGCGCGTCGGACATCGATCTCGTGCTGGTCAACGGCTACGGCTTCCCAGCCTGGGAGGGTGGGCCGCTGTTCTGGGCCACCCGCCAGGATCCGTCGTGGCTCAGGGCCGAGCTGGCGCGGTTGGCAGACCTCAGCGGGCCGGGTTTCCGGCGTTGCGATCCGGGCGTGATTCCCGCCGTCTGAGTCCATCTAACTTGGCTGAATAGAGGCGATGATGACGAACACCACCTATCCTGACCTTCGCCTGTGGATCGGTGGGCGCTGGATCGGGGCCGGGCATCGGTCCTGCGAACCGGTGATCAACCCGGCGACCGGTGCGACGCTTGGGCTGTTGCCCAGCGCTGGCGCCGACAATGTGGATGCGGCCGTCGCCGCTGCGGCCGACGGCTTCCGGGTCTGGCGGCGGACCAGTGCCGTCGAGCGCTCGGCGCTGCTGCGCCGCACGGCCGATCTGATCCGGGCGGATGCGGGTGGACTCGCTGCGCTGATCGCGCTGGAACTGGGCAAGCCGATCCTCGAGGCCGGGCGCGAGGTCGAGACGGCGGCCGGTATGTTCGACTGGGCGGCCGAGGAATGCCGCCGGTCCTATGGCCGCATCATCCCGCCCCGCACGCCGGGCCACCGGCTGATGGCGCTGCGCGAGCCTGTGGGGCCGGTGGCGGCCTTCAGCGGCTGGAACGCCCCGGCGATCACCCCGGCGCGCAAGATCGCCGGCGCGCTGGGGGCGGGCTGCTCCATTGTCATCAAGCCGTCGGAAGGAACGCCGGCGGCCGCCCTGTTCATCGCCCGCGCGCTGGCCGAGGCCGGTTTGCCGGACGGGGTCGCCAACATGCTGTTCGGTAACCCCGGCGCAGTCGCCGAGCGGCTGTTGGAAGCCGAGGCGATCCGTATGGTGTCCTTCACCGGCTCAATCCCCGTCGGCAAGCATCTGGCAGCCCTGGCGACGCGGACCATGAAGCGCGGCGTGTTCGAACTGGGCGGCCACGCCCCGGTGCTGGTTTTTCCCGACGTGGATGTCGAGGCGGTGGCCCGCAGCGCCGCCGCCGCCAAGTTCCGGAGTTCCGGGCAGATTTGCACGTCGCCGACCCGCTTCTATGTGCATGAAACGATCCATGACCGCTTCGCCGCCGCTTTCGCCGAGGCCGCCTCTGCGATCCGCGTGGGCGATCCTTTCGATCCCGCAACGCAGATGGGGCCGGTGCAGAATGCCCGCCGGCTGGCGGCGATCGAGGCGCTGGTGGAGGATGCCCGGCGCAACGGCGCGGCGGTGGCGGCCGGCGGCGCCCGCATCGACGGCCCCGGCTTCTTCTATCAGCCGACGGTGCTGACCGGGGTCACCGCCGCCTGCCGGGCCGCCGGCGAAGAGCCGTTCGGGCCGCTGGCGCTGATTGCCTCCTTCCGCGATGCGGACGAGGCGGTGGCGCTGGCGAACCGCCTGTCGCTCGGGCTGGCCTCCTACGTCTTCACCCGCGATCTGGCGCTCGCCGACCGGCTGGTGGCGGACATCGAATGCGGCAATGTCGTGGTGAACCACTGGGTGGTCTCGCATCCGGAAACACCCTTCGGCGGCATCAAGGACAGCGGCATCGGACTGGAGGGCGGCACCGAAGGCTTCCAGGCCTTTGAACAGGTGAAGTTCGTCAGCCAAGCGCCCCATTGATCGGGAGGCTGCGGAGCGCCGTTACGCCATCTGGGCGAGCAGAGCGTCCAGCATCCGGTCGCAGGCGGCCAACTGGTCCTCGGCGATGAACTCGTCGGGCTTGTGGGCTTCGCCGATGCTGCCGGGGCCGCACACCACGGTGGGCATCGACAGACGTTGCTGGAACAGCCCGCCTTCCGTGCCGAAGGAGATCTTGCCGGTGCTGTTGCCGCCGGTCAGCGATTTGACGAAGGTGACAACCTCGGCGGTGCCGTCGGTGTCGAGCGCCGGATAGCTGGAAAGCTCGGAGATGGTCAGACCGGCGGTCGGAAAATCGGGACGTAGGCGCCAGACGATGGCGTCGGCTTCCGCCTGGATGCCGTCCAGCAACGGTTCCACCGGATCCTGCGGAAGATGGCGGATTTCGAAGTCGAGACGGCAGTGGTTCGGCACGATGTTCAGCGCCTCGCCACCGTGGATGACCCCGGCATGGATCGTGGTCCAGGGCACATCGTAAGCGCCGTCATGGGCGCCTTCGTCACTCAGTCGTTTCTGAATGCGACGAAGCCCGCTCAACAGGTCGCTCGCCAAATGGATCGCGTTCAATCCCTGCGGCGCTAGGCTCGAATGGCATTCGACGCCGTGGCATTCGGCACGCAGAGCGGTCTTGCCCTTATGGGCGGTAACCACCTGCATGCTGGTCGGCTCGCCGACGATGCAGAAGCGCGGGCGGACGGGCAGGGCGGCCATCATCTCGATGAGCCGCCGGACGCCGAGACAGCCGACCTCCTCGTCATAGGACAGCGCCAGATGCAGCGGCTGGGACAGGGTCCGTCCGGCGGCGCGGTCGAACAGGGCGAGGGCCGCGGCGATGAAGCCCTTCATGTCGGCGGTGCCCCGGCCGAACAGCTTGCCGTCCCGGCGGGTCAGCCGGAAGGGGTCGCTGGTCCAGGCCTGCCCCTCCACCGGCACCACGTCGCTGTGTCCGGACAGCAGGACGCCGGGACGGTCCGCCGGCCCCAGCGTCGCGAACAGGTTGGCCTTGCGTCCATCCTCGCTCGGCACCAGCCATGTCGCGGCACCGACGGCCTCCAACCGTACCTGCACCCAGCGGATCAGGTCGAGGTTGCTGTCGCGGCTGACGGTGTTGAAGGCCACCAGCCGGTCGAGGATGTCGATGGTCGCCGTCATCTGGATCGTCCCTGTTCGTTCGGATTATCAATCAGGCCGCGTGCAGCCGGTCGACGGCGCGGCGCCAGCCGTTGCGGATCGCGTCGGCATCGACATGCCGGCCGTCGCGCACCACCAGCCGCCCGCCCGCCACCACGTCGTGCACGGGATTGCGGGCGCCGGCGAAGACGTAGGAGTCGAGGAGTGTGTCGTCGCTGCGGCCGTAGAGCCGCGGATCGTCCGGATCGAGCACCACCAGATCGGCGCGCTGTCCGACCTTGAGCCCGCCCGCCGGCTCCGGCAGGCCCAGCGCCTGCGCCCCTCCGGCGACCGCCGTCCGGTAGAGCGCCGCCCCGGTCGATGTGCCCGGATGCGGTGCCAGCAGGTTGCGTCGTCGCGCGGCGAGGCGCTGTCCGAATTCCAGCAGGCGCAGCTCCTCCGCCACATCGATGACGATCTGGCTGTCGGATCCGATGCCGAAGCGCCCGCCTTGTGCCAGGAACTCGCGTGCCGGGAACAGCCCGTCGCCCAAATCGGCCTCCGTCGTCGGACAGAGCCCCACGACGGCGCCTGACGCGGCGATTCCCGCCACCTCCGCCGGTGTGACGTGGGTGGCGTGGACGAGGCACCAGGACGGCCCCGGCCAACCACGGTCGAGCAGCCAGTCCACCGGCCGCCGCCCGGACCAGGCGAGGCTGACGTCGACCTCCGCCGTCTGCTCGGCGACATGGATGTGGATCGGGGCCGTGGGGTCGAGCGCAGACAGTCCGTCCAGCACCGCCTCGGCGGCCTCCGGCGATACGGCGCGCAGGGAATGCAGGGCCAGACCGACGCGATGGTCGCCGGGTGCCGCGCGGCAGGCGGCGGCGATGTCCAGCAGCCGGTCGGGGGTGTTGAGGAAGCGCCGCTGCCCTTCACCGGCCGGCTGTCCGCCGAAACCGCCCTGGGCGTAGAGCACCGGCAGATGGGTCAGCCCGATGCCGGTGGTGTCCGCCGCAGCCAGGATGCGCATCGACATCTCGGCCGGATCGGCATAGGGCCGGCCGTCGGGGGCGTGGTGGAGGTAATGGAATTCCGCCACCGAGGTATAGCCCCGCTCCAGCATCTCGGCATAGGCCATCGCTGCCACCGCCTGGAGGCCGTCGGGATCGATGCGGCGGACGAAGCCATACATCACCTCCCGCCAGGTCCAGAAGCTGTCCTCCGCCGGTCCGGCCTGCTCGGTCAGGCCGGCCATCGCCCGTTGGAAGGCATGGCTGTGCAGGTTGGGCATGCCGGGGATGACCGGCCCGGCGGCCCGCTCCACCCCAGCAGGCGGCTTGTCCAACCCTGTTTCGATGGCAGCGATCAGCCCCTGCGCGTCGAAGCGCAGCAGCACCCCCGACGCCCAGCCGCCGGCCAGCAGCGCCCGGTCGCAGAAAAGCCGGTCGAGCCGGCGTGCGGCGGTCATCGCTCCATGCTCCCCGTCCCCATCACTTGGCGTCGAAGTAACCGGCCTGGATGGTCTTGCCGATCAGGTTGCAGATGATGCGGCCGGCGGTGATGGCGGTGATGCCGTTGAGATCCTTCTTCGGTGTGATCTCCACGATGTCCATGCCGACGACGCGGCCCTTGGCCACCAGCCCGTGGATCAGGGTGCGGATCTGCGGATAGGTGACGCCGCCCGGCGCCGGACCATTGACCGCCGGCATGATGGTCGGATCCATGCCGTCGGCGTCGATGGTCAGGTAATACCGGCCGCCGTCAGGAATGCGGTCGAGCACCGCCTTCATGCCGATGTCCTGCAATTCGACGTCGGGAACCAGCACCGCTCCGTAGGACAGCGCCGCTTCGACCTCTTCCGGCCGGGCGCTGCCGGCGGAGCGCAGGCCGATCTGGAAAATCTGGCCGATATGATCCATCTCGGCGGCACGGCGGATCGGGCTGGAATAGCCGTTGCGGGCGCCGTTCACATCGTCGCGCCAGTCCAGATGGGCGTCGATGTGAACCAGGGTGATCGGCCCCTGGTCGTCATAGGCGCGCAGCACCGGGATCGGGATGCCGTGGTCGCCGCCGATGACGATGGGCAACATGCCCTTGGCCAGCATTCGCCGCACCACCGCCTCGGCATTCTGGTAATGCAGGTCGAGATTGCGGGGATCGGCCTTCACGTCGCCGCAATCCACCACCTTGATGTCCTTGCCGCCCAGCAGCGGACCGCCGATGTCGAAGTCCCAGCGCTCCAGCTTGCGCAGCGCCCGCTCGGTGTAGCGGCGCACCCAGGTCGGGGCGTTGGTCTGGTCGTTGGTCACCTCGTCGATCGAGTAGGGATCGCCGTAGGGGATGCCGAGAATGCCGATATGGCCGTCGAGCTGGTCGAGATCGGTGCAGATCGGAAAGTCGAGGAAGCTCTGCAGTTCGCGGCGCGGCTGGTTGGTCAGGCTGGTGCTCATGGCGGCGGTTCTTCTTGTCGGTTGGCGGGACGGTTGGCGGCGGGACCGGCGCGTCAGGCGTCGGGGATCACCGCGATCGCATCGACCTCCACCACCCATTCCGGGCGGGCGAGCGCGCTGATCACGAGACCGGTCGACACCGGATGGACGCCCTTCAGCCACTTGCCGATGGTGCGGTAGACCGGCTCGCGGTAGCGCGGATCGGTGATGTAGACGGTAATCTTGCAGATGTGCTCCAACTGCGAGCCCGCCTCTTCCAGCAGCATCTTGATGTTGGCCATCGCCTGTTCGGTCTGGCCGGCGGCATCGCCGACGGCGACGCTTTCGCTGGTGTCGAGGTTCTGGCCGATCTGGCCGCGGACGAAGACCATGGTGCCGCGCGCGACGACGGTCTGGCACAGGTCGTTGTCGATCGACTGCTCCGGATAGGTCTTCTTCGTGTTGAACTGGCGGATGCGGGTGTGGACGGTCATGGCGGAAGTCCTGGCTAGGTTTGGGATTGGATCGGAAGGCAATGGGGTGGCGTCCGGCGGTCCCGTTCTGGTGCGCCGGCAGGAAAGGTGTTCGGAAAAGGCCCGGTCAGTGCGGGGCGTCGCCAGCCAGTTCCGGGAAGACCGCAGCGCGTTCGGCCAGCGTCGCCAGCGGGATGTGGCAGGCGATGCGGTGGCCGTCGGCCGTCTGGTGGACCGGCGGGGCCTGCTCGTCGCAGACCGCCCCCAGCTTGCGCGGACAGCGAGCGGCGAAGGCGCAGCCCTGCCCGCCGGGGGCGGCGGTGGCGTCCTCCAGCAGGATGCGCGGCGCCTCCACCCCGTCCTCCGCCAGCCGCGGCACGGCAGACAGCAGCGCCTCGGTGTAGGGGTGGTAGGGTGGGCGGAGCACGCGGCTGATCGGGCCCTCCTCGCAGATGGTGCCGCCATAGACGACCAGCACGCGGTCGGCGATGTGCGACACCACGGCGATGTCGTGGGTGATGAAGAGATAGGACAGCCCCATCTCGTCGCGCAATTCGGCCAGCAGGTTCAGGATGTTGGCCTGGACCGAGACGTCGAGCGCCGACACCGCCTCGTCGCAGACGACGAAGTCGGGGTCGGTGGCCAGCGCGCGGGCGATGTTGACGCGCTGGCGCTCGCCGCCGCTCAGTTCGTGCGGATAACGGTCGGCATAAGCGGCCGGCAGCCCGACGCGGGTCAGCAGGCCGGCGATTGTCTTGCGCCGTTCCTCCGCGTCCGCCCGGCCGGCCAGCACCAGCGGCCGGTCCATCGCCGCACCGACGGTCTTGCGAGGATTCAACGAGGCGGCGGAATTCTGGAAGACCAGTTGGGCCCGCCGGCGCAGATCCTGGTCGCCCTGCTTCACCTGCCGGGTCAGGTCGACACCGTCGAACAGCACGGTGCCGGCGCTGGGTTCGGTCAGCGCCAGCAGGGCGCGGCCGATGGTGCTCTTGCCGCTGCCGCTTTCGCCGACGACGCCCACCACCTCGCCGCGGCCGATGGTGAAGGAGACATCCTCCACCGCCACGGTGCCGGCCCGGCGCAGCCAGGGCAGGAAGGAGCGGCTGGCGCCGTAGACCTTACGCAGATGATCGACCTCCACCAGTGGGGCGGAACGCTGCGCCGGTGCTGGCGGGGCGGACGCGCGGGCCGCAGCATCCTCGTCCGGCCAGGGCGTGCCGGCCAGGGCATCGGCCTTCCAGCAGCGCACGCCGTCGCCGGAGTTATCCGTCAGCATCGCCTGCGGCCGGGTGCGGCAGGTCTCTTCGGCGAAGGGACAGCGCGGGGCGAAGACGCAGGCGGCGGGCGGCCCGGACAGCTTGGCGACAGTGCCGGGGATCGAGGGCAGGCGGTGGCGCCGTCCGGCGGTGATGCGCGGCAGGGCGGCGACCAGCCCTTTGCTGTAGGGATGGGCCGGGCGGGACAGCACGCGGCCGGTCGGCCCCGTCTCCACCACCAGCCCGCCATAGAGGACGGTGACGGTTTGGCAGATGCGGTTGACGATGCCGAGATTGTGGGAAACGAACAGCGCACTCAACCGATGGCTGTCGCACAGCTTCGCCAGCAGATCGATGATGCGGGCCTCCACCGTCACGTCCAGCGCCGTGGTCGGCTCGTCGAGGATCAGCAGCTTCGGCTCGCAGCCGAGCGCCGTGGCGATCAGCGCCCGTTGCTGCATACCGCCCGACAGCTCGTGCGGATAGGCGGCGGCGACCCGGCGGGGATCGCGGATGCCGACCTCGGCCAGCAGGTCCTGCACCCGCACCGCCGCCTGCCGCGAAGAGAAGCCCTTGTGCTGGATCAGCGGTTCGGCGATCTGGCGGCCGACGGTCAGCGCCGGGTTCAGCGAGGTGAAGGGATCCTGGAAGACGGCGGCGATCTTGTCCCCGCGCAACGCCCGGCGTTCCGGTGCGGACAACCGGCGCAGATCGGTGCCGTCGAAAAGGATCTCGCCGGAGTCCACCCGGCCGCCCCCGCCCAGCAGGTCGAGGATCGCCATGGCGATGGTGCTCTTGCCCGATCCGGACTCGCCGACCAGACCCATCACCTCGCCGGGACGGATGGCGAAGCTGACGTCGCTGGCGGCGCGCAGCGTGCCGCGGGCGTTGCCGTAGCTGATGGTCAGGCCGCGGACGTCCAGCAGGGGCGTCGGTTCGGGAGCGATCGCCCGGACGACCGACGGCGGGACCGCCGGGCGGGCTTGCGGAGCGGTCATCATCTCAGTGCGCTCCCGTGTTGCGCGGGTCGAGCAGGGCACGCAGCCCGTCGCCCAGCAGGTTGATGCCGATCACTGCGGTGGCCAGTGCGAAGCCGGGGCACAGCGCGATCCAGGGCGCCTGTTCCACGAAGGGGCGGGCCTCGCTGATCATCAAGCCCCAGTCGGAGGAGGGCGGCTGCGCCCCCATGCCGATGAAGCTGAGCGAGGCGCCGAGCAGGATGGCGAAGACCACGCGCAGGCTGGCCTCCACCGCCAGTGGCGGCCAGATGTTCGGCAGGATTTCATGGAACAGGATGTAGGCGGCGCTCTCCCCGCGCAGGCGGGCGGCGGTGATGAACTCCTCCTGCATCAGCTCCAGCGTGATGGCGCGGGTCAGGCGGACCACCTGCGGCACATAGACGATGCCGATGGCGACGATGGCCTTCCATTGCGCCGGCTGGGTGACGGCCAGCACCAGGATGCCCAGCAGGATCGGCGGGAAGGACATCAGCACGTCCATGGCCCGCATGATCGCCTCGCCGATGCGCCCGCCCTTGTAGCCGGCGATCAGCCCGAGCGGGATGCCGGCCAGCAGGCTCAGCGCCGTGGCGGCGACGCCCATCACCAGCGAGCTGCCGGTGCCGACCAGGGTGCGGCTGAACACGTCGCGGCCGAACTCATCGGTGCCGAACCAGAACTCCGGGCCGGGTGGCTGCAGCCGGCTCATGATGTTCATTTCGTCATAGGGGTAGGGGGCGAGCCAGGAGCCGGCGACGGCGGCCACCACCAGCGGGGCAAGCAGAAGAATGCCGAGGATGAGCGAGACGGGCAGGTCAGGCAGTCGGCGGCGCGTGGCCAGGCGGACGGGGGACGCGTCGGTCATGTCAGGCGGCCTTCATGCCGTGGCGGATCTTCGGGTTCACATAGGCGTAGAGCAGGTCGGCGGTCAGGTTGGCGAGGCAGTAGGCGGCGGAGACCACCAGGATCGTCGCCTGGATCAGCGGCAGGTCGTGGCGCTGGATGGCGAACAGCAAAAGCCGGCCCATCCCCGGATAGGAGAAGATCGTCTCGATCACCACCACGCCGCCCAGGATCAGGCCGAAGTCGATGGCGAGCACGGTGATGGTCGGCAGCAGCGCGTTCTTCAGCGCATGGCGCAGGATCACCACCGATTCCGGCATGCCCTTGGCGCGTGCGAACTTCACGTAGTTGGTCTGCAGCACGTCGATCATGCTGGACCGTGTCAGCCGGGCAATGCGGGCCAGCAGCATCAGCACCAGCGTGACGACCGGCAGCACCAGATGCGAGGCCCAGGGCAGGAACCCGTCGGAGATCGGGGCATAGCCGCCGGTCGGCAGCAGCTTCATGTAGCTGCCGAAGATCAGCACCAGCACGATGGCCCAGAAGAAGTCGGGGACCGCGATGCCGAGATAGGAGATGCCGGAAACCAGCTGGTCGGTCAGCTTGCCGCGCTGCACCGCCGCCAGGACGCCGAGCCCGATGCCGACCACCGCCACCACCGCCAGCGCCACGACGGCCAGCACCAGCGAGCGGGCCAGCGCCTCCATCAGGATGGGAGCGATCGGCTGTTCCAGCACCAGCGAGCGGCCGAGGTCGCCGCGCAGGATGCCGGCCGCCCACTGCCCATACTGGACGATCAGCGGTTGGTCGAGCCCAAGCTTGACCGCGATGGCGTCCACCACCTCCTTCGAGGCGAACTGGCCGGCGATCATCGAGGCGACATCGCCGGGCATCGCCTGCGTCACCAGGAAGATCAGGACCGACATCACGGCCAGGACCAGCGCCAGATAGACGAGACGGGTCAATGTGTAGGCAAGCATGGCAGCATCCCCGGAAGGAGGAAGGGGGAACCGGCCGCCATGGACGCGGCCGGTTCCCGATCGGCCTCAGTCGACCGACACGTCGCGCAGGTCGAGGAACATCATCGGGTGCGAATGGAAGCCGTGCACCTTGGTGCTGAGGCCGTTGATGTGGTTGATGACGTAGGGGATCACGCCCGGCGAATCCTCCACCGCCAGCGCCTGGACCTGCTGGTAGAGCGACTTGGCCTCGTCCTCGCTCTTGGCTTGGCGGGCGTTGTCGAGCAGCGTGTCCATCTTGGGGTTGGAGTAGTTCCACAGCGCGGTGTTCCACGATCCGCGGGAGTGGTACCAGGGATAGACGGAGGTATCGATGGTCGGACGGCTGAAGAAGCCGTCAATGTAGAAGCCGGCTTTACCCTCGATATCCTTCAGGAAGACGTCGAAAGGCACGCGCTGGACATTGACGGTGATGCCCGCCGGTTTCAGCAATTCACGCACGGCAAGGCCGAGACGTTCGCGGGTGGCGCGGCCGGCCGGCGTGTGCAACGTGACCTCGAACCCGTTGGGATAGCCCGCCTCGGCCAGCAGCTTCTTCGCCCCCGCCGGGTCGCCCTTGGCGATCTTCAGATCCTTGTTGTAGTAGGGGTGGCTTGGCGGGATCGGCGAATGGGTCGGCGTGCCGTGCCCGAACAGGGCGATTTGGGTGATCGCCTGCTTGTCGAGTGCCATCGCCACCGCCTTGCGCACGCGCGGATCGTCGAATGGCTTCACCTTGTTGTTCATGATGACGCCGTCCCAGGTCGAGGTCGGGACGGAATCGATCTTCAGCTTCGGGTCGGCCTTGATCTTGTCGATGGCCTCCAGCGGCAGGTTCCACACCATGTCGAGCTCGCCCGTGGTCAGCGCCGCCACCTGGGCGGCCGACTCCGGCAGGATGCGCACCACCACCTCGTCCAGCTTCGGCAGGCCCGGCTCGAAATAGTTGGGGTTGCGCTTCAGGACGATGCGGTCGCCGGGGGCGAAGGAGACGAACTCGAACGGACCGGTGCCGATCGGCTTGGAGGCCAGTGTGTCGACGGCGTCGCGCGGCACGATGCGCGCCTGCCGCTCGCCGAACAGCTCGGCGAAGCCGGCATAGGGGCTCTTCAACTGGAACTGGACGGTCAAGGGGTCCAGCGCCTTCATCGATTCAACGATCTCGAAATTGACGCGGGCGGTGGAGCCGGTCGCCTTGTCCTGGATGCGGGCGATGGTGGCGACGACGTCCTCTGCCTCCAGCTCCCGGCCGTTGTGGAACTTCACGCCCCTGCGCAGGTGGAAGGTCCAGGTCTTCAGGTCGTCGCTGTGCTCCCAGCGTTCGGCCAGATCGGGCTTCACCGTCATGTCGTGACCGATGACGGTCAGGCCGTTGAAGATCAGATAGGCGGCGACATACTCCTGACCGCCCTTCATTTTGGCGGGATCCAGCGTGTTCAGGTTCGAATCCACGGAGACCTTGAGCGTACCCGCGGCCTGGACCGACATCGCCGTCCCGGACAGGAGGATGGCCGAGAGCACGGCCCGCGCCACCATACGTCGCATCATCATGAAAGCCCCTCTGTTTACCGGTCCTTTCGGCGGACCTTGGTTTCTGCTTGATCAAAACGGTCTCACAAGGCCGCAGCCGGAGGAAAGGGGGGCGGGAGGGCGATAAACCGGGCGACAATCGGGCTAAAACTTAGGCAAGCGACCATATCGCATAGATATTGTGCAGTGCACTCTCGACGAAGCCGCTGGTTTTCCTGAGTTTTCCGCGAATGGTTCGATCGGCCCGCTTGTTGAAAAAGCGGGCTGTTGCTGATCGAGCGGCAGCCCACCATGATCGATTTTCATTGACATCATGAACAGCCGGCATGGTGGGTGAGGTCGAACAGGCGGGACAGGTCGGACTCCGCCTCAAGGTGGCGCAATTTCCGGTGGAGGCGTTCCGCTTCGTCCAGCCCGACCGCGCGGGCGGCGCAGGTTCGGAATTTGGTGGCATGCTCCGCCGCCGACAGTGGGCGGGCCACCGTGCCGCGTGCCGAGGCGCAGAAGCGGACGAAGCGCTCCCCCGAAGTCGTTTCGATGCCCACCTCTGCGCCCTCCGGTGCGGTGCGGGCGCGGTCGGGATCGGCGTTCCACCCGGGATCGACTGTCATCGAGACACAGGCCATGGCTTGGCGCAGCACCGGATCGGCCAGTGCCGCCTCATCCAGATGCTCCAGCGCCAGCGTGCCGTGCAGCATTGCACAGGCCACCGCGAAAGGCAGGCTGAAGCGGGCTTCCCCCGCTGTCACCGGGCGGTGATAGGTCAGGTTGGCGGCCACCACCGGCGGAACCCGGCAGTCGATTGCCCGGATGTCACGGGGCCTGAGTTCCCCTTCCGCCATCACGTCGCGCACCGCGTCGATGGCGGCATGGGCGGACAGGCAAACCGGATAGAGCTTGGTGTCGATGCCGGGGTCGAGCAGGCGCCAGCGCCGGCCAAGCGCGTCCAAAGCCGTCGGATCGAAGCGGTCCGCCGCGATCAGCCGGGCGAAACCGCGCGGATCCTCCACCACCCCATGGGGCACGGTCAGCCCCCGCGCGGCCAACCGGGCGGCCCGCACTCCGTTCGCCGCGGCCTGCGCCGCAAGCAGCGGCTTGGCACCTGTGCCGAAGCAGGCGCGCAAACCCCCGGTCCCGCACAGCGCAAAGGCGATGGCGTCTGCCGCAGTCCGGCCGTCCAGACCGAGAGCCTTTGCGCTGGCGGCGGCAGCACCGACGGTGCCGAACAGCGCGGTGGTCCACCAGCCGTCGTGATAAACCCCGTTGCCGACCGCTTCCGCCAACGCATATTGCGCCTCCGCACCGGCCACGACGGCGGTGAGCAGATCGCCCCCCGTACCGCCGGCCGCCTCGACCATCGCCAGCGCCGTCGGCACCAGGACGGCGGAGCCGTGGACGAAGCCGGCATAACTGTTGTCGTCGAAATCCAGTGCATGGGCGGCCGCGACATTGGCGAAGGCGGCACCCTCCGCGCACAGGCGGCCACCGGTCAGCAGCCGCGATGGTCCCGCGGCATAGCTTTCGCGCACTTCGTCCGCCGCCAGCCGGGTGGCCGCTTCCCTGGTCCCGGCGAGCGCCACCCCCAGCGTGTCGACGATGCAGTCCAGCGCGACGGCAGCGGTCGGTTCCGGCACATCGCTTCGTTGCAACCCCGCCACCCAATCGCCGATCCGCCGGGCGGCGGCGGTGGGGGAAGGGAGATCGTCAGGGGCCAGCGTCATGGCAGGGTCTCCGGCGGAACGTGCAAGCAGGTCCCCCAGGCTGCCGCGAAAATCACAATTACCGTCAGCCGAAGAAATTTATTTCATGGTCGGCATGAGCGGCATTCATGAGAGCATCTGGCATAAGATAGTATGCAATGTGCAGCCGCCACCAAACCCGAAGATGGGAGCCCCATGCATCATCGCGACTTCGATCTGGGATCCCTGGAAGTGTTCGTCGCCGTTGCCGAGCTGGGAAGCATGACCCGCGCCGCCGGGCGGCTGGGGCTGACGCAATCGGCCGTGTCGCATGTCGTTCGCCAGCTGGAAACCGCCTTCGCCACCCAACTGCTCGACCGCAGCATCAGGCCCATGGCACTGACCGCCGCCGGGCAGCGGCTTTGGCATTGGAGCAACCGCATCCTGACCGATGCGCGGCAATTGCCGGCGGTGATCGGCGGAACGGACGCGCCCTTCATGCCGGAACTGCGCATCGGCTGCATCGACACGCTGGCGGCGCCCTTCATTCCCCGGCTGCTTCAGCGGCTGCGCGACAATGTGCCGTCCTTCAGCATCGCGTCGGGCCTGTGCGGGCAGCTGCGCGAACAGTTCCTCGCCCGTCGGCTGGACGTGCTGTTCACCAACGACAGCTTCGACGACATGGATCAGGTGGACAGCCTGTGCCTGCTCACCGAACCCTTCGTGCTGCTGCTGCCGCGCAGTTGCCCCGAGGTCGTCGATGAAGCCGCCCTGCGGGCGCTGTCCCGGACGCTGCCGCTGATTCGCAGCACGACGGACAGCGCGCTCGGCCGGCTGGTGGATCAGCATCTGCGGCGCCTGGGTATGGAGGTGCCGCGCAGCTTCGCCTTCGACGCGACCGACACCGTGATGGCGATGGTGGCGGAAGAGATGGGATGGAGCCTGCTCCCGCCAACCGCATTGGTGAAAAGCCGTCAGCACCTGAACCATATGCGCGTGCTGCCGTTGCCGACTTCCGGGTTCCGCCGCTCGATCCATGTGGTGACCCGGAAGGGGGAGCTGGGCTCGCTGCCCGCCAACATCCACAAGGCGGGATGCGCAGTCATCAAGCAGGGATATTTCACCGACGTCTTCGCCATCTCTCCCTGGCTCAAGCCAATGATCCGACGCTGAGTGAACCGCACCGCGACTCCCCGAAGCCCCGCGTCCTGAGAGGGTCTATTCACCCCGCCAGCGCGGCGGGCGCTTGTTCAGGAAGGCGTCCATTCCTTCACGAAAATCCGCGCTCGTGTAGCACATCACGATCAGATCCTCTCCGGTCCCCGGATCGCCGCCCTGCCGGAGCCGGCGCAGCGCCTCCTTGGTCGCGCGCAGGGTCAGCGGCGCGTGGGATGCCACGCTGCGGGCGAGTGTTTCCGCGCGCTCCGCCAGCGCCGCCGCGTCGGCGACGACCTCCGACAAGAGGCCGATGGCCTTCGCCTCGTCAGCCTCGATCAGGCGCGCGGTGAAGATCATCTCCGTGACGCGGGCGGGACCGATCAGCGCCGACAGCCGGGCGTAATTGCCCATCGACAGGCAGTTGCCCAGGGTGCGCGCGATGGGAAAGCCGAATTTTGCGCTGGCGGCGCCAATCCGCAGGTCGCAGGCGGCGGCGATGCCGGCCCCGCCGCCGGTGCAGGCTCCGGCGACCGCGGCGATGGTCGGCACCCGGCAGCGCTCCAGGGCTCCCAGCACGCGGTCGATCCGCGCTTCGTAGGCCAGGGCGTCCTCCGCCGTCGTGAAGCTCCGGAACTGCGCGATGTCGGTGCCGGCGGCGAAGGCCTTGTCGCCGGCACCGGTCAGCAGCATCGCGCGGATGTCCGGCGTGTCGTCGACCTCGGCGCAGACCGACGCCAGCCGATCGTACATGGCGAAAGTCAGGGCGTTGCGCGCATGCGGCCGGTTGAAGGTGACGCGGGCGATGCCGTCGCGCACCTCGTAGAGCAGTTCGTCCGTCATCGTTCCATCGGTTCCGGTCATGCCACCACCCGCGCGCGTTCCATCGCCTCGACGGCATCCTGGTCGTAACCGAGCTCGGCCAGCACCGCCCGGCTGTGCTCGCCGAACGCCGGAGCCGGGCCGCGCACGCCGCCGGGGGTGCGGGAGAACTTGATCGGCAGGCCGAGCGTCTTCACCGGCCCGGCCCGGCTGTGCTCGACCTCCACCACCATGTCGCGGGCCAGAGTGTGCGGGTGTTCGTGCATGTCGGCGATGCTCAGCACCGGTCCGGCCGGGACGCCGGCCGCCTCCAGGACCGCCAGCCACTCGGCGGTGGTGCGCCGCCGCAGGATGGCGGACAGCAGCTCGTCCAGCTCCGCCAGATGGCGCATGCGGCCGGGGTTGTCGGCGAAGCGCGGATCGTCCTGCAGGGAACGCGCGTCCAGCGCCTCGGTCAGGCGCAGCCAGTTGGTCTGGTTGGCGGCGCCGACGTTGATCCAGCCGTCGGCGGTGGGGAAGGCCTGGTAGGGGCCGTTCAGCGGGTGCGCCGAGCCCATCGGACCCGGGCTTACCCCGGTGGCGAAGCGGATCGCCGACTGCCAGTAGGTGTGGATGATCCCCGCCTCGAACAGCGAGGTGTCGACCCGCTGGCCCTCGCCGGTGCGCTGGCGTTCGACCAGCGCCGCCATGACGCCCATGGCGCCCAGCAGCCCGGCGGTGATGTCGGTCACCGGGGCGCCGACCTTGACCGGCGGCCGGCCGGGGCCTTCGCCGGTGATGCTCATCAGCCCGCTCATGCCCTGGGCGATCAGGTCGAAGCCGCCGCGGTCGGCCAGCGGTCCGCTGCGTCCGAAGCCGGAGATCTCGCAGAAGACGATGCCGGGGTTGATGGCGCGCATCGCCTCGTAGCCGAAGCCCAGCTTCTCCATGGTGCCGCGGCGGTAGTTCTCGATCACCACGTCGGCGCCGGCGATCAGGCGGCGCAGCACCTGCTTGCCGTCGTCGGTCTTCAGGTCCAGCGCGATGCCGCGCTTGTTGCGGTTCATCGCCATGTAGGCGGCGGATTCGTCGTTGATGGTCGGCGGCACCATGCGGCGGCTGTCGTCGCCGCCGGGGATCTTCTCCACCTTCACCACGTCGGCGCCCATGTCGGCCAGCATCAGGCCGCAGACCGGGCCGGCCATGATGTGGGCCAGTTCCACCACCTTGATGCCGGCGAGCGGTCCGCCCGTGCGCCGTTGTTCCGTATCGGCCATCGCTTACGCGTCCTCAGCGTTTGAGTGTTTCAGTAGAACAGGTCGACCAGCCCCAGCGAGAGGGCGGGCACATAGGTGCAGATCGCCAGCACCAGCAGCAGCACGCCGATGAAGGGCAGGTTGACCTTGGTGGTTTCCCAGATGTCGGTGCGGGCGATGGAGCAGGCGGCGATCAGCACGCTGGCCACCGGCGGGGTCTGCTGCCCGATGGCGAGGTTCAGCGTCACCACCAGCCCGAAATGCACCGGGTCGATGCCGACCGCGTGGATCAGCGGCATGACGATCGGCACCACCAGGATGATCGCCGCCGCCGAATGCAGGAACATGCCCAGGATCAGGAAGGCGACGTTCAGCAGGGCCAGCACGGCGTATTTGTTGGTGGTGATCTGGCTGATGCTGCGGGCCAGCGCCTGGGGCAGCTGCGCCTCGGTCAGGAAGGTGCCGATCAGCGCCGACGCCGCGACCAGCAGCATCACCACGGCGGTCTGCACGCCGCCGTCCAGGCAGGCCTTGCGCAGCTCGCGCAGGTCGAGTTCGCGGTAGATGACGATGCTGATGAACAGCGCCGCCGCCACTGCCAGCCCGGCGCCCTCCGTCGCGGTGACGAAGCCGCCGAAGATGCCGCCCAGGATGATGACCGGCAGCAGGAAGGCCCAGGCGGCCTCCCGCGCGGTTTCGCGCAGGCGGGAGATGCGGAATTGCTCCTCCACCGGGAAATTGTAGCGCACAGCCTGGATATAAGCCGCGACCGCCAGCCCGATCGCGCCGAGCACGCCGGGGATGATGCCGGCGACGAACATCTTGACCACCGACGTCTCGGCCATCACCGCGTAGAGGATCATCGGGATCGATGGCGGGATGATGATGGCGAGGCTCGACGCCGACGAGCAGATGGCGGCCGAGAACTCCTTGGAATAGCCGCGCGTCCTCATCGCCGGGATCAGGATGGTGCCGAGCGCCGCCACCCCGGCCACCGCCGAGCCGGAGATCTCGGCGAAGAACATCGACGAGCCGATGACCACCATCGCAAGCCCGCCACGGACGAAGCCGAACAGGGCAGAGGCGAAGGCGACCAGCCGGCGCGAGATGCTCGACGCATTCATGATGGCGCCGGCCAGGATGAACAGCGGGATCGCCAGCAGCGGGAAGTTGGTGGCGCCGTCGAACATCACCAGCGCCGCGTTGACCAGATTGTCCGACCCCTGGATCGCCACGATGGCGGCCATAGCGACGAGGCCGAGCGAGATGGCGATCGGCACGTTGAGCAGAACCAGGGCGAACAGCCCGCTGAGCATGAAGCCGATGGTCATGGGCGCGGTCCTTCCGGATAGGCGGTGGCGCGGGCGATAGGGGTGGTGGCACCGGTGGCGGCTCGCGGCGGCTCGGGCCGCGCCAGATCGGCACCCAGCGCGTCTTCCAGCTCATGGTCGACGAAGCCATGGCCGCGGGCGTCGGCCAGCACCCTGGGCAGGCGCAGCGCTTCCGCGATCATGAACAGCACGGCGCCCACCGGGATGACCGACTGGGTCAGCTGCAGCGGCACCGACGGCAGGCTGACCAGCGTGTCGCCTTCCAGCACCATCAGCACCTCCCAGCCGGTCCAGGCGAGGACGCCGAAGAACAGGAAGATGCAGGCCTCGGCGAACAGCGTCGCCAGCAGGCGGAAGGACGGCGGCATCGCGTTGACCAAACCGGGGAAGCCGATGTGCGCGCCCTTCAGCGCGGCCAGCGCCGAACCGTAATAGGTCAGCCACGCCAGCCCGATCGACGCCACTTCGTCGTACCAGGTCAGCGAGCTTCCGAAATAGCGGCAGACGAAGCCGGCGATGATGAGCAGGGTCAGAGCGGAGACAAGCAGGATGACGATGGTTTCGAGCACCCGCTCGAAGCCGGTGCGCAGACGGTCGAGCATCACGACGGTTCCCTCCGGAGGGGGTGGCTGAGACGGGGAGGCGGGCGACGGGCTTGGGCGGCGGTCGCCGATGACCGCCCCCGCGGCGTGCCGGCCCTAGGACTTGCTGGCCAGCGCCTGCGCCTTCTTGATCAGCTCGCCACCCTGCGGAACTTCGTCCTCGAAGCTCTTGTAGATGCCGGCGCTGGCTTTGATGAAGGCGGCCTTGTCCACCTGATTGACCTCCATCCCGGCCTCCTTCAGCTTCTTCAGCAGATCCTCGTCCATTTCGGCGGCGATCTTGTAGACGGTCGGCTGGACTTCCTGCGCCGCCTCGGTCAGCGCCTTCTGGATTTCGGGCGAGAATTTCTTCCAGCTGCGGCCGGCGGTCAGATAGGCCGGGGTGTAGACGTGGTCGCTCATCGACAGGTACTTCTGCACCTCGTAGAAGCGGGCCGGGTAGATCTGGGCCAGCGGGTTTTCCTGGCCGTCCATCACCCCGGTCTGGAGCGCCACGAAGATTTCGGAAAAGGCGAGGGGGCTGGGATCGGCGCCATAGGCCTTGAACATCTTGACCCGCCACACCCCCTTGGGCACGCGCAGCTTGATGCCCTGGAGATCCTCCGGCTTGGTGATCGGGCGTTTGCTGTTGGTGATCTGGCGGAAGCCGTTCTCCCACACGCCGAGGATGTGGTAGCCGTCCTTTTCCGCCGCCGGCACCAGGGTCGGCGTCACGATCTCGTCGCGGATGCGGACCATGTGGTCGCGGTCCTTGACCAGATAGGGCAGTTCGAACAGGCCGAAGACCGGCACCTCCGACGACATGACGGTGGAGGGCAGGGACAGGTCGATGGTGCCGAGCTTCAGCTTCTTCAGCATCTCCGAATCACCGCCGAGCTGGCTGGAGCCGAAGACCACCACCTTGGCCTTGCCGCCCAGCTTCTCGTTGGCGATGCGGGCGAATTCCTGGCTGGAGCGGTCGAACAGCGACCCCGGTTCTCCGACATGGCCAAGCTTGATCTCGGTCTGCGCCTGCACCGCGCCCGCCATCAGCGAACCGGCGAACAGGACCGACGCGACCAGCGCCTTGGTGGTGTAGCTCATGACTGTCCCTCCCTTTTTGTTTGGTGTCTCGTTGCGGCGTCAGGCGACGGTGGCGGCCGTCCTTTCCGCCTGCGCGGCGGCTCCACCCTGCAGGGCATCCATCGCCGCGCGGGCGCCGCCCTTGCGGTGGGGGATGCCGGCGAGTTCCAGCCCCATCTCCACCCCGCTCAACGTGCCGGCCAGCGTCAGATCGTTGAAGTCGCCGAGATGGCCGATGCGGAACACCCGGCCGGCCAGCTTGCCGAGCCCGGCGCCAAGCGACATGTCGAAGCGGTCGAGGATGATGCGGCGCAGCCGGTCGGCGTCATGGCCGTCCGGCAGCAGCACCGCGGTCAGCGAGCTGGAATATTCGGCCGGGTCGAGCGCCAGAACCTCCAGCCCCCAGCCGGTCACGGCGCGTCGCGTCGCCTCGGCGTGGCGGTCGTGGCGGGCGAAAACGGCGTCCAGCCCTTCCTCGTGCAGCATGTCGATGGCCTCGACCAGACCGTAGAGCAGGTTGGTCGCCGGCGTGTAGGGGAAGAAACCGGCCCGGTTCGGACCGGCCATGTCGGCCCAATCCCAGTAGGACCGCGGCATCCGGTTGCTGCGGCTGGCCGCCATCGCCTTGTCGGAAATGGCGTTGAAGCTCAGCCCCGGCGGCAGCATCAGGCCCTTCTGCGAGCCGCTGACCGTCACGTCGACGCCCCATTCGTCGTGGCGGTAGTCGATGGAGCCCAGCGACGAGATGGTGTCGACCAGCAGCAGTGCCGGGTGGCCGGCGGCGTCGATGGCGTTGCGGATCAGCGGAATGCGGCTGGCGACGCCGGTCGAGGTCTCGTTGTGGACCGCCATTACCGCCTTGATGGTGTGGCCGCGGTCTTCGGCCAGCCGGGCTTCCACCGCGGCCAGGTCGACGCCGTGGCGCCAGTCGCCCGGTACGAAATCGCAGTGGATGCCGAAGCGCTCGGCGAGATTGCGCCACAGCGTGGCGAAGTGGCCGGTCTCGAACATCAGCACCCGGTCGCCGGGCGACAGCGTGTTGACGATCGCCGCTTCCCACGCCCCGGTGCCGGACGCCGGATAGATCACCACCGGCTGCTCGGTCTTGAAGATCGTCTTGATTCCGTCCAGCGCTTCACGGCCGAGGGCGGCGAAGTCCGGGCCGCGATGGTCGATGGTCGGCCGGTCCATCGCCCGCAGGATGCGGTCGGGCACGTTGGTCGGACCCGGGATTTGCAGGAAATGGCGTCCGCTGCGATGGGCCATGAAGGCTCCTCCTCCCTTGTATCGATGGTGCCGTGGTGTCGGTGTTACCCCGGTGTCGGTGACTAGGGGGCAGTATCGGTGCGCCCGGTCGGTGCGCGGGATCCGGGCGCAGAGCGGTGACGGCATGCGCTGACTATTGGTTCGCCAACCAAACAAATTTTGCATTCAAATAGCGGGCTCTGCAAACGGTCATTTGCGGCCATGACCTACCCATTTCCGAAAGGGTGTATCGGCAATAGCGCCTATGATGTCACTGGGGCTCGACAGAAATCCTGCGTTCCCATAAGGATTTTGCTCGTCTGGCGAACGATTGAAGCTCACGCTCCGATCCATCGGCTAGCAGGGACGAGTCACCGCAAGGTGAATTTTGAATTCAAAATGACGGTCTGCCGGTGCGATCCGGCCGTGCCATCCGCCGCCGCCATCCGTTTCAGGGGAGCCCACGCCATGCCGCTCGACGACCGCAACGTCCCGCCGCGCTGCGGCTCCCGCATCGGTGACAGCGCCCTGGCCGCCCGCCTGCGCGGCGCCGTGAAGGGGGAGGTGCTGTTCGACCGTTTCACGCGCGGGCGCTACAGCACCGACGCCTCGATCTACCAGATGGAACCGGTCGGCGTCGTCGTCCCGCGCGATGCGGAGGACGTGGCGGCGGCGGTCGCTGTCGCGGTGGAGGAGGGGGTGCCGATCCTGCCGCGCGGCGGCGGCACCTCGCAGTGCGGGCAGACGGTGAACGAGGCGCTGGTCCTCGACTGCTCCAGGCACCTGAACCGCATCCTCGACGTGGATGCCGGGGCGCGGACGGCGGCGGTGCAGCCGGGTATCGTGCTGGACCATCTGAACAAGGCGCTGAAGCCGCTGGGGCTGTGGTTCCCGGTTGACGTCTCGACCGCGGCTCAGGCGACCATCGGCGGCATGACCGGAAACAACAGCTGCGGCACCCGGTCGCTGCGCTACGGCAATATGGTGCACAATGTCCGCGCCATCGACGCCGTGTTGGCCGACGGCACCCCGGTGCGCTTCGACGGATCCGCCCCGTCGACCGAGCGTCATCGGCGGCTCGAAGCCGCGCTGAAGGCTCTGCACGCCCGCGAGGCCGACGAGATCGCCGTCCGCATTCCCGCCGTCCGACGCAAGGTCGGCGGCTACAACATCGAACGGCTGGGCGGCGATCACCCCAACCTCGCCAAGCTGCTGGTCGGGTCGGAAGGGACGCTGGCCTTCTTCCAGCGCATCGAGCTGGCGCTGGCGCCGCTGCCCCGGCACAAGGTGCTGGGGGTCTGCCACTTCCCGACCTTCCGCAAGGCGATGGAATCGGCGCAGGCGATCGTCGCGCTAAAGCCGGCGGCGGTGGAGTTGGTTGACCGCAACATGATCGCGCTGGGCCGCGACATCCCGCTGTTCCGCGCCACCATGGATCGCTTCATCGTCGGCGAGCCCGACGCCCTGCTGCTGGTGGAGTTCGCCGGCGAAGACCGCGACGAGGAGATGGCCAACCTTCGCCGGCTGGGCGAGCTGATGGGCGATCTCGGCCTGCCCGGCGCGGTGGTGGAGGCGGTCGACCCAGCCTTCCAGGCGGCGATCTGGGAGATGCGCAAGGCCGGGCTGAACATCATGATGTCGATGCGGACGGAGGGAAAGCCGGTCTCCTTCATCGAGGATTGCGCCGTCCCGCTGGAGCATCTGGCCGACTACACCGAGCGGCTGACCGAGGTCTTCCACCGCCACGGCACCACCGGCACCTGGTACGCCCACGCCTCCGAAGGCTGCCTGCACGTCCGTCCGGTCCTGAACCTCAAGCAGGAGCTGGAGGTGCGGAAGATGCGCGCCATCGCCGAGGAGGCGTTCGCCCTGGTGCGCGAATACAAGGGGTCCCATTCCGGCGAGCACGGCGACGGGCTGGTCCGCTCCGAATTCCACGAGCCGATGTACGGCCGCCGCATCGTCGATGCCTTCCGCGAGGTCAAGACGCTGTTCGATCCGGCGGGATTGTTCAACCCCGGCAAGATCGTCGATCCGCCGCGCATGGATGACCGCCGCCTGTTCCGTTACAAGCCCGGCTATGGCGCCCTGCCCATCGACACCGCGCTGGACTGGTCGGAGTGGAACGGTTTCCTCGGCGCGGTTGAGATGTGCAACAACAACGGCACCTGCCGGAAGTCCGACCCAGGCGTGATGTGCCCGTCATACCGGGCGATCCGTGACGAGCAGCATGTCACCCGCGGCCGGGCCAACACGCTGAGGCTGGCACTGACCGGTCAGCTCGGCCCCGAGGGGCTGGCCGCCGACGGGGTGATGGAGGCGCTGGACCTCTGCGTCGGCTGCAAGGGCTGCAAGCGCGAATGCCCGACCGGCGTCGACATGGCGAAGATGAAGATCGAGGTGCTGGCCCAGCGCCTCAGGCGCGGCGCCCGCCTGTCGCTGCGCGACCGGCTGGTCGCGTGGCTGCCGCGCTATGCCCCGGCGCTGTCGGTCGCCGCCCCCCTGCTGAACCTGCACGGGCGGATCCCCGGCCTGCCGGCGCTGACGGAGCGCCTGCTCGGGCTGAGCCGCCACCGGTCGCTGCCGCGCTGGCACGCGACGCCGTTCCGCCATCCCGACGCCCCGAAACCCGGCGCGGCCGGCGAGGTGGTTCTGTTCGCCGATACCTTCAATCGCTGGTTCGAGTCCGACAACGCCCGCGCGGCCGTCCGCGTGCTGGAGGCGGCGGGCTACACCGTCCACGCCGCAACACCGGCCGACGGTGGCCGGCCGCTGTGCTGCGGCCGGACCTTCCTCGCCGCCGGTCTGGTCGAGCAGGCGCGGGCGGAGCAGTGGCGTGTGGTCGAGGCGCTGATGCCCTACGCCGAGCGCGGGGTGCCGATCGTCGGGCTGGAACCGTCCTGCCTGCTGACCCTGCGCGACGAGATCACGGCGGTGCTGCCCGGAGCGGAGTACGCCCGCATCGCCGACCACGCCCTGCTGTTCGAGGAATTCCTCGACCGTGAGCACGCCGCCGGCCGGCTGGTCCTGCCGCTGAAGCCGCTGGCGGCACGCAAGGCGCTGGTGCACGGCCATTGCCACCAGAAGGCCATGGGCGCGCTGCCGCCCGTGGAAAGAGTGCTGAAGCTGATCCCGGACCTTGCGGTTTCGGTGCTACAATCCACCTGTTGCGGAATGGCCGGAGCCTTCGGCTATCAGGCGGAGCATCACGAGGTGTCGATGAGGATGGGAGAACTCGACCTGCTGCCGGCGGTGCGCGCCGCCGATGCGGACACCATCCTGGTGGCCGACGGGACGAGTTGCCGCCACCAGATCCAGGACGGCGCCGGCCGGCGGGCGGTGCATGTCGCCCTGGTGTTGGAACAGGCGCTGGAACAGGCGTTGGCGGACCGGACGGCCGCGGTGGGGAGAAGACCGGAATGACGCTGATCGACCGCAGCAGCCTCCATGCCGAGGTCGTCGCCCGGCTGCGCACCGCCATCGTCGACGGCGACCTGTCGCCCGGCTCGCGCATCAACGAGCGCGAGCTGTGCGAGCGCTTCGGCGTGTCGCGCACCCCGCTGCGCGAGGCGTTGAAGGTGATGGCCAGCGAGGGGCTGGTGCTGCTGCTGCCCAACCGCGGCGCCCGCGTCGCCACCCTGACGCGCGCGGACATCGAGGACACCTTCACGGTGATGGCCTGCCTGGAAGCGCTGTCCGGCGAGCTGGCCTGCGCCCACATCACCGAGGAACAGATCGCCGAGCTGCGCGCGCTGCATTACGAGATGCTGGCTCACCATGCCCGCCGCGACCTGCAGGCCTATTACCGGCTGAACGAGCGCATCCATCACATGATCCTGACGGCGTCGAACAACCCGGTGCTGATCGCCACCCACGCCAGCCTGGCGCTGCGCATCCGCCGCGCCCGCTACGTCGCCGATATGCCGCGCGACTGGTGGGACCAGGCGGTGCGCGAGCATGAACAGATCCTGGACGCCCTGGTCCGGCGGGACGGCGCCGCCATTGCGGTTCTGCTGCGGCAGCATCTGGAGCGTAAGATCGACATCATGGCCGATTCGACCGGGATGGCGCCGTCGGGTGCCGACGCCGCGAAAACCTCGTCGGCCGCCTGAGCTTGTCCGCCAAGCCCCATATTTAGCGGCCGCCTATGCGGATGACTTCCCGTCGAGGCGATCCAGGATCTCCTGTGCCTGGGCAAGCAGAGAGTGATCTTGCCCCGGTTCGGTGGCTCTTGCGTACTTTGCGTGGATGGTCCGGGTTGCGGTGGCGAGCAGATCGGGTATTGCCTACATGGAAGGAGCATGCAGATGTTCTCTTTCCTTCCGGGCTGCCGCGTGCTTCAGATCGAGCGTGGCAGCCGCGGATCCTTTGTCGTTCTTGCAGAAAGTCGCCGAGGTAGTGCTCGTTGCCCGCACTGTGGCGCCGTCAGCCACTTGGTTCACAGCCGGTACCGGCGATCTCCTGCCGACCTCGCGGCCTTTGGGCATGAGCTCCGTGTTGTTTTGCTGGTCCGGCGGTTCTATTGCCGGCAAGCGACCTGCCCCAAGCGCACGTTCGCCAAGCGCTTTGCCGGCGCTGTAGCCCCTCACGCCCGACACACCTGGCGTCTGGCCAAGGCGCTGGGCCGGGTCGGGATTGCTCTCGGTGGCGCTGCGGGGGCGCGGCTCGCCCGCGGGCTTGGGATGCCAGTCAGCAGGGACACCCTGCTACGTGTCATCCGGGCATTGCCCTTGCCGGCCGTTAAACCGCCACGCGTCGTCGGCGTGGATGAGTGGGCGCTGCGCAAGGGGCGGACCTATGGCAGAACCATCTTGGTCGACCTGGAACGTCGTCGTGTCCTCGACCTGGGTCGTGCCCCACGGGGTGGTGTAGGAGCTGTGGGGAACCGGCCCGCCGTAGCGCCCTCCGATGGCTGGCGTAGGCGGGCCGGTTATCCATAGCGGGGCGGTCATCGCGGTTCTTCGGTAGAGTCTGGTCACCACACCTCAACCCGACCGAAGGGTGACCACGATGACCGACGAGATGATGGCGCTTCGCGCGATGCTTGAGAAGGGCGCGGATGCCGATGTTCTGCGTGAGATGATCGGCTTTGCCGCTGAACGGCTGATGGAGTTGGAGGTGCAGGGCCTGACCGGGGCCGGTCATGGCGAGCGGTCTGCCGAGCGGCTCGTCCAGCGCAATGGCTACCGGGATCGCGACTGGGAGACCCGCGCCGGCACCGTCGAGCTGCGCATTCCCAAACTGCGCAAGGGCTCCTACTTCCCCGGCTTTCTGGAGCCGCGGCGGATGGCCGAGAAGGCACTGACGGCAGTGATCCAGGAGGCCTACATCCAGGGCATCTCGACGCGCTCAGTGGACGATCTGGTCCAGGCGATGGGAATGTCTGGCATCTCCAAGAGCCAGGTCAGTCGGTTGTGCGCCGAGATCGACGAGCGGGTGAAGACCTTTCTCGGCCGTCCCATCGAGGGCGACTGGCCCTACCTGTGGCTGGATGCCACCTACGTGAAGGTGCGCCAGAACGGACGCATCGTTTCGGTCGCCGTGACCATCGCGGTGGCGGTCAACACCGACGGCCGGCGCGAGGTGCTGGGCATGGACATCGGCCCGTCCGAGGCGGAAACCTTCTGGATCGAGTTCCTGCGCAAGCTCAAGCGCCGTGGTCTGAGCGGCGTCAAGCTGGTGATCTCCGACGCCCATGGCGGCATCAAGGCCGCCGTCACCCGGGTCTTCCAGGCGACGTGGCAAAGGTGCCGGGTCCATTTCTCCAGGACAGCGCTTGCCCACGCCGGCAAGAGCGGGCGCCGTGTCGTGGCGGCCTTCATCGCCACGGCCTTCGCCCAGGACGATGCGGCATCTGCTCGCACGCAGTGGCGGCAAGTGGCCGATCAGGTCCGGGCCAAGCTGCCGAAACTGGCCACCCTGATGGACGAGGCGGAAGAAGACGTCCTGGCCTACATGACCTTTCCCAGGGAGCATCGGGCCAAGCTCCACTCGACAAACCCGATTGAACGTCTCAACGGTGAGATCAAGCGGCGCACCGAGGTTGTCGGCATATTTCCCAACGAGGAAGCGATTACGAGGCTCATCGGCGCCATCCTCTTGGAGCAAAACGATGAATGGGCCGTTCAGCGGGCACGCTACATGACGCTGGAAACAATCGCCCCGCTCGGCGATGATCCCCTCGTCAGCCTGCCCGCCGTGGCCGCCTGACAATTCCGGCCAGACCAGCCGGAGAACCCGGTGAGCGACCCAACTCCTACACCACGCTCAGGGGCACGATCTCGACCTGCTGGCCGATCGATCCGCCAAATATGCTCGTGCCGCCACCAGCGGCGCTGGTCAAGCGACCCAGGTTGCCGACCGCTGGCGTGTGACCTGAGGGTTGTCGGGAAACACACCTTCCCGACAGTCCGCAAGGTTTGATGTTGGAGTGTCCTATGAAGGAACCTTGTCCACCCAAGTGCTGCTACCTGGACAGGCGAAGGAGTAATCCGACGTCTGAAGCTCTGGGAACAACGGCCACAATCTGGGAGCACCAATCCGGAGGCGGCCCAGCAGAGGATGGAAGGCTGAACGCATGTGAATGCCCGTCGTTAAGGTCCGTCATCGGCAACCGGCCAAAGGTGCTGACAGGCCGGCGCCAAAATGGCACGTGGGTCGGATCGTCGGTTGCCAGCCCCGACGACGGTGGCACGAAGACCCGCCGGACCATAGGGCGCAGCCTCCCCATCCGCTTCTCCACATCAGACAACAGGGTAAGCCCCATTCATCCCGTCTGCCGCGAGGCGACGGTATGCCAACCGCAAGGAAGGAGATGGTGAAGGGGGTAGAGGAAGGCGGAGAAAGCGAAAGCCATCCTGTAATGGGGTGGATAGGGCCTCGGTGATGAGGAAATACCCAGCCCGAAAGGGCGCAGACTTCCGCCATGGTCTCAACGGTCGAGCCCCCTTGGGGTGCTTGGAATTGCCGGAGACGTTGGATGGTGCAAACCGAACAGACCGGTGAACGTCCGCCGACGATGGCGTGGTCCGAGATCGATTGGACCACGACGGAAGCGGTCGTGAAGCGCCTTCAAGGACGCATCTACCGTGCCGCGGCGGCTGGGAACGGGCGGCAGGTGAAGAACCTGCAGAAGCTCCTGGTCCGCTCTACATCCGCAAAACGGCTGGCGGTCCGCCGGGTTACCCAGCAGAACACTGGCCGCAACACTCCCGGCATTGATGGCGTGGTGTGCAAAACGCCCGAAGGCCGGATGAGGTTGAGCACTGATCTGAGCCTCAAGGACTACCGCCCACAGCCGGTCCGCAGGGTGTACATCCCGAAGGCGGACGGCCGGAAGCGGCCCTTGGGCATTCCGACGATCCGGGATCGAGCCTTGCAGATGCTCGTCAAGATGGCGCTGGAACCCGAATGGGAGACACGCTTCGAGGCGAACAGCTACGGGTTCCGGCCTGGACGGTGCACGATGGATGCGATCGTCGCCCTGCACGCGATGCTAGCTCCTGCCGGCGCGAGTGAATGGGTACTCGACGCAGACATTGCCGGCTGCTTTGACAACATCGGACACGATCCGCTGCTGGCGAAGCTGCCGACGTTCACCACCACCATCCATCGCTGGCTCAAGGCCGGTACGGTGGAACTCGGCACATGGACGCCAACGACGGCCGGCACACCACAAGGTGGCATCGCGTCGCCCCTGTTGTCCAACATTGCCCTCGACGGCATGGAGCGGCTCTTCGGAGCCGAAGACACGCGGGGCCGCCCCGTTCGTCCAAGCCGGCGTCACGGCCTCAACCGTGGCCTCGGTCTGGTGCGCTATGCCGACGATCTGGTGGTGACGGCACCGACACGTGAAGTCTTGGAGACGTATGTTGTCCCCACGCTGACGCGATTTCTCGGAGAGCGTGGGTTGACGCTGAGCGAGAAGAAGACCCGGATCGTTCATATCGACGAGGGCTTCGACTTCCTCGGCTTCACCGTGCGAAGGTATCGTGGCGTGATCCTGACGACCCCTCAGAAGGCGAAGGTGGTGCAGCATCTGCGCACCATCCATGACTATCTGAGCAGCCATCGTCAGGCAACCGCCAGCCAAGTCATCGGCGAGCTCAACCCGCTGATCCGGGGATGGGCGAACTACTATCGGCATGGCGCCTCGAAGCGGACGTTCCATTCCATGGACCATCATGTCCACGCGAAGCTGTGGCACTGGGCCAAGCGCCGCCACCCGACCAAGTCGGCGGCCTGGGTCCGGTCGCGCTACTTCGACGCCAAATGGAATTTCGTGGATGGCCGTACCCGGCTCGCTCGGCACGACGACACTCCGGTCACCCGGCACAGCAAGGTCCAAGGAAAGCGAAGCCCGCTCAATCCCGACGACCAGGCTTACTGGGAAGAGCGGCAGCAACGACGCATGAAGGTGACGATGCACTCTCCCATGCGATTGGCCTTGCTGCGGCGACAAGACTTTCAATGCGCGATGTGTCGTGTTGGTTTTGATCCGGATGAGGATCTTCCTCTGATCGACGAACATCACAACATCCCGCGACATCGTGGCGGATCGGACCAGATCGACAACCTACAACTGGTACACCGGTGGTGCCACTATGGGCACCACGCGCGGATCGGGTACCGGGCGGCGGAGGCTTGAGCCGGATGACGGGAGATCGTCACGTCCGGTTCTGAGGGGGCTGGGCTTCGGCAACGGAGCCCGGCTACCCGACATCTGCTCGCCAATACGCGCCAGATGTTTGAACGCTGGCTCTTTGCCGTCCATGGTCGGCTTCGCCGGTTGCCGCTGGTCCACACCGACGCATCGGCCATTGCACCCCGACGCACCCGAGCCTTCCCGCGCCCGCGTGCCGAGAGAGTGGCGAGCGTCGCAAGCGACGAGCGTTGGAGGGCGGTCTATAAAGAGGTCCGGTACCGCCATGCCGCAGGGGAGACGCTGCTGGGCATTGCTCGGTCGATGGGCTTGGCGCGGGGAACGGTCCGTAAGTACGTGCAAGCGCAAAGCTTTCCGGAACGCGCACTGCGGGCTCCGGTGCGGAGCGCGTTGGACCCCTTCATCCCGCATTTGGCGGCGCGTGTGGTTGCAGGCTACGAGAATGGCATGGAACTATGGCGTGAGGTTCGTGCGCTGGGCTACGCCGGCCGGGCAAAAGCGGTGCATCTCTGGCTGCAACAACACCGAAGCGTCCGGGCGAAGACGACGCCCCACTGCTGGTGCAAGGAGACGCCAACCCCATCCGGCGGCCCACCAGCCCTCCTGTCGCCCAAGCGTCTGGCCTGGGCTCTGGAAAAGCCGGCCGAAGCGCGCAACGACGAGGAGGCTGCGGCCGTTGCTCAGGCCGAGCAAGATGCCGAAACACACAGAGTGGCCGGTCTCGCGCGCCGCTTCACGGCACTCGTGCGTGCGGCCGGCCGAACCGCGGAAAGCGACCATGCCGCGGCCGGACTGGAGGCTTGGTTCACCGAAGCAAGTTCCTGCGGCATCACCGCGGTTCAGACATTTGCTGCTGGTTTGGAGCAGGATGGCGCTGCAGTTCGGGCGGCACTCACATTGCCATGGAGCAGCGGGCAGGCTGAGGGGCAGATCAACCGCCTCAAACCGCTCAAGCGTCAAATGTACGGCAGAGCCAGCCTGGATCTGCTCCGGAGACGAACCCTTCTGGCCGCGTGATCCACGCAAAGTGCGCAAGAACCAACCGGGGCAAGATCATCGAGACCCTGGTCGGCGGCACGGGCAACGACGTGATCACCACCGGCAACACCGGCGTGACCATGTCGGTCCCGGGTGTCGAGACGCTGATCGGCGGCTTGGGCCCCGATGCGATCACGGTGACCAGCGGGTCGATCCGCTTCCAGGGTGGTACTGGCGACAGCATCAGCCTGACGTCGGGCAGCGGCACGGATGCGGTCGTGTACTCGTCCTTCAGCGACATCGCGTCGCTGGGTGCGAACACCGGCTTCATCTCGGTGTCGAACTTCCAGTCGGGCACCGACAAGGTGCAGTTGACCGGTGCGGCCCGGACCGATGCGGACAAGAACGGCAACGCGGCTCTGGCCACGGTGACCGCGGCGACCAACGGGGTGAGCATGACCAACGAATTGGTCAGCCTGTCCTCGGCGGTCAGCGGCAGCCTGACGGATGCCTCGCTGGCGAATTTCCGTCAGGCTCTGGGTACGCTGACGAACTCGTCGGCTGGTGCGAGCACGCTGGTTCTGGCCAACAACGGCACGAACTCCGCTCTGTACCAGGTGGTCGACACCAACGGCGACGACCAGGTGGCTTCGTCCGAGGTTCGTCTGCTCGGCGTGTACAACAGCACGGTGCTCTCGCTCTCCGACATCAACCTCGGTTGATCCGGCGACAAAGCATCGCGGTAAAAGGGAAGGGCGCCCGCAAGACGTTGGTGCAAAATGCCCGGCTGGTGGCGGTCGGGAGGGCGAGCGGGTGTAGAGGCGGCCCGCTGACGCCGAAAACCCGATGCCGTACAAGGCCAACGAGCCGCGCCACCACAAGATCCCGAATGCCCGCCATCTCGCGGTGGACGCCGCCGTCATGCCGATTTGCATGCCAAGATCTCGCGGAACGGCTTGCGCCGAATGGACCCATGATGCCCGGCATGCGAGCCGATCAACAGGACCGGACCTTCTTTCTCTGCGTCAGAGCATCTGCCCCTCACGCTCTCACCGATGTCGGGGTTCGGAAAAATCCTGCTGGTGTGCGTGAAATCTCCCCTTGACCTCAAGGTAGCTTGAGGTCCTAGGCTCAAAACCATCGATCATGATCGCCATCCGATTTTACTGGCTTGCCCATTGGCGGCCGCGGCTTTGCCGTACGAAAGGAGGACTCCGTGATCTCTCCGTTGTCTATCAATTGGACGATGCTCAACACCCTGCGTGCTCTGCCAGGTCCTGAGGCCCTGAGACCGACAGCATCATTGATGGAAATAACTCAGGCGGTGCGCCTGAAGCCGGTTGTGGTCAGGCCCATGTTGACTGATCTGGTGAGAGAAGGCCTTGCTCGGGAATACACGACGCACTGCGGTCTGCAATATGCCAGAACGAATGAAGGCAACCAGAAAATCCAAATGATAAGGGATTGGCTCCGATAGGACCACCTCAGCCATCTCCAATCACCAGCTGTACACATTCTGTACGCTGAGCGTTTCTCCGAAAAAATCTGCTGAATGAAAACTCCGGAGCACCCGCGTGCTCCTGGGGTAATAGGGAGGGCATGCATGGGCAAAGCACTTCAGGGCGTGCGGATTCTCGACTTCACGCATGTGCAGTCGGGGCCGACCTGCACCCAGTTGCTCGCCTGGTTCGGCGCCGACGTCATCAAGGTCGAACGGCCGGGCGAGGGTGACATCACCCGCAGCCAGCTGCGCGACCTGCCGGACGCCGACAGCCTGTATTTCACCATGCTGAATCACAACAAGCGGTCCATCACCCTCGACACCAAGACGCCCAAGGGCAAGGAGGTGCTGGAGGCTCTGATCAAGACCTGCGACGTGATGGTCGAAAACTTTGCCCCCGGCGTGCTCGATCGCATGGGGTTCACCTGGGAGCGCATCCAGGAGCTGAACCCCGCGATGATCGTCGCGTCGGTCAAGGGCTTCGGGCCCGGGCCGTTCGAGAACTGCAAGGTGTACGAGAACGTCGCCCAATGTGCGGGCGGTGCCGCCTCGACCACCGGCTTCGACGACGGCCCGCCCATGGTCACCGGTGCCCAGATCGGCGACAGCGGCACCGGCCTGCATCTGGCGCTGGGAATCGTCACCGCGCTCTACCAGCGCAAGGAAACCGGCCGGGGCCAGAAGGTGCTGGCCGCCATGCAGGACGCCGTGCTGAACCTGTGCCGCGTCAAGCTGCGCGACCAGCAGCGTCTGACCCACGGGCCGCTGAAGGAATACCCGCAATACCCGAACGGCGAGTTCGGCGACACGGTGCCGCGCGCCGGTAACGCCTCGGGCGGTGGCCAGCCGGGCTGGATCCTGAAGTGCAAAGGCTGGGAGACGGATCCCAACGCCTACATCTACTTCATCGCCCAGGCGCCGGTTTGGAAGTCGATCTGCAAGGTCATCGGCAAGGAGGAGTGGATCACCGATCCCGACTACGCCACCCCGGTGGCCCGCCTGCCGCGCCTAATGAGCATCTTCGCGACCATCGAGGAATGGACCAAGACTCTGAGCAAGTTCGAGGTCATGGAGATCCTCAACAAGCACGACATTCCCTGCGGCCCGATCCTGTCGATGAAGGAGATCGCCGAGGACAAGTCGCTCTACGAGACCGGCACGCTGGTCGAAGTGGAGCATCCGACCCGCGGCAGCTACCTGACGGTCGGCAACCCGATCAAGCTGTCCGACAGCCCGACGGAGGTCACCCGCTCCCCCCTGCTGGGTGAGCACACCGACGAAATCCTGCGCGATGTGCTGGGCTTTGATCAGCAGAGCATCATCCAGGCGCATGAAAGCGGCGCGCTGGGGCCGGCCCAGACGCGCATCGCCGCCGATTAAGACCGGGCAATCAGCACCGGCGACCCAAAAAAACATGCACCGAGACTCCGCCCCTTCCAACGACCGTTCGCCTCTGCCCGCCCTGCGGGATTCCAGACTGACAGACAGGAGAGGGACCATTATGACTGTTCTAATCGATCCGGCCCGCGTCGGACGCCCGACCGAGGTGGTGCGCCGCCTTCTCGATGCCGCGAAGGCCGAAGGCCGTACCTCCTTGACCGCACCGGAAGCCAAGGAACTTTGCGATCTCTACGGCATTCCGGTGCCGCGCGAAGGACTGGCCTGCAGCGCCGATGACGCCGTCCGGCTCGCCGAAGGCATGGGGTTCCCGGTGGTGATGAAGATCGTGTCGCCGCAGATCCTGCACAAGACGGAAGCCGGCGGCGTGCTGGTCGGCGTTCCCGACGCCGATGCGGTGCGCAACGGGTACAAGACCATCATGGATCGAGCCCGCGCCTACGATCCGAAAGCCGAGTTGGTCGGCGTTCAGGTCCAACAGATGGTGACAGGCGGAACCGAGGTCATTGTCGGCTCGATCACCGATCAGAGCTTCGGCAAACTTGTCGCTTTCGGTCTCGGCGGCGTGCTGGTCGAGGTGCTGAAGGACGTCACCTTCCGCTTGGCCCCGGTGACGCGGGAGGATGCCGAGGCGATGCTCGACGGTATCCAGGCCGCGGACATGCTGAAGGGGGTGCGCGGCGGCAAGCCGGTCGATCGCGCCGCGCTGGCCGACCTGATCGTCAACGTCTCCCGCCTTGTCGACGATGTGCCGGAGATCGTGGAACTCGACCTGAACCCGGTCTTCGCCCGCGAGGACGGCGCCATCGCCGCCGACGTGCGCGTGGTCCTGGACTTCGAAGCGAAGACGCCGCGCTACCGGCCGGAGCCGGACCAGATCGTGCGGCAGATGAACCGCATCATGAAGCCGGACGCGGTGGCGGTGATCGGTGCCTCGTCGGAAGACGGGAAGATCGGCAACTCGGTGATGAAGAACCTCATCAACGGGGGCTACAAGGGGGAAATATACCCGATCCACCCCAAGGCCGACGACATCCTGGGCTACAAGGCCTACCGAAGCGTCAAGGACGTGCCCGGCGACATCGATGTGGCGGTCTTCGCCATCCCGGCCAAATTCGTCGCGCAAGCCCTGACCGAGGTCGGTGAAAAGCGGATCCCCGGCGCCGTGCTGATCCCATCCGGTTTCGCTGAAACGGGCAATGTCGAGGGACAGGACGCCATTGTCGAGATCGCCCGCAAATACGACGTGCGCCTGATGGGGCCGAACATCTACGGCTTCTATTATACGCCAAAGAATCTCTGCGCCACCTTCTGCACGCCGTATGACGTGCAGGGCAAAGCGGCCCTCTCCTCGCAATCCGGCGGTATCGGCATGGCGATCATCGGCTTCAGCCGCTCGGCCAAGATGGGCGTTTCGGCCATCGTCGGTCTCGGCAACAAGTCGGACATCGACGAGGACGACCTGCTTTATTTCTTCGAGCAGGATGACAACACCCAGGTCGTCGCCATGCATTGCGAGGATCTGAAGGACGGCCGGGCCTTTGCGGATGCCGCCAAGCGGGTGTCCAAGAAGAAGCCGGTGGTCGTGCTAAAAGCCGGCCGCACCTCGATGGGTGCGCGGGCGGCCAGTTCCCACACCGGCGCGCTCGCCGGCAACGACAAGATC
Source organism: Azospirillum sp. A1-3 (assembly GCF_023806445.1). NCBI lineage: Bacteria > Pseudomonadati > Pseudomonadota > Alphaproteobacteria > Rhodospirillales > Azospirillaceae > Azospirillum > Azospirillum sp. A1-3. The sequence continues at coordinate 469,159 of NZ_JAMSLU010000002.1, forward strand.
TATGAGGATGTCCTGGCTCAGAGCGGCGTCGTCCGCGCCCGCAGCCTTCAGGATCTGCTTCAGTTCGCCCGCGGCATTCCGGTGCTTCCGACGCCGAAGGGCGAGAATGTCGTCATCATCACCGGGGCCGGCGGATCCGGCGTGCTGCTGTCGGACGCCTGCGTGGACAACGGCCTGTCATTGATGACGATGCCTCCCGATCTCGACACGGCGTTCCGCAAGTTCATCCCGCCCTTCGGGGCCGCCGGCAATCCGGTGGACATCACCGGGGGCGAGCCGCCGACCACCTACAAGAACACCATCCGCCTCGGCCTGGAGGATGACCGCATCCATGCCCTGATCCTGGGCTATTGGCACACGATCATCACCCCGCCGATGGTGTTCGCCCAACTCGTCGTCGACGTTAAGGAAGAGATGAAGGCGAAGGGAATCGAGAAACCGATCGTCGCCTCGCTGGCCGGCGACGTCCAGGTGGAGGCCGCCGCCGCCTACCTCTATGAACACGGCGTCGTCGCTTATCCCTATACCACCGAAACGCCGGTTGCCGTGCTGGGGGCCAAATACAAGTGGGCCCGTGCAGCCGGCCTCCTCTGATCATGGCCATCGAGCCGACGCCGTCGGCGCAGCGGAGGTTCCGTCAGCCGCTTCCGGCTGACATCAGATCAAGCGGACATCAGATCAACAAGGGATGAGACCGGCCATGCTCGATCCAGTGACCTACGATCGGGATCTCAGCGTAGGCGATGTGGCAAAACGTTCAGGAGTCGCGGTTTCGACGCTCCACTTCTATGAGCACAGAGGCCTAATAAAAAGCTGGCGCAGTGATGGCAATCAGCGTCGCTATACCCGGGATGTCCTTCGCCGGGTTGCCGTCATAAAGGTCGCGCAACGGCTCGGCCTCTCCCTGGGGTCGATTGCGGCGGCCCTTGACGTATTGCCCAAGGACCGTTCGCCGACCGCCGAGGACTGGAGGAGGATGTCAAGTGCGTGGCGCGATGAGCTGGACGATCGGATCACCAAGCTCGCACGGCTTCGCGATGAACTTGACCATTGTATCGGGTGTGGCTGTCTGTCGATCAGTGACTGTCCCTTGCGGAATCCCTGGGACGTGCTCTCCGCCTCCGGTCCGGGCCCGCGACTGCTCGACCCGCTTTGACCCTTGGTGAACAGCGGTGTCTTGAGTCCTGTCACCCCCAGTTCCACCCGCGGCGGCGGCCCATCCGGAACTGGGGGTGACAGACTTTCAATGGCAATCGGGCTTTTGGTTTGCGGTGGTGGATTGCCGTTACGAGAGCCAACAACCCAGTTTCTGTATCCAGGCCATGATGGGAGGCGGGGACATCGGCGCCGGCGACCAGATCGACCGTCAGGCGGACGGCGCCGTCACAGTCGATGCGGAGCTGGTCGACGCCGTCGCCGCGAACTAGCGGCCGGCCAGTTGCCTCCGCAACGCCTTCATCTCCTCGAAGCGGGCCGTTACGTCACGCATCACCGATGCCATGCCCACCACGATGCCCTGGTCGTTGTAGGCCGGAATGATCGTGAACTCGATCGAGATGCGGTGACCGTCCTTATGCAAGGCGGGAACCGATAGCAGATCACCCTTTCCATAGTGGGTCTGCCCGCTCGCTATGACCCGGTCATAGCCCTCCCAGTGCCGGTCGCGTTGACGTTCGGGAATGATGATGTCCAGGCTTTGCCCCAGCGCCTCAGTTTCACTGAACCCGAAGATGCGCTCCGCTCCCGCGTTCCAGAAGCGGATCACGCCATTGCGGTCTGAATAGACAATCGCATCCGCGGCGGCATGGAGCAGAGCGTGACCGAGGCGGTGCTGCTCCTGGATGGAGAGCGAAAGGTCGGAAAAGCGTGATGTCTCCATGGCGCAGTCTTCTCACGTCTTGTTTGCTTGTTTTTAGGTCGAGGGCAAAAGCCGCCGGCTAAGCGCTGGTCCGCTGCCGGGAACGGCCGAAATATGCGGCGCGCTTATTTTCCAGTTCGGTCGTGTTGCTCCTGAACTTGAACAGGTCCTTGCGGGAGACGAGGCCCAGAAGACGACGGCTGACCGGATCGATGACCGGCACCCGGCTGACATCATGCTTGATCATCAGGTCAACCAAGCGGCCCAGCACCGTGTCGGGATGCGCCACGACCATCGACCGGTCGGATAGGGCATCGTCGAGTGTCGCTCCACCATCCTGGTCCGAACCGGTCCAGCGCAGGACGTCGGTGCGCCCCACCATGCCGATCACGCGACCTTCGCGGTCGACCAGCGGATAGGATTTATGGCGGTGTTCGGCGGTCGTGAAAAAGGCGACGGCCTCGTCCACCGTCATCGTCGCCGGCAAGGTGTCGACCGCCGTTACCATCACGTCGGAGGTTCGTAGAAGCTCGAACGGGTCGATGCTGTATTCGCGTGTGAGGTGATGGCCACGGCGTGCGATCTTCTCGGTCAGGATCGAGCGCTTCAGCAACAGGACGGTCACCGCGTAGGACGCGGCGGTCGCGGCCAGCAGCGGCAACAGGGTGTCGAGGTTGCCGGTGAGTTCAACGGCGAAGACGATCCCGGTGAGCGGCGAGCGCATCGTTCCACCCATCATCGCCGCCATCCCGAGCAATGCCCACAATGACGGGTCGCCGGGCAGAGCCAGTCCAACCAGCCATCCGGAGGCTCCGCCCAGGATCAGCAGTGGCGCCAGCACGCCGCCGGACGTGCCGGAACCCAACGCCACGACCCAGATGATCAGCTTGACGACCAGAACACCCAAGACCTCGCGCACTCCGGTTCCAGGTGTCAGCAGGTCGCGGATCACGTCATAGCCGACGCCCATCGCCCTCGGTTCGATCAAGCCGCCCAAGCCGACAACGATCCCGCCGACCGCCGGGCACCACATCCAATGGATGGGCAACCGATCGAACAGGTCTTCCACCTTGTAGAGCATGATCGTCATCAGCCCGGATTGCAGACCGGCGACGATGCCAAGGCCGATGCACGCAATCAGCCCCCACCAGGGGAGAGCGACCGGTCCCGTGAAAGGAAACAGGGGGCCGGTGCCGAACAGCAGGGGGCGCCAGGCGGCCGAAATCAGGCAGCCGGCAACCACCGGAAGGAAACTGCGCGGCTTCCATTCGAACAGAAGGAGTTCGACCGCGAGCAACAGCGCGGCAACGGGTGTGCCGAAGATCGCGGTCATGCCGGCCGCGGCTCCGGAGACCAGCAGTGTCTTGCGCTCGGCGGCGCTCAGATGGAAGCATTGGGCGAAAAGCGAGCCGATCGCGCCGCCCGTCATGATAATCGGGCCCTCGGCTCCGAAAGGACCACCGGTTCCGATCGAGATCGCCGACGACAGCGGTTTCAGGACAGCCACCTTCGGCTGCAGCCGGCTTCCGCCGATCAGGATCGCTTCGATGGCTTCCGGAATGCCGTGGCCACGGATTTTGTCGCTGCCGAAGCGGGCCATCAGTCCGATCGCTAACCCGCCAAGGGCGGGAGCAGCCACCACCCACAGCGACGGCTCCAACACGCCCAGCGACACGTCGGCGGTGCTGAGGCGGCCGAACCAGACCACGTTGGTGACCAAGGCGATCAGCTTGATCAGCGCCCAGGCCGCCACCGCCCCTCCGCTGCCGACGAATAGGGCCATGGCGATCAGCATCAGGACGCGGCGATCGGTGGTGAAGTCGGCAAGCATCTTGGACGGCGCCGTACGGTCTTGAACCCTTGAGGACGGGAGCATGCAGAAAGCCAATGAGTTGGGGAAATGCGGGCGATCCGGGGTGAGCGGCGGTACTGGCCGCCCACGCCGTTCCTTGCGTTTATATCGTGATCCGATATATTTCAAGCTGGAACAACGGTCGGGTTGAAATGAGCGACGATGAGAGGACAGCCGCAGAATTGGCGGCCGGAAGCAGGATGGATCGGGTCAACAGCCCGATCAGGTCGAGCGATTATCAAGCCTTGGCCGAGTTTCGCCACACACTCCGCCGCTTTCTGGCGTTCAGTGAAGCCGCGGCCCGGAACAGCGGCCTTACTCCGCAGCAGCATCAGGCAATCCTGGCGATCAAAGGGCATGGCGATGGTGGAATGAGCATCGGGGACTTGGCCGACAAGCTTCTGGTTCGCCATCACAGTGCCGGCGAGTTGGTAGACCGGCTGGTGAAGGCGGATTTGGTCATCCGGCAGGAAAGTGCCGACGATCGGCGGCGTGTGGTCCTTGTCCTGACGCCGCAGGCGGAAGCCGTCCTGGAAGACCTGTCGGCAGTCCACCTGGATGAGCTGAGGAAAACGAAGCCCTTGCTGCTGGCGTTGCTCAACGCCTTGCCCTGAGTTGACAAGAAACTGCAATTTTCCGGAGTGAGGGGACCGGATGGCGAGGCTGATGTGATCGCGTCACCGGCCTCAGCGCCAGCCATAGAAATTCCAGATACGAATCATCGGGGAAATTCGCTGTTGCTCTTTGCGAGTGCACCCTAGGCTTCACAGGATCTGTCACGAACTGCCGAGCACGGAGTCAGAGATCGCCGTGCAACGATGCCGGCAAATGCGGAAGGCACCGGGGGTTCAGCTTTCGGCACAGGCTGGAACACGCAATCGAAGAGGCTGAGCATGAAAAACAACAAAACTGCGCAGACCATTGCCGCGGCCAACGGCATCGGGAGCGACGCGGCGTTCGGTGCGGTGACGCCACCGATCTACCTGTCGACCACCTATCGCTTTCCCGGCTTCGAGAAACCCGGATCTTACGACTATTCGCGGACGGCGAACCCGACACGCGATCAGCTTGCCGATACCCTGGTGAAACTTGAGGGCGGCGCCGGTGCCGTGATCACGGCTACGGGCATGGCTGCGGTCGATCTGCTGCTGACGACGCTCAGTCCCGGGCAGTTGGTGGTTGCGCCGCATGATTGCTACGGCGGCACCTATCGTCTGCTCTCCATGCGCGCAGCAAAGGGCCATTTCGATGTGGTGTTCGTCGACCAGAACGTCGAAGCCAGCCTGGCGGCGGCTCTCGAGCGGCGCCCTGCATTGATCCTTCTCGAAACCCCGAGCAATCCGCTGATGCGGGTCACGGATATTGCCCGGATTGCCGAGCAGGGCAGGGCGGTGGGAGCCAAGATTGCCGTCGACAACACCTTCCTTTCACCCGCGCTTCAGCAACCCATTTCCCTGGGTGCGGACTTCGTCATCCATTCGACGACCAAATATCTCAACGGTCATTCGGATGTCGTGGGCGGAGCCCTCATCGCGGCGGACCCGCAGGACCTGAAAGGCCTTGAGGATTGGGCCAACGCGACCGGCGTCACCGGCTCGCCATTTGACGCATACATGACGTTGCGCGGCGTGAGAACGCTGTTTCCCCGGCTGGAGCACCAGCAGCGCAACGCCATTGCCATCGCCAACTTCCTGGATCGCCATCCCTGCGTCGAGGCGGTGCACTATCCAGGGCTGCCGTCCCATCCCGGTCACGCGATTGCGGTGCGCCAGCAGCGTGGTTTTGGCGCGATGTTGAGTTTCAACATCAAGGGGGGCGCCGATGGCGCACGCTGCTTCGTGGAATCGGTCAGGCTGTTCACACTCGCGGAGTCTCTCGGCGGCGTGGAAAGCCTCGTAGCCCATCCGGCGACGATGACGCATGCCAGTATGGGGGCCGAGGCGCGGCGGGTGGCAGGCATCGACGACAGCCTGCTGCGGCTGTCCATCGGCCTGGAAGGAGAAAGTGATCTTCTCATGGATTTGGATCAGGCACTGGAGGCGGTATCCAGAAGCATCGCCTGATGAATGAACGGCGCCGAGTTTTTCGGAAGGCATCAAGCAGTTCAACGATGGGAGACGCCAAGAATGAAATCAAAGTACTTAACCCTTTCACTCTTTGGTGTCAGCCCTATGCCACCCTTCCGTGAGCACGGCTGAGTTGTAGGGTCAACTCAGCACGTTACAACCCGAGACAGCGCATGCTGAAGGAGGGTGAAGATGGCTGAACGCCTGACCAAATCGGCCACGCGAAACATCTTCTACGGCGGCTCCGCATTCTTCCTTGTGGTTTTCGTCCTTCTGACCGCTCACAGCCACTATTACATGCGAACCGTCAGCACCGACGAATCGACGCTGACTGAGAGCGTGATTCGCGGCAAACATGTGTGGGAGAAGAATTCCTGCATCAATTGCCACACGCTGCTGGGGGAGGGTGCCTATTTCGCGCCGGAACTCGGCAATGTGTGGGTCCGCTATGGCGGACGCGACGATCCGCAGGGCGCACGCGACGCGCTGAAGGCGTGGATGCAATCGCAGCCGAGCGGTGTCGAAGGGCGCCGCCAGATGCCGCAATTCAACCTCACCGACCAGGAACTCGACGATCTGGTCAATTTCCTGGAATGGACCAGCCGCGTGCAGACCCAGGGCTGGCCACCGAACAACGCGGGCTGAGGGAGGGACCATCGGATGAGATTCGCCACGCAACGCATCGCCTATTGGTACTTCGTCTGCGCCATGGCGCTGTTCGGTGTCCAGATCCTGTTCGGGGCCCTGGCCGGAACCGTCTATGTGATCCCGAACTTCCTGTCGGAGATCCTGCCCTTCAACATCCTGCGCATGATCCACACCAACGCGCTGATCGTCTGGCTTCTGCTGGGCTTCTTCGGCGCCGCCTATTACTTGATCCCGGAGGAGGCGGAGCGCGACATCGAAAGCCCAATGCTGGCCTACGCCCAACTGGTGATCCTGATGGTCGGCGCGCTGGGGGCGGTCGGCAGCTACCTGCTGGGCATCCATGGCGGGCGCGAGTTCCTGGAACAGCCGCTTTGGGTCAAGATCGGCATCGTCGTGGCGGCGCTGATCTTCCTCTACAACGTCTCGCTGACGGTTCTGCGCGGGCGCCGCACGGCGGTCACCAACGTGCTGCTGCTCGGACTCTGGGGCTTGGCGATCTTCTTCCTGTTCGCCTTTTACAATCCCGGCAACATCGCGGTGGACAAGCTGTACTGGTGGTACGTCGTCCATCTGTGGGTGGAGGGGGTGTGGGAACTGATCATGGCCTCCATCCTCGCCTTCCTGGTCATCAAGATGACCGGCGTCGACCGCGAGGTGGTGGAGAAATGGCTCTACGCCATCGTCGGTCTCGCCCTGTTCTCCGGCCTGCTCGGCACCGGGCATCATTACTACTGGATCGGCGCGCCCGGCTATTGGCAGTGGATCGGCTCCGTCTTCTCGACGCTGGAGGTGGCCCCGTTCTTTGCGATGGTGCTGTTCGCCTTCTCCATGGCCTGGAAGGGGCGGCGCGACCACCCGAACAAGGCGGCCTTCCTGTGGACGCTCGGCACGCCGGTGATGGCCTTTTTCGGGGGCGGTGTCTGGGGCTTCCTGCACACCCTGTCCTTCGTCAACTACTACAGCCACGGCACCCAGGTCACCGCGGCGCATGGGCATCTCGCCTTCTTCGGCGCCTATGTGATGCTGAACCTGTCGATGATCTCCTATGCCATGCCCAACCTGCGTGGCCGTGTGCCCTACAACCAGGTGCTCAACATGTGGAGCTTCTGGATCATGACCTCGGCCATGGCCTTCATGACCTTCACCCTGACCTTCGCCGGCGTCGTCCAGGTCCATCTCCAGCGCGTCATGGGCATCACCTACATGGAGGTGCAGGAACAGCTGGCGCTGTTCTATTGGATGCGGCTCGGCTCCGGCATCGTCGTGGCGCTGTCGGTGCTGCTCTTCCTCTACGCGATGTTCGGCCCGGCCCGCGAACAGCTCCCGCGGCGCTCGCGGCCCTCGGTGGCTCCGGCTGAATGACGACCGGGCCGGAGGGCATGGCGGTCCCCTTCTATGCGGCGACCGGGAACGAGGTGGCGCTGTTCGAGCACGCCCACCGCAACCGTTTGCCGGTGCTGCTGAAGGGGCCGACCGGCTGCGGCAAGACCCGCTTCGTCGCCCATATGGCGGCGCGGCTGGGCCGGCCGCTGCACACCGTGTCCTGCCACGACGACCTGACCGCCGCCGACCTGACCGGCCGCTACCTGCTGAAGGGGGGCGACACCGTCTGGGTCGACGGCCCGCTGACCCGCGCCGTGCGGGAGGGCGCCGTCTGCTACCTCGACGAGGTGGTGGAGGCGCGCAAGGACGTCACCGTCGTGCTGCACCCGCTGACCGACGACCGCCGCATCCTGCCGCTGGAGCGTACCGGCGAGACGCTGGACGCACCGCCGGACTTCATGCTGGTGGTCTCCTACAACCCCGGCTACCAGAACATCCTGAAATCCCTGAAACCCAGCACCCGCCAGCGTTTCGTCGCCATCAGCTTCGACTTCCCGGCACCGGAGGCCGAGACGGCCATCGTCGCGCGGGAAAGCGGGCTGGAGCATGACCAAGCCGCTCCGCTGGTCCGCCTCGCCAATGCGCTTCGCGCCCTGAAGGGCCAGGATCTGGAGGAGGGTGTGTCGACCCGCCTGCTGATCTATTGCGCCACGCTGATCCGCTCCGGCATGCCGCGCGACGAGGCGGTTCTGGCCGCCATGGTGGAGCCGCTGACCGACGACGACGAGGTGAAGGCGGCCCTGCTGCGGACCGCCGAACTCACGATCGGGTGAGGGACGCCATGGCATCATTCTGGGAACCGGAGGAATTCGTCGGCGGCCTGTGGCACCGCTTCGTCGGCAACACCGCCTCTTACCGGCATTATCCCGAGGCCGCGGTCCGGTTGGATGACATGCGCGTCCGCCTTGGCGTGCTGTTCCGCGCGATCGGCGGCCCCGGCGCCGTCCGCCTCGCCGCCGGCACCGCCGAGACCTCCCACCACCGGCTCGGTCTGCGCCAGCGCCTTGGGCTGGACGCCGAAAAACTCCCGCGCCCGCGTTACGACGGCGTGACGCTTCACCTGCCGGACCGCATCGACCTGTTCGACGAGCGCTCGCTCAATGCCGGGCTCTACGAGTGGCTGGCCGCCTTCTTCGCCCACGCGCCACCCGCGCTTCCGCTCCCGGACGACCCTCTACGGGCGGACCTCTTCCGCCTGCGCAGTGCCCGGATGGCAACCGATCGGGCGCTCGACGGCCTGGCCGGACTGCGCCCGCTGCACGACCGCCTGTGCGCCGCCCTTCTTGCGGCGCGGCCTGCCCGACGCCTGACCGGGCAGGAGGCCGCGGTGGAGGCTCTGGTCATGGCTCTGCTCGGCGCCGACATCCAGCTCGACCGGACGCTGTCGGCTTTGATCGCGGACCCGGCGGCGCCGCTCGACTGCATTCGCTCCGCGCCGGACTATCGTCCCTTCCTGCCGGTGCCGCTGTGGGGGGAGGTATCGGCCCCGCCTGCCGGCAGCGCGCCCGCCGCCGGCACGGAGGAGGAGGCCGGAAGCGGCGAGGACGCCGACGGCAAGCGCCACAAGGCGTCGCGGCGGAACAGCGACCAGACGCAGCGCGACGACCCGCTGATGCTGAACCGCTTCGAAAAAATCCTGGGTTTGGCCGAGATGGTCAACCTGAACCGCAAGGTCGAGGATGACGACGCGGAGAATGCCCGCAAGGCCGCCGAAGACCTCGACGAGATCGCGCTCGGCCAACACGAGCGCCGGGCGGCCACCCGCCTCAAGCTCGACCTCGATCTTGCGCCCGCGGATGCCGACCTTGCACCGCTCACCGCCGAGATCCTGTATCCGGAATGGGACTGGAAGCGTCGTCGCTACTTGCCGGACCATTGCCGCGTGATCGCCGAACCCGCCGCATCGGAAGGGGAGGACTGGCGGCCGGACGACGGCGCGCTACGCCGCATCCGCCTGGTACGTCGCCAGTTCGAAGCGATGCGCCCCCGGCGCCAGCGCCTGCCCGCCCAGCCCGACGGCGACGAACTCGACCTCTCTGCCCTGGTTGCGTCGGTCGCCGACCGCCACGCCGGCGGCTGCGGATCGGACCGGGTGTTCACCGCCGTGCGCAACATCGCCCGCGACCTGTCGGTGTGCGTCCTGGTCGACGTGTCGCTGTCGACCGACAGTTACGTGGAGGACCGCCGCGTGCTCGACGTGGAGAAGGAGGCGCTGCTGGTCCTGACCCACGGGCTGACCGCCTGCGGCGACGAACACGCCATCCTGACCTTCACCTCGCACCGCCGGCAGCGGGTGGAGGTGCGCACCGTGAAGGAATTCGGCCAGCCGCTGAACGCCCGCGTCCTGCGCCGCATCCAGGCGCTGCGGCCCGGCCGCTACACCCGCATGGGGGCGGCCCTCCGCCACGCCACCGCCCAGCTGAAGGATCGCCCTCACACACACCGCCTGCTGCTGGTGCTGACCGACGGCAAGCCCAACGACACCGACCATTACGAGGGCCGCCACGCCGTCGAGGACACCCGCATGGCGGTGCTGGAGGCCCGCCGCGCCGGCCTGAAGCTGTTCGGCGTCACGGTGGACGAGAAGGGTCGCGACTATCTTCCCTTCATCTTCGGCGCCGGCGCCTATGCCATCTTCCCGCATGTGGGCCGCCTGTCCGCGGCGCTGCCCGCCCTTTACCGCCAATTGACGGGGTGACGGACCCCCGAAGGAGAGCCGCCATGCGCAAGATCGCCGCACTCGCCCTGTTGGGGTTTGCCTTGATGCCGGCCCCCGCCTGGTCGCAAGCCAACATCCGGCCGGATTCCAACCTGCGGGTGCCGCCCCAGCCCGGCCAGTCGCTCCCCTATGAGGACGCCCTGTTCCTCAAGGAAGCCGCCCTCGCCAGCCGCGGACAGGCCGAATTGGGACGCCTTGCCGCCGAGAAGGCACCCGACGACGCCCTGCGCACACTGGCACAGCGCATCGCGGACACCCACAAGACGCTTGGCAATGAACTCGAGCGTCTGACCTCGTCCCGCACTCTGCCGCCGGCGAGCCAGCTGAAGCCGGAGGACGCGGACCGCTTCGGTGCTGCCGGAGCCGTCACCAATCCGGCCAATGCTCGGGAGGATCTGACCGCCAAGGCGGTTCAATCGCTGTCGGGGGCGAGCGGCGAGGCCTTCGGCAAAGCGTATGTCGAGGCCCAGTTGCGGCTACACGACAGGCTGGTCGATCTCTACCAGACCGAGGCGTCGAATTCGCCAGATCGCGAGCTTTCGACCTTCGCCATCACCAGCCTGGTGGCCATCCAGAAGGACAGCGACGCCCTGCGCCAGATGGCCGGCCGCTTCGGCATCGAGACCCATCGCGAGGGGCAGGCCATCCAGTACGGCGATCCGGCCAAACCCCGTTGATCTTGAGGATAATGATGCGACCAGATGCTTGATCGGGCATTGAGACGATTTGGTACGATAGGTTTGATGGATCGCAAAGATGCCCTCTGCTGATCACGTTATGCTTTCCTGTATCTCGCTCTCAGCGATTGGGTGACGCATATGACCAACTCTCAGTGCGTGCCGCAGACAGTCGTCGGCATGGAGGTCGCCAAAGTGGACAGCACTGGCAGCCTCGTGTTCGATGCGGCACTTGTGGCTCCGCTCCTTGGGCTCGTGCCCGGAGCGTTTATGGAAGAACTGAAAAGGGGCATGGTTTACCAGCTGTACGAACAGGGGACGGAGGAGGATAGCGGGAAGACGCGGGTGACGTTCCGTTACCGTGCGCGGCAGTCCGTCTTGATTTTGGATGCTTTCGGGCGCGCGCTTCATGTCGGATGAGAGTGCCGCTGACGGTTCTGTTGCAGCGTTTGCGTCCGGGTGGCGATCGGGTAAAACCCAGCCCTTTTTGGCGGCTGGGGTCACACGGTGGTGCGTGGCGGAAAGAGCCCGTTCAAGGGGCGGCCGTTCACGGCGGAGGTGATCCTGTGGACGGTGCGCTGGTACCTGCAGCGACCCTCATCGCCCGCCTTCAAAACTTGTAACGAAACCTCGAAAAGCGCCTCAAGAAAACGCTTGGCCCGCCTGCTTGTCATACCCCCTCCCCCTGTTGCCCCTGCTGGGTCAGGGTGGCGATGAAGCGTTGGGTGCGTTCGCGGGTGGGATGGGTGAACAGCGCCTGCGATGGACCGGCTTCCACCACCTGTCCCGCATCGAGGAACACCACCTCATGCGCGATGCGCGAGGCGAGACGCAGGTCGTGGGTGGCAATCACCATGGTGGTGCCCTCGGCGGCCAGCGTGCCAAGGACCTCCACCACCTCGCCCGACAGTTCCGGATCGAGGGCGGAGGTCGGCTCGTCGCACAGCAGCACCCGCGGTGACGGGGCGAGCGCGCGGGCGATGGCGACGCGCTGTTGCTGCCCGCCGGACAGGGTTGCCGGCCAGGCGTCGGCCTTGTGGTCCATGCCGACCTTGCGAAGCAGGGTCATGGCGCGGTCACGCGCCTTCTCCGCCGGCCATTTCTGCACGGTTACCAGCCCTTCCATCACATTCTCCACCGCGGTGCGGTGGGGGAAGAGCTGGAAGTTCTGGAACACCATCCCGGTCTGGCCGCGCAGCCGCTGGATGTCCTTCCAGCCGGGCTTGCCGCCGGAATGGAAGGTCAACTCCTCCTCCCCGATCTGCACAGTGCCGGAGGTGGGAATCTCCAGCAGGTTGATGCAGCGCAGAAGCGTGCTCTTGCCGCCGCCGGACGGGCCGATCAGGGCGGTGACGCGCCCTTCCTCCACCGTGACCGACACGCCCTTCAGCACGGTCAGGTCGCCGAAACGCTTTTCGATGTTCGTCAGCCGGATCAAGACTTGGCCTCCAAGAATCCGCCATATTGGCCGAGCCGCCGCTCCATCCGGACCTGCAGCGCCGACAGCACGGAACTGAGCACCAGATAGATCAATGCCGCCTCCACATATAGGATCAGCGGCTCATAGGTCGTCGCTACGATACGCTGGGCCGCCTGGAACAGCTCCGGCACCGTGATGGCGGCGGCGAGCGAGGTGTCCTTCACCAGCGAGATGAAGCTGTTGGAGAGCGGCGGCACGGCGACGCGGGCGGCCTGCGGCAGGATGGTGCGTCGCATGGCCTGGGACCAGCTCATGCCGATGGAGTAGGCGGCCTCCCACTGGCCCTTCGGCACCGAGCCGATGACGGCGCGGATGATCTCCGAGGTATAGGCGCCGACATTCAACGTAAAGCCGATCAGGGCGGCCGGGAAGGCGTCCAGCACGATGCCGGCGCTGGGCAGGCCGTAGAAGATCAGGAACAGCTGCACCAGCAGCGGCGTGCCGCGGATGATCCAGACATAGAAGCGGACTATGGCGGCAAGCGGCGCCGGCCCGAACAGCCGGACCACCGCAGCCACCAGCCCAACGATCAGGCCGAGCGCGAAAGACGCCAGCGTCAGTGGAACGGTGAAGACCAGCGCCGCCCACAGCAGCGACGGAAGCGAGTCCGCCATCAGGGTAAGCCAGTGCAGCACGGGGAAGGTGCCTCTCGTGAAGAAGGAACGACAATGCCCCCGGCCCGGATCGAGCAGGGGGCATTGAGGACCATCAGGTGGTTATTTGGAAACGTCCGCGCCGAAATACTTCTGCGAAATCGTCGTGTAGGTGCCGTCGGCCTTCATAGCGGCCAGCGCCTCGTTGATGGCGGCAACCAGCTTGGCCTCGCCCTTGCGGACGATGATGCCGGACTGGTCGGCATTGTCCTGGGTCGCGGCGATCTTCACGTTGGCGTCGGGCTTGTGCTTCTTGAAGTCCAGGAAGGACAGGCTGTCGTTGACCGTCGCATCGGCCCGGCCGTTCAGGACCAGCTGGATCGATTGGTCGAAGCCGTCGGTGCCGACCAGCTGCGCGCCCGATGCCTCGGCCAGCTTGCCGAAGTTGCTGGTCAGCGACTGGGCCGACTTTTTGCCCTTCAGGTCGGCAAAGCTCTTGATGCTGTCATTGTCGCCGCGCACGATCAGAGCGGCGCGGCTGGAAATGTAGGGATCGGAGAAATCATACTTTGCCTTGCGCGCTTCGGTGATGCCGACCTGGTTGATCACGGCATCGTAGCGGTGGGCGTCCAGACCGGCGATCAGGCCGTCCCACTTGCCTTCCAGGAACTCCGCCTTCACCCCGATGCGCTTGGCGACCTCACGCCCGATCTCTACGTCGAAGCCGACGAGCGCGCCGGAAGCGTCATGATAGGTGAACGGGGCGTATGTGCCCTCGGTCCCAATCTTCAGCACACCGTCCGCCTTGATGCGGTCCAGATCGGCCTGGGCCCAAGCGGCGGAGGAGGAGACGGCGGCGACCTGGATAAGGCCGGCGACGAGAAGCGATTTTAGCCATTTCATCGGTTGATGCCCGGTGCCTATTGAGTGGGATTTCTGGTTGGTCCGCGCCCTTGGTGCGCCAGACGATTTCCGCCACGCTACAGCGGAGAGTACATCCTAACAAGGGAATAAGCTTCCTATTTAGCGCAAAGCAGATGTACATAAATCGTGCCAATAACAAACTATGTTGGGAAATCCGCTCCATGTGCGTGACGTGAGTTGCTCGTGGAGCCAAGCAGCCGCTCCAGGGCGGCCCACAATTGGCCCGGCATGACCGGCTTGTGAATCATCCCCAGGCCATACTGGGCAATGTCGCGCGCGCACTCGGCCCCGGTCTCGCCGGTCAGGATGACACCCGGGATTTCCTGTCCCAGATGGCTGCGGACGTCCCGAATTGCCTCGCAGCCGTTTCGTCCGGCCCGCAGGCGATAGTCCGCGACGATCACGTCCGGTCGGCGTCCAGCCTCGGTGACGATGGTTACCGCCTGCTCGGAGGAGCCGGCGATCAGCGTGTCGTACCCCCATTCTTCCAACAAGGTCCGCAGCGACATCAGGACGATGGTGTCATCATCGATCACCAGCGCCAAGCGGCCGCGTCCAACGGGAAGGGGCGTCATGTCGTCCTCCGATACAGCCTCCGCCACGTCCGCACCGGCGTCGATTGGAGCTTGGATGGAAAAGACGGACCCTTCTCCCAGCCTTGATCGGACCCTGACCTCGTGGCCAAGGATTCGCGACAGGCGCTGCACGATCGACAATCCCAGGCCGAGGCCGCGGCTGCGGTCGCGCTCAGGATTGCCGACTTGGTGGAATTCGTTGAAGATCATGGCGATCTGGTCTTCAGGAATACCGATTCCGGTATCGGCAACGTCGATCCATGCATTCTCATTGTCGATCCGACAGGAGGTCGTGATCACTCCACGTTCGGTATAACGGACAGCATTCTCGACGAGATTGCGGATGATCCGCCCGAGCATGGTGCGATCGCTGCGGACCACCACGCCACTGCACGATCCGTCGTTCGAGACGGACAGCCCCTTGGTGGCAGCGAGCGGCCGGTAGGAGTCGGCGATTTCCTTGATGAGTGTGTCCAAGTCGAAGCTGGACAGCTGCGGATTGACCACGCCGGCGTCAAGGCGGGAGACGTCGAGCAGGCTGTCGAGAAGCGCCTTCATGGTTTCCGTCCCGCGCTCCAGCATGAGCAGCATGTCCTTTCCGCGCTCATCCTTCACATGCGCGTGCAGCGCGCCACCGAACAGAGCCATCGACTGAAGCGGCTGGCGCAGGTCGTGGCTTGCGGCGGCCAGGAAGCGTGCCTTCGCCCTGTTTGCCCGATCGGACTCCTCCTTTGCTGCCCTCAAGGCGACTTCCATCGCCTTGCGATCGGTGATGTCTACCGTAAGGCCGGACATCCAGACCGGCTGGCCGGCTTCGTCGTAATCGGCCTTGCCGATGCCGGCGACCCACCGGATGCCGCCGTCCGGGAGAACGACCCGGTATTCGACGTCATAACTGGCACGCCGCGACGCCAAGGTCCTTCTGACCACCCTCGTCGCCTCGCTTCGGTCCTCCGGATGGACCGCCGCCAGCCACTCGGCAAAGCGCACATGACCATCGCGGGGCTCCATGCCATGGATCAGGTAGTTGCCGGGCGACCAGTTGATCTCTCCGGGCAGGATGTCCC
>NZ_JAMSLU010000002.1:490000-952303 GCF_023806445.1 Azospirillum sp. A1-3
TAGTGCACCAGTACCGTGAGGGAAAGGTGAAAAGCACCCCGACAAGGGGAGTGAAACAGTTCCTGAAACCGGATGCCTACAAGCAGTCGGAGCCTCTTCATGGGGTGACGGCGTACCTTTTGTATAATGGGTCAGCGACTTAGAGTATGCAGCGAGCTTAAGCCGGTAGGTGGAGGCGCAGCGAAAGCGAGTCTGAATAGGGCGACCGAGTTGCATGCTTTAGACCCGAAACCTGATGATCTAGCCATGGGCAGGTTGAAGGTGCGGTAACACGCACTGGAGGACCGAACTCACGCCTGTTGAAAAAGTCGGAGATGACCTGTGGCTAGGGGTGAAAGGCCAATCAAATCAGGAAATAGCTGGTTCTCCGCGAAAGCTATTTAGGTAGCGCGTCGGATATCACCTGCGGGGGTAGAGCACTGGATGGGCTAGGGGGGCGCGAGCCTTACCAAACCTAACCAAACTCCGAATACCGCAGAGTGCAGTCCGGCAGACAGACGGTGGGTGCTAAGGTCCATCGTCGAGAGGGAAACAGCCCAGACCGCCAGCTAAGGTCCCCAAATCACGGCTAAGTGGGAAAGGATGTGGGAAGGCCATGACAACCAGGAGGTTGGCTTAGAAGCAGCCATCCTTTAAAGAAAGCGTAATAGCTCACTGGTCTAGTTAAGCCGGCCTGCGCCGAAAATGTATCGGGGCTCAAGCCGTGTACCGAAGCTGCGGATGTGATCTTCGATCACGTGGTAGCGGAGCGTTCCGTAAGCCTGCGAAGGGTGTCCGTGAGGCCGCCTGGAGGTATCGGAAGTGAGAATGCTGACATGAGTAGCGACAAACAGTGTGAGAAACACTGTCGCCGAAAGTCCAAGGGTTCCTGCGCAAGGTTAATCCACGCAGGGTGAGCCGGCCCCTAAGGCGAGGCCGAAAGGCGTAGTCGATGGGAACCACGTTAATATTCGTGGGCCTGGCGGAGGTGACGGATCGGAAAGCGTGTATGTCCTTATCGGATTGGACATGCTGTGGACCGGTTCCAGGAAATAGCCCCGCCGTATAGACCGTACCCCAAACCGACACAGGTGGACTGGTAGAGTATACCCAGGCGCTTGAGAGAATGGTGTTGAAGGAACTCGGCAAATTGCCCTCGTAACTTCGGAAGAAGAGGGCCCCGTTGTGGCGCAAGCCATGGCGGGGGGCACAGACCAGGGGGTAGCGACTGTTTACTAAAAACACAGGGCTCTGCGAAGCCACACAAGGCGACGTATAGGGTCTGACGCCTGCCCGGTGCCGGAAGGTTAAGAGGAGAGGTGCAAGCCTTGAATTGAAGCCCCGGTAAACGGCGGCCGTAACTATAACGGTCCTAAGGTAGCGAAATTCCTTGTCGGGTAAGTTCCGACCTGCACGAATGGCGTAACGACTTCCCCGCTGTCTCCAACACCAACTCAGCGAAATTGAACTCTCCGTGAAGATGCGGAGTTCCCGCGGTCAGACGGAAAGACCCCGTGCACCTTTACTACAGCTTTGCAGTGGTGCTAGGGACTTCATGTGTAGGATAGGTGGGAGGCTTGGAAGCATGGGCGCCAGCTCGTGTGGAGCCATCCTTGAAATACCACCCTTGAAGTCTCTGGCATCTAACCGTGGCCCGTTACCCGGGTCCGGGACCCTGCATGGCGGGTAGTTTGACTGGGGCGGTCGCCTCCCAAAGTGTAACGGAGGCGCGCGATGGTGGGCTCAGAGCGGTCGGAAATCGCTCGTCGAGTGCAATGGCATAAGCCCGCCTGACTGCAAGACTGACAAGTCGAGCAGAGACGAAAGTCGGCCATAGTGATCCGGTGGCTCCACGTGGACGGGCCATCGCTCAACGGATAAAAGGTACGCCGGGGATAACAGGCTGATGACTCCCAAGAGTCCATATCGACGGAGTCGTTTGGCACCTCGATGTCGGCTCATCACATCCTGGGGCTGGAGCAGGTCCCAAGGGTTCGGCTGTTCGCCGATTAAAGTGGTACGTGAGCTGGGTTTAGAACGTCGTGAGACAGTTCGGTCCCTATCTGCCGTGGGTGTCGGAGTTTTGCGAGGATCTGTCCCTAGTACGAGAGGACCGGGATGGACATACCTCTGGTGCACCGGTTGTCACGCCAGTGGCATGGCCGGGTAGCTAAGTATGGACGGGATAACCGCTGAAAGCATCTAAGCGGGAAACCCACCTCTAAACCAGAGCTCCCTTGAGAGCCGTGAAAGACCATCACGTCGATAGGAGGCATGTGGACGGGCAGCAATGCTCGAAGCTAAGCCTTACTAATCGCTCGATCGGCTTGATCTCACCCCACACAACCGCGCCATGCGCAGCAGCAAGCCTGCTTGGAAAGGCCCTGCTTGACGCAACACCGCCAGTTCGATACATCCTCCCCCTCACTTGCACTGAACAAGCACATGCTTCGGATAAAGCGTCGGTCTTGAGCCTTGGTGACCTGGTGGTCATGGCGAGGTGTCAAACACCCGATCCCATCCCGAACTCGGCCGTGAAAAGCCTCCGCGCCAATGGTACTGCGTCTTAAGACGTGGGAGAGTAGGTCGCCGCCAGGTCACCAAGCCTCAAGAGACGCTCAATCCAGAAGCATAAGCTTGCATCTTCATCGTCCGTCACCCCATATCAAGGACATCCGCGGGGTGGAGCAGCCCGGTAGCTCGTCAGGCTCATAACCTGAAGGCCGCAGGTTCAAATCCTGCCCCCGCAACCACCGACATTCGGCGCCCCTGTTCGAAAGAGCCGGGGCGTTCGTGCGTTTGGGCCTTGCGCAGCTGAGCGGCGCCCTCGCAGACCGCCAGGATGCCGGCCAGCTCACCGTGCAGGTCGGCGTCCAGCCCGGCCCCGGCAGGGGAGGGCGTCAGGACGATGCGGTCGATCATGATCCGCACCATCTCCATCGCCTCCGCCCTGTCCTCGCCGCCAGCAAGAGCGGCCTCCAGCGCTTCCACTTTGCGGCGGTAGAGGTTCGACAGCAGGGGGTGCAGCAGGACCGACGTCAGGTCCGCAGTAAGTGTCGTCTGGCGACTGCGGCGTGAATGGGTTGCCGGCGCCGTTCACCCCTGCTCTGGAATGGTGATGTTCCAGGGCAGGAGATCGGCGATACGGTTGATCGGGTGATCCGCGATGCAGCCGAGCACAAGGCGTAGGTAGGCCTGTGGATCGAGGCCGTTGAGCTTTGTAAAGGCCGAATGAAGTTTGGGCCATCCGCATTCCTGGTGCAGGCCAGGACCTTCGGCCGCTGCGATTCTGATCCAGAGTGGGACACAACTTTGGATCGGCGTCCAAACGCGCTTGGCATGGCATCCGCGACATTCTGGCCGGGGAAGGCGAGGTCCTCTGGGCCGGTAGCGGCCTGGGGGCATCGGCTCCCGGTTCATTGTGCTTGGCGAGCTGACCCCCAAGCGCGTCGCCATAAAGACTCCGGAGCGGGTTTACGTCACTCATCGCGGTGATGATGCGCGTTCTGCTCCGCATTACCGCTCCCATCGTCTGGTGTGCATTGCCGACCCAGGAAGGGAGGTCCCGCATCCTATGGACTTGATTGCGCTGGAGTGTTGCCCCCAACACTTCCAAGGGTAATCGGATTCGGCCCAAGTGCGCAACGCTAAGCTGTGCACCAACATCCTGCTCTGGTGCCACGTCACAGGTTAGGCACGGACGCTTCTGTTCCAGTACCGGGCCTCCCGATCTCCGTCGCGGTTAGATAACAGCCGGGGTCCTCGGCCCAAGGATTACCGGTCAACTTCTCGGCACGCACGCGGGTGTTGCCGTTGCAGATCGCTAAAAAGCGGCAACTGGCGCAACGTCCTGTGACCGGGCGCGGGCGCTGCTTCAGCCCAGCAAGGATGGGATCGGATTGGTCGCTCCAGATATCAGCGAAGCGGCGTGTGCGGACATTGCCCAGCGTGTGATGTCCCCACATGGTATCGGGATGGACGTCACCCTGGGTGTCGATGTTGGCGATGCCGACGCCCGACGCGTTGCCGCCCCAACGGACCAGCCGCCGCTCCAGCTCGGCGCGGCGCTCGGGAAGGCGCTCCGCCGCCCACATCAACAGGAAGGCGCCATCCGCATCGTTATTCCCGGTCACGATCTCCCGCGACCGTCCGGCCTGGGCGTCGGCTAAAGCCGTTTCAAACAGCCGCCCCATCGCAACCCGCGTGGTCTCCTTCATCGCGTCCATGCGGCGGTACGCGTTGCCCCGCCCGGCATAGTTCAGGTGCGACAGGTAGAACTTGTCGATCCGCTCCTCCTCCATCAGGGCCAGGAGTGCCGGCAAGTCGGCCGCGGTCTGCTCGGTCAGCGTCAGGCGCAGACCGACCCGCAGCCCGGCGTCCCGGCACAGGCGGATGCCGCGCAACGCCTCGTCGAAGGCGCCGGCGCGACGGCGAAAGCGGTCGTGCGTGGAGGCCAGTCCGTCCAGGCTGACACCGACATAATCGTAGCCAGCGGCGGCGATGGCATCGACCCGCGTCCGGTCGATCAGCGTCCCATTGCTGGACAGCCCGACATAGAAGCCCAACGACTTGGCCCGCCGCGTGATGTCGAACAGGTCGGGGCGCATCAGCGGCTCGCCGCCCGACAGGATCAGCACCGACACGCCCGCCGCCTTCAGGTCGTCGAGAACGCGGAACGCCTCGGCGGTTGATAGCTCGCCGGGGAAGTCGTGGTCGGCTGAAAAGGAGTAGCAGTGCATGCAAGATAGGTTGCAGCGTCGCACGAGGTTCCAGATCACCACCGGGCCCGACGGCGATGACGGCCCCGGACGCTTCGCCGGCTGCGCCGATGTCAGACCTTTCATCGGCTGCGCCGATGGGGGGGCGACGAGCACACGCATGAACTGGCTGAGACGGAACATCGGAAGGGTCCTTGCGGTGGCGATAGCGAAGGGCGGCAGTCGGACGTCAGGCGCGCGGCGGCGGAGCGCAGAGCGCATGCAGGCGGGCCACATCCTCGACGCGCACGGTACGGCCCTGGGTGTGCACGCCGAATTCACGCAGGCGTCCCAGCACGCGGGACAGGGACTCCGGCTCCATGCCGAGGCGGCTGGCGATGACGAGCTTCTTCATGGGCAGGACGATCACAGTCTCGCCGCTCACCTGCGGGGCCAGCGAGACGAGTAACGCCGCCACCCGCTCCATTGGACTTCGGCTGCACAGCCGGCGCACCTCCCCGGCGAGCCGCCGTTCCCAGCGCAGCAGCGACCCCAGCATGCAGCAGGCGGCGACCGGGTTGGCGCGAAGGCCGGCGAGGAACCCGCGTGCACCGACGCGCAGGAGTTCGGCCTTCTCCACCACCTCGGCGGCGACGGGGTAGACCCCGGCGAAAATGGCGGCCTCCGCGAAGCTGGACACCGGCTCGACGGTTTCGACGATGCTCTCGCGGCCGCTCTCGGTCAGCGCGAGCAGCTTCACCCGGCCGCTCAGCACGATGAAGAAGGCGTGGGCCGGGTCTCCGGCCTGGAACAGCGGGCTGTTGCGCGGGTGGAGCTCCACCGGGGAGTTCCCCAGCAGCCTGCAGATGACGGCCGGTTCCAGGCTCTCGAACAGCGGCAGGCTGCGGATCGCCGGCAGGTCAAGGCCGCGGCGGCACAGGCGGCCGCGGCATCGGACGGGGGATCGGGCCGGTTCTGCGTCGCGGACGCCGCTGGAATCGGCATGAAGACGGGCGAGCACGCAAGACATGGTTCAGTCATCCCACGAAGGATCGGTGCTGGACTGCCAGAATCGGCGCAGTGCCTCCATGTCGTCGATGTCGACGTCGTCCAGCCGACCTGAATGCACGCCCTGTGCGCGCAGCTTCGCGAAGGCGCGGGACAGGCTTTCCGGCTTCATCCCCAGCCGTTCCGCCAGGAACTGCTTTTCGCAGGGAAGGACGATGTGCACCCGGCCCCGCTGCGTTCCGGCCAGCCGAACCAGATAGCCAGCGAGCCGCCGGGTGGTGGACTGCAGCTTTAACTCGGTGATTTCATGGATCAGGCCGCGCAGCCGCGCCGTGGCCCCGGCCATCATCGCCTGCACCACCTCGAACCGGTCCTGGAGATGGGCGAAGAACGGCTCCGCCTGGATGGCGACGGCGGTCACCGGCAGCAGGGCATAGGCGCTCGTCGCGTGCCGACCGCAATCGAGCACGGCATCTTCGCCGACCAGATGGCCCGGCCCGACGATGTCGACGACGTTCGAACAGGTGCCGTCCTCGGCCACGGTCAGCCCGACGGTCCCGCTCAGCACGAGATAGAAGGCGGTCGCCGGCTGAGCGCGCAGGAACAGGGCGCTTCCTTGAACGAACGTCCGTTCGCTGCTGTAGGTCAGAAGATGCGTACGGTCGGCTTCCGACAACTGCCCGAGCACAGGGCTGTCGGCGATGGTCCGCGCGAGCGCGCTGTCCATATCGGCACCTCGCTTGCCTGCCGGTATCGATGGCCAACGATAGAGGCCTTGCCGGTGCGGCGGCTTGACCGTCGTCAAGTCCTCCGGCCCGTTCACCGTTAAGAATTGGGCTGCGGGAAAAGGAGCCAACTAACCAAAGTCAAGGATTGTGGGCCGGAACCGCGCCAGGATCGGGGGCACACCGAAAGCTCACGAGGGGGAAGCCACATGATGCGCAAGGCCTTGTTGTTCACGGCCGCAGTCGGGTTGGTGCTGGCGATGCAGGGGGGCAGGCCGGCCGCCGCCGAGGAGGTCGCGCCACCAATGACCAAGGAGGAGTTCGAGCAGGCAAAGGAAATCTATTTCCAGCGCTGCGCCGGCTGCCACGGCGTGCTGCGCAAGGGGGCCACCGGCAAGCCGCTGACCACCGACATCACGCGCGAACGCGGCCTGGAATCCCTGAAGGCCTTCATAACCTACGGCTCTCCGGCCGGCATGCCGAACTGGGGCACCTCGGGCGATCTGACCGAGCAGCAGGTCGACCTGATGGCCCGTTATGTCATGCAGGAGCCGCCGCAGCCCCCCGAATGGGGCATGAAGGAGATGCGGGCGAGCTGGAAGGTGCATGTACCGGTCGACCAGCGGCCGAAAAAGCAGATGAACACCCTCGACCTCGACAACCTCTTCGCGGTCACGTTGCGTGACACCGGCGAGGTGGCGCTGATCGACGGCAAGTCCAAGAAGATCGTCAAGGTGATCCCGACCGGCTACGCCGTGCACATCTCACGCATGTCGGCGTCGGGGCGCTATCTCTTCACCATCGGCCGCGACGGGCGCATCGACCTGACCGACCTGTGGGCGGCGGAGCCGACCAAGGTCGCCGAGCTCAAGATCGGCCTGGAGGCGCGCTCGGTCGAGACCTCCAAGTTCAAGGGATTCGAGGACAAATACGCGATCGCCGGCGCCTATTGGCCGCCCCAGTACGTCATCATGGACGGCGACACGCTGGAGCCGAAAAACATCGTCTCCACCCGCGGTATGACGGTCGACACCCAGGAATACCATCCTGAACCACGCGTGGCCTCGATCGTGGCGTCGCACTTCCACCCGGAGTTCGTCGTCAACGTCAAGGAGACCGGCCAGATCCTGATGGTGAACTACCAGGACATCACCAACCTGAAGGTCACCAGCATCCCGGCCGAGCGCTTCTTGCATGACGGCGGGTTCGACAGCACCGGCCGCTATTTCCTGGTCGCCGCCAATGCCCGTAACAAGATCGCCGTGGTCGACACCAAGGAGGATAAGCTGGCCGCCCTGGTGGACACCAAGGGCGCGACGCCGCATCCCGGCCGCGGGGCCAACTTCGTGCACCCGAAATTCGGTCCGGTGTGGGCGACCAGCCATCTTGGCGACGAGAAGATCTCGCTGATCGGCACCGATCCGGAAAAGCACAAGGAGTATGCCTGGAAGGTGGTGGGCACCATCGACGGCCAGGGCGGCGGCTCCCTCTTCATCAAGACCCACCCGAAATCCAACAATCTGTGGGTCGACACGCCGCTGAACCCGGATGAGGCCATCCATTCCTCGGTGGCGGTGTTCGACACCCGTGACCTGAGCAAGGGCTTCGAGGTGCTGCCGATCGTCGAATGGTCCGGCGTCAAGGGCGGCGCGCACCGCGTCGTGCAGGGCGAATACGACAAGGACGGCGGCGAGGTTTGGTTCTCCGTGTGGAACGGCAAGGAGCAGGAGTCGGCGATCGTCGTGGTCGACGACAAGACCCGCAAGCTGAAGCAGGTGATCAAAGATCCGCGCCTGATCACGCCGACCGGTAAGTTCAACGTCTACAACACCAAGATGGACATCTACTGACCCCACCGGACGCAACGGGCGACGGCCGTGTGCCGCCGCCCGTTCTCCCTATCCCATTCCTGACGATCGAGGGCGCCATGGCAGTCGGACGGGTTTATCTGGTGGGGGCCGGTCCCGGTGACCCGGATTTGCTGACGGTGAAGGCGATGCGCCTGATCGAGGCTGCCGAAACCGTGGTCTACGACCGTCTGGTTGGGGACCGTATCCTCGACCTGATCCCGCGCCACGCCGATCGCATCTTCGTCGGCAAGGCGCCACGCCGCCACACACTGTCGCAGGATGAGATCAACGCCCTGCTGGTCCGGCTGGGGCTGGCCGGACGCCGCGTCCTCCGCCTCAAGGGTGGTGACCCCTACGTCTTCGGGCGCGGCAGCGAGGAGGCGCTGGCCGTCGCCGCGCACGGCATTCCTTTCGAGATCGTGCCCGGCGTCACCGCCGCCTGCGGCTGCGGCGCCTATGCCGGCATCCCGCTGACCCATCGCGGGCTCGCCACCGGTGTGCGCTTCGTCACCGGCCACTGCCGCGAGGACGCCGAGCTGTCGCTGAACTGGGCGAGCCTCGCCGATCCGGACACGACGCTCGTCATCTACATGGCGTTGCTGAATCTCGCCGAAATCAGGGCGCAGCTGGTGGCGGCCGGCCTGCCGGCGGACACGCCCGCAGCCGTGGTGTCGCGCGGGACCTCCGTCGACCAGATCGTATGCCTGGGGACGCTGGGCGATCTGCCGGAGCGGGTGGCGGCGCTGTCACCGCCGACGCCCTGCCTGACCATCATCGGCCGCGTCGTGTCCCTCGCCCCGCAATTGGCATGGGCTCCGGAGCCGATCGCCGCCCCGTCGCCGGCAACGTCCTCTTGTCTCCGGAGGGCTCTCAATGGTTAGCCGGACTGGACGCCATCTTTCCGGGCTCGCGCTCGCAGCAGCAGCCGTCAATTTCGCTGCCGCTGGCGCAAGCGCAACCGGGATCACCCCGTCACGGCAGGCGGAGCTGACTCGCTTGGTCCGGCAGGATTGCGGTTCCTGCCATGGCATGACGCTGAAGGGCGGGCTCGGCCGGCCGTTGCTGCCGGCCGACTTGGTGGGCAAATCGACGGAGGCGCTGGCCGCCGTGGTCTTGGACGGGATTCCCGGCACGCCGATGCCGCCCTGGCGCGGTCTGCTCTCCGAGGACGAGGCGCTCTGGATTGTCAACCGCTTGACCGGAGGACTCGACCGATGACCTTACACCGTCCGACCGTCCTCCGCTGGGCCGCGTCGCTGATCGCCGCGTGGCTGGCACTGTCCGGCCTTCCGGCCGCCGCCGAAACCGAACTGCGGGGAACCGGCGATCTCGGCATCGTCATCGAACGGGCCATCGGCCGTGTCTTGTTGGTGGAGAACAGCGGCCGCCGTCGCTTGGCCGAGATCGAAGGGCTGGGCGATTTGTCGCACGCCGCCGCCGTCTTCTCCCGCGACGGGCGCTACGCCTATGTCTTTGGCCGCGACGGCGGGCTGAACAAGCTGGACCTGTTGACCGCGACGGTCGTCAAGCGGGTGGAGCAGGCCGGCAACAGCATTGGCGGCGCCATCTCCCAGGACGGCCGGCTGGTCGCCGTGCAGAATTACGAGCCCGGCGGGGTGAAGGTCTTCGACGCCGCGACGCTGGAGCTGGTGGCCGACATCCCGGCGACCTACGGCGACGGAACGGCGCGGTCGAAGGTGGTCGGGCTGGCCGACGCACCGGGCAACCGCTTCGTCTTCACGCTGTACGACGCCGGCGAAATCTGGATCGCCGACCTGTCGAACCCGGCGCAGCCGGCCTTGCGCAAATACACCGGCATCGGGCGGCAGCCCTATGATGGGCTGGTGACGCCGGACGGGCGCCATTACATCGCCGGTCTTTTCGGCGAGGACGGGCTCGCCCTGCTCGACCTGTGGAACCCCGACGCCGGGGTGCGCCGCATCCTTGACGGTTACGGCCGGGGCGAGCAACCGCTGCCGGTCTACAAGATGCCGCATCTGCGCGGCTGGGCTCAGGCCGGCGGGCGGCTCTACCTGCCGGCGGTCGGCCGTCACGAGGTGCTGGTGGTCGACACCGCAACCTGGACCGAAACCGCCCGTATCCCGGTGAAGGGGCAGCCGGTCTTCGTCATGGCGCGGCCGGACGGGCGGCAGGTCTGGGTCAACTTTGCGCTGCCCGACAACGGTTTCGTGCAAGTGATCGACGTGCCGACGGCCAGCGTGGTCAGGACGCTGGAGCCGGGGCCGGGTGTGCTGCATCTGGAATTCACGCCTCGCGGGGAGCAGGTCTGGGTGTCGGTGCGCGACCTGGATTGCGTGCGCGTCTACGACACCGCCAGCTTCGCCGAGGTCGTCGCGCTACCGGCGGACAAGCCGAGTGGCATCTTCTTCACCGCGCGCGCCCACCGCATCGGCCTGTGACGGAGCATCCAATCATGGACACCATCGAGGATCCGACCGACCGCCGCCTGCTCGACGATTTCCAGCGCGGCTTCCCCCTGGTCCCGCGCCCCTTCGCCGAACTGGCCGCCCGGCTCGGCAGCACGCCGGCCGACATCCTCGACCGGCTGAGGCGCCTTACCGCCGCCGGTGCCGTCGCCCGTATCGGCGCCACCTTCCGGCCACACAGAGTGGGGGCCAGCACGCTTGCCGCCATGGCGGTGCCGCCCGGCGATCTGGCCCACGTCGCAGCACTGGTCGGGCGTTTCGAGGAGGTGAACCACAACTACGAACGCGAGCACCGGCTGAACCTGTGGTTCGTCGTCACCGCCGCCGATGCGGAGCGCGTGCGCGCCGTGCTGGCGGAGATCAAGTCCGAGACCGGCTTGCCCGTGCTCGACCTGCCGCTGGAGCACGGTTATCATCTGGATCTGGGGTTCCCGCTATGGAATTGAGCAGGGCGTCGGTTGCGGAGCGGACGCGGCCCGTGAGCCTGCCCGAGAAGAACGACCGGTTGCTGCGCCGGCTGCGCGAAGGGTTGCCGCTGGTGGCCCGGCCGTTCCTGGCGATCGGGCAGGCCATCGGCCAATCGGAAGCCGGCGTGATCGCCGCCATCCGCGAACTGGTGGAGAATGGCGCGGCGTCACGCTTCGGCGTCATCGTCGATCACGCGGCACTTGGTTTCACCGCCAACGCCATGGTGGTGTGGGACGTGCCGGACGAGCGGGTGGACGCGGTGGGGGCGGCGCTCGGCTGCCGGCGCGGGGTGTCCCTGTGCTACCGCCGTCCGCGCCGTCCACCGGTCTGGCCCTACAACCTCTTTACCATGATCCATGGCCGCAGCCGCGACGAGGTGCGTATGCTGGTTGATGATCTGGCGGCCGTCTGCGGCCTGACCGACCTGCCGCGGGAACTGTTGTTCACCGTCCGCCGCTTTAAGCAGACGGCCCCCTGCTATGGCCGGGACGGGAGGACATGATGCAACCTGTCGCCACCCTGGACCCCCTTCTGGACACCATCGACCGGGCATTGATCAACCGCCTGCAGGACGGGCTGCCGCTGACCTCCCGTCCCTTCGCCGACGTGGCGGCGGAGCTTGACCTGGATGAGGACACGGTGATCGACCGCATCGCCGCACTGGGCGCGGCCGGGGTATTGAGCCGCTTCGGGCCGCTCTACAACGCCGAGCGCATGGGCGGCGGCCTGTCGCTCGCCGCCATGGCAGTGCCGGCGGAGCGATTCGACGCGGTGGCGTCGCTGGTGAACGGCTTCCCGGAGGTGGCCCACAACTATGCGCGTGACCACGCGCTCAGCCTGTGGTTCGTCCTCGCCACCGAGACGCCGGAACGGGTGGTGGAGGTGGCTGCCGCCATCGAGTCACGAACCGGCCTTGCCGTCCGGCTTTTTCCCAAGCTCGCCGAATACGCGCTGGATCTGAGGTTCGAGGCATGACCGAGTCCACGTCCGACATGACCATACTCGATGCCGTAGACCGCCGGCTGGTGGTGGAAACGCAGGCCGGCCTGCCGCTGGTACCGCGACCCTACGCCGCGCTGGCCGCCCGGCTCGGCATCGCCGAAGAGGAGGTGATCGCCCGTTTCGGGCGGATGCTGCGGACCGGGATCGTCCGCCGTATCGCCGCCGTGCCGAACCATTACCGGCTGGGCTATGCCGCCAACGGGATGAGCGTGTGGGAGGTTCCGGACGCCGTCATCGACGAGGCTGGGCGTCTGCTGGCCGCTCAGCCCTTCGTCACCCATTGTTACCGCCGTCCGGCACATCCGCCGGATTGGCCCTACACGCTGTTCGCTATGGTCCATGCCAGAGACCGCGCCGAGGTCGAGGCCCGCATCGGTGCGATGGCCGACCTGCTGGAAGGGCGCAGCCGCAGCCATGCCGTGCTCTACAGCACCCGCATCCTCAAGAAGACCGGCCTGCGCCTGTCAGCGTGACCGGTTGCCATCTCCTCTCCTTTCGCCGGAAATTCCCTATGCACGCACGCATCGTCCTTGCCATGGCGGCGCTCATCGCCCTGCTGCCGGGAACGGCTCCGGCGCAGGAGGGCCCCGCCGCCCGCTACGCCGAGCATTGCGCTGCCTGCCATGGCGGCGACCGGCTGGGCGCCATCGGCCCGGCGCTGCTTCCCGACAATCTTGGGCGGATGAAGCCGGCCGACGCCGTTGCGCTGATCGCCGGGGGCCGGCCCGCTACCCAGATGCCCGGATTCGCTGACCGGCTGAGCGGGGCGGAGATCGCCGATCTCGCCGCCTATGTCCTCGCCCCTCCCGCCCAGGAACCGGCATGGACCGAGGCCGACATGGTCGCCAGTCACATCATCCACACGCCCCACGCGGCGCTGGTTACCAAGCCTGTGCATAACGCCGATCCGCTGAACCTCTTTACCGTGGTCGAGGCCGGGGACCATCATGTCACCATCCTCGACGGCGACAGCTTCGAGCCACTGGCCCGCTTCCCCAGCCGCTTCGCCCTGCATGGCGGGGTCAAATATTCGCCGGACGGCCGCTTGGCCTATTTCGCCTCGCGCGACGGCTGGGTGTCGGTCTACGACCTGTATGGGCTGGTGCCGGTGGCGGAAATCCGGGCCGGCATCAACACCCGCAACATCGCAGTGTCGGCCGACGGCCGCTTCGTCGCCGTCGGCAATACGCTGCCGCGCACGCTGGTCCTGCTCGACGCTCGCGATCTCACACCGCTGAAGACAATCCCGGTCGTCACACCGAAGGGCAGCGCACGGGTCAGCGCCGTCTACGCCGCGCCACCGCGCAAGAGCTTCATCCTCGCCCTGAAGGACGTGCCGGAGATCTGGGAGATCGCCACCGACGAGAACGCCGGCCCGGTCTATGACGGCTTCGTCCACAGCTATGAGAAGGGCATGGTGGAAGCGGTGGGCGCGCAGCACGGCCTGTTCGCGGTGCGGCGGATTGAGTTAGAGGAGCCGCTCGACGACTTCTTCTTCGATCCGTCCTATGCCAATGTGATCGGTGCGTCGCGCGACGGTGGCAAGGGGCAGGTGGTCAACCTGGCGGTAGGCCGCAGGATTGCCGAGGTCGACCTGCCCGGCATGCCGCATCTGGGGTCCGGTATCAGCTGGATGCTTGACGGCCGGCGGGTGATGGCGACGCCGCATCTGAAGGGGGCGGCGGTCAGCGTCATCGACATGAAGAACTGGAAGACGGTCAGGCGCATCGACACGCTCGGCCCCGGCTTCTTCATGCGCAGCCACGAGGCGACGCCCTACGCTTGGACCGACGCCTCGCTCAGCCCGCGCCGCGACACCATCGAAATCATCGACAAGCGGACGCTGGAAATCGTCCGGACGCTGGTCCCGTCACCGGGCAAGACTGCGTCGCATGTGGAGTTCACCCGCGACGGCCGCCACGCGCTGGTCAGCATCTGGGAGGATGATGGCGCCCTGGTGGTCTACGACACCGCCAGCTTCGAGGAGGTCAAGCGTCTGCCCATGCGCAAGCCGGTGGGGAAATACAATGTCTTTAACAAAACACGCTATTCCGAAGGGACTAGCCATTGAGCAAACCGCTTTGGGAACTCCGGCGGGAGGCAGTTGCATGGAGGCAGCAAAAACTGATGCTGGCGGGTTGGTGGCCCTGATCACACAACGCAGACAGAGACTGGGCGTCCGAGTTCGAGCATGCGGTTGAGGACGAGGACGGCGACAGCGCTCTCGGTCTGCTGGCGGTCGTCGGCTTGGAAGCGGAGACCGTTCCCGATCACGTGTTTGTAGCGGCTGAAGAAGGCCTGCACGAGCGCGCGCAAGGTGTAGCCGGACTTTGCCTGCCACGCCATGCGGCCACCGTCGGCGCTGACGGCCTCGAAGGGCTCGGCGATTTGATCCAACAGGCCGCCGACCTGGGAAACGTCGTCCACATCGTGGTCCGTCAGAGTGGCCGCGACGATCCGGCCCGTCTCGGGTTACAGGCCAAGGTGTAGCTTCTTCCAGGCCCGGCGACGCTGGGTGCCATGCTTGGCGACCAGCCCAGGATCTGTCGCCGGATCCAGGTTGACGCTCCGGAGCTTGGCGCTCCTGTCAGATGATCGGGTCGATGAGGGTGAAGCGCAGGTCATGCGCCGTCGTGTCCAGGACGAGGACACTGTCGCCGCCGCCGAAATCGACCCGCACCCCATCTCCAAGGTCTGTCACGTGCTCCACCCGCCACGCCGCGGTGCCGACGTCCTGCGCAAACCCCTTCAGGATGAGGATGTCCAGATGCGGGTCGAAGGCTGTCAGCACGTCGGCGCCGCTGCCGGGTGCGAAGAAGAACTGGTCGCTCTCGCCGTCCCGTTCGGCGAGCAGCACATCGTCGCCGGTACCCCCATCGACGATGTCGCGTCCCGCTCCGGGAACAAGAATGTCCTGCCCGGACATGCCGTAGAGGCGATCGGCACCGTCCGCTCCATCGATATAGTCCGCGCCGGCGCCCCCGTTCAGTCGGTCATCCCCAGCGCCGGCCAGAATGCGGTCGTTGCCACCCAGGCCGTGGATCCGGTCGGCACCATCCTCGCCCCACAGCGTGTCGTCGCATTCGGACCCCTTGCGGATGCCGTCCGGCGCCGCGATGACCCCGAGCAGCCTGGCCGTATGATCCCAATAGTCCGCCCCCGTGCCGGGGGGGAGCTCGGCAAGCACGACGGTACCGCCCGTCGTGCCGTCGGACAGGAAAAACCGATCGATGTTGGCAGAATAGTCGCGATCGAAACCCAGCATGCGGCCATCAAGTTCCCCCATCAACTTGTCACCGTACGCTCCTCCCCCCATCGGCGCCAGGTGGTGCGTGCCCTCGGATGTTCCATCGGTCACCCAGAGCCCGGCGGGATCGGCTCCGTTCTGGTCCGTCAGGAAGAACGCCCGGTTTCCGGCAATCGCGATGTCCTGATACATCCAGCTGTTCTGGTGGAGTTCAACGGTCCCGCCCGCCGTGCCGTCCGTCGCCAGGAGGCGTTGGGAACCCGACCAATAGCTTTCGTCCAGCAAGAGCAGGCGGTCGCCCTCCTCGCCGGACGTCCCTTGGTCGAGCCATCCCAGCGGCTTGGTAAGTTCCTGTCCCGGGAGGAAGCTGATCTGACCTGTGGCTTCATCCAGCACGCCGGTCTTCGAGGCGTTGCCCTGTTCGATCCGGTAGACGTCCATGTCGCTTGTGAACACCACCTGGCCGTCGTGCAGACCGACGACACGACCGAGGTCCCACCCCTGCATCGTCAGGTTGCCGACGTACCGCGTGCCTTCCGCCGTCCCGTCCGTGGCCCAGAAGGTCGAATGCCGGACAGCGGTCGGCCATTCCATGCTGCCGGTCCAGTCGATTACCGTGGTGACCGACGCCACGATCCCGTCCGGCGTGGCGGCATAGCGGACAGCCCCGCTGTCGGGGATGATGTCCGTGAAGGCTGTCGTGCTGCCGTCGGCGTTGATGAAAGTGAGGTTGGAGGCCCAGGACGCCGCCCCCTCGTGAAAAGCCAGCCGTCCGTCGGTCATGCCGACCAGGGAAATGCCTTGAGACAATGGGGAGAGCGGTGCCATCTCATGAAACAAGCGGGTATCGGCGGCAGTGCCGTTGGAACTCCAGATCCCGCTGTGGGTCCCGCTATCTGCGTGCAGATAAACCCGGCCTTGTGCCGCCGTCAGTGCCGATGGCGAGGATCCCTGCGCTCCCGGCATGATGTCGGCAACCATCCGGGTGCCTGCCGCGGTCCCGTCGCTCACCCACAGCTCCCGGCCATGAATGCCGTCATCGGCGGTGAAGAAGATCTTGCCGTCGGCGACGACGGCATCCTCAGGCGCGCTTCCCTGCTGGCCGGGCCTGATGTCGGCGAGGAGACGGGTCCCCGACGGCGTGCCGTCAGTCACCCAGAGCTCCGTACCCGTGTCGTCCGTTGTGGCTGTGAAAATAGCGATTTGTGTTTGCGCCATGACCCCTCCAGTCGGAGAAAGCATTGATCGGTAATTCGCGAGATGTTCTGTGACATATTTGGGGTAAATGACTGACATGATTTCCCATTGTTTTTAAAGTAACAGCATTATGACTTTGCTTTGACTTTCAACATGTTACGTCTGCTGTCCCTCTGGAAATGCTGTTGTCGACGTCGTCCTTCCAGGCCTACTGGCGAAGGTGCCGCTGGGGTGGGTTTCAGCGCGGGCGGGTTGACCCCGCGAGCAACCAATGGACAATTGCTTGGCCCTGCCAACCAAGCCCTTCAGGCCGTTTATGAATATCGACAGCGCCACCGGCCGTTCCACCGGGTCCCCAAGCCGCGGTCCGGCGGCCGTTCGGCCCGACGATCCCCGGATGGAGAGTCCCCGGGTGGAGAACGTTCAGGTGGAGAGCGCGCGGCGTGGCCGCCGGATCGGTGCTCGCCGGCCTCAGCCGTCGCACGCCGTCCACTGCCGACGCCGGCCGCGCCGTCCTGGCCGGTCTGGTCAGCGTCCTGGCGGGTGCCGTGCTGCCCCTGCTGACGCCGATCGGTCCCGCGGCGGAACCGTTGTCGCCGCTGGCCCTGCTGGTTCAACCCCGGGCGCTGCCGCTGCTGGCCGACCTGTTCATCATCGCCACGGCCGGTGGAGCCTTTGCCGTTCCGCTCTATGTGCTGATCCAGCATCGGGCGGCGCCGGGGTCACGCGCCCGCGTCATCGCCGCCTATGTGGTCAACGCGCGGCACCATCTTGGTGGACCTGGAACAGCATGCGGTCATCGACCTGCTGCCCGACCGCGACGCGGACACCGCCGCCCGGTGGCTGGAGAAGCGCCCGAACATCGCCGTGGTCAGCCGCGACCGTGGAGCCATCTATGCCGATGCCGCCCGTCGCGGCGCACCCTAGGCCGTGGCGGTGGCTGACCGATGGCACTTGCTGGCGAACCTCGGACAGGCGGTCCAGACAATTCTGGACCGGCATAAGTCGACGCTCCGCGCGGCGGCACAAAAGATCTCCTCCGAGGCCGCTACCATCGCCAGGGTTACGGAGACAGCCGGTGACACGTCACCGCCGATGACCAACGCCGAACGACGGCAATGGACTGGTTGGGAGCGGCGCCGCGCGACCTAGAAGGAGGTGGTCCGGTTGCGCATTGAGGGCGTCTCGGCGCGAGGCATAAGCCGGCGGCTCGGCTTGGCCCGCGAAACGGTGTGCAAGTTCCTGCAAGGCGGCGAACCGGAGGTGCACCGTCCCCGCCGCAGTATCCTGGCTGCTCATCTGGCCATTCTCGAACGGCGATGAGGAGAAGGATGCCACAATGGGGCCCAACTATGGCGGGAACTCAGGGCAACAGGATTTGACGGCGGGCTACGGGTGGTGACCGAGTGGGCGACCCGCCGACGTCTGACGGCCCTGCCGGAGCGCTGGTGCCGGAGCGCTTGGTTTCCCCGATCGCCGCCCCGTCCACCCGTTGGGTGGCTGGTCGCCAAGCATGGCACCCAGCGTCGCCGGGCCTGGAAGAAGCTACACCTTGGCCTGTAACCCGAGACGGGCCGGATCGTCGCGGCCACTCTGACGGACCACGATGTGGACGACGTTTCCCAGGTCGGCGGCCTGTTGGATCAAATCGCCGAGCCCTTCGAGGCCGTCAGCGCCGACGGTGGCCGCATGGCGTGGCAGGCAAAGTCCGGCTACACCTTGCGCGCGCTCGTGTAGGCCTTCTTCAGCCGCTACAAACACGTGATCGGGAACGGTGTCCGCTTCCAAACCGACGACCGCCAGCAGACCGAAAGCGCTGTCGCCGTCCTCGTCCTCAACCGCATGCTCGAACTCGGACGCCCGGAGTCCGTCCGCATCGCGTAAATCCTATACGCTGTGAAGAGCGACAGCTCGCCTCATCGGCTCGATGCAACAGCGTCATCCGTATCCCAAATTTCCCGGCTGCATCCGCGCTCTGGCCGCTTTCAGGTCGCGGGCTGGCGGCAGCCGGAACATGCGGCCATAGTCGCGCGTGAACTGAGCGACGCTTTCATATCCGACAGCATAGGCAGCACTGCTGATCGGTTCCCCATCCGCCAGCATCATCCGGCGCGCTTCGATCAATCTCAACTGCTTCTGATACTGGAGCGGCGTCAGGGAGGTGACGGACTTAAAGTGCTCATGAAAGGTGGAGGGGCTCATGCCGGCCACCTCGGCCAGATGCTCTACCCTAAGCGGTCGGGCGAAGTCGTCACGGATGACGGCGACCGCCCGCGCCACCCGGCGCGAATGGCTGTTGGTGACGCCCAGGCTGCGCATGGCGCCCCCGTGCCGCCCGATGAGCAACCAGTAATGCAGTTCGCGAAGCAACTGCGGCTGCAGGATCGGCACCGAGGCCGGCCTGTCGAGCAGCCGCAGCAATCGCAGAGCGGAGTCGACCACCTCCGCTTCCGTTGGATTGATACTGACCGGCCTGCCGGCGGCGAAGGGGGCGGGTCCTATTTCCGCGACGAGTGCTTCGATGACCGCAAGATCGAGGTCGATGACCAGCGAGAAGTAAGGCGTGCTTGGATTGGCGCGTGTGACTTGGCTGACCGTCGGCACATCGGCGGCGATCAGCAGGGATTCGCCGGCGCCGAATTCGAAGCTGCATTCCCCCATGCTCACCCGCTTGACACCCTGCAGCACCAGCGCGACCAGAGGCCGGCTGACGGCATACCGCAACGGCGTCGGGCCGGTCTCCCGGATCAGCGTCAAGCCAGGGATCGGCGTTCGGGCAATGCCGTCGCGGTCGGCATGCGCCTGGGCGTACCGGCGCACGGTGTCCAGCAAGCTATCAGTCATCGACCTGATACCAGTTCATGGTGGCGATCCGGGGCGAAGAACCCGGTGGGATGGACGTTCGCCTGCTCCCCAAAGGACGTTCTTCCCACCGGGTTTGGTGCTCCGATCAGGCTCAGATGTTCTGACCGCCGGAAACCTCGATCCGTTGCGCGGTGACCCAGCGGTTGTCCGGGCCCAGCAGGCTCGCGACCGCCGGACCGATGTCGTCGGGCACGCCGACGCGGCCCAGCGCCGTCATGGCGGCAAAGGCCTCGTTATAGGCCGGGGTATCACGCACGGCGCCGCCCAGGAAGTCGGTCTCGATCGCTCCGGGAGCAATGGTGTTCGCCGTGATTCCACGGCTTCCCAACTCCTTGGCCATGTAGTGGGTCAACACTTCGACGGCACCCTTGGCCGCGGAATAGGCGGAGAAGCCAGGAAACGAGATACGGGTCAGGCCGGAAGAGAAATTCACGATCCGGCCGCCGTTGGCCAGCAGCGGCAGAAGCGCCTGCGTCAGGAAAAACACGCCCTTGACGTGCACATTGAAGAGGCTGTCGAACTGCGCCTCGGTTGTCTCTGCGAACGCCGCCATTTCGCCATGGCCGGCGTTGTTGACGAGATGGTCGAAGCGGTCACGGCCCCAGTTCGACTTCAGTGTCGACCGGACGCTTTCGACGAAAGCAGGGAAGCCCGAGGCGTCGCTGACGTCGAGTTGGATGGCGACCGCCCTGCGGCCGACCGCTGCGATCTCGGCCACGACGGCATCGGCCGCACCGGATTCGCTGCGGTAGGTGAGGATCACGTCGCCGCCGCGGCGGGCGATGCTGAGGGCAGTGTTGCGGCCAAGGCCGCGGCTGGCACCGGTGACGATGGAAATGCTGGTCATTTCTGAATTCCTGAAGGCGTTGCATTGCGGTGAACGCACTATCGCCGATTCGCCGGGATCGAAGTTGCCGGATGGTCGGCCGTTCTTGCCCAATCCTCCGAGACTGGTCCTTACGCGAGGTGCGATCCCCCGTTCAGGGTGCGGCGCCGACGTGCCGGTCGTAGTCTTCGGCGCTGAGGAACCCCAACGCGATGCAGGCGTCCCTTGGTGTCACGTCGTCGCGCAGTGCTTTGGCGGTGATCTCCACCACCTTGTCGTATCCCAGGACCGGGTTGAGGGCTGTGGCACGCAGTAGCGCATTGTCCACATTGCCCTTCAGCCGCCGCCGGTCGACATCGATGCCTTGGATCATCCGCTGTGCGAAGACCTGCGCAGCGTCGGCGATGAGCCGGATCGATTGCAGAAGGTTGTAGAGCAGGACCGGCTTGGCGACGTTGAGTTCGAAATTCCCCGAGGCGGCGGCGGCGGAGATCGTGGCGTGATTGCCGATGACCTGGAAGGCCACCTGGACCACGACCTCGGCGATCGTGGGATTGCGCTTGCCGGGCATAATCGACGAGGTGAGACCATCGTCCGGAAGGATCAGTTCGCCCAGACCGCAGCGAGGACCCGAGCCGAGGAAGCGGATGTCGGTGGCGATCTTGATCAGCGATGCGGCGATGACGTTGAGTGCACCGCTGACCTCCAGCAGAGCGTCATGAGCGGCCATGCCCTCGAACTTGCTGGGATTGGGGGTGAAGTCCAGCCCGCTCAGCCGGCTCGCCTCCTCGCAAAACGCGACGTCGAAGCCGACCGGTGCGTTGAGGCCCGACCCGACCGCCGTGCCCCCCTGCGGCAGGGAGCGCAGACGCGGTCCGGTCGCCTCCAGCCGGTCGATGCCGTGCCCGATTTGACGGGCAAAGGCATCGAACGCCTGTCCCATGGTCATCGGCACCGCGTCCATCAGATGGGTCCGGCCGATCTTCACAACCCCGGCGAACGCCGCGGCCCTGTCCTCCAAGGCAGCCTTCAGCACCGCCAGCGCCGGCCGCAGCTGGTCCCGCACTGCAAGGGCGGTGGCAATGTGCATCACGGCGGGGAAACTGTCGTTGGACGACTGGGATCGGTTGACATGGTCGTTGGGATGCACCGGCGCCCTGGTGCCCAACGGTTGGCCGAGCATCTCGTTGGCGCGGTTGGCGATCACCTCATTGGCGTTCATGTTGGTCTGGGTGCCGGAGCCGGTCTGCCAGACGGGCAGGGGAAAGTGGCCGTCGAACAGGCCGGCACGAAGCTCGCCGGCCGCCGCCTCGATCACCTCGGCCACATCCGGGGGAAGAGCGCCCAGCCGTCGGTTGGCGCGTGCAGCCGCGATCTTCTGCAGGCCGAAGGCATGGATCACACCGGCCGGAAGGCGCTCGTCGCCGACCTTGAATACACCGAGTGCACGCTGGGTTTGAGCGCCCCAGTACCGCTCCGCCGGAATCTCGATCGGGCCGAACGCGTCCTGCTCGGTCCGTGTCTGCAGTGGATTGTTCATCGACATGGTGACCTCTCAGATCAAGCCATCGGAGGCGGAGAGTTCGGTCTGTGCATGCTCACCGCAACCTGGAAGCCGTGATTGTCCCGAAGGCGCGGCTTTCCGGTGGTTCCTTGCACATCGGTGCCGAGTGGTGGATCACGATGCTGCGGGCTTGTCGGCCGACGCCTCCAGGGCACGATCAATCATCGCCCCTGATAGGCCGAGGTAGTTGCCGGGATCGCACCGGAGTCTGATCATCTCGGCACCTCCCAATGCCCCGACGATCTCCGGAACGGCGACAAGGACGTCGGCGAGGCCCGAGCCACGGTCGATCGCGACACGACAGGCGTCGTAGACGATGTCGTGGGCCCGCTGGCGTCCGAGTTGCGGCGCTGCCGCCATCATCACCGCCTCGGCGACGATCAGGCCATGGCTCAGATGCAGGTTGTGCCGCATCCGATCCTCGTGCACGACCAGCCCGCCCAGCATGAACTTGGCGTTCGCCAAGGAGGCGGCGGTCAACAGGAAGCTTTCCGGCAGTGCCAGCCATTCCAGGTGCCACGGCCCGGTCGCCCGTTCGAAGTCGTGGATCATACCGTCCAGCATCGCGGCCACCTGTTGGCGCACCGCCTTGGCGGCGGCGAGCATCAGTTCGCTTGCGACCGGGTTGCGTTTCTGCGGCATGGTCGAGGAGGCGCCACGGCCGGGAACGAAGGGTTCGGAGACCTCGCCGAACTCCGTCGCCGACATCATCATGATATTGGTCGCGATCTTGCCCAGCGTGCCGGTGATCAGACCGAGCAGGGCCACGACCTCGGCGAACCCGTCGCGGGCGACATGCCACGTGATCGTCGGCTGGCTCAGCCCGAGCTCCTCGCAAAACAGACGCTGCATATCCAGCCCGCCGTCGCCGATCGAAGCGAGCGTACCGGCTGCACCGGAAAGCTGACCCACCAGCACGCGCGGCGACACCTGCTCCAGTCGCTCGATATGACGCTCGACGGAAGAATGCCAGACGGCCAGCTTGTAGCCGAAGGTGATCGGCAACGCCTGCTGCAGATGGGTTCTGCCCGCCATCGGCGTGTCGCGGTATTTGATTGCCTTGGCTGCAAGGATCGTCCGCAATTCGCCCAGGTCGCGGCGCAGGATGCCGAGAGCGGCCCTGATTTGGAGCACGCTTGCGGTGTCCATGATGTCCTGGGTGGTCGCTCCCCAATGGACATATCGTCCGGCCTCGCCAGCCGCCTCGGCCAACTGATGGACGAGGGGCAGGATTGGGTAGCCGACATTCTCCGTCTCGCGACGCAGCCGGTCATGATCGATCTGGATGGTATCGGCAGCATGGCCGATCGCCTGGGCCGCCTCCCCCGGAATGAGTCCGCAGCGGCTTTGCGCACGGGCAAGTGCGGACTCGACGTCCAGGTATCGGTGGATCAGCGCGTCGTCGCTGAAGATCGCCCTCATTTCGCTGGTGCCGAACATGTCGCGAAACAGAATGGAGTCGAAGACCGTGGTGCCCACGGTGCCCTCCCGATGTTGCTGCGAGACGTCATGGCGGCCCGGCGCGTCTTCCGCCGGGGCCTGCCCGTGGTCCTACCGGACGCTGATGAACTTGGTCTTTTGATAGGGCGCGAGGATTTCGATGCCTCCTTCGGTCCCGTACCCGCTCTCCTTCCAGCCGCCAAGCGGCACTTCCGGCGGGTGGGTCACCACATCGTTGATGCCGATTGTGCCGAATTGCAGCCGGTCCTTCAGCCGCTGCTGCCGGGTGGCGTCGTTGGTGAAGACGTAGGCCGACAGCCCGAACTCAAGCCCGTTCGCCTGTTCGAGCATGGCCTCCTCATCAGTAAAGGGAAGGATGGGGACCACTGGGCCGAAGGGTTCGGTTCGGAGGATTTCAGCGCCGTTGGGAACTTCGGTCAGGACGGTCGGTGCGTAGAAGAATCCGCGGTCGCCCAGCCTCTCGCCGCCGGCGGCCACGGTCGCGCCGTGCCCGCGGGCATCCTCCACGAGGTGGGAGATGGCCTGCACGCGCCGTTCGTTGGCGAGCGGCCCCATCTGCGTCCGCGGATCCAGCCCGTCGCCGACGCGCCAAGCCTTGGCATGCTCCACGAAGCGGGCAGTAAAGCGCTCGCAGATATTCTCCTCGACGAAGAAGCGGGTGGGCGACAGGCAGATCTGGCCGGAATTGGTGAGCTTCGCCTTGACCAGGAAATCCGCGGCCTTCTCCGGATCGACGTCGCCGCAGATGATGGTCGGGGCGTGCCCGCCCAGCTCCATGGTGACCGGCTTCATCGCCTTGCCGGCGGCGGCGGCCAGCATTTTGCCGACCGGGATCGATCCGGTGAAGGTGATCTTCGCCACGGCCGGCGCCGGGATCAGATAGGAGGAAACGTCCTCCGGCTGGCCGAACACCACGGCAATGGCGGCCGGCGGCAGGCCGGCCTCCAGCAAGGCCTTCGCCAGCGCCAGCACCGAAGCCGGCGTCTCCTCCGATGGTTTGCAGATGATCGAACAGCCGGCACCCAGCGCGCCGGCGAACTTCTTCGCCGCCAGCGCCATCGGGAAATTCCACGGCGTGAAGGCGGCGACGACGCCGACCGGATGCGTCTCCACCTCGATCCGATGACCGGCATCGCGTCCCCGCATGGTGCGGCCGGCGATACGCCGAGCTTGCTCTCCACCCCATTCGAGGAACTCCGCGGAGCGGATCACCTCGACCCGCGCCTCGGCCAGCGGCTTGCCCTGCTCCAGCGTGATGCTGCGGGCGATGCGGTCGGCATCGGCGCGCAGCCGGTCGGCGGCGTCCTTGAGAACGGCGCCGCGCTGCCAGGGCGACACCGCCTGCCATTCGCGAAGGCCACGGCTTGCCGCATCCAGCGCCTCGTCGAGGTCGGCGGTGGAGGCGTGCGCCACCCTGCCGATGCTGTCGCCGGTCGCCGGATTGAGCACGTCCTCGCCGGCGCCCTTCGCGCCTTCGCGCCAGACGCCGTCGATCACCAGGGGAAATTCAATTGTCATGGGTTTGCCTTAAAGGGGGTTCGCTTCGCCGGGGCGGCAGACAAATCGGCTCTGCATCGGCTTCGCTTGCGTTTGCCGCGAAATGGCCGCATATGCGGAGGGTGCGACGCTGCCCGCCCGGGTGGAAGAAAATATCTTCTATAGGAGACGGGTTAGCATGACAGGGATCGACTTGGCAAGCGGCATCTCGCCGGATTGTCGGTATGCCCCACATTGGGACCGCGAGACAGATGGACAGCGCTCAGCAAACTTCGCCCGCTCCGGATGACAATGACGAGCCGGACGACCTCAGCCGGCAGTTCGGCGACCGCGTCCGCGAACTGCGCAAGCGGGGCAACCTGACGCTGGAGGAGCTTTCCCGTCAGTCCGGCGTCAGCCGGGCGATGCTGTCCAAGGTGGAGCGCGGCGAGAAAAGCCCGACCATCGGGGTCGCCAAGCGGATTTGCCGGGCGCTGAACACCTCGCTGTCCTTCCTGACCGGGGGCGAGGAGGATCGCCGGGCGGTCGCCGTCGTTCGCAAGGACCAGCGTCACGTCTTCCGGGACCGCGACACCGGGTTCGAGCGCCACCTGCTGTCGCCGCCGATCGCCGGAAGCACGGTAGAATTGTTGCTGCACCTGCTTCCCGCCGGCGCCTCCACCGGCAACATGCCCTCATATCCGAGCGGGACTGAGAAGTATGTGGTCGTGGCGGAGGGTGAACTGGTCGTCGTGATCGGAGGAGCGGATCACAGTCTGAAGCAGGGCGATTCGCTGTTCTTCGAAGCGAACGTCGACCACTCCTTCGAGAACCGCTCCAAGGCAGCTTGCAGCTACTACCTCGTCATCGCCCGGCGGGACCGGGCCGCGTAGGCGGAGCCGGCGGCTCCGCACACTTCCTTCCAATTTCAGGCTTCCAATTCCAGGAAATTCCCCAACTCGGGCCTGCTTCGTGGGCACCGGGCGGGCAGGCGCGCGCCGGCCGCTTCGCTCACCTCCCCAACAATTTCTCTTCCAAAGGATAATTTTTCTGCTATGAGAGATAAACTGCAGTTTGGAAGAGAGGATCACTGTGGACCCACGTTCCAAAGAGATCATGGATCTCGGCCTCTACATCGATGGGCGCAGCCGCCCGTCGGCGAACGGCCAATTCTTCGATAGTAGCGACCCCTTCACTGGGCAGGTCTGGTCGCGGGTCCCTGCCGCAACGGCCGAGGATGTGGACGAAGCCGTCCGCGCCGCCCACCGCGCCTTCACCAGCGGTCCCTGGGCGGAGATGACGCCGACACAACGCGGCCGGCTGCTCTACCGGCTGGGCGACCTCGTCGAGGCGAACGCCGACCGGCTGGGTGAGCTGGAGGTCCGCGACAACGGGAAGCTGCTTCCCGAGATGCTAGGCCAAATGCGCTATCTCCCGGAATGGTTCCGCTATTATGGCGGACTTGCCGATAAAATCGAGGGCGCCGTGACGCCGGTCGAACGGCCTGGGATCATGCACCACATCCGGTACGAGCCGATCGGCGTCGTCGCCGCGATTGTCCCGTGGAACTCCCCGCTGGTGCTGACCGTTTGGAAGCTGGCTCCGGCGCTCGCCGCCGGCAACACGATGGTGGTCAAGCCGTCGGAATACTCCTCGGCCTCGATGATCCATCTCGCCAGCCTGTTCGAGGAGGCGGGGTTCCCGCCCGGCGTGCTCAACGTCGTCACCGGCGTCGGCAGCGAAGTGGGGGAGGCGCTGGCCAACCACCCGCTGGTCGAGCGGATCGCCTTCACCGGCGGCGAAGGGGGTGGGCGGGCGGTCTACCAGGCGGCGGCCAAATCCTTCAAGCGGGTGTCGCTGGAACTGGGCGGCAAATCGGCCAACATCGTGTTCGACGACGCCGATCTCGACGATGCCGTGAAGGGGGCCGTCGCCGGCATCTTTGCCGCGGCCGGACAGACCTGCATGGCCGGTTCGCGCCTGCTGGTCCAGGACAGCATCCACGACGCCTTCGTGGACCGGCTGGTCTCCTTCGTCTCGCAGGCGAAGCTGGGCGACCCGTTGCTGCCCGACACCGACATCGGTCCGATCGCCACGCCGCCACAGTTCCGCAAGATCCTCGACTATATCGAGATCGCCAAGGGCGAGGGGGCGACCTGCGTGCTGGGCGGTGCGCCGGCGGAAGGGCCGGGCCTCGGCAACGGCCTCTTCGTCAAACCGACCATCTTCACCAACGTCCACAACGGCATGCGGATCGCGCAGGAGGAGGTGTTCGGGCCGATCCTGTCGGTCATCCGTTTCCGCACCGACGACGAGGCGGTGCAGATCGCCAACGATACGCCCTATGGCCTCGCCGCAGGCGTGTGGACCCAGAGCCTCGACCGGGCGATCAACCTGCCGCCGCGGCTGCGGGCAGGCACGGTATGGGTCAACGCCTACCGGGTCGTCAGCTATCTGGCACCGTTCGGCGGTTTCAAGAATTCCGGCATCGGGCGCGAGAACGGCAAGGACGCCATCCTCGACTATCTCGAAGCCAAGAGCGTCTTCATCAATACCCGGCGCGGCGTGCCGTCGCCGTTCGTAATGCGGCTGCCCGGCACCGAGTCCTCCGGCGGCTGACTGCCGCGCGGCATTCCACCCGGTCCGCCGGTTCCACAATCAGAAAAATTGAACAGGGAGGCATGACCATGCTCGGCCCACGGACGCGCTCGTCCGAATTTCTCATCCCCGTCGACCGGTAGAAGCGGAGGTTTCGCGATGGATGCATCAGAAGCGATCGCCGCTCCCTTGGCCTCCACCAAGCCGGTCGGCGCACAGATCCGCACCGTCACCGCCGCGGCACTCGGGACGGTCTTCGAATGGTACGAGTTCACGCTCTACGCCGCGATGGCCGGGGTTCTGGCCGGCAAGTTCTTCAGCGGGCTGGATCCCTCGATCGGCTTCCTCTTCGCCCTGCTGACCTTTGGGATCGGCTTCATCGTCCGGCCGGTCGGCGCCCTCGTTTTCGGCCGACTGGGCGACCGGATCGGGCGTAAGCGCACCTTCATGATCACCATCATGATCATGGGCTTGGCAACCTTCGCCGTCGGTCTTCTGCCGTCCTATGAGACCGCCGGGATCGTCGCACCCATCCTGCTGATCACGCTGCGCATTCTGCAAGGGCTGGCGCTGGGCGGGGAATATGGCGGCGCCGTCATCTACGTGACCGAGCACGTCGCCAGGAACCGCCGCGGTCTCAATACGTCGTTCATCCAGATGACCGGAACGCTGGGCTTTCTGATGGCGCTGCTGTCGATCCAACTGGTGCAGGCGGTGGTAACGCAGGCGGTGTTCGATGCCTGGGCGTGGCGGATTCCCTTCCTGATCTCAATCGTCCTGCTTGCCGTGTCGATCAAGGTCCGGCTGCAGATGCACGAATCCCCGGTCTTCAAGAAGATGGCCGAGGAGAAGCGCCTGTCCACCAGCCCGGTGCGCGAGACCTTCGGCAGTTGGGAGAACGTCAAGCTGATGGCGATCGCGCTGATCGGCATCGGCGGCGGCATGTCGGTGGTCTATTACAACGCCGTGCTCTATCCCCTGTTCTTCCTCAGCCGGACGCTGAGCGTGCCGATGCCGGTCGCCAACCTGATGACCACCGTCGCTGCCCTATGCTCCATCCCGATGATCTGGTTCGCCGGCTGGCTGTCCGACCGGGTGGGGCGCAAGCCGGTGATGCTGGCCGGTTTCCTGCTGGGGGCGGTGGTGACCTTTCCGGTCTTCCATCAGATCGCCGAACTGGCGAACCCGGCGCTGGCGGAGACCCAGGCGAAGACCGCGGTCACCATCCGGACCGACGGGGCCGGCTGTTCCTTCATGTTCAATCCGCTGGGCAACCGCAGCTTCACCGCCCCGTGCGACGTGGCGCGGCAGGTCCTGTCCGGCTCCTCCGTCAATTACGAGCGTACGGACCGTTCAGGTTCGGCGGCGACCGAGGTGCAGGTCGGCGACCGGGTGATCACCGTCAACGGTGCTGCCGGCTTCGATCAGGCGCAGTTTACGCGGGACCTGAAGGATGCCCTGAAGCAGGCGGGTTTCGGCGTTCCCGGCAATCCGGACGCGGCGGCGCAGGTCAAGATCGTCGGGTTGCTGCTGGTGCTGCTGCTGGCGATGGCGCTCGGCTATTCGCCGGTCGGCGTCGCCATGGCGGAGATGTTTCCGGCGCGCATCCGCTACACGGCGATGTCCTTTCCCTATCATTTCTCCA
Source organism: Azospirillum sp. A1-3 (assembly GCF_023806445.1). Classification (NCBI taxonomy): domain Bacteria; kingdom Pseudomonadati; phylum Pseudomonadota; class Alphaproteobacteria; order Rhodospirillales; family Azospirillaceae; genus Azospirillum; species Azospirillum sp. A1-3. The sequence goes on from NZ_JAMSLU010000002.1 coordinate 519,056, forward strand.
GCGGCTGGATCGGCGGGTTGCTGCCGACCTTCGCCTTCGCCATCGCGGTGGCGAAGGGCAACATTTTCGCCGGCCTCTGGTACACGGTTGGCTGGCTGATCGTCGGCATCGTCATCACCGGACTCTTCTATCGCGAAAGCAGGACCGATCCGGACTGAGGAGGCTTGCCATTGCGGGCTTCTTCTGCAGAATTTTCTACTATAAAAGAACGTTTCTCAAAAATCGACCAGACTCTGGGGAGGAACCTTCCATGGGATTGGAGGCGCGTGGCGTCACCATCCGTTTCGGCGGCGTGGTCGCCGTAAACGGATTTGATCTCGATGTCCGGCAGGGGGAGATCGTCGCCCTGATCGGACCAAACGGCGCCGGAAAGACAACCTTCATCAATTGCGTTTCCGGCGCCTATGTCCCGCAGTCCGGTCGGGTGACGTGGAGGGGCGGGGATATCCTTGGGCTGACGCCCAACGCGCTCGGTCAGTGCGGCGTCAGCCGGACCTTCCAGAATGTCGCCTCGCTGCATGATCTGACGGTTCTCGACATCGTCCGGCTGGGCCGTTCGCTCGGACGGGGCAGGGCGAACCGACGCCCCCTCGGCCTGTTCACCACCAGGGATCCGCTGGCCGAGGAATTGACCGAGACGTTGCTGGAGCCTCTGGGTCTGGCGGACGCGCGGCACCGGCCGATCCAGATGCTTTCCTACGGGCATCGCAAGGCGGTCGATCTGGCACGGGCCATCGCGGCAGAGCCGGAGCTGCTTCTGCTCGACGAGCCGGTCGCCGGCCTTTCGTCACGCGAAGCGCATGAGTTGGCGGACGTCATCCGTGGCGTGCGGGAGCGCCATGGATGCACCATCCTTATGGTCGAGCACAAGATGGACGTCGTCAACCGGACCTGCGACCGCATCGTCGTCATGGCTGCCGGATCGCGCATCTTCGACGGTTCGTCCGACGAGGTGCAGGTCGATCCCGAAGTCCGCCGCGTCTATTTGGGTGAACCATGACCTACATCCTGCAACTGATCACCGCCGGCTTGGCGGTCGGTAGCGTCTATGCCCTGATCGCGATCGGGATCGTGCTGATCTACAAATGCTCCGGCGTAGTCAACTTTGCGCAGGGCGCCTTCGTCATGATGGGGGCGTACCTGACCTTCGCCGGCTCCAGGCTGGGCCTTCCGCCAGCCCTGGCGGTTCCGCTCGCGCTGGTGCTGATGGCGGGGATCGGAGTGCTTGCCGAACGGGTCGTCCTGCGGCCGATGCTGAAGGCGCCGGTCGTCGCCGTCATGATGGTGACGCTCGGCATGCTGATCATGATCAGGGCATCCTGCCTTGCCGTCTGGGGGCCCGATCCGCTGGCCTTTCCCCGGATCTTCCCCGACGGCGCGCTGGAGGTGTTCGGCGTCTTCATCACCTACAACTATCTGACGGCAGGGGTTCTTTCGATCCTGCTCAGTCTCGGCTTCCTAGGTTTCTACCGCTTCACCCCGGTCGGCCTGATGCAGCGGTGCGCGGCCGACAATCCGCGGGCGGCCCTGGCCATCGGCATTCACACCAGCAACCAGGTTTCGCTGGCCTGGGCGTTGTCGGCGGGGCTGGCCGGGGGGGGCGGAACGCTGCTGGCGACGCTCAACGGGCTGTCGCTGGGGCTGGCCGACATCGGGCTGATCGCCTTTCCCGTCATCGTGCTGGGCGGGCTGACCAGCCTGGGCGGCGCGCTGGTCGCCGGCCTTCTGCTGGGCCTGCTGCAATCCTTCACCGACGGCCTACTGTCCCCGATGATCGAGGATTTGCTGCGCGCCCACACCACGATCTATTCGGTCGGCGCCCTGCAGCAGGTCGTTCCCTACACCCTTCTGGTCGCGGTGTTGCTCCTGCGCCCGCAGGGGATCTTCGGCCGGAAAGGCTCCGAAAGGCTGTAAGCAATGAAACGCGCGCATTTCATCGTCGGGGTGGCGGTTGCCGCCGCCGTTCTCGCGGTCATGCCCTTTCTCGACCGTTATGTCGCCTATCTCGTCACCATCGTGGCGATCAGCAGCATCGGTGCGCTCGGGCTCAACCTGTTGACGGGGCTGTGCGGGCAGATCAGCTTCGCCCAGGCCGGGCTGATGGGGATCGGCGCTTACACCGCGGGCAATCTCTGCAACGCCGGTCTGGGCCTGCTCGCAATTCCGCTGGGCGGTCTGGCCGCCGCGACCGCCAGCATAGTGATCGGACTGCCGGCTCTGCGTCTGCGCGGCCTCTATTTCGCCATCGCGACGCTCGCCGCCCAGTTCATCCTCGAATATCTGTTCAAGATCCTGGAGCCGCTGACCCATGGGATCTCCGGCCTGCTGATCCGGCCGCCGACGGTCTTCGGGTTCGCCATTCAGGACGACCGGGCCAACGCCGCTCTGGCGGTGGCGCTGCTGGTCCTGGTCTGGAGCGGCATCGGCGCCCTGCGCGCCACCAATCTCGGCCGCGCCTTCCTGGTGGTGCGCGAGAACGAGATCGTCGCCCGTGGCATGGGCATCGACGTCGCCCGCACCAAGTTCTGGGCCTTCCTGCTGTCCGGCTTCATAGCCGGGATCGCCGGTGCTATGTCCGGCATCGCGTCCCGGCTCGCCAATCCCGAAGCCTTTTCCTTCGCGCTGTCGGTCGATTACGTGGCGATGATCATCGTCGGCGGACAAGGGACGCTGACCGGGCCGCTGCTGGGGGCAGCCTTCGTTACGCTTCTGCCGGAAGTGATTCAGCGCGTCGGCGAACTCTTCAACATGCCCTCGATCCTGTCGGCGCTGCGCGAGTTCGCCTTTGGGATGCTGATCATCCTGTTCCTGATCTTTGAACCGCTCGGTCTGATGGCCGTCCTCCGCAAGCTTCGCCTGCGGCTGGGCGCGTCGAAGCCGGGCGGCAAATCGCCGGCCGCGACGACCGAAGCGGTCTGACGGCCAAATCCACTACGGCCGAACCCGCCAAAACAAAAGACGATGAGGAGGAAACCATGTCTATCATCAGGGCTCTGAAGGTGTCGGTACTGGCCGGCACCCTGTTTGCGGCCGGTGTATTTGCGCCTGGCATCGGCAAAACCGCAGTCGCCGCCCAGGACGTCTCGGTGTGCCTGTGGGGGACCATCACCGGACCCGACGCCATCCTGAACGGGATGAGCTACGGCGCCCGCGATTATTTCGAATATCTCAACCAGTTCAAGGGCGGCCTCGCCGGGCAGAAGGTCAGGCCCCTGCTGCTGGACGGGCGCTACAAGCTCGATGAGGAGCTGAAGAGCTACCGGCGCTGCGTCGATCAGGAACAGGCGGTTTTCGTCAGCGGCTGGTCCACCGGTGCGGTCAAGGCGCTGCGCGACCAGATCGAGCAGGACCAGATCCCCTTCATGGCGCAGAGCCATTCCAGCGAGGTGCTCGACCCGGTCAAGCTGCCCTACATCTTCATCCCCGGACCGACCTACGAGCAGCAGATGGTCATCGCGCTGCGCGCCCTGAAGCTGCAGGGCGGCAAGACGGTTGCGGTGATGCACCCGGACAACGAGTACGGCCGTGGCCCGGTCAACGTCGTGCGTCAGTCCGGCCTGATCGAGAAGACCGGACTGAAGCTGGTCGATACCATCGAATTCCCCTTTGACACCCAGGACCTGACGGCCCAGATGCTGCGGCTGAAGAGCCGCAATCCCGATATGGTCTATGTCCAGGCCAGCACGCCGCAGTTGCTCGTCATCCTTCGTGATGCCGCCAAGGTCGGGCTGCCGGCGAAGCTCTTCATCGGCAACATGTACAACATCAGCGCCGCGATCCCGGAACAATTGGGCAAGGGAGCGGAAGGATTCCGCACGATCCAGATCTATGCCGACTTCGGTGCCGACATTCCGGCAATGAAGGAGATCGACACCTTCCGGGCAAAGAACGAGATCGCCAAGCAGGACGTCTATTACATGAAGGGCTGGTTCCAGGGCATCGTCATGGCCAAGGCCATCGAGAATGCCATTGCAAAGAATGGCGGCAAGGTGCCCGACGACATCCGGTCCTTCCGTAAGGCCGTCCGCGACGAGATGGCCGGCCTGCACGGCCTGGATGTCGGCGGGATCGTCCCGGAAGCGAACTACGACACCCATCAGGGCACGACATTGGCGCGCATCGCCGAAATCCGCGACGGAAAATACGTCCCGGTCAGCGACTGGATCGATGCGCGCTAAGCGGGCTCGCACCGATGCAGGAAAGGCTGCCGAGATGCTTGCGGTAAAAGATGTATTCGCGGTGTACGACGGGGCCATCACCGCGCTGGAACAGGTCAGCCTGTCCATCGCTCCCGGTTGTCTCGTCGCCCTGCTGGGTCCGAACGGGGCTGGCAAGACCACGCTTTTGAAGGCGATCGTCGGCATGTTGCCGTTCGAGCGGGGTGAGCTCATCACGGGCGACATCCTGTTCGAGGGCTCCTCGGTCCGGGGCTGCCATCCGGCCTTGGTGTCCCGGCGCGGCATCGCCCTGGTCCAGGATGGCCGGCAGTGCTTCCGGGAGCTTTCGATCGCGGAGAACCTGCGCGCCGCCTCGCTGGTCAGCCGCCAGGGGGCGACCGACCGGTTCGAGATGGTGCTGCACTATTTCCCCTTCCTGAAGGAGATGCTCGACCGGCCGGCGGGCGTCCTGTCAGGGGGGCAACTGCAGATGCTGGTCATCGGCATGGCAATCATGAGCAAGCCCAAGCTGCTGATGCTGGACGAGCCGAGTTTGGGCCTGTCGCCGGTCATGGTCCAAAGCGTCTTCGACGTGGTGGAACGGCTGCACCGCGAGGCCGGCCTGACGGTGATCGTCGCGGAGCAGACGGTGCCGCGGCTGCTGAAACTCGCCACCGACGTCTATGTCGTCTCGCGCGGCCGGATCGTGATGCACGCCCCGCCGTCCGAAATGACCGAGGAGCGGCTTCAGCGCGTCTACCTCAACTGACCCGCCCTCAATCGACCCGTCATCGGCATCGCCCCGACCTTGGGCGGGTCCCATCGTCCTCCATCCAACGAACCTGTATCTGGAGATCATCATGCGTCTGCAAGGAAAGATTGCCCTCGTGACCGGCGCGGCGTCCGGCTTCGGAACCGGCATCGCCCGGACCTTCGCCCGCGAAGGGGCCAAAATCGTCCTGATGGACCTCAACGGCGATGGCGCAAAGTCCGTCGCGGCCTCGATCGGGAGCGCGGCGACGGCGGTCCAGGGCGATGTCACCTCCGCCCAGGACATCGCCCGCGCGGTTCAGGCGGCGGTCGAGTTCGGCGGCAAGCTCGACATCGTCGTCAACAACGCCGGTTGGACCCACCGGAACAAGCCTCTGCTCGAAGTCACTGGCGAGGAATTCGACCGTGTCTTCAACGTCAATGTGCGCTCGGTCTTCCTGATGACCCAGGCAGCCGTCCCGGTGATGAAGGAGCAGGGCGGCGGCGTAATCCTCAACATCGGATCAACCGCGGGCATCCGGCCGCGCCCGGGCCTGACCTGGTACAACGGCTCCAAGGGAGCGGTCAACCTGCTGTCACGATCCATGGCGGCGGAACTGGCGCCCGACCGCATCCGCGTTAATTGCGTCGCCCCGGTGATCGGCGCCACCAATATGCTCGAACCGCTCATGGGCGTTCCGGATACGCCGGAGAACCGGGCAAAGTTCCTCGCCACCATTCCGCTGGGCCGTCTCTCGCGGCCGGAGGATATCGCCAACGCTTGCCTCTATCTGGCGTCGGACGAAGCCGAGTTCATCACCGGCGTCGTCCTGGAGGTGGATGGCGGTAGAACCATCTGACCGTTACCGGTCGAAGCTCCGCGGAAGCCGCGCTGACGAATGTATTGCAGAATATGGCATTCAGGCGGCTTCCGCTCTGTTACTCTGGTCAATGCACGACTTTGAGGTCGCTAATCGTGGTGCGCATCGCCTTGCCACGCGTCGCTCCCTCCAGGCCGACTTGTTTCATCCGTCAGGCTATCATGCAGCGCGCCACGTCGCTATCAGGGAGTAGGCGCTTGCGTCATGACAAGTGCGGCGTGGTGTCCATCGATCACCCATAATCAAAAGAACCGCGGCGGAACTGGCTTTCTGAGCGGTCGTGACGAGGCGGGCGGATGGGGGGTAGAATCCTAGCCCCCCAACCAACTTTTCGATCACCTAGCAACTACGTTTAGGCCGGTTGGGTGCTCCAGTAAGCACGGTGCTTTCGTGCTGAGCAGGTCTTGCTGGTTGGCGGCATTTACTGAACCCACCCACTTTCAGGCTCATAACCTAAAGGTCGTCGGTTCAAATCCTGCCTCGCAACCAAAGATGCTTGCGATCCCGAATCGCAGATAAGCCCGGTCTCCCCACGGAGGCTGGGTCTCGTCGTGTTCGCGGCGAAACTCAGCATTGCTGCCAGATCGCCGCGCAGCATGATTGCCATACCCTTGCCGTCCGGCTGCAGCGTGATCTGATTGTTAATGAGCCACAAGCGGCCCCCCTGTCAGGATTGGCGTAAGGTTATGTAAATTAGGGAACTTTTTTCCGATATGAGGTCTCAATCGGCGCCGATTGGGACCCCGTCATAGGAGAGATTTTGTCAGCTGTTTCAAAGAGTTGATCTGCTCAGCATGGGGTTCCGCTTGGATGCTGGTTCATAGTCTGCGCCGCATTTCACCAAACGACGCATTGATTGAATTGCCCGCCTTGACAGGTAATTTATAAGTTATAAGATCGCTGCATCGGATGGTCTGTTGCGGCGCGATGCCGCCGGCCTTCCGGGTTCCACACAATTTCCGGGATCCAAGTGAGGAGGGTCGGATGATGACGAGACGGGCAGGGCGCCTTGGCGCGCCCATTCTGTTCGCCATGCTGATTGCGTCCGGGTCGTCGCAAGCGCGCGACCTGACCGTCGTGGGCTTCGGCGGATCGTTGCAGGATGCGATGCGCACCGCCTATTTCGAGCCCTTTGCCAAACGGTCGGGTGCGCCGCTGATCGAGGAATCCTATACCGGCGGCATCGCCAAGCTGAAGGCGATGAACCAGTCGCGGACGGTCACCTGGGACGTCCTGCAAATGGACGAAAACGAGATGACGCTGGCCTGCGACGAGGGGCTGCTCGAACCCTTCGACTGGAAAAGCCAGCCCGGCGCCGCCGACATCCTCCCGCAGGTCAAGGCGCCCTGCGGCGTCGGCGCCTTCGTCTGGTCGAAGGTGCTGGCCTTCGATCCGGCCAAGACCCCCGGTGTGAGGTCCTGGGCCGATTTCTGGGATCTCAAGCGATGGCCGGGCGAGCGCGGCTTGCGCAAGCAGGCGCGCATGACGCTGGAGATCGCTCTGCTGGCCGATGGCGTCGCTCCGGACAAGCTCTATGAGACGCTGGGCACAAAGGCCGGGGTGGACCGCGCCTTCGCCAAGCTGGACCAGATCAAGCCGCACATCCGCTGGTGGGTCAGCGGCGCGCAGCCGGTCGAATGGCTCGCCGCCGGCAACGTCGTCATGACCTCCGCCTACAACGGGCGGGTCGCCGCCGCCAACAAGGATGGGCGTAACTTCACCATGCTGTGGACGCAGCAGCTCTATTCCGCCGACTACTGGACGATCCCCAAGGACACCGACAAGCTGGTGGCGGCTAGGGACCTTGTCGCCTACATGACCAGCCCGGACGCGCAGAAGCGCTTTGCCGAGACGATCCCCTACGGCGTCACCAACGGCCGCGCCTCCGCCCTGATCGACCCGAAAATCCAGCCGGACCTGCCGACCGCCCCACAGAACATGGCGGGCGCGCTGATGATCGACACACCCTTCTGGGTGAACAACGAAGACGAATTACAGCAGCGCTTCGAGCGCTGGGTCGCCCAGTAGATCCGGGTTCACCGGACCGGGTGCAGGGCGGACCAGGTGAACAGCCCGCCGCAAACAATTCCCTGAACAGGTGAGAGTCATGATGCTTTACGCGACGCGCATCGTCGGATGCGCGCTGGTGGCCGGACTTTTGTCCGTGCCGGCCCTGGGGCAATCTCCCGTACAAACCCAGCAACTTACCGTCGTGGGCGCCGGCGGCGTGTTGCAGGACGCCGAACGCGCGGTGTTCTTCCGCCCCTTCGCCGATGCCGGCAAGGTACAGCTGACCGAGGATTCCTATTCCGGCCAGATGGCGAAAGTCCGCGCCATGGTCGATACCGGCAGCGTCAGCTGGGACGTGTTGCAGGTCGAACAGAACAGCCTGCTGAGCGGCTGCGAGGAGGGTCTGTTCGAGAAGATCGACTGGACAGCCATCGGCGACCGCAAGGATTTCATCGAAGAGGCCTACAGCGAGTGCGGTGTCGGCGCCTTCGTCTGGTCGATGGTGATGACCTACGACCGCTCCCGCATCGCCGACGGCCCGAAGAGCTGGGCCGATTTCTGGAACGTGCAGCGCTGGCCGGGCAAGCGCGGCCTGCGCCAGACCGCCAAGATGACGCTGGAGATCGCCCTGTTGGCCGATGGCGTGCCCCGCGGCGAGGTTTACAAGCTGCTGGCGACGCCGGCCGGGGTGGACCGCGCTTTCGCATCACTCGACAGGCTCAAGCCCAACATCCTGTGGTGGACCTCCGGCGCGGAACCAATCGAGCGGCTAGCGTCGGGCGATGTGGTCATGTCCGCCGCCTTCAATGGACGGGTAACGGCAGCCAACCAGAGCGGGCGGACCTTCGCGCTCGCCTGGAACGGGCAGGTGCTGGGCGTCGATTACTGGGCGATCCCGAAGGGGGCGAAGAACCGCGCCACGGCGGAGCGCTTTATCGCCTTCGCCAGCCGGCCGGAGGTGCAGTCCCGCTTTCCCAGCCACATCGCCTATGGCGTGACCAACCGCAAGGCTAACCTCGGCATCGACCCGGCGCTAGCTGCCGACCTGCCGACGAACCCTGCGAATTTCCAGCTGGCGGTCCCGCTCGACACCGCTTTCTGGGCCGACCATGGCGAGGCGCTGGAAGCCCGCTTCGCCAACTGGCGCTCCCGATGACCAGCGGGACGGAGCGATGACGCGTATGGCAAGCACCACTGAAACTCTGGACGGGACTCCGGCGCTGGCGCCGCCGTCCCTGTCATCGCGCGCGAAGGCCCGGATGGTCTCGGCGCTGCTGATCGCACCGCTGGTCCTGTTCCTCACCCTGGTCTTCGTGCTGCCGCTGGGCGGCATGCTGTTCCACGCGGTGGAGAATGGCGAGGTGGGCGGGGCGCTGCCCGGCGCCGCTGCGGAAATGCGCGGCTGGACCGGCGAGGGCCTACCGCCCGAGAGCGCCTATGCGGCACTGGCCCGCGACCTCAAGGCCGCCTATGGCGAGCCCCGCCTGGGCGAGGCGAGCCGGCGCCTGAATTACGAGCGCGCCGGCTACCGCGCGCTGCTGGCCAAGACCGCGCGCGCCGTCCGGGCTATCGACCGGCCGCAGGCGGGCTGGACGGCGGAGCTGACTGCCATCGACACGCGGTGGGGCGAGCCTGCCACCTGGGCGGCGCTGCGCCGGGCCAGCCCGCCGCTGACGCCCTATTATCTGCTGACGGCGCTCGACCTGCGGATGGACGACGGCGGATCCATCGTGAGGGCTCCGGCGGAAGAGCGCATCTACATCGACACGCTGGGCCGAACCTTGTGGATCGGCTTCGTCACCACGCTTCTATGCCTTGTGTTGGGCTTCCCGCTCGCCCATGCGCTGGTCAGCCTGCCGCGGGGCTTCGCGTCGGTCCTGATGGTCTGCGTGCTGCTGCCCTTCTGGACCTCGCTTCTGGTGCGGACCAGCGCCTGGATCGTGGTGTTGCAGAAGGAGGGCGTGCTGAACGGGCTGCTCACCCGGCTCGGCATCGTCGATGCGCCGCTGGAGCTGGTGTTCAACCGCTTCGGCCTCTATGTCGCGATGGTGCATATCCTGCTGCCCTTCATGATTCTGCCGATCCTCAGCGTGATGAAGGGCATTTCGCCCTCCTACATGCGGGCCTCGGCCTCGCTGGGCGCCCATCCGGCGGTCGGCTTCCTCAAGGTCTATCTGCCGATGACGCTGCCGGGCGTCGGGGCGGGCTGCCTGATGACCTTCATCATCGGCGTCGGCTACTACATCACGCCCAGCCTGGTCGGCGGCGCCCGCGACCAGATGACCAGCTATTTCATCGCCTACTATGCGAACACCACAATCAACTGGGGCCTGTCGTCGGCGTTGGGGGGGATCCTGCTCCTCTGCATCATGCTGCTTTACGCGACGGTCGGACGCCTGATCGGCGTCGGTCGCATCGCCGGCATCCAGTGAGGTCCCCGCTCCAAAGAGCAATCACGAGAGGCCGAACCATGTCCAGTCCGACCCGTGTTCTCCACTATGCCTTCTACTGCGCGATGATGGTCTTCCTGGTGGGGCCGATTCTGGCGGTCATCCCGATTTCCTTCAGCTCCGCCGGTTTCCTGTCCTACCCGATCCCCGGCCTGTCGCTGCAATGGTACGACAAGGTGCTGGCGGCCTCCGGCCCCTGGTTGCCGGCGTTGAGCAACAGCCTGATCGTCGGCGTCGGCGCCATGGCGCTCGCCACGTTGCTGGGCACGCTGGCGGCGCTGGGGCTGGCGCGCAACGACCTGCCGGGACGCTCCTTCCTGCTCGGTCTGCTGATCGCGCCGATGGTGGTGCCAGTGGTGATCAGCGGCGTCGCCATGTATTTCCTGTTCGCGCGGATCGGCCTGACCGCCTCTTATTTGGGATTGATCCTGGCGCATGCGGTGCTGGGCGCCCCCTTTGTCGTCATCACGGTGACGGCGACGCTGCGCAACTTCGATATCACACTGGTGCGGGCGGCCTACAGCCTGGGCGCCTCGCCGGTGCGCGCCTTCTTCACGGTGACGCTGCCGCTGATCCTGCCGGGCGTGCTGTCCGGCGGCCTGTTCGCCTTCATCTTTTCCTTTGACGAGGTGGTGGTGGCGCTGTTCATCGGCGGGCCGGAGCAGCGGACCCTGCCGCGCCAGATGTTCGACGGCATCCGCGACACCATCGACCCGTCCATCCTGGCGATGTCGACCCTGCTGGTCGGCGTCACCGTCGTCTTCATGGTTCTCCTGACCCGGCTGGGGCGGGGGACCGGTTCAAAGCCTGGGAGCAACGCATGATCATCGTGACCGGCGGCACGCACGGCATCGGCCGTGCCTGTGTGGAGCGCCTGACCGGCGAGGGGCGGAGCGTCCTCTTCATCGGCCGGGACGAGACGGCCGGCGCCGACCTCGCCGGCCGCTGTCCGGGGGCCGTCTTCCAGCAGGGCGATGTCGCCTCGCCCGACGACTGCGCCCTTGCGGTCGAACGCGCGATGGAGCTTGGCGGCGGCCGCATCGACGGGCTGGTCAACAATGCCGGCATGTCGCGCCGCGTTGCCTTCGCCGAGGCGCTGGTGGAGGATTGGGATTTGGTGATGGCGGTGAACGCCCGCAGCGCCTTCCTGTTCACCCGCCTCGCCCTGCCGGGGCTGCGGGCGGCGGGCGGGGCGGTGGTCAATGTCGCCTCCGTCGCCGGCAAGATCGGCGAGGAGGGGCTGGCGATCTACTGCGCGTCGAAGGCGGCGGTGATCGGCATGACCCAGGCGCTGGCGCTGGAATTCGGCGACGAGGTCCGCTTCAACGCCGTCTGCCCCGGTCAGATCGACACCCGCATGATGCAGGGCATCAAAACCCAGGAGACCAAGCGCCGCCGCCTGGAGCAGCGTATCCCTGCCGGCCGCTTCGGCGCGCCGGAGGAGGTCGCCGACGCGGTCGCTTGGCTGCTGTCGGAGCGGTCGAGCTACGTCAACGGCACCGTCCTGACCATCGACGGCGGCGAGACCGCCGGCATGCGGACGCCCCGCGGTCTGGACGAAGACTGAATAAAGGCTGTTCCCCGGCGCCGGTTAGGCCGGCGTCAGGGACTGGCCGACCTTTTTCAGATAGGGGATCAGGCTCTCGCCGCCGCGGACGATGTCGCGTTCAATGGCGGCCCGCGCGGCGGGGCCGTCTTGGGCGCGGAGTGCGGCGATCAGGGCCAGATGCTCGTCGGCACCGGCATAATCGTCGTGTTCGACATCGTTGTAGAACACGTTCAGGATCGGTCCCATCGACACCCACAGGCTTTCGATCTGGCCGATCAGCATCTCCAATCCAGACAGCCGGTAGACGGTGAAATGGAAGTCGCGGTTGTGCTGCAACGCCGCCGCGACATCGCGTGCGCGCTCCGCCGCGTCGAACCGGGCGTGCGCCTCGGTCAGCCGCGCAATGTCCTCCGCCGTGGCATAGGCGGCGCCGATCTCCGCTGCCAGACCTTCCAGCGCGATGCGGATGGTGCGGATTTCCAGATAGCGAGACAGGCTGAGCCCCGGCACGCAGACGAAGCGGCCCGACCTCAGCTCCAGCCCCTGTTCGCTGACCAGCCGCAGACAGGCTTCGCGCACCGGCGTGATGCTGGTGCCCAGCTCGTCCGCCAGATCCTGCATGACCAGCCGCTGGCCCGGCTTGAAGCTCCCCGCGATCAGCGCTTCGCGCACCGCCACATAGGACCGTGCCGACAGGTTTCCCGGTTCGATCGGCTGCATTCGCACGACATCATCTCCTCACACACGGACGAACGGCAGGGGGCGCCGCCTCCTGCCGTCCTATAAGCTATAACACGGAAAGTCAGGCGCCGACCCGCATTGCCAGATGCAGCGCATGCAGCGTTTCGGCGATGGCGTCCAGCGTGCGGTCGATCAGCGCCTCGTCATGGGTGGTCGACAGGTAGAGGCGCTTCAGCGGCAGGGGCTGGAAGATGAACCGCTGCTCCACCAGACGCCGGCGGAAGGCGAGGTCGGCGGCGTTGTCGTTGCGCAGCAGATCCTCGTAGCGCTGGAAGGTGCCCCGGAAGAAATAGAGCAGCCACACCGAACCGTAGCCGGCCGGCTGCGCCGGGATCCCCAACCGCTCCACGATGGCGGACAGGCCGTTTCGCATGCGGTCGCCGAGCGCGAACAGCCGCTCGTAGGTGCCCGGCCGCTCCAGTTCGCCGATGGTCGCCAGCAGGGCCGCCAGCGACGGCGGCGTGCCGTTGAAGGTGCCGCCCATGAAGACCGCCCCCTCGCCGGTCCGTGCCAGCCGCTCCATCAGATCGGCGCGGCCGGCCAGAATGCCGACCGGATGGCCGGAGGCCACCGCCTTGCCGAAGGTGGCGAGGTCGGGCGTCACCCCGGCAATGGACTGGTAGCCGCCCAGCGCGTGGCGGAAGCCGGTGATGACCTCGTCGAAGATCAGCACGGTGCCATGGTCGGCGGTCAGCCGGCGCAGGTCGCGCAGGAAGGCGTCATGGGCGATCACCGAGCCCATATTGTGGGCGATCGGCTCGACGATCACCGCGGCGACCTCGCCTGGATGGGCGGTTAGGTAATCCTCGAACGCCTGGGCGTCGTTGTAGGGCAGCACCACGGTGTGCCGCGCGGCGTCGAGCAGGATGCCGTCGCACACCGGATCGTACCGTCCGATGCGGTCGGCGGGCGATTGCACGTTCATGGCGACATAGTCGTGCCAGCCGTGATAACCGCCCTGGAACTTGATGACGGTGCGTCGCCCGGTGGCGGCGCGGGCCAGCCGCAGGGCATGGTAGGTCGCCTCCGACCCGCTGCTGCAGAAGGCCACCCGGTCGGCGCAGGGGATCAGGCGGACCAGCGTTTCCGCCGCCTCGATCTCCAGGTCCAGCGCCGCGGCGCCGATCAGGTCGATGCGCTCGGACACCGCGGTCACGCGGTCGCGCACGGCGTCGGCGCAGTGGCCCAGCATGTTGGCGCCGAAGCCGCAGTGATAGTCGACATGCTCGTTGCCGTCGGCATCGTACAGGTACGGCCCGGAGGCGCGCACGAAGACATAGGGGTGGGCCAGCTGGCGGCTCGGGCTGAGCAGCCCGCCAGGCATGACGGCCCGCGCCCGCGCGGTCAGCGCGGCGTTGTCGGTCTTGCTGGGCATGGTCGGTCCTTATGGTGCAGCCGGGACGAAGCCGAAATTGCCGTCCCGGCCGGCTGTGTCAGGCCAGGATGTCGCGGATGACCGTCTCGATGCCGGCGGCGTCGAGCTGGTAGTGGCGGTAGAGATGGGTCGGCGGGGCAATCAGGCTGTATTCGTCGCGGATGCCGTGGCGGATCAGCAGCGCCTTCGTGCCGGCCTCCGCCATCACCTCCGCCACGGCGCCACCGAGGCCGCCGAGAATGTTATGCTCCTCCACAGTCAGGATGATGCGGGAGCGTTCGGCCGCCACCAGCACCGCGTCGCGGTCGAGCGGCTTGATCGTGTGCATGTCGATCAGCCCGACCGACAGGCCGGAAGCCCGCAGGGTGCGGACCGCTTCAAGGCAGGGATGGACCATGGTGCCGCAGGCGATGACGGTCAGATCGGTGCCCGTTTCGTGCTCGATCGCCTTCCCGAATTGGAAGTCCGGGAGGTCGTCGTAGACGTTCGGTTCCTGCCCACGGCCGATGCGGAAATAGATCGGCTCAGGGTGGTCGGCCGATGCCCTGATCGCGGCGGCCAGCTGCGGCCCGTCGGCAGGATTGACCACGGTCAGCCCGGCGATGGAGCGCATGATCGCCAGATCCTCCGTCGCATGGTGCGAGGTGCCGTAGAAGCCGAGCGCGATGCCGGCATGGTGTCCGATCAGCCGCACCGGCAGCGCGGAATAAGCGACATCCATGCGGATCTGCTCGCAGCACAACAGCCCGAGGAAGGATGCGAAAGTCGCCACGAAAGGCATCACCCCGGTTGTGGCGATGCCGGCCGCCGCCGACACCATGTTCTGCTCCGAAATGCCGAACTGGACGAAGCGGTCGGGATGGCGGGCGGCGAAGCGAGCCAGGCCGTTGGAATATTGCAGGTCGGCGGTCCCGGCCATCACCGGATGGCCTTCCGCCACCAGTGCCGACAGCGCGTCCGACAGGTAGGACAGTCCGGGTGCGCGGGAGTTGAGCTGCCGGTACTGCCAGCTGCCGGGATCGACCGGACGGGTGAGGGTGTCGCCGATGGTCGTGGCGGCAATCATAGCGTCGGTCATCGGGGCGGTCATCGGGCGTCTCCCTGGGCTGCGTCTTCGCGGGTGGTGGCCGGGTAGGCGGGCTGGCCCATGATCTCGGCGATTGCGGCGGCCTCGTCCTCCGGCGCCAGATATCCGAGGTGCCAGCCGGCCTCGCGCTCCATGTAGCCGACGCCCTTGCCCTTCAGCGTTCTGGCGATGATGCAGGCGGGCTTTTCGCGCGCGCTGTCTTGCTTCAATCGGCGGAACAGGGTGGCGAGGGCGGCGACGTCGTGGCCGTCCACCTCATGCACCTCCCAGCCGAAGGCGCGCCATTTGCCGGCCAGCGGCTCGATCCCCATCACCTCGTCCACCTGACCGTCGAGCTGGTAGCCGTTGCGGTCTACGATGGCGATCAGGTTGCCGGCCTTCTGGTGGGCAGCGGCCATCGCAGCTTCCCACACCTGCCCCTCCTGCATCTCGCCGTCGCCGAGCATGACATAGACGTCGAAGCGCTGGCCCGTCATCCGGCCGCCCATCACCATGCCGAGCCCGGCGGACAGCGCATGCCCAATGGAGCCGGAACTGAAATCCACCCCCGGCACCTTGGTCATGTCCGGATGGTCGCCCAGTGGGTTGCCGAGCCGGGTGTAGCCGTCCAGCAGCTCCTTCGGGAAGAAGCCCCAGTCGGCCAGCAGCGGGTAAAGTCCGACCGCGGCATGGCCCTTGCCCATCAGGAAGCGGTCGCGGTCCGGCCAGCGCGGCTCGCCGTGCCGCAGGCGCATGGCGTCGTAATAGAGCGTCGCGAACAGTTCCGCACACGAGAAGGTCGAGGAATAGTGGCCGACCTTGGCGATGGCGATCAGCCGGATCGTCTCCAGCCGGACATGGCGGGCCCGCTCCTCCAGATGGGCGATTGTTTCGGGTGTCAGAGGGGCAGGCGTGATGGTCCGGTCGGCGCCCATGGGATCGGGCGCCGGTGCGGCGGTGGCGGTCGTTGGCATGGTCTTCCTGTCAGCGGATCGGCGCTGGAACGTGAGCGGCGGGGTACGAAGGCGCGCCGAATTGCCCTCGACAACTTATAACTTATAAGATACAAGCTGGAAATGGCAAGCGCGACGTTGCCGCTCCTTCCGACCCACTCTCCAGTCGGGTCCGCAGCCGGAACGCCGTCGGCGCCCCCACCCAATTCCCGCAATCAGGAAGAGCCGATCCCATGACCAACGCCCTTCGTGCCTTGGACATCGACCTGCATCTGCATTCGCAAACTAACGCCCGCGCCCACGAGGAGCGCGGGCCGCTCGCCCTGGTGCGGGGCGACGGCGTCCATGTCGTCGACGAGGCCGGCCGCCGCTATATCGAGGGGATGGCCGGGCTGTGGTGCGCGTCACTCGGCTTCGACGAGGCGCGGCTGGCCGATGCCGCCGCCCGCCAGATGCGGACGCTGGCGACCTACCACACATTCAACCACCGCACGAACGACGCCTGCGTGGCGCTGGCGGAGGCGATTTCGGGCATTTCGCCGATCAAGGGCGGCAGGATCTTTTTCGCCAATTCGGGGTCGGAAGCCAACGACACCATGGTGAAGCTGGCTTGGTACTACAACGCCGCGCGCGGCCGGCCGGAGAAGCGCAAGATCATCAGCCGCTTTGGCGCCTTCCATGGCAGCACGGTGATGGGCGCGGCGCTCAGCGGCCTGCCGCACATGCACCGCGCCTTCAACCTGCCGGACCAAGGCGTGGTCTTCACCGCCTGCCCCAACCATGCCCGCCATGCCGAGCCGGGAGAAAGCCAGGAGGACTATGCAACGCGGCTGGCGGCCGAATTGGAGGCGCTGATCCAGGCGGAGGGTGCCGATCACATCGCGGCGATGATCGCCGAACCGGTGATGGGGGCGGGCGGGGTGATCCTGCCGCCGGAGACCTATTTCCCCAAAATCCAGGCGGTGCTGGCCCGCCACGACATCCTGCTGCTGGCCGACGAGGTGATCTGCGGTTTCGGCCGCACCGGCAACTGGTTCGGCAGCCAGACCTTCGGCTTCCTGCCCGACATGATGTCGATGGCCAAAGGCTTGTCGTCGGGGGCCATCCCCATCGCCGCGGTGGCGCTGAGCGACCGCATCTATCAGGCGATTGCCGACCAGAGCGCGGAGGTCGGCGTCTTCGGCCATGGCTTCACCTATTCCGGTCACCCGGTGTCGGCAGCGGTCGCGGCGGAGGCGATCCGCATCTATCACGAGATCGACGTGGTCGGCCGCGCCCGCCGGCTGGGCGCCCATCTGCGCGCCGCGCTGGACGAGGCGTTGGCCGGGCACCCGCTGGTCGGTGAAATCCGCAGCGTCGGCCTGCTGGCCGGCATCGGCCTGACCGCCGACCCGGCGACCGGCCGCGACTTCGACCCCGCCCTGCGGGTGGGTGCGCAGGTGGAGCGGTGCTGCCTCGCCAATGGCGCGATCATCCGCAACATGGGCGACAACATCGCGCTCTGCCCCCCCTACGTCATCGAGCCCGGCCAGATCGACGCGCTGGTGGAGCGGCTGCGCGCCGCGCTGGACGATGTTGCCGACGCGCTGTCCCGCGACAGCCTTGCCGCCTGAGGAGGGACGCGTCATGACTTATCTCGATCTGCTCGATCAGGCCCGCCTGATCCGCGACGGCGAGCTCAGCGCCGCCGAACTGCTCGATGCCACCATCGCCCGCATCGAGGCGGTGAACCCGGTGCTGAACGCGGTGATCCTGCCGCTCTACGATCAGGCGCGCGCCGCACTGGCGCGTGGAGAGGCCTCGTCCGGCCCCTTCGCCGGCGTGCCCTTCCTGATCAAGGATCTCTACTGCCATGTCAGCGGCACGCCGACCACCGGCGCCTCCCGCCTTCTGGCCGGCGCCGTCGTCGATCATGACAGCGAACTGATGGCGCGCTACCGCCGGGCCGGCCTGCTGACGGTCGGCAAGACCAACCTGTGCGAGTTCGGCACGCTCGGCACGACGGAGCCGGTGCTGTTCGGCCCGACCCGCAACCCGTGGGACACCCGCCGCTCCAGCGGCGGGTCGAGCGGTGGCGCCGCGGCTGCCGTGGCTGGCGGCATGGTGCCGACGGCCCATGGCGGCGACGGCGCCGGGTCCATCCGCATTCCCGCCTCCTGCTGCGGCCTGTTCGGTCTGAAACCGACGCGGGCGCGCATCACCATGGGGCCTGATCTGGGCGACAGCCTGGGCGGCATCGTCAACGAACATGTGGTTACGATGACCGTACGCGACAGCGCGGTCCTGCTCGACGCCACCCACGGGCCGATGGCCGGCGATCCCTATACCGCCGCCCCGCCGGCCGGAAGTTTCCTGTCGCAGGTCGGCCGCGAGCCTGGACGGTTGCGCATCGCGGTCACCGACCGGTCGCTGTTGGGCACCGACGTCGACCCGGATTGCGTGGCGGCGGTGCGCGACACCGCACGCCTCTGCGCCGAGCTGGGGCATGACGTTGAAATCGCCGCCCCGGTCTTCGATGCGGAGCAGTACCAATCGGCCTATCGCCGCTTCTGGTCGATGACGGCGACGCGTAGCCTGTGGAGCATCGGCCGCGCCAACAACCGCTCCCCCGCCGCGCTGGTGGAGGAAGTCGAACCCTTCAACCGTTACCTGTTTGAGCGCGGCAGCCGCATCCTGGCGGCGGATTACGTGACGGATCTCGGCTGGTTCCACGACTTCTCGCGCATCCTCGGACGCTTCCTGGACCGCTACGATGTCTGGCTGACGCCGACGCTGGGCTCGCCGCCGCCCAAGCTCGGCCATTTCGATGCCGGGCTGTATGGCGGGGAGGCAGTGATGGACCGCTTCATGCAATTCCTGGCCTTCACCACTTTCGCCAACATGGCCGGTCTGCCGGCGATGAGCGTTCCGCTGTCCTGGAACGCCGAAGGGCTGCCGGTCGGCTCCCAGTTCACCGGCCGCGCCGGCGATGAAACGACGCTGTTCCGTCTTGCCGCCCAGTTGGAAGCCGCCCGCCCTTGGCGGGACCGCCGCCCGCCCGTCCACGCCGCCTGACCCCGGAGGGTATGATCATGGAAAATCAGGGATTTGTGGAGTTCGCCGGCGTCCAGAAAAGCTATGACGGGCGCACTCTGGTGATCGAAGGGCTGGACCTGTCGATCCCGAAGGGGGAGTTCCTGACGATGCTGGGGCCGTCCGGTTCCGGCAAGACCACCAGCCTGATGATGCTGGCGGGGTTCGAGGCGCCGTCGTGCGGCGAAATCCGTGTGGCCGGCAAGCCGATTCAGAATGTGCCGCCGCACCGCCGTAACATCGGCATGGTGTTCCAGAACTACGCGCTGTTCCCCCACATGACCATCGCCGAGAATCTGGCCTATCCGCTGAAGGTGCGGCGGATGGGGCGGGCGGAGACGGAGCGGCGGGTGGCCCGCGCGCTCGACATGGTGCAGATGGGTGCGTTGGCGCAGCGCCGCCCGTCCCAGCTTTCGGGCGGGCAGCAGCAGCGGGTGGCGCTGGCGCGGGCGCTGGTGTTCGAACCGGATCTGGTCCTGATGGACGAGCCATTGGGGGCGTTGGACAAGAACTTGCGGGAACACATGCAGTTCGAGATCAAGCATCTGCATGAACGTCTCGGCGTGACCATGGTCTATGTCACCCACGACCAGGCGGAGGCGTTGACCATGTCCGACCGCATTGCCGTCTTCAACCGCGGCCGGGTCGAACAGCTGGCGACGCCGGCGGAACTGTACGAGGAACCAGCCACCGTCTTCGTCGCCGGCTTCATCGGCGAGAACAACCGGCTGTCTGGGGTGCTGGCCGACCGGCAGGACGATCGCGGGACCATCCGTTTGGAAAGCGGTTCGGTGGTGCAGGCCCGTGTTGCCGCCGGTCTCGAGGCGGGTGCTTCGGTCACCGTGTCGCTGCGGCCCGAGCGGGTCCGGCTGGTGCCGGCAGAGGCGGCTGGTGGCGCCGGAGGAGAGCGGAGCCTGTTCGGCCATGTCTCCGACCTGATTTATCTGGGCGACCACATCCGCGTGCATCTGGCGGACGGTCCGGCCGCCGGGCTGGTCGCGAAAATTCCCAACAATGCCGATCACCAGCATGTGCGTCCGGGCGGCCGTTATCGGGTGGAATGGGGACCGGCCGACGCCATCGCACTGCCGGTGGGTCACTGATCGAAACGACATCCCGCCGGCGGGGAGGCGCTTTCGCGCCTTCCACACCGTTAGTTGGGACCGCGTGGTCGGTGAGAGCTGCGGCGACAATCCGGCCGTTTGCCACATCCATGCCGATGTATAGCTTCCGCCAGGATCGTCGCTTCCTCGTACCATGCTTTTCGAACTCCATCCGTTCTTCAATATCGAGCACGCGTCCGGTAAAGGCCAAATCCTGCCCCCGCAACCACCGACACTTGACGCCCCGGTTCGAAAGAGCCGGGGCGTTCGTGCATCTGGGTCTTGCGCATCCGAGCGGCGCCCTCGCAGACCGCCAGGACGCCCGCCAGCTCGCTGTGCAGGTCGGAATCCAGCCCCGCGCTGGCAGGGGAGTGCGTTAGCGGAGGAGCGTAAGGAGACGCACCGCCGACGGAACGGCGGCATCGCCGGTGGTGCGGAGCGGGTAGGCTATTGCTCCGCAAATATATTGAGTTTCACCTTCCCTCGCCGAGCCGGCGTTCTGTCGACGGTGTATGCACGCCAGCAGGAGGAGGGGGAAATGACAATCCTTGACGCTGAGAGGGCCGGCATCCCCGGCGTTGACAGAAGGCGCGATGGTCTTCTAGGCTCCGTTCCGTTCCCAGGGGAGCCTCGTTCAGGAGGCTGAGACACCCGCCGGCCCGGTCCTTCGCGTCCGGGCGACGCGGCAACCCTTAGAACCTGATCCGGGTCATGCCGGCGTAGGGATGCGGGACGAGAAGGCCTTTGCGGCCGACGCGCAGATCCATACCCCACAGGCTCGTTCCGGATTCGTTTGTTGCTCCATCGGTCGGTGCCGTTTGGAGATAAATGGGATGAGGAGGGTGGCCGTGAGCGCGATCTACGACAAGGTTCTGGCCTTCATGGAGGCCGACATCGGAACCGGGGCGGCGGCCGACGAGGCCTTCAACGCCCTGGCGCTGGCGGTCTTCGCCCACCAGTTCGAGCACAACCAGCCCTATCGCCGCTTCGCCATGCAGCGCGGCCGGGTGCCGCGCGGGGTAAAGAGCTGGCGCGACATCCCGGCGGTGCCGATCAACGCCTTCAAGGATCTGACGCTCAGCTGCCGCCCGGCGGAGGAATCCGCCCGTATCTTCATGACCAGCGGCACGACCAAGGGCGGCATCCGCGGCCAGATCCACCACACGACCCTGACGGTTTACGACCGTTCCACGCTGCTCAACTTCCGCCGCCGCTTCATGCCAGGGGCAGGGGCAGGGGACGAGCGGATGGCGATGGGCATCCTGTTCCCGACCGAGACGGCAATGCCGAACTCCTCGCTCGCCCATTATCTGGAGCTGGCGCGGGCGGAATGCGGCACGCCGGACAGCCTCCATTGGATCGGCGAGGCGGGCATCGACATCGCCGGGCTCTATGACCGGCTGGACGCCGCCGAGCGGTCGGGGGAGCCCTTCGCCCTGCTGGGCGCCAGCTATGGCTTCGTGCATTTGATGGACGCCATGGCGCGCGACGGCCGCCGCTTCGGCCTGCCGGAGGGAAGCCGCATCCTCGACACCGGCGGCTTCAAGGGCCAGTCGCGCGAGCTGCAACCGGACGAGTTCTACGGCCAGCTGGCCGAATTCTTCGGCGTGCCGCGTCAGCGCTGCATCAACATGTACGGAATGACGGAGCTGAGCACCCAGTTCTACGACGACGGCAATGCGGTCTGTCCGTCGCTGAAATCCGGCCCGCATTGGATCCGCAGCCGCGTCGTCGACGCATTGTCCGGCCTGGACGTGCCGCCCGGCAACATGGGCGTGCTGGTGCACCATGATCTGGCCCACATCAACTCGGTCGCCGCCATCCTGACCGAAGACGCCGGCATTCTGGAGGAGGGGGGCTTCCGCCTGCTGGGACGTGTCGCCGGCGCGCAAGCCAAGGGCTGCTCGCTGGCGGTGGAGGATTTCCTCGCCGCCGCACGCGGTTGAGCGGGAGCGCGGCCTTGGCTTTCGGCGACGATTTCTCCCGTCCGGAACCGGCCGGTCATCTGCCCGGTCTGCCGCCGGAGGCGGTGGAGCGGCGCGTGCTGACCTTCGGATCGGGCGCTGCGGCGCTGCGCGTGGCGGTGCCGGTGCTGGATGCCTGGCAGGTGGAGCGGGTCTCCGCGACGGTCCGGGCGACGGCGCGCGGCTATCTGAAGACGCTGTCGACGGCGCACATCGTAACCGTGATCGACGCGGCGATCCAACGGCTGCTCAATCGCGAGGATCCCTGGCGCCGCAGGGCGGAGCGGCTGCTGCCCATCGTCACCGGCTATGACGCTGAGATGGTGAGACTGGGGCTGACCGGCTATCTGAAGACCTTCCGCGCGCATGAGTTGCGCCGCTTCCTGACGGAGGACTTCGCGAACCCGCAGGTGTTGGACGAGTTCCAGCCGGCACCCAAGGGCGGCTTCACCCGCGCCTTCGGTCCCGATTTGCTGCTGCATGTCTGGGCGGGCAATGTGCCGGGACTGCCTTTATGGAGCCTTATCTCTGGCCTGCTGGTCAAGTCCGGGACGGTCGGCAAGCTGCCCAGCGCCGAACCGCTGTTCGCGGGCTGGTTCGCGCAATTGCTGGCGGAGATCGATCCCAGGCTGGGCGACTGCCTGGCGGTGGTGTGGTGGAAGGGCGGCGACGCGGCGGCGGAGCGGGCATGGCTGGCCCAGGCCGATACCGTGGTCGCCTATGGCGGCAATGCGGCGCTGGCGGCGATCCGCGACCGGGTGCCGGTGAGCACCCGATTCCTGCCCTATGGTCACAAGATCAGCTTCGCGCTGGTGTCGCGAGCCGCCCTCGACCCGCGGCGGGCGGGGGAGACGGCACGGTTGGCCGCCCACGACATCGCCCGCTACGATCAGCAAGGCTGCTATTCGCCGCACACGCTGTTTGTCGAACGCGGCGGCCGGCTCTCGCCGCAGGATTTCGCCGCCATGCTCGCTCATGAACTTGCGGTGCTGGCTCGCAAACAACCGCGCCGGGCCCTGTCGATGGCGGAGGCCGGCGAGGTCGCCGGCTGGCGCGACAGGCAGACGATGCGCGGCCTGGACGGGTCCGGTCATCTGCTGCTGTCGGACCCGGCGGGCGGCTGGTGCGTGTCCTGCACCGACGCGCCGGATGGGCTGGCGCCGACCGCGCTGAACCGGACGATCGCCGTGGTGGCGGTGGACGATCTGGCGGAGGTGGCGGGCCGCGTCGCCCCGCACCGCGCCATTTTGCAGACCGCCGGCATCGCGGCGGCGCCGGAGGAACTGTTCCGCCTGGCCGGACCACTGGGGGCGGCGGGGGTAACGCGGCTCTGCGCCTTAGGCAACATGACCGCGCCGGAGGCCGGCTGGCACCACGACGGCCGGTTCAACCTGCTGGATCTGGTGACGGTGACGGAGATCGAGCGGTCGGCGGAAGGGCTGGCAGAGGGGTTAGCCCGCTATGCCGATTGATCCGGCCACCTTCCTGGTTTTCGAGGGCGTGCGCTTCGATTACGGCGATGCTGCGATTGTCGATGGTGTCGACTGGACGGTTGGCCGTGGGGCGGTTCATTGCCTGCTGGGGCGCAGCGGCTGCGGCAAGACCACGTTGCTGAAGCTGGCCGCCGGACTTCTCGCCCCCGCCGCCGGACAGGTGCGGCTGGACGGGGCGCCGGTGCAGGGGCCGGGCGATGCGGTGGGCGTCGTCTTCCAGACGCCGACGCTGCTGGAATGGCTGACGGTGCTGGATAATGTGCTGCTGCCGGTGACGCTGCACCGCCGTGCCACCGCCGACGACTGCGCCCGCGCACTGGACCTGCTGGAACTGGTCGGGCTGGCGGGGCTGTCGCAGCGGGGACCGCGGGCTCTGTCGGGCGGGCAGCAGAGCCGGGTGGCGCTGGCGCGCGCGCTGATTGCCGATCCGGCGCTGCTTCTGCTCGACGAGCCCTTCGCCGCGCTTGACGCCCTCACGCGCGAGGAGTTGCAGGAGGATCTTCTGCGGCTGTGCGCGCAGCGCGGCACCACCGCGTTGTTCGTCACCCACGACATCGCCGAGGCGGTCTATCTGGGCGATCGCGTCGCGGTGATGGCGGACGGGCGGCTGCGCCACAGCGTCTCCATCGATCTGCCCCGCCCGCGCCCGCGTGACCTGCGCTACGACCCGCGCTTCAACGCGCTGTGCCGCGATCTGCGCCACGCTATGGACGGCGCGTCCGGACTCCGGCGGGCGGAGGCGGCGGAATGACGACCCGCATCGCCGCGATCCTGCTGCCGCCGCTGCTGCTGACGGGATGGGAGGGCTATTGCCGCTGGTCGGGGATCCCGGCGCTGGTGCTTCCGTCGCCCTCGGCGGTGGGGGCTGCGTTGTGGAGCGGTCTGGCGAGCGGACGGCTGCTGTCGCATCTGGCGATGACCGCCACGGAGATGGCGCTGGGGCTGGGCATCGGCTGTCTCGTCGGCTTTGTCGCCGGGGTAGCGCTGGCGGAAGTCGCGGGGCTGCGCCGCTTGCTCTACCCCTACGTCATCGCCAGCCAGGTGGTGCCGAAGCTGGCGCTGGCGCCGCTGTTCATCCTGTGGTTCGGCTTCGGCATGTCCTCCACCGTCGCGATCACGGCATTGATCTGCTTCTTCCCGCTGTTGGAGAACACGCTAACCGGGCTGGACCGCGTTGATCCCGCCAAGCGGGAACTGTTCCGCATGCTGCGGGCCGGGCGCTGGCGCACCCTGACGCGGCTCAAAATTCCCTCGGGCCTGCCGGTAATCCTGGCCGGGCTGCGGGTGGCGGTGGTGCTGGCGCTGGTCGGCGCCGTGGTGGGGGAATTCATCGGCGGGCGCCAGGGGCTGGGCGCCTCGATCATCGCCGCGCAGGGGATGATGGACACCCCGCTGATGTTCGCCCTGTTCGCGGTCATCACTGCGCTGGGCATGCTGGTGTATCAGGCCACGCTGCTGATCGAGCGGTGGCTATTGTCTCGACAGGCGAAAGGATAACTGGGAATGGGGCTGTTTTCTCGTGCGGCGGGGGTGTCCGCACTCGTGGGGGCGTTGCTGTTGGGCAGCGTGTCCGGCGCGCTCGCCCAAACGCCGGCCGGGGCGCTGGACAAGGTGACGGTGGCGGGCTGGAGCCAGCCGATCAGCGAGATCACCAATCTGCTGGCCGAGCCCGACAAGGACTTCTTCAAGTCCAAGGGCATCGCGTTGGACTATGTGCCCGGCACCGGCGGCGGGTCGGCGATCCAGACCATGCTGACCGGCAAGGCCGACATCGCCTTCACCGATCCCGCCGCCTTCTATCTGGCGCTGGACAAGGGCGAGAAGCTGGTGGCCATCTACAACATCTACCCGCAGAACGTCTTCAACGTGGTGTCGCCCAAGGCCAACGGCATCACCAAGCCCGCCGACCTGAAGGGCAAGCGCGTCGGCGTCTACAGCCTGTCGAGCGGCACCCGGCAGAATCTGGCCGTGCTCCTGCATCAGGTCGGCTTGAGCGAGAAGGACGTGACCATCGAGGTGACCGGCCTGCTGAACTTCGCCCCGGTGATCCAGGGGCAGGTGGACGCCACGGCGGCGACCGACACCGGCCTCTACGTCGCGCGGCTGAAGGGCCTGCCCGAGGTCAACGTGATCGAGGTGCGCGACAGCCTGAACCTGCCGAGCGACATCTTCGTGGTGACGGAGGAGACCTACCGCAATAAGAAGCCGCTGCTCGCCCGCTTCCTCGCCGCTTATCGCGACAGTGCCGCCTGGATGATCGCCAATCCGGAGGAGGCCGCCCGCATCGCCGTCACCCGCGCCATCAACGGTTCGGACGAGGCGGTAAACCTGGGCATCATCAAGCTGCGCAACGCCTCCACCGTGTCGGAGACGACGGAGCGCGAGGGGCTGGGCGCCTTCGATCCCGGCGTGATGCAGAAGGGGGCCGACACCTTCCACCAACTGGGCCTGATCGCCCGCCCGCTCGACACGGGTGCCGTGGTGCGCACCGACCTGATTCCACCCAAGCAGTAACGGGACCGTTATGGATTTCCAGGGCAAGGTCATCCTCGTCACCGGTGCCGGGCGCGGCATCGGTGCCGCCATCGCCCGCGCCTTCGCCGCGGAAGGGGCCATGGTGGTGGTCAACTACCTCCGGAACCAATTGGCGGCTGAAGCAGTGGCGGCGGAGTGTCGGGCGCTGGGCGGCGACGGGCTGCCGCTGCGCGCAGACGTGACCGACGTAGCGGCGGTCGTCGGGATGGTGGAGACGGCGGTGGCGGAGTTCGGCGGGCTGGACGTGGTCGTCAACAACGCCTTCGCTCCCTATGTCTTCGACCCTGATCGGCGGCGGCTGTTCTGGGAAACCGAGTGGGACGATTACCAGACCCAGATCGACGGGGCGCTGAAAAGCACCCATGCCGTCTGCCGGGCGGTGCTGCCGGCGCTGCGCCGGCGGGAAGCGGGCAGCATCGTCAACATGGCGACCGACCTCGTGGCGCGGCCGACCGTTCCCTACCACGACTACACGACCGCCAAGGCGGCGCTGATTGGCTTCAGCCGCACCCTGGCGGCGGAGCTTGGGCCGTTTGGCATCCGTGTCAACTGCGTGGCGCCGGGGTTGGTCTATCCCACCGACGCCAGTCGGTCGACACCGGAACCGGTGAAGGACCGCATCACCGC
The DNA here is from genome assembly GCF_023806445.1 of Azospirillum sp. A1-3. NCBI lineage: Bacteria > Pseudomonadati > Pseudomonadota > Alphaproteobacteria > Rhodospirillales > Azospirillaceae > Azospirillum > Azospirillum sp. A1-3. The sequence goes on from NZ_JAMSLU010000002.1 coordinate 545,782, forward strand.
CCTAACCCCGCTTGGCCGTATCGCGACGCCGGAGGACGTCGCCGGGCCGGTGCTGTTCCTCGCCTCCGACTGGAGCCGGTTCATAACCGGGCAGACGCTGACGGTGGATGGAGGCTTGGTGATGGGCGGCACCTGACCTGTTTCCGGGCCTGCGCGACCAGTGCTGGAGAGCCGCCTGTCCAAGATCGTGCATCAGAGTCGGTGTGTCGGCGAAGGGGCCGATTCCCAATCCGGTGGAGACCATGGCGCATAAATTGAGGAAAACTGGTATGAATCGGCATGGAATAAGGGCTCTATCGTCGTTTTGATGGTGCGTACCTCATCCGGGGCCGATGACACGTGCCTGACGGATGTCGAGTTTGCCCCGGCCTGCGCTTGGTCTAAGCGCCGGATTATCGCCTAGGGTTCCGTCTCAGGAATTTTTATCCATATGCCGTTGGAGATGGTTTTCTGAGCGGCCTGACCGATATGGAGGACGGCATGGCTTGGGGATCGGCGGTACGGATTGAACTGAGCGAGGCCGAGCAAGGTGAACTGAAGGCGCGCTCGCGCCGTCGGAAGATCGCGCGGGCCGATGCGGTACGGGCGGAGATCATTCTGCTTGCCGCCGACGGCCTGACCAATGTCGCCATTGCCGAGCGGATCGGCGTCACCCGCCTGACGGTCGCGACGTGGCGCCGACGTTTTGCCGAGCGGCGGATGGGTGGCTTGCTTGACGACCCCCGCCCGGGCGCCCCCCGTAAGATCGGCGATGACAAGGTGGCCGAGGTCGTCACCACGACGCTCGAGGCGGCGCCGGTCGACGCCACCCACTGGAGCACGCGCTCCTTGGCCCGCGCCTCGGGGCTGTCGTCCGCGACCGTGCACCGCATCTGGCGGGCCTTCTCGCTCCAGCCGCACCGCAGCGAGACCTTCAAGCTCTCGAGTGACCCGCAGTTCGTTGACAAGGTGCGCGACATCGTCGGCCTCTACCTGGCCCCACCCGCTCGTGCTCTGGTGCTGTGCGTGGACGAGAAGACCCAGATCCAAGCCCTCGACCGCACTCAGCCGGTGCTGCCGATGCGCCCTGGTCAAGTGGAGCGGCGCACCCACGATTATGAGCGCCACGGCACCAGCTCTTTGTTCGCCGCGCTGGACATGAAGGCCCGGAGCGTGATCGGCCGGTGCCTGCCACGCCACCGGGCGGCAGAGTTCCGCCAGTTCCTGGACGAGATCGAACGCAACTTCCCTGCCGACCTGGACGTCCACGTGGTGATGGACAACGCCTCCTCCCACAAGACCAAGCTGATCCGTGACTGGTTCGCCAAGCGGCCAAGTTGGCACGCACACTTCACCCCGACCTCGGCCTCCTGGGTCAATCAGGTCGAGCGCTTCTTCGCGCTGCTCACCGACCAGCAGATCCGGCGCGCCACCCACCGCTCGACGGAGGAACTCGAGGCGGCCATCCATGCCTATATCAACGCTCGTAATGCCGACCCAAAGCCGTTCCGCTGGACCAAATCCGCCGACGCTATCCGCGCTGCTGTCGAACGATTCTGCCGCCGGACACAGAACGCGCTATCCAGCAGTGAATAAGAACTTCTGAGACGGGATACTAACTCGATCTCGACGCCGCGGACATCGACTTGCCGAAGGGCATCAATCATGCCGCAGTCAACTTCTTCGCTACCGTCCAGATCACTGCTCTCGTCAGTCATCGATTATGAGTTCTGGCCCCAACTCCTATCGCCCCTGTCTTTGTTCTGGGCTGTGACAGCTTCACCCTGCGTTGCGCAAAATACTGTGCCGGCGTACTTCCCAGCGCTTTCCTGAACATCGTGATGAAGGCATTGACCGACTCATAGCCCAGCTTGTCCGCCACGGTTTGCACCGCCGTCCCGCTGGCCAATTCACGAAGTGCGACGACAAGGTGCAACTGCTGTCGCCAGCGTCCGAACGTAAGGCCCGTCTCCCGGATCATCAAACGAGCCAGTGATCTTTCGCTCATCGCGACGCGCTTCGCCCATTCTCCCAATGTGCTCCGGTCGGACGGTTCGATCGTCAGGGCATCGGCGATCGCCCGGATCTTCGGATCGCCGGAGATGGGCAGATTGAAGTGTTCACGCGGCATCCCGGCCAGTTCGTCCAACGTTACCTGTGCGAGCCGAGCGGCATGGCTATCCGGAAGATAGTCCGAAACTTCGCCGGTCAGCCGGTTGACCAGTTCCCGCACCAGCGGAGAAATCGACAGGGTACAACAGACCTTGGGCAGATTTGCGGCTCCCGGCTCTGCAAACAGGTAGCTGAGCTGAGCATTCACGGTCGCCCTGACGCTGTGTGGCGTACCACCCGGAATCCAAACTCCGCAGTTGGGTGGCACGATCCAGATCTCATTGTCCGCGGTGCACGTGACGGCCCCGTGCAGCGCGAGAATCAGCTGTCCCTTCCGATGCACGTGCACCGGCACTTCCGCCTCGTAGTCCGCGAAGTCGAGCAGGCGAGCGACGGCAGGCTGGTCCGCCAGATCGGGGTCGAAGACGGAAACGGCTGATCGTGACGCGGCCATAGGTTTTGGCATGATTAAGGGGTTTTTTGACAGGATACCTAATTTATCTGGTTGCGCAAGGCGCCGATACTCTCAGGCATGAGAACCGAACCTCCTTCGAACCGTCTCGTCACGGCCACCGGGATCGCCATCTGGATCCCTGCACTGCGGGCAGATGCGGATGCGCTGCTCTTCTCGGTGAAGTGCTTCGCCGCGGCGATGTTGGCTTACTACTTCGCGCTGCGCCTGGGATTGCCGAAACCTTCCTGGGCCATTCTGACCGTCTACATCGTTTCGCAGAACTCGGCCGGCGCGTCGCTCAGCCGCGGCGTCTATCGCTTCGCGGGGACGGTCGTCGGCGCCGTCGCGACCGTGGCGATCATCCCCTTCTTCGTCAACGATCCGATCGTGTGCAGCGTGGTTCTCGCCTGCTGGATCGGCCTGTGCCTCTACCTCTCTTTGCTCGACCGCACCGCGCGTGCCTATGCCTTCGTTCTGTCCGGCTACACCGCCAGCCTGATCGGCTTCCCCAGCGTGTTCAATCCTGCTGCCGTCTTCGATACAGCATCGGTGCGGGTCCAGGAGATCTCCATCGGGATCCTCTGCGCCATCCTAGTTCATCGCTTTATCCTGCCGAAGCGCATGACCGGCCAGTTCACCGCCAAGCTATCGGCAACGCTGCGGGATGCCCGCCGGCTGGCGGGCGACGCGCTCCGCGGAACTTCCGGGGAGGTGACCCGTCGCGACCGCGACCGGCTGGCAGGGGACCTCCTCGCCCTGCAAGGGCTGGCCGGTCACCTGCCATACGACCCGGTACCGGTGACGCCGAGCCGCGAGACGTTGCAACTGATCCATGACCGGCTTGCACGACTGCTTCCGCTCGCGACGGAGGTCGATGACCGCGTTCATGCCCTTCGCTCCGGAAACCACACCCCGCCTGACGAACTGACCGCGCTGCTGGGTGAAGTGGAGCATTGGTTCGCTGCCTCCGACTCGGCCGGGCGGGACATCGTTGCGAACCGGCTGATCGACCGCGCCCAGACGGTGCGGACACGCATCGCCGCGGATGCCGTGACGGCCGGCGACAGGCTCGCGGCCAACCTCGTTGGCCACCTCGCCGAGATGATCTGCCTACTTCATGACTGCGACCGGCTGGAGCGGACGATCATAACCTCCCAGTCGTCGGACACCGTATCGCACCTCCGGTCCAGACGCGCGACGGGCTATGTCTATCACCGCGACCCCTGGATGGCGGCCCGGAGCGCGCTGGGCGCGGTCGCCGGCATCGTCATCGGCTGCGCGTTCTGGATCTGGTCGGCCTGGCCGGAGGGCGGACTGGCAGTGTCGATCCTGGGTGTATGCTGCGCCCTGTTCGGCAATGTCGACGTGCCGGCGCCGAATGTCGTCAAATACATGACCGGTTCGGTCGCCGGGGTGGCGTTCAGTCTGGTCTACAGCTTCGTCATCCTTCCCCGCGTGACGGATTTCGTCGGCCTCGTCGCGGTGCTCGCACCAGCCTTCCTGTTCGCCGGCTCCCTGCAGGCGCGGCCCCCGACGACATTCATGGCGCTCGGCATCACCCTGACGATCCCGATCCTCTCGGGGCTGGGTACCACCTATGCCGGCGACTTTGCCGGGGCTCTCAACAGCGTCATCGCGCTGTTCGCGGCGATAGGATTTGCGGTCGTGAGCATGAGCCTGTTCCAGACCATCCCGGTCGATGCGGCGATCGGCCGGCTGCTTCGACTGAATCGGCAGGACGTCAGGCAGCGGGCCCTGGGCGGCGGACCAGACGAAGCGCGCTGGACAAGTCTCATGATTGACCGGACGGCGCTGCTGCTCCCGCGGCTCCGGCTGTCTGGAAAATCCCACCCGGATGTGCTTGACGACACCTTGCACCATCTTCGCGTCGGTCACGCCGCCGGTCGGTTTTATCAGGCAATCCGGCAGGTCGACGCCAATGACAGCGGCAACAATGACGGCCAGATCGGCTATGACGGGTTCGAGCTTCTCACCGCGATTGCCCTACGCTTCGGTCTCGGATACCGGGCGGGACCTTCCGATGCCATCGCTTTGCAGCGGCGCATCGGATTGCTGATGGCGCGGGTCGCCGACAGCTCGATCAAAGGCCGCGGTCTCCTGCTCGACCTGCTCATCGACCTCCAGTTCGCCCTGGGTCCGAGCGGCGCATCGAATTGGGAGAACGGCCGATGATCCTTGATCTCGACATCGGAGGCATCTTCCTCCCCGGTCTGCTGGTGCTCGCCTTGGTCGCACTTGTCGGCACCGTCGCGGCGGTCCGTCTATTCGCCGCCGCGGGACTCTTCCGCCTGACCGCCAGCCGGCCGCTCGTCGAACTCGCCACTTTCGCCCTCCTCTACGGTCTGCTCCTGCAGACTCTGCCATCCAGCGGAACATTCCAATGAAACCTGTGCTGTCCCTGCTCGGACGCTATGCCCTGACCCTCTGCTTCGGCACGGTTGCCGCTTTCGTGGCGTTGCAGGTGTGGACGCGTCACGAGCAGACGCCGTGGACGCGTGATGCCCGGGTGAGCGCGGCAGTCGTGCAGATCGCGCCGGAAGTCTCCGGGACTGTCGGTGCCGTGTCAGTTATCGACAATCAGTATGTGCATCGTGGCGACGTCCTCTATGTGATCGACCGCGAGCGGTTTTCGCTCGCGGTGGCGTCCGCACAGGCCGATGCCGAAGCCAAGCGCCAGGACATGCTTGTCCGACAGGCGGCGGCGCGGCGGCGAAGCCAACTCCGCGAAGTCATTTCCCAGGAGGATGTGCAGCAGACGGCCGGTGCCGCCGCACAGGCGTCCGCAACCTATGACGGTGCGGTGGCTGCGCTCGATCTTGCCAAACTCAATCTCGCACGGGCGACGATCCGGGCGCCGATCGACGGGTACGTCACCAATCTGCGGCTGCGGCCCGGCGATTATGCCACGGCCGGCGTGACGAAGATCGCCATCCTCGATGCGACCAGCTTCTGGATCACCAGCTATTTCGAGGAAACGAAGCTGCGGCGGATCCGTGTCGGCAGCCCGGCGCAGATCATGCTGATGGGCTTCGATGACGCGCTCTCCGGCCATGTCGAAAGCATCGGCCGGGGCATTGAGGACAGCAACGGAACGCCCGGTCACAGCGGCTTGCCGAACGTCGAGCCAACCTTCAGCTGGGTCCGCCTTGCCCAGCGCATACCGGTGCGCATCCGCATCGACCGTGTCCCGCCCGGCGTCGAACTGACGGCGGGCATGACGGCGACCGTCGTCATCGAGTCCGCAACCGCCGGCGACGCGCTGTAATCGGCCGCGGAAGTGTGCGGCATCTATCGCCGTCAAACAGGTGGGTCGCGCCAGAATATCCTTTCACGGGCGCGCTCACGGGGAGTCTTCGGAAGAAACCCTTGAGGGGCAGGCGCTAACCTCGGGCAGCAGGCGATCCTTGCATGCCGAAGGTGGATCGGCGCGTACCGACGGCGGCGACACCGGCCGGTGGCGGGTTGATCCGCCCCGCACCGGAGGCCGGGCCGGTCTGCAAAATCGATAGGATCATGATGGAGAGCAGACATGCCCTTGCGTTTCGCTGACGCAACCGACGAAGCTTATCGATACCCCTTGACCATCCGCCACCTGCTTGACCGCGCTCTCATCACGTCGGCCGATCAGGAGATCGTGTACCGCAACCAGTATCACCTCACCTACCGGGAGTTCGCGCAACGCATCGGAAGACTGGCGTCGCTGCTGTCCTCGCTGGGCGCCGAGGAGGGGATGACGATCTCGGTGATGGACTGGGACAGTCATCGATATCTGGAAGCGTATTTCGCCATTCCCATGATGGGCGCCGTGTTGCAGACGGTGAACGTCCGCCTGCCCATCGACCAGCTCCTCTACACGCTGGTCAGGACCGATCCCGGCTTGATCATCATCCACCGCGACTTCTTCCCCCTGCTGGACGAAATCCGGCAAGCCGTTCCAGGCGTGAAGGCGGTCATCGCCATCATGGACGGGACCGGCGAGCCGGCACCCGCCTGGGCGGCGGGGGAGTATGAGGAGATGATCGCAGCCGCCGATCCCGATTTCGATTTCAGGGATTTCGACGAGAACGCAATCGCGACAACCTTCTTCACCACCGGGACGACGGGGAATCCGAAAGGGGTCTGCTTCAGCCATCGACAACTGGTTCTGCACACACTGGCCCTCTGCGGTCATTCCGGCGACACGCGCCATCGGGGGTTCGGTGTCGACGACGTGTACATGCCGCTCACGCCGATGTTTCACGTCCATGCCTGGGGCATGCCCTATATCGCGACGATGCTGGGCCTGAAGCAGGTCTATCCGGGGCGCTATGATGCCGACATGATCTGCCGATTGCGGACTGAGCATGGCGTCACCTATTCGCATGGCGTGCCAACCATTCTGCAGATGGTGATTTCCGCGGCAGATCGTACTGGAACGGACCTCTCCGGCTGGATGATGGTGGTAGGCGGTTCGAGCCTCACCCCGGCCCTGTTCGAGGAAGGGCGGCGCCGCGGCATGGAGATCGTCGGTGCCTACGGGATGTCCGAAACGGCGCCGATTCTTACCGTAACGCGCCGCGCCCCTGGATCGGAGACGGGAGCCGCGGACGAGGGCCATCTGCTGACCAGGGCAGGGGTGCCGATCCCGCTGGTCGAGACGCGGATCGTCGACGAGGCCATGACCCCGCTTCCCAGGGATGGACGGTCGCGCGGGGAACTGGTGGTGCGGGCCCCTTGGCTCACGCCCTGCTATGTGGGCGACGGGGAGGGGTCGAAGGCCCTTTGGCGGGGCGGATGGCTCCACACGCAGGACATCGCGACCATCGATGCGAACGGCAACGTGACGATCTGCGACCGCCTCAAGGACGTCATCAAGAGCGGTGGGGAATGGATCGATTCGCTCCAGTTGGAGGGCATCGTCGCGAATGCCGACGGTGTCGCCGAAGCGGCCGTCGTCGCCGTGCCTGATGACCATTGGGGCGAGCGGCCGCTGGCCGTAATCGTCGCCGCCCCCGGTGCGACCGTGACGCTGGGAACGCTGAACCGGCCGATCGAGGCGGCGATCAATGACGGTGCGATCACGCGATACGCGAAACTCGACCACTTCATAGCCGTCAGCGAGCTGCCCAGGACGAGCGTCGGGAAGATCGACAAGAAGACCCTGCGCGCCCGGTTCGCCTCCGTCCAAGCCGACGGATCGGCAGCCACGGAGCCCTGTGCGACCTGAAAGGAGGCAACATGCTGAGGATGGATCGTTTATCCACGACGCTGGTCCGGTTGACCATGGACAGGCCGCCCGCCAACGCGCTTTCCCTCGATCTGATCCAGGCACTGGCGGACGATCTCGCCCGGTTCGGCGAAGAGGCCGACGCGCCGGCCGTGATCCTGACCGGCGCCGGCGAGCGCTTCTTCAGTGCCGGCGGCGACATTCGCGAAATCACCATCAAGGCGGAAGCCGCGATCCCGCGAATGCGGGCCTTCCACCGTCTGCTGATCGCGCTCGAAGGCTACCGGTGCCCTCTGCTGTGCGCAGTCAACGGCTATGCGGTGGGCGGGGCGCTGGAGCTGGCTCTGTTCGCCGACTACGTCGTGGCGAGCGACAGCGCCCGGTTCGGCTTTCCCGAAATCAATCATGGACTGCTCCCCGCCGCGAAGGGCATGCGGCAGGCGATGAACCGCCTCGGGCGTCGGGCTGCCGAGCGTCTCCTCTATTCCGGCGAGCTTGTTTCGGCGCAGGAGGCGCAGGCGATGGGCCTCGTCAACGAAATCGTCGGTTTCTACGACTTGCAGGACCGGACCCGTGCCGTTGCCGAGACGCTTCGCCTCAAGGATATGCATCTGTTCTCGGCAATCAAACGCACCTTCAACGAGGCGCCGCGGATGACCGATGAGGAGCTTGAAGCGCGCACGCTCAGTGACATGCAGGATTACCTGAACCGCGAAGAGACGGCCGCGGCGCGTGAACAGTTCCTTCAACGCAAGGCGAGGCAGCAGCATGGCTGACGGCGATCATCTCCGGCTTGAGTTTATGACCTCGTCCGAGGTCGCTCTCGCCATTGCCGGCGGCGCCCGGACCATCGTCATTCCCTGCGGGGCAGTGGAGCAGCACGGACCGCACCTGACCCTCAGCGTCGATGCCGACCATGCGGACCATCTCGGCATCCTAGTGGCGAAGGGCTTGGGAGATGCCCTGGTGGCGCCAACCATCAGGGTCGGCTGTTCGTCCCACCATCTCGCATTTCCCGGCACGATCTCTCTGCAGGACAGCACATTCGAAATGATCTGCCGGGATTACTGCGCCAGTCTGGCGGGACACGGGTTCGAGCGGATTCTCATCTTCTCCGCCCATGTCGGCAATTCTCCGCCATTGGCCAGGATGCTGCCGCGATTGCGGTCGGCCGTGCCCCCCTCCTGCCGCGTCTCCGCCTTCACCGATGCGAAGGCGTGGCTGGAGTGCTGGCGCGATGCCGTCAATGAGGCGGGTGGCGAACCGATTAAGGTCGGCGGCCATGCCGATATCGCCGAAACCTCGCTGATGCTTGACATCCACCCCGGGCGGGTGCGCACGGAACGCTATGTGGCCGGAAGACTGGGGCTTCTTTCACAAGGCGACCTGGAGTTGATGTGGCGCGACGGGCTTTCGGCCGTCAGCGCCAACGGCATTCTTGGTGACCCCAACGGCTCCTCGGCAGCCATCGGCAGGCACTGCATCCAGCGCATCGCCTCGCTTCTCGTCGAACGCTTTTCCCAGGACGATCCGGCCTGACACCGGACTGCCGTTGCCGCCCGGCCACCCCAGTCGATCATTCCTACACAAAATAATGTTCTGAACGCACAGTCGGTGCAACGGATCTTTGGCAGGTTCTGCCGCCTGCTTCGTGACAAGCTTCCAATCACCGAAGAGGCATCCCAAACAAACCCGAGAGGGAATCCAAATGTCAGTCAAGTTCGGCTTCTGGTCCGAGCAGGAAACCCTGGTTGGACAAAGCTATTCACGCCGGCTTCACGAGCTTGTCGAAGAGGCGGTGTTTGCCGAGAAGATGGGTTTCGACATCGTCAGCCTGTCCGAGCAGCATGTCGCCTTGGGCGGGATCTCCAGTTCGGCTCCCGAAGTCGTGTATGGCTACCTCGCGGCGGTCACGTCCCGCATCCGGCTGAGGCCGGCGGTTTCGCTGATGCCCAAGAAGATCAACCACGCCCTCCGCACGGCGGAACGTGCCGCCGTCACCGACATCCTGTCCAACGGCCGCATGGAGCTTTATTGCGGCCGCGCGAACACCACCATCGCGATGCGCGCCTTCAACGTGGAGCCTGCAGAAACCCTTGAGCAGATGGAGGAGGGGATCGCGCTCATGCGCGAAGCCTTCAGCAAGGACATTTTCACCTTCGAGGGCAAGCATTATCAGGTTCCGCCGCGCATGCTGGTGCCAAAACCGCTGCAGAAGCCCTATCCGCTGATGGGCATCGCCGCGACCAGTGAGCGCAGCCATGTCTGGGCGGCCCGCCAGGGGCTCGCCGTCCTCAGCCACACGCTCTACCAGGGCTGGGACGCCCAGGCGAAGATGGTCGAAGCCTATCGGTCGAACTGGCACCGGGATCCGAACGGCCCTCTCGACCGTCCGCGTCTCGGCATGCCGGTGTTCCTCGGGATCGCCGAAACGGATCAGGCGGCGAAGGACATCTATGCCGAGCCGCTGATGCAGTACGCCCGCATCTCGACCGATGCCTATCCGCGGCTGGCGAAGATCGCGGACGACTACGCCTACATGGGGGAGGGGCTGGAAGCGCTCCAGCGCGCGGCTACCGACTGGGATTATCTCCTCAACGACTCCGCCAGCCTGGTTTGCGGCAGCCCGGATACGGTCATCCGCCAGCTGGAACGCTTCATCGAAACCGGCGCCGAAGAAATCCTATTCCACATCGATTCGGTTTCACACGCCGAGATCATGAAGGCGATTGAGTTGGTCGGCCGCTATGTCATCCCTCACTTCAACGACCGCAACAATGTGGTGCGTCCGACCGACGAGATACTCGAACAGATCCGCATGATGCGAAAGGCGAACGCTTCGGCCTGATCCCGTGTCGACCGATCTGGCCAAGCGATCCGGCCGGATGATCTGGAGAGCCTCACATGACCGACAAGACGTACAGGGGCCTGCTCGTCGAGAAACGCGCGAGCGGGGTGGCGATCGTCACCCTGAACCGGCCTGAAATCCTCAACGCCATCGACTGGCCGATGCACGCCGCGTTGGAAGAGCTGTTCTTGGACCTCGATAACGACCGGGCGGTCAAGGCCGTCGTCCTGACCGGTGCGGGTCGCGGCTTCTGCTCCGGCGGCGATCAGAATGCGCTTGATGACGATCTGGGTCCGATTTCGCCCACCCGCTCCGGGCGCCATCTCATCCGCAACATGCTCGAACTGGAATGCCCGCTGATCGCCGCGGTCAACGGCGTCGCCGTCGGGCTGGGTGCCACGCTCGCGCTGTTTTGCGACGTCGTCTTTGCGCAGCCCGGCGTCCGCTTCGCCGACACGCATGTGACGGCCGGCGTCGTCGCCGGCGACGGCGGTGCGGTGATCTGGCCGCTACTTCTGGGGCCGGTGCGGGCGAAGCATTACCTGATGACCGGGGACTTCATTTCGGCGGGGGACGCGGCGGCGGCCGGAATGATCAACAAGGTCGTGCCGGAAGGAACCGTCGTCGAGCATGCGGTCCGCTACGCCGAGATGCTCGCATCCGGCCCCCGCGACGCCATCGTCTGGACCAAATACGCCGTCAACAAGCTGATCAAGGATCAGGTGCACCTGAATCTCGACACCGCCGGCGCGCTCGAGATGCTCACCTTCCACAGCCCGGAGCGTAAGGAAGCCGTCGCCGCCTTCCGCGAGAAGCGCAAACGCTTTGCAGAAGGCGGCAATTGAGATGGGCGGGCCGCATTCCTTTTCCCCCCCCGTCCTGCCCCCAATTGCCCCGTCCACGATTGCCTCATCCGCCATCGACCCTCCACCGACCGCCCATGAAGACGGGACGCTGCCGTCGCTGCTGCGAGACCGCCGGGACAGCAGGGGCGAGGTCGTGGCGTTCTTCCAGAAGCGCGCCGGCACGTGGCACGCTACGACCTGGAGTGAATTCGCCAGGGACGTCACGGCGCTGTCGCGTGCCCTCCTCGACGACGGCCTGGAGAAGGGGGACCACGTCGCCATCATGGGGGACATCTCGCAGGAATGGGTGGTCGCCTACTTGGCGACGGTCTGTTCCGGCGGCGTGGCGGTCGGGATCTATTTCACCTCTTCGACCGAGGAGGTCGAGTATTTCCTGGAGGACTCCGGAAGCAAATTCGCCTTCGTCGCCGGAGAGAAGGAACTCGCCATCCTTCTCCGCAGCCGGCAAGCGGAGACGCTGAAGAAGATCGTGGTCTTCGATCCGGCGGTTCCGTCAACGAAGAACATCGTCTCGCTGCCACGCTTTTCCGCCTCGTCGTCCGACTGTGCGTCGTTGCTCGACGAGCGGGCCGGAATGGCGCGTGCGGAAGACAACGCCAGCATCGTCTACACCTCCGGGACGACCGGCAATCCCAAAGGCGCGATCCTCACCCACCGGTCGCTGATCGAGGGTCTGGTAACCATCCGAAGCTTTTGCCCGGCGCTTTTCCGCGAACCCCAGCGGGTGGTCGTCCATCTCCCCCTCTCCCATGTCGTCGGGCTCGGGCAGGGGATCATTCTTCCTCTCATCAGCGAGGTCACACCCTATTTCGGCGAAACCGGAGCGGACTTCGCGACGACCATCCGGGATGTGAGGCCGACCTATTGGATGGCGCCGCCGCGCTTTTATCAACGCTACGCCGCCGAACTGGTCAGCAGGATCAATGCGTCGGCTTCGATTGGCAAGAAATCCTACCGCTTCGCGATGTCCATCGCCCAGAAGGCGCTGGTGGACCGACAGGCGGACGGTCCGAACGATCCATTTATCCAGGCGCTTTTCGCGACCTGCCGCGATCACGTCTTCCTGCCGCTCCTGGGGGAGATCGGTCTGGACCAACTCAAATACCCCTACACCGCCTCCGCGCCGATGCCGCCGGACGTGGTGAAGCTGTGGCAGACCTGGGGGGTGAACCTCAAGGAGGTTTATGGACAGACCGAACTGGTCGGAGCGAACACCGGCCAAATGCGGGACTGGTCGAAGCCCGGCACGATCGGCGTTCCGATTGCCGATCCGCGCTGGAAGACCAGGATCGCTGGCGACGGTGAAATGCTGGTGACGGGACCGGGCCTGTTCACGGGTTACCTGAACAAGCCTGACGACACGCTGGAGGCTCTACGGGACGGATGGCTCCACACCGGCGACATCGTCGAGGTTCGGCCCGATGGCCAGCTGGCAATCATCGACCGGAAAAAGGAAATCATCAACACCTCCGGCGGCAAGTCGATCAGTCCGGCGCAGATCGAAAACGAACTGCGTCAAAGCCCCTACATATCGGAAGCCGCGGTTTGCGGTGACGGACGGAAATACTTGGTGGCGTTGATCGAGGTCGACCGCATCGCGATGACGGACTGGGTGAAGGGGCGGAAGGAAACAATAAACGGCTACTCGGATTTCTGTTCGTCGGAAGCCGTCATCCGCCTGATCGAGGGGGAGGTCGCCAAGGCGAACCAGAGGTTGGCACCCGTCGAACAGATAAAGTCGTTCCGGATCCTTCCTGAAGAGCTGTCGGCCGAAAATGGCGTTATGACGGCGACCAGAAAAAAGCGGCGCAAGGTGCTGAACGAACGTTACGCGGCGCTGATAAACTCACTCTACGACGACTCCGAGGATTCTCTGATCCGCAAGGCGCTGTCGAACATGTGATACGGTGATCGAAGGAGTGTCATGACGATGCCGTCTTGCAATCCACGCCATCCATTTCTGTCCTCTACGATGGACATCATCGAAGAGGCCCGCAATGGCCGAATGTTCATCCTCGTCGACGACGAGGACCGGGAGAACGAGGGCGATCTCGTGATCCCGGCGCAGATGGCGACGCCCGAGGCGATCAACTTCATGGCGTCGCATGGCAGGGGCCTCATCTGTCTCGCGCTCGGCAAGGAGCGGGTCGATCAGCTCGGCCTCAAATTGATGAGCACGGAAAACGGCACCCGTCATGGGACGGCCTTCACCGTTTCGATCGAGGCGCGCGAGGGGGTTTCCACCGGCATCTCCGCGGCGGACCGTGCGCGGACGGTGGCAGTGGCGATCGACGCGGCCAGGGGGCCGGACCACATCGTCTCTCCGGGCCACATATTCCCCCTGGTCTCCCGACCCGGCGGCGTGCTGGTCCGCGCGGGACATACCGAGGCGGCGGTAGACGTCGCGCGTCTTGCCGGCCTCAATCCTTCGGGCGTGATCTGCGAGATCATGAAGGAGGACGGAACGATGGCGCGTCTCGACGATCTCGTCGCCTTTGCCCGTCGTCACGCGCTCAAGATCGGCACGATCCGCGATCTGATCGCCTTCCGCCGCCGCCACGATCATGACGTCGAGCGTGTCGTCACCGCGAAGTTCGATAGCCGATGGGGCGGCGAATGGAGCGCCATCACCTTCCGCATCAAGGCGATCGAGACGGAAGCGATCGCACTGGTGAAGGGTGTGATCGACGAGAGGCCGACCCTGGTGCGCATGCACGCGCTGGACATCCTGTCGGACGTGCTCGGCCAGACTGGTGATCGCGGCGATATCGTCGCCCAATCCATGCAGGAGATTGCCGCCGAAGGGAGAGGCGTGATCGTGCTGTTCAGCCGCGATATGGCGATCTCACAGCTTCTTCGGGTGAAGTCTGGGGAGCCGCTCGTCGACAAGGCCGAACTGCGCAACTATGGCGTCGGCGCCCAGGTTCTGGCGGATCTCGGCATTCACGACATGATCCTCCTGTCCAACTCGCAGCATGTCCCGGTCGCGCTCAGGGGCTATGGACTCAACATCGTGGAGCACCGGACGCTGCCGGTTGCCACCGCCACCCCGTAGCGCAGCGTCCAACACAGGTGCCGAACGACCAGTCCCGCGGCGCCAACCAGGATTGGCGGCATGCCATTCCACTGCCTTGCGTGAGGTTCACCATGTCAGGACAAGATTTTCCGGTTCCAAACTATGTGGAGACGGCAGCCTTCAAGAGTGCATTGCGCTCCGTTGTGGGGGCGGTCTCCATTGTGGCATCGGGCCAAGGTGCCGACAGGCGTGGCCTGACCGTCACCGCCGCGGTTTCCTTGTGCGTCGATCCGCCGATGGTGCTTGCCTGCATCAACCGCAGTGCCGAGGCTCATGACGTCATTCTCCGGACCGGCGCCTTTTCCTGGAATGTCCTTTCCGCCGATCAGGTCCAACTGGCGGAACGCTTTGCGGCGATGGACGGCAGCAAGGGTGCATCCCGTTTCTCCCCCGCTGAATGGGGCGAGATGGTCACCGGGGTTCCAGTCCTTCTCCAATCCGTTTGCAGCTTCGATTGCAGAGTACAGGACACCTTGGAAGTCGCCACCCATACGATCATGATCGGTGCCGTTGTCGCGCAGATCCACAATCAGCATAAAGTTCCTCTGATTTATTCGTCAGGAAAATTCGGTCGTATGGAATATTTTGCATCCGTTGGATAGTGCGGATTATCTGCGTTCTTATCATCGTATTTTGATTTTGTTTGATGAAGAAGCCCGTCTCTCCTTGCAGGGAGAAGGGCATTCGAAGTGGATTGTTGTCGATCCACCCTCAGATGCGATTGCCCTGCATCTGAGGCTATGCCGAGTGCTCTCAAGGAAAAACGGAAGACCGAACCCTGGCCCGTCCGGAAAGATCGGGGAAGGGCTTCCTTGTCTCAACTCCAATAAATCGTCAAAGGGAGGAAAGATGGCGGACCTGAGTCTGTCGGCACCCCGTGCCGCATGGTGGACAAGCCTTGGCATAAGCCGGAAAGTGGCGATCCTTGCCGCCCTGTCGATCGCATGGCCGGCCCATGCCTGGGAATTCAAGGAAGGAGACTGGTCGGGTGGCATCCGGGCCGTGGTCACCGTCGGGACGGCCATTCGCGCCAGCCCCATCGACCCGTCCCTGGTTCCGGCCGGCGACGGTGCACGGTTCCGGATCATAAGTGCGGCACCGGGGGGCGTCAATTCCGACGACGGGAACCTGAACTATCGGGAAGGCGATCCGGTTTCCACCGTCGCCAAGGGGCTGATCGATTTCGAGGCCAACAACGCCGACGGCTGGGGCGTCTTCACCCGCGTGAAGGGCTGGTACGACCACACACTTGCCGAGGGGCATGTCGCGCTGGGCAACCTGCCAAACAACTATGCCGGCGGCCCATTGTCCGACCGTGGCTTTTCGCAAGGCGCCAAATTCCGCGGCATCTCCCTCGCCGACGCTTACGTCAAGGGTCGGTTCTCCGCCGGTGGGCTCCCCATCTCGTTCAAGGCCGGCCAGCAGACCATCGAATGGGGGCCGGCATTCTCAATTCCCGGCGGCCTTCGTGACATCAACCCGCGCGACTTCGCCGCCTTGTCCCGGCCGGGCCTGCAGCCGCAGGAGGGAGCGAAGCCGTTCCTGGCGCTGTCGGGCAAGGTCGACCTCTCGCCGACCGCAAGCCTCGACGTCTTCTATCAACTGCTGTCGGCGACATCGACGCAGCCGGGTTGCGGAACATTCGCCGCCACAGCCGATTACGCCTCACCGGGTTGCGACATGGTCATGGTGTCCAATGCCTTGTCCTCGGTGGACGGGCTGGCGACCGGGCGTTTCCTGAAGCGTCGCAACGACGGAACGGCGGGGGATGCTGGCCAGTTCGGTGTCGGCGGCTCGTATCTGGTGCCGGACATCGGCACCCGGTTTTCGCTCCACTTCACCAACATTCACGCGCGGACCGGCTATGTCGAGGCCGACCGGACTGGCCGGACCGGCGCCATCTTCCTGCCGGGAGATCCGGATGGCTTGAATCCGGCCTATCGGTTCCAGTACCCCAAAAATATCAAAATGCTGTCCGGCAGCTTCGCCACCAGTGTTCCCTCTATGAAGCTGCGGGTCGCGGGCGAACTCGATCATAAATTCAACCAGCCGCTCGGCTTCAACGCCCCCGATCTGTTGCAGGCGGCCGTGAGCGGAACCGGTGTGCTGGCGCGGGATTTCGCGTCGGTTCCCCTGGGCGGGCCGTTCATCGGTTATGAGCGCTTTCACGTCACCCAGGGGCAGCTCGCCGCATCGGGCGACATCGGCGGTGTGATCGGCGGCACCTTGACCCTCGGCGGCGAGGTCGGCGCCAAATATGTCCACGATCTGCCGGACCCCAATTTTCGCCGTTATGGCCGCTCCGACATTTTCGGAACCGGACCCAACAACGGCGTCTGCGCGGCCGGGGCCGATCCCAAGGCCTGCACCACCAGGGGCTTCGTGACGCCATTCTCGTGGGGGTATCGCCTTCAGGCGAGCCTGAGCTATCAGGACGTTCTGCCGGGGGTGAACCTCAAGCCGTCCGTCGCCTTCTCCCATGACGTCAACGGGACGTCCTATGACGGCGCGCTCAATCAGGGGCGCCAGATCCTCCGGCTCGCGCTCGATGGCGCGGTCAGGGACAGCTATCTCTTTAACCTCACCTACCTGACGACCTTGGCCGGCCCCTACGACCCGCGCGCCGACCGTGACGTGTTTCTCATCAGCACGGGCGTCAAACTCTGACCGTATGCCGAGCCGTAGGCCGGCCGCCAGCATTCCCCACGCCTCCCGACACCGCGTTCCAACCGAAACCGACCCGGCCCCCTGTGCCCGGTCTTTTTGGAGACTGCCGTATGATCGAAGACGCAACGACCACGGTGTCGGTGCCGCAGCCGAAACCGATGGGCATGTCGATCCACTATCGACGCTACGCCTTGATCATGTTGTTCCTCGTTTACATGCTGAACTTCGTCGACCGTCAGATCGTCAATATCCTGGCGGAGCCGATCAAGCGCGAACTCGGTCTCGCCGATTGGCAACTGGGGTCGTTGACCGGCCTTTCCTTCGCCATCTTCTACGCGACGCTGGCCCTTCCGATCGCGCGGTGGGCAGAGCGTGCGAACCGGGTCAGGATCATCGCGCTGTCGGCGATCACCTGGAGCCTGTTCACGGCGGTCTGCGGCGTAGCCCAGAGCTTTGCCCAGCTGTTCCTCGCCAGGGTTGGTGTCGGTGTCGGCGAAGCCGGCTGCACGCCGGCATCCCAGTCCCTGATCAGCGATTACACGACAAGAGAGAAGCGGGCGTCGGCGCTGGCATTCTTTTCCATAGGCATTCCGGCCGGCTCCCTGGTCGGGATGGTGGTCGGCGGCCTGATCGCGGACAGTCTCGGCTGGCGCGCATCTTTCGCGCTGGTCGGGGTGCCCGGCATCATCCTTGGGCTGCTGGCCAATTTCACTCTACCCGAGCCGCGAAAATCCTCCTTCGCGGCCAGCGAGGCGCAAAGCTCGCCCACCCTGAGGGAGGCACTGGGCGAACTCGGCAGCAAGCGAACCTATATCTGGCTCACGGTCGCGATGGCGGCCATGAGTTTCGGGATTTACAGCAATCTTGCCTTTCAAAGCTCCCACTTCCTGCGCAATCACGCGGAAGGGTTGGGCGCGCTGACGGTCAGGCTGAACGATCTCACAGGAATCCACCTGGGCGCCACCGGCTTTCTCGGTACGGTGCTGGGCCTGATCGTCGGCATCTGCGGAGCCGCCGGCACCTGGTTGGGCGGCTGGGCGACAGATCGCGCGGTGGCGCGCGGCAGCCTGAAGGCCTACGCGACCATTCCGGCGGCCGCGGCCCTGTGCCTGCCCTTTGCGCTTTTCGCGACTTATCTCACCTCGAACACAGTGGCTGCGCTTTGCCTGATGGGTTTGCCGATGATGCTGCAGTCCATTTATTACGGCCCCATCTTCGCGGCGGTACAAAGCCTGGTGCGTCCGCGCACCAGGGCGACGGCCACCGCAATCTTCCTGTTCTTCGCAAATCTGATCGGGCTTGGCCTTGGACCGCTGTCGGTCGGCCTGATCAGCGATCTTCTCGCGCCGTCGATGGGCTCCGGTGACGCCATCCGCTGGGCGCTGATCAGCACGTCGGTCGTCTACGTCCTGGCGGCGGTCGCCTTCATGGTGGCGCGGAAGAGCATCAGGCAGGACATCGTCAGCTGACAGGGTAAGCGGCGGCAAGCATCTGGGGGACCGCAAAGCCGGTCCCCGTATACACCGACGGCCCTTGATCCCGGCAGGCAGGATCGAGGGCCTTTGGCATGACAAGGGCGATGCGGCGTCAGTTCGTCGTCCCTCTGGCCCGATCCTGCAGATACCGGCGCGGAGGCTGTCCCATGTGTTTCCTGAACATGGCGGTGAAGGCGCTCGGAGAGTCGTATCCCAATTCCTGGGAGATCGCCTGAACGGTAGCGCCCATCGACAGCCGTTGAACGGCGATCACGATATGGAGTTGCTGGCGCCACCGGCCGAACGACATCCCCGTCTGTTTTAGGATGAGCCGGGCCAGCGTACGCTCACTCATGGCTACTGCCGCCGCCCAGTCCCGGATGGTCCTGCGGTCGTCCGGCGCCTCCAGCAATTGGGCGGCGATGCGCTGTATCCTGGGATGGTTGGAAACCGGGAAGTGGAGCGGCTCCGACTTCATCTGTGCAAGTTCGTCCAGGATGACCTGGACCAGACGGCTCGTCGGACCCTCCAGGGGATAAAGCGGTGGCAGGTTAGCGAGGTGAAAGATCATCTCGCGCAGCATCGGGCTGATCGAAAAGGTCGCACAGGAATTCGGCAGAGGCGAAATCCCCGAATTGATGAAAACGCAGTATGAGCGGCCCCTGTCCGACATGGAAATGCTGTGGGGAATCTCTCCCGGAATCCACACCGCTCCATTGGATGGGACGATCCGAAGCCCGTCGAGCGTCCGGCACATGACCGAGCCTTCCGCCGCCACCACCAGTTGGCCTTTCCGGTGCCGGTGGATCGGCAGCTCGTCGTCATCCACATTGCGCCGCACCAGGAAAGAGACCAGCGGGCGGGCCAGCTCGTCCGGATCCAGCGTTGAGAAGCTGACGCGCAGGCCAGTGGGATCCCACGCCATCGGGAGAGCCTCGCCGGCCACAGGGGCTTCCGGCCATTTCGCCCCAAACCGTGCACTCTTCGGCAATGTTGCGGCCTCCGTGCTTCTCGATACGGACCTAAGTCCGAATTTGACAGTTTCACGACATAAAATGGCAATCCCATAGATTCTGCCATTGGTTGGCCTCGGATACACTCTGCCGTGTGTACATTCGAATGGCAGAAGGGAATGCGCACTGCACTCAGATGGGTTTGTTCCGCGGAATTTCCTGCCGTTCTTCGCTTTGGTTCCAAGCCAAGCCGTCAAGAGTACTACAGGGAGTCATCATCATGAACACGCTGACGCTCGACCGAACGGACATCAAGATCCTCAACGAGTTGCAGAAGGACGCAAATCTCACGAACGTCGAGCTCGCCGGCAGAATCAATCTGTCCCCCTCGCCCTGCCTCACGCGGGTGAAGAAGCTGGAGCAGACCGGCATCATCGACCGACGGGTCACCCTTCTGAATCCAAAGGTGATGGGGCTGGAAATCAATGCCTATATCCAGGTCAAGCTCGACAAGCAGCCGCAATCGGCACTGGAGAATTTCCGGGATGCCGTCGAGCGGATCCCCGAGGTAATGGAATGCAATTGGATGACAGGCGACTGCGATTTTCTTCTGCGCGTGGTCGTCCGAGACGTCGAGGAACTGGAGCAGCT
The DNA here is from genome assembly GCF_023806445.1 of Azospirillum sp. A1-3. Taxonomy (NCBI): domain Bacteria; kingdom Pseudomonadati; phylum Pseudomonadota; class Alphaproteobacteria; order Rhodospirillales; family Azospirillaceae; genus Azospirillum; species Azospirillum sp. A1-3. Next base: position 566,090 of record NZ_JAMSLU010000002.1, read on the forward strand.
GATAGCAAGAAAACTGTCAAAAATAGAGTTTGTCTCCACCATCAGATCTAATTTGGTCCTAAAACAGATAACTTACAAAACAGAATTGCCTATAAGTACATCCCAGGCGATAGTCGTCCGGTATTGACATGTACCCTTTCCAAATGAGGTGGTGATTGCGGATTTTAGGGCGCCAACGTAGGAGAGCTCACTCCAGCTTCCGATCTGATCGATTCCGTTCAAGGCCATTACCACTTGTCACCATTACATACCAAGCGGCGGCGCTGGATTCACAGTTGTCGGGTGTATGATGCGGCATTGTGGGCACCTGACAGTCTGACTGGCTGGTATCAGCGACGAAGCTGTGGAGCGCTGGCGTGCCGTAACCCGAGTATGCCCGGCGGGCAACGGACCTACTCCGACCTGGCGGTCCTCAAGGCATTGATGCTGGGCGTGGTGAACTGCACCGGATTCGCCGGAGGCTGACTTGATTGAAGAGACGGGGCGATCTCTCAGCGCACAATGTGAGTTCGGCAAAGGCCAAATCCCGTCCCCGCAACCACCGACAGTTGACGCCCCGGTTCGAAAGACCCGGGGCGTTCGTGCGTCTGGGCCCTGCGCGTCTGAACGGCGCCCACGCAGACGGCCAGGACGCCGGCCAGCTCGCCGTGAAGGTCGGCATCCAACGCCGCTCCGGCAGGGGAGGGCGTCAGGACGACACGGTCGATCATGATCCGCACCATCTCCATCGCCTTGGCGTTGTTCTCGCCGCTAGTGCGCTGACGCACACTCCAGTTCCAGGGGAGGAGATCGGCGAAGCGGCTAGCGGGATAACCGTTCACCATCCGCTCCAGGACGTCACGCAGGTAGACAAAGGGTTCGACGCCGTTGAGAGATTTTCTCGATTATTACCCGCCGGAGTATCCGGCGGAGCGTCTTCAAGTCTGTGGCTGACCTGCACAATGCCATCGCCCGCTACATCCGCGCGCATAACAAAGTCGCCAAGCCCTTCGTCTGGACCATGTCCGCCGAAACCATCTTCGCCAAACTCGACCGGTTGCTTGCACTTTCTGAAGGAGTCAGTGCATTAGAATGCCAGACGGGTGTCCAGCATCAGGATGTGTGCCCGGTCGGTCAGATCACCGCCGTTTGCCGCACCGCCCGACAGTGTCGAGCGGACATAGTCATACTCCAGCCCAGTGGTCAGGCCAGGGGCCACGGTCCAGGTGACGCCGCCCTGCCAGATGTCCGCCTTGGCGGGCGTCGTCATAGTCGCCACATCGTTGCCCAGTGCGCGCATGTAGTTGGCAGCGAACAGCAGCGGACCGTTGATATATTGGGCGCCGACGATCAGGTTTTGCTGGTCGCGCGACTGCGCGATGCCCTTGGCATAGCCGCTGTCGCCGCTGTAGGCATAGCTGACGCCGACCTTTGCCGGGCCATAGCCGACATTGGCGCCGACATGGATGGAATTCAGATCCTGGAAGGACTGGCTGGCGATGCCGTCGCTCTGCCGCACCGCCTTGCCAGTCTGGTAGAAGGCGCTGGCCTCCACCGTCACGTCGCCGAAAGCGCTCTGGAAGGCGGCCCCGGCTTCGACCACGTCACGGAATGCGAGCGCATCGCCCAGGGTATCGACCTTGCGGCGGTTGACCGACGTGTTAGAATCGCCGGTGCGCGGGGTGTAGGACACCGCGGCCTGCAAGCCGCCAAAGCTGGGGCTGATGTAAATGAACTTGGTCCCGGTGTCGTAGGACGCCAGCGTGCGCAGGCTGGTCGCGGCCAGCGGCAGGGCGGCATAGGTGGATGAGCCGTAGAGGAACAGCAGGCCGTTGCTGTCCGGGCTTCCGGCGATGCCTTCGGTGTTGGGGCCGATGATGCCGTATTCGTCCGACAGCCCATTGATCACGCCGGCCTGCACCGTGCCGAAGGCGCCATTGGCGTAGAGATAAGCGCGGTCATTCTCCACCGTCCGGCTCGACACCGACGGGTCGCCGTTGCCCGAGACCAGTCGCAGCCGGGCGCCGTAGGTCAGCCCGTTGTCCGCGGTGGCGGACGGGGTGACGATCAGGCGCAGGCGGTTGGCGAACTCGGTCGAGCGCAGCCCGTCGTCCCGCTTCTGGCTGACATAGGCGCCCTGGAAATAGGCATCGCCGCCGATGGTGAGGCTGAATTCGGCATCGGCAAGGGCCGGTGCCGCCTGAAGCGCGACGGCGGCGGTGCCGGCCAGGGCTGCGGTGCGAAGAATGGAGACGGTGGACATCGGGCGCATGGGGATGGTCATTCCGGGAATGGGCGGCGTTGGACGGGTGTCGTCAGACGGCGGGCGTCAAACGGTGGGCTGGGCTGCCGGAAACCAGCGGCGGCCGAAGGGGGTGAGGTTGTCGTCGGTCAGCCGGGCGAGGCAGAGGACCTCCACGCTGTCGGCCCAGCGCGGGTTGAGGCGGCGGAACTGGGCGACCGCCGGGCTGTCGAGCTTAGCGTCGCTGATTGCGCGGGCCTCCTCCGTTAGGCCATAGCCCTGCCACTTCCAGTCGACGGTGCCGGTCCCGGCATCGTAATACTGGGCGAAGCATTCGCGGCCGATATGGTCGCGCAATGCCCGGTCCAACCCGTCAAGCCTCTGGTCCGCATTGGGTGTGTGGCGGACGAACAGCATCGGCATGTAGCGGTAGGAGCGGTAGCCGACGGCGCTGTAGCTCCAGTACCAAAGCCGTCCCGACCGGTCGGCGCGCGCCCGGTCCACCATCTCGGCAACCATCGCGCGCACCAGCCCGTTCGATCCCCAGAAGCGGCGTTCCAGGATGCAGTGGGCGGTGTGGAAGGCGCCAACGGCGGTGCCGGCGATGTCGACCTCCTGGCGGTAGACTGTGGCGAAGCCGACCAGCTCGCCGGTCTCCGGATCCTCCTGCAGGACGCAGTGGTCGAGGTCGCCCAGTTCCTCGTTGAAATAATCCTCGCCGTAGCCCTCGAACCAGACGCTGAGCAGGGCGAACATCACCGCCCGCCGTTCCGCCGTCAGTGCGGCGGGTTCGACGATGCTGGTCCGCAGGGGGTGATGGGACGCGCGCGGCGTCATGCCGCCCCTCCAGACAGGGCGCTGGCGGACAGGTAGCCGGCGGCACCGGCGTCACGGACATCGGCGCAGATGTCCTCGTAGTTGCAGGTGATCTCCTCACCCGCGGCGATGGCGCGGCGGGCGACGAACATTCGCCAGTCGCCGGGTTCGGCCCGGCCGATGGACGGCTCGTCGTCGTGGTTGAGGAAGCGGGCGTCGTCCCCCGGCAGGAGGACGCCAACCCCATCTATCACGCAGCCGTGGAAGTCGGCCAACCGGGCGACCTGCGGAAACTCGTCCAGCAGGGCGTCGTCGGCAGCGAAGAGGCGGTCGACACGGGCATCGAACCGCCACACCGGCGTGCCGGCCGCGACGGGTTCCTCGGCGAAGAGACCCAGACCATGGATCGGGCTGGGAGCGAGGCGGGTGGGGATGAGGAGCGGCATGGCGTCCTTATTCCGACAGGCTGGGTGATGCGTCAGGCGGCAGCGGTGGCGGCGGGAGCCAGCGATTCGTCGAACTCGAAGCTGGCGGCGTCGTCGACGAACTGCTCCTCGATGGTCGTGCGCGGCTGCTGCAGGCAGACGCCGATGTAATCGGCGAAGCGCGGCGGCGGCGCGAAGCCTTCCGACAGCAGGCGGCTGTTGTCGAAGGCGATGTCCTGTGCGGTGAAGCGGTGGTACTTGCGTCCGCCGGCGGCCATTGTCCGGTGCAGGATGTCGCGCTGCGGGAAGGCAAGGCGATAGGCGCGGTCGAACGGCTTCCAGCCTTCCGGACCCTTCGGGTCGAAGAAGCTGTAGGGGCGGCTGCCCTCATGGCCGTGGCTGGTAAAGGCCTCTTCGAAATCAGCCCAGGTGGTCCGGCTGCCGATGCCGGCGGAGATGTGGTAGATGCTGTGCTTCAGGTCCGGCTTGCGCAGCAGGTCGTGCAGCCGGGCCGAGGCCCAGTCCACCGGCACGATGTCGATGAAGCCGTCAGGCGAGCAGGGCAGCACGCCGGTGCGGTCGACCAGACGGAAGAACCAGAAGATGCTGGCGCTGGGGCGCACGCCGAGTTGAGTGTGGCCGACGACGATCGACGGGCGGCAGACGACGATCGGCAGGTCGGGGAAGCCGGCGGCGAGAGCCCGTTCAGCCGCCGCCTTGCTGCGGGTGTATTCGACGATGTGCGGCGTGTCATGGCCGGGGGCCGGAGCCTCGCTCACCATTTCCAGCCACGGCGTCTCGCCGCAGCAGAAGGCGGTGCCGATGTGCAGGAAGCGCTGGAGATGCTTCATCCGGCGGGCGCGGGCGGCCAGAGCCAGCGTGCCGTCGACATTGATCTGCCAGACCGAGTGGCGGCTGTCGAAGGAGGTGTCGGCCGCTACGTGGACGATGTGGGTCACCGCGTCCAGCCGCGGGTCGGCGCTGGTCGCCAGCGATTGCAGGTCGCCCGGGAGAATCTGGCACAGGCCGGCATAAGCCTCGGCGGTGGCGCGGTCGACGCAGCGCGCGAGGTTGGCGGCGAGGCGGGCGCGGCAGGCGGCCTCGTCGGCGCCGCGGATCAGCAGAAGGCAGTCCGCCGCGGACCCGTTCCGCACGGCGTCGAGGTAGAAGGAGCCGCCTAGGAAGCCGGTACCGCCGGTGAGAAGGATCATGGTGTGCCTCTGTCTCGCGTCTGAAGGGATGGGGGCAGGGGAGGACGGAAATCCGTCTCAGGAAGAGGCGGGAAGAAGGTCGGGGGCAGGAATGCCGCCAGGGGGAACCGTGGTGACGAGGCGGCGGATGCCGCCGCGGTCGACCTGAAGCTGGACGTCGGCCGCGTCGAAATAGGCGTCATCGTGGGTCACCGCGATCACGGTGACGCCGCGCGCCTTCAGCCAGGGAATGATCTCGCGGTAGAACTTGCGCCGGAAATAGGGGGACTGGTCGGCCGCCCATTCGTCCAGCACCAGCACCGGCTTGCGTTCCAGCAGCGCGGCGATCAGGGCGAGGCGCTTCTTCTGGCCCTGCGACAGATCGACGGTGGTGAAGGCGCGGCCGTCGACCGCGACCTTGTCCGACATCTCCAGCAGATCGAGCAGTTCCTCGGCGAAGCCGTCTTCCATCCTCGCGGCGCCATAAAGCTGGCGGGTCACATGGCTGTCGGAGAACACCACGGCGAAGCGGTCGCGGTGAGCGGCTAGGCCGTCCGGCCCCACCGGCACGCCGTCGACCGACAGGATGCCGCGCTGGATCGGATAAAGGCCCAGCAACATGTGGATCAGCGTGCTCTTCCCCGCACCATTGTGGCCGGTAACGAAAACGACGCTGCCGCGTTCGACCGTCATGTCCACCGGACCAACGGTGAAGGACCCCACACCGTCGCGGCCGGCATGGCGGAAGGTGGCGCCCTCCAGCGCGATGGTGGAGAAGTCGTCATCCGATCCGCTGCCGCGGCCTGGAGCCACCGCCTGCGGTGCCGCCTTCAACTCCGCCTCAACCGCGAGGTAAGAGCGGGCGGCGGTCTCGGCGGCGATATAGGACGGATAGGAGGCGACGATGGTGATGACCGGATAGGCGATGAAGGCGGCGGCATGGCCGGCGAGGATGACGGTGGCGATGTCGGTGTTGGTCACCGCCGGCAGCAGGAAGATGATGCCGGCCAGCGCGGCGTAATAGGTCAGCTCGCTGATGGTGAAGTAATGGCTGTACTCCGCACCGAAACGGTGGCGTTCCTTGCGCAGGGTTTCGGCGCAGGATGTCGCGTCGGCCAGCGCGTTGGCGGCGCGGCGGCGGTTCAGCTTGCACTCGCGCAGCGTCTGCAGGATGTGCTCCGACCGTTCCGACAGGGCGCCTTCGGCCTCGTGGATCGTTTCCGACATCAGTTCCAGCCGGATGACGGAGCGACCGATCAGGATGCCGCCGACGACCAGGAAGCCAAGTACGATCAGGACCGCCGCACCCGACAGGGTGGCGAGGTAAAGCAGGCACAGCAGGATCGCGGCGACCGACTGAAAGCTGATGACCAGGGTCGGCACGGCCTGTGCCAGCAGTTGCAGCTCAGGTCCCGCCACCTGGGCGAGACGGGAGGAGCCGACCGCCATGGCGTCCGGCAGGTCGGCGGCCACTGCCCGGCGCAGCAGGTCGACGCGCAGGATGGCAAGGGCGGCCTGCATCCGCTTTGACGCCGCGTTCATCATCCAGCCCTGGGCGATGCGCCAGAGGAAGGCCGACAGGAGGAAGACGATCAGCAGCCGCTGCAAGCCTTCCGGATCGTCCAGCGCCAGCAGCGCATCGTTCAGCGAGGTCAGCAGGGCGAGGTTGAGCGCGGCGGCCAGCACCGCCAGCAGCATCAGCGGCTGGAGGTTGCGCAACGCCTCGCGTCTCAGGATGCGCCAGAGGTCCATCGCCGCCTCACTTCGACTGGATCATTTCGAGGAGCTTGGACGGCGACACCTTCGACAGGATCGGAGCCGAGGCCGCAGTCTTCGAGCCGTCCTTGGCCCCCTCCTTCGCCGGTTCGGGCTTGGTGGCGGGGGTGGGCGCCGCCGGATGCGTGGCGGCGGGCGCCGATTCACCGCCGGTGTTCAGGCTCGGCATCTGGCCGACGGGAGTCTGGCCCGGCGTTCCCTCTCCGCTCAGCGACGGCAACTGCGAGACCGGCGGCACGGCGGTGCTGGTGGGCACCGAGGTCAGCTTGGCGTTCGGGCCGGCGGGCGGCGCGCCCGGCGTCGCGGCGGGGGTGCCAGGGGCCGGCAGGCCGGTCTGGCCGGAGGCGGCGTCGAGGATCAGGGGAAGCCCGCCGCTGGCGGCATTGCCGATCACGACGATCTTGGCGTTGGGCGAATGGGCCAGTTCCAGCGTCGCCTCGATGCCGCGCCAGCGCAGGTAATTCTCGGTCAGGTTGGCCTGCACGGTCTCCTGGAAGGCGCGGATGCCCTGGCCTTCCAGCTGCTTGCGCTGGCTTTCGAACAGCTCGCGCTGCAGACGGAACTGGTATTCCTGCGCCGCCTGGTCCTGCTGGATCTTGCGTTCGATCGACGCCATGATCGCGTCCGGCAGGGTGACGTTGCGGATCAGGATGTCCTGGATCAGCAGGTAGCCGGTCTTGGTCCGACCGTCCGGCTTCGGCACGTTCTCCGCACCGATCAGCTGGGCATACATCACGCGGTCGGCGACCTGCTCGTAGGTTTCGGTCTGCACCCGCAGGCGGCGATGGGCATACAGCTCGTCCGCCTTGAAGCGCGACACGATCTCGCGCGAGACGGAGCCGACTTCCGGCACCAGCAGCACTTCCAGGTAACGCGGGCCGACATTCTTATGCAGGGCGGCCAGCATCTCCGCATAGGGGCGGTAGCGCACAGTGATCTCGATGCTGACGTTCAGGCCGTCGTTGGCGATGGCCGAATAGGAGCGCGTGTCCTCCTGCAGGCGCAGGTCGTAGATCTCGATCTTGTCCCAGGGGAAAATGACGTGCACGCCCTCGGGCAGCGCTGGCGCCATCTGGGTGCCCTGATGGAAGCGCTTCCACAGCACGCCACCATGGCCCGCCGGGATGAAGACGACGATGGACGGTGCGAAATAAAGGAAGATCAGGATCCCGACCAGCAGCGTGCACAGCAGGGACCGGCGGTGTTCGTCATACCAGTGTGCCAGCAGCGCGCGCAGGCGCGACTTCGGCTTCGGCAGCGCATCGGCGTCGTCGATGGTGAAGGCCTGGTCAGCCATGTCACGCGGTCTCCTGCAAGCAAGCCATAGCGGCGGCGGACGCAACCTTGTCGGCCGGCATGTCCATTCGCCCGTTAATCATTCGAATGGTGACGTCGCAGACCGACGACACGTCGCCGTCATGCGAGACGAAGATCACGGTGCGGCCGAGCGACCGCAGCTTGCCGATGATCTCGTTGGTGAAGCGGGTGCGGAACTCGGCGTCCTGGTCGGAGGTCCATTCGTCGAGGATGACGACCGGCCGACCTTCGGCCACCGCGACCGCCAGGGCGACGCGCCGGCGCTGTCCTTTGGACAGGTCGCGGTTCAGCAGCCCGTCGCCGGTGTCGGGCACCAGATGGTCGATCTTCAGATAGGCCAGCATCTCGCGGAACAGCTCGGCATCGAAGCCGGGGCCCTGCGGCAGCCGGGTGAACAGGTGGTGGTCCTGGAACACGGCGCAGAAAAGGTCGCGGTAGGCTTCCAGCCGGTCGGTCTCCACCGGTTGGCCGTCGAGCAGAACCTGCCCTTCGTCCGGACGGAACAGCAGAGGGATGACGCGCAGCAGGGTGGACTTGCCCGACCCGTTGGAGCCGACGATGCCGACCACGCTGCCAGCCGGGATGGTCAGGTCCACCGGGCCGATCACGAAGGGCTCCGGCCGCAGCCCTGCGCGATAGGCGAAGCCGACACCGCGCAGCTCGATGCTGGAGAAGCGGCGCGGTGCACGGGCGGTGCGCGACGGCTCGTATTCCAGTGCCGGCATGGTACCGAGCAGGGCCGTCAGCTGCGCCGCCGCATCCTCCGCCGCCACATAGTCGGGCACGGCGTTGAGGAATTTCGACAGCGGGCGGGCCAGGAACAGGATAACCGAGGTGACCAGCGGCAGTTCGGACACCGACATCGCGCCCATGCGCGGGAAGATGAAGACGAAGACCGCCGAGAAGCCGATGATGATGGTCGCGATCCAGGAGAACAGCTCGCCCAGATTGCGGCCGTGGCGGCGTTTCAGCTCTTCCCAGCGGGCGACGTCGGCCTCCACCGCCTGGGACAGCTCATCGCGCCGCGCCTTGCCCAGCTTGATCTCGGCATTGCCGCCGACCAGCTCGGAAAAGCCCTGGAGCATCCGCAACTCGGACTCCTTGGCATCTGTCAGCAGGGCGCGGGTCCGCTGCGCCTCGCGTACGTACCAGCCGCCCACCATCAGCGCCGCGACCAGCAGCAGCGTGGCGCCCACGGTCGACAGCGTCCACAGGTAGAGGTAGGCAACCGCCGCCACCAGCATCATGTTGGCGGCGATCGACAGATTGGGCAGCAGGGCCGCGATGCGCTCCAGATGGTGGTTGCCCAGATCGAAGGACCGCTTGGCCTGCAGATCAAGGATGTCGGCATGACCCCCCAGCGTGACATGAAGCAGGAAGCGGCGCCGAACCCCAGCCAGCGCGCTGAAGGCTGTGGTCAGCGTCAGGGCGACGAAGCGCTTGCTGAAGGCATAAGCGACCAGCAGCGACAGGCAGAAGACCAGGAAGGGAGTGTCGAGCACCTCGCCGCGCATCCAGCCGCTCAGTTCCGCGCTGAGGCTCATCAGGCTGATGAGGTTGGCGGTGGCGGCGACGCAGCCGGTCACGACCAGCCGGGTCAGGATGCTACGGTCGGCGAGGCCGATCAGCGGCAGCAGATAGGACGGCGGCCGGCTGGGGGGAGGAGTGCGCTTGCCCATCGCCCGGTCACTCCGCCAACCAGTTGTCGAGGATGCGGGCAATGGTGCCGTTGTCGCGCAGCTTGACGAAGGCGGCCTGCAGGCGCTCCGCCTTTTCCTTGCGCGCCTTCGGCAGGGCGATGTAGCGGGGGATCAGGCCAGCGGGCTTGGGCAGCACGCGCACGTCCTTCAGCCGGCCGTCCTGCTTCGCCATGTAGTTCAGCACATGCAGGTCGCCGATGATGACATCGACCCGACCCAGGATGAGGCGGCGGAAATTGACCACGTTGCTGCTGGAGGCGAGCTTGTCCAGATAGGTCGCCGCGTCGAAATCGGGCGCGTAGGAGAAGCCGTCGACCACGCCGATCCGGTAGGGGGTGAGATCCTCAAGCCGGTCGAAGGTGATTGTCGAATCCTTGCGCACCATGAACACCGTCGTGCCGGTGCGGAACGGCCCAATCATGTTGTATTGCGCGAAGCGGGCGGGTGACGCGATGAACTGGAAGCCGATGTCAGCGGTGTTCTCGTCCATCGCCTGCACCACCTCTGACCAGGACAGCGGGCGGTGGACCGGGGTGACGCCCAACTCCTTCAGCAGCGCGTTGACAATCTCGGTGTCGATGCCAGTGCGATTTCCGTTGAAGGAGTAATTATAGGGCGGGAAATGGTCTTCCGCCGCCACGGTCCAATATTCCGCGTTCGCCGGGAAGGACATGGCAAGCAGAGCCAGCAGGCCCAGCAGCAGAGTCGCAACCAGCGGACGGCGTGGCGGTGCCGTGAAATGGGTGGAGGTCATGGCTGCGGTCACGCCTTCGCCGGCTTCTTGCGGCGGGTGGTCAGCAGGATCATGACGAGGAGAGCGCCGGGCGGCGTCAAAACCACCGCCAGAAAGGCGTAAAGCAGGAAGCCGCCGCGGCGGCCGATCCCCAGGAACCCGACCAGCAGGCAGAGACCGATATAGATCAGCTCGAGCACGGCGATGCTTCCCTCTTTACCCGGCGTTCCGTCGTTCAGGCCTTAACCGGCCTTCTGGATCGGCTGTTCGTCCATCTGCGGTGCGGCGGCCGGGGCGTCGGCGGCCTCACCCTTGGCTGCCTCGAACTCCTTGCGGAAATACTCGCGCATCGCATCGATATCGAAGTCCAGCAGCGTGCCGCCGGTCTCGAAATGCTGGGCGAACACCTGGCCCAGAGCCCGGGTCGCCGCCAGAGACAGCGCCGGCATCACCGCCACGCCGAGAGCGGTGCCGATGAAGGGCACGGCCTTGACGGCGGAGCCGAGGACGCTGGAGCTGAGAGCCCCCGGCATGACGCCGCCCAGCAGGGCGCCGACGATGGCGCGGGTCCGCTCCTGCGCGAACTCGACTTCGTACAGCTTGGCGAGCTTGTGGACGAGGTTCAGCTGTGCCGCGCTGACGGCGGCGACGTCGGCGCCCGGAACCGGGATCAGCCCGAAGGCGCCCGAGGCGTAGCTGTGATACTTGATCAGGTCCTGGGCACGCTTCTTACGGTCTACCATGATCCGAAGCCTTTCTCGGGTCGGGGAGTGTTGATCGGTGGTGGATATTCCGATGCGAAACACACGTTTCCATGCATCTCGCATCGCCGAGCCGAGCTTCCTGGGGGAAAGCAGCAGCCTTTCGTCAATTGCGGACGCAGCGATTGACAAACAAATGGCGTTTGCTGCTTAGGGGCAGCGAAGAAATTAGCAAATCATGATTAGATCGGTTTTCCGGCAGAACCCATAAGTCTGCCAGCTTGGCGTGAGCTAACCTACTGATACGTTTTTATTGATTAAAATCGTATTAAGCCGCAATCAGGGTTACTGGGGTTTTAAAAGGATATTGTATCGCCTTGTTGCGGCTTGTAACGAAATTCATCATCTTCTTTTCTTGTGGTCACTGTATTTTGCTACCTGGAAGGGAATCGGAACGGCAGATCGAGCGCCCTGGGCGACAGGGACGCGCGCGATCCGGCAGCAATCGACGCCGTCATGAACAGGATCGTGTCGCGCGCCGGTTCGCCGCCGATGGTCTGGGTCGGCAAGGCGATGCGCAGCAAGACGCCGTCACCGGTGGCCGCAGCAGGAGCCGAGCGGCTTCTCAACAGGCGGAGCAGAGCCCAGGGGCCACGTTCCACCATGGTCAGCGTGTCGCCCGCAGCGGCCTCGGCCTCGCTCGCCCTGGCGCTCTTCGGCCGGTAGGGCGAACCGGAGGCCCAGCGGAAGCTGATCTGCAGCGGCTGACCGATCTTCCAGACCATCGGCTCGGACCCGGTGGAGGCGCCGACCGCACCGCTTCCGGAACGCACCGACCAATCGATGATATGTTCCGCCCCAAGCTCCTGCGTCCGGTTAGTGCCGTAGGTAAAACGGACCCTTACGGGCGCATTGCGTGCGACCGTGTCGAGCAACGGCCGTGCCGCTTCCATCTTCTCCAGGAAAGCGGCGAGTTCGGGCGTCGCCGCCCTCGTGATCGCGGGCCGGTTCTCGTCAAGCTGCTCGAAGAAGCGGCGAACCTCCTTGGGATCGGCATCGGGCGCGCCGCGGGCGAGGTCCGGACGGACGAAGGGGAAGCGGCCTGCCAGCGACTGGGAGAAGGTCGCGTCGAGCGTCGCCACCGCCGCGCCGGTATCGGGGGCCGAAATCCCGGCGGGCGGTACCGGCAGGGGCGGCGGCGGCGTGTACGGCGCAGGCGCCGGACTGGCGGCAACCGATCGTTCGGACATGGGAGCAACCGCTGCCTGGACCGGCGGCGCCGGACGCGGCTCGACAGGCGGTGCGGCCGAAACGGACTCCACGGATTTGCTTTCAGGGGCAGCGGGTTTGGCCGGCGCCGGTTCGTCCGGAGCTTTGCTGGCCAAGGTGGCGGCCATTTGGTCTGGCAGTGCGGCGACAGCCGGGTTCAAGGCCAGCGCTCCTCCCTCGCCGCTTGCGAGCAGGCGGCCGACCGGGACAGCCTCAAGCGCCAGGACGGCGGCACGGGCCGACGTGGCGGCGGTCGACAGCGCTTCCGTGATGCGGTCGGTGGTGTCGCGGCCGGGCAGGTCGGCGATCGCCGCCTTCTGGAGCGCCAGCTTGACGGCATCGGGCAGGCCGCGCGCGGGGTCCTGCAACGCGGCGGCGATCGGCCAGCCGGCGGCCTCGGTGACGGCATCGGCCAGCCGGCGGACCTCTGCGACATCCTCTTCGGTCGGTGCCTCGGGAAGTTCCTGCAGACGGTTGGCCAGCGCCTGCGCGCGAAGGCGCAAGGGGTTGCGGGTATAGAGTTCCTCGGCGAGCGGAGTGGCGAGTTGCACCGACTCCGCTCGCAAGGCGACCGCGATGGTCCTGGCATCCAGGTTGGGAAGGTCGGCACCGGCGGCGATGCGCGTGATGAAGCCGTCGGTCGCCGTCACCGGCGGGCGGGGGACGGCACCATAGACGCTTTCCGCCAGCGCGATCAGTTCGTCGAACCCGCTGTTGCGGCGGAAGCGGTCGTAACGCTCCAGTGCGTCGCGCCGGCCGCCGATGCGGTCCAACTGTGCAGCCAGCCGGCGGAAGGCTGGCAATTCCTCGACGCTGCGGGGATTGGTGACGGGAGGTAGGTCGGTCAGGGTGGAACTGGGCAGCAGCGCGTCGCGGATCGGCCGCAGCACCGCGCGGCGCAGGGTGACCGACGCGAGCCGCCGCTTGTCCTCGTCGAAGCTGCTGAACAGCGAGGTCGGCAGCAGCGGCGTGGCGAGCCGGTCGCGTTCCATCGCAGCGGTGGCGGCGATCACGCGGGTCGCCAAGGCAGCGTCGGAAACGGCGTCATGCGACAGCAGCGACCGCCGCAGGTCGGCGACCGAGTCCGCGACGGCGGGGCTGCCGGCCGAGACGGTGGCGAAGCCCTGCCACGCCGCGAGCGACAGGACCGTGGCGGATGCGGCCAGCGTGGCCTGCGCGATCCGGCGACGGCGGCGGCCTTTCAGGAACGCGGCCTCGGACGGACGGCCATAGCCGGGTTCGGCGAAGGCGCGGCCGGGCAGCAGGTCACGGGCAAAGGCCGGACGCCGTCCGCCCGTCGCGGTCGCACAGGCACCCGTCAGGGCGATGCCGCGCAACGGAAAGGGGTCTGTGGCCTCATCCCCTCCCAACGCACCATCGAGGAACAGCGCCAGCGGGTGCCGCAGCGCTTCCAGGGACGAAGCGAGCAGTGGCAGGCGCACCCCCGCGGTTCCGGCGGCAAGAGCGTCCGCCTCCAGCAGTGCCAGTTCCGACCGGACGGCGTCGAACGCCTCGCCCACCCGGGCGGGCTCGAAAGGCAGCAGCCAGTCCTGCTGGCTGGTCCACCCCAGCGTGCTGTCCAGCAGGGCCGAGGGAACCGCGGCGCAGAGGTCGGCGAAGCCGTCTAGGGCCTCCGCCCGCACCACGACCACATGAACCGGGCAGACCATGCCGAGGTCATCGCGGATCGCCCGCAGCCGGGCGCGCAGGGACTCCGCCCGCTTGGCCAAAGCCTTGCGCGGCGCCTCGCGTTCGGTGGCGGCGCACAGTTCGTCGGCGCCGACCATCAGCAGGATGCCGTCCAGCGGCCGGCGCATCGGCCGCTTGGCCATCGCCGCGACCAGCCACGGCCAGGAGGCGTCGAGCTTTGAGCCGTCGGCGGAATCGGCGCCTGCGTGCAGGATCGCCGCCCCTTCGCAGAACCACCAGCAGCCGTCGCCGGTGCTGCCATCCTCCGGCCAGGTGACATGAGTCGGGTCGGTGGCGAGCAGCGCCGGACCGCCGACGCCGAAGGCAAGGAACCAGGGAATGTCGCCGCGCCGCAGGGGACCGCGCATCTGCCGGGTCAGGATGTCCAGGCCTTCGCCGTAGATGCGGGCCAGCGGAGGCTTGCCGGCGGCGCCTTTCGACGGCGGCGGCGCCTCCGCCCTCACATGCAGGGGCGAGGAAGCCATGGCCTTGCGCGCCGTCGCCCTGTTGCAGGCCGGCGCCTTGGCGGCGGGCTTGCGGCGACGGCGCAACCGGGCGCGCAGCTTGGGCCAGACCGTCCGGGCCGCCCGGTAGAGAATGTAGGCTGGAAGTGCCGCCAGCGCGTAGGGCAGAATGGCGAAGACGAAGGACAGAACCCAGCCGATGGCCGAGCCGATGGTGGAGAGCAGGAATTCCAGCGTCAGGATCAATAGGACCATGACAGCCCCATATCCTCGACCGCGGACCGGGCGCCGCGCAGGTCACGCTGAAGCTCGTTCACTGCGGTGGACCACAGCAGATGCGAAACCATCAGGAACAGTGCCGCCACGCCGCCGGCGGCCATCCACCAGCGCCGCGCCGACGGACGGAAGGTGCCGAGCACGGCACCCGCTGGCGGATCATAGGCGCGCGGGCTGGCAAGGCCGGCCTGAATCGGCTCGGTTCCGCCCTCCCTGCCGGTAACGATCCGGTGCAGCGGGGAGCGCCGTGCCGCCGCCTGGGCGTCGTCAGGGAAACCCAGAGCCAGCGTCGCGAGATAGACAGTGGCGAGCCCGCGGTCGGCCCTGGCGCCCTGGCGGATCAGGTCGTCGGCCTGGACGAACAGGGTTTGCAACGTGGCGTTCGCGCCGAACAGGCGGCCGGCGACGACGGCATCGGCCGGCTTCACCTGGGACAACGCCCGGTCGGCCAGCATCGCCATCGCAAAAACCGCCTTCACCACCATTCCATGGGCCGCAGGTCCCTGGGCGGTCGCCGCGGTGCTCATGCCATGGAGCGTCGCGACCAGCCGTTCGGCCACCGATCCAGCGGGGGCCTGCTCCTGAGCGCAGCCGGCCAGCAGATCGGTGTGGAAGGCGCGGAACAGGGGCAAAACACCCGGTCCGGTTCCGCGCATCGCTCCCTGGGTGAGAGCCGGCGCGGCCGGAGCTTGGCCGGACAAGCGGGCAGGCGAGGGGGAAGGCCCAACGGTCACGGTGCTGTGTCCTTCGGCAGCGGAGCCACGGTGAAGCCGTTGCGACCGAGCCGGATATCCAGGGCGCCCGCGCCATCCAGCGACTGGCGGTGGACGCCCGGCGTGCCGTAGCGGGCGAAGACGATGGTTGCGGCTGAATTGGCGGCGAAAGGCGGCAGGCTGTGCAGGATCACGCTCTGGCCGGGCACCATCTCCCACGACGCGATGGCGATCCGCCCGGCGGCCTCACCGTTCAGGGCGGCCCGATCACGAAACCAGCTTGTGGCGTCGAGCGAACCGAGCCGGCGCGCCAATTCGCCGTCAACCACCCGGACCACGTCGACGGCCACCGGATGGCGGTCGTTGGCGTCGGCATCGGCCTTGATGCGAAGAATGGGGGCGGAGTTTCCGCTCGCGCCGCCATTCGCGTCCGGACGAGCGGACCTGTCCGCGGCGCAGCCTGCAAGCAGCAGGGCGAACGTCAGAGCCAGACGCTTCATCGTCAGCCACCTGCCGCCGCGGACACGGCTCCCGGTTGGCCGGCGCAGACATAGCCGGCCGGCGTGTGACGATACCAGTTGCCGGCCGACCCGGCGCAGGGGGCAAGCACCCGGTCGTTTCGTTGCGGTACGGCCGGTTCCTCTGCCGGAATCGTCACCGGGCCGGCTGTATCCTTGCCGGTCGTCGGGCGGTTGGTGATGGCGAAGGACTCCTCGTCGTCCTCGACGATCATCACATAGCGGGTGCGCTTGGACGGATAATGGATACCGACGTCATAGTCGCCGTCGGCCACCCGCTCCAGGATCGCGGCGGATTTTTCGCCGCCGAGCGGGGCACAGCCCGCCCCGGCGAGCAGGACCGGCAGCAGCATCGCCGCGGCGAGCCGGCGGCAGGAGAAGGGGCGTGTCATCAGAATGGTCCTGCTCATGCCGGAATGGCCGTGACGGTGCCGGTGGCGGCGCCGATCGCGGCACCGGCTTCCATCAGGTCGGGTGGTGTCGGGTCGATGCCGGCATCGGCCAGCGTGCGGTAGACGGACCGCCAGACCAGTTCCGGCACGGCGAAGCTGGCGTCGTGGTCCTTGACCCAGAAGAACAGGTTGTACTTGCACAGCCACTGGCCGTTGACGGCGCGGAAGCCGTCATACCGGACGAAAGGCAGACCGCCGGTCGCGCTGGGCATCACCCGATCGGTGGCGCGCAGCGCACCGGTCAGCAGGCCGCCCATCCGTCCGGGGTCGTGGCGCGCATCGGCGAAATATTCCAGCTTCATCGAGACGCGCTCGACCGCGCTGAAATTGACGACGGTGGCCTCCGACACCTTGGCGTTGGGCATGGCGACGATGAAGCCGGCGACGTTGCGCACCCGCACCGTCCGCCATGTCATGTCCACCACGACGCCGCGGACGATGTCGGTGATCTGGATGGCGTCGCCGATCTGGAAGGGCCGTTCGATGTTGAGGACGATGCCGGAGAAGACGTTGGCGATGTTCGCCTGGATGGCGAGGCCGACGACCATGCCAACGAGGCCGGAGGCGGCCAGCAGGCTGGTGATCGGCTGCTTCAGAACGAAGGCGATGATGCCGCAGCCGGCGAAGCCGAAGACGATCAGAGTGGAGAAGCGGCGGACGATTGCCGGGATGCGGCGCTGGGTGCGGATCTCCAGCGGGGTCCAGACGAAGCGTTCCAGTGTGCGGTCGACCAGGATGGCCGGCACGATCCACCACAGCACGTTGATGCCGTTCACCACCATGGCGATGCCGCTGGCCGGCAGCGTCGCCACCGCCTGATCCAGCGCGATGTTGCCGGCCGACATCAGCAGAAGCGGCCAGGACAGGATGCGCATGAACAGCGTCTGGATCTTCCAGAACTGGCCGCGGTCGCGCCGGTCCATGAAGGCGGCGAACACCGCCACTACCGCGCTGAAGATGGCGATGTAGACGAAGAAGTCGCGATGGATGAAGTCGCGCGCCGCCGGTGCGTCCGGTGTCGCCACCACGCCGAAATCGACGCGGGAGAAGTCCGGCTGCGGCCGGCCGAAGCCGACATAGTTGGGGTCGCCCTCGCTGCTCACGCTGGTGACGTCCTGGGAAATCCAGGCACGCGCCAGCCGCCAGCCGGGCGACGGGGCCAGCACCCGTCGGGCGCGCAACTGGTCGAGCAGGGTGGAGCCTTCGCTTTCGCCCTCCATCGCCCGGCGGAAGCGGTCGGCGAGGCTGAGGTCGGCGGCCGAGGCGGTTTCCGCCGCCGCCATCGCCTTCAGCTTCTCCACGAAATCGTTGGTGTTCACCAGCGACATGCCGAGCACGTCGGTGACGAACATCACGGTATTGCGGTTCTGTGTCCGGTGGCGGAAGCTGACGCCGACCGAATGGCTGCCGTAGGGCGGACGCTGGTCGGAGAAGTCGAGTGCGAAGCGCCCCTCGATCCGGTAGGCGACGTAGGTGGTCACCTCGCCGCGTTCCTCGCGGTAGGGCTTGCCGAGTTCCACCGGCTTGACCGCGTTGGTGAAGACGACGTCGGCCGGATTGAAGGCGCCGCGGTAGCGGAACCAGATGGTCAGGTTCAGCGTCGCTTCGTTGGCATCGGGATTGAGGTCGCGGATCTCGTGCAGCTGGACGCCGGTGTAGATGACGTCCGTCTTGTACATGAAGCGGTCGTTGACGTAGAGCGCCCGTCCCCGCTGCACCTCCTCCAGGAAGTTGGAGACGCCGGCCTCGCGGATCGGCTGCAGCTGGGTCAGCGCCGCCACCGGGTTCAGGCCGTTGTAGGTCGCCATCATCACCGGCAGCGTCGCCTGCCCGCGGGCGTCGAAGGTCCAGGCGCCGGCATTGGCCTGGAAGGCGTTTTCGGTCCTGTCATGGCCGGCGATGGCAAGCCGCAGCGCGTCGCCGTCCGGCTTGCCGGCGCCGGCGGGGGAGGCGGCGATGGCGCCGGCGATCAGGTCGACGCCGTCGGCCCCCAGCGCCGCCGCCCAATCGGGCACCGCGTTGAAGCGCTTGACATACTGGCCGTAGAAGCGCTGCGCCCGCTCGTTCGCCGTGTCGAACAGCAAGGGCGAGGCGACCAGCAGGCCGTGGCCGTAGGCCTCCGGCGTCAGCGCCTTTGGATTGGCCTGCGCCTGGGCGACGATCTCGGTGCGGAAGGCTGCCGTCGCCATTTCGGAGCCGCCGGCGATCAGGTTGCGCACGCCGGCATCGCGCAGCGCGACCACCACGCGGGCGCTGTCCATCGCCGACCCGATGACGACGACGGCGCCGGTCGGCATCTTCTCCTTCACCGCCTGGGCGAGCGCCGGCAGGGCGCCGGCTCCGCCGCGTCCGGGGGCGTAGGTCCACTGGTTGACCAGCTTGGTACCGAAACGCTGGAGGATGGTGTCGAACTGGCCGGCCAGGGTGGCCGCCTGCTCGCTGTCCTCGCGGATGACGGCGACCATCGGCTCGCCCACCACATTACGGAGATAGTTGGCGAGGAAGCGGGTCTCATGTGTGCGGTCGAAGGCGATGCTGAACAGCCATGGGCTGGGTGCTGCATCCACCGGGCGGACCAGCGGGCGCGGGGCGATCAGCGGGATCTTCTTCTGGGCATAGATGGCGGTGGCGCTGTCCGTTGCCTCCGGCGTGTGGCCGATTACCGCGACGATGGCGGGATCGTTGGCGATGCGCCGGGCGATCTCCAGCGACTTTCCCTTGTCGCCCTCGTCGTCGAAGGGCCTGATCTCCACCGGCCGGCCGCCGATGCCGCCCGCCGCGTTGATGGTGTCGGCACGCAACGCCGCACCCTTGCGTAGCGCAAGCCCCAGTGCGGCGTCCGGTCCGCTCAGCGGTCCGACCACGGCAAGCGTCAGTGGCTTGCCGCCGCGTTCGCCGAGGAAGCCGGCGCGCACCACCAGGGACACCAGCACGGTGACCAGCATCGCCGCCGCCAGGATCAGGGCGAAGCGCGCCTTCTTGGTCATGTGCGACCAGCGCAGCGGCGGCCGGGAACGGGGCTGGAGCGAACTCAGCATCGGGTGAACCTCGGGGGAGGGGAAAATCGTGCCGCGCGGAACACCCTCAGCGCTCCTGCATCGCGTGCTGGAGGCCGTTTAGGACCGGCGAGAAGACATAGTCGAGGATGGTGCGGCGCCCGGTCAGGATGCTGCAGGTCACCCGCACGCCGGGGAACAGCTCGTAGGTCTTGCCGCCATAGTCGAAGCGGGTCACCGGCAGCTCGACGCGCACCTTGTAGTAGGACTGCTTGTTGGCATCGAGCAGCGTATCGGGGCTGATCGTCCGCACCCGACCCTCGATATGGCCGAAGCGTGAGGCGTCGCTGCCGGCGAGCGTCACCACCACCGGCTGGTCGGCGCGGACATAGCCGATGTCCTGCACCGGCAGGCGGGCATCCACCACCAGATTGCCGTCGCGCGGCACCAGCTCCACCACGGTTTCGCCGGCCTTGACGACGGCGCCCTTGGTGGAGACCGCCAGTGTCTTGACGATGCCGTCCATCGGCGCGCGCATGCTGGAGCGATCCAGGCTGTCCTGGTAACGGGTCAGCCGCTGCGACAGTTCGCTGTGGTTGCGCCGCGCCTCGTCGAGCGCGTTGCGGCCCTCTTCCTCGTACTTGCGGCCGATCCACACCAGCTTGCTGCGGGCCTCGGCCAGAGCCGCTTCGGCCTGGGCCAGCGTGGCGCGGTCCTCGGCGATGGAGCCGGCGATGCGGGCGTCGTCGCGCAGCAACTCCAGATGCTTCATCCGGTTGGTGATCTCGCGTTTCAGCAGGCTTTCGCTGATGGAAAGCTGTTCGCGGATCAGCCCCTGCGCCACCTGGGAGCCGGCGATGCGGGCGCGGACGGCGGCCATCTGCTGTTCGCGCTGGACGATGTCCTGGCGCTGGATGTCGAGGTCGGAGGCCAGCCGGTCGCGCCGGGCGCGGAACAGGTCGCGGGTCTGCGCCACCAGATCCGGCCGCTCGCGGCTCAGCTTGTCGGGAAAGTCGATGCTGTCGCGGCGCGCGACCTCGGCCTCCAGCCGGGCGATGTCGGCGGAGAGCGAGCCGAGGCGCAGGCGCAATTCCTCAAGGTCTGCGCGCGTCTTGGTCTGATCCAGCTCGACCAAAATCTGCCCGGCCTTCACCGAATCCCCTTCCTGCACCAGGATGTCGCGGACGATGCCGCCTTCGAAATGTTGGACCGACTGGTTGTAGGCCAGCGGCACCACGTCGCCGGGCGCGCTGCTTGAGACGTTCAGCTCGGCGACCGACGCCCAGCCCACTGCGGCCAGGAAGGCGGCGATGCTGACGGCGAACAACCCGTCGCCGAAGCGGCCTTCGGTCTCCGGCGTCGTGGCAGTGGTGAAGGGCAGTGCCGGTGCCGTCGCGCCCCCCAGAGGAAGGGTAGGGCCGGCGACCGGCTTGCGGGTCAGCAGGGGAAGCGGCTTCATGACGCCACCATTGCGGCCGTGTCGGGGGGCATCGCCATGTCCTGCGGGCGGTCGAGGTCGAGCACCAGTGAGGCGCCCTGGAGGATGCGCGGATCGTGCGAGGCGATGACCACGGTGTGCCCGGCGCGCGCCAGCTCGATCAGCGTGCGGTAGACGACGGCGGTACCTTCGGCATCCAGCCCGTCGGTCGGCTCGTCCAGCAGGATCAGCCGTCCGCCGACCGCCAGTGCGCGGGCGAGCGCCAGCCGGCGCCGATGGCCGACCGGCAGTTCCTGGCCGAAATTGCGCAGCGGCGTGTCCAACCCCTGGGCGCAGTCGGCGACCGCGCGGTCGGCGCCGGCACGGTGAAGAACGGCCTGCAATTCCGTTTCGGACAAACGCGGGTTGGCCAGCAGCAGGTTCTCTCGAATGGTCCGGTTGAGAAAGACCGGCTCCTGCGGCAGATAACCGATCTGCTGACGCCACCAGAGCGGGGCAAATTTGCGGATGTCGACGCCGTCGGCCAGCACCGCGCCTTCCTGCGGATCGGCCAGTCCGCCGACCAGGCGGATCAGCGTCGATTTGCCCGATCCGTTCCGGCCCTTCAGCACCAGGATGTTGCCGGCGGGGATCGACAGCGACAGGCGGCGCAGCAACGGGGTGACGGCGCCGGCCGGGGTGTAGGTCAGGTCGCGCAGTTCCAGTGTCCCGTCATAGCGGGGCAGGCTGGTGCCGGTCGGCGGCTCCACCGCCGTGCGCGCGAACTGCTCCAGGCGGAGTTGCGCCTGCCGCGCCATCGCCAGCGATTCGCCGATCTGCGCCAGCCGGGTGAAGGGAGCCAGCGCCCGGCCGACCAGCAGGTTGACGCCGATCAATGAGCCGACATCCAGTTCGCCGCGCACCACCAGCACGGCACCGGTGGCGATGACCGCCACGCCCTGCAGTGCCTGGAGGCTCTGTGCCATCGACTGGGCGCGGCCCTGGCGCATTGACATCCGCTCGCGCATCGTCCGCAGTGCCTTCGCCGCCCGCTGCCACTCGCTCAGCAGCGGCTTCGCGCCGCCGAACAGGGCGACCGCGTCGCGGCCGACGATGGCGGAGGTGACGAGACCCTGCGCTTCGGCGCCCGCCTGGGCCAGATCGCGTCCGACCGCCCGCATGTCCGCCTGGGCCAGCAGGCCGGCACCGATCGACAACAGAGTGAAGAGGACGCAGATCGCCGCCAGCGGCCAGGAGACCAGCGCGACCACGATGATGAAGCCCAATGCGAAGGGCAAGTCGAACAGGGTCGCCAGATTGGCGGACCCCAGTGCCGCGTCGATCTGTTCGGGCGCCCGCATCGCCTCGCGGCGGGCGGCGTCGCCTTCCGCCGAACCGGCGCCGCTGCGTGCGGTCAGCAGGATGCCGAAGGCGCCGGTCGCCAGCCGCTCGTGCTCGGCACGGCCGATGCGTCCAGCGATGCCCAGCCGGACATGGCGGAACAAATGTTCGAAAGCGATGGACAGCACGACGCCGACGGTCAGCGCCACGAGCGTGGAATCGACGCCGTGCGTCACATACCGGTTCAGCACCAGCATGGTGTAGAAGGAGGAGGCGAGGCCGAGCAGGTTCGCGGCGAACGAGGCCGCGAAGACGCGGGTCGTCAGCCGCAGATTTGCGCGAAGCCGCAGAAGCAGCAAGCCGATGGCGCCGCCGGTCATTGCTGGTCTCCCTTCCCACGCTTGCGCTTCGAATCCCGGTTGGCGGGAGGCGCCGGTTCCTGCCTGCCGGGGTCGTCGAACAGGCCGCGTCCCATCGCTGCCGATTTCGGCATCGGCTTGGTCTGGATGTCGGCGGCGCTGAGCCGGCCCATGGCGGCCAGCAGGCGGTAGCCGGCGAGAACCAGTTCCGTCTCAGCGGCGGCGGCGTCGCTGCGGGCGTTGATCAGCGTCGTCTCGCCCGACAGGATGTCGATGAGCGAACGGGACCCCAGTTCACGCTCCGCCCGCGCCACGTCGAGGAAACCGGCAGCGAGGCTCGCCTGATCGTTCAGCAGTTTCACCTGCGAGCGGGCGCTTGCCAGCCGGTTCCAGCTGTTGCGGACGGTTTCCAGCACCGTGCGTTCCTGATCGGCCCAGGTGGCGTCGGCGGCGCGCAGGTCGGCCTCGGCGAGGCGGACGCTGTTGATCGCGGTCAGGCCGGTGTTCAGCGAAAAGGTGACCTGCAGCTTGAACAGCAGCTCGTTCTGCCGTCCGGGCTGGCCGGCGACGTCGCGCTTGATGTTGCGCTCGACATAGCCTTCGACCCGGGGATAGAGGCTGCGGCCGCGCACCGAGGTCACGGCCTCCTCTGCCGCGGCGGTGGTCAGGGCCAGCTCCTGTAGACGCGGATTGTGGCGGCGCGCCTCCTCCACGGCCGCGTCCATCGACGGGGGCAGGGTGGCTTTGGTCATCGCCAGAACCTCGGCGCCGTCCAGCCGGAAGGACACATGGCCGAAATAGGCCTGGAAGCGGCTCAGCGCGGTCTGCATCGCCTCTTCGGCGGCGACGCGGCGGGCCTGGGCGCCGGCAAGCTGGCTCTTGGCCTGCAGGACGTCGGTGGAGAAGCCGTAGCCCTCTTGGAGGCGGACCTCCTCAAGGCCGGTCTGGCGGCGGATGTTGTCTTCCGACTGGCGGGCGAAGGTGAGCAGACGGTGGGCGCGGACGAGATTGGCGTAGGCGGAGAGGCCTTCCACCAGCAACTCCTGGCGGGTGCGCTCCACCGCGATGTCGGCGCGGACGACCGAGACTTGCGCCCGTCGGATGTCGGCATTGGTCGCGTCGAAATCCCAGATCAGCTGGGTCGCGCGTATCGAAAGCTGGCCGGCGTTCAGGTCGGTGTTGGGAAGGCCGGCCGGCTTTTCGGTGGTTTCGCGTCCGCCGTTGGCCGACAGGCTGAGGGTCGGATACCAGCCGCCATGGCTGATCCGCAGGCCATTGCGGGCGGAGTCGGCTGCCGCCTCCGCCCCTCTCAGTCGGTCATGCGTTTCCGTCGCCTTGGCAATCAGCGAGATCACGTCTTCGCGCGGAGACGCAATTACAGGTTGCGTCTCTCCGCCAAGAAGCGTAAGCCAGACCGTGGCATAAAAGAAAAATTTGCGCATGAAGGTCCTGGGAAACGCTGTCGGCTGAAGCTTTGCGGTTTGTTGCGCTGGCGAATATAGCCGACTGATCTCGTCGGAAATTAAGACAAAACAGTGTTCAATTGCTTAATAAATCCTCTAAATCTGACATTTCTATTAGGAACCGTTTATGTGATGCACGTTTGAGATATCGCTGTTTTGCGAATGATGTTGATCGGGAGCGTGCGACTCCGGGCTCCATGAGAGCAAATGAGAGGAATCCGGCTGCGGCACAACTCCCGCGTCGGTGGGCAGGCCAAGGCCGGACGCCAGAAGACTGGTGAAGTTGGTCCCTGGCACCGCATTGTGAGCGGCACTGGCCGGGGCGAAAGCCGGCGGCTGGATCTGGACCTGTGTCGCGGAGGCGGCCTTTACGTCGAACGCGACGCCGGCCACCATTTGGGTGCTGCCGTCGGCCATCGTCATGCTGGTGGTGCCCAGGATCCGGCTACCGGCGAGGCTCGCGTCGCTTGGTGTCGATGTGGTGGCGATGGAGCGGATGCCTGCTTCGGAGAGGCTCCGCAGTTCACTGGGCTGGCTTATTCCGTCGCCGTTGACATCCTGCCAGACCTTCAGTGTGGGGAAGGCGTCGTCTGTCGAATCCAGGCGTCCGTCATGGTTGCGGTCGAGGGATGCCATCGCCTCCAGGCTGCTGTTGAAGCCGGTGCCGAATTGCTCCGATACCAGTTCGTGCGCGTCGTTGATGCGGCCGTCGCCGTTGCTGTCCTGCACCAGCAGGGCGTTGCCGGACCCGATCCAGCCGGTGCTGTCGGCGACGCCGTCGCCGGTCACGTCGAAATGGATGCCGTCGGACAGCGGACGCAGAGCCAGCCCCTGACCGGTCATGTCCAGCACGATGGGATCGCTGGCGACGGTGGTGAGCTTGATGTTGTCGACGCGCAGGATCGGATTGACGCTGTTGTCGCCGGTGTCGGAGGTGCCGAAGCCCAATGACAGGGTGCTGTTTGCCGACACCACCACGCTGAAAGTGCCGCTGGCACTCGCCTCTTTCGCCAGCAGCGTCACCACGCCGTTGACGCTGACGAAGGCGAAGTCGTGATAGGACGCGTTGTCGGTGAAGGTGAAGGACCAGTCGAAGGTCAGCGTCGTGTCCTGCGTCACCGTCACGGTCGTGCCGAGCTTCATCGCATGTCCGGCGGACGGCACAGTCCCGGTCGCGGTGGCGATGGAGCCGTGGGTCAGGCCGAGGAAGTCCTCCAACTGGGTCGGCGTCTGGCCGCTCGCCGAGGTGATGGTGCCCTCATGACCGTCCCCGGTCGCTCCGACGCTGGTGCCGCCGGTGTAGGTCCAGCCGCTCAGCCCATTGTCGAAGGAGCCGTTCGGGATCAGCACGCCGGGGTGCAGTGTCACGCTGTCGGTGGCGGTGGAGAAGGCGCTGCCGGCGCTGGTGTCCATCGCCACCTTGGTGCCTGCGGTTCCGCTGGTCTGGTCCCAGGCATGGATGGTCAGGGCTCCGCTGACGGTGGCGGGCACCGACGCGTTGGGCTGGAAATAGAGCCGGTCGGTCGAACGCAGGAGCAAAGCGGAGTCGCTGTCGTTGACCGTGCCGACCAGGGTCCAGGTCGTGCCGCCGTCGGTCGAGAACCACCAGTGCCCATAGCTCTCGTTGGTGCCGACCAGGGCGATGCCGGTCACGGAACCCGCATCGCCGTCGGTGACGTTGGCCGGTCCGGCGCCGTTCAGGCCGACCAGCGTCGATACGGCGATCACCGCGGTGCCGGAGGTGGGCGGCGCCAGCGCCTCCGCCGCGACGGAAAGGGAGAGATTGGTGTCGATCAGAACCGGGGAGGCATTGGGCGGCACCACCGTGACGGCAACGGATGCGTCGGCGGTCAGAGGCCCGCCCGCCCCACCGCCGCCCTGGTCATCCACCTGTATATGGATGCTGTCGGCGCCGGTGTAGGAGCTTGCGGTATAGAGAAGCCCATTGGTGGCGCCCAGCAGACTGTTGATGGTGGCAACCGTCGCCCGGACGGTGACGGTGTCCGTCCCGTTGCCGGTGATGACGGCATCCAGCCCATCATTCGCCAGGGTCAGGGTTCCGTGTCCGGCGGACAGGGTGACCAGCATCGGCGTCGAACCGGCGTCGATGTCCGACACCGACAGCCCGGTGACCGCGACGGCCACGCCCTTCACCGTCGACAGCGAGGTCGTGCCGGCGGTGACCTGCGGCGCGTCGTTGACCGGCGTGACGCTTCCGGTCAGCGCGATGGTTTCGGTACTGTAGACCGTGCTGCCGCCGACGCCCTGCGTCAGGTCGGCATGGCTTCCGGTCAGGGAGGCGCCGCCGCCCTCCTCGATCAGCCGGACCGTCAGCGCCGGGGTGGTGCCGTTCCAGTCGGCAGCCGGCACGAAACGCAGGCGATCGCTGGCGGCAATCACCAGTGCCGATCTTTCCGTCACCCCCCCCACGGCCGCCCAGGCGGTGCCGGTCCAATATTGCCAGACGCCTTGCGTAGCGGTCGCCGCATTGCCGACGATGGCGATCCCGGCAAAGCCGTTGGCTGACGATCCCCCGGTCACGGCGTCGGCCGCGTCGGAGAAGAGGCCGCCGAACAGGCTGGTGACGGTAGCCCCGGCTGGATCGGCGGTGTCCTCCGCGATGTCCGGCAGGGTCGCGGCGGTGTCGGTGGCGACCGGGGCGTCGTTGGCGGCATCGACGGTGCCGGCCAGCGCGATGGTGCCGGCACTGAAGCGGCTGGTCCCACCGCCGGTGGTCTCGGTGACACGCTCGCCGCTGGCGAAGGCGCCCTGAGAATCATCCACCATCATTACGGTCAGAGCCGGCGTCGTGCCGTTCCAGTCGGCGGCGGGCAGGAAGCGCAGAGTGGTGCCGGCGGCCAGCAGCAGCCCGTTGCTGTCGCTCGCCGCGCCGATATCGGTCCAGGCGGTTCCGGTCCAGTACTGCCAAGTGCCCTGGGCAGCTGTGGCGGCGTTGCCGATCACCAGCACCCCGGCGAAGGCGTTCGCCGTCGATCCGCCGGCCACCGCGTCCGTCGGGTCGGAGAACAGGCTGGCGAACAGGGCGGAGACGGTCGTGCCGGCGGGGTTGGCTGTATCTTCCGCAATATGCGCCAACGTCGCTGTCGTGCCGGTGGCGATCGGGGCGTCGTTGACGGCGGTCACATGGCTGTCGAGCAGGATGGCGGACACGCTGTAGGGCGTCGTTCCGCCGACGCCGAGGCTTTTCAGGTCGACACGGCCGCCGCTGACGATGGCACCCTGGGAATCATCGACCAAACGCACCATCAGGCTGGGTGGCTGGCCGTTCCAGTTGGCGACGGGGAGGAAGCGCAGCATCGTGTCGGCGGACAGAAGCAGTGCATTGCCGTCCGACGCCGCACCGACCGCGACCCAGCTGCCACCGTTCCAATACTGCCACTCGCCCTGGGCGGCGTTGCCCGGATTGGCGACCACGGCCACACCGGCGAAGCCGTCGCCGGCCGCTCCGAAGACAGCATCGCTCGGATCGGAAAACAGCTTGCCGAACAGCGAGGAGACGCTGGCGCCGGCCGGGTTGGTGCCGTCCTCCGCCACGGCATCCAGGACCGCTTGAACACCGGTCGCCACCGGGGCGCCATTGACGGGGGTGATCTCAAGGGAAAGCTGCGCGACCTCCGACGACAGCGGCGTCGTTCCACCGGTACCGGCAATCGCAAACAAGCGGTGTTCGGCGCCGCTGAAGCCGCTGGTCCATTCATCTCCCACCGCCCGAAGCTCCAGGGCGGGAGCTTGTCCGGAGGCGCCTGCCGCGGGCAGGAAGCGGAGAAGGGCATTGCCCGGCAGCACGAGGGCCGCCGTTTCGGCAACCGAGCCCACTGTCAGCCAATTGCCACCGTCGACGCTGTACTGCCAAATGCCGAGCGCCGAACCGCTGTTGCCCACGATGGCGACGCCGACCACGCTGCCGCCCGTTTCGCCAGGACGGAACATCGATTCGATCAGGTGGAAGACGGTGAACCCGGCGGGAGCGGTCGTTCCCTCGGCCACCGCCAGCGCCTTCGCCAAGGCCGTTGCGTCGAAGGACGATGACAGGGTAGGCGCGGCGATACGCTGTTCGGCCGGAAGGCTGGGAGTGGAGGGAAGCGTCGGCGTATTTCTGGGCGAACTGGTGCCGGTTGTGTCGGATGACGCGTTCTCGAGGGTCTGGACCGCCGCCTGGACCGCCCGCTGCTGGCTTTGCGCGGCGATGGCGAAGGCGTCGGTGGTGGTCAGCGCCTTGGTCACCGACGGAGATGAGGCCGCCGGCCGCGCATCCGCGGATGTGGTGGCGTGGGTGGACGCGTCGCTTGCGGTTGCCTTGTCCGTTAGGCCGGCCTGATCGAAGCTGATTGTCTTGAGCGCGGCCTCGCTCATCGCCGCCTGCTTTGCCGCCGGAGCAGAGGAGGTGTCCGGCGCGGCGGGCGTTCCATCGTTGGAGGCATCGGCCGCGTGTTTGTCGCCTGCGTTCTCCTTGGCTTCGCCCTTGCCGTCATCCTTGGCGTCAGCCTTGCCTTCCTTTTCCACTTCCCCGTCCTGCTTGCCGTCTTTCGCCGAGGCGTCCGCCACCTGCTCGGCGGCCTTGCCGTCTGCGCTTTTGCTGTGCTGTGCGGTGTCCTCGGCTGTCTTCTTGCCATGGTCGGACTCTTTGGCAGCGGCGGCCTTGTCCGGGTTGGCGAGGTCGGACATGGCCTTGTCCTGCTGCGACACCGGGACTTCGCTGGCGTGGGCGTTCTGCTGGACGGTTTCGGCAGCCAGACGGGCCGCCGCCAGGGCCTGCCCGGCGGTCCGCCCTTCCGCCAAGGCCTGTCCCAGTGCCGCGCTGAATGCGGCTCCGCTTCCGCCTAGGGCCTGGACTGCTTGCTGGACATTGTTCCCGCTGGCGAGCGCCGTGACGAGCGGGTCGGCCTTGACGCCTTTCATCGTCTCGGCGGACAGGGCGGACAGGGCGACGACGTCCTGCCGTGCCGCGCCCAGTGCCCCGGCCGGTTCATGGCCCGTAGATAGTGCGCCTTCCAGAGCCTGACC
Source organism: Azospirillum sp. A1-3 (assembly GCF_023806445.1). Taxonomy (NCBI): domain Bacteria; kingdom Pseudomonadati; phylum Pseudomonadota; class Alphaproteobacteria; order Rhodospirillales; family Azospirillaceae; genus Azospirillum; species Azospirillum sp. A1-3. The sequence goes on from NZ_JAMSLU010000002.1 coordinate 594,951, forward strand.
GAACCCGCCGGATGCCTTCGCATCGATACCGGCGGCCATGGCGAAGGTTTTTACGGTCTCGGCCACATCGCGGCCGGACGAAAGCGACGCCACCAGCGCGTCGGTCGGCTTCGGCGGTACGACGGCGGCATTTTGGCTGGCCGCTATGTCCGATTGCGCTCTGACCGATGCACCGAGCGCCGCATCAGGCGCCCCACCTCGGGCCAGTGCATCATTCAGGACGCTGGCAAAGGCCGAGCCGCCCAAGGCATTGCGCGCCTCCGCGCCTCCGGACGCCAGCGTGGCGAGCAAATGGCTTCCGTCGGACTGGGCAACCGAGGCGGAGTGGGCCAAAACCTCGCTGCTGGCGCTCACTTCCTGGGCTGTGGTGACCGCTGCGTCGGACTCGGCACCGCTGGACAGCGCCCGTTCGAGCGTATCGGCGTAGTGGCTGTTCTGATTGCTTCCCAATGCCTTGACGGCCTCCTGCACGCCCGCGCCCGAGGCCAACGCGGCGGTCAGTTGGTCCACCGGAGAAAGCGGAGGCGCTGAAGGAGGTGTTTGGGCCGTCGGCGCGCTCAGGGACTGTGCCAGCGCGGCAACTGGGTCCGCCGCCCCCGCCTGCCGGGCGAGCGGGTCCATCACGCCATTGAACAGGGCGGTGGACAGGTCGGCTGCCGAGCCCGGGACGGACAGTGATTGCGCGTCTACTCCCTGTCCTTGGGCCAATGCCATTGCCATCCTCTGCTCGCCGGTCAGAGATGCGGCGTCCTGCATCGCCTGAGCCATGCGCTCGGCGGCACCTGCGGCGATTCGGTTCGCCTGGAGGATGGCGGCATCCGGCGTGGCATGGGCGCCGAGTCCATCGGCGAAGTCATGCATCCAGCCATCCGCGAGCGTGCCTGCGGCGTTTCCAGGCAAGCCTTGGCCGCTCAAGGCTTCCGCCATCTTCTCCTGCACCGTCAACAGCGCTTGCCGATTTCCGCTCAGAAGCACCTCTGCCGCTTCTGAAGCGAGCGCCTCAGGGATAGTCATGAGCGGGGCGGACGTTGCGTCGGCCTTCTGAGGGTCTGTCATCACGGCCCTTTCGCCGGCGCGGAGGTTGCTAGTAGCAACTAGCAATAAGGCCGTGATTTGCTGAAGAAAATCTGAACGCCGTTAAACATTTGCGTGGGTCCTTCAGCACTTCCGCGATAAATCCATAACCTGAATAGGTTTTTTAGTTCATAGAAAATAGATATTCAAGACCTGGGGGAAGACCAGGAGTAAATCCGACGCACGAAAAGCGACTACGTTGCAATATTCCTTGGAATCATATTTCCAGAATATCGGATTCTGAGAATTGGAAAACTGAATTCTTGGTGGGTGCAGGCTCCCGCAACCACCGACACTTGATGGCCCGGTTCGAAAGAGCCGGGGCGTTCGCGCGTCTGAGCCTTGCGCAACTGAGCAGCGTCCTAGCAGACCTCCAGGATGCCGGCCAGTTCGCTATGCAGGTCGGCGTCCAACCCCGCCCCGGCAGGGGAGGGCGTCAGGACAACGCGCTCGATCATGATTCGCACCATCTCCATCGCCACGGCGCTGTTCTCGCAGCCAGCGACGGCCGCCTTCAGCGCTTCGACCTTGCCGCGGTAGGGGGGCAGCAGGACCGCCGGCAGATTGGCGTCGGACTCCTCCCCTGCGGCGAGCAACTGGGCTTTGCCCGCTTCCAGGCTGGTCAGGCGCTCCTTCATCGACTCGTGATGCAGCCCGTCCTCGATCGCCTTGGGGCTCCTCGCCGGCACGGACGACGACGGCGGCGAAACGCAGCACAGGACCGCGGGCGGTCTTCAGCGAACTGGGGCGCAACGGGCAGGCCGGACCCCGCTCGTCCAGCGGATCGGCGCCGGACAGCCGCCGCATCCATGCCTCCAGATCGGTGGCAAAGGATGGCTGAAGGAGGTGCAACGGCAGCTGGTAGTCGTCCCGGTTGCGCAAGGCGTTCTTGGTCGGCCTGTAGCCCAGCGCCTCCAAGCAAAGCTGGAGGAAGTCGACCAGCGGCTCGCCGGCTTTCCCAAGCAATGTTGTTATAGGAGGTGCCGGCACAAGCGCGTGGTCGGCCTGTATATCGGCTATGGCAGTGTTCGGTTCTTCTTGCACCACCTGTTCAGCCAGAGCATTTATCAGAACTGCCGGAAGAGCTGCCCTACCTGCGGCTTTTCGTCCCGACCGGCGCTATAACCTATGCTTTGCCTCATGGCGGATCTGTGCGGGGGACACCGTAGTCGGCAAGAATGCGGTCGATGGCGGAGCGGTTGCGCTCCATAGCGTCCCCCAGTTGGCCACGCAGGGCGGTGTCCTCCTTGCGCAGACCCATGGAGATGTCGAACATCATCGGCAGGGTCGGGCCGTCGACACCGGGGGTGACCGGTGCGATGGTCAGCGGTACCGGCTGGTGCGCGGCGAAATAGCCGGCTTGCGGACCCCAAACCACGGCGACGTCCAACTCGCCGGTCGCCACCGCTTCAACGATGCGGGCGGTGGGATTGTGAACCGCTCCGGGTTTGTCGGAGGCCCCGTTTCTTGAGAGGATGGGGTCATCATGACGAAACAGGCATCACCCAAATACGCCCCTGAAGTCCGCGAGCGCGCTGTGCGGATGGTGTTCGATCACGCCGGCGAGCACGCGTCGCAGTGGGCGGCGATCAGCTCGATCGCGGCGAAGATCGGCTGCACGGCGGAGACGTTGCGGGGTTGGGTCCGGCAGGCCGAACGTGACCAGGGCAAGCGGCCGGGGCAAACGACAGACGAGCAGGAGCGGATCAAGGCGCTGGAACGCGAGGTCCGGGAACTGCGCCAAGCCAACGAGATCCTCCGCAAGGCGTCGGCGTATTTCGCCCAGGCGGAGCTCGACCGCCCGTTTCGGAAATGATCGCCTTCATCGACGCGCACCGCGCCGTCTACGGGGTCGAGCCGATCTGCCGAGTGCTGCCGATCGCCCGGTCCACCTACCATGCCCATGCCGCCCGGACGGCCGATCCGTCCAAGGCGCCGGCCCGCTCGCGAAGTGACGCGGAGCTGAATTTGGCTATCCGGCGGGTCTGGGATGAAAACTTCCAGGTCTATGGGGTACGGAAGGTCTGGCGGCAGTTGCGGCGGGAAGGCCTCGACGTGGCGCGCTGCACGGTGGCTCGCCTGATGCGGCGTATGAGGCTGCGGGGTGTCACGCGGGGCAAGGCAGTGCGCACCACGATCAGCGACCAGGCGGCCCCCTGTCCGCTGGACAGGGTGAACCGGCAGTTCCAGGCGTCCCGCCCGAATGCCTTGTGGCTGGCAGATTTCACGTATGTGGCCACATGGCAGGGCTTCGTTTACGTGGCCTTCGTCATCGACGCCTTCGCCCGCCGCATCGTCGGTTGGCGGGTGTCGCGCACCGCCCACGCCAGCTTCGTTCTGGACGCCTTGGAGCAGGCGCTCCACGATCGCCGACCGGCAAAGGGCAGCGGCCTCATTCATCACTCCGACCGCGGCTCGCAATACGTTGCCATCAAGTATACCGAGCACCTGACCGACGCCGGTGTCGAGCCCTCCGTGGGCAGCGTTGGCGATTCATACGACAACGCCTTGGCAGAGACGATCAACGGCCTCTACAAAACCGAGGTGATCCGCCGCCGTGGACCATGGCGCACCCTCAAAGCCGTCGAATTCGCCACCCTGGAATGGGTGGACTGGTTCAATCACCGGCGCCTGCTCGAACCTATCGGCAATATTCCTCCCGCCGAGGCCGAAGCACGCTACTATGCCCAAGCTGAGGACGTCGACATGGCGGCGTGACTCAAGCCGAATGGCCTCCGACAAACCCGGAGCGGTTCAACGGCGGTGAGCGCCTTCTCGGCGGTCTTGCGCGGCTCCAGGAAAGCCGGGAAGTAGGAGCCCTGGCGCAGCTTGGGAATCTTCAGGTCCAGCGTGCCGAGCCGGGTGTCGAGCTGGCGCGGGCGCGAGCCGTTGCGGTAGGTGGTGCGCGTGTCGGTGCGTTCATGGCGAGCGGCGCCGATCAGCCCCTCAACCTCGAAGTCCATCAGCCGATGCAACGTGTGCTCGGCGACAGAGCGCAGGAAGTCGCCGTCCGTGCTCTTCTGGATTTGCTCGATCAGTGCCATTCTGTCGTCGGTCATCGTCGTGTCCTTGGTCGTGGTCGCGTGTTGCAACTTGACCTTACCGAAGATGCGCGATGACCATCTCCTGCCGCCGGACACACCGCCTGCGAGGCGGAGGATCGGGCTGGGGCCGGGCTACGCTGTGTGCGAGCTTCGCCCGGCCCCAGCCCGATCCTTCATGGGCGCTTTTTCCACCACGCCCATGGACGCGTTACCTCGGTTGGCAAGCTGATGCCGTCGAGGAAACCAGCTCATAGGCGCCGTCGATGGACGAGGTGGTGACGATCAATCTGCTGTCTGGCGCACGCCGATCGAATAGGGGGCGGGCGGCCGATCCGCACGGCTCCGGAGCGCCGCCAGTCCTTGCATTTCCCGCATTAGGTCCTGTCTGACGAGCCTATTGACGTTGTGGTTTAGAGTCCAAGGTCAGTTTGATGGCTTACGAGGCGACAGGGCTGCGACGCTACGAACTGAGCGATGCGCAGTGGGATCGGATCGCGGATTTGATGCCGCGCTCCAATCCCCGAGGTGGCGGGGTGTGGCGGGACCACCGTCAGGTGGTTGATGGGCTGATGTGGAAGCTGAACACTGGGGCCCAATGGCGGGACATTCCCGAACGCTACGGCCCATGGCAGACGATCTACGAACGGTTTGTGCGATGGCGTTACGACGGAGTGTTCGAGCGGATCCTCGACCGTCTGCGCTTGCAGCTTGATGCGGATGGTCGGATCGATGTGGACCTCTGGTGCATCGACGGCACCAGTATCCGGGCCAGTCGCTCGGCGGTTGGCGGCGGAAAAAGGGGGGCGCGGACGAGCCGGCCGACCACGCCCTTGGCCGCTCACGCGGGGGCTTCGGGACCAAAATCCACTTGGTGACCGATGGCAACGGCCTGCCGCTGGCGGCCGTGCTGAGCGCAGGCCAGCTTCAGGAAATCTCCTTCGCCGTCGCCGCCTTGGAGGCGGTCAGCTTGCCCACTCGGCGAGGGCGCCGACGCACCAAGCCTCGAAAGTTGGCCGGCGATAAGGGGTACAGCGCCAATCGCTTTCGTCAGTACCTGCGACGGCGCCACATTGAACCAGTCATTGCCATGCGCAAAGACGAACGCAGGCGAACCCACCAAGGCAGGCCGCCTCGGTTCGATCGCGAGGCATACCGGAGACGAAATGCCGTCGAGCGTGGCATCGGATGGCTCAAAGGATGCCGATCCGTTGCCACACGACATGACAAGCTCGCTGTCAACTACATGACCTTCATCAAGCTCGCCATGATCCAGCGATGCCTGCGAGTCAGCAGGCCGTCAGACAGGACCTAGGGTTGATCCGCTGTCTCCTGGCAGCAGGCCGGCCCTTCTTTTTGCCGCTCCTTCTCCTCTTACCGACAGCCATGCGTCCAAGGAATCCCGTCGATGGATCTGGTAAAGGCGGCCGCTGACGATTAGCTTGTAAAGCAAACTATCGAAGATTAGCCCGGCGACCGCTGGTTGCGGGCGGGTAGAAAGGGATCGGACGCTATGTCGAAAGCGATGCGCATCCATCAGGGAAGCTTTGGCCGCGTCGCCCTGCTGGACATGGACAATGCGCTGATCCATCACGCGCATCCCCATTGCCATGTGCTGATCAAGGCGTCCGGCGCCGACACCCGCTTCGCGGTGGGGGAGCAGCTCTATCCGCTGCGCGACGACACCGCGGTGCTGGTCAACAGCTGGGAGGCCCATTCCTACGCCCATCAACCGGGCGCTCCGCGCACCGTGATCCTGGCGCTGTACATCGAGCCGCGCTGGCTCGGCGCCATGCAGCGGGAACTCAACGCCAGCGGCAATCCCGGTTTCTTCGCGCAGTCCTGCGGCGAGCTGACGCCGTACATCCGCCGGCTGGCCGACCGCATGGCGGCGGAGCTGCTGTATGACGACCCGTCGGGCGAGCGGATGGAGGAGGCGCTGTTCGACCTGATGATCGCCATCATCGACCGTTTCTCCGAATGGCGGACACTGGGCGGCACGCGCTATGCCGCCCCGGCGGCCGGCGACTTCCGCATCCGTCAGGCCATTCGTTTCATGCGGGGAACCCTGGGCGAGGAATTTGACGCCGGCCGCGTCGCCGCCGCAGCCGGTCTGTCGCGCGCCCACATGTTCCGGCTGTTCCAGCAGACGATGGCGATCACCCCGGCGCTCTATTTCAACGTGCTTCGGATGGAAGCGGCCATCGACGCCATGGCCGCCGGGCTGGAGAGCGCCACCGAGGTGTCCGGGCGGCTCGGCTTTTCGGCGCCCAGCCATTTCAGCCGCTTCTTCCGCAACCACCAGGGTGTGACGCCCACCGAATACCGCCGCGTCGTCAATCTGGTGGACCGCGTAGGCGGGGGGCCGCCTGAGGCCGGACATGCATGAAAATGAGACGCTAGGGTAAATCGCGACACTCCACGGTAAAAGCTTTGCGGGGCGAACGGTCTAGTCTTCTCCGGTAATCGGAGGACGACGATGACGGCCACCCAGACGGCCCCTGCGACCGCCACGCAGACCATTGAAATTAAAGGAAGTGCGGCGCCATTCGTCGGCCGCGCGATGCCGCGGGTCGAGGATGCGGCGCTGCTGACCGGCGTCGCCCGCTATGGCGACGATCTGCCGGTGAAGCCCGGCACCCTGCACGCTGCGATCCTGCGTTCGCCGCACGCCCATGCGGACCTGCTGAACATCGACACCGCCGCCGCGCTGGCGGTTTCCGGCGTCGCCGCGGTGGTGACCGGGGCCGACGCCAAACGCCATGCCAGCGCGTTCCTGGTCGGCATCCGCGCGCCGATGGAACATTGGTGCCTCGCCATCGACCGCGTGCGCCATGTCGGCGAACCGGTGGCGGTGGTGCTGGCCGACAGCCGCTATGTTGCGGAGGACGCGCTCGACCGCATCGAGGTGCGCTATCGCCCGCTGCCGCCGGTGACCTCCATCGCCCAGGCGTTGGAGGAAGGGTCGGAGCCGCTGCATCCGGCGGTGGGTTCCAACCTCGTCAACAGCCGCAGCTTTCGTTACGGCGATCCGGAGGCCGCCTTCGCTCGTGCCATCCGCACCGTGTCGGTCGAGGTCGAGTATCCCCGCAACTCCTGCACCCCGATGGAGTGCTTCGTCGTCCTCGCCGATTACGACGCGGCCGAGGATGCCTACGAGGTGCTGTCGAACTTCTCCGGCCCCTTCGCCGTCCATCCGGTGATGGCGCGCGCCCTGAACGTGCCGGGATCGCGGTTGCGGCTGAAGACGCCGCCGCATTCCGGCGGCAGCTTCGGCAACAAGCAGGCGGTGTTCCCTTATGTCGTGTTGATGGGGCTGTGCGCCCGCGTCGCCGGCCGGCCGGTGAAGTGGGTGGAGGACCGACTGGAGCATCTGATGGCCGCCACCTCGGCCACCGCGCGCCGCATGCGCATCGACGCGGCGGTGGAGCCGGACGGCCGGGTGCTGGCGCTGCGCATGGAGCAGACCGAGGATTGCGGCGCCTATCTGCGGGCGCCGGAACCGGCCTCGCTCTACCGCAACCACGGCAACCTGACCGGTGCCTACGACATCCCCCATCTGTCGGTGACCAACCGCATCGTTGTCACCAACAAGACGCCGACCGGCCTCAACCGCGGTTTCGGCGGTGGGCAGCTCTATTATGGGCTGGAGCGGCTGATGAACCGGGTGGCGGCGGAACTTGGGCTGGACCCGCTCGACGTCATCCGCCGCAATCTGGTGGCGGCCGACGCCATGCCCTACCGCACCGCATCGGGCGGGACGCTCGACAGCGGCGATTACCGCGCGACGCTGGAACAGGCGGTGCGCGAGGGGGCGCTCGACGCGCTTAAGGCGCGGCGCGACGCGCTGCGGGCGGAGGGTCGGATCTACGGCATCGGCTATGCCGCCGTGGTGGAGCCGTCGATCTCCAACATGGGCTACATCACCACCGTCCTGACCGCCGATGAACGGCGCAAGGCCGGGCCGAAGAACGGCGCGCAGGCGACTGCCAGCATTGCGGTCGATCCAACCGGCGGGGTGTCGGTGACGGTGGCGTCCGCCCCCCAGGGGCAGGGGCACCGCACCGTGCTGGCCCAGGTAGTGGCCGACGTCTTCGGCCTGCGCTTCGAGGAGATCCGCGTCAACACCGACCTCGACACCGGCAAGGACGCCTGGTCGATCGCGTCGGGCAACTATTCCAGCCGCTTCGCCGGGGCGGTGGCGGGGGCGGCGCAGGTGGCGGCGACCCGGCTGCGCGGCCGTATGGCGGCGCTGGTCGCCGGCCAGCTGAATTGCCGGGCCGACGATGTGCGCTTCGCCGGCGGCAAGGTCTTCTCCGACGCCAACCCGGACAACAGCCTGTCCTTCTCCCGCGTCGCCGCCGCCGGCCATTGGGCACCCGGCACGCTGCCCGACGGGCAGGAAGCGGCTCTGCGCGAGACCGCCTTCTGGACGCCGGAGCCGCTGAAGGCGCCGACCGACGCCGACCACATCAACAGTTCGGCCTGCTACGGCTTTATCTTCGATTTCTGCGGCGTGGAAATCGACCGGCCGACGGGTGCGGTGCGGATCGACCGCTACGTCACCATGCACGATGCCGGCCGGCTGCTGAACCCGCTGCTGGTGGAAGGCCAGATTCTCGGTGGCTTCGCCCACGCCGTCGGCACCGCGCTGTACGAGGAATATGCCTATGGCGACGACGGCCGGTTCCTGTCGGGGACCTTCGCCGACTATCTGGTGCCGACCGCCTGCGAGGTGCCGGTCCCCGTCATCCTCCACCGCGAAAGCCCGTCGCCGGTAACGCCGCTCGGCGCTAAGGGGGTGGGGGAGGGGAATTGCATGAGCACGCCGGTCTGCCTCGCCAACGCGGTGGCCGATGCGCTGTCGGCCGTTTCCGTGGACGAGCCGCCGTCCCTGCCGATCACCCCGGCCAAGCTGGCGGCGCTGATCCATCCGCCCGAACCGCCGCGCCCGGCATCTGCACCCGGTTCCAGGGAAAGTCCGCCGCCGACTGCCGCACCGGGCGGGCGCGGTTTGACCGGGGAGGGCAGCCGCGAGGTGCCGGCGACGCCGGAACGGGTCTGGGCCATTCTGCTCGATCCGAAGGAGCTGGCGGCGCTGCTGCCCGGCTGCGAGGCGCTGGACCTCGTCGGTCCCAACGCCTACCGGGCTGAGGTGGTGGTCGGCATCGGCCCGGTGCGTGGCCGCTACACGGCGGAGGTGGCGTTGTCCGACCTCGACCCGCCCAACACGCTGACCCTGACCGGCAGCGGCACCAGCGCGCTGGGATCGGGCAGCGGCACCGGGCATGTCACGTTGGAGCGCACCGCCGAGGGCACGCGCGTCACCTACCGCTACAGCGCGTCGGTTGGCGGCAAGGTCGCCGCGGTCGGCGGCCGTATGCTCGACAGCGCGTCGCGCCTGCTGATCGGCCAGTTCTTCGAGAAGCTGGTCGCCCGCGCCGGTGGCCCTGCTGGACCGACCGAACACCCGTCACTTCCGGCGCGCCTGCTGCGCCTTCTGGGACTCACGCAATGAAACCCGCGTCCTTCGACTATCTGCGGCCGACGACGGTTGCCGATGCGCTGGCGGCGCTGGCGGCCGGGGGGGACGACGCCCGCGTGATCGCCGGCGGCCAATCGCTGATGCCGATGCTGAACATGCGGCTGGTCCAGCCGCGCCTGCTGATCGATCTCGGCCGGCTGGAGGAACTGCGCACGCTGCGGGCCGAAGATGGCTGGCTGACCGTCGGCGCCGCCATCACCCAGGCCGAGGTCCTGGCCCGTCCGACCCTGGCGCAAGAGGTGCCGCTGCTGGCCGCCGCCCTGCCGTGGGTCGGCCATTTCCAGACCCGCAACCGCGGCACGCTTTGCGGGTCGGTCGCCCATGCCGATCCCAGCGCCGAGACGCCGCTCTGTCTGGTCGCCACCGGCGGCGAGGTGGTGCTGCGCAACCTGCGCCGCCGCCGCACCGTCCCCGCCGCCGATTTCTTCGTGGGGCCGCTGACCACGGTGAAGGCGGCGGACGAGATCGTCGAATGCGTCCGCTTTCCCTTGGCCCGGCCGAACAGCGGCCATGCCTTCCGCGAGCAGTCGATGCGGCACGGCGATTTCGCCATCACCGCCTGCGCCGCCACAGTGGATGGGGAGCGCGCCAGCATCGCCGTCGGCGGGGTGGCGGACCGGCCGACGCTGCGCTCCTGGCCGCTCGCCGCCGGCGGGCTGCCGCCGGATCTCGACGAGGCGCTGAACGTCTTCGCCTGGGATCTCGGCGGCGACGACGACCAGCACGCCACCGCACGTTACCGCCGCGACCTCGTCCGCCGGATCGGCCGCACCGTCCTTGAAGAGGCCCTGTCATGCCGCCGCTGAAATCCACATCGCCGCTGTCGGCGGAGACGCGACACGCCGTCTCCATCGTCCTGAACGGCACGCCGCGGACTGGGCACGCCCATCCGCGCCTGCTGCTGACCGATTTCCTGCGTCACGAGCTGGGCGCCCACGGCACCCGCGTCGGCTGCGAACATGGCGTCTGCGGCGCCTGCACCGTCCGCATCGACGGCTTGGCGGTCCGCGCCTGCCTGACGCTGGCGGTCCAGGCCGACGGTCGGCGCATCGACACTGTCGAGGGGCTGGCGGCGGCCAATGAGGGGCGCATGACCGCGCTTCAGGAGGCCTTCCGCCGGCACCACGCCCTGCAATGCGGCTTCTGCACCGCCGGCATCCTGATGTCGCTGACCGATTACCTGGACCGCAATCCCAAACCCACCGAAGAGGAGCTACGCGACATGCTGAGCGGCCATCTTTGCCGCTGCACCGGATATGCCGGCATCGTCCGTGCCGTGATGGAGGTCACGGGCCAGACGGTGAAGGAGGTCACCCATGTTTGACCTCGGCCGCAGCATCCTGGCCAGCGCGGAACGCAGCCCCGACGCGGTCGCCATCGTGGACGGCGACCTGCGGCTGACCTACGCGCAATGGCTGGAGCGCATCCGCCGGCTGGTCGGCGCCTTCGACCGGCTCGGCCTGCATCCCGGCGACCGCATCGCCACCGCGCTGCAGAACACTTGGGAGATGGCGACCATCCACTGGGCCTGCCAGTTGGCCGGTATCGCCGTCGTGCCGCTGAACTGGCGGGTGAAGGCCGACGAGTTGGACTATTGCCTCCCCGACGCCGAGGTGCGTGCCCTCTTCTATCAGGATGTTTCGGCCGATGCGGTCCGGGACTCCGCTGCGGCAAGGGCGTTGCCCTGCATCGCGGTCGGCGATCCGGGCGACGGAAGCGATCACCGCTTCGCCGACCTGCTGGACAGCGAGATGGCCCAAGCGCAGCCCCGTGCCACGGCGGAGCATGTCTCGCTGTTCCTCTACACCTCCGGCACCACCGGCAAGCCCAAGGGCGTGCCGCGCCGTCACCGGACGGAGCGCGTCTCCGCCATCGCCCATGTCGCCCAGAACTGCTACCGCCGCGGCGAGCGCACGCTGGGGGTGATGCCGCTCTACCACACGATGGGAGTACGCTCGCTGCTGGCGATGGCGCTGGTCGACGGCTGCTTCGTCTGCCTGCCGCGCTTCGACACCGGCCGCGCGCTCGACCTGATCGCGGCCGAACGGCTGAGCTGCCTCTATCTGGTGCCGACGCTCTATCACGACCTGTTGGCCGACCCGAAATTCGCAAGCACCGACGTGTCGTCGGTGCGCAAGCTGGGCTTTGCCGGGGCGTCGATGACCGACGGCCTGCTGAAGCGGCTGGACGCCGCCTTCCGGCCCGAGCTGTTCGTCAACCATTACGGCTCGTCCGAGATCTACACCTTCACCATCGACCAGAACGCGCCGGCCAAGCCGGGCTCGGCCGGCAAGGCGGCGCTGAACCAGCGCATCCGCATCGTCCGCCTCGGCAGCTTCGATCCCGACGCGTGCGCCGCGGCCGGGGAGGAGGGGCAGATCGTCGCCGACCTGTCCGGCGACGAATCCTTTGAAGGTTATTGGAAACGGCCGGACGCCGACGCCAAGGCGCTTCATGCCGGCTGGTACTTCACCGGCGACATCGGTTTCCTCGACGCCGACGGCGACCTCTTCGTCACCGGCCGGGTCGACGACATGATCATCACCGGCGGCGAGAACGTCTCGCCGGTCGAGATCGAAAGCGTGCTGTCGCTGCATGACGGCGTGCTGGAGGTCGCGGTCGCCGGCCTGCCGGACGAGCGCTGGGGCCAACGGGTCGTCGCCTTCGTCAAGCGCGCCCACGGCGTCGAGGCGAAGGATCTTGACGACCATTGCCGGACCTCCGGCCTCGCCAACTTCAAGCGCCCGCGCGAGTACGTTTTCCTCGACGCAATCCCGAAATCGCCGGTCGGCAAGATCCTGCGCCGCAAGCTCCAGGCCGGCGAATTCACCCTTGAGCACAGCTCTGCCGAACACAACCCGGCCGAACACAGCCCGACACTCTCCTGAACACCGCCTTCATCCATGGAGTTTCCGACCGTGACCCCCTACCGTTTCGACAGCACCGACCGCCTGCTCGCCGACCTCGACGGCTTCCGTGTCGAGATCGACGAGGCCAAGGAACGCGCCGACATCGTGCTGCACCGTCCGCCCTTCAACATCGTCAGCATGCTCCAGCGCGACCAGTTCGCCGCCGTGTTCGCGGCGCTGGACCGCGACCCCAAGGTGCGGGTGATCGTCCTGCGCGCCGAGGGAGAGAACTTCTCGTCCGGCGGCAACATCGCCGGCTTCATGGAGAAGTCGGCGGAGCATGTGTCGGAACTGGCGGTCAACATCGCCGCGCCGGAATGCTGCCGCAAGCCGGTGATCGCCCAGGTCCGCGGCTATTGCTTCGGCGTCGGCTTCGAGCTGTCGCTGGCCTGCGATTTCCGCATCGTGTCGGAGACCGCGCAGTTCGCCCTGCCGGAAATGCGCATCGGCATGATCCCCGGCTCCGGCGGCTCGGCCCGCCTGCTGCACATGATCGGCATCTGCCGGACCAAGGACATGGTGATGCGGGCCAAGCGCATCCCCGGCCGTCAGGCCGCCGACTGGGGCTTCGTCACCGACTGCGTCGCCGACGCCGAACTTGAGGCGACGGTCGCCGCCCTGGTGGACGAGCTGCGCGGCTTCTCGCCTCTCGCCCAGCGCACCATCAAGGGCGTGCTGAACAGCGGCAACAACGTATCGGTCAACGGCGCCATCGAGATCGAGGGGCAGGCCTACGGCCGCCTGCGCGGCTCGGAGGATTTCAAGGAGGGCGTCGCCTCCTTCCACGAGAAGCGCAAGCCCGTCTTCACGGGCAACTGATCCCCGGCTCCGGTTTCGGCACCAACGTCGAGCGCCCGCCATCGAACGAGCGGGCGCCGCCTTTCCAACAACAGGGCGCGGCATCGCGCCAGTGAGGGAGACCATCCATGCCCAAGAACGCTCTTCCGAGGTCAATCTACACCCTTTCGCCGCTGCTGGCCTTGCTGGCGGCGCCATTGGTGGCGCCGGGCGTGGCGCAGGCCGCCGATCCGATCCGCATCGGGGTGGTAACCCCGATATCGGGCACTTACGCGCCGATCGGCCAGCAGGTCCGCTGGGGCCTGGAACTGGCGACGAAGGAGGTCAACGCCGCCGGCGGCATTCTCGGCCGTCAGGTCGAGCTGCTGTTCGAGGACGAGGAGGCCAACCCCGCCGTCGCCACCCAGAAGGCGGAAAAGCTGTTCCAGGTCAACAAGGTCGATTTCCTGACCGGCACCGTCAATTCCGGCTCCACCCTGGCGGTCGGGCAGCTGGCGGAGCGCAACGGCCGGCTGATCGCCACCACCGTCTCCTTTTCCGACGCCATCACCACCGACAAATGCTCGCCCAACGTCTTCCGGGTGAACGCGCGGGCGGGGCAGCAGTCGGCGGCGCTGGCGGAATGGCTGGCCAAGGACAAGCCGAAGGCCAAGGTCTACTATCTCGGCCCGGACTATGAGATGGGCCGGTCCACCGTTGCGGCCTTCAAGGAGGCGGCGGAGAAGACCGGGGCGCAATCGACCGGCGAGGTGTTCGCGCCGCTCGGCAGCAAGGATTACTCGCAGTATTTCGGCCAGCTCCGCGCCGCGCGGCCCAGCGTGCTCTACACCTCCACGGCCGGCAACGACACTGTGCGGCTGCTGACGCAGATGGGCGAATACGGGCTGCTGCGCAACCTGACCATCGTCGGCGCGTCGGGCACCGTCACCGCCCAGAACATCGGCGCCATCGGCAAGGCGGCCGACGGCTTCGTCACCGGCGTCGGCTATTCGGCGGAACTGGCGACGCCCGAGAACAAGGCGTTCGTCGCCGCCTTCCGCAAGGCCTATGACACCGCCCCCGACCTCTACGGCGCCGACAGCTATGGCCTGATCGGCTTCTTCAAGGCGGCGGTGGAGAAGGCCGGCGGCACCGACACCGAGGCGCTGCGCAAGGCGATGGAAGGGCTGAGCTGGAGCACGCCGCAGGGCACCAAGACCATGCGGGCCGGCGACCATCAGGCGGTCCAGGACATGTACGCCGTGCGCATCTCGTCGGACGGCACCAACAACCGCTTCGACGTTGTCGGCACCGTTCCGGGCGAGAAGGCCATCGGGCCGGACCTCTGCACCCGCTTCTGAGGACGCAGTCAAGGAGCCGATGGCCATGGCCGATCTCATCGACTATCTGCAATTCGTCCTGGCGCCGCAAGCGCTGAACGGTCTGTCGCTCGGGGTTGCCGTCGTTCTGATGGCGCTGGGCCTGACCATCATCTTCGGGCTGCTGGACGTCATCAACATGGCCCATGGCGAATTCTACGCCATGGGCGCCTTCCTGTCCCTGACCCTGGCCGGGCTGGGTGTCGGGTTCTGGGCACTGCTGGTGCTGGTGCCGCTGCTGATGCTGCCGATCGGCTGGATGGCCGAGCGCTGGCTGATCGCACGGGTCTTTCACAGCCGCGACCGCCACATCCTGACCCTGCTGCTGACCTTCGGGCTGGGGATGATCCTGGAGGATCTTCTGAAGCTGGTCTACGGCCCCAACACCCTGCGGCCCGAGAATCCGATCGAGGGCGGCACCGAGATCCTCGGCATGTTCCTGCCGAATTACCGGCTGTTCCTGATCGGCTTCGGTCTCGCGCTGATCGCCGCGGTCTGGCTGGTGGTCTTCCGCACCGGGCTCGGCGCCATGGTCCGGGCGGCCGCCTTCGACAAGGACATGGCCTCGTCGCTGGGCGTGCCGGTGCGCCGCGTCTATGCCGGCACCTTCGCCTTCGGGGTGGCGCTGGCCGGGCTGGCCGGAGTGCTGCTGGCGCCGATCTATTCGGTGTTCCCGACCATGGGCCGCGATTTCATCCTGATGGCCTTCACCGTGGTGATCGTCGGCGGCATGGGGTCGATCCAGGGGGCGGTGATCGCCGGCCTGCTGCTGACCCAGGTGCAGGCTTTGTCGAGCCTCTACATTTCGCCGGTGTGGTCCGACCCGCTGGTGTTCGGGATCATGGTGCTGGTGCTGATGGTCCGGCCGCAGGGCCTGTTCGGGAGGCTTGGACATGCCTGAAGCCACTCTGCGCACCCTCTCCGACCCCGGTCGCGCCCGGCCTGCGTCCCTTCTCTCCCGTCTGGCCCCGGTCCATTGGCTGGCGCTCGCCTTCCTGGCGGCGGCGCTGGGCTTCGCTGCGGTCGCCTGGGCGACCGGCAACGGCTTCTACCTGCGTCTGGCCACCGAAGCGCTGATCTTCGCCGGTCTGGCGATGAGCGTCGACCTGCTGCTCGGCTATACCGGCCTGCTGTCGCTGGGACAGGCGCTGTATTTCGGGCTGGGCGCCTATGTCTCGGCGCTCGTCCTGCGCGACGTCGCCCCCAGCTTCTGGCTGGCGATGGGAGCGGCCCTGCTGGCCGGCGGCGTGGCGGGCTTGATCGGCGGCGTCATCGCCAACCGGGTGAAGGGAGTATATTTCGCACTCATCACCTTCGGGCTGGCGCAGGTCGCCGCCAAGACCGTCTACAACACCCGCGCGTTGGGCGCGTCGGACGGGCTGATCGGCATCCCGCAGATCCAGGTCGGATTCGGGCCGTTCAGTCTCGACACCGCCGATCCGCTGTCCTTCTTCCTGCTGGTGCTGGCCCTAACCGTCGCGGCCTATGCAGGGCTGGCCTATCTGATGGACGCGCCGTTCGGCCGCACCCTGGCCGCCATCCGCGCCAACGAGAAGCGCGTACCGTTCCTGGGCTTCAATGCCTGGCGCTACAAGCTGGCGGTCTATGTGCTGGCGGCCTGCGTCGCCGCGCTGGCGGGGGCGCTGTACCCGATGCTGCGCGGCTTCGTCTCGCCCGAACTGATGTTCTTCGAGACCTCCGGCAACGCGGTCATCACCGTGATCGTCGGCGGCGTCGGCACGCTGGTCGGGCCGGTTGTGGGCAGCCTACTGCTGACCGCCCTGCGCTCTGTCGTCGGATCCTGGACCGAACATCACCTGATCGTCGTGGGGGTCATCTTCATGCTGTCCGTCATCTTCCTGCGCAAGGGGCTGGTCGGCGCCCTGCTGGCGCGGCTGAGCCGCCGACCGGGGAGGACGGCGCCATGACGGCATCCTCCCTCAGGACGGTGACGGCCGGCGGCGCCTCTGCGCTCAGCGTGCGTGACCTGTCGGTGAATTTCGGCGGGCTCCAGGCGGTGGCGGGCGTCGGCTTCGAGGCCGCAGCCGGACGGATCACCTCGGTCATCGGACCCAACGGGGCGGGCAAGAGCACGCTGTTCAACCTGATCAGCGGCGCCATCCGCCCCACCGGCGGCCGGGTCACCCTGGACGGCGCCGACGTCACCGGGCGCTCCCCCGACCGGCTGCTCGCCGCCGGGCTGGCGCGGTCCTTCCAGATCACCAACCTGTTCTTCGAGCTGCCGGTGCTGGAAAACCTGCGAATCGCCGCGCAGGTTCTGGAACGGCCCTGGCACGCGCTGCGTCCGGTCGGCCACAGCCGTCGTGCGCTGGCCAAGGCCGACGCGCTGCTGGAACGCTTCGGCCTGTTAGCCAAGGCGCGCGAGCTTGCCGGCAACCTGTCGCACGGCGAACAGCGGCGGCTGGAGATCGCGGTGGCGCTGGCCGCCGAACCGCGGGTGCTGCTGCTGGACGAGCCGACCCAGGGCATGAGCCACGGCGACACGGCAGACACCGGCGCGTTGATCCGCACGCTGGCCGGCGACCTGACCGTGCTGCTGATCGAACACGACATCGGGTTGGTGATGAGCCTGTCGGACCATGTCGTTGTGATGGCCCAGGGCCGGAAGATTGCCGAAGGGCCGCCCGCCGTGGTGCGCGCCGATCCCGCCGTACAGGCCGCCTATTTCGGACACGGGTGACACCCATGCTTTCCATCGAGAACCTGCACGCGCATTACGGCCTGAGCCATGTTCTGCAAGGGGTGTCCCTGCAGGCCGGTCCGGGCGAGGTGGTCGGGCTGTTCGGCCGCAACGGCGTCGGCAAGACCACCATTCTGAAATCCGTCGCCGGCTGGGTGCCGGCCAGTTCCGGCACGATCCGCTTCGACGGCATTGATCTGGCCGGGCAGACGCCCGACGCGATCGCCCGCCTTGGGCTCGGGCTGGTGCCGGAAGATCGCCGCATCTTCCCAGGCCTCAGCGTCGAGGAGAATCTGCGGCTGGGCCTGCGCCAATGCCCCGGGCGCGCGCGCCGGGAGAACGAACAGGCGATCGGACAGGCCTTCGCCCGCTTCCCCCGGCTGGCCGAACGGCGTCGGCAACTCGGCACCACCTTGTCCGGCGGCGAGCAGCAGATGCTGGCGATGGCCCGCGTGATGGTGGGTACCGCCAGGCTGTTGCTGATCGACGAACCGACGGAAGGTCTGGCGCCGATGATCGTCGACGAGATCTTCGCGATCATCACGGAGCTGAAGCGGGCGGGATTGACCATCCTGCTGGTGGAGCAGAACATCCACCGCGCCCTGGATGTCGCTGACCGCTTCTACGCGGTGGAACGGGGCCGCATCACGCTCCATGGTGAAGCGGCCTCCCCTGCCGATCGCGCCCGGCTGATGGAGATGGTTGCCGTATGATCCGGCGGTCCTTCCCCCTCCGGACTCATCGCAAGCCGGAGGGGCCCCGCATGTAATGGCGTTCAGGACGGTAGGCCGGCCGGAACCAGGAGGGGAAGCGGGCCCGGACCCATGCGCGCAACGCGGCCAGCATGGTTGTTCGTCTCCTTCTCGTTTGGTTGCGTTACTTCAGGCCCAATGCCATGTGCACGGCCGTGGCGGCGTCCTTGCCGTCGCGGGTCGACACGCCGGCCAGCCAGGGGCCGAGCAGGTCGGGATGCGCCTTCAGGTAGCTGGCCGCTGCGTCCTTGGGGGCTTTCTTGTCTTCGGTGATGGCGGCCATGATCTCGTTCTCCATCTCGACGGTGAAGGCGAGTTGACTGAACAGGCGGTGGACATTCGTGCATTCGGTGCCGTAGCCGCGCCGGGACAGGGTGTTGACCGTGGTGCTGCCATAGTTCGGGCCGAAATAGGCGTCGCCGCCGCTGAGGTAGGTCATGTCGATCCGGGTGTTCATCGGGTGCGGTTGCCAGCCGAGAAAGACCACCCAATCCTTGCTGCGCGTTCGGCGCATCGCCTGCGTCAGCATGGCCTGCTCGCTCGATTCGACCAGGGTCCAGCCCTCCAGCCCGAAATCCTTCTTGTCGAGCATGCGCTGGATGTTCTGGTTCGCCGGCGCCCCCGGCTCGATCCCGTAGATTTTCTTTTCGAACCGATCGCCGAACCGAGCGAGGTCGGCAAAGCTGTGCACGCCGGCATTGGCCACAGCGGTCGGCACCGCCAGGGTGAATTTGGCGTTCTCCAGGTTCGGGCGCACGATCTCGACCGATTTCTCGGCGATCAGCTTGTCGAGGAAGGTGGATTGGGCCGGCATCCAGTTGCCGAGGAAGACATCGATTTGCCCGGTCTTCAGCCCCTGGAAAATGATCGGCACGGCGACCGTCTCGATCTTCTGCTGATAGCCCATGGCTCCCAGCAGCGCTCCCGCCACCGCATTGGTCGCGGTGATGTCCGTCCAACCGGGATCGGCCATCCTCACCGTCTGGCAACTCGCGGGCTCCGCCGCAGTCGCCGATTCCGATGCCGCTGCCGAAATCGCCAGCGCGCTGACCGTTGTCCCGATCACGACCACCAGACCGGCCAGTGCCGAACGCCCCGCTGTCAAACCGCCCATTGCAAGCTCCGGTGCACGCATGTGCTCTCCCTCCTGTCGGGTGATGGTCGACGTCCGGCGCGCCAGCGCGCCGTCTTAGTGCGCCGGGGTGCCATGGCGCGGGAAGCGCGCCATGGCTTCCAGATCGTCGAGATCCAGATGGTTGCGCATATAGCTGGTGCCTGCATCGGTGAAGGGCTGGAAATCCCAGGAGCGGTGCTGCCCCTGGCGCAGTGCATCAGCCACCAGGAGGCGCCGCTGCTGGCTGGCGACAACCTCCTCATGCAGGCGCGCCAGATTCCAGCGCTGTTCCACCTCGGCGCGGTAGCGTCGCAGGGCATCGGCCGCCGCCGAGCCGGCGGCGGGCTGCTCCGCCCGGTTCACCAGCTCGTCCGGATCGTCGGACAGGTCGTAGAGCTGGTCGGGATCGGCCGGTGAATGGATGAATTTGTCGCGACCGCGCCGGATCATCACGATGGGAGCCAGGGCACCTTCGGCGAGATATTCGCCGATCACCTCGTCATGGCCGCCGCTGCGCTGAAGGTGCGGCAGCAGGCTGCGCCCGTCGATCGGCGTCCGCCAGCCTGGCGCCGCCCCGTCATGGGCGAGTTCGACCAGGGTCGGCAGCAGATCCATCGATGAGACCGAGGCGGCGACCCGTCCGGCCTGGAACCAGCCCGGCGCCCGGATGATCAGCGGGATGCGGCAGGCGGACTCGAAGAAGCTCATCTTGTACCACAGCCCGCGTTCACCCAGCATGTCGCCATGGTCGGACAGGGTCGTGCCCCACGGGGTGGTGTAGGAGCTGTGGGGAACCGGCCCGCCGTAGCGCCCTCCGATGGCTGGCGTAGGCGGGCCGGTTATCCATAGCGGGGCGGTCATCGCGGTTCTTCGGTAGAGTCTGGTCACCACACCTCAACCCGACCGAAGGGTGACCACGATGACCGACGAGATGATGGCGCTTCGCGCGATGCTTGAGAAGGGCGCGGATGCCGATGTTCTGCGTGAGATGATCGGCTTTGCCGCTGAACGGCTGATGGAGTTGGAGGTGCAGGGCCTGACCGGGGCCGGTCATGGCGAGCGGTCTGCCGAGCGGCTCGTCCAGCGCAATGGCTACCGGGATCGCGACTGGGAGACCCGCGCCGGCACCGTCGAGCTGCGCATTCCCAAACTGCGCAAGGGCTCCTACTTCCCCGGCTTTCTGGAGCCGCGGCGGATGGCCGAGAAGGCACTGACGGCAGTGATCCAGGAGGCCTACATCCAGGGCATCTCGACGCGCTCAGTGGACGATCTGGTCCAGGCGATGGGAATGTCTGGCATCTCCAAGAGCCAGGTCAGTCGGTTGTGCGCCGAGATCGACGAGCGGGTGAAGACCTTTCTCGGCCGTCCCATCGAGGGCGACTGGCCCTACCTGTGGCTGGATGCCACCTACGTGAAGGTGCGCCAGAACGGACGCATCGTTTCGGTCGCCGTGACCATCGCGGTGGCGGTCAACACCGACGGCCGGCGCGAGGTGCTGGGCATGGACATCGGCCCGTCCGAGGCGGAAACCTTCTGGATCGAGTTCCTGCGCAAGCTCAAGCGCCGTGGTCTGAGCGGCGTCAAGCTGGTGATCTCCGACGCCCATGGCGGCATCAAGGCCGCCGTCACCCGGGTCTTCCAGGCGACGTGGCAAAGGTGCCGGGTCCATTTCTCCAGGACAGCGCTTGCCCACGCCGGCAAGAGCGGGCGCCGTGTCGTGGCGGCCTTCATCGCCACGGCCTTCGCCCAGGACGATGCGGCATCTGCTCGCACGCAGTGGCGGCAAGTGGCCGATCAGGTCCGGGCCAAGCTGCCGAAACTGGCCACCCTGATGGACGAGGCGGAAGAAGACGTCCTGGCCTACATGACCTTTCCCAGGGAGCATCGGGCCAAGCTCCACTCGACAAACCCGATTGAACGTCTCAACGGTGAGATCAAGCGGCGCACCGAGGTTGTCGGCATATTTCCCAACGAGGAAGCGATTACGAGGCTCATCGGCGCCATCCTCTTGGAGCAAAACGATGAATGGGCCGTTCAGCGGGCACGCTACATGACGCTGGAAACAATCGCCCCGCTCGGCGATGATCCCCTCGTCAGCCTGCCCGCCGTGGCCGCCTGACAATTCCGGCCAGACCAGCCGGAGAACCCGGTGAGCGACCCAACTCCTACACCACGCTCAGGGGCACGATCGTCGGACAGCAGGACGATGACGGTGTCCTCGGCCAGTCTGGTTTCCTCCAGCACGCCAGTGAGCCGGCCGATCTGGTCGTCCACATAGGCAACGGCACCATAGTAGGCGCGGCGGGCGTTGCGGATCTGCCGTTCGCTGAGCGGCATCTCATCCATCGCGCAGACGTGACGCAAACGCCGCGAATGCGGGTCCATCGTGTCCGGCGCCAAAGTGACGCGCGGCAGCGGGACCTCCGCATCGATGTGGCGGTTCCAGTAGCGCTCGGTGATGGCATAGGGGTCGTGCGGATGGGTCAGCGACACCACGAAGCAGAAGGGCCGGTCCCGCCGGCCACGGGCGATGTCGTACAGCTTGCGCTCGGCGGTGAACACCACCTCCTCGTCGAAGTCGAGCTGGTTGGTGCGCAGGCAGGGACCGGCGTCACGCACCGAACTCATGTTGTGATACCAGCTCGGCCGCTCCTCGGGCCGCGTCCAGTCCGGCGTCCAGCCGAAATCAGCCGGATAGATGTCGGTGGTCAGCCGTTCCTCGAAGCCGTGAAGCTGGTCGGCCCCGCAGAAGTGCATCTTGCCGGACAGAATGGTCTGGTAGCCGGCCAGCCGCAGGTAATGGGCAAAAGTGGGAACCGCGGAGGGAAATTCGGCGGCGTTGTCGTAGCCGCCGATCGCCGAGGGCAACCGCCCCGACAGGAAGACATAGCGCGAGGGGGCGCAGAGCGGGCTGTTGCAGTAGGCGCTGTCGAACACCACGCCGCCCTCTGCCAGGCTATCGATGTGGGGCGTCCGCACCGTCGGGTTGCCGTAGGCGCCGAGCGCCTGCGGGATCATCTGGTCGGCCATGAGGATAAGGATGTTGGGGCGCCGTGCCATATCCGCCTGCTTCATACCGTTTATGGACAGAACGTTCGGGAACGATAGAATTGACGCACCCAACAGGGGCGTGAAGCCCCTGTCTCATCATGCCGGTATGAGGGGCGCTCATGGGAAAGGACCGCCTGCCGCCGCTGCGCACCCTGCTTTTCTTCGAGGCGGCCGGCCGACTGCTGAGCTTCAGCGCTGCCGCCCGCGAGCTTGCCTGCACCCAATCGGCCGTCAGCCACCAGATCGGCTGGCTGGAGGCCGATCTGGGGACGGCGCTGTTCCGTCGCCTTCACCGCGGAGTCGCGCTGACGCCGGACGGCGTGCGGCTCTACGAGGCGACGCGCGAGGCGCTGGACGGCATCGGCGATGCGGTGACCCGCATCCGCGATCGGCAACGGCCGGGCGTTCTGAACGTCGCCACCGATTTCGGTTTCGCCTCCGGCTGGCTGCTGCCGCGTCTCGGCGCCCTGCGCCAGCTTTTGCCCGAACTGGATGTGCGGATCGTGACGACGCAGAACGCGATCGACCTGCGTCGCGAGGCGGCGGACATCGCCATCACCTTCGGTCACGGCCATTGGCCCGGCTGCGAGGCGGAACTCCTGTTTCCCGAGCGGGTCCTGCCGGTCTGCAGCCCTGCTTTCCGGGCAAGCCGCGCCCCGTTCGCCGCCGGGGTCGCCGCTTCCCCGGCCGATCTGTCGTCCCTGCCGCTCCTGCATCTGGAAAGCGTCGGGCCGGCCGCCTGGCTGTCCTGGGGTGACTGGTTCACCCTGCACGGGCTGCCTGTGCCGGCGGGTGGCCATGATCTGACCTTCAACAATTACCCGCTGGTCCTGCAGGCTGCCTTGATGGGCCAGGGGGTGGCGCTGGGATGGAGCCCGCTGATCGCCGATCTGATGCGGGACGGGCATCTGGTTGCCCTGCTCGACCGGCCGGTTCAGACGGAACGGGGCTATTTCCTCGTCGTGTCCAGCCGGCGCAAGCCGGATGAGCGTCGCGACCGCTTCCGCCGTTGGGTCGTCGAGGAAAGCCGCCGGGAGGGCGACGGCAAATAGGCCCATTGTTGCGAAGCCGCGGGTCAGTGCGGCCCCGCTTACCGCGGGCCGTGGGCGTGCAGACGGTCGCCGAGAAATGCGATGAAGCGGGGGTCGTCGGCATAGGCGATGTTGATCCGCATCGCCGGCGCAGTGGCCGTCCGCGTCGGCAGGAACAGCGTGCCGGGCGCCAGGAAAATCTCCTGTTCGGCAGCCTGGCGCACCAACTCCGCCTCGTCGATGCGGTCGGGAAGCTCACCCCACAGATAATATCCCCCGGGAGCGGCCGGTGGCAGTCGGACACCGATGCGGGTCAATGCAAGCGTCGCCTTTTCCGTATGCTCCGCTATCAGCGTCTTCAGCCGGCGCAGATGTCGAAGATACTGGCCGGAGGCGATGAAGGCGTAGACGATCCGCTCGACATAGTCGGAGGTGCTGACGACGGTCAGCATCTTGACGTCGCACAGCCGGTCGATCAGAGGGCGTTTCGCTGCGACATAGCCGACACGCAGGCTGGCCGACAGGGTTTTCGAGAAGGTACCGACATAGACGACCCGCTCCAGCTGGTCGAGCGCGGCGAGCCGCGGGCTGGCGGCGGGCAGGACATCAGCGAAGGGGTCGTCCTCGACGACGTACAGGCCGTGCTGTTCGGCAATCCGCAGCAGGCGGTGCGCGACGGCGGGCGTGATCGAGCCGCCGGTCGGGTTGTGCGCCAGCGACTGGGTGAAGAACAGCTTCGGCTTGTGGGCGGCGGCCTTGGCGGCGAGATCGTCGAGGTCGGGGCCGTCGTGGCGCCGCTGGACGCCGACGATGCTGATCCGCGACAGCCGGAGCTTGCCGAACAGTGGATAATAGCCGGGGCTGTCGACCAGCACCGTGTCCCCCGGTTCCAGCATCTGGCGGGCCACGAGGTCGAGTGCGTGGTTCGCGCCCTGGGTCAGCAGGATCTGGTCCGGCGACGCCGTGATCGACCGTTCGCCGAGCGTCAGCGCCAGCCGCTCTCGCAACGGCAGGAAGCCCCAGGGGGAGCCGTAGCCGTGTTCCGGCGTCAGGCTGCGGGTTGCGGCCAGGAAACGCGGGCTGCCACCGACCTCGAACCGCTCCATCCAGGACGGCGGCGGCCGGCCATCGCCGATCCGCACGGCATAGCTCTGCACCAGCTGTTCGCGAAGCAGAGACACGAAGTCCACCGCTTCGGCGACATGGGCGGACTGCTGCCCGACCACGGCATGGCGGACGCGGGCGACGTAATAGCCGGCCCCCTGCTTCGCCTCGACATGGCCCAGCGCGACCAGACGGTCGTAGGCCTCCGCCATAGTGTTCTTCGAGACGCCGTGCTCGACGGCGCCGGCCCGCACCGATAGGAGACGCTCTCCCGGCTTCAACAGGCCCTCGCCGATCAGGCCGGCGATCCTGTCGACGATGCTACCCACCCGTGTCATCGCGTCACCGTTTCAGTGTCCCAACAAATGCGCTGGTACAGTGTCCCGGAGATTTCGGGAAACTGTCCCTTGTGCTGTCCCTTTGTATCACTGATCATCAACGAAACGAATGGTGATGGCGGGGCAGCCCGCGGCGCCCGTTCGACCAGCACCAGCATTGTCCCGCCCTCATTATCCCATCCGGTGTGCTCCGCCGCGCGGCGCCGGAAGGGAATGCATCCACAAAGCGCACGACAGGGTTCAGGAATGAACGACACCACCCGCAGTTCCCGCATCTCCGGATTCCATAAGAAATCGCCGGCGGAGCGCTTGGGCATCGTCTCGGACTTCGCCGGCCTCGATGCCGCCGCCGCCGCGCGGCTGTCGGACACCGGGAACCTGGATCTGGGCCTTGCCGACCGTCTGGTCGAGAACGTAATCGGGTCGATGAATATCCCGCTGGGGATCGCGACCAATATGAGGGTCGACGGCGAGGATGTGCTGATCCCGATGGCGACGGAGGAGTCGTCGGTCGTCGCCGCGGTCTGCAACGCGGCCCGGCAATGCTATGACGCCGGCGGCTTCACCACCTCGATGTCCGGCACGCTGATGATCGCGCAGATCCAGGCGGTCGACGTGGCCGATCCCCATGCGGCCCGCCTGCGCATCCTCGGGCGACGCGAGGAGATCAAGGCGATCTGCGACGGCTGCGATCCGGTACTGCTGTCCTTCGGCGGCGGCTTCCGCGATGTCGAGGTGCGTGTGCTCGACAGCCAGGGCGGCCCGATGCTGGTGACCCATCTGATCGTCGATACCCGCGACGCGATGGGCGCCAACGCCGTCAACAGCATGGCGGAGAAGCTGGCTCCCCACATCGCCGCCTGGAGCGGCGGCCGGGTGTATCTGCGCATCCTGTCCAATCTGGCCGACCGCCGGCTGGCGCGGGCGCATGCGGTGTGGCCACTCGACCAGATTGGCGGCGAGTCGGTGCGCGACGGCATCATCAGTGCCTATCACTTCGCAGCCGCCGACCCGTATCGCGCCGCCACCCACAACAAGGGGATCATGAACGGCGTCAGCGCCGTCGTGCTGGCGACCGGCAACGACACCCGTGCGGTGGAGGCCGGCGCCCATGCCTTTGCTGCCCGTAGCGGCCAGTATGGCAGCCTGACCCGCTTCGAGGTAACCGCCGACGGACAGCTCAGCGGCTCCATCGAACTGCCGATGGCGGTCGGGCTGATCGGTGGCGCCACCAAGGCGCATCCGACGGCGCAGGCCTGTCTGGCGATCCTCGGCGTAACCAGCGCCGAACGTCTCGCCCGCATCATCGCCGCGGTTGGGCTGGCACAGAACTTCTCGGCGCTGAAGGCGCTGGCGACCACCGGCATCCAGAAAGGCCACATGGCTCTGCACGCCCAGAACATCGCGATGATGGCCGGCGCGGTCGGCGACGAGATCGACCGCGTCGCCGCCGCGTTGGTGGAGCGCGGCAGCGTGCGCCAGGACATCGCCCAGGAGGTCCTGCGGGATCTGCGTGGCGGGGCCACCGGCGCCTGACGGCAGCGGGCAAAACCGTAGAGCATCAAAATGAATAAGGGGAGGACCTTGATGAAGACCGGATACACGCTGGCCGGCATGGCCGCCGCCAGCCTCGTCGCATTGTCGATCGGCACCGTCCCGGCATCGGCCGAGATCGCGAATCACCGGGTGAAGCTGGGGGTGCTGACCGACATGAGCGGCTTCGCGTCCGACAGCACCGGCCGGGGCTCGGTGGTGGCTGCGGAACTGGCTGCGGAGGATTTCGCCAAGGAGCTGCCCGGCGTCACCATTGAGGTCATCCACGCAGACCACCAGAACAAGCCCGACATCGGCGCCGCCACCGCGCGCCGCTGGCTGGACCAGGAACATGTCGACGCGATTCTGGACGTGCCCTTCTCGTCGGTGGCGCTGGCGGTGAACGAGGTGACGCGCAAGTCCAAGGCTGTCTTCATCGCATCCGGTCCCGGTACGACGGAGCTGACCGGCCCGAAATGCTCCCCCAATACCATCCAATGGACCTATGATACCTGGGCGCTGGCCAACGGCACGGCGCGGGCGGTGACGGAGAGCGGGGGCAAGCGCTGGTTCTTCATGACCGCCGACTACGCCTTCGGTCATGCGCTGGAGCGCGACGCCTCGGCGGTGGTCAAGAGCATGGGCGGCACCATCGTCGGCAGCGTCCGCCATCCGCCCAACGCGTCCGATTTCTCCTCCTACCTGCTACAGGCGCAGGGCAGCGGCGCACAGGTCATCGGGCTGGCCAACGCGGTGGGCGACACCATCGGGTCGGTCAAGCAGGCGACCGAGTTCGGCATCACCGCCGGCGGCCAGCGGCTGGCCGCCTTGCTGATGCAGCTGAGCGACGTCGCCGCCGTCGGATTGAAGGATGCGCAGGGACTGTATCTGACTGAGGCCTTCTATTGGGATCTGAATCCCGGCACCCGGGCCTTTGCCGACCGCTTCGCTGCTCGGATGGACGGGCGCCGTCCCACCGGCAACCAGGCCGGCGTCTATGCCGGCGCCCTTCACTATCTGAAGGCGGTCAAGGCCGCCGACAGCACCGATGGCGCCGTCGTCGCCGCCAAGATGCGGGACCTGCCGACCGATGATCCCCTGTTCGGCAAGGGCAGCGTTCGCGTTGACGGCCGGGCGGTCCACGACATGCTGTTCTTCGAGGTCAAGAAACCCGAAGAATCGAAGGGACCTTGGGACTTCTACAAGCTGGTCAAGACCATCCCTGGCCCCGAAGCGTTCCGCCCGCTGTCTGAAGGTGGCTGCCCGCTGGTGGAGAAGTAAGGCGGGTCACCGGCCCGGCTTAACCGACAGCCCCAGGCCCGCTCTCGTGGGCCTGGGCATGCCATGATGGCGCCGGTCAGCTCACGACAAGCTCCTGCCAGGCCTCGTAGGCGGCAAGCACCGTCGCCATCTGCGCGGTGTGGCCCTGGATGAAGGCATCGCCGTAGATGGTCTCGTCCGGATATTCGGTAATCAACGTCACCGGCACCGTGCTGCGTTCATCCAGTGACGACAGGCAGGGGAAGCCGTTGATGATGCGGAATCCAGTCTCGCCCGCATGGATTTCGTAGAGTGCGATCTGTTCGGCGTTGCGGGCCGCCAGTTCAGGAATCGTGGCAAGATGCGCCGTCACCCGGTCGAGCAGGCGCTCCGCCACCGTCTCCCAACCCGCGTGGTGGCGCATCACCAGGAAGAAGCCCTTGGGCAGGGTCCACATGGCGAAGTTGCGGGGGACATAGCCCGACAGCGGCCGGGTCCATTCATGCGAGGGATAGCCGTGCAGGTTCAGGTGGAGACGGGCGCCGCTCAACCGTTCCGCCTCCAGCCGGATGGCCTTTTCATTGAGATGGGGACCGGCCGTCGCCGGATCGCGGTATTCCAGGTCGTCGCCGAGCGCGGTGTAGCGCGCCGCGTGGTGCATGTGGCGCGGGTTGGCGGCCCGCAGCCGCTGATGCAGGGCGTAGCCGTCCGGATTCTCCAGGGGCGAAACGGTGAAATGCGCGCCCGGACGCTGCGCCAGCCGGCTTGCCGCCCGCAGGGCGCCCACCACGCCGGTCGTCTCGTTCGCGTGTTGGCCGCCGCTGATCATCACCGGTACGTCGCTGCCCCGCACATAGCGGGCGAGCACCGGGCGTCCGCTGCGCGTTCCCGCCTCGAACGGCTCGCCGCCGATCCGCTCCAATCCGGCACGGATCGCCGCGTCGCCGAGCGGAGCGGCGGCGCGGTCCAGCGAAGGGACGTCCAATGGCTCGTCGGAGGACATGATGGCACCGCGCGACAGCGGGCGCAGTTCCACCCGCACCCGCACCGCGCCGTCGCTCAGCCCGATATCCGGTGCGATCTGGCCCGGCTTCAGCCCGCGGTCGCCGAGCGGCCGGCCGGATTTGCGCTGGAACACCTCCAGCAGGGAGAAATAGAAGTCCTCGTGCAAGGCCTCGCGCAGGCACACAACCTCGTCGGCGAAGCCCAGCGGTTCGTCCGCCGCCGGATAGTCGGCGCGGATGCTCAGTTCCTCGAAATAGGGCTCGCCGCAGGTCCAGGGGTGGGCAATGATGGCCGTCATGGCGGCTTCGAACAGCCGCTCGTAATCGGTTTCCAGCCGTTCCCCGTCCTCATTGTCGCCCAGGCGCAGCCAGCCGGTCGGCGAAACGCTGGTCTCCCCCGCCATGTCGGTGTGGACGCGGTTGGGCGCGGCCACCCGCTGTTCCTCCCGCCGGCCATCCTTGAAGGTCAGCGTCACGTCGTAATGGAACGCG
The DNA here is from genome assembly GCF_023806445.1 of Azospirillum sp. A1-3. NCBI lineage: Bacteria > Pseudomonadati > Pseudomonadota > Alphaproteobacteria > Rhodospirillales > Azospirillaceae > Azospirillum > Azospirillum sp. A1-3. The sequence continues at coordinate 624,056 of NZ_JAMSLU010000002.1, forward strand.
CCGTCCGCCCGCGGGTGGAACGCCACCTTCAACCCGTCCAGCAGGGCGGCCAGCGGATAGGCCTCCAGCAGGAAGCGGTTCGCCGGAGCCTGTGGGTGGACCGGATAGGCGACGGTCACGGCCGCCAGATCGCCCCGCTCCACCTCCTCCAGGAAGAAGTGCAGCAGGGGCTTGTAGGCGCTGCGGATTCGGGCGGACACGCCGCGCTCCGCGAGGCGCCGCTCGGCGGCGCGGCGGCTCCGCGCATCGTCGAAGGTCCAGGCCTCCACCGAATTGCCGCTCTGGGCGCCGCCGTTCAGCTGGGCGCACAGTTGATCGAGCGTCCGCTCGAACGAGGCTTCGAACAGGACGGTCATCGTAACGTTCTCCCGGTGGGGTCGAGGCTGTCGCGCAGCCAGTCGCCGAGCAGGTTCAGGCCCAGCACGGTCAGAAGAATGGCAAGGCCGGGGAAGACGCTGACCCACCAGGCGACCTGGAGATAGGTGCGCCCGGAGGCCAGCATGCCGCCCCAGCTGGGGATGGTCGGATCGATGCCGAGCCCGAGGAAGGTCAGGCTGCTTTCCAGCAGGATGTTGTTGGCGACGTTCAGCGTCAGCAGCACGATCACCGGGCCGATCAGGTTCGGCAGCAGGTGCTGGACGATGATCCGCCAATCCTTCACCCCGATGGCGCGGGCGGACTGGATGAACTCCCGCTCGCGCAATGCCAGGACGGAGCCGCGGACGAGGCGTGCGTATTGCACCCACTGCGACACGATCAGCAGGATGATGGTGTTGGTCAGGCTGCCGCCGACGATGGCGATGAAGGTGATCGCCAGCAGGATGAAGGGCAGCGCCAGTTGCACGTCGGCGAAGCGCATCACCACGATGTCGCAGATGCCGCGGTAGTAGCCGGAAATCAGGCCCATCAGCACGCCGATCACCGCCGCCCCGGCGACCGAGACGAAACCAACCAGCAGCGAGATCTTGCCGCCCGCAACCACACGGGCCAGCACGTCGCGCCCGAGCGGGTCGGTGCCCAGCGGGTGCGCCGCATTCCGGAAGGGCGGCGACAGACGAGCCAGCAGGTCCATCTTGTCCGCCCCGCCGGGGAACAGCTGGTCGGAAAAGAGCACGGCCACGCAGATGACCAGGGTCAGCGACGCGCCGAGCAGGAATTCGAGGTTGCGGAAGCGCGGGGAGCGCAGGAAGGAGAGCGCAGCGGCCATGGCGGTCACGAGGTCCGGATGCGCGGATCGACCAGCCCATAGGCGATGTCGACCAGCAGGTTGACGCCGACGATCAGCAGCGACAGGACGGTGATGACGCCCTGCAGCACCGGGTAGTCGCGCGCGGCCACCGCGTCGAAGGCCAGCGTGCCGAGTCCCGGCCAGTTGAAGACGCGCTCCACAACGACGATGCCGCCCAGCAGGCCCCCGAACTGCAGGCCGAAATAGGTGATCAGCGGGATGGCGCAGTTGCGCAGCGCATGCTTGTAGAGGACCTTGCCCTCGCTCAGCCCCTTGGCGCGCGCCACCATGACATATTGCGACTGCAGGGTTTCCAGCATGGCGCTGCGCACCAGCCGCACATTGGTCGCGGTCAGGATAACGCCCATGGTGACCGCCGGCAGAATGAAGTTGGAGGGGCTTTCCATACCGCTCGGCGGCAGCCAGCCCAAGGTGATGGCGAACAGCAGCACCAGCATCGTCGCCAGCCAGAAGTTGGGCACCGACAGGCCGACCAGCGACAGGATGCGGATCGCCTGATCGGCGACCCCGCCCCGCGCCGTCGCCGCCCGGATGCCGAGCGGGATGGACAGGGCGATGGAAACGGCCATCGATATCAGCGCCAGCAGCAGCGTGGCCGGCAGCGCGTCGGCGATCAGCCGCGACACCGGGGTGCCGCCGAGAAAGCTGTTGCCGAAGTCGAACCGCAGCAGTCCGGTCAGGAAGCCGCCATATTGGACGAGGAAGGGCCGGTTGACCCCCAGCGCCTCGCGGATGCGCTCCAGATCCTGTTCGGTGATGCTGCCCGCCCCTTGCGTGAGCATCAGGGCCGGGTCGCCCGTCAGGCGGATCGCAAACGAGACGACCAGCGTCACCACCACCATGACGAAGACCGCCTGGATCAGGCGCTTGAGAAGGAAACCGGCCAAGACATGCCACCCTTGGGAAAAACGGGCCTGATAAAATAGAGCAAAACCACATCCGGCACCGCCATGCTCCCTCGGGGGAAAGGCGGTGCCGGATGCGCGGTCAGTCCACCGTCACTTCGGTCAGCTTCGGACGGTTGTCCGAGGCCGGCGGGAAGTTCTTGACACGCTTGGCGACGCCGTAGATGGCGTTGGAGTTGTAGAGCGGCATCTCCAGCGCCTTGTCGGCGACGGTGCGCGCGATCTGCTTCAGGATGCGCTCGCGCTCCGCCACGTCGGTGATGGCGCGTTGCGATTCCAGCAGCTTGTCCAGATCGGCGTCCTGCTCGTACGGGTTCCACTTCTCGCCGGAATGGTACATGGCGTAGGCGGTGTTGTCGTAGTCGAAGGTCCAGCCGCCCCATTTCTGCTGGAACATCGCGCCGGTCTTGCCCTGCGGGATGATGTCGTTCAGCAGCACGTTGGTCTCATAGGGCTTGATCGTCGCGATGACGCCGACCGCGCCCAGATAGGCGGCGACGGCCTGGGCCACCTCGTTCATCGTGGCGTCGTTGCCGCGGATGTCGATCTGCACCGTGGCGCCCGGCTTCACGCCGGCCTGGGCCAGCAGGGCCTGCGCTCCCTTCGGATCGAAGGGCAGCGGCTTCAGCGTCGGGTCGTAGCCGAAGGACAACTCGCCCTGGAAGCTGGCGATTTCCGACGCCTGGCCGGCCAGGATTGACTTGACGATGGCAGCGCGGTCCACCGCCATGATCAGTGCCTTGCGCACCCGCGGATCGGCGGTGATACCGCTTTTGGTGTTGAAACGCAGCGCGTCCACCGTCGGCCCCGGAACGCTGAGCAGCGTCAGCTTCGGGTCGGCCTGGATCACCGGCACCATGCCGATGGGAATGGTCGGCGGCAGCACGACGTCGACGCGGCCGGCCTGAAGCTCGGCGACCGCGGTGGCCGGTTCGGTGATGAAGCGGTATTCGACCTCCGACAGCTTCGGCGCGCCGCCCCAGTAGTTGGGATTGGCTTCCAGTTTGATGCTGGTCTTGGGGGCATAGGAGACGAACTTGAAAGGCCCGGTGCCGACCGGGTTGACGTTGAAGAAGGCGTCGCCCTTCTCCTGGATGTATTTCGGCGGGACGATCATCGCGCCATAGCCGGCCAGCTTGGTCAGCAGGACCGGGTCGGGCGCCTTCAGCTTGAGATCGACGGTGGTGTCGTCGATGACCTCGACGCTGTCGATGGCGATGTAGTTGGAGCGCTGCGGCCCCTTCGCCCCTTCCTCGCCAAGCAGCCGGTCGAAGGTGAACTTCACGGCGGCGGCGTTGAACGGCTCGCCGTTGTGGAAGGTCACGCCGCTGCGCAGCTTGAAGCGGATGCGCTTGCCGCCGTCCATCTCAGTCCAGGATTCGGCCAGCCCAGGCATCAGCTTGCGGTCCGGGCCGCGGTAGGTCAGCCCGTCGAAGATGTTGGTGCCGACCGAGGCCCAGTTGACCAGAAAGGTGTCGATCGGGTCCCAACTTCCGGGATCCTGCGGCGATGAGATCGTCAGCTTCCCGGCGGCATCCGCGGGCGTCGCCATGAAGGCCGTCCCCGCCAGCAGCGCCGCCATGAACGCGGCCCTGAATCCCTTCACTCCCAATGCCATGACACCTGTTCCTTGATCGATGGTTGTTGTTGGTTGACGCGGGTGCCGGGTCATGCGCTCCGGCGGACGAAATGGCCCGGCTGCACCTCTTCCAGCGGCAGGACCGCGGGATCGTCGCCGACGGCACGGACCGGGCTTGGGATTTCCCCGTCCAGCAGGGCCCTGCGGCTCCGCCGCGACGGGTCGGCGACCGGGACCGCGGACAGCAGGCGGCGCGTGTAGTCGTGCGCCGGGCTTTCGAAGATCTGCCGCCGGCTTCCCATTTCCATGATCTGACCGAGGAAGAGGACGGCCACCCGGTGGCTCATCTTCTCCACCACCGCCATGTCGTGGCTGATGAACAGATAGGCGAGGCCGCGTTCGGCCTGAAGGTCCATGAACAGGTTGATGACCTGCGCCTGGATCGACACATCGAGCGCCGACAGCGCCTCGTCAGCAATGATCAGTTTCGGGTCGGAGGCGAGCGCGCGGGCGATGCAGACGCGCTGGCGCTGGCCGCCGGAAAATTCGTGCGGGTAGCGGGCGGCGTGGGCAGGGGCGAGCCCGACCCGCTCCAGCAGGCCGTCCACCCGTTTGCGGATCTCCCGCTCGTCGTCGAGCAGGCCATGGGTGCGGATCGGCTCGGCGATCGAAAAGCCGACCGTCTTGCGCGGGTCGAGCGACGCGAAGGGATCCTGGAAGATGTACTGGACGTCGCGTCGCAGCCGGTTACGGTCCGCCGCCCTCATCTCCGACAGGGGGCGGCCGCGGAACGAGATGCGGCCCGAGGTCGCGTCCTGCAACTGCTGGATGGTGCGCCCGATCGTCGATTTGCCGGAGCCCGACTCGCCGACCAGCGCCAGCGTTTCGCCCGGATGGATGTCGAAGGAGACCTGCGTCACCGCATGGACCTGATGCGTCGCGCGGCCGAGCCAGTTGGTCCTGGACTTGAACCTGACGGACAGGTCGCGAACCGACAGAAGGGGTGCTGCGCCGTAGTCAGCCGTGTCCTGCACCCGGGCCTCGCCCACGGTGGTGACGTGGTCGCCGTCGAGGACGGTCAAGGGCAGGCGGCGGGGATGGTCCTCTCCCGCCATGCTACCCAGCCGCGGCACGGCGGCCAGCAGGGCGCGGGTGTAGGGCTTGCACGGGGTGGCGAAGAGATCGGCGGCGCGGCCCTCCTCGACCTTGCGGCCCTTCCACATGACGACGACGTCGTCCGCCATCTCGGCCACCACGCCCATATCGTGGGTGATGAACATCATCGCCATGCCGAGTTCGGCCTGCAGGTCGCGCATGATGGTCAGGATCTGCGCCTGGATCGTCACGTCGAGCGCGGTCGTCGGTTCGTCCGCGATCAGCAGCCTGGGCCGGCAGGCCAGGGCCATGGCGATCATCACCCGCTGGCGCATGCCGCCCGAGAGCTGGTGCGGGTAGCGCTTCAGGATCTGGGCGGCATCCGGCAGGCGGACCATGTCGAGCAGCCGCCGGGCCTCTTCCGCCGCCGCGGCCTTGCCCATGCCTTCGTGCAGGATCAGCGTTTCGCCGATCTGGTCGCCGATGGTGAAGACCGGGTTCAGCGAGGTCATCGGCTCCTGGAAGATCATGGCGATCTCCTTGCCGCGGATCGCCCGCATCTCCTTCTGCGTGGCCGTCAGCAGGTCGCGCGGCCCCCGACTGCCCTCGAACAGGATGCGGCCGGTGGGATAGTGCGCCCCCACCATGTCGGCGAGCCGCATCACCGACAGCGACGTCACCGACTTGCCCGACCCCGACTCGCCGACGATCGCCAGCGTCCGCCCCGGATGGACACGGAAGCTGAGATCCTCGATGACGCGTTGCCCGCCGAACGCGACGGACAGGTCCTCGACACTGAGCAAGGGTGGTGCGGCCTGCGGTGCGGGAGCTGGAGAGGCGTTCCGGGTGGACGACTGCATCGGGCGCGGAACCTTGGTGTCCCTATTGTCAAGAGACTGAGGTTTCCCGGATCCACCAGTTCCGTCAATGCATTATTTCGGATCGATAACGGTGCCCGATGTTATCATCCGCTCCCCGCCGTGGTGTCGGAAGGAGCCGTCAGCGCTCGCGTTTCCGCCAGGACCAGGCCGCAGCCAGAATGGGGACGGACAATGCCGCCCAGGACAGCGCGTCCACCAGCCCGTCGTCCAGCAGGGCGGTGACCAGCCCGGCGGTGGTGACGAGCGCGATTGCGGCGGGGATGCCGAAGATCGCCAGCAGGGGGAGGGGGGCGCGCGGCTTCATTCCGCAGCCTCCCCGGCGGCGGCGCGCAGGCCGGTGCTTGCGCCGGCCCGTTCCTGGACGTTGCGGCGGCGGGCGATCCACAGATACAGGCCGCTGCCGAGGATGAGGATGGTCAGCACGTCCAGCACCGCCCACAGGATCTTCATCGGCAGCCCGCCATAATCGCCAAAGTGCAGCGGCTGTGACAGCCGCAACGCCAGCATGTACCAGGGCATGGACCGCATGTCGGTGAAGGCCCCGGTTTCCGCGTCGATCAGGGCGGGCGTCAGGATCCGGTTGGTGGCCGGCGTGGCTCCCTTCAGCCACACCGCGTAATGATGATTGCTGGAGAACCGTACGCCGGGGAAGGCGATGAACTGCGGGCGCATGCCGGGGGCGGCCTCCATCGCCTTGCGGACAGCAGCGTCGACGGAGGCGAATCGTTCCGGCACCGGCTTGCCCTCATAGGGGGCGATCATCGCCGCCAGCTCGTTGGATCGCCAATAGGCGACCAGCGGAACCGACAGGGTGTTGATGACGCCGGTCAGCCCGACCACCACCACCCACATCAGCGTGACGATCCCCAGCATGTTGTGCAGGTCGAGCCATTTCAGCCGCCTGCTGCGCCCGGCCCGCACCGTGCCGAAGGACAGCTTGCGCATGAAGGGGGCGTAGATCACCACGCCGGACAGGGTGGCGAGGAACAGCAAAAATCCCATGAAGCCGAGGAACAGCTCGCCGGGCAGCCCCGCGAACATGTCCACATGCAGGCGCAGCATCACATGCATGAAGCCCTGGTCGTCGTTCAGGTCGGCCAGAATCCGCGTGGTGCGCAGGTCGATGGCGGAGATGTGCATCTGCGACACCGGCGGGCGGGCGGTCGGGCCGGTCGTGACGTTCACCACCGGCCGGTCCTCGTCGAAGCTGAGGAACAGCGGACGCTCGCCGGGATATGTGGCCAGCGCCGAGGCAACCGCGTCGTCCAACGACTTCAAGGGTGTTTCGGCCGGCATCGGCGGCAGGGTGTCCTCCGCCGTCAGCGCCTCGATCTCGTCATGGAAGATCAGCGGCAGGCCGGTCAGGCACAGCAGCAGCATGAAGACCGTGCAGATCAGGCTGGTCCATTTGTGGATCAGCGTCCAAATCCGGATGGTTTGGTTGGTCATCGGGCACTCCTCATGCCGCCGTCAGGACTGCAGCGTTCAGAAATCGACCGACAGCGACAGCTTGGCGGTCAGCGGCGCGCCCTGGCTCAGGTAGCCGCCATAGGCCGATGCCCAATAGGCCTTGTCGGTGACGTTCTCCACCGCCGCCCGGACGGTGACCGGACGGTTCTGGATGTCGGTGACCATCCGCGCGCCGACGTCGAAGCGGGTCCAGCTGGGGATCTTCAGGGTGTTGGCGGTGTTGAGATACTGCGATCCGGTGTGGATCACGCGCCCAGTCAGCGTCACGGTGGGGAAGGAGGCCGGCAGGAAGGGCAGGTCCCATTCGACGTTGGCATTGAACTGGTGGCGCGGAACGCCGACGGCGTCCTTGCCCTCGGTCGCGGCGCTGCCGGTGTCGGTCAGCTCCGGATCGATGACGGTGGCGCCGCCCAGCAGCCGGACGCCCTGCACCGGCTCGCCGTACAGCATCAGCTCGATGCCGCGGTTGCGCTGTTCGCCGGACACGCTGTAGATGCGGGTGAACGCGTCGGTGACGCCGCTGGGCTGGGTGGTCTGGAACAGCGACAGAGAACCGCCGAAACTGCCGAAGTCCAGCTTGCCGCCGACCTCGTACTGGACGGAGCGGTAGGGCTCGAAGATCTCTCCGGAATTGGCCGCCGTGGACGGGGCGGTCGGTCCCTGCGCCAGCCCTTCGATGCGGTTGGCGTAGAGCGACAGTTCCTTGATCGGCTTCACCACCAGCCCGACCACCGGCGTCAGCGCCGACTGGTCGTAATCGGAGGTGCGGGCGCCGTTGGCACGGTTGAAGCCGCGGACCTGGATGTTCTGCTGGCGCAGGCCGGCGGTGACCATCACCCGGTCGTCGAGGATCGACAGCGTGTCCGACGCATAGACGCTGCGCAGCACCGACTCGCTGACCTTTGGCGGATCGCCGACCATGCCGCTGGCCGATGTCGTCGCCGGTCGCGGGAAGCCGACCATGTTGTAGAGGTTGATGGCGGTGGTCGTGCCGAACTCGAAGCCGTTGTTGTTGGTCGTCCGCAGCGCGGAGGCGCCGGCATTCAACTGGTGCCTGACCGGACCGGTGTGCAGGTCGGCCCGGATGCCGGCCTGACCGGTGCTGGTGAAATCCTCGCGCGGGACGGTCAGGCGCCTGACGGTGCCGGTGCCGTCGGGCCGCGTGATGGTGGGGGAGGCATAGTCGCCGTCCTCGCGCATGCTGCGCAGGCCAAAGGCGCCGTAGGCGGTCAGGTTGGGCAGGATGTCGTATTCGGCACGGATCTGGCCGAAGGTGTCGCGCATCTGCGAATAGCTCCAGGGTTGCGCATAGTTCTGGGAAGCCGACGGCACCGCTGGGACGAAGCTGCCGAAATAGACCACGGGGCGGCCCTGCTCCACCCGCTGGGTCTGGGTACCGACGTCAAGCGTCACGCGGGCGCGCTCGCCGCGATAGTCAAGCGCCAGGGAGCCGAGCTTTAGCGTCCGCTCCTCGTCGTCGATGGCGGTCTCGCCGCCGCGGATCGCGGCGTTGACGCGCACGCCGAACTGGTTGGTGTCACCGAACCGGCGGCCGACATCGGCGGACAGGCCGAACCGGCTGTCCATCGCATAGCTGGCGGTCAGGCGGGTCAGAGGTTCATCCTCCGCCCGCTTGGGTACGAGATTCACGCCGCCGCCGATGCCGGACCCGCTGGGGGCCGCACCGTTCAGAAAGGCGTTGGCGCCCTTCAGCACCTCCACCCGTTCGAACATGTTGGTGGCGACGATCTGACGAGGTGCGGTTCCATAGAGTCCGTCGATCGACAGATCCTCGCCCATCAGCTGGAAGCCGCGGATGACGAAGCTTTCCGCGAAGTTGCCGTAGCCGAGGCCGCTGCGCACCGCCGGATCGTTGGCCAGCACGTCGGCGACGGTATCCGCCTGCTGGTTGCGGATGGTTTCGGCGGTGTAGCCGGTGACGGAGAACGGAACATCCATCGCGTCCTGGTTGCCCAGCGCGCCGATCCGCCCGCCGCGCGCCACCTGACCGCCGGCGTAGGCCGGGGGCAGGGCGCCGGGACCGGTCGCGGCCCCGCTGCCTTCGATCTGCACCGGGTCGAGCTGGATGGCGCCACCGGCGGCCACGCGCTCGACCGTTACGGTTTCGGTGTTGAGGAAGCGGGCGGCCAGCCCGGTGCCGGACAGCAGGCGGTTCAGCCCCTCGCGCGCGGACATCGAACCGCTGACGCCGGGGGAGTTGACGCCCTGCGTCACCGCGCCGGGGCTCAGCACCTGGATGCGGGTGGCGGTGGAGAAGGCGGCGAGCGCCCCGTCCACCGATTGCGGCGCAATGGCGAAGGTCACCGCCCCGGCCGGGTTCGTCTGCGCCATCGCCGCGGGGACGTTGGACAGCAGCAGGCCGGGCGCGATCATCACCGTCGTCGCCAGCAGCCGCCCCAGGAACACGTGGCCGAACCGACCACCATGGACGCTGCCCCGGCGTCCAATCATCACATCCATAAGCCCAAACTTTGCCGATGCCATCACTCGCCTCTGTCATCCGGTGAGAGACCGCGTCGCGCTCTGCGACTGCGTCTCATTCTCTTCTTTTCCGGTGATGACGATGGGTAGACGGAGATCCCTGGGAAGTTTTTCGGACTTCCCGAACTTTTTCAGCGGAGCAGGGTCAGGTAGGGGGTGACGCGGGTGGCGCGCACGCCGAGGCCGCGCTCCAGCGCATCGAACACGGCATCCGGCCGGTCGAGCGCGAAGACGCCGGAGACCACGCGCTCCGCCGCCTCGTCGTTCAGCAGGACCACGCGGCCCGGCCATTGCCGGTTCAGCGCGGCGATGACGGAGGCGAGCGACTGCTGGCGGAAGACAATCTGGCCCTGGCGCCATGCAAAGGCGACGGCGGGATCCGTTGCCCGTGGCCCGGTCAGGCCGAGCGGACTGGCCTCCGCGCTTTCGCCGGGGTGCAGGCGGATGCTGTCGGGCCAGGGAGCGTGGCTGTCGGCGTCTCGTTGGGCGGCGACTTCCACCAGCCCTTCGCCGACGGTGACCGTCGTGCGGTCGTCCTCGCGCCGAACGCTGAATTGGGTGCCCAGCACGCGGGCGGCACCCGCCCCGCCATCGACGACGAAGGGATGGTCGGGATCGCGGGTGACGTGGAACCACACCTCTCCGTGCAGGATCCGGACGCGCCTCTCGCCATCCCGGAAATCGAGAGCCAGTGCGGTGTCGCCGTTCATCTCGGCGGTGGAACCGTCCGGCAGGGTCAATGTCCGCCGCTGCCCGGTCGAGGTCACCTGATCGGCGACGGCATTCTGGTAGAACGTCGGTCCGTACCAGACGCCAAACCCGCCGGCCACCAGCAGGACCGCCAGCGCCGCAGCGAAGCGTCGCACACCGGCCGCTGCCGGGCGGCGGGGAGGCGCAATGCGGGACCCGGCATAGGCTGAACGGGCAGGTTCCTTCAGATCGTGCAGGAGGGTCTGCAGTTCGCTCCAGGAGCGGGAATGAGCCGGGGTGCGGGCCAGCCACTCGGCGAAGGCGGTACGCTCCGTCGGGGTGAGGTCGTCGGACTGCAGGCGAAAGAACCACGCATTGGCTTCCGAGAACAGTCGGTCCTCATCCGGTCCACCGTCCGCCGGCTCCCCGTCTGCCGGGTCCCGATGCCGTTCATCCCGATGATCCATCGCGTCTTGCCGCAAGCTCCCGTTGCCTCATGTTGGATAAGACGACCAGCACAGGCCGATCCCTCAAAGAAAATTCCCTGCAGAGGAAAGGAAATTGCCGATCATCGCAGCGGGCGCCGCTTCATGTGGGCGCGGCACTGTTCCAGCGCCGTGCGCAGATGGTACTCCACGGTGCGCGGGGAGATGCCGAGCCGTTCGCCGATGGCGCGGTAGGGCAGGCCTTCGACATGGTAGAGCAGGAAGACCTCGCGGGTCTTGGGCGGCAGGGCATCGATAGCGCCGCGTAGCCGGGCCATGGTCTGGTTCCGCTCCACCACCGCATCGGCGCCGGGGCCTGCGGCCGGCAACCCCTCGTCGGGCGGACCCGCCTCGCGCATGCGCTGACGCCGGGCTGCCCGGCAATGGTCCAGCGCAATGCGGTCGGCCACTACATAGAGCAGACCGGCGGGGTTCTGCACCGCCTCGCCATCGGGCAGGCGTGCCAGCCTCACGAAGGCATCCTGCGCCAGATCGCCCGCCGTCTGCGGATCGCCGGTCCGCCGGGCGATGGCACGCTCCACCCGCAGCCGATGCTCATCGAACAGCTCCGCGATCCTGCGCGCCCAATTGCCGACAGGGCCGGTCATCGGGCGGGCCAGGAACGGAGGTCAGCGGACAGGGCAGGGCGGAAAATGTCGGTCACGGATGCGCGGAGTGGCGGATGCGAAGGGATTGGCATCCGTGGGGCCTTCGCCTTTGATGCCGGTCACACCGGTATAGCCGCACTGAATTTGAAATGCGAACGATTCTTATTATCGCAGGATGTCCTTCACGCCCGGATCGCGGTGAAATGCGCTGACATCCTCTCTGCCCTGAAGGGCAGAGGTTCCGGTGAGCCACAACATGCGGCCCTCCGGCTGGTTCCTGCTTCATCGGGCCGCTTGGTGCGGTACCCCTCCACAGGCTTCAACGCGCCGTCCGCGCGCCGTAGAATATTGGTCGCCGCGTTGGTATCGGCGTTGGCGCTGTGGCCACAACGCACGCACACAAAGACGGCTTGGCTCGGCCGGTTGGCGGCATCGACATGGCCGCAACAGGCGCAGGTCTGGCTGGTGTGGGCGGCGGGCACCTCCACCAGCTTTCCGCCACGATCCGCCAACTTGTAGGCCAGCATGGTACGGAACAGACCCCATCCCTGATCGAGGATGGCCCGGTTCAGTCCGGCTTTCTGCCGGACCCGGCGGCCCGGCTCCGCGACCGTGCCCTTCGCCGACGCGGACATGCTCCGCACCGGCAACGCCTCCACAACGACCACACCGTGGTTCTTGGCGATGATCGTGCTGTGCTTGTGGAGGAAGTCCTTGCGGGCGTTCGCCACCCGCTTCTGGAGCCGCGCGACCCGCTGCACCGCTTTGCGCCGGTTGGCCGAGCCCCGCCTCTTGCGGGCCAGGGCCCGTTGCGCCTTGCGCAGGGCCTTCAGTGCCGTCTTGCCGTGGTTGACCGGGGCGATGGCAGTGCCGTCACTGAGCGCGGCGAACACCGCCACGCCAAGGTCGATACCAACCGGCGGCAGGGGGGATGGGACGGGTTCGGCCACCTCGCGCTCGCACTGAACGGCGGCGAACCAGTGCCCGGCGCGGTGCGAGACGGTGATGGTGCGGATGGCACCCGGCAGAGCCGTCCAGCCACGCAGGCGGACCCAGCCCAGCTTGGGCAGCTCCACGCGGCCCGACGAGGCGCCGGTGCGCTCGACCACCAGCGAGATGGGATCGGGAAAGCGGAAGCTGTCGTTCAGCCCCTTTCGGCGCGGGGTCGGTGCCTTGGCCCGGCCGGCCCACCAGTTTTGATAGGCCCGATCGAGGTCGCGCAGCGCCTGTTGCAAGGTATGGACCGGACAGGCTTTCAACCATGCCATCTCAGCCCGCAACTGCGTGACCTCGCGGCATTGGCTGGCGAAAGTAAATCTCCGGCCGGGGCGATACCAATCCCGGCGCTGCTCCAGCGCGAGGTTGTAGACGAACCGGCACGCCCCCGCGATCTGTGCCATCTGAGCGGCTTGCTCAGGCGTCGGGTAGAGGCGGAACAGGACGGCCTTGCGGTCGATCATGAGCGGCAGCATAACATTGGCCTATGACAGATGAAAGTGACGTCAGGCGCGGTCGCCACCTGTGTTTTTGCCATGCACGTTCACTTGGTCTTCTTAAACCAAGTACCGGCGCCGCGTGTTCACCAAAGCCGTGCTCGACGATGCCCGCACCATTTTCGCGTCGGTGTGCGCCGACTTCGGTGCTGAACTCATCGAGATGGATGGTGAGGACGACCATGTGCACCTCCTCGTGAACCACCCGCCAAAAGTGGCGGTCTCGACGCTGGTGAACAGCCTCAAAGGTGTGTCCAGCCGCCGCCTGCTCCAGAACCATCCGGCCTTGGTTCACCGCTACTGGAAGGGCGTCCTGTGGTCGCCCAGCTACTTCGCTTCCTCTTGCGGCGGGCCCCCGATCAGCATCATCCGCCAGTACATCGAGCAACAGCGCACCCCCGGCTGAACCTGATGTCGGCGCGGACGCGCATCTGCGCCTATCTCCGGCCTGAACGCCGGAGCTTGCGGCGGTGAACTCCGGGTCAGAATCAAGGCCGCCGCCGGGGCAGCTGCCGTTGCCATTGGACTGTGCCGGACCGCTGCCGTACCTTGCGGGAGGCATTCAGCCGAGACCGTGCTGCCATTCCAGAAAGAGTCCGTGATGGCTGACCACAGCAAAACTCGCACCGCGTTCTCCGACCTGCACAAGGACGGCTGCTTCGTCATTCCCAACCCTTGGGATATCGGCAGCGCCATGATGCTGAAACACCTCGGGTTCCGCGCACTGGCCTCCACCTCGGCGGGATTTGCCTTTTCGCGGGGGCTTCCAGATGCTGATTGGGCGGTGTCCTGCGCAGACATGCTGTCCCACATCGCCGACATCGTCCAGGCGACCGATCTGCCGGTGAATGCCGATTTTGAATCCGGCTATGCCCATGATGTCGAGGGTCTGGCCCGCAATGTGCGGCTCTGCGCCGAAACCGGCGTGGCCGGCCTGTCCGTAGAGGACGCCACCGGCGATCCATCGAAGCCGCTGTACGATTTTTCCCATGGCGTCGAGCGTATCGCGGCGGCGGCGGAGGCTCTGCGGGGAACGGGCATTCTCCTGACCGCCCGCTGCGAAGCCGTACTGGTCGATCATCCGGCAGCTGTCGAGGAGGTGCTGCGCCGGCTGCCCGCCTACGCGGCGGCGGGGGCTGACGTTCTATATGCGCCGGGCCTGCGGGATCCGAGTGTGATAAAGGCTGCGGTCGATGCTGTGGGACCCAAGCCGCTCAACCTGCTTGTCTCCTCGCCGATCGGTCTGTCGGTGCAGCAGATTGCCGAATTGGGCGTGCGGCGGATCAGCCTTGGAAGCGCACTCAGCCGCGCCGCGTGGGGCGGCTTTCTCAGGGCGGCGCGGATGTTGGCCGATCATGGCCGTTTCGATGCTCTTTCCGAAGCCGAGCCGTTCGACACACTCAACGATTTCTTCCGGACACACGGCCGTAGCACCGAATGAGTGTGTCGCAATAGGGGGCACCATTCAAATTTTGCCCGTTGTCAGGCGCATCCCTTGGTCAGGTGAACCAGTAGCGCGTGAGGTGGAAGAACAGCGGCGCCGAGAACACGATGGAGTCGAGGCGGTCGAGGACGCCGCCATGCCCCTCGATCATGGTGCCCCAATCCTTGACCCCGAGGTCGCGCTTCATCGCCGACAGGACGAAGCCGCCGAAGAATCCGGCGATCACGATGATCAGCGACATGCCCGCTGCCTGGAGCGGCGAGAAGGGCGTGATGACGTGCAGCCCGGTGCCGATGGCGACGGCGGTCAGCCCACCGCCGACCAGCCCTTCCACCGTCTTGGACGGACTGATGCCGGGCGACAGCCGGGTCTTGCCCCACAGCTTGCCGAAGACGTACTGGAAGACGTCGCTCAGCTGCGCCACCGTCATCAGGTACAGCAGCAGAAGGGCGCTGGGCAGTTCGTAGCCGGGGATGTCGAGCCACAGCAGGGCCGGCGCGTGGCTGGTGCAATAGACCGCCAGCATCAGCCCCCACTGCGCCTTGGCGGTGCGGGTCAGGAAGTCGGTGGGGTCGGCGCCCAGCACCGACAGCGACGGCAGCGCCATGAACACATAGACTGGGATGAAGATCGAGAACAACCCGTACCAGCCGATCCCGATCAGCCAGTATTGCAGGGGCACGACCACGAAGAAGGACAGGAACAGCCCGGCATGATCGCCGCGCCGGGTCGGCGTCAGCGTGATGAACTCTCGCAACGCCAGATAGGAGAGCAGGGTGAACAGGACCAACGTCACCACGCTGCCCAGCAGCATCGCCGCGGCGAACAGCGCCACCATCACCCACCAGGAACGGATGCGGGCGTTCAGGTTGCGCACCGTGTCGCGTCCGGCCGGCGTCTGGACGCGGTAGGCCAGGACCGTGCCGATCAGGGTGGCGACGACCAGCAGGCTAAGGGCGGCCCCCGACAGCCAGAGGAACAGCGGGTCTGTGGTGGTGAAGAAGCTCGTCACTGCGGTCATCACGCTGTTCATCGGGCGGTCCGTTGGTCAGAGGGCTGCGAGTTGGGCTCGGAGTCGGACTGGGAGGCGGGCCGGGACAGCGACACCAGCGCGTCGCGCGCCCGCTCTAGGAATGCCGCCTTGTTCTCGCCCTCGACCGGTTCCAGCGGCGTGCCGAAGCGCATGGTGCAGATCAGCGGCACCAGCAGCGGCATACCCTTCGGCATCACGCGGTGCAGGTTCTCGATGAAGACCGGCACCAGTTCCGCAGACGGCACACGTTGGGAGAGATGGAAGAGACCGCTCTTGAACGGCGCCACGGTGCCGTCGCCGCGCGTGCCTTCGGGAAAGAGGATCAGCGACTGCCCGCTTTCCAGCACCGCCGCCATGGCATCCATCACCTCCGCCGTCGCCTTGCCGGTGCGGTCGACCAGCAGTGCGTTCAGGCAGCCCACCGCCACCGTACGCCGCAGGGCCGAGCCGCCCCAATAGTCGAGCGCCGCCACCGGATGCGTGCGCGCCCGCAGCTTCGCCGGCAGGGCCGCCATGACGGCGAGCGTGTCGAGATGGCTGGTGTGGTTGGCGAAATAGATGCGTGGGACATCCGCGGGCGCACTGCCTTCCCAGCTTGCGCGGGCGCCGACCAGCAGGCGGGTCAGCCCCAAGAGACCGTGGCGGAGCGCCGGTTGGAGAAGAGGGATCATGACCGGACCTCCGGTTCGAGGGCTTCCAGATGCTGGGCCTCCAGATGTTGGGCGTTCAGGCGGCGGGCGATGCCGAGCGTGCGCGTCGCGACGGTCAGCAGGCTGCCGGCCATGATGATCCAGGCCGCCGCCAGCAGGCTGTAGCTCGTGCCCCACAGCGCATGCTCGACCGCCTGGGCGAGCAGGGCGACGGTGAGGGCGGCCATGCGGCGCTGCTTGGCCATCACGCCGCCGAAATCCTGCGCCAGCCCCAAGGCGCCGCCGAAAGTACGGATATAGGCGGTCATCATGGCGGCAAGCGCCGCCGCCCAGCCGAGCCAGGGCAGGCCGGCGGCATAGCCCAGCGGCACCAGGAAGGCGGTGTCGGCGATGCGGTCGGGGATTTCGTTGTAGAGCGCGCCGACCGGCGATCCTTTGCCGCCTTCCACCGCGACCATGCCATCGAGCAGGTTGCAGACAAGGCGCAGCTGGACGCACAGCGCGGCGCCGATCCAGGCCAGGACACCGCCCTGCAGCAGAAGGACGCCGCCGATTGCCGCCCACACCGCCGACAGCAGCGAGATCTGATTGGGGGTCACCGGCGTCGTGGTCAGCCACGCCGCCAGCCGCTGCGCCCAGCGGGCCGACCGGGTGGCGATGGGGCGCCGGTCGGCGGCCGGCTTGGCGGCGGCAGTTTTTCCGGCGGTTGCGGAGGTCTCCATCATGCAGGCTCCTTGGCTGCGGCGTCCGCGGCAAACCGCGTCACGGCCGGATAATCGGTCTTGCCGGTGCCCAGCAGCGGGACGGCGTCGATGCGCAGGATGTCGCGCGGAATGGCGATCTCGGGCGCCCCCCGGCTGCGTGCGGCAGCGACCAGCGCATCGCGGGCCAGGACGACGCTGGTGGTCGCCAGCACGATCCGCTCGCCGCGCTTGGCATCGGCCAGGGCGACGGCGGCGTGCGTGGCGTCCGGATCGGCGAGGCTCGCCAGCTCTTCGACGAGGCCGAGCGGGATCATCTCGCCCGCCACCTTGGCGAAGCGCTTGACCCGGCCGACGATGCGGATGAAGCCGTCGGCGTCGATCTTGACGATGTCGCCGGTGTCGTGCCAGCCATCCTGCGGCGGCTGGATCACGCCGGGACGGTCGGCGTGCAGATACCCTTTCATCACGTTCGGCCCGCGCACCCGCAGCCGCCCGCCGGCATCGACGCCGGGCACCGCCACCAGTTCGGTCTCAATGCCGGGCAGGGCCTGCCCGACGCTGCCGGGACGGAAGCGGGCCGGGGTGTTGACGGCGATCACCGGCGCGGTCTCGGTGGTGCCGTAGCCCTCCAGCAGATGGACACGTAGCCGTTCGGTGTAGATGCGCCGCGTCTCGTCCTGCAGCCGCTCGGCCCCGGCGAAGACGAGGCGCAGTGAGCGGTAGTCGTAGGGGTCGGCGGACCGCGCCCAGGCGTTCAGGAAGAAGTCGGTGCCGAACAGGACCGTGGCGTTGGTCTGGTAGACCAGTTCCGGGATCAGCCGGACATGGCGCGGGTTGGGGTAGAGCACCGTTTTCACGCCGTTCAGGATCGGCAGCAGCATGCCGCCCGTCAGGCCGAAGGAGTGGAAGACGGGCAGGCAGTTGAACACCACGTCCTGCCTGTTGAAATCCACCACTGACGCTACCTGCGCCATGTTGGCGAGCAGGTTGCCATGGCTGAGTGCCACGCCCTTCGGCGCTCCCTCCGACCCGGAGGTGAAGAGGATGGCGGCGATGTCGTCGCCGCTGCCCTGCGGCGGCAGCAGCCGTTCCGGCACGACCAGTGCCGCCAGGGCGCGCAGCTTGTCGCCCAGCCGCAGCCCGCGCTTGACCTCTTCCAGATGGATGATGGCGTGGTCGGCGGCCAGCGCCTCGACCAGCGCGCCGAGGCGAGCCCTCTCGATGAACTGGGCGGAGGTGACGATCCGGCGCACCCCGGCGGCGCGGCAGGCGGCCTTCACCGCGTCCGGTCCGGCGGTGAAGTTCAGCATGGCGGCCGGACGGCCATGGGCGGCGAGGCCGAAGAACACCGCCGCGGTCGGCGATGCCGTCGGCAGCAGCACGCCCACCGGCTCGTCCGCTTCCGTGCCGCGCGTCAGGATGCGGCCGAGCACCAGGGCGCGGGCCGCCAGCGCACGGTAGGACAGGGTGGAGAAATCGCCGTCCTGCACGGCCTCCTCCCGCGCTCCGGCTTTGCGGCGGGCGTCGAGTAGGGCCAGCATCAGCGTCTCCTGCCGCGGGCGGGCGGCGAAGACGCTCTCCGTCATCACGCGCGACAGCCAGGACTTCAGGGCGGCACGCCGCTTTTTGCCGATCAGACCGCCAACGTCGGGGGTTGTCACCGGCGGCAGCACGGTGATGGTGATGCGCGGGAACAGGCCCAGCCGCAGCCGGCCCTTCATCCGCGACAGGACCGAGCGCTGGGCGCCCTCGATGCAGACCGGCACCACCGGGCAGCGGGCCTTGTCGGCCAGCATGCCGGGGCCGCCATTGATCTTCATCAGCGACCCGGTGACGGTGATCCGCCCTTCCGGAAAGATGCAGACTTTGTCGCCGTCGGCAAGCGTACGGGCCAGGATTCGGGTGCCGAGCGGGTTGGTCGGGTCGATGGTGACATGGTCGGCGATTGCCAGGAACGGCTTGACCAGCGGAAGCTTGGCGATGTGGGTGTCGACCGCAAAGCGCATGCCCGGCAGGAAGGCGGCGAGCAGAGCGCCGTCCAGGAAGGACTGGTGGTTCGGCGTCACCACGGCGGCGCCGTCGAGACCGGCCAGATGCTCCGCCCCGCGGACCTCGACCCGGAAAGCCAGCCGGAAAAGGCCGCGGAAGAACACGCGCATCAGCGCCTGCGCATCGACGGCGAGCGTCATCACGACGGCGACCAGCATGCTGGCGCCGCCCACCGACGCGACCGTCAGCGGCGAGGCACCCAGCGCCAGCATCCCCGCGGCGACGGCCGAGCCAGCCACCATGTAGAGCGCATTGACCACATAGGCGGTGGCGATGACACGGGCACGGGACCCCGGCGCGGCGCGATGCTGGATCAGCGCATAGAGCGGAACGGCGAAGGCACCCCCGGCGGCGGCGATGACGAAGAGGTCGGCCAGCAGCGGCAGCGCCCACGGCTGGGCCAGCAGGGCTAGCGGCGACAGCGGGTCCGCCGCCGGGGCGGCCGGGGTCAGCAGGGGCAGGACGGCACCCGCCATGGCGGCGACCAGACCGGCCAATGCGGCGCGGCCGGCGTCGGCGGTGGACGGTGTGCGGTGGCTGAGGCCGGCGAACACCGAGCCGGCGGCCACACCGATGGCGAACACCGCCAGCAGCAGGGTGGCGCCGCCGCTGTCGGTTCCCAGCGTCTCGCGGGCGATGGACGGGAATTGCGCCATCACCACCGCGCCGACGCCCCAGAACACCGAGATGCCGTGGATCGCTTGCATCGAGGCTCGGTCGCCGGTGGCCGAGCGCAGCACCTTTGCCGTCACCGACAGCGGGTTCAGCCCAACGCGCACCGCCGGGTCGGCATTGCCGGCGCGCGGGATGAACACCGACGCGGCGAGACCCAGCACCGCGGAAGCGCCAAGCATGCCCGGCACCGCCCAGGGGTGGAGCAGGGCCAGCGAGCCGCCGGCGATGGTGCCCAGCAGGATGGCGACGAAGGTTCCGGCTTCGACCAGACCGTTGGCGGCGGTCAGTTCGGACGGGTCGAGCAGGTCGGGCAGCAGGCCGTACTTGACCGGCCCGAACAGCGTCGAATGGGCGCCCATGCCGACCAGCGCGATGATCAGGACCGGCAGGTCGGCGGCGACGATGCCCCAGGAGGCCATCGCCATCAGCCCGATTTCCGCCAGCTTGACGATGCGGGCGATCAGCGTGCGGTCGTAGCGGTCGGCCAGCTGGCCGGCGGTGGCGGACAGCAGCAGGAAGGGCAGGGTGAAGGCGCCCGCCGCCAGGGTCGAAATCATCGCCCCGCTCAGCGCGCCCTCGCCGGACACGCCATACACCGCCAGCACCGCGATGGCGCCGCGCAGGACATTGTCGCCGAAGGCGCCGAGGAACTGTGCCAGGAACAGCGGCAGGAAGCGCCGCGACGCGAGAAGGGCGGAAGCGTTCATTGTCCGGCTCCGGTCCTGGCGGTGGAGGTCGCGATGCCGGTGAGAATGGCGTCGGCAATCGGGTCGGCGAGGCTGGAGAGCGGTGCCGTCTGCCGGCCGTAGACCTGCGACTGCACGTTCAGCACGATGGCGCCGATGACGATGTGGGACAGCGCATCGCGGTCGGCCGGCACAATGCTGCCCTCCGCCATCCCGTCGGCGACGATGCCGCAGATCACGTCGACCGGCGTCTCCTGGCCCCTGGGCACCAGCGGCAGCGATTCATGCTGCGACAGCAGAAGGAAGCGGGTGCGGTCGGGAGCAGCCTCCGCCAGATGGAAAGCATGATGGATGACTCGCCGCAGCCGCTCCGGCGCCGGACCTTGGCCTGCCGCGTCCCGCAGGCTTTGCGACATGGCCGTATATTCCGCCGCGAACAGGTCGGCCGCCAGTTCCTCCTTGCTCGGCCAGTGGCGGTAGAGCGCTCCCTCCGATACCCCGGCGGACCGGGCGATGTCGCGGACCGTCGTCGCCTTCACCCCTTTCTGGGCGAACAGCGCGATGGCGGCATCGCGGACCTTGTGGCGAACGTCGGTGGACATGACGCCTCCATGTGAATGAATGTTCACTCACAAGTTGACGAGGCCACTTCACGGGCGCAATGACGAAAAAGTGTAGGTGCGCAGCGCACCGGCCTTAGCCCATAGATATACCGCTTATGAGCCGCAGCGCTCTGCCTCCCGCCATCCCGATCCGTCCTTGTCGAACGCTCAAGAACGATGCAACGCTGGGGGGTGGCGATGCAAAGTTGGATGAAGGTATGACGACGGTTCTCCAGTCTCTGACAACCCTTCCGTCATATTTGCTCTTCGCTGTCGTGATGCTGGGGTTCCTGCTGCTGTTTATTCTGGCCTACACCGCGGTCACCCCCTATCGCGATCTGGCCCTGGTCCGTCAGGGGAACTCGACCGCGGCCCTAACCCTGGGCGGCGCCATGATCGGCTTCGCCTTGCCGTTGACGAGCGTCGCCTCCCACACCACCAGCATCGTCGATCTGGCGGTGTGGGGTGTGATCGCGCTAGTGTCGCAGCTTCTGGTCTACGTCATCGGCTCGCGCGTGCTGTTGCCGGATTTCCGTGCCGGGGTCGAAGCCGACCGCACCGCTTACGGCATCCTGCTCGCCAGCCTGTCCATTGCGGTCGGGCTGCTGAACTACGGCTCGCTGACCTATTGATTCGAGGAAAGGCTTTCCGATGAAGCGCTCGCGCACCGTGGCGGCCCTGCTGCTGGGCGGCATCAGCCCGCTCCTGTTCGCCTGCGGAGAGGACAGCCCTGAAGAGGCGACCGTCTATCCCTCCGTCGAGGCCTGCACCGCCGAGAAGCCGGCAAGCGACTGTGCCGAGGCCTTTGCCGCCGCCCGCGAAGAGCATCTGGCGGGCGCACCCCGTTTCTCAAGCCGGGAAGCCTGCGAAGCGGAGATGGGGGATGGTGCCTGCACTCCGGCAAATGAAGGCGTGGGAAGCAGCACGGGGAACGTCTTCGTTCCGGCACTGGTCGGCTTCATGATCGGCCGCAGCCTGACCGGCGGTTACGCCCAGCCGGTTTATTTCGACCGTCAGGGTTACGCCCGCAGCGGCAACACCCGGATCGCCGAGACACCGCTCCCGCCGCAGCGCCGGGACGAGATTCGCCAGGGCAGCGGGGGCGTGGCCTCCAGTTCCGGATCCTACTATCGGCCGGGTTCGGGCAACGCCGGCAAGTCCTTCACGGTCACCACGAGCGGGCGCAGCGCCGGCTTCGGCTCGACCGGGTCGTCACGCGGCTTTTCGGGGAGCTGAGGCTATGGAGCGCGTGCCGACGGCCCCCCGCCCGCAGTGGCAGACCAAGCTCGACGAGATCGGCTTTCCCTTCCACACCGATGCCGACGGCACGGCCTATTGGGACGAAAGCGCTTATTGGCGCTTCTCCCTCGCCGAAATCGAGACGCTGGAGGCCGCCGCCGAGGAGGTTTACCGGCTGTGCGAGGACGCGGTCGGCCATGTGGTGACGCGCGGTCTGTACGAGGCGCTCGGACTTCCCCCCTGGGCGGCTCCCGCCATCGAGGCAAGCTGGGCGGAGCGCGAGGGGCGGGACATGGCGCTCTACGCCCGTTTCGACTTCGCCTGGGACGGCAAGGGCGGGGCGCCGAAGGCGCTGGAGCTGAATGCGGAAACGCCGACTTCGCTTTATGAGACCGCCGTCGCCCAATGGTGCTGGCTTCAGGACGTTCATCCGGACGCCGACCAGTTCAACAGCCTGGAGGAGGCCCTGGTCGAGCGCTGGCAGGCGCGGATGCGGGTGTTTCCCGCGCTGGCATCGCAGGCCGAGGCGGTGCATTTCGCCTGCCTGATGCCGCATCCGGAGGACGAGGCGACCATCGCCTATCTCCAGACATTGGCGCTGCGCGCCGGCATGACCACCAAGGCGATGCCGATCCAGGCGATCCGCTATGATGACGCCTCCGGCTGTTTTCTGGACGATGCCGGTCTGACGATCCGGCACCTGATGAAGCTGTATCCCTGGGACTGGATGATCCGGGAGACGACCGGCCGTGAACTGGTGACCGCCGCCGATCAAGGGCGGATCCGGATGATCGAGCCGGCCTGGAAGATGGTGATGGCGTCGAAGGGGCTGTTCGCCCTGCTGTGGGAACTGAACCCTGGCCACCCCAACCTGTTGCCAACGGCCCTCGACCGCACCGGCTTTCCGGCCGGGAGTATGGTGGTGGCGAAGCCGCTGCTCGGCCGCGAGGGCAGCAACGTCAGCATCGCCACCCTCGACGCCGCCGGCTTCCCGGTCGGCCAGCCGATTGCGCAGACCGAAGGGCCCTATGTCGACGAGGGCTGGGTGTATCAGGCCTTCACGCCGCTGGCGGAGGCCGATGGCAACCATGCCGTCTTCGGCGTCTGGATGGCCGGCGACAAGGCCTGCGGTCTGGGAATCCGCGAGGACCGCGCCCTGATCACCGGCAACACCAGCCGCTTCGTCCCGCACATGATCGCGCCGACCTGACGGCGCTTGCGGTCACGCGCCGCGGAAGACAAGCTCGTCGGCGATGATGGCGCCGCTCGCCTGCATCAGATACAGCCCGATGTGGTGGGCGACCGTCTGCGGGTGGGCCGCGGTGTCGGGCAGGCCGAGGCTGCGGGTGGTGGCGAGCGGCAGATCGTAGGTGGCGCATCCCGGCTCATATACGACGATCTCGCGCAACGGTCCGGTCATGCCGTGGTTGCGCGCCGACAGCAGAGCCTGCACAGCCTGAAGCACGCAGATGTCGGTGCAGATGCCGTCCACAACAAGCGTCTCGATGCCGTTGGCGGCGATCCAGTCGAACAGCCGGTTCCGCCCGCTCGCGAGGTCGGTCGTCCCGACCACGCCATTGATGCAGTCCTTGCGCATGAGCGTGACGCCGGGGGCGCCGTCCAGCCAGGACAGCTCCTCGACCAGATTCTCCTCACCGGTGCCGGCCTCGCAATGGGGCGGGTAGGGGTATTCGGGCTTGCCCGGCTCATGGGTGTCGAGGAACACCGCGATGGGATAGCCGGCCTCTATGAACAGCGTGTCGGTGCGGTCGATCTCGGCGATCATGCGGCTGACCTGGGCATTGGCGACCGGCGGCGCCAGATTGCCGCCGCCGATGGCAGCAAATCCGTTCACCGGATCGACATCGAGCTTTCCAACCCGCTTGCCGGCCAGCGTGACGCTGGTGCTGCGCACCGGCAGGGCGGCGGCGACGGCCTCCAGCGCGGCGGCCGGGTTGATGGCCCGGCTCATGTTCGTCTCCGTCATGGTTCCTCTCCCCCGGTTCAGACCAGCACCGGGACGTTCGCGACGCCCTCGGTGCCGAAGATAGCGCGATAGCGAGCGACCTCGGAGGCCGGCCCGGTGGCCTTCTCGTAATTGTCGCTGAGCTTGACCGCCCCCTTCCAGGCGCCATCGACCTCGACCGCGGTCACCTTGCAGACGAGGCTCAGCGGATCGAGCCCCTGGCCGTTGCGCGGGTGGCAGTTCCGGAAGTCCGAGGTCAGCAGGGTGCCCCAGCCATAGCCGTCGCGAATGCGGCCGCCGAAGGTTTGGTGAAGCTTCACGATATCCTCGACGTCCAGCCCGTCGCTGAACAGGACGCGCTTCTCGCGGGGATCGCGGCCGTGCCGTTCGAGCCACGCGATGTATTCCTCGCCCGCCGTCACCGGCTCCTTGCTGTCCACCCGCATGCCGGTCCAGTCCGCCACCCAGTCCGGCGCGTCCTTCAGGAACTGGGTCGATCCGAAGGTATCCGGCAGGAACACCAGCATCGCGCCGCCATAGGTTTCCTGCCACAACCGCAGCACATCGTACTGCGCCACCCGCAGATCGCCGTCGTTCCGCGCCAGTGCCGCGACCGTCGTCGGCAGCTCGTGCGCGTTGGTGCCGATGGCCTCCAGATCGTGCTTCATCGCGAGATGGGTGTTGGAGGTGCCGATGAAGCGCGGGCCGAGTTCCGCCGCCATCGTCTCCACCACATATTCCTGCCAGAGGAAGCTGTGCCGCCGCCGCGTGCCGAAATCGGAAAGACTGAGGTCGTCGAGCGGGCGCAGCCGCTCGATCTTGTCCCACAGGCGCACCTTGGCGCGGGCGTAAAGGATGTCGAGTTCGGTCTCGGTCATGCTGGCGAGCGCGGCGCGCGTCTTCAACTCGTTGATGACACTGAGGGCGTAGATCTCCCACATCGTCGTCATTGCCCACGACCCTTCGAAATCCAGGCGCCACTGGCCGTCCTCCTCCGACAGCCGGTAGTCGGGCAGGGCGAAGTCGTCGGCGAGCCAGGCGACGAACTCGGGCCGGAAGATCCCGCGCTGCCCATAGAAGGTGTTGCCTTGCAGCCAGACCGCCTCGGACCGCTTCAGGCGCAGCGAGCGCACATTGTCGAGCTGGCGGCGCAGTTCGGCCTCGTCGATGATCCGGGCCAGCTTCACCGAGCGGGTGCGGTTGATCAGGCTGAAGCGGACCTTCACGTCGCGGAAATGCCGCCAGATGAACTGCAGCATCGCCAGCTTGTACCAGTCGGTGTCTAGCAGCGACCGGACGATGAAGTCGGTGGCGAAATTGTGGTTGTGGGCGCGGCTGCTGAAATTGACGAGCATGGCTGAAACCTCCTGTTCTCGCTGACCGGGTCACAGCCCGTAATGGTTGGTGACCGGCAGACGCCAGCCCGGCCCGTAGGTCCGTTCGGTGACGACGACGCCCGGAGGGCTCTGGTCGCGCTTGTACTGCGCACGCGCCGTCACGCGGGCGATGCGCTCGGCATAGGCGGTGGAAATCGGCTGGGCGACGGCGGCGCTCGCCAGTTCGGCGGCGCGGTCCGCCCCGTTCAGACCCTCGACCATGGTGGCAAGCACCGCGTCCAGATGCTCGTAGGCGCCCAGCGCCTGCTCGTCGGTCTGCCCCTCGCGCAGTTCGGCGCTCGGCGGTTTGGCGATGATGCGGTCCGGCATCACGGCCCCTTGTGGGCCGAGCAGGCCTTCGGCGCGGTGCGTGTTGCGCCAACGTGCCAGACGGAAGACGACCGTCTTGTAGACGTCCTTCAGCACCGAATAGCCGCCGCACATGTCGCCGTAGAGGGTCGCATAGCCCACACTCATCTCGCTCTTGTTGCCGGTGCTCAGCACCATCAGCCCAAGCCGGTTGGACAGGGCCATCAGGGTCATGCCGCGCGCCCGCGCCTGGACATTCTCCAACGTGGTGTCCGCCGCCGGCACCGGCAGGTCATTGAAGACTGGAGCGAGCATGTCGTCGAAGGCGGCCATCGCCGGCGCGATCGGCACGGTCAGCATGCCGGTGCCGAGCAGGGTGGCGGCCCGTTCGGCATCCTCCATGCTCTCCGCCGAGGTGTAGGGCGACGGCATGCGCACCGGCAGCACGCGCCCGGCCCCCAGCGCGTCTACCGCGACGGCGGCCGACAAGGCGCTGTCGATGCCGCCCGACATGCCGAGCACCACACCGGGAAAGCCGTTCTTGTTCACATAGTCGCGCAAGCCCAGCACAAGCGCCTGATACATGGCCTCGGTCTCGTCGGGGTAACTGTTCGGCAGCATACCGAGCAGGTCGCCGCGCCGCAGGTCCACCCCTCCGTTCTCGCCGCGCTCTAGCGTGATATCGAAATCGCATTCCCGGAAGCTGGTTTGGGCGATCACGAGCCCGGCCCGGTCCATCACATAGCTTCCCCCATCGAACACCAGGCTGTCTTGTCCGCCGATCTGATTGACGTAGAGGACGGCCAAGCCGGTGGCCTTGACCGTGCGCCGGCCGATGGCGAGCCGCACCGCCTGCTTTCCGGTCCTGAAATGCGAGCCGTTCGGTACGATCAGCACCTCTGCCCCTTCGGCCGCCAGGAGCTGGGCAACCTTGCCGTGCCAGAAATCCTCACAGATGGCGATGCCTAGGCGGAAGCCGCGGAAATCGATGGGCGAGGGCAGCGGACCGCGGGCGAAGACCCGCTTCTCGTCATAGACCTCGTCGTTTGGAAGCGTGTGCTTGAGCACGATCTTCATCGAACCGTCGGTCTCGATGAGAAAGGCTGCGTTGTAGGGCAGGGCAGCGCCGTCGAGCGGACCGCCGACCAGCACCGCCGGTCCGCCGTCGCCCCGCATTTCACCGGCCAGCGCATCGAGCGCCGTGCGGAAATCGCGCCGAAAGCCCGGACGCAGCACCAGATCCTGAAGCGGATAGCCGGTGCCGAAACATTCGCTGAACACCAGCAGGTCGGCCTTGCCGCGGTACTGCTCGCGGCGGCGGCGGATGATGGCGAAGTTATCCTGGAGGGCGCCGACCGTGGGGTTGGCCTGGACGCAGACGATGCGCAGAGTGGTGGACGGAGTGGTTGACATGGCAAAGCTCCTTTGCCGAATGCCGCCGGTCTGTCCGGCGGGCTTGGTCGTCATGCTGGATTGCAGCGCCGGATGGACACCGCATTCAGTTGTTGGACAACGCGATCAGTGTTTGGATGATATGGAAGTGATCCTCGAACATCTGTTCGGGATCGATTTCCGCGATCGGCATCCAGCGGGCCGATTTGGCGTCGTCACCGCCACGCACCTTGGGAAAGCCTTCGTCGGTGGGCTTGAGCTGGATGAGGAAGGCTTGAGTCACCGTGCGCCCGCGTGTCGAGCGGTAGGGGTGATCGAAGATCTGGCTGGCGCGGATTCCGCCCTCCAGAAATCCCGCTGGAATTTTGAGCTTCGTCTCCTCCCGCAACTCGCGGATCATGGCGTCCTTGATCCGTTCATGCTGGCCGACGAAGCCTCCGGGTAGTGCCAGCAAACCGCGTCCCGGCAGGCCCCGGCGTTCGACCAGCAGGACGTGACCGGACAAAATCACCACAGCATCGGCGGTCAGAAAGGTCGGAGGGTAAGGTGCGTTGGCCCAGCCTGCCTTATATTTGGCGATATAGGCGCTTTCCTCGGCCAGCCGCTTGTACTCGTCGGTACGCGCGAACTCCGCCATGAAGGCGGTGACATTCGCGGGCAATGCCTCTTTCCATGCCTCCAGCGCCGCCGCTGCGTCGGCGAAATAGGCGTCGCGGATGGGCGTGGCCGAAATCCCCCGGCAGTTCATGCATTCTACGGCGCCCCATTGCGGGAACATGCGCAGATAGTAGCTGCTGTGGTCCTTCGAATGACCGATCAGCCCAACCTTGGGGGGCGAGCCGTCGGCAGGCCGGTGATGCTGCACGACGACACCATGCACCGCGGCCTGGACATCGCGGATCCATTCCAAGTCGTTGTAGCGGTCGATGAGGGGAAGCACCGTGATGCGCTCGCGCTCTTCCGGTGTTAAGGCACCGGCTATGTAGGAGCGCACCTCTTCGAAGCGGAAGGGATTCCGGTGGCTGCGCGCCTGACGCGACGATCCGACCAGAACGATCAGATGGCGCCCCAGCGACAAAGCCCGCTGCATGACGGTGAGATGGCCGAGATGGAACGGGCGGAAGCGGCCGACGAAGACCAAAAAATCGTATGCCAAGGCGCTTTCGGCTCTGGTCGCCGGGGCACTTTGGGCACCGGGAACCGCGGTCTTTCTCGGCAACGACAGGGGGCCGGACTCGCGTCCGGTGCTGTTGGTAGAAACCATGCTCAGCAAGCTCCTTGCTGAAAGAACGCCGCAGTCTATCTGCGGCGCAAGAACGATACGGTCATGGCGGAGGTTTCTCAAGACCCTCGTGCATGCCCTTTCGGAGCAATGCGTTCGGCAGAGTGCGGCGGCAGATAGTGAACGGGGGCGGGATTCCCGGAGCCCCCGATTTTTCAGAGATGACGTCATCACGAAAAGCGGCACCGCCCAAATCATTGCGGGCGAACACGGCCACCTTGGCACCTTCGATCAAGCCGCCTTGCGCGAATCGTCACGGTGATCCGCATCGGCAGACGGCTGTCCGGCCAGCGTATCGGCGAAGCCGTGGTTTACGTCGCGGTGGTTGGCCTCGTCATTGCGGACTGCGAGCACGACATCGCGCAGGGTCGCGGTTTCGGGAAGCTGCCAGTAATCGATGGCAAGGCGCGGGGCCGGTGGGTTCGCATGACGGCCGGCATCGATTTCAGCGAGGTAGCCGGTGTAGCTGATGACTGCTTCCTCTTCGAAATAGCCGACCACACGGTGGGCCGTCTGCGGCGAGATCAGGTACAGCAGGAAGAAAGCGTTGTAGAAGGCACCCTGGGTCAGCAGGATCAGGACGCGTTCCAGCCAGTTCGGCTTCGCCACCTCGATGAAGGTCATCAGGTGCATGCGTTCATTCTCGGCCTCGTCGAGCAGGGTGTGAATCCAGCCCTGGTCATGCTGCATGCGGCGCAGGCAGCGCAGATGCTGCAACGTCGCGCCGACCATGCCGGGAACCGCCGCCACTGTTTCCAGCACAATGGCGCGATGTCCATAGCGCTTGGCGAAGAAGGTGTCGGCCAGCAGGCGCAGCGCCTTGGTAAAGCCCAGCGCGATGCGGTCGCTGACGTTGCGCGGCGTGTGATGCGTGGTGAGGATGAAGGCAGTCATGATCTGAGCTCCTCGGCTCCTGTGCGCCGGTACGCTCTGTCGGCGGTTGTCGACGGCGTCCACAGCGTGACGTGTCAGGTGCATCAAGCGTGTCGCCGTTGGCGCCGGCCGCTTGATGTCGTGGACATAATATGCTCAAAAAATATATCTTTAAGAGCGGACAGATTGTCGCACTTGGCGTCGGGAGTTGGATGGATGTCCAGAAAGCGCGGTTGAATGGGGCGAAGTGCTGCAGCCGTCAGTGAGGCTTGTGAGCAGGTCGCACGGCAACGTGATGGCCGGCGATATAAATCATTCATAGCTGATGAATGTTATTGTCGTTATCTCAGTCCCGATGCCGCATCCAAGCTCAATGTCCGATGCTCTGCGTCCCGCCTGGGGGAGGACGGACGATTCATTTGGATCGCGACGTGCGTGTCGAGGTCCGGGCATTGAACCGGTCCTGCATCCAGTGTGCGATTTTGTCGGAGAATTCCGGCGGGGCCTTTCGGCCGAATGTACTGGCGACACTGGCAAGTGTCTCCTTGGCCAATTCCGCCCGCATCGCCTTTTCCGCGCGCAGCATCACCGCATGCACCGCACAGACACCGGATGTCGCCCAGGAGGGCGGTCGCTCCCCGAACACCGCGCAGCGACCGCGGATTTCCTGGCAATCGAAAAGCGGCTTGTCGCCCTCGATCGCATCGACGATGTCCAGAAAAGTGATGTCCTCCGGAGCTTTGGCCAGCCGATAGCCGCCGCGCACGCCTTCGCTGGCCATCACGAGTCCGGCCTTTTCAAGCTTCGGGAAGATCTTGGCAAGAAAAGACGGTGAAATGCCCTGCAGTTCGGCCAGGTCACGGCTGCTCAATGGCTGGTTGCCTGATGAGACCAGCCAGAGAAGACAGTGAATGCTATACTCGACGCTGACGGTGAGATGTGCCATGGCCGGTTCCGATGGAAAACAGAGGAACAGGGACATTAATAATCCGCGTTTCAAAGCGCAAGCTATCCCTGTTCCGCAACTTCCCCGTCACTTCCTGTCCGGCGTGGTCAGCTCCGTATCGGCGGTGTCCACCACGAAGACCGCAAGGAGCTTCGCCGGCTTGGTGTCGCTTGCGTTGGCGCTGACCCCATGATGGTCGCCCGGCAGTTCGGTAAAGTTCTCGCCCACCCGATAGGTTTTGGCCGGGCCGTCATTGACCTTGCTGCGGATCGCCCCTTCCAACACGGTGGCGTAGATGAGTGCCGACTTCGCATGGGTATGGGCTGGCGAATAGCCGCCCGGACCATATTCGACCAGCACGCCCTTGACGCTCTTGCCGGGCACGTCGGGCAGTGCGTGTTCGTAAACCAAAGTCACCTTGGCATTTTTCGACTGGGGGGTATCGGCCAGGGCCGTGGCGAACGGCAGGGTCGCGAACAAGAGGGGGGCGATAAAGCGCTTCATGGGTCTGCTCCTTCAGAAATCGACGGTTTTGATTGGACGCCGGGTCACGAGGCCCCGGGGGCGGAAAGTCGATCAGGAGCCGGCCTTGGACCGTTCGAGCCAGTCGGTCAGGCCGATCCGACCGAGGCGGGCCGGGCCGGTGGGGACCAGGGAAAACTCGGTGACGCTGCCGCCGAAATAGCGGGCTGCCGGATCGCCGACGGCGCTGCGGCGGTCGCCCACGGCCTTGAGATAATGGCCGACGATGTCGGCGAAGGGACCGCGGTCCGGACCGGCGATGTCGATGCGTCCGTTGAGCGGCTGCGCCAGGGCGGTCTCGGCCAGGATGGCGGCCACATCGTCCGCTGCAATCGGCTGGAACTGCACTGGCGCCAGCCGCACCGTGTCGCCATCGGCATGGCCGTCGGCGATGCCGGCGAGGAATTCCAGGAACTGGGTGGCGCGGACGATGGTGTAGGGAATGCCGGACTGCGCGATCAGCCGTTCCTGTTCCATCTTGGCACGGAAATAGCCGAGGTCGGCGACGCTGTCGGTGCCGACGATCGACAGGGCGACATGGTGGCGGACACCAGCCTTCGCCTCGGCCGCGGCCAGATTGCCGCCGGAGGTCCGGAAGAAATCGGTCACGACCGTTTCATCGAAGGACGGGGCATTGGACACGTCGACGACGACCGCAGCGCCGGCCAGTGCCTCGTCCAATCCCTCGCCGGTGATGGTGTTCACGCCCTTGCTGGGCGAGGCGGCCACGACCTCATGGCCGCTGGCGCTCAGGATGGCGACAAGCTTGGAACCGATCAGCCCCGTTCCACCGATGACGACGATTTTCATGAGTCCCTCTCCTGTCCGACGGGCGTCCGGTGCCCGATTGAAAAGCCGGAAATGGCGGCGGCGGGCGTTCGAACCTTGCGGATCACCGCGATCCGGCTGCCCATCCAATAACGCAGACAGTATCAGTCCGCGTTTTGTCGCGCAAGTAGGAAACGGAGATTATTCTTGTCTGCGTTTGGCGACCGCGTGACGAAGCCGCCGGTGGGACCGTTCAGTCCTGGTGCGGTGGCAATCCGTCGGGTCCGGCTCCCGACCGCGTAGAGGAGGGGTCGAAGGGGTTCAGCCATTCGCGATGCCGGGCGAAATGTACGGCCAGCAGGTCGATGAAGGCTCTCACCTTGGTGGACAAGTGATCGCGGTGCGGATAGATGGCGTTGATGGCGAACTCCACCGGCCGGTGGTCCGGCAGCAGCCGGCAAAGGGCTCCGCTGCGCAAAGCGTCCAGTACGATAAAGCTGGGCAGCAGCAGCAAACCCTCGCCGCTCAATGCGACCAGCAGCAGGGTTTCCGCGCTGTTGGTCACCAGATTGCCCGACACCCGTACCGACAGGTCCGACTGGTCCGGGCCGGTGAAACGCCACTCATTGCCGAATGGGTAATGGCTGTAGCGCAGGCAATTGTGGTTCGCCAGATCCTCCAGGTTTTGGGGAATGCCGTGCCTTTCCAGATAGGCCGGCGCCGCGCACAGCACATGCCGCCAGGGCGTCAGCCGCCGGCAGATCAGGCTGGTGTTCTGCGGCTGCAACGGGTGCACCGCCAGGTCGAACCCTTCGTCCACGATGTCAACCGAAGCCTCGCCGATGGTCAACTCCACCGAAATCGCCGGGTAGCGCGCGACGAAATCGCCGATCACCGGTGCGATGAAGCGGGC
Organism: Azospirillum sp. A1-3; assembly: GCF_023806445.1. Taxonomy (NCBI): domain Bacteria; kingdom Pseudomonadati; phylum Pseudomonadota; class Alphaproteobacteria; order Rhodospirillales; family Azospirillaceae; genus Azospirillum; species Azospirillum sp. A1-3. The sequence continues at coordinate 656,442 of NZ_JAMSLU010000002.1, forward strand.
GAGGTGTGTGCCGATGTGCAGGCGCAGGGTGCCCCGTGGCGTCGCGGTCAGCGCCACGGCCAACTCGTCGGCGGCCTCCAGCTCGGCGAGGATGGTGACGCAGCGGTCATAATACGCCCGACCGGCATCGGTCAGGCTGACACGCCGCGTGGTCCGATTCAGCAGGCGGACCGCCAGCCGGTCCTCCAGCGCCTGGACATGGTTGCTCACCATGGTGACGGACAGGTTCAGCCGCCGAGCCGCCGCGGAAAAGCCCCCGCACTCCACCACCCGCACAAAGGCCGTCAGGCTCGTCAGCCGGTCCATGCGCACCCCCGCCGCCTTGGTTCGCCGCGATTATCAACTCACGCCGGATAATCTTTCCAGCCTTTCCCAAATTCTCAACCGGCATCCCCGCACCCATCCTGACATCGCGGTCCGGGACGACCACGGCTCCCGGCAATCCCTCGGAAAAGGATCGGTGCCATGGTTGAACTCACTCACGGCAAAGAGGCCGGAGCGGCGCCTGCCGCGCTCGGCACGCGCAAGGCGCTGAAGCGCATGGCGCTCGCACTGGCTCTCCTCGGCGTCGTCGCCGCGTCGGGCAACGCCGGCTATCGCTACTGGACGGTCGGGCGGCATCTGGAAAGCACCGACGACGCCTATGTCAAAGCCGATCATACAGTGATCGCGCCCAAGGTGTCCGGCTATGTCGCCGAAGTGCTGGTGCAGGACAACCAGAGTGTTGTTGCCGGCCAGCCGTTGGCGCGGATCGACGACCGCGATTTTCGCGTGGCGCTGGATCAGGCACGGGCGGAGTTGGAGACGACGGAGGCGGCGATCCGCAACCTGGACGCCCAGATTGTGCTGCAGCGGTCGCTGATCGAGCAGGAGAAGGCCGACGTGGCGGCGAGCGAAGTCGCCCTCGCTTTTGCGCAGAAGGAAAACGCACGCTACAGCAACCTGATGCGGACCGGCTACGGCACGACCCAGCGGGCGCAGCAGTCGGAATCGACCCTGGGGCAAGCGCAAGCCAAGGTGAACGGCGACCGTGCCGCTCTGGCTGCCGCCGAAAACAAGATCGCGGTTCTGGTCACCGAGCGCGGCAAGGCGGTGGCCCAGCGCGACCGCAGCCACAGCACGCTGGAGCAGGCGCGGCTGAACCTGTCCTACACGGTCATCGCCGCCCCAATCTCCGGTACGGTGGGTGCCCGCTCGCTGCGGGTCGGGCAGTATGTGCAGACCGGCACGCAGCTGATGGCCGTGGTGCCGCTGCAGGCGGTCTATGTCGTCGCGAACTTCAAGGAAACCCAGCTGACCCATGTCCATGCCGGTCAGCCGGTGGAGATCGCGGTGGACGGCTTCCCCGGCATCGAGCTGAAGGGCCATGTCGACAGCTTGTCCCCGGCCAGCGGTCTGGAGTTCGCCCTTCTGCCGCCGGACAACGCCACCGGGAACTTCACCAAGATCGTGCAGCGCATCCCCGTGAGGATCGTCCTGGATCCGGGGCCCCTGTCAGGCCTGCTGCGCCCCGGCATGTCGGTCGAGCCGACCATTGACACCCGCGAAACGGCGACGCCGGCAAGCTGACCTCCCTCTGGGCAAAGGATCAAGACCATGGCGACTCTTGCCGCACCCGGCCCAATCGGTGCCGCCACCACCCGGAACTGGCTCGCCGTGACTGGCTCGACGCTGGGCGCGTTCATGGCGGTGCTTAACATCCAGATCGTCAACGCCTCGCTCGCCGACATCCAGGGCGCCATCGGCGCCGGCATCGACGACGGCGGCTGGATCTCCACCGCCTATCTGGTGGCCGAGATCATCGTGATCCCGTTGAGCGGCTGGCTGGCCCAGGTCTTCTCCATCCGCCGCTATCTGCTGACCAACGCGGTGCTGTTTCTCGTCTTCTCCGTCCTCTGCGCCTTTGCCGCGAACCTGGAGCAGATGATCATCCTGCGCGCGATCCAGGGCTTCAGCGGCGGCGTGCTGATCCCGATGGCCTTCACCATCATCATCACGCTTCTGCCCAAGGCGCAGCAGTCGATCGGGCTCGCCCTGTTCGCCCTGTCGGCGACCTTCGCCCCGGCGATCGGGCCGACCATCGGCGGCTATCTGACAGAGAACTGGGGCTGGCAGTACATCTTCTACGTCAATCTGGTCCCCGGCGCCGTGATGGTCGGCCTGCTGGCCTTCTCGCTGGACCCCGCGCCCATGAAGCTCGGCCTGCTGAAGACGGGCGACTGGCCGGGGATCGTCACGATGGCGGTGGGGCTCGGCACGTTGCAGACGGTGCTGGAGGAGGGCAACAAGGAGGACTGGTTCGGTTCGCCCTTCATTCTGCGGCTGAGTGTCGTGGCGGCGGTCTCGCTGGGGCTGTTCCTGTGGATCGAGCTGCGCAGCGCCCGGCCGCTGCTGAACCTGCGGCTGCTGGTGCGGCGCAACTTCGGGTTCGGCATCGTTGCGAACTTCATGCTGGGCGTGGCGCTCTACGGGTCCGTCTTCGTCCTGCCCGTCTATCTGTCGCGCATCCAGGGTTACAACGCCGAACAGATCGGCAGTGTACTGGCCTGGACCGGGCTGCCGCAGCTTTTGCTGATCCCGCTGGTTCCGCGCCTGATGAAGCGGTTCGATGCGCGGCTGCTGATCGCCGTGGGTTTCGCACTCTTCGCCGGCAGCGCCTTCATGAACATCGCCATGACCACGTCCTACGCCGCAGACCAACTGCTGGTGCCGAACATCGTGCGCGCCGTCGGGCAGGCGCTGGTCTTCGCGCCGCTGTCAGCGGTGGCGACCGCCGGCATCGAGAAGGAGAACGCAGGCTCGGCCTCCGGCCTGTTCAACATGATGCGGAACCTGGGAGGCGCCGTCGGCATCGCCTTGCTGCAGACCTTCCTGACGAAGCGGGAACAGTTCCATTCCAACATCCTGTCGCATGCGGTTTCGCTGTTCGAGCCGGCGACCGTCGCCCGCATCGAGCAGTTGACCCGGTACTTCCAGTCGCATGGCATCACCGATCCGCTCGACGCCGGGCGCCGCGCCTATGTCGCCATCGGTGCGGTCGTGCGCAAACAGGCCTTCGTCATGGCGTTCAGTGATGCATTTTTCCTGCTGGGCACCGCCCTGCTGGTCGCTCTGCTCGCGACCCTGCTGCTGAAGAAGCCCGACCATCTGGGCGGGGGCGGCGCCCATTGAACCACGGCTTCTGCCGGCGTTCCGTCCTGACGGACGGGGACGGTCGATTGCGGGATTTAAGAGGCACGGCTATATTGATGTAGAATTGATACAGGTTTGGTCAGCGATGCGCTTGTCGAGCTATACGGATTATGCGCTGCGCCTGCTCATGTACCTCGCTGTGCGGCAGGAGGGGTTGCCGACCATCAGCGAGGTTGCGCGGGTGTATGGCATTTCGAAAAACCACCTGATGAAGGTGGCGAATGATCTTGGGCGTGGCGGCTATATCGAAACCGTGAGGGGACGGAACGGCGGGCTGCGCCTCGGCCGTCCGGCCGAGCAGATCCGGATCGGCGACGTCGTCCGCTACACCGAAGAGGACATGGCCATCGTCGACTGCATGGGCGCGCTTCAGGACCCGCCCCTCTGTCGACTGAGTCCGGCCTGCAACCTGCGCAGTGCTCTGCATGAAGCGTTGCAGGCCTTCCTGGCTGTCCTTGACGACTATAGCTTGGCCGACATCGTCCGCCATCGCCGCAGCATGGCATCCATGCTTGGCCTGCCGCAGCCCCCTGTCCTCCATACCCTCGGGCAGGGGGCCGCAGAGCAAGGTTCGTGACCGTGAGGTGGCTTCGGCCTGCCGATCATGCGGCGTCTCTCGGGTCACCCCATGGGCGACCGCATTATCGACACGGAACCGGAAGGCCCATGCCACTTCTGCGGTCAAGTCCTGGTCAGGCTTTGCCGATGTCCAACACCGCCTGGGCGAAGGCCTTTGGCGCCTCCTGCGGCAGGTTGTGGCCGATACCGCCGGTGATCAACCGATGCTCGTATCGACCGGTGAACTTCGCACGGTACATGTCCGGTGAAGGGTGCGGCGCGCCGTTGGCGTCGCCTTCCATGGTGATCGTCGGAACCTTGATGGTCGGGAACGCCGCCAGCGCCCGTTCAAGCGCGTCATATTGCGCCTCCCCCTCCGCAAGGCCGAGTCGCCAGCGGTAGTTGTGGATGCTGATGTCGACATGGTCGGGATTGTCGAGGGAAGCCGCGGAGCGTTCGAAAGTGGCGTCGTCCAAGGCCCAGTTCGGGGAGGCCAGTTGCCAGATGAGCCGGGCGAAGTCATGCGTATACTTCACATAACCGGCGCGGCCGCGGTCGGTGGCGAAGTAATACTGATACCACCATTGCAGCTCCGCCTTGGGAGGCAGCGGCGCCCGGTTGAGGTCCTGGCTGCCGATCAGATAGCCGCTGACCGATACCATGGCCTTGCAGCGCTCCGGCCAGAGTGCCGCCATGATGTTCGCCGTCCGTGCGCCCCAATCGTAGCCGGCGAGGATCGCGGTCTGAATCTTCAGCGCGTCCATCAGAGCGATCATGTCGGCAGCAATGGCCGCCTGCTGGCCGTTGCGTGGCGTTGCGGCGGACAGGAAGCGCGTCGTGCCGTAGCCGCGCAGGTGGGGGATGATGACGCGGTAGCCGGTCGCCGCCAGGATGGGGGCCACCTCCACATAGCTGTGGATGTCATAGGGCCAGCCGTGCAGGAGGAGGGCCACCGGCCCGTCGGCGGGGCCATCCTCGGCATAGCCGATGTTGAGCGATCCGGCATCGATCTGTTTCAGCGATTTGAAGCCGGTGGGCGAGGAAGAGCCCGCCGCTGGCCGGGCCGCAGCGGCTTCCGCCGCCTGCGCCCACCCCATTCCCAACCCGAGGCCGGCCGCCGCGGCTGCAAGGGTCGCCGTGCCGATGAAGTGGCGGCGTCCATAATCGACCGGGGCTGTGCCGGTGGTCTCCGTCTCCAGTTTCCGTACCATCTATCTCTCCCGAGATGCGTTCATCCGTGGCCGCAACATGAGATGCCGATGTATCCCGCGCATGTCCGGCCATGGGGCTTGGTGAAAGCGTCTGTACCATTCGGCCCATCGGACACAGTGGGATACAAAGTTCCGATGGAGGTGATCGTCCCGACCCTGTCCCGGATCGGTCATGCCGGCGGAGGCTATGGGGCGTCGCCTTCCGCTGAGCCGAGGCTCAACCGCCGGCCGATGCCGATGTTGGTCATGAACGTCTCGTCATGGCTGACCAGCAGGATGGCGCCGTCATAGGATCTCAGCCCGGCCTCCATGGCTTCGATCGAGTCGACGTCCAGGTGGTTGGTCGGCTCGTCCAGGATCAGCAGCGCCGGTGGCCGCGGGCCGCCCAGCGTGCAGGCGAGGCCGGCGCGCAGCATCTGCCCGCCGCTCAGCGTTCCCACCAGTTGCAGGGCCGCGTCCGCCCGGAACAGGAAGCGGGCGAGTGCCGCCCGGCAGGCATTGTCGGTGGCGCCGGGATTGAGGCGCTTGAAATTGTCGAGGATCGACGCGGCGGGATCGAGGATGCCGACGCGCTGGTCGAGCATGGCGAAGTCGACGGCGACCGACACCGTCCCCCGCATCGGCGCGATCCCGCCGGCGATCAGCGTCACCAGCGTCGTCTTGCCCGATCCGTTCGGCCCGACGATGGCGACCCGTTCCGGCCCCTCCATGGTGAAGGACAGATCGTGGATGATCGGATGGTCCGGGTCATGGCCGGCGGTGACCCCGTCCAGCCGCAGGACGGTTTTATTGGCCGGGAGCCCGGTGGGTGGAAGGGCCACTGAGAGGTCCTGCAGGATCTCGATTCGGGACCGTGCCGATGCGAGCGCTCCCTCGGCCTCCGCCCGCTGGCGGTCGGCCAGTTTGGCGCCGGCACCCCGGCTGGCCTCGGCATTGCTCTTGCGCGCGCCCAGCAGGAGGCGGGGCATGTCGCCTTGCGCCGCCTTCCGTGACCCGGCCGCATCACGCCGGTCCTGCCGCTCCGCCGCGCGTTGCGCTTTGCGCCGGACCTCGGTCGCCTGCTTTTCCGCGTGGGCCAGATCCTGTTGAGCGGCTTCCAGTTCCGTCGCCTTGCGCTCGCGATAGCGCGTCCAGTTGCCGCCGTATCGGGTGGCACCCAGCGAGGTCAGTTCGACGATGGCGTCCATCCGGTCGAGAAGCTCGCGATCATGGCTGACGACGATCGCTCCAGCCCGCCAGCCGGCGAGGAGGGCGATCACCGCCTCGCGGCCGGAGCGATCGAGGTTGTTGGTCGGCTCGTCGAGCAGCAGGAAATCCGGTGCGGCGAAGATTGCCGCGGCAAGGCTGGCGCGCGTCCGCTGGCCGCCGGAGAGTTCCGTCAGCCGGGACTCGGGAGCGGCATCGAGCCCGACGCGGGCCAGGGCGGCGGTGATGCGCTCCGCCAGCGTCCAATCGGCGTCCGCCAGTTCCTCCACGCTTGCTGTCCCAGCCTCGGCGCGGCGCAGGAGGGCGAGCTCCCCGGCCACGCCGAACAGATCGGCCACCGTTTCCCGCTCGCTGGGTCGGACCGCCTGTTTCAGCAGGCCGAGCGTGCCGGTGACCCGGACGGTGCCGGTGAGTGGCTGACGTTCTCCGGTGATGAGTTTCAACAGGGTCGATTTGCCGACGCCGTTCCGCCCGACGAGGCCTGTGCGCTCTTGTGCAAAATTCAGGTCGACACCGGTCAGGACGCTTTGGCCGTCGGGCGTGGCCCAACCGATCCGGGATATGGAGATTGATGCCATGCGTCGCCCCTTGTTGGAGTCAGAATATCAGCACGCAATCGTGCTGATACCAGATGGCGATGGAAAACGCAACGGACCTGTGCTGTTTTGCTGGCCGATGGAGAGCTGAAGGGATGTGAACGTGGACACCGGCGGACGCAAGCCAGGAGGACGGCCGACCAGGGATCAGGCCGCGGCCATCGATGCGCGCATCCTCGATGGCGCCAGGGCCGTCTTCTGCCGCAAGGGCGTCGCCAACAGCGGTCTGGAAGAGATTGCGGCCGAACTCGGTGTGTCCAAGCACACGCTTTATCGCCGTTACCCCAACAAAGCCGCCCTCCTTGAAGCGGTGGTCGGGCGTGACGTCGGGCGGTTCCGCGACGCGCTGCTGTCCGCCGCCGATGACAAGGAGGGAAAGGGGGCGCTCGACGCGTTGCACCGCGCCGCGTTCCGTTATGTCGAGATCGGGTCGTCGCGCGACTACGCCGCCTTCTACCTCTCCGTCAGCGCCGAGGCTGCGATCTCGGCGGTTCTCCGGGAGCGGCTGGCGAGCTGGTCGCGTGATGCCTTGGAACCGCTGGTCGGATGCGTCGCCGCCGCCCAAGGCGCGGGCGAACTGCGACCGGGCGATCCGGCTTCGGTCTGCGGGATCCTGGTCGACCTGCTGGAGGGCGTCAACAACCGGCTGCGGCTCGGCGATGACAGGGGGGGGAACGTGCCGTCCCTCTTGCGGCTGTTCGAGGAGCGCTGGGCGGTCTTCGCCACTGCGTTCGGAAACGGTTAGCCCCCCGTCAGCCAAGCGTCACCTCGGCACAGAGGCCGCCGGTGCGCCGGTTCCGCAGCGTCAGCGACCCGCAAATCGCCAGCGCCAGCTGGTGGGCGATGGCCAGACCCAGTCCGGTTCCTCCGGAATCGCGGTTGCGGGACTGTTCAAGCCGGTAGAAGGGCTGGAGGACGGCGGTGAGCTGATGCTCCGGAATGCCGGGACCGGTGTCGCGGACGGCGACGCCGATCCGGCCGGTGCTGTCCCGGGTCACCGTGATCTCGGCTTCTCCGGCGAATTTCAAGGCATTGTCGATCAGGTTGGTCAGAATGCGGCGCAGCGCGTGCGGTCGGGTGGTCAAGACCGCGCCGGAGAGCTCGCGGACGGTCACCGGCTTGCCCATGTCCTGATAGTCGAAGGCGAGGCTTTCGACGAAGGACCCGACATCGATGCGGGCCGGCGTCTCGACATCGCCATGGGCGCTGCGCGCATAGGCCACCCCTTCGCGCACCAGCCGTTCGATCTGCGACAAATCCCGGAGCAGCCGCTCCTTCTCCGGGCTGTCCTCCGCCATCTCGACCCGCAGCGTCATGCGGGTGATCGGCGTCTGGAGGTCGTGGGAGATGGCGGCGAGGATCCGCACGCGCTCCTCCATGTAATGGGCGATCCTGTCCCGCATGGCGTTGAAGGCGGTCGCGGCATGGGCGACTTCGCTTGGGCCGTCCTCCTCCAGCCGCGCCGACTTGCCGCCGGGATCGAGCGTCTCGGCAGCCTTGGCGAAGCGCGCCAGCGGCCGGATCGCCTGCCGCACGGCAAGCCAGGTGCAGAGGACCAGCAGCACGAGCTGGGCAGTCAGCAGGAGGGGGAGCCAGGCGGCGAGCGGCATGAGCGCCGGTGTCACGTCGATTGTCACCGGCGAGCCGTCGCGAAGCGTGACATGGGCCTGGAGATGCGGGCGGTCGCCCGGAATGGTCTCGACCACCACCGGGAAGCCGGAACCGGCACCGCCGTTGATGGCGCGGGCGATCTCCACGCCGCGGCTGCCAAGGTCCGGCACACCCGGCAGGCCGCGACCAAGTTCGTACCGGTAGGTGCGCCGCTCCAGCACCGCCAGCCAACGGCCGCGCTCCTCCGGCGGCAGGCGGTCGAGCAGGGCGACCGAGGTCGCCACATCCTGCTCCAGCGTGCCGAGCATCATCGCCTTGGCGGCATTGGCGCGCTCCAGGACCAGCGCGCCGAAGGACAATCCATGCGCCAGGACAAGCCCGGTCAGGAGGATGAGGAACAGCCGCCAGCGCAAGGTGCGCGGCGGATGCAGGACGCGATGGAGCCGGCGGATTGCGCCCGTCATGACCGTGCCCTCATGATCTCCACCGGCATCGCCAGAACATAGCCTTCGTTGCGCACCGTCTTGATGTGGCTGGGCTCGCGCGCGTCGTCGCGCAGCCGCTGCCGGAGCCGGCTGACCAGCAGGTCGACCGACCGTTCGAACAGCTCCGCCTCGCGCCCCTGCGTCAGGTTGAGGAGCTGGTCGCGCGAAAGGACCCGTTGCGGGTGGTCGAGGAAGACGCGCAGCAGCCGGTACTCCGCGCCGCTCAGCGCGACGGCCGTGCCGTCCTGGTCGAGCAGGTGGCGGGCGACGGTGTCGAGTCGCCAAGTGCCGAAGCCCAACAGCTGTCCGGCCTCGCTGATCTGGAGGTTGGGCGGCAGCATGCGCGCCCGGCGCAGGATCGCCTTGATGCGGGCCAGCAGCTCGCGTGCGGCGAACGGCTTCGCCAGATAGTCGTCGGCCCCCATCTCCAGGCCGAGGACTCGGTCCATCTCGTCGTTGCGCGCGGTGAGCATCAGGACCGGCGTCGCGGCATGCCGCCCGGCGCGAAGCTCCCGGCACAGAACCAGCCCGTCGTCGCCCGGCATCATGATGTCGAGCACGATGAAATCCACCAGGTCGCGCTCCAGAAAAGAACGCATCTGCCGGCCGTCGGCGGCGAGGGTCACGCGCAGGCCGTTCCTCTTCAGATAGCCGGAAACCAGTTCCCGGATGTCGCGATCGTCGTCGACGATCAGGACGTGGTCGATGTGATCCATTCGGTCGAACCCCGCTGCTGTTCGGCGGTCTTATGACGGGTGGAGTGCTGCCCGCGTCCGGTGGTTTGTGTCGGTCTGTATCCGCCCCATCGCCTGATACATGCCGGTACAAAAATCCCCTGCCGCACGCCGGCGTCCGCATCGTTCCGTCTGGACAGCCTGCCTTCCGCGAATGTACTTATCAAAATAATGATTATGACGCAAATCACATGACGAGACACATCCATGCTTCCGTGCAAAGTTCCGGTTGCCCTGTTCGGTCTGGCCCTGTCGCTGGCCGTCCCCTGGTCGCCGGCCTCCGCCGCCCCGGTGAAGTCCGTGGTCATCGTTCATGGCGCCTTCGCCGACGGTTCGGGCTGGCGCAAGGTCTCCGACATCCTGACCGGCAGGGGCTATGCCGTATCGATCGTTCAGCAGCCGCTGACCTCGCTCGCCGACGATGTCGCGGCCACCCGCCGCGTCCTCTCGCTTCAGACCGGCCCGGCCGTCCTGGTCGGCCACAGCTATGGCGGGATGGTGATCAGCGAGGCCGGGAGCGACAGCCATGTCGCCGCACTGGTCTATGTTGCCGCCTTCGAACCGGACAAGGGCGAGAGCCTCGCCAAACTGGCCGACAGCAAACCGGTGCCCGGTGCCGAACCGGGTGCCGTCAAGGGCACCGCAGACAGCTATCTCTATCTCGACCCGCCAGCCTTCGCCGGTGCCTTCGCCGCCGACCTTCCGGCGGCCGACGCGGCCTTCCTCGCCTACTCCCAGGTGTTCGCGGCGAAGGATGCCTTCACGACGCCGGCCGGGGAGCCGGCATGGAAATCAAAGCCGAGTTGGGCGCTGGTGGCGACCGCCGACCGCTCGATCAATCCGGAGCTGGAACTGGACATGGCCCGCCGGGCCGGCAGCCATGTCCGATCGGTCGAGGCCAGCCATGCCGTCTACGCCGCCAAGCCCGAAGCCGTCGCCACCCTGATCGTCGAGGCGGCCGAGGCGGTCTCGAAGTGATCTTCCCATGATTTGCGGGGCGGGCGCGAAGCCGCACCCGGCCCCCGAAAGGGTTCAGTCATGATCCTCTTTCTTGTCTCCTTCCTGGCGGGCGCCCTGACCATCGTCAGCCCGTGCATCCTGCCGGTCGTGCCCTTCGTCTTTTCCCGGGCGGGGCAGCCGCTGCTCCGCGGCATCCTGCCGATGCTGTTCGGCATGGTGGTCAGCTTCGCCGGGGTCGCGACGCTGTCCGCCGTGGGCGGAGGCTGGGCGGTAGAAGCAAACGGGGCCGGGCGGGCCGCCGCCATCGCGCTGATGGCGCTGTTCGGATGGACGCTCCTGTCGCCCCGCGCCGCGGCGATGCTCAGCCGTCCGCTGGTCGCCGCCGGCAACCGGCTGTCCGGTCGCGCCGGTGTCGCCGGATCGCTTCTGCTGGGTGTCGCCACCGGTCTGCTGTGGACGCCATGCGCCGGGCCGATCCTCGGGCTGGTCCTGACCAGTGCCGCGCTTCATGGCGCCAGCCTGCAAACCACGCTGCTGCTGGCGGCCTATGCGGCGGGTGCTGCGACATCCCTGACACTCGCCCTTCTTGCCGGCGGCCGGGTGCTGACGGCGATGAAGCGGTCGCTTGGCGTTGGGGAGCGTCTCCGCCAGGGACTGGGCATTGCCGTCCTTGCCGGTGTCGGCGTCATCACCTTGGGGCTCGACACCGGGTTGCTGGCCCGCCTGTCCTATGCCGGCACAACGGGAGTCGAACAATCGCTGATCGACAGGTTTGCCCCTGCCTCTGCCCCCGTGGCTTCCGGAACCTCGGGTGCGCCGGAGACGTCCAGGACGGGCCTCGTGCTCGCCGATGCCCAGCGTTTCTATCGCAGCAGCCTGCCGGTCGAAGGCCTTCTCCCGTCCTTGGACGGTGCGACGGACTGGCTGAACTCAAAGCCGCTCAGCACGGAGGAACTGCGGGGAAAGGTCGTTCTGATCGATTTCTGGACCTACTCCTGCATCAACTGCATCCGGACGCTGCCGTACCTGCGGGCATGGGCGGAGAAGTACCGGGACCAGGGGCTGGTGGTGGTCGGTGTCCATGCCCCGGAATTCGCCTTCGAAAAGCGGATCGCGAACGTGGAGACGGCGTTGCGGGATTTCGCCATCACCTACCCGGTGGCGATCGACAATGATTTCCGCATCTGGCGGGCGTTCGGCAACAGCTATTGGCCGGCCTTTTACATCGCCGATGCCACGGGCCGGATCCGCCATCATCAGTTCGGTGAGGGCGAGTACGAGCAGACCGAATGGGTCATCCAGGATTTGCTGGCAGAGGCCGCCGGACGTCGGGACGAGGATGGAAGGCTCGTCAGCCCGGCGGGGCAGGGCGCGCAGGCGCCCGCCGACCTCGACGATATCCGCTCCGGCGAAACCTATGTCGGCTATCGGCAGGCTGCGAACTTCGCATCGCCGGAACGGGACGGCATCGACCGGCCGCAGGACTACACGGTCGGTGCGCTGCGACTCAACCGCTGGGGGCTTTCCGGCAACTGGACGGTTGGGGCCGAGCAGGCCCGGCTGAACCGGGCGGGCGGGGCGATCGTCTACCGCTTCCGGGCGCGCGACCTGCACCTCATCCTCGGTCCCGCCCAGGACGGTAAGCCCGTGCGCTTCCAGGTCACGGTCGATGGCATGTCACCCGGGCCGGATCACGGAACGGATACGGATGCCGAGGGCTATGGCACCGTTTCGGAAACCAGGCTCTATCAGCTGGTGCGGCAGGCGGGCCCGGTGCGGGAACGGACGTTCGAGGTGCGCTTTCTGAACCCCGGAGTCGACGCCTACGCCTTCACTTTCGGTTGAGGAGAAGTCCGCGTGGCCTCGAACCTCCGCATCCACTCTCTTTCACTGGCTGGCATCCCGGAGGTTGTCGCGCAATCGGGCGACCGCTCTCTGGAGCGCGCGGAACTCGTCGGGCGGAAGTCCGGAAGCCTTCACCGTCAACTCACCGAAGCCCAAGCCCTTCTCGCGAAGCTGGCGTCCCGCCTCGGTCAGAGAGACGCGCACGCTGCGTTCGTCCTCGTCGTCGCGCATCCGCGTGACATAGCCCATCGCCTCCAGCCGCTGGAGCATCGGCGTCATGGTGCTGGGCTCCAGGAACAGCTTTTCACTGAGGCTCTTGACGGTCTGCCGATCCTCCTCCCACAGGGCGATGATGGTGATGTACTGGGGATAGGTGACGCCAAGCTGCTCCAGCACCGGCTTGTAGACCCGCGAATAGGCGAGGTTCGCCGAATAGATCGTGAAGCACATGAAATCCGCCAGCTTGGCAGTTTGCGACCTCCCGGCCGGCGGAGCGACCGACCTGTCGGAGGTGGGAGCGGCGGGAGTGCTGGAGGTCTTACGGCTCATGTCGTCACCGGGAGTTCGGTTGTCCTGATCACCATCGCCGCAACCGGTCGGTTTGGCGGCACGTCGATGTGATTATGATCATAATAATTATCATGCGTCCACTATCGGAGACAGCACGATGCGTGTTCTTTTCGCGATGGCCATGGCCATCGGGCTCGCTGCCGCCCCCTGCGCCTGGGACGATGACCCCCGCGAGGCGCCCTCCATCCTGGCGCTGCTCTCGCAGCCCCTCCTTTCCTCTGTCGCACCCTTTTCACACCAGCCTGTCGACGCATCGGCAGCGGTGAGCACCCCCCAACAGTGAGGACGAAGACATGAAGCTATTCGAAGATCGGATTTCCTCCGCCGTCGCCCGCGTGCGGATCGTGCTGGCCCTGAAGGGGGTGGAGGTCGAAAGCGTCCCGATTTCCATCCTCGGTGCCGAGCCGCGGAGCCGGAGCGCCGATTACCTTGCGATCAACCCGCAGGGCCTTGTGCCGGCGCTTCTGACCAACGACGGCGCGTTGATCACGCAATCGCTGGCGATTGTCGAGTATCTCGACGAGCGGTTTCCCGAACCGGCGCTCCTGCCGGACGACCCGGTCGAACGCGCCCTGGCCCGGTCGGTGGCCCTGTCCATCGCATCGGACATCCATCCCCTTTTGCCGCCCCGCGTGGCGAAACGGTTAGGCACCATTCCAGGCGCCAATTCCATGACCGTTAGGGACTGGAACCGCCACTGGATTCAGGAAGGAATGACTGCGATTGAAGCCCTGCTGTCCCGCCAGCCGGAGAGACGGTTCGCCGTTGGGGACGCTCCGTCGATCGCGGATGTCGTCCTCTTTCCGCAAGCCATCAACGCGGAGCGGACGGGCCTTTCCCTTGAGTTATGGCCACGCATCGCCGCCGTGGTCGCGACCTTGCGCACCATTTCCGCATTTGCAGCCAACGCGCCGGTGCCTCGGTCGGCAGACGCTTCCACCGAGTGAAATTTCCGGAAACAACCACCTAGTGTCCCGTCTCAGAAGTTCTTATTTACTGCTGGATAGCGCGTTCTGTGTCCGGCGGCAGAATCGCTCGACAGCAGCGTGGATATCGGCGGATTTGGTCCAGCGGAACGGCTTTGGGTCGGCTTTACGAGCGTTGATATAGGCATGGATGGCCGCCTCAAGTTCCTCCGTCGAGCGGTGGGTGGTGCGCCGGATCTGCTGGTCGGTGAGCAGCGCGAAGAAGCGCTCGACCTGATTGACCCAGGAGGCCGAGGTCGGGGTGAAGTGTGCGTGCCAACTTGGCCGCTTGGCGAACCAGTCACGGATCAGCTTGGTCATGTGGGAGAAGGCGTTGTCCATCACCACGTGGACGTCCAGGTCGGCAGGGAAGTTGCGTTCGATCTCGTCCAGGAACTGGCGGAACTCTGCCGCCCGGTGGCGTGGCAGGCACCGGCCGATCACGCTCCGGGCCTTCACGTCCAGCGCGGCGAACAAAGAGCTGGTGCCGTGGCGCTCATAATCGTGGGTGCGCCGCTCCACTTGACCAGGGCGCATCGGCAGCACCGGCTGAGTGCGGTCGAGGGCTTGGATCTGGGTCTTCTCGTCCACGCACAGCACCAGAGCACGAGCGGGTGGGGCCAGGTGGATGCCGACGATGTCGCGCACCTTGTCAACGAACTGCGGGTCACTCGAGAGCTTGAAGGTCTCGCTGCGGTGCGGCTGGAGCGAGAAGGCCCGCCAGATGCGGTGCACGGTCGCGGACGACAGCCCCGAGGCGCGGGCCAAGGAGCGCGTGCTCCAGTGGGTGGCGTCGACCGGCGCCGCCTCGAGCGTCGTGATGACGACCTCGGCCACCTTGTCATCGCCGATCTTACGCGGGGCGCCCGGGCGGGGGTCGTCAAGCAAGCCATCCAGCCGCAGCTCGGCAAAGCGTCGGCGCCACGTCGCGACCGTCAGGCGGGTGACGCCGATCCGCTCGGCAATGGCGACATTGGTCAGGCCGTCGGCGGCAAGCAGAATGATCTCCGCCGGTACCGCATCGGCCCGCGCGATCTTCCGACGGCGCGAGCGCGCCTTCAGTTCACCTTGCTCGGCCTCGCTCAGTTCAATCCGTACCGCCGATCCCCAAGCCATGCCGTCCTCCATATCGGTCAGGCCGCTCAGAAAACCACCTCCAACGGCATATGGATAAAAATTCCTGAGACGGAACACTAGAGGCCGCACCCCTGACCCGGAGCAAGACGCAAGACATCGCGAGGCCGCGGACCCGGGGCTAGGGTTCGTCAGCCCATTGCCCCATGGCCGTCACCATCTGAGCTGGACGGCAGAGCGTACTTGCGGGTAGCGCCTATCTTGGCGAGGAAGAGACCTGGAACATGTGCAGGTCTCGGCAACTGGCGTTCACTTAACAATCGGCAGAACGCATTCAGTTCACGCCCAGTGCCTCATCAAGAAGAGGCTGCGGGCCATCGGCAAACGGGTTGATGATGGTGACTCCGCCCAGCGTACGACCGGCCTGACCATCTTCCGACAGGAGGAGCCGGCACCCGTGACGCTTTGCTGTCGCCCAGATCATCGCATCCCAAAAACGACCAGCCATGGTGGGTGACTGCGTTTATGGCATCCGTGAGGTACGCGTTGTCCGCCGCCACCACCGGCAATTTGTCGCGCCACTGTTGGACAATGTCTGCCGCTCGCGCCGGCGGGATGCCCTGCTTAGCGCTGGTGAGGGTGCAGAAGAGTTCCGCCAGAGACTGGAGCGTCAGCACGCAGTCTCGGCCAGGGAGACGGTGGATCAGGGCAACGGCCTGATTGTGCCGTTTCCCGGCGGCCCGGTCGACTGCGTAAACCAGGATGTTCGTGTCGAGTGTGAAGCGCATTGCTCTTATCGGTCATAAAGGGCGTCACGGCCAAACCGCTCGCCCCCGAGGTCCACGCCATCTTCCAGCGTCTGGAACAGACGGCTCCAAGCCGAGCCTCCATCGGTTTTGACAGAAGACCGATCATAGGGCGACAGCTGCGCTACGGGCTGTCCACGCTTGGTGATGATCACGGTATGCCCGCTGGTGGCTTGCCCAAGGATCTCGGAGAATTGCCGGTTGGCGTCGTCTGCAGATACCGTGCGATGCATCTCAGCTTCTTTATAGTGATATCACTACTATAGGAGCGGGGTTGACTTTGGTCAATGAGCACGTAGTGTGTTCATTACTTTAGCACAACGCCTCCTGGCTGCTCAGGCGCGCAAGACAGCGGTGGTGATCGTCACGATCTCCGCGAGCTGCACGATGTCCAACTTGCCCAATAACTTCAGCTGCTCCAGCCGAGCGGTGGCTGGTCAGGGAGCGCTATGGCCACGGTTCGGAACGACTGGACAGCCGGCGGCCGGGCCCAGCCGCTCTCCGGTCAAGGTCAACGGGTCGGCACAGCAAAAGGAGTCCCAATGGCTCGCGTACGCAACGGACGCGGAACGAAGCGGCGACATGGTGGAGGCAGAACTCTGCCGGCATTACGCCGAGCATTGGTTCCGTGTATCGCGTGGCCGGGAGTGAAGTGGATAGGCCAGTGACCGACAACAACCTAACGCCGAAGGAACGCGCGCTGATCCGCAACGAGTTCATGACGCGCCTCTCGTCGACCCGTTTGCTCCACGACGGCATCCTGGTGAAACGCGGGGCGACCGGGCCCAACACGGGGGCAAGCCGAAGCCGGGAGCCACCTTGCAGGAAATGATCGACCGGGGTCTGCTCACCTCGGACGACGATGGATCCCATTGGCTGACGGCCCGCTTCACCGACGTGGGCATCGCGGCATTGCGACGTATAGACGGCGTCAAGAGGGCGTTGCCGCCTGAAAAATACCGACAGCTCCTCCACAAGCTTGGAGTGGGTCGCCTGGTGGACGATAATGGGCCGGTGGGTCCGTCGCTGAGACGGCCTGCGCTCGATACCCGTAAAGGAAAACAGAAAGTGATGATGAACACGGACTTCGGCGAACCCCTCGACAAGCTCTGCCCGAAGTGTGGGAGCGCAAACCTCATCCACAGCGTGGAAGCGCAGGCGGTCCGTTTCCCCTATGGGCCCGGGGACGTCCTGATGGCGACCGTCGATGTGCAGGTCCCTGTCACCACGTGCGGCGGCTGCGGGGACGCCTGGACTGATGCCCGAGCAGAGAGCGTCCGGGAGGAAGCCGTCTTGCAGCGCCTCGCTGAGTTGAAGGCCTGAGAGGTCTGCCGCAATTGAGAAGCTGTTTGCAGCAGTTATGCGCTGACCTCCTGGGGAACGAGCCGCTTTAGGCGCCGTGCGAGGATTGAGATAAAGGCGATTTGGACGAAAACGATGAGGTGCGACTTTGGCGCACATTTCGGCGTGCAAGTGGAGTCCGCCGACCGACCGCGGTGATCAGGCGCTCTTGCGCGAGACGGGCATGCCCAGGCTGGTCATGATGTTATCACCTCGCCGCTGACGGCCGCCTTGACCTTCTGGGCAGGCAGACTCCGGGCGCGGAGGCTGCGCCCGATGAGATGCTTGTAGCGCATCATGGCCACCTCGCCCAAGGAACGGCGGCCGTACTGGACTGTCGGCTGCCAGCCGAGCCGACCATGCTCATTGATCATCTGGATGTGGCGGTTGCGCCGGGTGGGGGAGGTCTCGGCGCTCCCGCTCACCACTGCGGTCGCGAGCGGCGGGATGATCAGCTCCGCCTTCGGTGCCTGTGCCGCGACGGCTCGGTAGATGGGCTCGCCGTCGTACGCGCCGTGGGCCAGCACCGTGCCGATCGGGCGCTTGATCTGGTCGAGCAATGGAGCGACCAGTGAGGCATCCCCCTCCTCGTTGGACATCAACTCCGAGGCCAGGATCTCACCCGTGTCCGGATTGACCGCGAGGTGCAGCTTTCGCCAACTCCGGCGCGCTTGACCACCGTGCTTTTCCAAGTGCCACTCACCCTTGCCCAACACCTTCAGCCCCGTGGAGTCGAGGACCACGGTGACCGGCCCATCCGTCCTGACCAGCGCCGACGCGACCTCAAGATCGGCGCTGCGGCGGGAGAAGGTCGTGTGATCCGGAACCGGCGTCCAGGCCGAGCAGGCGCATCAACGAACCCAACAGGCCTTCGGTCTGCCGCCACGGCCGTCCGAACGCCAAGCGCAGCATCAGCCCAGCCTCAATGGCGAGGTCCGAGTAGCGCGATGGTCGGCCTCGCCGGCCAGAACGCGCCGGCGTCCAGCCAGCGATCGCCTCCGGCGTCACCCAGATGGTCAGGTCGCCACGCCGACGCAGCGCCGCAGGCCGACCAGTTCTCCACCCGGTAGCGGGCGCGGGGGATCTTGTGGCGGCGGCTCTCGTTGGCCTTGTACGGCATGCGGGTCTCAGCTTCAGCGGTGGCACCTTTGATACCTGCCAGACCACGACATCGCCAGCTTCCAACGAATTTCGCACCAATGTCCTCTGCAGTGAAATTTTCTATCAAAATCAACGATGTAAACTATCATTCCGTGTGGCCGTGATGCACCTTGGTCGTCACCCCGTCCAGGATAATCCACTCCTCCGCCCAGTCGAACTGGTACGCCTCGGCGGGGGCGAAGGTGAGCGGCACGTAGGCGTTCACTGGCCCGCCCAGCGGCTGGCGCAGCTTGAAGCGTTTGATGTGGCGGCGCACTGCGTCGTAGCCGCCCTGGAATCCGCGGTTCTGCAGCCACCTGAAGATCCCCAGATAATTGAGCCGGTCGCGGGCTGGCCGCCGCTCGTTCTCCGTGATCAGCCGTACCAGCTCCTCCTGGAATGCGGCCAACTTCGGAAGCGGCTGGTGCTGGCGCTCGTAGCGCGGCGCCGTCTCGCCCGAGCGCAGGTATTTCGTCACCGTCTCCCGCGACACCTTTAGCGACCGGGCAATGGCCCAGATGCTTTTCCCCTTCGCGTGCTCGCGTCGTATCGGTGTGATCGTCTCCACCGTCAACATCCCTGTTCGCCACCCTGTCGTCTAAACCCAGGGTGGTAGTCTGCCAGATCAGGGGTGGCTGGTTATTGGACGCCAATCACCCCTGAAACTGGCCCAGTGTTGCAGGCCGTTCCACAAGCTCGGGTATGACGCCATAAGGACGTTCAAGCTGTCTGGAAAACCGCACCAGTTTGCAGTCGCATGCGCGGGGATTGCCTTTCAGTAGCCGTCCGCGCTGCGGACACGCAGCCTATGAAGAGGTATCTTAACGGAGTTGCGCCGAAACCTTCTCAGGGGATGTGCCATGACGACATCCGCAACTGCGACATTCGATTTCGGTGACTTGAAGAAAGCCCTTGAACACAGCGACGCCGCCACCCTGATCGGGCTCTACGCCGATGATGCCGAGATGGTGATCGTCGATCGCAATCGCCCCCCCAGTTCGCCGATGACATTTTCGGGTAGGGAGGCGATTGCGGCGTTCTGGCGCGATGTGTGCTCTAGGGACATGACCCACTACGTTGGTCATGAGGTGGTTGGGCCGAACCGCGCCGCCTTCGTCGAGGAGTGCGCCTACCCGGACGGGTGCCACGTGATGTCAGCGATGACCCTCGATCTGCGGGGCGGCCGGATCGCCAAGCACCTCACTGTCCAGGCGTGGGACGAGGTCAGTTGCGCGACAGGTCGAGCAACCTGAAGAGGTATTGGTGCACGCAGAGGGAGCGGGCTTGCCAGTCGCGAGCCGTGCTGTAGAGCGACGCTTTTGCTTTCTCTCCCGGATGGTCAGCTGTCGGGATGCCGAACAAACACAATGACGCACGGCGCCACCACATGCCGAAGATGCGGTTCCAGGTAACGAATTGGGCGGCGTACGGAGCCTGTCTGCGCCGGCGCGGCAGCCTGACGCTGTGGGTGAGCAACAAGGCGATCACAGCGTGGCGAGCGGCGCCGCGCCAGACGCTGGGTGGTCAGGCACGCTACTCACAGACCCCCGTTGAAACCGCCCTCATGGTCCGTCTGGTCTTTCA
This sequence comes from Azospirillum sp. A1-3, assembly GCF_023806445.1. Classification (NCBI taxonomy): domain Bacteria; kingdom Pseudomonadati; phylum Pseudomonadota; class Alphaproteobacteria; order Rhodospirillales; family Azospirillaceae; genus Azospirillum; species Azospirillum sp. A1-3. The sequence goes on from NZ_JAMSLU010000002.1 coordinate 676,320, forward strand.
CCAACCGCTGCGCCAAACCGAAGGACTGCTCGGCTCTCTGCTGGATTTCGTGGGCGTGGCCCTGCCGGTTCCCGATCACACCCCGATCAGCCGGCGCGCGGCGCAGCTGACGCAGATGATGGCCACGGCCCTGCCGGCGGGCCTGGTCACCCTGGTAATCGACAGAACGGTCTGAAGGTCTACGGGGCTGCCGAGTGGCACCACGACAAGTATAGTGTGCGGGGGCCGCGGAGCTGGCGGAAGCTTCATCTGGCGGTCGATGCCGCCACCAACACCATGGTCGCCGCCGCGCAGGAATCTGTCTGATTTATGTAGAAGCATACCCTGCATGTCGGATGTATGCGGCGCACTCGTGAGGCTGGAAGGCACCGTCAAGTCCGGGCTGGCCGGCAGGATGGGGTGACGGTATGGAGCCGGGCTGACGACACGCTCCGCCCCATTGTACGCCGGTTGCCGTTTCCCCGTCGAGGTGATCAGCTACGCGATTTACCTCTACTATCGCTTCTCGCTCAGTTTGCGCATGGCAGAGGAGATGCTGGCGCTGCGTGGCGATACGGTCAGCCACGAAACGATTCGGGCCTGGGCGCTGAAGTTCGGTCAGGTGATCGCCAACCGCATCCGCCAGTGCCGTCTGGCTCGCGGAAACTGGTGGCATTTGGACGAGGTCGTCCTCCGCATCGCCGGCAAAAAACATTACCTCTGGCGCGCCGTCGACCAGGACGGCTTTGTCCTCGACGTGCTGGTCCAGAGCCGGCGCAACAAGAGGGCGGCCAAGCGCCTACTGCGTAAGCTGCTCACGAAGCAGGGCCGGGCACCCCGTGTCCTGATCACCGACAAATTGCGATTCTACGCGGCGGCCAAGAAGAACCTGACACTGCGCTGCGAGCACCGCCAGTACAAGGGCCTGAACAACCGGGCCGAGAACAGCCATCAGCCAACCCGACGCCGCGAACGGCAGATGAAGCGCTACAAATCACCGAAACAGGTTCAGCGCTTCCTCGCCATCCACGACCCGATCGCCAACCTCTTTTATCTCCACCGCGACAATCGCACCGTCGCCGAATACCGCACCGCCCGTGGCCAAGCTTTCCAGGCCTGGGCGGAGATGGCTGGGGCCCGCTTGGCCGTGAAAACCGATCCGCACCTCCGTGCCTGCGCCATGTGTCCGACCTCGGCTTGACAAGCCGCCACTAACTTGACACTGCCGGCGACACTCCTAACTCGGCTTCAAAAGCCCCCGTGTCTTTGAGGTCGCTGCGTAAAATCGAAACGCTGGCTCTCCACTTTCTCCGGAAAAGTCCACCTCGACATCGCGGTAACTCAATGTGAAGCGCAGATACAGCCGGATGGTCTGCTGAATGACGGCGGGAGGGAACCGATGTTGGGCATACGAGATCGATGACATCCGAGGAGGACAATGTCACGACCGGCAAGCCGCCACCGTTCCCGTGACAACGCCAGGCGGAGTGATCCTTCGCCTCTTCGCCGTCATCGACGCGCTTGTGCTCAGTGCTGCATGTCGCCCATCTGCTTGCGGCTGTCGCCGCTCTTGTCCTTGATGATGCTGTCGTCGGCCGGGCCCTCGACCTCCAGGATGCCGATCAGCCCCTTGGTGGCGCGGCTCAGCGCGTGGTCGACCAGAGCGTATTTGCCCGGATAGTCCACCTTGAACTCCACCATGGTGGCGCCGCCCGGGGCGACGGTGACGGTCTGCACGCCCTTGGCCGGCTCGCTCTCTAGGCCGCCCATGCCGTAGACGCGGTCGAAGATTTCGCCGATGACGTGGAAGGACGAGGTCAGGTTCGGGCCGCCGACGCCGAACCAGATGCGCACGGTCTCACCGACCTTGGCCTTCAGCGGCTTGTCCTTGGACAGGGCGCCGACCGCGCCGTTGAACACCATGTAATTCGGCCGCTCGTTCACCAGACCGTCGTAGTCGTCCTCGGCGGTCGGGATGTTCTTGGCCTTGGTCGCGTAGACCTCCTGCTGCATCACGTAGAATTCGTGGTCCACTGCCGCCATGCCAGCCTCGGGCTCGACGACGATCAGACCGTACATGCCCTTGGAGATGTGGTGGGCGACCATCGGCGTGGCGCAGTGGTAGACGTAGACGCCCGGCGTCAGCGCCTTGAAGGAGAACTCCTTCGTCTGGCCCGGCTCCACCTGGGTGATCTGGCCGCCGCCGAGGAAACCGGTTGCAGCGTGGAAGTCCACGCTGTGGTTCATCGTGGACTCTTTGGCGTTGGAAATCTTCACGTCCACCGTGTCGCCGACGCGCACCCGATACATCGGTCCGGGAATGGTGTTGTTGAAGGTCCAGTAGGTGTAGGTGGTGCCGTCGTCTAGCTTGGACTCCACCTCAGTCGTGTTCAGGACGACCTCGTGGGTCTTCGGGGCGCGTTTTCCCGCTCTTTCCTGGGCGGGGACCGCGGCCGGGTCCTGGACGACGCTGACTGTCGGCTCCTTGACCTTCGGATCAGCGTACAGAGTGGTGGCCGATGCCGAGGCAATCCCCGACAGAGCCAAGAGGGCGATGGTGCTGACTGTGGCGGGAAACATCTTGCTCTTCATGGCGTCGTCCAAGATCGATATTTCGTCTGAACCGACCATCGCACAGTTGATGAGCACTCTAATTGATCACTGTCAAGTGATTCGCCGATTGTGATGGTGTTGTCAACTTCGCAGTCGGTTGATGCACGGAGAATTTGAACAACCTGCTTGTTCACCGGTTCAGGCGGTCAGGGCAAGGCCGGTCGCCTCGCGCCAAGTGGTGAAGGCTCGAGCGCGGGCGGCGCGATACTCGGAGGCGGAGACTAAGTGGCGGTGTAGTTGAAAGGGCACCGTCAGCTTGATGACGGTTTGTCGAGCCGGCGCGGAGTGATGGTGTAAACGCTGAGCTCGACTTTGGCCATTATGAAGCGGGCATGGAGTACGGGAAGCCTTGAGGTCCTGCGGTGTACGTGGATTTTCTCAATATGCAACCGAAGCCGCGACAAGCCGAAATCGCTCTGCAACCTCCACGCTGACGTGCACTCGTCGGTACTTCAGCATGGTTTTCAGCAACAGGCGGCGCCTTGCACCGCCACCCTGAGAATTGAATAATGGCCAAAGTCGAGCTAAGACGCTCCATGCGACACTCTAACGCGCGTCCTTTGTAAGGATTTGGTTCACTATTCGCGCAACAATTCGCCGCAAGACAAGGCGTGAGAAGTGCGCCGAAAGGTGGTGAACTATGTCCAGATCTTCCCTCTCAATCCGCGAGAAGCTGCTAATGCTGGTCGCAACAGCCAGTCTCGCCTGTTTGGCGATTGCTGGTGCCGGGCTTTATCTCAGCTATAATCGGATGTACCAGGACCGCGTCGATGCCCTTCGTTTCATGGTCGAGGCGGGACACAGCATGGCGGCACGGTTCGAAGGCGAGGTCGCGGCCGGCCACCTGACCCGTGAGGAGGCGCAGGCCCATTTCAAGGAAGCCTTCCTCGCCATCCGCTATGGCGGAGAGGAGTATCTGTTCGCCCACACCTACGACAGCGTCGGGTTCGCCCATGCCAACAAGGCTTTGATGGGCAAAGACGTCTCCGGCATCAAGGACGCGGCGGGCGTGCCTGTCATTCCAGCGCTGATTGACGTCGTGAAGAAGAAGGGCGAGGGCACCTACGCCTATGACTGGCCGCGCACCGTCGGCGGCACCGAGACGGCGGTGAAGCTCGCCTATGTGAAGGGGTTCGAGCCCTGGCGGATCTTCATCGGCACCGGCGTCTTCATCGACGATCTGTGGTCCGCCTTCCTATCGCAGATGTTAACCCTGCTCGGCGTTATCGGCGGGCTGGCCTTGCCGGCCATCCTGCTGCTGGCGCTGGTCGGGCACAACATCAGCGCCACCATCCGCTCGCTTGCCGGGCGGATGCGGGCGATGGCTGACGGCGACCTGACGGTCGGCTTCCCGGAAACCAGCCGCGGCGACGAACTGGGCGACATGAGCCGGGCCACCCAAGTGTTCAAGGAGAATGCGCTGGCCAAACAAAGGCTGGAGGCCGAACGGGCCGGGCAGGCCCGCCGCGCCGAAGAGGACAAGCACCGTGCAGTCGCCGCAATGGCGGACCGCTTCGAACAGGCGGTCGGCGGCGTGATCCATGCCGTGGTGGAGGAAGCCGCCGGCATGGAAAGTCGAGCCAGCGCCGTGACCAGGGCCGCTGACCAAACCGGCAAGCTCGCCGGCGACGTGGCGGTGACCACCGGTCAGACCTCCGCCAACGTCCAGACCGTCGCCGCCGCGACCGAAGAACTGACCGGTTCCATTGGCGAGATCAGCCGGCAGGTCGGCCAATCCTCTGAGATCGCCCGCGAGGCGGTCGGAATCGCCGAACGTGCCAACGTCAAGGTCGGCGGTCTGGCCGAGGCGGTCGAGCGGATCGGCGCCGTGGTCGAACTCATCAACTCCATCGCCAGCCAGACCAACCTGCTGGCGCTGAACGCCACCATCGAGGCCGCCCGCGCCGGAGAGGCGGGGCGCGGATTCGCCGTGGTGGCGAGCGAAGTGAAGGCGCTCGCTACCCAGACGGCCAAGGCCACCGACGATATTGCCGCACAGGTCGCCGGCATCCAGTCGATGACCGGTGACGCGGTGGGCGAGTTGCAGCAGGTTGTCCGGGTCATCGGCCACATCAACGAAGTCACTACCTCCATCGCCTCCGCGGTCGAAGAGCAGGGCGCTGCCACCCGCGAGATCAGCCGCAACATCCAGCAGGCCGCCCAAGGGACGCAGACCGTTTCCAACAGCATTGGCGGCGTCAATCGTGCGGCAAACGAAAGCGGCAAGGTCGCCTACGAAGTGCTGGCCTCCGTCCGTCAGCTGTCCAGCCACACCGACTCGCTGAGCCAGGAGGTGAACCGCTTCCTCACGCAAGTGCGCGCGGGCTGACGGCACGGTTGCATATAAAGTCCGTTTTAGCTCATTGACGGTGACGCCCCCCTGCGCCCATGGCCAAATCATTGGCGCAGGGGGGCGTCATAGCGCGGGTGGGTTCCGTCAGCCCTCGCGCCATCTTGCTTGTGACTGTGGGTCTGACGTGGAGGATCACCTCCACTCTGAAGGCGATGGATGCGCTGTCCGCACTGCCACTCGACTGCAACCTCGGAGCGTTCGGACCGAACGGCGCATGGCTATCGCCGCTTCCGTTGCCGCGAATGCCAGCGCGGTTTCAACGAGCGTACCGGCTCGGTGCTGAACCGCCTGCAGGTACCTTCCGATGTCGTCTTTCTGATCGTGCTGTGGCGGCTTTGGTTGAAGCTGAGCCTGCGCGATCTCGCCGAAATCCTGCTCCTGCGTGGCTTGGTCTTCTCTCACGACGCGGTGCGCGACTGGGAGACCAGACTCGCGCCGTTGCTGGCGAACGCCCTGCGCCAGCGCCGTCGAGGAAAGGTTGGTCGGAGCTGGTACGTGGACGAGACGTATCTCAAGGTCGCCGGCCAGTGGCAGTACCTGTACCGCGCCATCGACAGCGACGGCAATCTGGATACGCAAATGAGCATCCCGGCTGACCGGCATTCCCAGCCTGCCGGCTAACCTCTCCCAGCTCATCCACGCAAAGTGCGCAAGAACCACCGAACCGGGGCAAGATTACTTCTCCGGCATACCCGGAAGGAAGACATCGACAACAATATTTCCTAAGGGACGCCCATTACAACGTGTCGAAAGTCCTTGCAAAGTCATAATACTGTCGATTCTGGAAAAATGTGCATGCCTTTTAGTGAAATGACCTGAAAATATCACAAAATATCTTGCTGTTAACCGTCAATGCTTTCCCAGACTGGAGGGGGCATGGCACAGACACCAATCGCTATTTTCACAGCCACAACGGACGACACCGGTACGGAGCTCTGGGTGACTGACGGTACGCCGTCGGGGACCCGTCTCCTCGCCGACATCAGGCCCGGCCAGCAGGGAAGCGCGCCTGAGGATGCCGTCGTCGCCGACGGCAAGATCTTCTTCACCGCCGATGACGGCATTCATGGCCGGGAGTTGTGGGTGAGCGACGGGACCGCGGCAGGCACTCGCATGGTCGCCGACATCGTGCCGGGAGTGCAGGGATCCTCGCCATCGGCGCTGACGGCGGCACAAGGCCGGGTTTATCTGCACGCAGATAGCGGGACCCACAGCGGGATCTGGAGTTCCAACGGCACTGCCGCCGATACCCGCCTGTTTCATGAGATGGCGCCGCTCTCCCCATGGTCTCAAGGCATTTCCCTGATCGGCATCACCGACGGGCGGCTGGCTTTTCACGAGGGGGCGGCGTCCTGGGCCTCCAATGTCACTTTCGTCAACTCCGACGGCAGCACGACAGCCTTAACGGACATCATCCCCGACAGCGGGGTTGTCCGCTATGTCGCCACGCCGGACGGGATCGTGGCGTCGGTCACCACGGTGATCGACTGGACCGGCAGTATGGAATGGCCGACCGCTGTCCGGCATTCAACCTTCTGGGCCACGGACGGGACGGCAGAGGGCACGCGGCACCTCGGCGACCTAACGATGCAGGGGTGGGACCTCGGCCGTGTCGTCGGTCTGCACAGCGGCCAGGTGGTGTTCACAAGCGACATGGACGTCTACCGGACCGAACAGGGTAACGCCTCCAAGATCGGCGTGCTGGATGACGCCACAGGTCAGATCAGCTTCCTCCCGGGACAGGAACTTGCCAAGCCGCTGGGATGGCTCGACCAAGGGCCGCCCGGCGAGGAGGGCGACCGCCTGCTCTTCCTGGACGAAAGCTATTGGTCGGGTTCCCAACGCCTCCTGGCGACGGACGGCACGGCGGGTGGGACCGTTGAACTCCACCAGAACAGCTGGATGTATCAGAGCATCGCGATTGCCGGAAACCGGGCGTTCTTCCTGACGGACCAGAACGGAGCCGATCCCGCCGGGTTCTGGGTGACCGATGGAACATCCGGGGGCACGCACCACCTGGGGCCGATGGCGGGAGGGGCGTACGGCGACAAGTTGCTGGGGGAACTCGATGGCCGCATGCTGGGATTCGATCATGACTATTCCGCCAACATCGATCGGTTTTTCCTGTCCGACGGTACGACGGGCGATACCGTCGTGCTTGCCGAACTCCCTCCCGGCGCGGGGGCGGACTATTGGGATCATACGGCAAAGCTGCTCGGGGTCATCGCGGCGCCGGACGGCATCCGCAAGGGGTCCGAAGGCGACGATATGCTGTGGGGCGAGGATGGCGCCGACTGGATCCACGGCCTGGGTGGCAACGACCGCATTCTGGCCGGCGCCGGGGATGACCGCCTGAACGGGGGCGCCGGCGAGGACTATATTGATGGAGCGGCCGGTGCCGATCGCCTCTACGGCATGTCCGGGCGGGACATTCTTGTTCCGGGAGCGGGACGCGACATCGTCGATGGGGGGATCGGCGACGATGTGCTGCTCGCCGAACGGGACGGCGAGAGCGACCAGTTCTTCTTCGCTCCCGGCAGCGGGGCCGACGTGCTGACCGCCTTTGACCCGCATCTGGACATTCTCATCCTGAAGGGGTTTGCGCAGAACGTCGGGACCGCGGCGTGGCGGGTGGAGTACGTAACAGACCTTGGAGACAGTGTACGGGTTGATTTCGGCGGCGGCGACAGTGTCCTCGTCCTGGACACGACGGCTCATGATCTGCGCTTCACGGTCATCGACCCGATCATATGACAGGAGCCGGCGTGTTGCAGCGAGGTGAGCGGGGCAAGAGATCACCCCTGTCCCGCTAGTAATCAGGTGACGCGGACGGAGTGCGGGCATCCAAGGTCGAGCATGCGATTGAGGACTATGACGTCGATAGCGACTTCGGTAGCCTGCGCCCGATCCGAATGGAAACGCAGAGCGTCGCCGAAGACGCCTTTCCACCGCGCCATTTGGCTCTCCACGCCGGCACGCTTGTTGTAGCCGCTGGTCCGCTGCCACGCCATCCGGCCCGTCTCAGCAATGGCCAGGATGTGGCGGTCACGTTGGGTGGGCACCGTCTCGGTGGTGTCGCTGAGCACGCCATCGCGGCGCGGCACCACCACCGCGGCCTTGGGATGGCGCACGATCTTTACTTCGCGGCGGCAGGCTGAAATCACCATTGGCCGCTACATCGACGGCTTCTATAATCCAATCCGGCAACATTCCTCACTCGGCTTCCAAAGCCCCTGTGTCTTTGAGGTCGCTGCGTAGGATCGACACACTGGCTCTCCATTTTGTCAGGGCAAGTCCAGGTTGTACAGTGTGCCGAAGGAAATGCCGGAGAGCTGGCCGATGGCGCCCCACTGCATGCCGCAGAAACCCACGCACCATATCGCCATGATAGCCTTGCGCAAGGGGGCGCCGGTGAGCGGTGCCTCGAGCCCGGAGCGGGGCGGTCGCGTGCCATCCGCCGCCATGGCAGGCAACTCGACAAGCAGCTCCTCGACGAAGGCATCGACGTCCGAGAACGCGTCCCAGGATGCCGGCTCGGTGCTTGCGGGATGAATGGGGCGGTGCCCAAAGAATGCGGTTCGAGGTGGTCAAGACGAGGCCCACAGAGCTACCAGACCGCGACCCAGCCAGGCCAGCACTTTTCAGCTTAAAGCAGCATCTCGACCAGCTCCGCCAGGGATGCGCCTGCTGCGAACAAGCTCTCATGCCGCCATCAAGGATTCAGTCGGCACAGCCGCTCACAGGGATCCGGATGGGTGGCGTGAAAGGCCGCATGCAGCGGATCGCTGCTGGGGACAGCCGAATTGAGGGTATAGAGCTTTGAAAGCGCGCCAGCCAGCGCCTCTGCACCGACAAGCCGCGCAGCGAAGGCGTCGGCCTGGAACTCCCACCGGCGCCGTACGCTCACCATGACCGGGCGCGCCACTAACCCGATCATAGGCAGCACGAGCATGAACAGGGTCAATCGCTCGCCGGTGGACGCGCCCATCGCCGGACCCAGCATGTCCAGAGCCGCAACAGCCGCCAGTCCGACCATTCCCTGGGCGGCGAGGTGCTGCATCATATGACGGTGATGCATGTGTCCGGCCTCATGCGCGACAACGGCTTCCACCTCCCGCGGATCGAGACGCGCAAGCAACGTGTCGTGCAAACGGATGCGACTGATGCGTCCCAGGCCCAACACGCCGGCGTTGGCGCGGGCCGAACGGTGGGATGTGTACGCAACTCTCAATGCAACCGTGTGCAGTCCGCAACCTGCCAGCACCACAGCCAATCGGCTGGCGAGCACGGCATCGGCAAGCGGTGCGTCGCGTTCGAAAACGGCTGGGGGCAGCATTGGGGCCAACCACGCACGGGCGATCGCCAGGCCATACCAAAGAGCCCACACCCAGAACCACCACAGGGGTCCGCCGTGCTCCATCAACGCCACGACCGCGCAGCCCAGAGGCAGGATCACGAATGCCGAAAGCAAGGCCTGCCTGCCCGCATCGACGAGGAACCGGACCGGAGTGATGCGGTTCAAGCCGAAGCGCTGGTCAACGGCGAACACAATCGCGGCACGGCGCACCAGACGCACGGCGCTGCGCCCTGCCCGCGCCGATACAATCAGCATTGCCGCCGCGACCGGCGTCGGCAGGCCCGATCCGCTCCACCACGCATCCAAAGCGGCCACTCCGCCGCCGATCAACACCGCAACCAAGCCTCCCTCCACCAGGGTGCCGGCGACAGACAGCGCGGCGCTCGCGGAACCGATGGCAATGGCCCGCTCGAAGGCTTGAACGTTCCATCCGGCGGGCGCGCCGTCAGCCCGGATCCGCTTCAGATGGAAAAGCTGACGCATGTCGAGCCAGCCTGTCAGTGCCGTCCAGCCGGCCACCAAGAGGAGCAAACTGCCGATCATGTCGCCACCGCTTTCAACTCGGCAAGGAGGCGGCGCGGGAAACGCGGGCCGCCCTCAACAAACGCTCTGTAGACCTGAACCAGAACTGCGCCCACGGACTGCCGGTCACGCACATCCTTTGCGTTGGTAATGCCGCCGACGGCAATGACCGGCACAGGCGCCATGTCTGAGACCACCATCGCCAGACGGCGGACATCGTCAGTGACCAGCACGACACCGTCGATTCCATGCTGGCGCGCAGCGGGCAAGGCTGGTGGAAGCGGATCGCCATGCTTCCCGGCCCCCGTCTTGACGGTCAGCGGCACAAGGCGACCCGTCACCTCGGACAGTGCCGTGGCTTCCTCTACCAATCTGGCAAAAAGGCGATCGACGCCGCCCGGATGGTCGTTGGCGACTGCGCTGCGTGCCAGGAAGGGAGAACTGAAATTAACCGTCAGATAGTCGGCGAACGACCAGACGCGACGAAGAGCCGCGACATAGTCTTCGATCACAGCGTCGTCCAGACCGGGACGCGGGCTGCCGATGTTCACACCCACCGGGATGCCGACCGGCTTGCGCAGACGCAACTGGGAATGCCGCGTCACGGTGCCGATCTCGATGAAGCCGAAGCCAACCGCCGCAAGCGGTGCCGCCAAACGGCCGGTTCGGTCGAAGCCTGCGGCAAGTCCCACCGGGTTTGGGAAATCCAATCCCATGACCGACACCGGCTGACCTGCAGTCTGATCGCGAAGGAATGGCGCCAGCAGGCGAACGCCGGAGGCGGTCGCGGCAGCGCGCCAGTGGATGGGTCGCATCAGCCCCATTGGCGTTCGAACCGATCCATGAAGACAATCAGGGCGTCCACCGCCGCCTCAGGAACGGCGTTGTAGAGGTTCGCGCGGACCCCGCCAACGTTCGGGTGCCCCTTCAAGTGCAGCAGACCGGCGGCCTCCGCCTGCTCGAAAAAGACAGCGTCCAGAAGTGGATCCGGAAAATGAAAGCGCACATTCACGCGTGACCGATCGTCCGCCGCGACAGGGCTGCGGTAAAACCCACTTCGTTCGATGGTCGCGTAGAGACGGTCGGCCTTGCGCTGGTTGCGCGTGGCCATGGCGGAGAGCCCACCCTGGGCAAGCAACCAGCCCAGCATGCAGTTCGCAATGTGGACGGCTGCCGTCGGTGGTGTGTTGACCCGGCTGTTGGCGGCAGATTGCTTTGTATAGTCGAAAGGTGCGGGAGTAAGTGGATTGGCGCGCCCCAGCAGATCGGTGCGCACGATTACGATGGTCAAACCCGCCACCCCCAGATTCTTTTGCGCGCTGGCATAGATGAGTCCGAAACGGCCGACGTCGAGCGGTTCCGACAGCAGGTCGCCGCTCATGTCCGCCACGAGCGGCACCGCACCGGTCTCCGGCAAACGGCGGAACTGCTTACCCTCCGCGGTTTCGTTGGTGGTGACATGCAGATAGACCAAGTCGGGCGATATCCGCCAACTTTCCTGCGGGGGCAGGCGTCCCTGGCTGCAGGTCCGTCCGACCACGCGGATTTCGCCCCAATGCGCCGCTTCGGCTATGGCGCGACGCGCCCAGAGGCCACTGTCAATGTAGCCGGCCGCGTCGCGTGGGCCGAGGAGGTTCATCGCCACCAGTGCGAAATGTGCGGAAGCCCCTCCTTGCAAGAACAGCACGCGGTGGGTCTCCGGAATGGAGAGCAGGGATCGCAAACGGCTTTCGGCCTCAGCCTGTATGTCGGCGTAGGCCGCACCCGTGAAGGTCATTTCCAGGACCGACGGCGTGCCGCCGCCGTCCGGATTGATGCCCGCGCAAATGCTCTCTTTCACCTCGGGCGGCAGAACGGTGGGGCCGGACCCAAAGCTGTAGACCGTCATGGCGCTCTCCAGACGTCCTTAGAACAGGTAGCCCCCATGCGCACCGACCACCATGAAGACAAGGGTGAAGATCGACAGGATGGTGTTGGTGCGTGATGACAGGAAGGTAATGCGGGTGCAGTGAAGCCTTTCCTCGACCCGTGCCTCAACGAAGCCGAGCACCTTTTTCTGGTGTGGCCACATGACGAGCCACAGGTTCAGCACCATGAGCGTGCCGGTCCAGACGCCCATTCCGATCACCGCCGATGAACCGCTCACGGTGAGCGCATCCACCAGCGTACCGCGGTGCCACAGCATAAAAAGCCCGGTCACCCACACCACCAAAGAGGCATGGCGAAAGATGCCGTGTTCACGCTTGGACGCCGCAATGAACACGCCTCGTACCTGCTCGGCCGGATCGGCTGGCAGGGTGCGGCGATAAGTCGGGTTGTGCACAACATTGGACCAGTTGTGGCCCATCCAGATCACCACGCCGGCGATGTGCAGCCAGCGGGCGACAATGTCGAGGTCTGCCGTATCCATCGAAGGCTTCCTATCTGGCCGGTGAAAGGCCGCCGGCCCCAACCCGCCCGGGCGCGCGCATGACAAGCGGCTTGTCATCACCGGGAAGCCGTTCCTGTGTTGCGCGCACGGCATCGTCGATCAGGTGCCGGTGCGGCGATTTGGAGCACACGGGGTCAGTGTTGGCCGCATCGCCGGTCAGCATGAAAGCCTGACAGCGGCAGCCGCCAAAGTCCTTGTCCTTTTCCGAACAGCTCCGACAGGGCTCCTTCATCCAGCCGACGCCGCGGAAGGCACGGAAGGCAGGTGATTCCGTCCAGATCCATTCGAGGCTGTGCTCACGGATGTTCGGAAACTCGATGCTCTTGATCAGGCGCGCTTCCTGGCAGGGAAGCGCCGTGCCATCCGGGGCGATGGTCAGGTGGATCGAACCCCAGCCGTTCATGCATGCCTTCGGCCGGTCGTCGAAATAGTCCGGGATGACGAAATAGATGGTCAATGCCTTGCCCAGCCGCTCACGCGCGCGCTTCACCGCTTCCTCCGAGCGCTCCAACTGCTCTCGGGTCGGCAACAGTTCCGCACGGTTCAGATAAGCCCAGTTGTAGTATTGGAGATTGGCGAACTCGACATATTCAACTTTCAGTTCTACGGCAAGTTCAATAAAGGCTTCGGTCTGGTCGATGTTGTACCGGCTGATCGGTACATTGAGAACCATCGGGAAGCCTTGGGCTTTGATTTCGCGGGCGATTGCAATTTTGCGGTCGAAAACGTCAAGTCCGACCAGCGTATGATTCAACTCGCTGTTACAGGCCTGAAGGCTGAGCTGGATCTGTTTGAGACCGGCCTTTTTCAAATCAGTCAGGCGTTCGGGCGTCAGCCCGATGCCGGAGGTGATCAGGTTGGTGTAGAAGCCAAGACGATCCGCTTCGGCGACCAGCTCCTCCAGATCGTTCCGCAGCATCGGCTCGCCGCCGGAGAAGCCGAGCTGGAGCGCTCCCAAGCGTCTTGCTTCGTTCAGAAGACGCTTCCACTCGTCGGTGCTCAACTCGTTGCGGTAGCGCTCGAAATCGGTAGGATTGTTGCACCACGGACACTTCAGCGGGCACTTGTACGTCATCTCAAGCACCAGCCAAAGCGGCATCCCCAAACCATCAAGACTTAATCCGGATCCAGCCTTTGGCATGTGCCATCTCCAAGAATTCCATGACATCGGATACAACGTCTGCGCCGTTGAAGCGCGCGGACAAATCAGCGATGGCTGCCGCAACCGGGAGTTCGCCGGTGCAGGTCTTCAAAATCTCCGCTGCGGTGTCGTTCAGCTTCACGACCCCTTCGGGGTAGAGCAGGATGTGTGCGTTCTGCGATTCTTCCCAGCGGAACAGGTAAACGGGGTTGATCTCGACGATGGCGCGCGGCCCAAGGCGTTCGACTGCTTCCATTGGACTACTTTCGGATAGGGGGAAGGACCGGGTCCCGGCCCTTCCTTATTCGCATCAGCGAACGTACACGTACGCCGTCACCTCAAAACCCAGGCGAAGATCGCAATAAGCGGGTTTGACCCACGTCATGATGGCTTCCTCCCTCATCGTCGGAGTTCAATAGGCCAGGCAAACAGTCTGCCTGGCCTGCTAAGAATATCAGCGCGCCCGTCAGCACCAATCGTCATATAGTATATGATGACGCGGTTCATTCGACGGCGCACTCTTGCAGGTTCTTGCAGGAGGTTATTTTAGAATTTGTATAATTAAAAATTCCAAAGAGGCGCGGCTTTGTGATTCATGTGTCAGCGTGTTGCACGGATGGGAGGAGTCTGTTCCTGCCCCTCGGGTCTCCCTGTCATGCCGCATAAAGCCAATGCCGCTGGCCGTTACCATATTCCGCGGCCGAAATGGCGCTTTACGAATTGGGCGGATTACAACGAGGTGTTGCGTCGGCGGGGCAGCCTGACCGTGGGGATCACGCCCGAAGCGATTGCGAGCTGGAAGGCGGCGCCACGGACGACACGGGGCGGGCAGCCCAACTACTCGGACCTGGCAATCACGACAGCATTGATGCTGCGCGCGGTCTTTCATCTGGCGTTGCGCCAGACCGAAGGGCTGATCGGCCGCATCCTGCGGCTGCTCGGGCTCGACCTGTCGGTGCCCGATCATTCCACCATCGCTTGGCGCGCCAGGACAGTCGCGCTGCCCAGCAAGCCACGCTCATCCAGCGGCCCCCTTCACCCGTTGGTGGACAGTACGGGGCTGAAGCTGTGCGGGCCGGGCGAGTGGTTGATCGAGAAGCACGGAACTCGCAAGCGGCGCTCCTGGAGGAAGTCGCACCGCGGCGTGGATGCGGAGAGCGGCCGAATCGTTGCGGCCACGCTGACCGACCGCGACTACAACGATGCCACTCAGGTCGGGCCGTTACTCGACCAAATCGACGAACCGGTGGCCGCACTCACCGGGGATGGCGCCTATAACCGGACCGGGGTCTACGCCTCGGTCCACCAGCGCCATCCCGAAGCGCGGTCGTGGCACCGCCTTGCGCCGACGCCGTACTCAGCGACACCTTCGCGACCGCGCCCAAGCAGCGCGACCGGCACGTCCAGATGATCACGGAGAACGGCCGGATGGCTTGGCACCGGGACAGCCAGTACAATGTGCGGGCGCGGTTAGAGGGACAGATCGGCCGCTGGAAGCAGGTCATTGGACCGGCCCTGCGCTTCCACACCGATGAGGCGCAAGCCACCGAGGTAGCCATCGCCGCCGCGGCCCTCAACCGAATGGTCGACCTCGGACGCCCGAACTCTGTCCGCCTCGCCTGATTACGGACGCGAGCCAAGCGGAACTGTAACCCCGGCCACCTCCGTGCGACACACTGGCATCCGTTCGAACTCGTTCGCCAGGGCGGCGGTGGCGCCGATCACGAAGCGCATGGCCGGACTCCTCAGGCTGCTGTGGCGGACGCCGGCTCGCGGTGCAGCTCGGCGTAGCGGCTGGCGAAGAACAGGAGCGGCGCGCCGTCGTGGTGTTCGAAGCGGTGCACGCGGCCCAGGACGACCACGTGATCGCCGGCCTCCACAAGGCGGTGCGTGGTGCACTCGAACTGCGCGAGGCAGTCGGGCAACAGGGGCACGCCGCCCAGACCGGGCGTCCAGTCAATCCCGGCGAACCGCTCCTCGCTGCGCGACGCGAAGCGCGTCGAGAGATGGTGCTGATCGTCGGCGAGCACGTTCACGGCGAAGCGACTGGCCTCGCCGAACGCGGGCAGGCTGGCGGAGGACCGCATCAGGCTCCACAGCACCAACGGCGGGTCCAGTGACACCGAGCTAAAGGAGTTCACGGTCAGGCCAACCGGAGTGCCCGCCGGGGTCAGCGTGGTGATCACCGCCACCCCGGTGGCGTACCGGGCGTAGGCGTCGCGTAGCGAGCGGAGATGTGGGTCGGGAGACATCGGGAGCGTCCTTTCTATTGGCTGGCCAGGAAGGTGATGAAGTCGCCCTTCTCGCGGGCGGTGCAGGCGCAGCCGAGGACGTTGACGCAGTCGCGCTCGAAGCGCTTCTCGACCTCAGCCGGATCGGTGAGCCGCTTCGGGTTGACCGAAACCGCCATCGGCTCGATGGCCCGCCCGGTGCGGTAGTGGCGCCCCGGCCCGGCGGGGTTCTGGGTGTGGCAACTGGCGCAGGCCGGGGTTTCGGCCACCTTGCCGCCGCTGTGCGGACCCAAGTAGAGCGCCCGACCACGGTCGGCGGAGAAGCCGGTGAAGCTTGGATCGGCCTTTTTCGCCTCGGCGGCGTAGCCGTCCAGGATCTTCGTGCGGTTCGGGTCGGCGGTGGCCGCCAGGGCGATGCCGGCGGTGGTAGCCGCAACGGCGGCAAGGACGAGGAGCAGTCTCATGGAGCCACCCGATCGGAAAGGGTGGAGCGCTGGGTGGTGCCGTGGGATGGGACCTCGGGCGTGAGCCGCTTCAGCCCATGCAGCCCAAAGACCAGGGCGACGTGGGCGATGACGATGTACAGGGAGAACTCGCCGAGGGTCTCGTGCAGGTCCTCGAACGTCACGACAAAGTCTGCCACCGCTCCGGAGGCCGCCGCCAAGCCGACGCCGACGAGGAGGGCTGCGGCCATCCAGGCGATCGGCGGGCTGCGCTCGGCGCGCGCCTTCGGATCGCCGCTGACCAGGCGCTTCACCCGGTGCAGCACCGGACCGGGCGATGGCCGGGGAAGGCGCAGCGGGCTGCCGGCGGGAGCCAGCAGTCCAATCACCAAGCGCAGCACGATGGCGGTGAGCGCCGTGTAGCCGGAGAAGACGTGCATGCCGTAGGTGTCCTCGTCTCCGATGAGGTAGGCGACGACAAACGCGCCAGAGAGGATGGCGTGAAACGCCAGCAACGCGGTCATCTCGGCGGCGGTCGGCTTGCGGGTGGCCATCGCGGTGTCCGTTTTGGATAGAGCGCGCCGGAAGGCGCGGTTCAGTCATCCAGGTTGTCAGCAGCGGCCCAGAGCCCGGCGACGCTCGACGGGTCGTCTACGGTCGCTTGGTAGGCGGTGGCCAGGGCGCCGACAACGAACACGGCCGCGGGGGTGTGGACCATCATCGTTTTCAGCATGGGCGGCGCTCCGGCCGGGGATGATAGGACGTTGACGGGTAGACATGCCCGGGACGGCGCCGGGTGGGGGCTCGTTCCACCCCACCCGTGTCCCGGGGGCGCGGTCAGTCATTGTCGGCGTAGTGGCGGGGGCGATCCGGGGACGCGTCGCGGCTGAATGAGGTGCCGTCCTGGCGGATGATCTGGTCGGCCCGGATGCCGCCTTGCCGGATGCTTCCGACCACGGTGATCTGGTCGCCGGACTGGATGCCGTCCGGCAGGAAGCGGTGGCTGGTGACCGGGATCTCCATCGCCCCGTCGGAGAGGACGAACGATTTCGCGGCGACGGTGCCGACCGTGCCGGTGAGGGTGCCGCCGCCCGCCTCAACCACGTCCATGAGCGCCTGCGGGCTGCTCGGCTGGAGCGCCTGGGTGTGGTGATGGTCACCGGCGGAGGCGGCGCCGGAGAGCGTCAGGAGGCCGAGGGCGGCGAGGGCGGTGGTCTTGAGCATGGCTTCACCTTCAATGCTGGGGAGCGCCGATGCGCTCCATGACCGGCACTCTGCGCCACGCGGCCTGAAGCGAGCCTGAACGGCAGGTTCAGCTGGCATTCAGGGTCGCGACGCAGGGGGAGTACTCCTGTGCTTGGGGCTGTGCGGACGCGGCCCACGGCATCCGGTCGAACGGCGCGCTAAATCACTAGGGAATGGCGTCAGTGGGGCGCTGGGTACCGTCGGCCGGCGGCCTCGATGGAGGGGGGCGCGGGTTGGACGGAGGAATGGCACACGCAGACAACCCAGCCGCCACGGCACAGCCGACGTTAATCCGGG
This sequence comes from Azospirillum sp. A1-3, assembly GCF_023806445.1. Taxonomy (NCBI): domain Bacteria; kingdom Pseudomonadati; phylum Pseudomonadota; class Alphaproteobacteria; order Rhodospirillales; family Azospirillaceae; genus Azospirillum; species Azospirillum sp. A1-3. The sequence continues at coordinate 693,932 of NZ_JAMSLU010000002.1, forward strand.
CGGACGGCGGAACGGAGGGCGTCATGAACGGCAACGCCTAGCTTTGGCTTACCCAGCCGATGCTGATCCTGACTTCGCTCGCGATGTTCGTGGTGATCCTTCAACCTTCTGGTATAAGCGCATCCGCTCTCCGACAACGGTTGCCAGCGGGCGGATTACCTCTAGCTGGCGGGAGCGGTCCTGTCCTTGTGGGGCATGAGCGCCGAAGCCCGGCACCAATGGCTCGAGTTGCGTAGGCCGTTCTCCGAGCCGCTCCACCTGGCGTCCGTCGATTACCTGAGGGACAGCTTCCTGGTCTTACGGATCTTCCCGTGCCACATCGAACTCGCGCGAGGGCCGGTTCGACAGGCGGCGATCAAGCCGGCCGCGTGAACCAGTATGAGGCGTACTGCCGGTGGCTCGCCGAGACGGAGCAGGCCATGGACCGTCTGTTCTGGACCCGATCCAAGATTGATCTGACCCTGTTCGCGCGGGTCGCGGCCCTCTCCGATTTGCCCGGGGCCGCTGAGACGTTGGCGAGGCTGACGAAGATCGCGGCGGAACTCTCTGTGCGAAACCAGCGATCGCAATCCGATCGGGAGGATGCGCATCGCTCCCGCGCGATATGCCACAGGAGCCCCCGACAGATCTCAATCGAGCAGAAGGTTTACTCGCTGCGGCAGAATCCTGACTAGTACTACAGTCGGGCATTATAGGTTTGGGTGCGTCGTTTCCAATGTGCCCGTCTTGCCCGTTGCTGGTGACGTCTTCGCCAAAGTGACCAAGCGATAACGGCGCTTTGATTGGGTGGTGCGTTGACCACGAGATGGTAGAGGAGCCGTCGGATTTCCGGCACGGTCAGGGGAAGGAGATCGGCTGTCAGGTCGACCAGGTCCTCTCCCCCCGATAGCCGCCTTGCGCAGGACGGTGAGGAAGGCGAATGCCAGCATGGCCAAGGTGATGTGGCGGTGCCAGCCGGTCCAGGAGCGCACCTCGTACTGGTCGAGCCCGACCTCGCTCTTGGCCATCTCGAAGGCGGACTCAATGGTCCAGCGCACGCCTGCCACCCGTACCAGATCGGCCAGAGCGGTGCCTTCCGGCGCACAGGTCAGGTAGAAGGTCAATTCCCCATCCCCCAGGCGGCGCCGGATCAACAGGGCTTTGCTCCAGCCCTCGGGCGCACCGCGGAACGGCAGGCGGGCCCAATCGTACAAGCGCGGGCCCTTGGTGCCATCGCCCGCGCTGAGCCGGTGCCAGCCATCGGCCGGCACCTCTTCCACCCAGTCGCTCACCGTGCCCGGCCACAGCCGCTGGCCGCTGGTGACGGTCAGCACATAGCCGACCCGACGGCGCTCCAGTTCGCGCCGGATGGCGCTGTCGGTGCCGTAGACGCTGTCGCCCGCTACCCAGGCGCAGGGGACACCGGCGTCCAGCGCCCGCTCCAGCATCGTCAGCCCCAGCTTGGGCTTGGTAGCGAACGCGACCGTCTCGGGCACCCAGGCAGTGCGGCGGCGCTCTTCGTCACCGGCCCAGGACTGTGGCAGATACAAGGTTCGGTCGATCAGGGCATAGCCGTGCCGGCCGGCGTAGCCCAGGAAGACGCCGATCTGGCAGTTCTCGATACGCCCGGCCGTGCCGGAGTATTGACGCTGCACGCCGACCGAACGCTCGCCCTTCTTCAGGAACCCGGTTTCGTCCAGCACCAGCACGGCGTCGGGATCACCCAGATGCTCGACGACGTAAGCCCGCAAGTCGTCGCGAACGGCGTCGGCGTCCCAACGCATACGGGCCAGGAAATCCTGCACGCTGTCAGGGCTGGCGTCGCCAGCCGCCTCCGCCAGATGCCAGCCATTCTTGCGTTCCAGCGGCGCCAGAAGCCCGGCCAGATAGCGCCGTGCCCGCTCGCGCGCCTCGGGCCGGCAAAATCGTGGACCGATCCGGGTGGCCAAAGCTTCCAAATCGCTTGCCCAACTCGCCGCTTCCGTCACTGTCGTCATCCTAACCTCCCTCCGGTAGGATGAACCCTTCAACAGCCAGCAAAGCAGATAATCCCGGCTGTAGTACTAACGTCCGGTCGCGATCGACGAAATGGTGCTTTAGGTCAGCCGCCACATGGATCGTGAGGAGCCCCATGAAGCGGAAGGCGAGAAGTTCGTGGACTTTCGTCAGGATCTCCTTCGAAGCCTCATTCTTCTCAATCAGCGCCAGGATGGTGACAACACCGAGTTCCACTTGGTGTCCCGCCGTCGACAGCATGAGCCAACCGACGATGGGAACCGCAAACATCAGCGCATAAAGCGTGCCATGGGCCATCTTGGCGCCTGTCATCAGCCAGGAGCCTTCGGGCCCGATGGGGTTGGCGCGGGATGCATGAGGCGCCAGGCGAGCCGCGCGACGGCCAACACCAGGGCGATCATGCCGATGATCTCGTGTACATCGTAGAGAGCATAGCGCTCCGGCCCCTTGGGCACCTCGGTCATGACGAACCCGAGGACGAACAGGGCCGCGAACACGACCTCCATCAGCCAGTGGAGCAACTTGGCGACGGAATCGTAGGATTGCGTTGGCTGCGCTTGCATGACGACCTCCATCGTGACGGTCCGTTCGGCGGATAGGCGCGGGCTTGGTCGAAACCCGGACGACTTGGAGCAGAGGCAGCACCCACAACATTAACATCCATGCATTGACCGAGGAGCAGGACCGATTGCCACACGCTCGGATGCGTGGACGAATGGCGCCGTCGATAACTTTGGCGCACAAATTGGCGCGAGAGCGGAGTTCACCGGCGGCCAGTCGTAGGACACCTCCACGCCGCGTTCGGCCAGCAGTTCCTCGACATCCCGATAACTATGCGTGAAGCGGAGATAAAGCCAGTTTGCATGCTGGATGATCGCGGGCGGGAACTGATGGCGGGCATACGAGAGCGGCAACATCCGAGCAAGATAATGCCGCCACGGGTGCCCTGCCACCGTTCCCGTGACAACGCCCGCGGCGTGGACGGCGGCAAAAAGATCCGCGGTATCAAGCTCCAGCTCGGGGTGGAGGAGTACGGCATTCCGCTGGCCATCGCCGGCAACCTGCGGCGTCTCCGGCCCAAGCCCAGCCCGCGCTGGTATCTGGACGAGATGGTGATCAGGGTCAGCGGAAAGCTGATGTACTTGTGGCGGGCTGTCGATGACAAGGCGAGGTGTTGGAGGTGCTCGTCCAGCGCCGGCACGATAAGTCTGCAACCCGCAAGCTGATGCGTAAACTGCTGAAGAAGCACGGTTTCGCGCCCACACAGGTCACCACCGAAAAGCTCCAGTCCTACGGGGCCGCCTTCCCCCAATGCGGTCTGACCACCCACCATGAACAGGGGCGGCAAACAAACAACCGCGTCGAGGTCTCACACCAGCCGGTGCGGCGACGAGAGCGCAAGATGCAGCAGTTCAAGTCAACGCGTTCCGCCCAGCGCTTCGTCTGTCTACATGCCGCCGTCTACAACACCTTCAACCTCCAGCGCCACCTGGTCTCCCGCCGTACCCTGCGCACCTTCCGGGCGCAGGCCGTGGCCGACTGGCAGGCCGCGACCGCCTCAACGTGAACCAGTTGCGAAGTTCGCAAGTTCTACTTGCCGACTCAGTTGCCGTGACAAAGCCGACGGAACCCCTTCAGGCTCCCGCTTCCCGCCGCTTGTATAGGATTTCCAGGCAATCCAGATTCTCGTGCAACTGGCGAAATAGATCGCCGGGATCGCCGGACGTCTTGCGCTGATCGTCCGACCGCAATAGGCCGTGCACTGCCAGATCCGCTAAAATCCCAGCGACCTCCCTGGCCGTCTTGCGCCCGCCCTCATGAAACCACCACGTCGTCCAGCTGCACATGCCGATCAGCGCGAAAGCGGCGACGCGGGCGTCGACGGGACGGAACACGCCCTGCTGTATCCCTCGTGCGATTTGCGCCGTGAAATGATCGAGCACGGCCCGCTTGGATCGCTCGTGCACTGCGCGCAGGTCGGGCGGCAGTTCCACCTCGGTCCGATCGACGACCCGGAACTGGAGGGCATGCGAGAGGAGAAGCTCCACATGGCCGCTCACCATGGAGCGCAGCACTTCGACCGGATCGTCGTCGGTGCGGGCTGAGAGCATGGCGGATTGCCGATCGCTGACGACGGTGACTTCCTCCACCAGCGAAGCCAGCACCTCCTCCTTGCTTTTGAAGTAGTAGTAGAGCGCGGTGCGCCCGACATTCAGCGCGTCGGCGACGTCCTGGAAGCTGGTGCCCGCGAAGCCGCGTTCGGCGAACAGCTTCGCCGCCGCGTCGAGCACGCTCTGGCGCAGCAGCGCCTTCCGGCCGGTTTCCGCTTTGGCCGATGTTCTGCCCACCCCGTCCTCCTACCCGGTATCTCCATGCCGCAGGATGGGAGGTTTTGACGCGCACGTCAAATTTTTGAAGCGTTGACAGACGTGCCTTTCGACACCCGTTGGCATCGAAGTCTTTGAAAAACTTGTGCTGAACGGCAATGACCACAGCTTAGGTGCGACAAATCGCGGCTTGACAGGAATTTCCACCTATTGACGGTTCCGTCAATTATTCGGCACGATGTCAAATATGCAGGGCAGGCAGCATCATTGAATAGCCCTGCCAGCCTGCCTCAAGACCAACATACGGGCGGATCGCGCCGCCCCTCGAAAGGGAGACGATGGACATGCCGGTTTCGGGCATACCCACGCCTGCTGCACATCAGGCTGCGGATCAGGCGGCGACGGCGGGATTTCTCAACACCGATTGGAATCCCCGCGACCTTCCCGACGGCACGGTGACGCGCAACGTGGCGCTACGCACGGCCGACCGGGCGGCTACGGGGGGCACGCTTTATGTCCGCGGGCGCAGCGACACGGTCGTGTGCATCATGCATCCCCGGGAGTTCATGGCCTGCCATTACCTTGTACCGGATATTGTAGAGGCCGGATTCGCGGCTTGGTCCCAGTCGCCCCGCTCCGTCGGCAACGACAGCCGGCTGGAGCACGAGACGGCTCTGTTCGACGTCGCCGCTGGGCTGTCCTTCCTGCGCGCCCAGGGCTTCCGCCGCATCGTCCTGCTCGGCAACTCCGGCGGCGGCAGTCTCTACGCCTTCTACATGCAGCAGTCTCAGCTGGAGCCGGAGCGGCGGATCGCCCGCACGCCCGGCGGCCGGCCGACCAACCTCGCGTCACTTGACATGCCGGTGGCGGACGGGCTGGTGCTGGTCGCTCCTCACCCCGGCCAGGGCATGCTGCTGATGGGCTGCATCGACCCGTCGGTGACCGACGAGGACGACGCGCTGTCGGTGGAGCCCGCCCTCGACCCCTTCAGCCCGGCGAACGGCTTCGCGGAGCCTCCGGGACAGTCCCGCTATGCCCCGGACTTCGTCGAGCGCTACCGCTCCGCCCAGCAGGCCCGGATCGCGCGCCTGGACGAGCGGGCGCGTGCCCTGATCGCGGCAAGGCTGGCGGCGCGCAAGCGCGCCAAGGAAACCGGCAGCGTTGACGACCGGCGGCGCGGCGCCCACACGCCGCTGATGACCGTCTGGCGGACCGACGCCGACCTGCGTTGCTTCGATTTGAGCCTCGATCCTTCCGACCGCGGCTACGGCACGCTGTGGGGGCGGGATCCCTTCGCCTCCAACTACGGCGCGGTCGGCTTTGCCCGCGTCTGCTCGCCGGAGGCGTGGCTGTCGACGTGGTCAGGCCTGTCATCCAACGCCGCCCTATACAAGACCGCGCCGGCCATCGAACAGCCGTTGCTGCTGGTCGAGTACACCGGCGACGTCTCGACCTTCCCGTCGACTACCGCGGCTCTGTTCGACGGCTTCTCCACACGACACAAGACCCATCTGCGCATCCGCGGCGACCACCACGGTCGGGCACTGATCCCGGAAGAGGAGCCGGGGCGCTACGCCGCCGGCCGGGCGGTCGGCGACTGGCTGCGCGACCATTTCGGCGGCTGAGCGCCACGAACGATAGGATTTCAAGGAGACCAGCATGCTTGAACAACCCGCGACGCGGCTCCGCCTGCGCGGCGTGGACCATACCGCCCGCCCGACCTGGAAACTGCGCGAAACCGTGGAGTTCTACCGCGACAAGCTGGGCCTGCCGCTCGTCCATGTCATCTCGGCGCGCGGTTGGGGCCCGGCCACCCATCCCGACTTCCTGCATTTCTTCTTCGACAGCGGCAACGGCAGCACGATCGCCTTCTTCTATTATCTCGGGTCCGACCAACCGGAGGCGCTGGTGGGGCGCGCAGCGATGCCACCACTCCCGGACGATCACGTCTTCGACGCGACCCACACCGCCTGGCTTGTCGACAGTGAGGAGGAACTGAAGGGCTGGAAGCGGCGCCTAGAAGCCGAAGGTCTGACAGTCTCGGTGGAGACCACGCACGAAGTGATCGAGTCCATCTACGTGCGCGATCCCAACGGCTATTTCGTGGAAATCACGCGCAAGCTGCGGCCGCTGAACGCCATCGATTCCACCGACGCCGCACTGACCCTGCGGGCCGCCATGGACGCGGAGGACGCAGCATCCGCCGAAGGCCGGCGCGTCATCGCCATTGACGAGATCTGGGCACGCAAGTCCACGTTGCTCAATCCGGACGGCGGTCACGCGGCGGTCAGCATCTTCGTGCCGCGGCTGGAGGAATTCGCCAGCCTGACCCGCGCTGCCCGCGGGCGCGACGACTGCACCGTCACCGCGCTGGACATCCACGACCGCATCGATGCCGCTGGGCCGGTCGAGTTCCAGCGTCGTGCGCTCGGGCTGAAGCCGGCGGTCTGGTACGGACTTTTCACCGGCGGCATCTGCGGTCGGATCGAAATCTTCGACCGCGACCGCGTCGTCATCGCCCCCGCTGCTTAGCCGGCTTGCAAATTAAAAGGCATATAGGGGAGGACAGAGATGACAGGAATCCGCAATCCCATAAGCGGAGTCGTCTATACGCCGGCCGATCAGGCCGAACGATACCTTGCCGACGGGGCCTGGATCCCTTCCACCGTCGGGGACGTGCTACGCGCCACCGCAGCCCGCCATCCTGACAAGCCGGCTCTGATCAGCGACGAGCGGACCGTGACCTTCGCCGAACTGGACGGGGCGAGCGAGCGGTTGGCCGCGGCGCTGCTGGCGCTGGGCCTTGCCGCCGGCGACCGCGCGATATTCCAGATGGGCACGACGATCGAGACGGTAATCGCGCTCGCCGCCTGCTTCAAGGCGGGAATCGTCCCCGTCTGCACGCTACCGCAGCACCGCGAGGTGGAGATCGGCGAGCTGGCCCGGCAGAGCGGCGCCCGCGGCTACTTCGTCCAGGCAGACTTCAGCCGCTTCGACCTCGCCGGTTTTGCCGTGTCCATAATGGAACGGCACCCCGGCCTGCAACATCTCGTGGTTGCGCGGGGCGGGAGGTCCGCCGGACTGGCGCTGGAGGATCTGATCGCCGCCGTTCCGGCGGAAACCGCGCGCGCCCGGCTGGCCGGCTTGCCCTTCGGTCCACAAGACGTCCTGACCTTCCAGCTGTCCGGCGGCACGACCGGACTGCCCAAGATCATTCCGCGCTTCCATGCCGAATATCTGGGTCATGTGCGGCACCTGATGGGGCTCTACGGGATGACGGCGGACAGCCGCATTTTGTGGTCGCTGCCCCTGCTGCACAATGCCGCTCAGGTTTATGCGCTGATGCCGATGATGCTCGGCGGGGCGACCGTCGTCCTGATGCCGAGGGTCGACATCCGGCGCATGCTGGAGCTGATCGAAGCGCACAGCGTCACCCACGCATTGTCGGTCGGCCCCATCGCACCGCAACTGATGGGCTATCCGGACATCCGGCGGCACGACCTGTCCTCCCTCCGCCTGTTCGCGACGATGAGCCGCGCCGACAAGCTGGAGGAGCACATCGGCGTGCCCTGCTCGAACCTTTACGGCATCACCGAAGGGTTGCTTCTCGGTTCGCCGGCGGACGCCCAGACGGAGCGGCGGCACCGCACGCAGGGCACCTCCGGCTGTCCGTTCGACGAGATCCGGCTGCTCGAACCGGGGACCGAGACCCCGGTGCCGCCCGGCCAGATGGGCCAGATGGGCGAGCTGTGCTTCCGTGGCCCGTCCAGCCTGCGCGGCTACCTCGACAACCCGACGGCGAACGCCGGGGCTTTCACGTCCGACGGCTTCTACCGCACGGGCGACATCATGACGGCCCATGTCGTGAATGGGCAGACCTGCTACGCCTTCGAAGGGCGCCTGCGCGACAACGTCAACCGCGGTGGCGAGAAGATCGGCTGCGAAGAAGTGGAGGCCTATGTCAGCCGCCATCCCAGCGTCGCCGACGCCAAACTGGTCGCCATGCCCGATCCGCTCTATGGCGAGAAGGGCTGCATCTTCATCGTCACGCGGCCAGGCATGCCGGCTCCGAACGTGCAGGAGTTGGGTGCCTTCCTGACCGGTTGCGGGCTTGCGAAATACAAATGCCCGGAGCGCGTCGAAGTGCTGGACGAGTTCCCCCTCACCCGCGTCGGCAAGCTGGACAAGCCGGCGCTGAAGACACTGATCGCCGACAAGTTGGCGGCTGAAACCACGGCAGGTGCGGCATGACTCCCAACGATTTCACAGCAACCGAATACATCGTCGGCACCACCCCGCTGGTGATCCGCCGCCGCGTGAAATGGGGGGAGTGCGACCCGGCCGGAGTCGTCTACACCGTCACCTTCAGTGAATACGTCATCTCGGCCGCGGAGCTGTTCTACGGCTGCCTGTTCGGCACCACCCCGCAGCGCGCCAAGGACGAGCAGGGGTTCGGCACGCCCACCCGCGCGCTCGACTTCGATTTCCGCCGGTCGCTGCGGCCGGACGAGGAGTTCGAGATGACCGTCACGGTCGCGGAAATCCGGAACCGGACCTACGTGCTGCGGATTTGCGCCCGCACACTCACTGGCGACATCGCGTTCCTGGCGCATCTGACCCCCGTCTGCGTCGCGCGCGGCGAACGCCGCTCCATCGACATCCCCCCGGCATTCCGGCAGGCGCTGGAACGCTACCACGGCGCCTGCGCGGCGGAAGGAGGCCCGGCATGAAGATCACCATCATCGGGGGCGGCCCGGCCGGCCTTTATTTTGCTCTGCTCGCCAAGAAGCACGACCCGGCGCACGACATCCAAATCTTCGAACAGAACCCGCGAGGCGCCACCTACGGCTGGGGTGTTGTCTTTTCCGACGTGGGCCTTTCCTTTCTGAAGGAAGCGGACCCGGACTTCTTCGCCGAATTCACCGCCGGGCACGAGTGCTGCGACTATATGGAGATCGTGCACCGCGATACCCGCGTGCAGATCCACGGCAATCACTTCTCCCGCACCGCCCGGCTCGCCATGCTCGAAGCGCTGGAGCACGCCTGCCGGCGGGTGGGGGTGGAGATCCGGCATGGCGAGCGCATCACGGACATCGACGCGCTGGCGCGTGACGCCGACCTGCTGGTTGGCGCCGACGGCGCCAACAGCGCGGTGCGCCTGCACTACGCCGAACAGTTCCGCCCCAGCTTCGAACAGCGACGCAACAAGTTCGCCTGGTACGGTACGCGCCAGCGCTTCCATCCCGTCTCGCTGATCTTCCGCGAAACCTCGGCAGGCGTTTTCATCGCCCACAGCTACCAGTACAGCCCGGAGTTCAGCACCTTTCTGGTCGAGGTCGATCCGGAGACGTGGCTGCGCGCTGGCTTCGACCGGATGAGCGAGGAGGAGAGCAGCCGCGCCTGCGCCGAAATATTCCGTGCCGACCTTGGCAGTAACCCATTGCTGACCAACCGGTCGCACTGGTTCGAGGCGAACATCGTGCGCAACGAACACTGGCACCACCGAAACGTCGTGCTTCTGGGCGACGCGCTGCGCACCGTGCATTTCTCGCTGGGGTCCGGCACCCGCATGGCCATGCAGGACGCTATCGCACTTCATCGTGGGATCGTCGACCATCCGGGCGACCTGCCCGCCGCCTTCACCGCCTTCGAAGCGCAGCGCCGCCGGTCTTCCTCCAGCTTCCAGGGAGCTGCCGCGCGCAGCCTGGACTGGTACGAGACGGTTGCCGGCAAGCTCCACCTCGACCCCATCGGCTTCGCCTACGACTACATGCGGCGCACCGGGCAGGTCAGCCACGAGGATTTGCGCCGCCGCGATCCGCACTTCACCGCCGCCTACGAGGCGCAGAACAACGACGAACCCCTGGGGAGGACGGCATGAACACGGTCAGCGTTTCCGACGTCATCGGGCGCAGCCGGCTGGGCGGCCTGCAATTGCGCGTCGTCGCGCTCTGCACCTTTTGCATGATCGTCGACGGTTTCGACGTCCAGGCAATGGGCTATGTGGCGCCAGCGATCATCAGCGACTGGGGTATCCAGAAGGCGGACCTCGGCACCGTATTCGGCGCGGCGTTGCTGGGCATGACCCTGGGTGCTCTGGTCATGGGCATGATCGCCGACCGGTTCGGCCGCCGCCCGGTGCTGATCGCCGCCATGCTATGCCTGGCACTCACCAGTTTCGCGACCTCGCAGGCTACCAGCGTCGAGGAGTTGCGATGGATGCGCTTCCTGACGGGCCTGTGCATGGGTGCGATCGTTCCGAACGCTGTGGCTCTGGCCGGGGAGTTCAGCCCGGTGCGGGTGCGTATCACCCTGATGATGGTCGCCTCATCCGGCTTCATCCTCGGCGGAGCCGTGGGCGGGGTCGTCGCCGGCCTGCTCATCCCGGCCCATGGCTGGCATGCGGTGTTCCTCGCCGGTGCAGCCGCCCCGCTGCTGTTGGGCGTGGCGATGCTCGCCCTGCTGCCGGAATCCCTTCAATACCTGACGGTGAGGGGGCGGAACCTGGAGCAGGTGCGACGCTGGCTTGCCCGGATCGAGCCGGGCCTGGCCATGCGCGACGACACGATCCTGGCTGCGGCCGACCGTCCGGCGCGTGGTGCGCCGATCCTGGAGCTGTTCCGCGGCGCGATGGCGGTGGCGACGCCGCTGCTGTGGCTGCTGAACTTCATGAACCTGCTTGCCGCCTATTTCCTCGCCAACTGGCTGCCCGTGATCATGACGGAGGCCGGCCATCCCGCTTCCGCAGCGGTGCTGGTGGGAACGATCTTCTGGGTCGGCGGACTGGTCGGCAACCTGCTGCTCGGCTGGCTGGTCGACCGGCACGGCTTCGGCCCGACGCTGGCGATCAATCTGCTGGCCGGCGCACTCGGCGTGGCGCTGATCGGACAGGTCTCTGGCTCACTGGGGATTGCGGGCGTGGTAATCGCGGTGGCCGGCTTCTGCATCTTGGGGGGACAGTCCGCGCTGAACGCGCTCGCCGCCGCCTTCTACCCGACACCGGTTCGCTCGACCGGTGCGGGCTGGGCGCTTGGCATCGGCCGGCTGGGGTCGATCTTTGGGCCGGTCATCGGCGGGGAACTGATGCGGCTGAACTGGTCCACCGCGGACCTTCTGGTGGTAGCCGCCATTCCGTGCCTGATCGCGCTGGCCGGCAACCTGCTGCTCTGGGCGCTTGGCCGGCTACCGCGCACGGCCGGCAGCGTTTCCGGCGCACTGCCTCCGCAACCTGCCCGATCCCGCACCTGAGGAGTCCGCACCATGACCCGGACCTACCGCATCGGGCAGATCGTGCCCAGTTCCAACACGACCATGGAAACCGAAATCCCGGCCATGCTGCGCGCCCGCGAGGCGGTGCTGCCGGAACGCTTCACTTTCCATTCCAGCCGGATGCGCATGCATCGGGTGGTGAAGGAGGAGTTGGAGGCGATGAACCGTGAAAGCCTGCGCTGTGCCGCCGAACTTGCCGACGCCCGCGTCGACGTGATGAGCACGGCCTGCCTCGTCGCCATCATGGCGATGGGCTTCGGCCACCACCGCACTGTGGAGCAGGAACTGGCCGAAGTCGCACGCGCGAACCATTGCACAGCACCGGTGATGACTTCGGCCGGCGCGCTGATCGATGGGCTGAAGGCGCTAGGCGCGCGCCGCATCGCCCTGATGGCACCCTACACCCGTCCCCTGACCGAACTGGTGGTGGCTTACATCGAGCATGAAGGGATCGAGGTGATCGACTGGCGGTGTTTCGAGATCGCCGACAACCTGGAGGTCGGCCGCCGAGACCCCATGCGGCTGGTCGAGGACGTGCGTTCGTTGAAGACGGCTGGGGCGGACGTCGTAGTCGCCTCGGCCTGCGTGCAGATGCCGTCCCTTCCGGCAATCCGCCCCATTGAGGAGATGCTGGGCATCCCGACAGTCTCCACGGCGGTCTGCACTGTGTACGGCATGCTCACCCGTCTTGGTCTAATCCCCGCGGTTCCTGGCGCCGGGGCGTTGCTGGAGGAAGGCGGACCAGTCTGGGGCTGACTGCCAAGGACAACGTCAATTTGTTGTTACTGTGTAGATTCCGACTGAATGTTCTGTCAGCCTTCCCGTCATCTTGTTCGGCGACGCAAGGCGGACGTAGAGGATAACGTCCACTCTGGAGGTGATCGAAACGGCTCTGTTGCAAAGCTTACCGGCAGGCGGCGCACGCACTTTCTGCCCGCTCGTCGAAAGATGCCACTCACCGCATCAACTGCCGGCGAGCCGGCGGCGGGCATAGGCGGCGGTGAGGTAGCGGCTCACCAGGGCCTCGAAGTCAGCGGCCTTCATCCCGCGGATCCCCATTGCCTCGAGCACCACGATCCGCTTGCGACGGTTCACCTTGTTGTAAATGGAAAAGCCGATCCGGTTGGGCAGAGGCGCCTCCTCATGCAGAGCCAGCACCAGCGCCAGCCGGCGCGATGCCGTCACCTGCATCCCCGCCACATCGGTCCAGGCGATTGCCTCCCGCAGCCGGGCCGACACCAGCGCGTCGGGGGTCAATGTCATCAGTGGCGCCTTCGTCTTATGGCGGACCCAGGCCGCGTAGGCCAAAGCGATGCAGACACCGAGGGCCGTCACCGCTCCAACGAAGGCCGTCGTCCCCGGATCGTTGCCGATGCCGAGTGACTGCCCGAAGAAGATGGTGCCGATGGCAAAGGCGACGAACATTGCCGCGATGAAGGCCATGGCCCAGATCATCGGCCTGCCGTTCTCGTAGAGCATCGTGTGCTCCTCCGGAACGGCTGCGGCGGCGGCCTCTAGCTCCGCCCGGTCCAGCCGATGTGCCTCCCGCGCCTCGTCGAGGAACGCCGCCGTCAGAGCCTGACAAATCCCGCTCCAGTCGGCGAACAGCCGATGCGGCAGGCTGGTGTCTTCCGCAACCGGTCCGCGAGCGGCGCGGGCCAGCAGGCGCTCGTCGAGCCGGACGCCAAGGGTGCTGATCCGCAGGGTGGTCGGCGGATGGCTGTCGGTCGGATGTGGCTGGCACTCTTCCAGATACGCAGCGGGATCGGGGAGACCGCCTTCGACGCGCCGCTGGATTTCGGCCATCAGATCTGGCCCGGACGTTTCCGGGGCGGAGAAGGCATCATTCAGCGTCCCAACGATGGCCGGCGCCAGTGCCGCGCTGCGAAGCAGGGCAAGGGGAACGCTCTCCGTACCACTGACCAGACTGGCCCGGCGGTCAGCCTCCAGCTCGCGCTGCCGCCTGTGTTGGGCGACCGCGAGGTCGAAACTCTCCAGCGTGTGGAAGCCGAGATGCAGAGCGGGGGTGAGCACGAAACCGCCGGTGCCGGAACGCTCGCCGAGCGCGGTCAGGGTCCGCCACAATCCGGCATGGATCGGGGCGAAGCGGCGGCTGTAGGTGGTATCCCCGCCCGAGAAATGGGCCAGTTCATGCCCGATGACCGCCGCGAGTTCGGTCTCGCCGAGCAGCGGCAGGCAAGGAGCCGGCAAATGAAGGGTACGGCCCTGCAGCACCCGCTCTCCGCCGAGCGGCCGGACCGGCGCCTCGGTAACGAAGAAGCCCTCGGTCAGGCCGATCAGAATGCTGTCCGGCATCAGCGCCTCGTGCCGGACCGCCAAGTCCTCGACGAAACGCCAGAGGCCGGGCGCCTCGTCCCGGCTCACCACCAACCCACGGATGTCGAGCGGTTCCATGGTGTAGAGGTCGAAGACCCGGCGCAGTGCGATCACCGCCATCACGGCACTGTAGGCGGCGAGTGCCGCGAGCGTCACGGCAGCGGCGAAGAGTTTCATGCTGCCGGTCGACAGATGGTCCCAGAACCACAGGCTCGCCGCTTCGAAAAGCGAAGCCGAAACACTGGCAATGCTGAGGCCGACGAGCACGGCGGCGAGCGCGAAGGGCAGGCCCCGCCTCAAGCGGTCGAAGTTCCGGACCAGGGCGTCGCGCGACCGCTGCGCCCGCAGCGCCGCGACCCGTGCCGCCAGCACCCCGGTGAGCCCGGCAAGGAAGGCCAGCAGGCCGCCGGCCATCGTGCCCCAGCTCAACGGGTAGCGGATCAGTGAAACCTCGGTGCCCTCGTCCATTGTGTCGATGACGTTGCGGACCCCGGCAATGGCCATCGAGACCGGCATGCGGCGGCCATCCGGTCCGCCCATGGTCACGAAGGCCGACGGATTGTTCGCTTCGATCCGCTGGAGTTGGGCAAGCGCCTCCGGCAATTCCTGTCCGGCTTGCCGGTAGTCGGCGAGCGTCGCGGCGGCCCGCTGCTCCTGCGTAATCCCGAGCGCCACAAACATCAGTGGAACGATCAGAAGCCAGACGGCGCGAAGAGCCCATAGAGGAAAACGAAAAGCACGCCGGACGGTGCCAGCCGTACCACCGGAAGCGATTGTGTCCGACACGCCTGACCCCCCATTTTTCGATGAATCGTGCGGGAGGATCGCGCAATGCGCGAAGCGGGGCCAGCCACCCGGAAGGGGTAGGTCCATCTGATGGTCGACAGCACCGGGTTGAAATTTGCCGGCCAGGGGGAGTGGTTGATCGAAAAGCACGGAACTCGTAAGCGGCGGTCTTGGAAGAAGCTGCACGTTGGCGTTTATGCCTCCACCGGCCGGATCGTGGCGGCGACGCTGACCGACCGCATGGTCGATGACGCAGCGGTGGTCGGGCCCCTGCTCGACCAAGTCACGGCCCCGGTGAGCGGGCTCACCGGTGACGGCACCTATGACCGGGCTGGGGGTCTACGCGGCGGTGCACGCCCGTCAACCTGAGGCCGTGGTGGTGGCGCCCCCACGGACCGACGCCGTTCTCAGCGACAGGGCTGATACCGCCCCCACGCCGCGTGATCACCACGTCCAGGCCATTATCGAAAGCGGTCGCCTGGCTTGGCAACGGACCAGCAGCTGCAATCACAGAGTTCGTGTCGAGGACCAGATCGGACGCTGGAAGCAGGTCCTTGGCGACGGCCTGCGCTTCTCACCGATCAGGCTCAGGCCAACGAGGTCTTCATCGGCGTGCTCGCCCTCAATCGCATGCTCATCTCGGACGCCCGGAGTCTGTCCGCCTTGCCTGAGCAATGGCAGGATAAGGGCGAAGCCTGACATCCGCCACCTCCGTGCAACACGCTGACGTTTGTGGGAATCCCTCGATTCAGATGCCTGTCAAACTGCTCTAGGCATTGCCATTTTACGCAGACGCCTGCCGGCTCAGCGCGTCCTTCACGTGGCCCAGCCGTTCGTGAATACCGAAAACGACGATCATGCCTTCGCAGGCCACGCGCCACATCAGCAAACCGAAAGCGGTTCCGGCCAAGGTGACGATGAAGGTGCCAACTCCTGCCGCCGCATCCCAACGCATCATGCCGAGTCCACCGATAGCCGAAACAACGCCCCCAACGGCGCCTCCAATCAGGCCAATCCAGTAGAGAACCTTGATAACTGGAATTGCGATCATGCGATCAAAGGAAAGATGGTTGGAGAAAATCTTAATCACCTTGAGGTCTCCTGTTAAAAAACTATTTTTGTTGGTGAAGGTTTTGCGGAAAAACCTGTTATTATTCTGGTCGTCGTCAGATCCGAGGTTATTCTGGGCGAGATAATCATCGGTGCAATATAGACATTATGTCGCAGTCCGCTTGACTGCCTTCTGCTCTCCGGTAGACGTGTGGACCGGCGTCTTAGCGATGGTGCGCAAGGGGCAGGTCGCCGCCATTCCCGCCAGCAACATGGCCGCCTAGCAGGCTGCTGAAAAACTACCAGCGGTGAGCCTTGAGCTGGATCTCGTCGCCGTGGTGGATGCTGATTTCAACCTCGAGGCTCCCATCCTCGGCCAATTCGACCGTGCCGGTGCCGCGGATAGGTGTCATCTCGTCGCTGCCCTCGAAATCGAAGAAGATGGTGCTGACGCCAGTCTCGCACTCCAGGCCGGCTTGAAGGGCGCCGAACACCATCTCGCCGCGGCCGTCGACGTCGAAGCGGATGTAGGCCGGCTCGACCAGATCGAGATATGCACGGTCCCACTGGTCGGCTTCGATGAGGCGCCACTTGCCGAGCACCTTGCAGCGTCGCGCCGCCGTCATGGCGCCGTAGCCAGCAGCTTGGGCAGCCGGATCAGGTTGTAGGCTGCCGTGGCGAAGGTAAAGGCCCAGCCCACCCGGGCGGTGCCGCGGAAGCGGCTCTTGCGATGACCGGCCACCGTCTTGATCCAGCCGAATACCTCCTCGATGCGCTTGCGGCAGCGTTGGCTCACCTCGTAGCCGGAATGCCGGGTGGTGCGCGCGTCGATACGCGAACGCCGCCCGGAGATGTTCTGCGCCACGTGCGGCGTCGCCTTCAGTGACCGTAGGTCGGCGACGAAATCCGCCGTGTCGTAGCCCTTGTCGGCGCCCACCGTGATACGGTGCCGGCCTTCCATGGCGCCGATCAGGTCGAGCGCGGCGCTCCGCTCGGCGGTGCCGCTGGCCTGCGTGAGCGTCGCTCCAACCACCAGGCCGTTGCGGTTCTCCATTAGCACGTGCCCCATGAAGCTGAGCTTGGCCTCCTTGCCGCGCCCCTTGCGGAACAGCTTGGCTTCGGGATCGGTCAGACTGGTGTGCGTGTCGTTGCTGCGCCGCTCGCCGTGGAAGTTCCGTTCGCCGTTGCGTCCGGGCCCCGGTGGCTCGTCGCTCCCGTCCTTCGGACGGAAACTCTTCACGCTGGCCCAGGCTTCGATCAACGTCCCGTCCACCGAGAAGTGCTCGTCCGACAGCAAGCCTTTGACCTTGGCGTGCGCCACCACGGCACCGAGGAAAGTGCCGGCCACGTCGCCGGCGAGCAGGCGGTCGCGGTTCTTGGTGAACACTGTCGGGTGCCAGGCCGGATCGTCCACGCCCAGGCCGACGAACCAGCGGAACAGCAGATTGAAGTCAATCTGCTCGGCGAGCTGACGCTCCGAGCGGATCGAGTAAAAGGCTTGCAGCAGCAGCGCCTTGAGCACCTGTTCGGGCGGGATCGACGGCCGCCCGGTGCTGGCGTAAAGTCCGGCGAACGCCGTATCCATGCCGGCCAGCACCTCATCGACCACTGCCCGGATCGCCCGCAACGGATGCTTGGCCGGAACCCGCTCCTCCAGAGACACGTAGCTGAACATCCCGCCCTGATGCGACTGCCGTCCGCGCATACCCGTGACCTCACCTGACCACCGCAAGGAAAGCGAATCACAACCATGCCGCGCCGGGAAGGGTGTTTTTCAGCAGCCTGCTAGGCGACCTTCATCGCCCGTCTGTTCGGTGTGGCCGCCTGACGACGCCGACGCCACGACTTTCCGCGCCGACCGTCAAGCATTGCAACGGAATCGAACCAGATGCTCGACCTCGGACGTCCGGACTCCAACTCCAGACCGGCGGCCTGATGGGCGTTCAGGCGTCGTCCTCGTCGGAGGGCGGGGCGCTGGCGACGTGCACGATTCGCGCCAGATCATCAATCTCCGCATCCGACATCTCTGAGAAGAGCTTGAGTCGCTTCTCCTTGCCAATCCGGTTGTTCTGCATCACCAGCCGCACCAGTTGCCCCGCCTTCCGGTTGGGCATGTCGATATGGTCCATCTCCCCCTGCATCGCGTAGTCGAAGATCTCGACGAAGAGGACCTCCTCCTTGAAGTCGCGCGGCACGGTATCGATGACACAGCCGTACAGATACTCGGCCTACGGCGTGGCATCGAAGTAGCGGTAGAGGTGGTCGGTCCGGTTCTGGACGACGACGGCAGGACCGTCCTCGGATGCGCCGGCCCCCCACTCCCAGTCGATGTGCGGTGTGATCGTACGTGAGAATCGTTCTAGCGACGCGTCCTAGGCCGCTTGGTTGCGCACGATGGCCGCCGAGACTGAGAACAGGATGCCTGGCGGGGTGAAGCCGGCTTCGTCCAGCGTGTGGTGGCTCAGGTCGCGGTGGATGCCTCCGTTACCGTCTTCAAACGGGTGGATGAACACGAAGAGAAAGGCGATCGCGGCGGCGGCCAGGACGGGGTCGATCTCAGCCCCCTTCAGCCGCGCGACCAGCTCCGCAAAGCCTGCCATGAGGGAGCGCACGTCTTCAGGCTTGCGGAAGATGAAGTGGGTGATCTCCCGGTACCCAGTCGAGGATTCGCCGACGAAGTTCTGGAAATCGCGCCACCCGGCCGCCGCATAGCGGTGATCGACGATGACGTTTTGCAGCCGGGTCTGGTCCCTCTCGCTGGCCGGATCGAAGTTGCGGACCGTCCGCAATGCTTCGATGAAACGCTCGGCCTTCGTGCCACTTGCGGCCTCCCCCTCAATGGCGAAGGCCTCCTTGGTTTCCTTGGTGTAGAGATAGTTGATCGCGGTCCAGGAGCTGCGGGTCGCAGCCGCGGACCAGAGTTGCGACTTCCTCCCGGATGCCCGACCGGGGCAGCGCCTCGATCTGCGGCGTCCGGCGGATCACCGCAGATCGAGGGCGGGGGGGCCGGGCAGGTTGTCGGTGACGCGGTGGCGCCGCGAAGGTTCGCCTGGTAGCACGGTGTGCTTGTCCGGCAGCAGTTGCTGGCGTATCGCCGGCGTCGGGGAGATCGAACTGCGCGCCGGTGAGCCACTCGTGGAAGAACCAAGCGCGCCGGGCGAGAAGGTCCCGTTCGGCTCGCTGCGGATCCACGCCTCAAGGTCCGCCGTCGCCATGCTCTCGAAGGCCAGCCGCAGGATCGCGAGGTCCGTCGTCTTGTAGCGGAGGGCGAACTTCAGTTCCATCTCCGGCGTGTTGCCGTAGTCGTAGGACGCAAGGTAGCGCTCGATGGTGCGGTACGCCTCGACGACCTGCCGCCGTTGACCGCTGCCGAGGATCGAGATGACGCTCGGCTTGGGCGACGGCAGATCGAAGCGGGTGACGAACCCCATGAGCCCGGTGTAGCGCTCGCCTTCGCGCAAGGTGTCTGGCATGCTGGGTTCCTGGGATCGCAAAAGGCTTCGCGACCGGCGGGCCGTCTGCGGAAATCTTCACGATCCTGCGAAAACTTCAAGAATTGAACGTCGTCCTCAAAGACTTTCACGCTGGCCCAGCCCTGGACAGCGCGGTCTGTCCGCGGCAATCCCGATCCTATGCCGCGCGCTGTTCGGGCGGCCGAAGGGAATCGACTTGCAAGCTGTCGGACGACTGTTGACCATGCAGCAGCCAGAGCTGATCCTCGACCGACATGGTGAACTGGTACGCGCTGAGGTGGCTGGTGGAAACCGTCATGTCCGTCGCAAAGCGGAGGTGGGGTGAGGCTCTATCTGCCCGCACAGACCTCACGCAACGGTCTCAGGCGTTGCTCGGAGGCGTCGTCTACAACGTCAACCGCCTTGTTCTGCTTGGTATTTCCGCCTAAAGCTATCGACAGAGCAAGGCGTTCGTAGCTTGCCATCGATTCAGGAAAGTGGAAGGGCCGTCCACCACATCAGCTCAAGCGTCGTCGGCTACTGTATGCTGGCGCGGCACCAGGACCGCACTTGGTGCAAACCACGTCCGCTTCAACCGTAAGGATGACCAAAATGTCAGAAGCCGTCGACGCAAAGATCGCCAGCCTTCCCGATTGGCGTGGGGCACTCCTCACCCGCATCCGTCAGCTGATTAGGGACGCCGTTCCGGATGTCGTTGAGGATGTGAAGTGGCGCAAGCCGACCAACCCTCTCGGCGTGCCCACATGGTCGCATACCGGCATCATCTGCACGGGTGAGACATACAAAGACAAGGTCAAGCTTACATTCCCCAAAGGAAGCTTGCTCCAGGATAAGCACAGGCTCTTCAACGCTAGTTTCACGGGAGTAAGGCGTGCGGTCGATCTCATGGAAGGAGATGATCTTGATGAAAGAGCTTTACAAGATCTCTTTCAGGAGGCGGCGACTATGAACTCGGCTGTCGCGCGCGCCCGTTGACGAAGATGTTCGCAGTGGATGTTTTTGAGGGTTCTGTCAGCCTTTGCGCCAACTTGTTTGACGGCGCGGGGCTGACATAGAGGATCATCTCTCCATTGGGGGTGACCGATGCGCTGCCCACACTGCTCTTCGACCGCGACGACAGAGCGTTCGGATCGGACGGCCCACTGCGACCGCCGCTTCCGCTGCCGGCAGTCTGGGCGCGGTTTCAACGAGCGTACCGGCTCGGTGCTGAACCGCCTGTAACTGCCCTCCAATGTCGTCTTCCTAATCGTGCTGTGGCGGCTTTGAATCAAACTGAGCCTGCGCGATCGCGCCGATTTCCTGCTCCTGCGTGGCTTGGTCTTTTCCTATGAGGCGGTGCGCGACTGGGAGGCCCGGTTTCTTTCCACCCACGGCCTGATCCACAGCCATTTTCAACTGCGCCGCCACCTCATCCCCGCTTCCGAGTACCGCGCCGCTCGTACCAGCGCCTTCACCACATGACGCGAGGCGACCGGCGCTGCCCAGGTCAGCTGACTTGGGAGGCGAATGCAGGTCAGCTGGCCGCAATTCCACTCCCCGCCAGCAACTTGACAACACCACTGGGCGGCCTACGATGCGGCACTGCACCGGCGGGGAAATCTGCCGGCGGGGAGATCTGACGATCTGAGTGACGCCGGTGGCGATCGCCGCGTGGACGCCGCCCACCACGGGCCGAGGCGACCGGCCAGCGCGCTACTCCGATATCGCTATTGAGACCGGGCTGATGCTGCGGCTGGCGTTCGGTCGGCCGTGGTGCCAGACCGAGGGTTTGCTGGGCTCGTTCATGCGCCTGCTCGGCCTGGACCTCACGGTTCCCGATCATTCGACGTTTTCCCGGCGCAGCACCGATCTGGCCGTCGCGTCGGCGCTGGCCAGGACGGACGGGCCGGTCACCGTGGTCATCGATTCCACCGGGCTGAAGGTGTTCGGCTGGGACGAGTGGCACCTGGGAAAGCGCGGCGGCACAGCGCACCGATGCTGGCGCAACCTGCACCTGGCCGTCGATCCCGCTACCGGCGAGATCCTCGCCTCGGCGTTGACGGGCAACGAAGAGGGAGACGTCTCGCTGGTCGGTCAGTTGCTCGGTCAGGTCACGTGCCCCATCGGCTCGGTGCTGGCGGACGGCGCCTACGACGGCGAGCCCGTCTATCATGCTGTCGCCGAGCGTGCGCCGGACGCCGGGGTGATCATCCCGCCGCGCTACCGCGGTGGTGAGCGACACCGCCGAGAGAGCGCCCACCCGGCGCGACCGCTACATCCAGACGATCAAGGAGCGTGGTCGCTTGGGTTGGCAGCGAGCCGTCCAACACGGCAAGAGATCGTTGGTCGAGGTGGCGATGCTTCGGTACAAGGTGCCAATCAGACGCAGCCTGCGCGCCCGAACTCTGCCTGCGCAAAATGCCGAAGCCAAGGTCGCCTGCGCCGTCATCAATCCCATGACCAACCTCGGCAAGCCAACCACCGGGAAGGTCGCCCGATCTCCATCGTCTCTGGGCGAAATCCGTCCACAGGTCGAGTTCTGCACCAAAGTGCCGGGAAAGGGGTTCCTGCGGCCGAATTCACCTCGCTGTAACAAGGCTCCGCCAAACCTCATGAAATTTCCCGGCTAAAGGAACGCCCGGCGCGGATGCCTGACCCGGCTCAGTTTGCCCTTGGCGTTGTTCAGCGAACGCCTGTCCCGCTCTCCCCCAACGGCACCGATTTACTCGCAAAAGTTCACTACCAGCTCTCGAAGGAGACATATCGTCTTACAAAGGGGCGGTATCTGGTCACACCTGTACAGGGAATAGATTCGACTGAGACACAGATGTAGTATTCGTCAATGCCAGAGAGAAAAATAGTACATGCACAACTTCAATATGCGAAACATCCCTCCGATAACTCTCATCTCCCATTGCCTAGCCCCGCAATCCTCACCATGCGTGCTATAAGATTGTAAGGCAAATCATCTCTCAAACAACGTGAAGACCTGAGGGCCGCAGATTGCGGGATCGTTCAGATGGTGGACTCGTTGCCCGGCAGGTGCAGCATATCGTGGGATGCCAAGATTATGCTGGACAGTACAGAGTATCACAAGCGGAGAAAAAACAATGGCTGGAGCACAAGAGTGCGAGCTTTACGATAAGGCTTCCATTGACCGCTCCATCCAGTCGATCAAGGGCAACGGGCCCAATTCTCTGGAGAGCCTCGTTAATGCCGGCATTCTCAATGGGAACTTGTCCGATGCGGAAAGCCGCCAAGCACCTTCAGTGGCTTTGGACACCGGTACCTTTGACGTTTTTGTCGAAGCCTCCTTGATGCCACAGATCGCGGGCTCGCTGGACGTCTACGCGACGGACCTGGCTGCTGAGGGCTATGACGTCTCTATCCGGCCTTGGAACGGTTCCGCTATGGAACTACGCGATGAGTTGCATGCGCAATGGGAGCAGTCCGGGCTGCAAGGCGCTTTGTTTGTCGGCAACATTCCCCATGTCGATTTCACCAGCGAAGACAATTGGGGTGGAGCATCCCAAACAACCTATCCCCACGACTTGTACTTCATGGACCTCGACGGGACCTATATTTTGAACGAGCAGGGGCTGGACAGCCACACCGGCGATGTGGATTGCGAGATCTACGTGTCACGGCTGTCAGCAGATAACCTTCAGGGAATCATTGCCGGAAGCGAGGCAGACCTCATCAATTCGTACTTCCAGAAGGTCCACAACGTCCGCACGGGCGCTCTTCAGTATGAGGATCGTGCGATCTGGTTTGCCGATGACGACTGGTCTCCCTATGTCGGAGATCTGCAAAGCTTGGCATCGCTTTATAGTCAGGTCACAGACATCCGGAACCCCAGTGAGACAACGCTGCCCCGCTATATTCAAGCGCTCGGTGAGAATGCCGAAACTGTGATCGAGCAGATCCACAGCTGGTCAGCGGGCCATTCGGTGAGTGGTGTCGACGGCGGGATTTTGACAAGCCAAGAAGTTGCTCGAATCGATAAACGCTTTGGCTTCCTGAATATGTTTAATTGTTCCAGTGCTGACTATACGACGGCGGACAACCTGATCGGCGCCTACGTGTTTGGGCAGGGAAATGTCGTCAATGCCGTTGGCAGTACCAAGACCGGCGGCATGCTGAATTTTGCGGATTTCTATTCTCCCCAAAGCAGTCTTGCCAATATGGGGCAGGCATTCAAAGATTGGTTCAACGCGAACGTCGCGCCAACTGACGCCCCATCGGATGATTGGAAAGTCGACTGGTTCTACGGGATGACCATGCAGGGGGATCCTACCCTGCGCCCGGCCTTGATTCCGTCCCAGACAGTCGATGTCATAGAACCCAATGATACAATCCAGCAGGCGGGGGACTTTACTGCCGAACTCCGACAGGAAAGAAAACTCTCGTTGAATGGTTTCCTTGGCGACAATGCTGGCGTTGAGAGCAGGCCTAATGAGGTTGACTTGGTGAAGTTCCGGCTGGCACCGGGACAGCAGGTCATGATCGATACCGATGCGGCCAATGCCGGAGTGTCCAATCTGGACACGATCCTGCGCATATTTGACGCACAAGGCAGTCAACTCGCTTACAATGACGATTCAGATGGGCTGGATTCGCGAATTACATTTACTGCGCCGGAACAGGGAACCTATATTATCGGCGTCAGTGGTTTCGCGAACTCCAACTACGATCCAAACATTGCGGGCAGCGGTTCTGCCGGTTTCGGCGTGGGACGCTATGTCCTGAATGTCGAGGCCCTCAATCAGGGCCGAACGGATCGGGTATTTGGAACGGCGGGTGACGACGTCATCAATTTGTTCGACGGGTCCATTACGGTGTTCGGCGGTGCTGGGAACGACCTTGTCGACTCTTCCCAGTCGCCCGGCTCGAACCGGCTGTTCGGAGGGGCCGGCAACGATGAACTGCTGGCCGGTTCGCATGACCAACTGTTCGGGGAGAGTGGAGCGGATGTTCTCAATGCCGTGGCTGGTGGCGGTAGAAACCGGCTGTACGGCGGTCCCGATGGCGACGTCCTATTTGCCGGCGAGGCGGATTTGCTTTTTGGCGGCGATGGCGCGGACGAACTGTTCGCCGGGTCGGGCGGCAGCACCATGACGGGAGGAGCGGGCGACGACCTGTTTTGGGTGACGGCGGCCGCCTTGCCGGACCGTCCGAACACGCTCTCCGACTTCACGCCCGGCTCTGACATTATCGGCTTCGGTGGTCTGGGGTTGAGCCCCGCTGATATTCTCCAGTCCCCGGTCGGGGAGGATCTTCTGGTCTCGGTGCGGCAGAGGGGCCAAGACGTTCCTGTCTTGACGATCAGCGGCTTCGGCCAACAGCGGCTGGGTAGCAGTGACCTCATTATCATCTGAGAGAGTCTGAGGGGTTTATCCGCAGGCCAAACAGTGCTCTCTCGTCAAGGCACGGCCCTTATTTGCTGTGCATTTCCATAAAAATAATATGCCGCGCGTATCAGCAAGAGGAGGGTTGAAAGATGGCGTACTTCGGAGGAAACGATTCCAAAAACTGGCTTCGCGGTACAGATGGCGATGACATCTTTTCGACCAATGCAGGCAATGACACCGTCTTTGCGGCTTCGGGAAACGATCTGATCTATGCACACGCTGGCAGAGATCTCCTGTACGGCGAGGGCGGCAATGATACGCTGGACGGTGGCAACGGGTCCGACACCATGGATGGAGGGTCGGGCGACGATGTGCTTTACGCCGGTGACGACGCCGCTCCCGACCGTCTGGCTGGCGCGCTCGGAAATGATACCTTCTGGGTGAATGGGCCGGAAGACACAGTCGTCGAATACGCCAATCAGGGCATCGACACTGTGCGGGCCAAATTCTCCTGGCAGCTCGGGCCGAACTTGGAGAATGCGACCTTGCAAGAGGTTGGGGCTTGGGCCAACGGGAGCGCAACGGGCAACGGGCTGAACAACCTTCTGGTCGGCAACAGCGGCAACAATAGACTGTACGGCTTGGCCGGTAACGACACCATTGATGGCTGCGGTGGCAACGACACGGTGTGGGCTGGCAACGGCAACGACCGGGTGGACGGCGGAGCCGGGAACGACCTCATCTACGGCATGAACGGCCAGGATTCGCTATTCGGCGGCGTCGGAGATGACACAGTTCGAGGCGAGAACGGTGCTGACCTTGTTGTTGGCAGCTATGGCGACGATGTCCTCTACGGCGGGAACGGCGGCGACAATCTCTACTCCTTCTCCATGGGGGAGGGAGGTGATCTGGGCCATGACGTCTTCATAGCCGGCCCGGGTGATGACACCATCCTTGATGGTACCCTCCGCAACCCTCCATTCAGTGATCGAGGTGACGTTTTCCTTTTCCAGAAGGGTGCGTCCGGCTTCGGGAATGACCGGCTGGAAATGTTCAATCTGCAAAACGACCAGCTCGTCTTCAGTGGCTACCGCAGCCAGGACCTGTCCGGTCCAGTGAGGCTCACCAGCCAGCCCTATATGACACCTGGGCAGGAATATTGGCAGGCCGACTTCTCCTTCCGAGACGGTTCCGCCCTGCACGTCACAGGCGTATCCATCGGCGCGCCACAGATGTCTCTGGGCAGCCAATACGTCTTCGCCGGGGCGAATTGGGAGCGGAGAGCCGCCCGGAACGACTGGGCTGGCGTCTTCCGTGACAAGCCGTCGGATGGGGGCGCCGCGCTGTTCGCAGGCACCGATGGGGCGCACGGCGACGAACTTTGGAGCACGAATGGCGCCTCTGCGCATCTGATCAAGGATAGGGAGTGTCAGGAATTCCGTGCTTGGCGGGGTTATCCTGACATGGAAGGAGACCCGCCATGGCCCGACGCAAAGAGCCTGTTATCCCGGACGCGATCCTCGACCAGCTGCTGGCTGGAGCTGACGCCAAGACGGCCTTCGATCAGAACGGCTTGCTCGACCAGCTGAAAAAGGCGCTGACGGAGCGAGCCCTGAAGGCGGTGCTGGATCATCACCTGGCCGGTGACGAGAGCGGCAACCGCCGCAACGGTTACGGCCACAAGACGGTGCTGACCGAGGGTGGCTCGATGGGCCTGTCCATCCCGCGCGATCGGACCGGGACGTTCGATCCGGCGCTGATCGGCAAATACCAGCGCCGCTTCCCCGGCTTCGACGAGAAGATCGTGTCGATGTACGCGCGGGGCATGTCGACGCGGGAAATCACCGGACACCTGCGGGAACTCTACGGCATCGAGGTGTCGGCCGACCTGATCTCCACGGTAACGGACGCGGTGATCGAGGAGGTGACGACCTGGCAGAACCGGCCCCTGGAGGCGATCTATCCTCTGGTGTTCCTTGATGCCATCCGGGTCAAGATCCGCGACGAAGGCTTGGTGCGCAACAAGGCCATCCATGTTGCCATTGGTGTGCGCGCCGACGGCGGCAAGGAGGTGCTGGGGCTGTGGATTGAGCAGAACGAAGGCGCCAAGTTCTGGCTGCGCGTGCTGAACGAACTGAAGAACCGCGGCGTGGAGGACATCCTGCTGGCAGTGGTCGACGGGCTGAAGGGCTTTCCCGAGGCGATCGCCGCCGCCTATCCCGAGACGATTGTCCAGACCTGCATCGTTCATCTGTTACGCCATAGCATGGAGTTCGCGTCCTGGAAGGACCGCAAGGCCATCGCCGCCGCACTGAAGACGGTCTACGATGCCGTCGACGACAAGGCCGCCGAGGTGGCCCTGAGCGCCTTCGAGGACGGCCCCTGGGGCGAAAAGTATGCGGCCATCGGCAAGGCGTGGCGGCGGGCGTGGCAGGAGGTCATCCCCTTCTTTGCCTTTCCCCGCGAGGTCCGACGCATCCTTTACACAACGAATTCTATTGAGGCGCTCAACTCGAAGCTGCGCCGGGCGGTGCGGGCCCGGGGGCATTTCCCCAATGACGAGGCCGCGCTGAAGCTCCTGTTTCTCGTCTTGAACCGCGCCGAGAAAGACTGGAAGATGCCGCCACGGGAGTGGACGGCCGCAAAGGCTCAGATGGCCGTCATCTTCGGAGAGCGCTTCGCGAAGGCGATGAACGCCTGATACTCAACACGCTCCGCC
This sequence comes from Azospirillum sp. A1-3, assembly GCF_023806445.1. Classification (NCBI taxonomy): domain Bacteria; kingdom Pseudomonadati; phylum Pseudomonadota; class Alphaproteobacteria; order Rhodospirillales; family Azospirillaceae; genus Azospirillum; species Azospirillum sp. A1-3. The sequence continues at coordinate 721,218 of NZ_JAMSLU010000002.1, forward strand.
AAGCACGGAATTCCTGACACTCCCCAAGGATATCGCGCCGGGGATGGCCTCCTCCACACCTTCCAATCTGACCGTCGTGAATGGCACAGCCTACTTCACCGCCAACGATGGCGTGCATGGAGCGGAGTTGTGGAAGAGCAACGGAACGGCGGCCGGAACGACGCTCGTCAAGGACATCCAGCCTGACGATTCAATGTCGCCGCCCGGCCAACTGACCCGCGTTGGCGACACGCTCTACTTTGCGGCGGACGATGGCATTCACGGAAACGAGCTTTGGAGGAGTGATGGTACGGTGTCGGGCACCATGATGGTGTCAGACATATGGGCAGGTTCCTCGTCGTCCGCTCCCGGCACATTTGCTTCGGTTGGCAATACACTTTATTTCGCGGCAAAGGACGGAACGCACGGGGCAGCGCTCTGGAAGAGCAACGGAACGACTGATGGAACGACCCTGGTTAAGGACTTCATACCGGGAAGCGTTGATTCGATGGCGCCTTATAATCAGGCACCGGACCATTTGACCGCTGTCGGCGACTTCCTTTTTCTGACCGCACGAGATGGCGTGGGCAATGACACGGATCTGTGGAGAACCGATGGCACCGCGGCTGGGACCGTTAAGCTGAAGGGTGGCATTGCCGAAGAACCGCATGTGGGTATTTCCATCGATTTGGAGCCCATGGGCAACCGACTGTATTTCAACGCCGGGTTCGAGTTGTGGACGTCTGATGGTACGACGGCTGGCACGCGGAAAGTGAAGGAGTTTACCCCCATGATGGGCGCCAACCCCACCAATCTGACTGCGGCCGGCAACACACTGTTCTTCCAAGGGTACGATGGGGTGCACGGGATGGAGCTGTGGGCTTCAGACGGGACGGAAACGGGCACACGTATGGTCAAGGAGCTACGTCCCGGCGAACTTGGCGCCCAGATTTCCAATCTCACTGCTGTCGGTGACCAAGTCTTCTTCACCGCAAATGACGGCACCCACGGCTATGATCTGTGGATGAGCGACGGTACCGCCAATGGAACCAGGATGGTCAAAGACGTCACTGACGATGACGCTTGGACTGCTCCCAGCGCCCTGGGCACGGTTGGTAAAACACTTTTCTTCAATGCTACGGACAGTCAGCAGAACCAAGTGGTGTTCTCCTTCAACACTGACACCTCGGACTTGGTGCGGATTGGCAGCGCTACGCCCGTCCAACTGTCTTACGATCCTTATGACTCTCACAATCCAGTTAACATTGTCTCGCTTCTAACAGGCTGCTGAAAGACTACCAGCGATGAGCCCTAATTCTGGATCAAGTCGCCATGGTGGATGCTGTTTTCAATCTCGAGGCCTCCATCCTCGGCCAATTCGGCCGTGTCGGAGCCGCAGATGGGATCATCTCATCGCTGTCCTCGAACTCGAAGGAGACGATCCTGACGCTGGTCTCGCCCTCCAAGCCGGCCGGAAGGGAACCGAACAATGGTGGTGCACGGAGGGGAGGCGGACCGGTTGGCGGGGGCGAACGCGCTATGTAGAAGGGCGGCCCCGTTGCGCTGACTACCGCGCCTGCCTTGCCCTTCAAGCACAATGCTGCCCGTCGCCACCGCATCCCCAAGATGCGGCTCACGGCGACGATTTGGTCCTAATTACGCAGTCCGAACCGGCATCGTCCACGTCGGCCGGATCATACTGGGTTGCAAGCCCAAGGCGTCAGCGTTCTGGTCCTGGGACTGGATCAGCACGACCTGGAGAACTGTGACATGACAGTGCCCGGCGGTCTTGCTGTGCTGGCGCTATTAGGGGCAGCCGTCGGTGCGGGGTTGGTTGGGCTGGTCGCGGCAGCGGCGGTGGGCCTGCCCGGCGATCCAGTGCTGTATCTTGTGCCCGTCGTGCTGGCATTGGGAGCGATGGTGTTGCTGGTCCGTGCCGGTCGCCGTGGCGGTTTGCCTGTCCTCGCCGGTGTCTTGGTAGGGATAGCGCCGGCGCTGATAGTGGCCGCGGAGACACCGCCGCGCCATTGGGACGACTTCATGACGTGGCTGCCGGCTGCCGAGTACCTATACCGGTTCGGCAGTCTGCCGTCCGCCGAGGGGCCGCCGCCAATCACCGCATTCACGGGGTATCCCCCGGGCATGCAGCTTCTGATCGCGTCCTGGTCGCGCCTTGCGGGAACCTTCGCTGACAACGCCGGCGGCGTGGTCAATGTGCTGATCCTCGCTGTGCCCGCCGGGCTTTTGATCATTGCCGCGGGCGCTCCAGTGGGAAGAATCCGGCGATTTGCCGCCGGCGCGGCAGCTGGCCTTGCGGTCACCCTCGGCAACCCCGGGGTGGACTGGCATTTTGTCCTCTCGGCACTGCCCGATGTCATGACTGCCACAGCTGTGATGGTGCTGGCGTGGCTGGGCGTGCGTCTCTGGGTGGCAAGCGACAACACCCTACGGGCAGCGCCCGGCCCGGCCTTTGCTTTCGGGCTGGTCTTGGCGCTGCTACTGGCGATGCGTCAAACTGGCGTGGTGCTCGCGGCCTGCCTCATGGCAGCACTCGCCCTAGCGTCGGTTGCTCGTGTTGGCCTACGAACGGCTCGGCCGTGGCCGCGCGGAGCGGCTGCGATACTCGCTGCGTTTGGACCGGCCGGAGCGGTGCTGGCCGCATGGCGCTTCTATATCGCCGTGCTGCTGCCGTCGGAGAAAACGCCCTTCTGGCCGTCCATCGAGTTCGGTCTGCAGCCACTGGATGACTGGAACTGGGGGGATATGGGCAGCACCTTTGCTGCAATTGGCCGCGCCATGCTCGCCCATTGGGGCCTGACGCTAGTGCTCCTCACAGTATCGGCATGCGGCGGGCAATGGCTGGCGGGTCGGTGGCAGAGGAACTCGGCGACCCTGGTGTACGAAGCCGATGCCGCCGACCCGCTGGCGGCTGTCTTCCTGTTGCTCTGGATGGCCTATTCTGCGTTCCTGCTCTTCACCTATCTTGCGGCCTTCGCGCCGGATGAGGCTTTAAGAGCGGCCGAGTGGTTCCGTTACCAGTCGCACGTTGCTCAGACTGGACTTCTGGTGGCCGTCCTTTTGATGATACGGCGGGTTCGCCGTTGCGCAGATGAGGGCTGGAACCGGACGACTGCTCTGGCGCTCCCACTCGCGCTTGTCGCCAGCCTCGTTCTAACGTCCGTCACGCGCTCCCCTGTCCGTTCCGACCTGCCAGTCCTGCTCACCGCTACGCTGGGCGACGCGACCCCAGGTGTTCTACCGTCTGCGGTGGTTGATGCACTCAATCAAACCGGCCGACGGCTTGCCGCCGCCATTGGCCGGGATGCCCCCGCTGAGATTATTATCTACATGGGTCCTGCGCCGCTGCAGGCCTACTTCCAAGTAAAGTACCAGCTTTGGCGCGACGATCCTGCGCGCGCTTGGTCGGTCGATCTTCTGTGGCACGATGATCCGACAGCATCGGAGCGTCTTCGCACGGCTCAGTTTGTGGTGTGGATCGAGCGCGGCTGTAGCATCGTGGCCACTCGTCGGGATAGTGACGGACGGATAGCCGAGATCGCCCGCTTACCCCCCATTCTCCCTGCCACGGCCACGCCTCCCACCTGCCTCCGACCGATAATGTCCGACCCGGCAGGTCCGCCCGGAAGGGTAGAGGGCGAGTAGAAGCCTAGCCGCCCCTGAAATGATCGGTAGAGGGCGCTGTTGAGGAACTGATGAGAAGCTGTTTGCAGACGTCATGCGCCGACGGCTTGGGGAGCGAGGCGCTTGAGGCGGTACTGTCAGGTTGGCTTGCGGGTTATGGCCCGACAATCACGGTGAGAATGCCTGATTGTCGCGCCATACTCGCCACGCGTCAACGCCATGATCTGGTCGGTGCTCAGCCCCGCGGTGGCTCGGCCCCGGAGGCGCTCGAACCGGCTCTTTGCCGGAAGCGTTCGGCCCGCCGATCTTAGAATGACGCGCCCGTCCTCCGCAATCTCGAATTCCACCGCACTGCTGGGCCCGAGACCCAGACGATCGCGGATGAGCTTGGGAATGGTGACTTGCCCCTTGGTGGTGAGCGTCGTGGCCATGGCCGCCTCGGTAATACCAGCGCAATTCTAAGTATTACTTAGCGCGTTCCAGGGTGCTCAGCAAGGGAACCGGGCTGGGCTTTCCAAAAGTCCCGTCATCGGAGGGTGGAGGAATCCTGACGAAACGGGCGTCATCCCAGAATCTCCCAGACGTCGCCCGAAGGGGGCGAGACCGACGTGGAGCTGCGGGATAACACAAGGACGCCCCTGAACAGTGGGTTCTTCCATGAGCAACTACTTGGACAAAATGCTCATGGTGCGGCGGTAACGCGCGGCAAAGTATCGGCCAATGTCCAGTGCATGGTTACAAGTATTGCCGGCCTTGGCGATCTGGATCCGCCCGTCGCGCAGCTTGATGGTCACCTCATCGCTACAGTCAAGGTGAGCCGCCGCCAGCATCTCCCGTGGCAGCGTGAGACCCGTGGAGTTGCCGATCCTGGTGAGCTTGGCGATGTGCATGGATGCCTCCTTTAGGCGCAGCCAATGACTTGATAGCGCCTGTCACTACATCGGGACACATAGCATGTTGTCGTGTAAGAAGCGACCACCGCCCAACTGGCTTCCCGCGCCGTTATCCCGGACATGGAGCGACATCCGAAAGAGCCAAAGCCTGCACCTCGCAGACCAACCCGTCGACCAATGCCGCCGCATCGCGCGGGCGGAACAGGGCGCCGGCATATTCCAGCCGCAGGACCACCGTGTCGCGTGGCACCACCATCAGGTTCAGCGGATAGCTCATTCGCCGGAGGTTGCCGACGTCGCGGAAGGACAGGGTTGCGCGTTCGCTCTGCCGCAGGGCGGCGTCAACCGGATAATTCTCGAAAATCATGATGCTGTCGAAGGGAGCGGAGGCCGGGTCGGTCCAGCATTGAAGGGCGGGCGGCGCATGGCCGTTCTGACGGGCGGCGATGTTGGCGGCCAGCAGCCTGAGCAGTCAGTCGTCTTCCCGGCTGTCTTCGTGAGCGCCGGCGTCGACCACCTCGTGGACCAGTGGCAAGAAGCCCACCAGCAGGCCGGTCAACCGGTCGATCCCCGGCATCTCGACGGACCGGCCGGACATGACGGCGCCAAAGCCAACCGTGTCCTGCCCGCACAGCCGGGCCAGAAGCCGCAGCCAACCGGCCTGGATTAGCGTGTTCAGCGTCACCTTCCGGGCGCTGGCGAAGCGCTGGAGTTGCTGCACTGCCGCCTTGTCGATGATGCGCTCCTCCGTCCCATCGGGCCTCGGTGCATCCGGGGGCGATAGGATGGCGGTCAGGCGGGTGGGCGCCGGCAGGACAGCGAGACAGGACCGCCAATGGGCGTGCGCGGCGGCGCGATCCTGCTTCCGGCTGCGCGCCTAGGTCCAGGCGACCAGATCGTGGACGCGCACTGCCGGCGGGGGCACCGCTTCCCCATCGTAACGCCGCAGGATCTCGCCCAGCAGTTGCGACATGCTCCAGCCGTCGAGCAACGCATGGTACCAAGTCCATAGGAAGCGGTGAGTGGAGGTGCCGATGCGGGCCAGCACGACCCGCATCAGAGACGCTTTGGCGATGACCTGGAGCGCCAGGATCGAATCGCCGCCGATGGCGAAGAAGTCCTCCTCGACCCCGACCGACGGGCGTCCCAGTACCTCCGCCCAGAGGGCCGCGAGTGTCTCCTCGGCCTCCGTCAGGCGGCGGCCGGCCGAGGGGGCAGGCGGGGCGGCTTCGTCGTCCGGCAGAGTGGCGGCCATGGCGGTTCGAAGGGCGTCATCATCGAGCGTCGCCAAGGCGACGAAGGCGGTCAGCCGCAAGCCGACCCCGCCGCCGGCGGTCACCGGACGGGCGAGGACGGCCGCCTCCACCACGCCGGGCTGGCGGCGCAGCCAGGATTCGACCTCGCCCAGTTCGACGCGGAAGCCGCGGATCTTCACCTGATCGTCGGCGCGGCCAAGGAAATCCATGAGGCCGGCGGCGGTGAGGCGCACGCGGTCGCCGGTGCGGTACAGCCGGCCACCGCTGCGCCACGGATCGGGCACGAAGCGCTCGGCGGTCGGGGCCGGGCGGCCGAGGTAGCCAGCGGCGACACCGCTGCCGCCGATGGCGAGTTCGCCGACGACGCCAAGCGGCACAGGGTCGCCGTGGCGGTCCAGCACCGCGGCATGGACGCCGGCCAGCGGGGTGCCGATGGGGACCGGAACGCTCGGGTCCTGAGGGGCGGGGCGGTCAGGCAGCCGACGGTGGTCTCGGTCGGGCCATAATGGTTCAGCACCCGGCAGCCGGGGGCGAGCGTGCGCAGGCGAGCGACGAAGCCACCCTCCAGTACCTCGCCGCCGAGGACGAGGCAGCGGCGCGGCAGAAGCCGGGCCGGATCGGCCACCGCCATCAGCGCGGCGAGATGCGAGGGAACGATCTTCAGCGCGTCGACCGGCCGTTCGGCGAAATGGCGGGCCAGCACGCCGGGGTCGTCGGCCAGCGCCGGCGCGATGATCCGCAAAGTGCGTCCACCGAGCAGCGCCCCGAACCAGGCGGTATAGCCGAGGTCGGCGGTCACCGACGCCGGAGTGGCAAGCGTGGCTTCTTCCGGCAAATCCATCGCTGCCAACACGCCTTGGGCATACTGGACGAGGTTGCCCTGGGTAACCACCACCCCCTTGGGCGTGCCGGTGGAGCCGGAGGTGTAGATCAGGTAGGCCGGTAGGTCGGGGCTGGCCGGGACAGGGGCGGCATCGCCTGAGCCGCCGTCGAACGATGCACCGTCGACCTCCAGACATGCCTCGCCGCCGAGCCAGCCGGGCGCCGTGCCGTGGCCGACGATGGCGCGCGCGCCGCTGGCCGTCGCTAGGAGGGCGAGGCGCGCGTCGGGCAGCGCCAGGTCCAGACAGAGGTAAGCCGCTCCCGCCTTCCACGCCGCGATCATGCCGACGGCCAGCGCCGCGCCCCGCGGCAGCCACAGCCCGACACGGTCGCCCGGCCGCACCCCGGCGTCGGCGAGCCGCACCGACTGCCGGCCGGCGGCAGCGTCGAGGTCGGCGTAGGTTGGGATCCGGTCGTCGTCCTCCACGGCCGCACGGCCGGGATGACGGGTGACAGCGGCCTCAAACAGCGCAAGGGCCGAGGTCGGCGCGCCGGCGGCGGGTCCCCGGCGCAGCGAACGGTCGGCATCGTCGGTGGTCGCCTCCAGGGCGGCGATTGGAGCGTCGGGATCGGCGATCGCGCCTTCGAGCAGGGCGAGGAAGCCGCGCCGCATGCGGGCCGAGGTCTCCGGTCCGAACACCGCCGGGTCGGCGCGCCATTGGCCGGTCAGCCGCTCGCCGTCGTCGACCCAGCGCAGGTTCAGCTCGTTGGCGGCGCCGCGCTGCTGGGCGAACAGCTTCCGTCGGACGGCGCGGTTGACGGCGGAGCGCTCGCCCACTGAGACATAGGTGGTCATGTGGCGGAACAGCGGCCCGTTGCCGCAGGCCAGCGCGGTGATGCGAGCGAGCGGCAGCGGCAGGTCGGCCTCGCGCTCCAGCCAGTTCAGCCGGTCGGCGTCGCTCATCGCCCCGGTGGCATGGACGGCGACATCGGCGGCGAACCCGGGCCGCCGTTCCATAACGAGGCGGCCATCGGCATCCTCGCGGAAGTGGCTGGACAGCGCCTCGTGCCCGGCGATGACCTGAGCGAAGGCGGCGGCCAGCCGCTGCGGGTCGATACCCGGCGCAAGCCTCACCGCGTAGGTCATGTTGTAGGCCGGATCCTCCGGCGCCAAGCGCCAAGCGGTCCACAGGGCGCGCTGTTCCTCGCCAGCGGGAATGGCGGTGGGAGCCGCGGCGGGTGCGGTCGTGATACTGTCCATGGCGGGGTCCTCAGGCGGCGGGAAGGTTAGGGGAGCGCACCGGGTCGGCCATGGCGACCACGACCTTGCGCCTGCCGGTGAAGGGCTCCCGCCCATGGGCCGCCAGCATGTTGTCGAGCATCATCACGTCCCCGTCCTGCCAGGGGAAACTGCGGGTGCAGTCGTCCAGGACGGCACGGATATGGTCCAGCGCCTCGTCCTTGATGGGCGTACCGTCGCCGTAGAAGACATGGCGGGGAAGTTCGGACTCGTCCTCCACCACCGCAAGCAGGCTGTCGCGCACCGCGGGCGGCAGGTTGGAGACGTGGAACAGGTGAGCCTGATTGAACCAGACCTCCTCGCCGGTCACGGGATGGCGGGCCACCGCCTGACAGATCTGGCGGGTGCGCAGCTCGCCGTCCTCGTCCACTCCCAGGCGATTGCGTTGGCGCGGCAGAAACGCTCCACCTCCGCCGGATCGTCGGTGTTGAAGGCGCGCTGCCAGGGAAGTTCGAGGCCGTTCCCGTAATTGCGCACATACATCAGGCGCTTGGCGGCGAAGCGGGCGCGGATCGCCGGATTGATGCGCCGGGCGACCAGCCGGCTGTCGGCGATCGGTGTCGCCCCGCCGGTGGTCGCGGCGGTCACGCAGTGGAACCAGATCGTCTGCGGCCACTGCAGGATATAGGCCTGCTCGTTGTGCAGCGGGATCGACTGGTGGGCCGGATATTCCGTGGAGGTGTCGACGCCCTTGTCCACCGCGGAGCGCGGGGTGGAGCCGAAATCATAGTCGAGCAGCGGCCGGCCGAAGCTCTCGGCGAAGGCGCGGAAGGAGGCGTCGCCATGCAGCCGTTCGCGTACCACCGCGCGGATGTCCGGCAGCAGATTCCGCCATCCATCGTCATCCAGCGCGCCGTCCTTCGACGTCACCAGCAGCGGCAGGTCGGCGCCGGGAAGCAGCGGCTGCACGGCCAGCGTTTCGGGGCTTGCGGCCGGGCTCGGATCGAAAATGCGTTGGTCCATGGGGTGATCGGTCCGTCCAATTGCGGGCAGGTCGACAGAGACGTCTTTACTGTGAGTAATAATCGTTCTCATAGTGGCGCTGAGCGCTGCTCCTGCCGACAGGTGGGGCAGCAATCGCAGCAGGTCTTGGGCCGTGCTTGGAACGGCTTCGGCGCAGAGACCGGATGAACAACACATATCTTGCGGGCAATCCCGCCGGGCCCCGCAGCCGGGACGGACGTTAACGCACCACAAACCCACTTGCAAATGAGAATTAATCTCACTATGCAAGAAGGCATGACGCGCTCATCCGAACGCGCATTCCCCGAACACGATCATCTCTTCCGCGCCCTGGCCTGAAGGAGCTTCGGCATGAGCTGGGACAGCCCGGACACGCGATTTCACGTCGTGGTGAATGACGAGGAGCAGTACTCGATCTGGCCCGACCACAAGCCGGTTCCCGCCGGTTGGCGCACGGTCAACGTCAGCGGTCCCAAGGAGGACTGCCTCGCCCACATCGAGCGAGTGTGGACCGACATGCTTCCGCTCAGCCTGCGCCGCGCCCTGGGCGATGCGGCCTGACCGGCCGTGCCCGATCCCGTTTTCCCGCTGAGGGAGATGTGCCCATGACCGCGACCATCACGGCACCATTCGGCCTGGACGGTTTCCGTGCCCAGCCGGCGATCCGCCTCGGCGACGATCCGATGCTTCGCCGTCAGGAGGCGCGAGAATCCAACGCGCGCTCCTATCCGCGACGCATCCCCCTGGTGCTGACCGAAGGGCGTGGCATCTATCTGCGCGACAGCGCCGGTCAGCTGTTCATCGACTGCCTCGCCGGCGCCGGAACGCTGGCGCTGGGGCACAACCACCCGGACGTCGTGGCGGCGCTGCGCGCGACGCTGGACAGCGGGCTGCCGCTGCACACGCTGAACCTGACCAATCCGGTCAAGGACCGATTCGTCGAGGATCTGTTCGCGGCCCTGCCGCCGGCCTTCGCCCGTGATGCCCGGATCCAGTTCTGCGGCCCCACCGGCGCGGACGGGATCGAGGCGGCGATGAAGCTGGCCCGCACCGCAACCGGGCGGCGCACCATCGTCGGCTTTTCCGGCGGCTACCACGGCATGACCCATGGCACGCTGGCGATCATGGGCAATCTGGGGCCGAAGCGCCCGTTGGGCGGCGGAATTGGCGACGCCCACATGCTGCCCTATCCCTACGACTACCGCTGCCCGTTCGGGCTTGGCGGCGAGGCCGGGGTTGATGCCGGCCTGTCGATGATCGAACAGCTGCTGAGCGATCCGGAATCGGGCGTCGTGACGCCTGCGGCCGTGGTGGTGGAGGTGGTACAGGGCGAAGGCGGCATGGTGCCGGCGCCGGTGCACTGGCTGCAGGGACTGCGGCGGCTGACCCGTGCCCATAGTGTCCCACTGGTCATCGACGAGGTGCAAACCGGGCTCGGCCGCACCGGCCGGCTGTTCGCCTTCGAACATGCGGGGATCGAGCCCGACATCCTGGCGCTGTCCAAGGCGATCAGCGGCAGCCTGCCGCTGTCGGTGGTGGTCTACAACGCTGGCCTCGACTGCTGGGCGCCGGGCGCCCATGCCGGAACCTTCCGCGGCAACCAGTTGGCGATGGCTGCGGGGTTGGCGGCCCTGCACCGGATCCGTGCTCTCGATCCTGCCGATCCGCGCGCAGGAAATCGCTGCGGCCCTTACGGCGGACGCCGAGCGGGGCCACGGCCAACAAATCCGCAAAACGACATCAGCACAGTGACGAATGGGGGACTTTCAGAATGAAGACCATTGGGCAGCCCGGATGCCGTTGGGGAAATAACAGGGGGCGCGTCCGCCTGCTGGGGTCGGTCGCGGCGGCAGCCCTGCTGCTGCCGGCCGTCGCACTGGCCCAGACTGCGATCCAGAATGGGGGGAAAAACACCGGCAATGCCTCGTTGGAGACGATGACGCTGCCAACGATCGACGTCAGTGCCGACCGCCAGCACGACGCCAACCCGCCGACCACCGTCGGCTCCAAGCTGCCGTCGGCGCCGCGCGAGGTGCCGCAGACCGTCATCACGGTGCCGCGTGAACACATCGAGGAACAGAAGCTCATCACGCTGGAAGACGCCATGCGGCAGACGCCCGGCGTCACGGTGGAGCCGATCGACGGCAACCGCCTGAACTTCTATTCGCGCGGCTTCGAGATCACCAACCTGCAGTTCGACGGCGTGCCGACGACGCTGGACGACCGCATCTTCGCCTCGCCCGATCTGGCGATGTATGAGAGGGTCGAGGTGCTGAAAGGACCGGCCGGCCTGCTGAACGGCATGGGCGGGCCGGGCGGCGCGGTCAATCTGGTCCGCAAGACCCCGAAGAGGACGCTGGAAGGCTATGGCGAACTGACCGCCGGCTCCTACGCCAACTATCGCGGCGAAGGCGACATCACCGGTTCGCTGAACGAGTCCGGCAGCCTGCGCGGGCGTTTCGTCGGCGCCTATCAGGACCGCAACGCCTTCCAGGACTGGACGGAGCAGCGCCGTGGCCTCGCCTATGGCAGCATCGCCGCCGACCTGACGTCGGACACCACCCTGACGGCCGGCGCCTGGTACCAGCGCATGAGCTACCAGGGCGCCTGGAACCTGCCGGCCTATGCGTCGGTGGTGGGTGGGCGGCCGCAACTACGCCTGCTCGACGTCGACCGCTCGACCTCGCTGGGCGAGAAGTGGAACGAGGACGTCTTCACCACCAAAGGCGGTTTCGCCGACCTTGAGCACCGGTTCGACAGCGGCTGGGCGGTGAAGCTGGCCACCCATTACATCGACAACGAGATGGACCGGAAGATGGCGTATGCCTATTCGCCGGTCACATCGGGGGTGAACCGGACGACGCTCTACGCCCAGAAAGTCCGCTACGATCAGGAGCAGCTGGGCGCCGACCTGTCGACCACTGGCAATTTCGGGCTGTTCGGCTTGACCCACGAGGTGGCCGTCGGCGCCAATTACGAGCGGACGACCTTCCGCCACCGCGCCGCCAATCCGGTCGGCAGTTGGTCGGTGACGCAGAACATCTTCTCGCCCGACGCCTCGGCGGCAGAGCCGGCCTGGCGGGACTGGCAGAAGGACACCAAGACCACCACCGACAGCTGGGGCACCTACGGCGTTCTGCGCCTGAAGCTGGCCGAGCCGCTGAAGATGATCGTCGGCGGGCGGATGAACTGGTGGCAGACCAAGGTCGATGCCGATGCCCTGGCCGGCACCCCGGAAAGCAGCGCGTCCGTCCGCGGCAAGGTCACGCCCTATGCCGGCCTCGTCTATGACGTCAACTCCACCTACGCCCTCTACACCAGCGTCTCGCAGGTGTACGAGCCGCAATCCTACGTCGATGCGTCCGGCAAGGTGCTGGAGCCGCTGAAGGGGCGGCAGTATGAGGCCGGCATCAAGGCCGATTACTTCGGGGGCCGCCTTCACGCCACTGCGTCCGTCTTCCACATCGAAGAGGAGAACCGGCCGCAGTCCGACCCGCGCTTCCCCAACCAGTCCATCTACGTCTCCGGCGGCAAGGCGCAGAGCCGCGGATTCGAACTGGATGTCTCCGGCGAGATCCTGCCGGGTTGGGACGTCTATGCCGGCTACACCTTCACCCGTGCCAAGAGCCTGGACAGCAGCGCCAACGCGGCGAGCGCCTTCACCGCCATCGCGCCGATGCATCAGGTGAAGCTGTGGACCAACTACCGACTGCCGGAGAGCATCGACGACCGTCTGAGCGTCGGCGGCGGCGTTACCGCCCAAAGCTCCATGTACAACGAGTTCCCGGCGCTGGGTGGCGCCCGCCTGACCCAGGGCGGCTATGCGACGGTGGACGCCCGCGTCGCCTATGATGTGACGGAGAAGGTGACGGCGGCGCTCAACGTCAAAAACCTGTTCGACCGCACCTATTACCAGCGCGTCGGCACGCCGCAGTCCGGCAACATCTACGGCGAGCCGCGCACGGTGCTGCTGACCCTGCGGGCGAAGCTGTGACGGAGGCGAAGGCCCTGCGGCAGCGGACCGTTGCCGGCAATGGTCCGAAGCGGGGGCCATCGCGCCTCCGCACCGCCGCGCGGGTGACGGCGGCGGTCTTCGGGGCTTATGGCTTCGCCTGGGGCATCGCCGCCTTTGGGGCGGAATTGGGGACGCTGGCCGGTATGGCCCCGGCGGAAGCGGTGACCGCCGCCAGCCTGCTCGCCCTGCTGGTCCTGCCGGCGGTGTCGCTGTGGGCCTTCGCGGTGCCGCGAGCCGGTGTCGGCTGGGCGGTGCTGGGCGGCGGTGCGGTCGTGATGATCGCCGTGTCGCGGCTTGTCGGGATCACGGCGCCATGACGGCGGGAAAGCGCAAGCTGATCAGCCCGGCGCTGCGCGCCGCGATGCTGTGGCCGCACACCTGGGCGGGAGTGACGCTCGGCGGGCTGCTGATGCTGGTCTTCTTCATGGGCTCGCTGGCGGTCTTTGCCTCCGAGATCGACCGCTGGATGATGCCGGACACCCGGATCGGCGCGGTGGAGGCGCCGGAGGCGGCGGTTTCGTTGGACCGGACGGTGGTGCCGCTGGTGGAGCGGCTCGCCACCGGACGGGCTGTCCGCGACTGGTATGTGCAGTTGCCGGACGAGCGGCGCCCGGTGATGGCCTTGCGGGTGCGCACCGAAAACGGCACTGCCGGCGCCATGGCGACCGCCGGCGGTACGCTGCTGCCGCCGGTGGGGACGCTGGGTGCCAGCTCCTTCTTCTATCCGCTCCATTACAGCCTGCACCTGCGGGCGGGCTTCGTCGGCTATTGGATCGTGTCCTTCGCATCGGTGGCGATGCTGGCCGGGCTGATCTCCGGCGTCTTCATCCACGCACGGATCTTCAAGGACTTCTTCACCTTCCGCAGCTGGGGCCAGCTTCGCCGCTCGCTGCTCGACCTGCACAATTTGACCGGGGTGCTGGTGCTGCCCTTCCACCTGATGATCACCTTCACCGGGATCGTCATCATCCTGCCGATCGTGCTTCCGGCGGGCGTCCAGGCGCTCTATGGCGGGGACGTGCAGCGCTTCTACGACGATGCGCTCGGCAACTACAGCCGGCCGCGCGCCGGCATCCCGGCGGCGGCGGCACCGCTCGACCCGATGCTGGTCGAGGCGAAGCGCCTTTGGGGCGGCGGCGAGCCCGCGGTGGTCTTCGTCTACAATGCGGGCGATGCCGCGTCGGTGGTCCGCATCAACCGCGACACCGGCGACCGCATCAGCCTGGATGTCCAGCCGGTCTTCTTCGACGGCGTGACCGGCGCGCTGCTGAAGTACCAGCGGCCGGGACCGATGGTGGCGGCGCACCGGGTGATGTCGGGACTGCACTTCGCCGCCTTCGAGCATTGGCCGCTGCGCTGGCTCTATTTCCTGTCCGGCTTGACCGGCTGCGTGCTGATCGGCACCGGCATGCTGCACTGGATGGAGAAGCGGCGCGTCGTCCATGGCCTGCCCGGCGTCGGTTGGCGCAGCGTCGCCGCGCTGACCTGCGGCACCACCACCGGGTTGCTGATCGCCACGCTGGCGATGATGGCGGCCAACCGCCTGCTGCCATCCGGAGTGCCGTCACGCGAGCTGGTGGAGGTCGGCGTCTTCTTCCTGACCTGGATCGCCGGCGCCGTTCACGCCGCAATCCGCACACGGCTGGATCCGCCCTGGAGGAACCAGTGTGCCGCCGTCGCGCTGCTGGCTGCGGCGTGCGTGGTGCTGAACTGGATCACCACCGGGGAGCATCCCGTCCGGGCAGTTGCGGCCGGCGACTGGGCGGTGGTCGGCGTCGACGCCGTGCTGGCGCTGACGGCGGCCGGTGCCTGGCGCGTCTCCAGGCGTGTGGCCCGGCGCGCGCGGCCGGAACTGTCCACCTTGTCGAAGGTGACCGACCATGCCTGATGTCCTGTCCTTCCCCGCGATCTTCGGCCTCTGCTACCTCGCCTTCGGGGCGCTCGCCCTGACGGTGGAGCGGCATTGGCGCGATCTGGTCGATCCCCGGCGGGCTCTGCCGCGGCGGACGGTCCTTCGCCTGCGCTGTGCCGCGGCGATGTGCATGGCGGCGGCCTTGTCTGCCGCGGTGCACCGGGACGGCGCCGGCTTCGGTATCCTGCTCTGGGTGCTGGCGCTGACCGCGGGTGCGCTCGCCGTCAGCGTCACCATCACATGGCTGTGCAGGCCGGCGCGCGGCCGGACGCGGTGACGCTTCGGACGACGCCGGCAACCCTGTCCGGGTCGATCACCAGATCCTCCCCGCTGCGGGTCACGCCGTAGGTGGCGATGTGCGGGGTGCTGCCGGCGCCCATCAGGTCGAGCGTCTCCTTGATGCAATAGCCGGATCCGGTCAGCGCCCAGGCCAGCCTTGGCGGAGCGGGAGCAGGGGATGAGTCGGTCATACCCGCACGCCCGGCAGAAGTTCCGCCTCCGGGTTGCGCAGCAGGCCGCAGCCGGGATTCGCGCGGCCGACAAGCGCCTCTTCCATCAGGCTGTGGTTGTCGCGATGGATGCACCAGCTCTCGCCGGAGAAGCGCGCGCGCCAGTGCGGAAAGGCCGCGTCGACCAGCCCGTCGCGCGCCAGCGACGCCGCATCGGTCGCCGCGCACGGGCAGGGTCCCGACTTGACCAGCACCAGCGCCGCCGCATCCAGTTCCACCGCCAGCCATGCCGCGAGACTGTCGGAGGTGACATCCCAGCTTTCGGCGATCTCCGGCCGGTCCAGCACCATGGCGGACGGCAGCCACACCGCCGGCATCCGTGCCCGGATCAGCGACCGCAGCCGCTCGTGCGTTGCTGCTGTCTGCAGGTTGGGACAGATGCCGTGCAGCATCAGCCCGAACTGCTCCATCGCCAGCAGGGCCATGCGATGGGCGAGGCGGTCGTCGAAGCGCCAATTGTCCTGGGCGTCGCGGACGGCATCGGCGAACGGGCCGCCACCCGGCACGATGACCAGAGGGTGGAGATGGCCGGGACGGGCGATCAGGTCCAACCAGGTTCCCAGCCGGTGCCAGTCCGACAGGCTGCCGCCGATCTTGATCACCCAGGGCCGCGCCGCGGCGTCTGGCGATCCGTCTTCTGGCGATGCGTTGGCCGTCATCGGATCAGATCCGCCGGTCGGCCAAGTGGTCGGCCATGACCATTAGGCGATGTGACGCCGCCAGGGACGCTGCGGGCATCTGGTCGCGCGTCCGCTCCAGCCGGATGCCCGGAACCGCGACCCCGTCGTAAATGTCCAGCTTCGCCACCGACACGCGGGCCGACTGCACCTGTTCGTGTGCCAGACACATGCGGGCGATCTTCTCCGCCAGCATCTCGACCAGATTGGTGTGCTCGTCCATCAGGATCCGTTTCAACCCGGACAGCAGATCATCGTAGGACAGCACATCGCCGATATCGTCGGAGAACTGGGCTTCGTCCTGGCGCACCTGCAGCAGAAGATCGATGCGCACCCGCTGAGGCGCACCGCGCTCGTAATCGAAGACGCCGATCCGGCAAGGCAGGACGACGTTGTCCAAGAACAGCTCGTAGAGGCCGGCCGGGATGGAGGACAGCCGGGCGTCGGCCGTGGCCGTGCCGCGCGCGCATTGGGCGGAAAGGATCGTTTCGAGCATCGGTGCCGTCCTCCTGGCAGTTGTCCGGCGGGGCCTGGCGCGGATCGGATGTCTGGCAGGCCGTTTTGTACCTTATCGGCGACCGGAGGAGGGCATGTGTTCGAATGCGACACCGAATTGAGAATTCCCGCCGCCGCCCGCCTGATTTCCCGGAGTTGAGCCTGATCCGCACCTGCCGCATCAGGTCAAGCCGGCGAACTCGTGCGCGGCGGCAAGGGGGCTGTGCCGCTGGCTCTGGCGGTCGCTGCGCGGAGCGAGGCCGAAGTGATCACGGTAGCATTTGCTGAAGTGGGTGGCGGAAATGAAGCCGCAGCTGATCGACACCTCCATCACCGACATGCGGGTCTGGCACAGCAGCTGCCGCGCCCGCTTCATCCGAAGGCCGAGATAGTATTTGGCCGGCGAGCAGTTCATGTATTTGCGGAACAGCCGCTCCAGATTCCGGCGGGACTGGCCCAGCTCCGCAGCGAGCGTCAGCAGGTCCAGCGGTTCCTCGATGTTGGCCTGCATCACCGCCACGGCGGCGTTGAGATCTTCGTGATCCAGCACCGGATTGGCATGCAGTTCTTCCTGCTGGCGGATGCTGCCGGCCCGGATCTTGGTGTGGAGAAGCTGTTCGGCGATGTCCATCGCCAGCTTCTCGCCATGCCGGGCGGCGATCAGGTGCAGCATCATGTCGGTGGCGGCGGTGCCGCCCGCGCAGGTGAAGCGGTTGCGATCGATGGTGAACAGCTCCCCCGTCGCCTCGATCTCCGGGAAGGTCTCGGCGAAGCCGGCCATGTTCTCCCAATGGATGGTGCAGCGGTAGCCGTTCAGCAGGCCGGCCCGGGCCAGGATGTGGCTGGCCGTGCACAGGGCGCCGAAAGCGATTCCCTGGGCCGCCGAACGCCGCATCCACGAGAAAACCGCCCGATCCTCGTACCAGTGGCCTCCGATGCCGCTGCACACCATCACGGTGGACAGCTGAGGGGCGTCGGTGATGGCGTGGTCGACGCAGATGCGGATGCCGTTGCTGGCCCGCTCGACACCGCCGGTCGGAGAGAGCAGCACCCAGCGATACAGCTCCTTGCCGCTGATGTGGTTGGCAAGGCGGAGAGGCTCCACCGCCGCTGTGAAGGCGATCATGGAGAAATCGGGAACCAGGAGAAAACCGATCGTGTCGGCCTTGGAACCGCCGGACTGCTGTTCAATGCACTTCATTGTCCCGTGCCCCTCTTCCGCTTTCCTGTTCGTATCGTGGGTCGCGAATGGTCGGCGAACACGCTGTTTACCCGTGGCCTTGTTTGCTTCGGCGGCCACGTTCGGATGGGCGTGGGATCGATCCCTTTCCGCGCCATCAGACTTTTATGACAAGCAGCCTACGCAGGTTGCGGCCCGGTGACATTGAACAAATCGGACATAATTCTTGAAGAAGCACGACGTTGATCGAGTCAGGATTGTTTTTAGTACCAATCATCCGTGTGCGCGAACGATAATATCATCCGGCGAGGTAATCCCGCATGTCCCAAACGGATGATCCTGGATGAACTTTGGACCCGGTCCTAATCAAAAGGCACCGTCAGTTTGGCATTGGACGGGTTGCCGGCGCGGGCGACGTCTGAATGCGGAGCGGCCTGACGACCCTCACCAACCGCCACAGCCGTCCGGCCTCCGACTGCCGTACCGCCCGAGCCCAAGCCTTCGCCATCTGGGCCGAGGTCGTCGGCGCGCAGCAGGTTGCCGCGTGATTGCCCGTTCCAGGGCGTCCATGGGCAATCCGTGTCATCGATAATCGCCATAATCAACAAGTTGACGGTGCCATCGCGAGACCAACGCCAAGGGGGTGATCCGCTACTTCACCTATGTGGTGAGGAAGTGAAGACCCCCGCTGTGGAAATCGCCTGGGCGACAACCGCCAATGCCTGCTCCAGATCGGATCTGGCAATGGTCAGCGGTGGGGACAGCGTCAGCACGGTACCCTGCGAGATCTTCAGGCTGACACCGGCCGCGAGCGCCGCGTAGAAGGTCGCCTCCGCCCGGTCGGCAGCGCTGCGGCCGTCATGGTCGGCCAGTTCCACCCCGATCAGCAGCCCGGCTCCGCGGATGTCGGCGATGCCGGGCAGCGCCGCGGTCATGTCGCGCAGACGATCCAGCGCGAAGGCGCCGAGGTTTGCGGAGCGTTCTGCCAGCCCCTCGTCCCGGATGATGTCCAGGGTGGTGAGGCCGGCGCGGGCGAGCAGCGGATTCTTCTCGTGGGTGTAGTGGCCGAGCGCCCGGTCGGCGGCGACATCCAGCCCGGGGCGGGCGATCACCGCAGCCAGCGGCAGCATGGCGCCGCCAAGCGCTTTGCCAAGCACCAGGATGTCCGGCTGCGCGCCGAACGGCTCGTGGCTGAACAGGCTGCCGGTCTTGCCGAGGCCGGTCGGGATTTCATCGAAGATCAAGAGGACGCCGGCCGCGTCGCAGGCCCGCCGCACCTCCGCCCAGAATCCCGGCGGCGGCACATAGGGCACGGCGCGCACCGGCTCCGACACCACGGCGGCGACGTCCCCCTCCTTTTCCAGCACATAGCGCAGCATCCGCGCACAGGTCATCCGGCAGACGTCAAGGTCCGGGCCGCCGCCGGGTGCCGGATCGAAGCCGTAGGGACAGCGGGCGCAGGCAAATGGCGCCACATGCTCAGTTCCCGCCAGCAACGGCCCGATCCCATGGGAGCGGAACAGCGCCTCTCCCCCGACGCCGGACGCACCGAAACCGGCACCGTGAAAGGCATCCCAGAAGGAGACGGTCTTGAAGCGGCCGGTGGCGACGCGGGCCAGTTTCAGCGCGATCTCGATCCCTTCAGACCCGCCCGGAGCGAACAGCACGCGGCTGCCGGGGCCGGTCGGGGCGACTGCCGCCAGGCGTTCCGCCAACTCGGCCGCCGGTTCGCAGGCGAAACGGCGCGGAGCGAAGCTAAGCTCGTCCATCTGCGTCTTGAGCGCCGTCACCAGCCGGGGGTGGGCGTAACCGATGTGATGGACGCTGTTGCCATGGAAATCCATGAAGCGGCGGCCGTCCATGTCCTCGATCCAGATGCCCTCGGCCTTGCGGATCGCCGACAGGCAGGGGGTGGACAGGGACTGCCTCAGGAAGGCGGCGGCATCGCGCTCCACCAGCGCGCGGGAGCGGGGGCCGAGGGCATCCGCCATCCAGCGTTCGCGGCGCGGCCCGAGGTTGATGTCGCCTTCGGAACGGTCGGCCTGCATCGCGTCATCCTTCTGTAAACCGGCCTTTCAGCCGGTGATCTTGCCGGAGCGTGCGGCGGCGCAGGCGTCGTGCAGCGCGGGTGAAAAGGGGTCGACCCCGACGAAACGGTCGGGCGCGAAGGGGGAAAGGTCCACTGACCCCGGCTTGGCCAGGACGGATGCCGCCACGACCCGCCCGATGCCGCCCGATGCGGCGATGCCGGCGCCGCAACAGCCGGTGGCCATGAAGAGCCCCGGCATCTCCAGGACCGGCCCCAGCACGAACCGGCCATCGGCGGTGTAGGTGGACAGGCCGGAAACATAGTGGGCGATGCCGGCTTGCAGCAGTGGCGGGCAGAGTCGCGCCAGCGCCTGCCAGCCCTCCTCCAGCGTCTGCCAGCCGCCGTCGGCATCGGCAAGGTCCAGTCCGGCCGTGTCGGCGGGAAGCCGGGCCGGATCGAAGGCCAACGACCGCCGTCCGCGCAGCCCGAACAGCAGAGCGCCCAGTTCCGGCCGGGCATAGGCGCCGGCATCAGGCATGACCAGCACCGGCAGGTTGCGGGGGAACAGGTCGGGGTGCTGTCCGGTGATCCAATACTGGCTGCGCACCGGCGCTTGCGGCAGCCCCACTCCGGCAGTCCAGGCCAGCCCGGCCGCCCAGGCGCCGGCGGCATTGACCACCATCGGGGCCGAGATGACGCCATGGTCGGTGTCGATGCCCGCGACCCGTCCACCCTCCACCCGGATCGCCTGCACCGACGGGCCGGTCATGATCCGGACGCCGGCGCGGCGGGCCGACCGGCGGTAGGCATCGGCCAGCCGGACCGGATCGATGAAGCCGTCCAGCGGCATGAAGGCGGCGCGTTCGACGGCCTCCGCCGACAGGCAGGGCGCGAGGCGGGCGGCGCCGTCGCCGTCCAGCCAGTCGACCGGATCCGTGCTGTCGGCGACCAGGGCGCGCAGGGCCTCGACACGCGCAGGACTGGCGGCGACATGCAGGGTGCCGACCCGCCGCAGCCCGAGCTCCTCTTCCAGTTCCTCTTCCAGGCTCGTGATGGCGGCGTAGGTGTCGCGCACCAGTGCGGCCGTCGCCGCATCGCCGCGGGCGCGAGTCAGCAGGGCGGCGGCCCGCGCCGTCGCCTGGGTGGCCGGCGGATGACGATCGACCACCAGAACCGACCGGGCGGCAGGACCGAGCGCTTGCCCCAGCGCCCAGGCGACCGCCAACCCCAGGACGCCGGCGCCGACCACCACGATTTCCGAGCGGTCGAGGACTGGACCGGCCGTCACGGCTTCTCGCCGCGTGCCAGCCGAGCTTCGATGGCGTCGAGCAGTGGCAGCGCCTCGGCCAGCGACCGGACAACGTAATGGGCGCCGGCTCGAGCCAGCCGATCGGATGCGGTGGCATGCAGCGCATCGCGCCATTCGGGCGCCAGGGCCTGCCAGTCGGCAAGCGGCACGCCGACCTCATTGCCGGTATCGGCCACCGCGATGGTCCACATGCCGGCGTTCAGCCCCTCTTCGACATCGACGATGGTGTCGCCGATCTTCACGCAGGCTTCCACCGGCGAGACCGACAGTTCGACCACGCAGCGCAAAGCCATCGCCGGACCGGGCCGGCCGGCCGGAGTCTCCCCGGCGCAGACGGTGATGTCGGGTTCATAGCCCTGCGCCGCCGCCACGCGCTGCACCACCTCCATCACCGGGCGGGGGTAGCCGGTGGTCGAGCCGATCTTCAGCCCGCGCGCCCGCAAGGCGGCGACCGTCTCCGCCGCACCGGGAATCACATCGGAATGCCGCTCCACCACCTCCACCTGCAGTGGCAGGAAGGTTTCGTAGAGGCGGTCGACATCGGCGTCGGTCGGGGCGGCGCCATGGACGGCGGTCCAGGCGTCGGTCACCGGCGCCATGCGGGTGATCGCCTGGATGTGATGCCATTTGGCCATCCCCATGGGGGCACGGGCCTGCTCCAGCGTGATGGTGACGCCGGAACGGCGGAACGCTTCCATGAAGGCGCCGGCCGGGGCGAGGCAGCCATGGTCCACCGTGGTTCCGGCCCAGTCGAGGATGACGGCCTGGAGCGGCCCGGTGTAGCGGCGCGAATAGACGAAGCTCATCGGATTTGGCTTTCGAACGGAAGGAGCGGTCAGGGGGTGCCGGAAGCGACGCCCATCTCCGACAGGGTGGTGCGGATGGCGGCGAGGGCGGCGGTCATCTCTTCCGCCCCCAGCCGGCCGATGCAGCCGATGCGGAAGCTGTCGGCCACCGTCAGCTTGCCGGGATAGATGACGAAGCCGCGCTCGCGCAGCCGGTCGTAGAAGTCGGCGAAGACGAAGGCCGGATCGGCCGGCATGCGGAAGGTGACGATGATCGGCGCCTGCAGGTGGTCCGGCAGAAGGGTTTCGAATCCCAGTGCCCGCATGCCCTCGATCAGGATGGCGGCGTTGGCGCGGTAGCGGGCGCCACGCCCCTCGATGCCGCCTTCCGCCTCATGCTCGTCCAGCGCCTGGGCGAAGGCGGCGACCACATGGGTGGGCGGGGTGAAGCGCCACTGCGCGTTCGCCTCGAAGCCGCGCCACTGGTCGTGCAGGTCGAGCGACAGGGAATGGGCATTGCCCTTGGCCGCCTCCAGCGCGTCGCGGCGGGCGATGACGAAGCCCATGCCCGGCACCCCCTCCAGGCATTTGTTGGAGGATGCGGCGACCGCGACGGCGCCCAGCGCCGTCATGTCCAGGGGAAGCGCGCCGAAAGCGCTCATGGCGTCGATCAGCAGGGCGCGGCCGCGGGACCGGGTGACTTCGGCCACCGCCTCGATCGAGTTGAGGATGCCGGAGGTGGTTTCGCAGTGGACGATGGCGACATGGGTGATCGCCGGATCGGCATCCAGCGCCTCGGCCAGCGCGGCGGGCGACACCGGCAGGTCCTCCGCCGTTTCCAGCGTGGTGACGGATCGGCCGGCCACTTCGGCGATGCGGACCATGCGGGTGCCATAGGCGCCGTTGACCAGCACCAGCAGCCGGCCGGCGCGCGGCACCAGCGTGCCAATCATCGCCTCGACTGCGAAGGTGCCGGAACCCTGAACGGGCACCGCGACATGGCTGTCGGCACTGCTGCCGGCCAGACGCACCAGCCGGTCGCGGATAGCGGCGTTGAGGCCGATGAAGCGGCTGTCCCGCGAGCCCCAGTCGCGCAGCATCGCCTGCTTGACGGTGGCGGAGGTGGTTAGAGGGCCGGGGGTTAGCAGATAGGGCACAGGGTCAGGCATAGGGAAAATCCCAAAGGAGAAGTGAACCCGAACTGTCGGAATGGCCCCATGACGCCGGTTCGCCTATTATAAAGCCAATCCATTCGACCTATGGGTCCATAGATGAAATCAATGAACTTCGCCCAGCTTCGCGCCTTCCACGCGGTGGCGACGGAGGGGGGATTCACCAAGGCAGCACGCCTGCTGAACGTGACGCAGCCGACCTGTTCGCAGGAGGTGAAGGCGCTGGAGGAGACCTATGGCGTCACCCTGTTCGACCGCAGCAACCGTCAGGTGGCGCTGACCGAGGTCGGCACCGCGCTGTTCGCCGTCACCCGCCGCCTGTTCGCGGCGGAGCAGGAGGCGATGGAATTGCTGGCTGGGGTGCGGCATCTGGATGGCGGCACGCTGGCGGTGGGAGCGGACGGGCCGTTCCATGCGGTGCCGCTGATCGCCCGCTTCACCCGTTCCCATCCGGGGCCGACGGTGACGCTGGCGGTCGGCAATTCCCGCAGCATGCTGGAAGGGTTGATGGAAACGCGCATCGACGTGGCGGTGTTGGCCGACGTGCCGGGGGATTCGCGGCTTTATGTGCTGCCCCTGCGGCGCGATCCGGTGCGGGCGCTGGTGCCGAAGGCGCATCCGCTGGCACGGCGCCGGGCGGTGGCGCTGACCGACTTGGCGACGGAGCGGCTGGTGCTGCGGGAACCGGGATCGATGACCCGCCGGCTGATCGAGCGGGCGCTGGCGGCGGCGGAGGTCACGCCCGCCGCCGTCATCGAGATTCAAAGCCGCGAGGCGGTGGTGGAGGCGGTGGCGGCTGGGCTTGGCATCGGCTTCACCTCCGCCGCCGAATTCACCGGAGACGGCCGGCTGGTCCTGCTGCCGATCGCCGGAGCCGAGGTCGAGATGGACGAATATGTGGTCTGCCTGCGCGAACGCCGCCGGCTGGCGGTGGTGCGGGCGTTTCTTGATCTGGCGCGGGAGGTCGCGGCCGAGGCCGGCGGGCTCAGTGGCGCCGCCATGCCTGGGTCCGCGCCTGCAACGCCCGCGACAGCAGGGCATGCAGCGCCCGCACCGCGGCGGAGGTGAGCACGATCATCATCGCCATGGCGGCGGCCCCCGCCACCTCGCCGGCGTCGTCCATGTTCAGCACGGCGACCGAGGCCGGCTTGGTTTCCGGGGAATAGAGGAAGACCACCGCAGACACCGTGGTCATCGCATTGACGAAGAAGTAGATGGCGATGTCGAGGATGGCCGGCAGGCACAAAGGCACCGTGACCCGCAGGAAGGTTGACCACACCGGCACCTTCAGACTGGCCGACACCGCTTCGAATTCGGCATCCAGCTGCTTCAGGGCGGTGACGGCGGTCAGGTGGCTGACGGTGTAGAAATGCGCCACCGTCGCCAGCACCAGGATCGCCATGCCGTGATAGAGCCAGCCCAGCGGGTTCCACGGCGCGTTGAAGAAGAAGATGTAGGCCAGCCCCAGGACCATGCCAGGCACCGCCAGCGGCAGGATCGCCATCAGCCGGACCGTCCCCTTCATCGCCGCGCGTCCCGGTGCCCGCTCCACCAGCCAGGCGCCGGTGAAGACGATGGCGGTGCCGGCCAGCGCGGTCCAGAAGGCCAGGGTCAGACTGTTGGCGTAGCTGCTCCAGCCTGCCGCGTCGAACTGGGCGAAGTCGTAGTTCGCCAGCGTCGGCGTCAGGTTATAGGGCCAGAAGGTGACGATGGAGGCGAAGCCCGCCACACCGAGCAGGCCCAGCAGCAGGCCGCCGATCAGCGTGCAGAACAGCAACGCCAGCCGGTCGCCGACCGGGCTCACCCGCGGCTGGAACGGCACCGAGCGGGCGGACAGCAGAGCCATCTGCCGGCGCTGGCCAAACCAGTCGGCGATAAAGGCCAGCACCGCCGGCAGAAGCAGGACGATGCCGACCACCGCCCCCATGCCGAAATTCTGCAGGCCCACCACCTGCTTATAGACGTCGGTCGCCAGCATGTTGGTGGAGCCGCCGATCACTTTGGGCACGCCGAAATCGGTGACCACCAGCGTGAACACCACGAAGATCGCGGAGATCAGGCCATAGCGCACGCCGGGCAGGGTGATGGTGGCGAAGCGCTTCCAGGCGCCGGCGCCCAGCGCCTCCGCCGCCTCGTAGAGCCGGGCGTCGGAGGTCGACAGCGCAACGGTCAGGATCATCACCGCATGCGGGAAGGTGTAGAAGACCTCGCCCATCACGATGCCGATGGGGCCATAGATGCTCTCGCCCATCAGCAGGCCGCGCAGGATGCCCTTGTTGCCGAACAGATAGACAAGTGCGATGGCCGGCAGCAGCGACGGCGCCAGCAGCGGGATCTGCGCCAGCAGCCGGAACAGCCCCTTGCCCGCCATATGGGTGCGGGTGAGGCAGAAGGCGTAGAGGAAGGCCAGCGCCACCGTGATGACTGTGGTCAGCAGCGAAAGCGTCAGGGTGTTGACCACCGACCGCACCAGCGTCGGCGCCTCCAGGAAGGCGGCGAAGTTGGCGAGGCCGACGAAAGCGCCGTCGCGGTCATAGACGCTGCGCAGGAAAACCGTACACAGCGGCAGCAGGACGAACAGCGCCAGGAACAGCGCGATTCCACCCATTCCCAGCCCGAAAAGCCAACGTTCGCCCGGCTCCACCGGCCGGCCGGATTGGCGGCCGAATTGGCGAACGGTGAAGAAGGCCGGCTTTGCCGTCTCAGCTTTGACGAGGCTCATCGCACGGCCTCGAACACGCGCAGCCGCTCGCGCGGCAGGGTCACCGCCAGCCGGCGGCCTGACTCCAGCGACAGGTCGCGCACCAGATTGGCCGACAGGTCGGCGGTGACGCGGGCCTCGCCCAACCCGTCGGCGGCCAGCCGGGCACGGTGGAAGGGGCCGAGGAATTCCAGGCTTTCGATCACCGCCTCCAGTGTGTTGGCGCCGCCGGCCGCGCGCACCTGCACGTCCTCCGGCCGCAGGCAGACGGTCACGGCGGCACCGGGGGCTGTAGACGCCAGATCGTCGCCATCGCACTCGAAGCCGCACTCGAAACCATGGTCACCCAGCCGCACCCGTCCCGGCGCCTCCAGCACGCCCGGCAGGAAGTTCATCGCTCCGACGAAATCGGCGACGAAGGGGCTGGCTGGCCGGCGATAGACCTCGTCGGGCGCGCCGACCTGTTCGATCACGCCGTTGTTCATCACCACGATGCGGTCGGCCATGGTCAGCGCCTCCTCCTGGTCGTGGGTGACCATGATCGTGGTGATGCCCAGCCGGCGGTGCAGCTCGCGGATCTGGCGCCGCAGATGCAGCCGCACCCGCGCGTCCAAGGCCGACAACGGCTCGTCCAGCAGAAGCAGGCCGGGGGAAGGCGCCAGCGCGCGGGCCAGCGCCACCCGCTGCTGCTGGCCGCCGGAAAGCTGCGCTGGATATTTCGGTCCGGCGTCGGGCAGGCCGACCAGCGCCAGCAACCCCTCCACCCGCGCCCGTTCGGCGGCCCGGCCGAGCTTCAGGCCATAGGCGACGTTCCTGTGCACGGTCAGGTTCGGGAATAGCGCATAGGACTGGAAGACGATGCCGTAATCGCGCGCCGACGGCGGCAGGCGCGACACGTCGCGGTCGCCCAGCCACACCGCTCCGCCGCTCTGCGGGTCGAGCCCGGCGATCACCCGCAAAAGCGTGGTCTTGCCACAGCCGGACGGCCCGAGGAAGCAGATGAACTCGCCGCGCCGGATGTCGAGCGACACGCCCTTCAACGCGGTGAAGGTCCCGAAATTTTTGACGATGGAGTCCAGGCGGAGATAGGGCTCGGCGGTCATTGGCGGACTGTCCCGGCGGAAAACGGAAAGAACGGGCGGGCGCCCGCGGCACCCGCCCGTCGGCTCGACCAGGTTTTTCCCTGGCCTCAGCTCTTCGGTTCGGATTTGGCGCCGTAGCGCTTTTCCCAATCCGCCAGGATGCGGTCGCGGTTGGCGGCGGCCCAGGCGAAGTCGTTGGTCTTGATCATCGCCGCCTCCGCGTTCTTCGGATAATTCGGCGTCTCCTTGGTCACGCCGGGATGGGCGGTGACCTGATAGAAGTTCACATATTCCTCGTTCGCCTTGCGGCTCGCCGCCCAGTCGGCGAGCGCCTTGGCGGCCTCGGCCTTTTGGGTGCCCTTGACGATGGCCGTCGCCTCCATCTCCCAGCCCACGCCTTCGGAGGCCAGGATCACGTCGATCGGCGCACCCTTGGTCTTTTGCTGGGCGCCGGTGTATTCGATCGAGATGCCGATGGGATATTCGCCGGCCGCCGCCATCTTGCAGGGCTTGGAGCCCGAATGGGTGTAGAGCGCGACGTTGTCGTTCAGCTTGTCCATGTAGGACCAGCCCTTGTCCGCCCCCATGGTCTGCAGCCAGCCGGACACAGCCAGGAAGCCGGTGCCCGAGGAGGCCGGGTTCGGCATGACGATCTGGCCCTTGTATTCCGGCTTCAGCAGGTCGGCCCAGGAGGTCGGCTTCGGCAGCTTCTTCTTCTCGGCCTCGACCGTGTTGAAGCAGATCGCCGCCATCCAGGCATCCATGCCGACCCAGGCCGGCGGGGTCTTGGCGTCGCGGAAGCTCGGCTTGAGCGCCTCGGCCCCCTTGGGCTGGTAGGGCATCAGCATGCCCTGGGCATCCAGGATCATCAGGCTGGAGGCGGCGAGGCCCCACACCACATCGGCCTTGGGATTGTCCTTCTCGGCCAGCAGCTTGGCGGTGACGACGCCGGTGGAATCGCGCACCCATTCGATCTCGATGCCGGGGTTGTCGGCCTCGAATGCCTTCTTGTAAGGGGCGAGCTGTTCATTCTCCAGAGCGGTGTAGACGGACAGGCGGGTGGCTGCCCCGGCTTCAGCGGCGGACGCGACGGCGGCCAGCAGCGCAAGCGCACAAGTCCCAAGCAGAGTGGTGCGGCGGATCATCATGGAGCTCCCGTGGTCGAATGGGCGGAGTTTAGAGACGTCCTGGAGTGGCGTGTTTGCCGCGGGAGCGGCAGTTGCCCGCCGCCCCGTTACAGGAAGCCTCTCTACGCCCAAGCGCCCGTTCACTCCCGTTAAGCTTTGGTGACTCCGAGGTGGGAATATCTTCGCCTCACCGGCGATCGCGTTGCAAAGGCGGCCGGACCTCCGCGACCACCGTCAAGCTTTGCAACGGAACCAGTCTTCATCGTGTCCTCCCCGTGGCGTTTCTCATGGGGTAATGCGGACGGTCTTGCAGCGGATGATCTCCTCCGGCGCGGGGACCAGACGGCGCGCCGGCTCCGGCAGCGTCGCGTTGGAGACGCTCCCTCGTGGCCGCCCGACGACGATGCGGCCGACCATGCCGGCCTCCTCGTGCGGGACGCAGAAATAGTCGTAGACACCCGGCGCGGTGAGGCTCAGCTCGAAACTCTGCTCCGGCAGCAGGTAGTCCGAGTTCCACGGCGCGGCTCCTTTGGGAATGCGCAGCGGGTGTCCTTCGTTTGCCGGGTGGTAGGCCGTGCTGGTGTGCGAATTGCCGGGATCCGTGTTGATCCAGCGCAGCGTCTGCCCGGGTTCCACCAACACGCCGATCGGATCGAACCACACCTTGGAGCCGTCGGCGTTGCCGCGCATGCGGATCTCCACCACCGATGCCGCGGGCGTCGTGACCGGCAGCCCGACCAGCGCGAGGCCGGCGGCCCAGCCGCCGGCCCGCAGCAGCGTGCGTCGCACCAGCATCATGGCTACTTCGCCACGCGTGCCTCGTCGGCCTTGGACACGTGCCAGAGGACGACGTGGTAGTGCGGCTTCTCCACGCCGGGATGGCCCGCGTTGTAGTACATGTCGACGTGATCGACGGTCCCGCCGGCGGCCTTCAGGTTGTCGAACTTCTTCTGGCCCTGTATGTCCTCGACCGGGATCATGTAGATCGTGCTGGCGAGCCGGCCGTCGTGGTCGTAGGCCAGGAAGGGGCCGGCCGGAAGCGTCTTCGGGTCGACGTAGAGCGTGCCCATGCCCGGCAGGAAGTCGGGCAGCTTCACCAATTCACTAACCTTCTTGTAAGCGCCCCCAGGCGGTGCCTTCTCCACGCTCTCCGCCTGCACGGGGACGGCGGCCAGGGCGAGCGCACTGGCGATCAGGACGGTGCGAATCAACATGATGTCCTCCCTTGGGTGGTTCGGTCCGATCGTGGACCACGGGTCAGTCCGGGTCGGGCGGCGGGTCCCGCCGTAGGCTGTGGCCGAGCCGGACGAGAACCCGTTCGGCGATGCGGGCGCAGCGCTCGCCGGCGAACGGGAACACGCCGCCGAGATCGGGTGAGAGTTCCCGCCGCAGGCTTTGGCCGAGCAGGCCGCGCGCCCGATGCAGGCGCGTCTTGACAGTGTCCGGCGGGATGCCGAGGCAAGCCGCCGTCTCCTCGACGCTCATTTGCTCAATTTCGCGCAGCATGAAGACCGTACGGAACGCATCCGGCAGCGCGTCGATGGCGCGCTCGAGCAGACGCCGCGTCTCGGCTCGGGCGGCGTCCTCCTCAGGGGTCGTGGGGGGCGGCTGGGCGCCCGGGAAGGGGATCACCTTGGCGCCGGGGAGCGCACCGTCAGGTCCGTCCTCTCCGTCCAATCCGATCATGGGTCGTCTCTGCCGCAGCCGCCGCAGCGCCTCGTTGAGGACGATGCGGCCCAGCCAGGTGGACAGGCTGGAGGCGTCGCGGAACTGGTGGATGTGGGTGAAGGCGAGGATCCAGGCGTCCTGCACCGCGTCCTCGGCCTCGGTGGAGTCGCGCAGCACGCTGCGCGCCATGCGGAAGAGCGTCTGGTTGTGCCGCTGCATCAGGATGCGAAAGGCGGCGGCATCTCCCAACCGGATGCGCCCGGTGAGATCCGCGTCGGAAACCGCTGCGCCCTGTCCGATCCGCCGTGCCTGGTCCATGCCTTCGCTCCTCGTGTTCGCGGCTTCGATGCTGGATATGGGGATCAGGTTCCCGCGCAGAAGGAGTAATCATTTCTCCGTAGGCGCGGTGGGTGTGGAGGTGAGGCGATGACGGATGCCCGGCGCCCCTTCTGGACGGGCGGCCACGCCGCACAATGATTGTTGGGCCTCAGCCTCTCACCGCCGACTGGAGGCCCCTTACCATGCCGCTGGACCGCCGAACCCTACTGAAGGCGACCGCCGCGACCGGAGCCCTGGCCGCCAGACAGCTGCACGTTCTCTTCGCCTCGCCCGGTCCGCACAGCTTCAGCCCCGTGCTGACGGCAACATCACCGTTCGGGCGCGGCGGGCGGTGGTGGAGTGATCTGGCACCGGCAACTCTTGATGAATCAAGGGCGGATACAACCGTGACTGCAGACGATGCCTTTGCCGTGTCAATGCCGCTGAAGGCTGTCCGTGTCGCGCTCGGCGGTCCGAAGGACCGCCAGGGTCTGCGCGAGGCATTGCGGCAAGTGGCCGACCTTCTGGCCGAAGCACCTGCCATGTCTTCCATGATTGTATGAAATCCGCCGGCACATTGCATGCATTTTGGTTGACATTGCAGGCATCATCGGAGCATACGATCGCGCATTGCATGTAGGCATTGCTCGCCATTGCCTCCCGAAGGAACACGCGATGTCATCCGAACAGGAGTCGCCGCCTCGTCCCCCTCTCGGCGCCGGCCTGCGTGGTCACTGCCCACGCTGCAGCCAGGGTCATCTAGTCAGTGGCGTTTTGAAGCTGCGGTCCCACTGCAAGGTCTGTGGTCTGGACCATTCATGCGCCGATCCTGTTGCTGACCTGCATTCCGCACTTGCGGCCGTTGAAGGGTTGGCTGGTGGCCGGCGAGTACTTCTACAAGGCCGAGGAAGCCCGTTTCGGTACGACCGCGCCAACCCAGCCGTTTGCGGCCCCTTCCGCAGACAAAGACTCGTGCTCGACCTGACTACCGTCAGGTTCCCCGACGACAGATAGTGTCATAACTTGGAGATGTTCAAAATGTATGATTGGTTCCCCTTAGTCTTCTTTCCATTCAAGATTATCGTGTTAGGCACGGGCATGTTCTTCGCCATCAAGTGGCATCACGATCAAGCGAAGAAGGAGCGAGCGAAGAAGAATAACGAAACCAGCAGACCGTAAGTGAGCGTGGCGTGGTCGTGTCGCCGGTCCACGCGCTGGACGGCATCGCCACCCGGATCTCGCTGGTGGCGTCCACCGGTGGGGTCACGCTGCTGCCTGCCCATGTGGAACCCTTGCTGCCGCGCTCGCTGGTCAGCCGGCCGCTTACCGGCAACGCGCCTGTGATCGAGATCGCCGCAGGTTATCGAGCGGACAATCCTTCGCCCATCCTGCAGGTCTTCCTGAAGAGCATCGACGGGCTCATCACGTCGAGAGCAAAATTGCCGATCGCTTAGCCGGCAAAACTTTTCAGGCGTAAACGTGACCGCTGCGGGCGGCGGGCACGAGGATAAGAGCGTGTTTGTAGACGTCATGCGCTGATGGCCTGGCGAGCCAGCCGCTCAAGGCGCCGTGCGAAGACTGAGACGAAGGCGATCTCGATGAAAGCGACGAGGGGCTCGGCCATCCGCTCGATTCCCGTCGTTCTGGTGGCCTTTAGACCCAAGCGATCATCCGCTTTCAGGCCGTCCAGATTTCATTGGCTCGGCTGGACCTGTGGGCGGGGTTCCGCGGCCGGTTGTTTTGGCAGGCTCAGGTGGTTCGTCCTCCTCCTCTGGACGGCGGCCGAGGCAGCTCCCATCAGGACGGGCGAACGGATCAAAGGCCGGACTTGGTGGACGGTAAACGGTCATCGTTGAAGAGCCCTCGCATGTAAACAGAATTACAGTCACTCCATGACATGCTTTTCTACAAATAATTCACGGATTTATACTATCATTCTTTGATAAACACCCTTAGCGTGTTAGTAGAGCTATGATATAGATCGGTGATTAAGTAGAAGTCGCAGATGACTTGAATCGATGCTCAAGGATCTGTGCTATCGCCTGATGCTCTGGGATCAATGGAGCGAATTCAATGATTGATAGTATGGACCCGGTAAAAATCATCTCCTTGACGACAAAAATAACCGTGCCCTCTCTACGTGGATAACCGGCGCCCTCCTCTCTCCACCCTGACTTGAGCCGGCCCGTTCACACCGCGCTGTCGCAGGCTGGACAGCGGGTGCTGACGGAGGAAGAACGGCTGCTGCCAGCGGTTCCGTTCCGTCGGTCGGTAACCCCAGAGGCGATTTTCTGCCTGGAATGCGGTAAGCGCAACAGCATGCTGAAGCGTCACTTAGGTCACGAGCACGATCTCTCGCCCGACCAATACAGGGGGAAATGGCGGCTGCCGCAGGAGTACCCGATGGCAGCCCCCGCCTACGCGGCGGCTCGATCCAAAATGGCTAAGGGTATGGAACTCGGCCGTCGCGCCCAGACGCCCGCGTCGGTGGCACCGGAAACGCTGACAGGGCGTGGGACACGACCCGGTGATCTTGCTCCAAACGGTTGTTCTTGAATATTGAGGTGCGGTGCTCGACGGCATCCCCGAACACCGCCGTAAGGGCCGAGGGATAGGCGCCGGGCTTTGTGCTGCTCCATGTCCTGGAGGCAGCACTCACCGGCTTGCCCTCTCCTGCCATGACGCTGCCGCCGGCCGAAACCCAATTTCCCGATTTTATGTGTCGGAGCCTGCAGACGGCCCAAGGCCGTGGGGAGCGGGAACCATCGACACGATGCGGGTGAACAGCGAGCGGAACTCCCCGGTCGGGCCGGACCAGGGATCCTTGTTGGCTTCAAATGCGGCGTCGATGTTGGCCCATTCCCCCTCACTCAATCCCATGCGGGCCAGCGGCAGAAGCTCGCGCTCCTCCAGCCCGACATGGCCCCAGCTGTTGGCAATATAGGCGCGGGCCGTCCCCTCGAACGTCCGGAAGCCGTCCGGTCCCTCCTCCCGGTAGCGGCGCAACGTGTCGCGCAGTTCCGCGATGTGCCGGTTGCCCTCGGCATGGTCGTGCTGGAGCTTGTCGATCAACGCGCCCGCCTGCGGAATGCGCGCCCGCAGGACGACGAACAGGACGTCGTCCTCCTTGGGGTGGTGCAGCTTGTCGGGGACCTCGGTGATGTATTCGATCATCGCCTCCAGCAGGGCAAAATCGGGCTTCAGCCGGCCGTCACGCACCTCGTCGAGGATGAAGCCGAACGCCTGGAGCACGGCGCCGAGCGCACGGTGTTCGGCGTGGATGATGTCAATCGCTTTCATGACGGTCTTCCTGTCGGTCAGTGCGCCACGACGCCGAGCCAGCCGTCCAGCAGCGCACGGTCGTTGAGCAGAGTTTCGCTGTCGCCGCTGTAGACGGCCTTGCCGCGTTCCAGCACCAGCGCCTGACGGGTCAGCGGCAGGATCTGGCGGGCGTGCTGCTCGACCAGGATGATCGCCATGCCGCTGTCCTCGGTCAGGCGCTGGATGATCGTCATCAACTCCTGCACGATCAGCGGCGCCAGCCCTTCCATCGGCTCGTCCAGCAGCAGAATTTTGGGGTTCAGCATCAGCGCGCGGCCCATCGCCAGCATCTGTTGCTCGCCGCCTGACAACTGGTTGCCCATGTTGCCGCGGCGCTCCTTCAGGCGGGGGAACATTTCGTAGACCCGCTGCAGGGTCCAGGGTCCGTGGGTCGCCACAACGGTCAGGTTCTCCTCCACCGTCAGGGAGGGAAAGATGTCGCGTTCCTGCGGCACCCAGCCGAGCCCGCTATGGGCGCGGGCGTGGGCCGGAACCCGGGTCAGGTCACGGCCGGCCAAGCGCATCGATCCGGACCGGTGCCGGGCCGCCCCCATCAGGGTGGAGAGCAGCGTCGTCTTGCCCATGCCGTTGCGGCCAAGCAGGGACAGGCTGTCGCCTTCCCCCAGCGTCAGGGAGATGTCCTCCAGCACCACGGCGTCGCCATAGCCGGCCCAGACATTCTCCAGCGTCAGAAGCTCAGGCACAGATCGCCTCCCCCAGATAGACTTCGCGGACCTTCGGATCGTTGGCGATCACCTCGGGCGTGCCGTGGGTCAGCAGCGCGCCGCCGACCAGGACCGAGATGCGGTCGGCGAAGCGGAACACGAGGTCCATGTCGTGCTCGATCAGCAGGATGGTCACGTCGCGCGGCAGGGCGGCGATGGACTCGAACAGCTCACGGCTTTCGGTGGTCGGCACGCCGGCCGCCGGCTCGTCCAGCAGCAGGACGCGCGGCTTCATCGCCAGCGCCAGCGCAATTTCGATCAGCCGCTGCTTGCCGTAGGCGAGGCTGCGCGTCTTCTCGTGGGCGACGTCGAGCAGGCGCAGGCTGTCCAGCAATGCCACCGCCTCCTCCACCGCCTGGCCATGGGCGCCGACCGGCTTCCAGAAGCGGGCACCCAGCCCCAGCCGCTCGTTGACCGCCATGGTCACCGATTCCAGTACGGTCAGGTCGGCGAACAGACGGTTGATCTGGAAGGTCCGCGCCAGACCGCGCTTGACCCGCTGGTGCTGGCCCAGCCGTGTCACATCCTCGCCCTGAAGAATGACATGGCCGGCCGTCGGCTCCAGAAAGCCGGTGAGCAGGTTGATAAGCGTGGTCTTGCCGGCGCCGTTCGGGCCGATCAGCGCGTGGCGCGCGCCGGCCTCGACAGTCAGGCTGACATTGTTGGTGGCGGTGAAGCCGCCGAAATTCTTGGCGAGATTGCGTGTCTGCAGAGCGTAATCCATCACTGTACTCCCTTCCGGAGGCCGCCGGCCGCATGGCTCAGCCGGCGCAAGCCACCCATCACCCCGTCCCGCGCGAAGAGAACGACCACCACCAGAAGGGCGCCCAGCCAGAACTGCCAGTATTCCGGGTTCATGTCGGACAGCACATGGTGGGCCGACATGAAGACGATGGTCCCGATCACCGCGCCGTAGAGCGATCCCGACCCGCCGAGAACCAGGATCAGCATCAGCTCGGCCGACCGGTTGAAGGACAGGACGTCCAAGGCGACGAACTGCGTCGTCTGGGCCAGCAGCGCCCCGGCGATCCCGGCATAGGCGGCGCCGATGGTGTAGATGGCGGACAGCCGGGCGTTGACCGGCGCCCCGATGGCCGGCATGCGCGCGACGTTCAGGCGGATGCCCTTCAGGCTCAGTCCGAACGGGCTGTGCACCAGCTTGCGTGCCGCCCAGAACAGCACGAACAGGACGGCGACCGCGTACCAATAGGCGGTCTTGCCGTAAAGGTCGAAAGTGAACCGGCCGAGCAGCGGTGTCATCTCGATGCCCTGCAGCCCGTCGACCCCGCCGGTGAGGTCGGTCAGCTTGTTGGCGACCTCGTACAGCATCATTGCGATGCCCAGCGTCACCATCAGCCGGGTCAGGTCGGAACCGCGCAGCACCAGGAAGCTGGTGACGAAGCCGAGTGCGGCGCTCGCCAGTGCGGCCACCGCCAGACCGGCCAGCGGATCGCCGATGCCGTTGGCGGCCAGCAGCCCGGCCGCGTAGGCGCCAAACCCGAAGAAGGCGGCGTGGCCGAGCGAAACGATGCCGGCATAGCCGAGGATCAGGTCCAGCGACAGGCAGAACAGCGCGGTGATGGCGATCTGGGTCAGCAGGACCAGATTGTCGGGAAAGACCAGATAGGCGGCGACCGGCAGCAGCCAGAAGGCCAGTTCCGCCGGATGCCAGCGGTCGGCGCGGCGGAGCGGGGTAAGATCGAAGGTTGCGAGACTCATGCTCTTGTCCTCTAGCGCGCCGCGCGGCGCCCGAACAACCCTTGCGGGCGGAAGATCAGCATCACCACCATGACGGCGTAGATGACGAAGGCGCCGATCTGCGGGACGTAGTATTTTCCGGCGACGTCGAGCACGCCGAGAATGAGCGAGGCGACCAGCGACCCGGTGATGTTGCCGCTGCCGCCGACGGCGACGACGATCAGGAAATAGACGATGTATTTGACCGGAAAGCCGGGATCGAGGCCGAGCATCTCGACGCCCAGCGCGCCACCCAGCCCAGCCAGCGCCGTTCCCAGGGCGAAGGTCAGGGTGAAGACGCGCTCGACATTGATGCCGACGCCGCGCGCCGCCCGCGGGTTGTCGACCGATGCCCGCAGCTCCGCCCCGAACCGGGTGCCGCCGACCAGCCGCTGCAGGCCAAAGGCGATCACCAGGCTGAGCAGGATCAGAAACAGGCGGTAGGCGCCCATGTCCAGTCCCGGCAGGCTGATCTGGCCGCGCAGGAAATCCGGCAGGGTCAGGGGTTGCTGCTGTGCACCGAAGAGGAACTGGGCCGCCGCGATCGACATGAAGACCAGACCGATCGAGAACAGCACCTGATCGAGATGGGTTGCCGTGTACAGCCGGCGGTACAACGTGCGTTCCAGCACCACCCCGACCAGGGCGGTCAGGCCGGCAGCCAGCGGCAGCGCGGCCAGGAACGGCACGCCGACACGGTTCAGCAGCAGGACGCACAGATAGCCGCCGACCATGGCGAAGGCGCCATGTGCCAGATTGACGAAATTCATCAGTCCCAGCGTGACCGACAGACCGACGCTGATGAGAAACAGCAACATCCCCGAGGCGACACCGTCGAAGAGGACGGTCATGGCAAGCTCCTTTGTCGACGGTGCGAAAGGGCGGTACAAAAGGACGCGATGAAAAGCGGAAGGTTGCGGTCCCGGGCGGGGGCACCCGGGGCCGCGGCGCGCGGTTAAGGCTTGCCCGGATCGCGGACGTTGGCGACGGCGTCGAACTCGACGTTCTGAAGCTTGCCGTCGACCCGCTCGACCTTGCGGATGTAGATGGTCTGGACAATGTCGCGGGTATCCGGATCGATGGCGATGGAGCCGCGCGGACTGGTCCAGCTCATGCCGCGGGCGGCCGCCATGAATTTGTCGGCGGTGACGTCGCCACCGGTCTTCTCCAACGTGCGGGCGATCAGCTGCATGCCGTCGAACCCGCTCACCGACATGTAGTTGGGGCGGTCCTTCGGATAGGCGGCGTAATAGGCGCGGGTGTAGGCGGCGTTCTCCGGCGAGTTGTGGACTTCCGAATATTGCAGCGAGGTGATCAGCCCCAGTGCGTTGTCGCCGACGGCGTCGAGGATGTCCTCCTCCGTCAGGTCGCCGGTGGCCACGATGCGGATGCCGGCCTTGGCAAGGTCGCGCTCGACGAAGCCCTTCATGAAGGCGACCGTCTGCTCGCCGGGCGGCACGAACAGGAACACCGCGTCCGGCTTGATGTCCTTGATCTTCTGCAGGAAGGGCGCGAAGTCCGGGTTCTTCACCGGGGTGCGCACCTCGCCGACGACCTCGCCGCCGCCGGCGGTGAAGGTCTTCTTGAACTGCGCCTCTGCATCGTGGCCGGGGCCGAAATCGGCGACCAGCGTATAGACCTTGCGGATGCCGTTCTTCACCGCCCAGTCGGCGATGGGGGCGGTCAGCTGCGGCAGCGTGTGCGAGACGCGCAGGACGTAGTTGGATTTGGTGGTGATCGCCGACGCGGCCGCGTTCATCACGATCATCGGCTTCTTCGCCTCGGTGGCGATCGGCGCGGCGGCAAAGGCCGACGGCGTCAGGCCGAAGCCGCCCAGCACGTCAACCTTGTCCTTGACCACCAGCTCCTGCGCCGCGCGCTTGCTGATTTCCGGAGCGACGCCGGTGTCGTCCTTGACGATCAGTTCCACCGGGCGGCCGGCGATGGTTCCGCCGGACTGCTGGAGGTAGAGGCGGGCGCCATGCTCGATCTGCTTGCCGTAGGAGGCGAAGGGCCCGGACATCGGCAGGACCAGCCCAACCTTCAGCGGATCCGCGGCCTGGGCACTGTGGGCGGCGAGCGACAGGGCATAGGCGGCGAGCGCGGCGGTCACCCACGCGATGGACGTCCTCGGTTGCATTCTTCCCTCCCTTTTTTCTATTCGGTCTTGTGTGGCGGTTCGGTGTGACGGTCAGGCTGCGTCGGGTTGGTTCGCAGGTGCGGCGCGGCGGAAGGCATCAAGCGTGGCGCAGGCGCGGTCGATCGCCACCAGTGTGGGGTAGGGCGTCAGGTCGACGTTGAACCGCCGCGCGCTCTCGATCTGCGGGACCAGATAGACGTCGGCGATCGTGGGCGCGTCGCCGAAGCAGAAGGCGCCCCGCCGCGTGTCGGTGGCGAGCATCGTCTCCAGCGCCTGGAAGCCGGCGTCGATCCAGGTGGCGCACCAGGCGAGCACCGCCGCCTCGCCACAGCCCAGCGACTTGCGCAGATATTCAAGGACGCGGCGGTTGTTCAACGGGTGGATGTCGCAGCCGACCAGGGCGGCCAGCTCCCGCACCCGCGCCCGCGCATCAGGATCGGCGGGAAGCAGGGGCGGTGTCGGGTAGCGCTCCTCCAGCCATTCAATGATCGCCGGGGATTGGGTCAGCGCGTTGGCGCCCTTTTCTCCATCGACGGCCAACACCGGCACCAGCCCCTG
This sequence comes from Azospirillum sp. A1-3, assembly GCF_023806445.1. Classification (NCBI taxonomy): domain Bacteria; kingdom Pseudomonadati; phylum Pseudomonadota; class Alphaproteobacteria; order Rhodospirillales; family Azospirillaceae; genus Azospirillum; species Azospirillum sp. A1-3. The sequence continues at coordinate 759,533 of NZ_JAMSLU010000002.1, forward strand.
CGGGTTGATCGCCCGGAAAGCGGTGCCGCTATGCTCTTCGGTGCGCAGGTCGACTGCGACATACTCGACGTCGTGCCCCTTCAGGTTCAACGCGATGCGCAGGCGATGCGACGTTCCGCTGCGAAAGAAGTTGTAGAGCTGCATCATAGCCTTGGACCCTTCAGCCCTGGGCCAGGCAATTGCCGACGTTCCAGCCGTACAGCCATTCCATCGCATCGTAGAAGCGCTCGGTCGGACGGCCCTTCCACAGCGAGTTGCGGACCAGACGCTCGACGCCCTTGGCGTGGTAGATTCTCCCCATCTCGCGGCCGGAGAGCACGATCCGCGCAGTGCGGGTGATGCGCGACCGCTGGTACAGATCCAGCGCCTTGAGCCAGTCGTTGCCGGTGACCCGCAGAGCCTCGCCCAGCGTCACCGCATCCTCCAGCGCCATGCAGGCGCCCTGGGCCATGTACTGCGTCGTCGGGTGGGCGGCGTCGCCCAGCAGCGTGACTCGGCCGAAGGTCCATTGCGGGATCGGCTCGCGGTCGGCGGTGGCCCAGCGCTTCCACTGCTTTGGCAGGTCGATCAGCTGGCGGGCCTTCGGACAGATGTCCTGAAAATAGCTGCGGACTTCCTCCGGGCTGCCCTCGGTGACGCCCCACTCCTCCTTGTTGCGGCTGTGGAAGGTGACGACGACGTTGTACTGCTCGCCGCCACGCAACGGGTAATGCACCAGATGGCAGTTGGGACCGACCCAGATGCTGGCCGCGTTCCACTTCAGCTCGTCGGGGAACTCCGACTTGTCGATCACTGCGCGGTAGACGACATGGCCGGTGACGCGCGGCGGGTCGTTCACATACTGCTGGCGCACCACAGACCGCACGCCGTCCGCGCCGATCAGGGCCACGCCCCTGTAGGCGTTGCCGTTCTGGTCATAAACGGTGACGCTGGTGTCGTCCTGCTCGATGCGTTCGATCCGGGTGTTGGTGCGGAACTCGACCCGGCCTGTCTCCTGCGCGCCCTCCAGCAGCGACAGATGCACGTCGACCCGGTGGATGACGGCATAAGGGTTGCCGAAGCGCTGGCGGAACGCCTCACCGGTCGGGACCTTGCCGACTTGGTATTCGTCGATGGCGTCGTGCATCACCATGTAGTCGGTGAAGACGGCACGGCTGCGAGCCTTGTCGCCGACACCCAGCGCATCGAAGGCATGGAAGGCGTTCGGGCCGAGCTGGATGCCGGCGCCGATCTCGCCGATCTCGGGGGCCTGCTCGAACACCTGGACCTTGAAGCTGCGGCGCACCAGGGCAAGTGCCGCCGCAAGGCCGCCGATACCGCCGCCGGCGACCAGCACGGGAAGTTCTTCAGTCATCTCTTCCTCGGATTTTCGAAACGGTGGGATGTCGGGGCGTTATTCGGCATCGCCGATGGTGAGGGCGATGTCGCCGACCTTCTCGACATGGCCAATGAGGCGGTCACCGGGTTTGACCGGACCGACCCCCTCCGGTGTTCCGGTAAGGATCAGGTCGCCGGGCTGCAGGTGGTAATAGTGCGAAAGATCGGCCAGCAGCTCGGGGATATCCCAGATCAGCTGACTGAGGTCGGCACTCTGCTTCTGCTCGCCATTAACCTGAAGGCTGATCGCGCCGGTCTTCAGAACGCCGAGATCGCCCTGCGGAACGATCGCCCCGCACACCGTGGAGTTCTCGAAGTTCTTCCCCAGATCCCATGGCCGTCCCTGGTCGCGGGCCACCAGCTGCAGATCGCGGCGGGTCATGTCGAGCCCGGCGCAATAGCCGTAGATCAGGCGTCCAGCGTCGGATTCGGTGACACGGAAGCCCTCCGCGCCGATGGCGACGGCCAGCTCCATCTCATACTGGTAGTTGGTGGTTCCGGCCGGGTACGGGACGGTCGTGCCGGACGGCACCAGCGTCGACGGGTCCTTCAGGAAGTAGAAGGGTTTGGACGACGCCTTGTCAACCGGACGGTTCATTTCGATGGCGTGGGCGTGATAGTTGCGGCCGACGCAGAAGATCCGCTTCACTGGGAAACGCGCGTCGCTGCCCCGCACCGGCAACGAGGCGACCGGCGCGGGCGTCCAAAGGTATTTGGCGTCAGACATGTCTCGTCTCATTTCTTTGACTTAAGTGCGGACTTCGTAGAGGCCCAGCTTCTTCTGAAGCGGCGCGTCGTCGGCGATGAAGAGGAAGGCGGGTTGCTCGGCGGACGGATTGCGCAGGTTCACCGGTTCGTAGCCGGGCACGCAGCAGGTGTCGGCCTCGTTCAGGGCGAGGTGGTTGCCGTCCAGTGTGACGTCGGCGGCGCCCTCGATCAGGTGGAAGACCATGGCGGTGGATCGGACCGGCAGGTCGAGCCGCTCGCCCGGACGCAGCATCAACACCGAGAAACCGAGAAGTTTCTGGCAGTCGGCACCGGTCTCCGGGTTGACGTAGGCGACCTGTACCGCATCGATGCCGGGCTGGCTCTCCGCCAGGACCAGCAGCGCCTTGCGAACGTCGGCCCAGGGGTAGCGCAGCATCGGGAAGGGCTTTCCAGCCCGGTTGAAGACGGGCGACGGAACCACGCCGCCGCGCTGGTAGGCGCGTTCGGCCGTCTCGCCATTTACCGACTGGGCGTTGCCTTCGGTGACATAGGAAGCTTCCATGTAATAGACCATCGGCAGGTCCAGCACGTCGAGCCAGACCACCGGCTTGTCGCCGTCATGGCCATGCTCGTGCCACAGGCCGGTCGGGGTCAGGATCAGGTCGCCGCGGCTCATCGGGCATTTCTCGCCGTCCACCGTGGTGTAGGCGCCTTCGCCTTCGACGATCATGCGCACGGCGTTCGGCGTATGCCGGTGGGCCGGTGCCCATTCGCCGGGCAGGAGTAGTTGCATGCCGAGATAAATCGTCGACGTCGCCTGCATCTTTTCCAGGCCATGCCCGGGATTGGCCATCACCAGCACGCGCCGTTCCGCCTTTTCCATCGGCGTCAGGTCACCGGCGCGGAGCAGCAGCGGGCGCAGGTCCCGATACGTCCAGGCGATCGGCTGGGTCCGCCGCGCCGGCTTGCCGGGCGGCAGGACGGCCCGCAGGCTGGGCCACAACGGCACCAGATTCTGCGCGGTGAGGGCGGCACGGTAGTCCTCCGGCAGGTCTTCGAGACGACCGAGTTCAAGCATGGACAGTCCTCCGATTCCGGCGACAGCCGGTTCTGGCAAAGTTTGGGTGCAGGGCGCCGTTCGCCGGCTTCGTCAAGCGGCGGGTGGATGTTCGGAATCTGGAAATTTCAAAACGGGAAAATATCAAATGAAACTATAAGGGCATGAAGAAAGCGCGCCAAATTCCTGGCGCATGGGTCAGTCAATCATCCGGCCAACTTGCCCGAATGGGCAGCGTTTACTTCTTGAATGGAGCGCGGCTGCTTTCGTTGTTCTCGTCCACCAGGCGTTCCAGCAAGGCCATGAAAACGGCGCGCTCGTCGCCGTTCAGCGGTTCCAGCAGGCGTTGCTGCACCCGCTCCACCGATGGCTCCACCGTTTCCAGCATGGCTTGCCCGGCTTCAGTGAGGGACACCAGCTTCTGGCGCCGATCCTCCACCCCGGCCGTCCGGCGGATCCAGCCCTTTTCCTCCAGCCGTTCGACCAGGCCGCCGATGGTCGAACGGTCCAAGGCCGCCCGTGACGCCAGGGTGATCTGATCGAGGTCCGATTTCTCCCGCAGCACGGCCAGAACCGCGTACTGCGTCGGCGTCAGGTCGAATTCCTTGCACTCATCAAGAAAGATCGACACCGCGATCTGTTGCGCCCGGCGGATCAGATGGCCGGGTTTGAGATGCAGGTCGCCGTGCAACATGAAGTCCCCCATTGCCGCCTTATTCCAGATCGATAGCGCGATGTGTTTCGTAGCACGAACCGCACACCGTGCAATCCCCGCCTGCCTCCGCGCCCGCTGGTCATCTCCCCACTCCGTCGAATTTAATCAGTGTGCTGATAGACAGCATACTGATCGTCAGTGGTTCGTTCAACATGTTTTTTGGTGGGGGTGTCGGCTGCTCGACCGGCTGCGGCGAAGCCGAGCACCGTGGTGATCGACAGCCGCACCAGCCGATCGCCCGCGGCCGCGATGGGGTCTTCCTCCCGACCGAAATCGCCTGGGTGGTGGCACGGTCGTTCGCCTGGATCAGCTTCTCTCGGCGATTGAGCACGATCTTCGAGCAGACGACCGAGCCCCTCATCGCTTTCATCGAGATCGCCTTCGTCTCAATCCTCGCACGGGGCCTCAAGCGGCTCGCTCCCCAGGCATTCAGCGCATGACGTCTACAAACACGCTCTCAATCGGTGGGTGGACTGCCAACGACCCAGCGTCCGGCCCAAACACCGCAATGTTCAAGGTAAGCCTTACCGACACGGTATTGCGGCTAGCCGGGGAAACTCTCCCGCCGCGCGGCTGTTGAGGCGCGTGGCTACCCTTGCGCGTCAATGGCGGGGGCGGGACGATCCGGATGCGTCGGGAAAGGACAAACTTCCATGGTGACCTTGAGCGTGAATGGTATCGAACACCGGTTTGATGGCGATCCGGACATGCCATTGCTTTGGTACCTGCGCGACGAACTGGGCCTGACGGGCACCAAGTTCGGCTGCGGCGTGGCGCAGTGCGGTGCTTGCACCATCCATGTGGATGGGCAGCCCGCCTTCTCCTGCGTCACGCCCATGAGCTTGGTGAATGGGACGAAGATCACGACCATCGAGGGGCTGGCCAACGACGGCAACCACCCGGTGCAAGTGGCTTGGCGGGAGCTGAACGTGGCGCAGTGCGGCTACTGCCAAGCCGGCCAGATCATGCAGGCCGCCGCCCTGCTGGCCGCCATTCCCAACCCGTCGGACCAGGACATCAATGGCACGATGAGCGCCAATCTCTGCCGATGCGGCACCTATACGCGCATCCGCGCCGCCATCAAGCAGGCGGCGCAGAGCCAGTCCGCCGGACGGAGGGCCGGGTGATGGGCGATCTCTCCCTCAGAAACGTCAGCCGCCGCATGCTCCTCGGCGGCATGGGTGCCGCCACCTTCGTGCTGGCGGTCGGGCTGCCCATCCTGTCGCGTGCGGAGGAAAAGAAGAAGTTCGGCGCCGACGCCATGCCGCACGGCTGGAAGGACGACCCGCATGTCTTCGTCTCCATCGCCAAAGACGGGGAGGTGACGATCACCTGCCACCGCTCGGAAATGGGTCAGGGTGTCCGCACCTCCATCGCAATGGCCATCGCCGACGAGCTTGAGGCCGATTGGGCCCGCGTCAAGGTCACCCAGGCGCCCGGCGATGAGGAGCGCTTCGGCAACCAGGACACCGACGGTTCGCGCAGCCTGCGTCACTTCTTCATGCCGATGCGCCGGGCCGGTGCTTCGGCCCGCGCCATGCTGGAGCAGGCGGCGGCCAAGCAGTGGGGTGTCCCGGTCACGGAGGTCCGGGCCGAAAACCACAAGGTCGTCCACTCCGCCTCCGGTCGCTCCATCGGATACGGCGATCTGGCGGAGGCCGCCGCGGCCCTGCCGGTTCCGGCGGACGACACGGTGCGGCTGAAGGACCCCAAGGACTTCCGCTACATCGGCACGGAAAAGATCGGGCTGGTGGACAACCGGGACATCACCACCGGCAAGGCCATGTACGGCATCGACACACGGCTGGAGGGCATGCTGTACGCCGTGATCGCCCGCCCGCCGGTCTTCGGCGGCAAAGTGGCGAGCTATGACGCGGGTGAGACCTTGAAGACGCCCGGGGTGGTGAAGGTGGTGGCGATCGACGCACCGCAGATCCCCTCGGAGTTCGAGCCGCTGGGCGGCATCGCCGTCATCGCCCGCAACACCTGGGCGGCCATCCAGGGCCGCAAGAAGCTGAAGATCCAGTGGGACGACGGGCCGAACGCCGGCTATTCGTCGGAAAGCTACCGCAAGCAGCTTGAAGAGTCCGCGCGCAAACCGGGCAAGCTGGTGCGCGCCCAGGGCGACTTCGACAGCGCGATGGCGAAAGCCACCAAACGCGTCGAGGCCGAATATTACATTCCCCACCTTGCTCAGGCGCCGATGGAGCCCCCGGCGGCCGTCGCCCGCATCGTGGACGGGTATTGCGAGGTTTGGGCCTGCACCCAGGCACCACAGGTCACCCGCCTGCGTCTCGCCAAGCGGTTGGGTCTGGAACCGGAGAAGGTCAAGGTCAATGTCATGCTGCTGGGCGGAGGCTTCGGCCGGAAATCGAAACCAGACTATGTGCTGGAGGCCGGCATCCTCAGCAAGGCCATGGACGGCGCGCCCGTGAAGGTCACCTGGACGCGCGAGGACGACCTTCACCACAGCTACTACCACACCGTTTCGGTCGAGCGGCTGGAGGCCGGGCTGGACGAGCAAGGCAGGCCTGTCGCCTGGCTCCACCGTAGCGTGGCTCCGACGATCGGCTCGATCTTCGCGCCCGACCCCAAGCACGAAATGCCCTTCGAACTCGGTATGGGTCTGACCAACACGCCCTTCCCGATTGCCAACTTCCGTGCCGAAAACCCGGAGGCGCCGGCCCATGTCCGCATCGGCTGGTATCGATCGGTGTCCAACATCCCTCACGCCCTCGCTATCCAATGCTTCGTGGCGGAGTTGGCCCACGCGGCCGGCCGTGACCCCAAGGATTACCTGCTGGAATTGATTGGACAGCCGCAGAAGATCGACCCGACCGATCTGGGCGACGTCTGGAATTACGGCGAGAACCCCGACCGCTATCCGATCGACACGGGGCGCCTCCGTACGGTGATCGAGACCGCCGCAAAAGGCATCGACTGGGGCCGGACGGTTTCGAAGGGCAGCGGCCTGGGCATCGCCGCCCATTACAGCTTCGTCTCCTATGTCGCCGTAGCGGCCGAAGTGGCTGTGGGCGAGGATGGTCGCCTGTCGGTTCCCCGCGTGGACATCGCCATCGATTGCGGCACGCAGGTCAACCCGGAGCGCATCCGTTCACAAATGGAAGGAGCGGTCATCATGGGCCTCGGCCAAGCCCGGCGGGCCGAGATCACGTTCAAGGATGGACGCGCCCAGCAGAACAATTTCGACAGTTACGAGCTGGTCCGCATGGACACGTCTCCGCGAGAGATCCACGTCCATCTGGTCAAGTCGAATGCCCCGAACCTGCCTATGGGCGGCGTCGGCGAGCCTGGCCTGCCGCCGGTGATGCCGGCCATCGCCAACGCCGTCTTCGCGGCGACCGGCAAGCGCATTCGCCAGTTCCCCATCCGCGACCAGCTCGCCGTCTGACGGCAGGGAGACCAGTCATGAAGCTTGCCCTTACCCTCGCGACCGCGGTCGCCGGTCTTCTCGCGAGCGGCCCAGCCCTCGCCGCCTCCTGCACCGAGCGGATCACCTCATTGGAGGCCAAGCTGGCGGAGAAGGCGGAATCCGCCATCTCCACGTCCTCCGCCGGCCAGGGCGTCGCTGGTGCCCGTGAGGGTCAGGCCATTCATGCCGAGAACACGCACGGTCCAGTCGGCACCCCCGCCGTTCCTTATCAAAAGGAGCATAAGGAAGCCGGCGCTGTTCGCTCTGCCGAAAATGCGGGCGCCGCCGGCGATCGTGTTATGCAGGCCAAGGCCTCGCTCAACCAAGCCAAGAGCTTTGACCAGCAGGGCAATGCCAGCAAGTGCGATGAAGCCGTCACCGAGGCGCAGAAGCAGCTCGAACCCGACTGAGCGCGAACGGGCGGCGTCAACGCATATAGCCTGCCCGGATCGTTGATCTGGAACGCATGCCGGCCGACCGCGGCGTCCATCCCATCAGAACTCGAAAAAAACGCTCCCCAGCCGCGCAGGTTTTCCAATGCGGCCGGGGAACCGGCCGGATTACTTCACCAGCGGGCAACCGCCCTTGTCGATGGGTCGGTAGGCCTCGTTGCCCGGAATGGTGGTCAGCACCTTGTAATAATCCCACGGTCCCTTGGATTCGGCCGGGCTCTTCACCTGCATCAGGTACATGTCGTGGACCATGCGGCCGTCGGCGCGCAGCGTGCCGCCCTTGGCGAAAGCGTCGTTCACCGGCGTCTCACGCATCTTCACCATCACCGCCTTGGCCTCGTCGGTGCCGGCGGCCTCGATGGCCTTCAGGTAGTGGCGCACGGCGGAATAGCTGCCGGCCTGGATCATGCTGGGCATCTTGCCGGTCTTCGCCATATAGGCCTTGGCGAAGGCGCGGGCATCGTCGTCGCGGTCGGCGTTCCAGCCATCCATCAGCACCAGCCCCTGCGCCGCCTGCAGACCGAGGGAATGCACGTCGGTGGGGAACATCAGCAGGCTCGCCAGCGTCTGCCCACCCTGCGGTAGGCCGAACTCCTGCGCCTGCTTGATCGAGTTGGCGGTGTCGCCGCCGGCATTGGCGAGCGCGATGACCTTGGCCCCGCTCGCCTGCGCCTGCAGCAGGTAAGAGGAGAAGTCGGCGGTGTTCAGCGGGTGGCGGACGGAGCCGGTGACCTTGGCGCCGTTGGCCTTCAGCACCTCGGTCAGCGACTGCTCCAGCGCATGGCCGAAGGCGTAATCCACGGTCAGAAAGTGCCAGCTGTCGCCCAGGATCTTGACACCCGCCTTACCCATGCCCTGGGCCAGCGCATAGGTGTCGTAGGTCCAGTGCGCCGTGGTCGGCGAACAGGCCTCCCCGGTCAGCTGAGCGGCACCGCCGCCGGAGATCAGGAAGACGCGGTTCTTGCGCTTTGTGATGTCCTGCACCGCCAGCGCGACGGAGGAGGTGGGGACGTCGACGATCACGTCCACCTGTTCGGTGTCGATCCACTTGTTGACCAGCGCCGCGCCGATGTCCGGCTTGTTCTGGTGGTCGGCGAAGATCACCTCGACCGGCTTGCCGGCGACCTTGCCGCCCATCTCCTCCACCGCCATGCGCACCGCCTCGACCGAGCCCATGCCGGTCGGGTCGGCATAGACGCCGGTCATGTCGTTCAGGACGGCGATCTTCACCTTGTCGTCGGAGATCTGGGCGTGAGCGGCCCCGGCGATCAGCGCGGCGGAACAGACACCGGCAGCCAAAAACCAGCGTTTCATGGATGTTTCCTCCCTGTTTGGTTTGTTTTTTCGGACGATCAGAAGGCGACGTTGTCACCGCCCTTGGTCTGCAGCATCGCGCGCGCCTCCTCCGGCGTTGCGATCTCCAGGCTCAATTCCTCCAGGATGCGGCGGATCTTGGTGACCTGTTCGGCGTTGGAGGTCGCCAGCTTGCCGCGTCCGGCATAGAGGCTGTCCTCCAGCCCGACCCGGACGTTGCCGCCGAGAATGGCGCTCAGCGTGACGAAGGACATCTGGTGGCGTCCGGCGGCCAGCACCGACAGGTAATAGTCGTTGCCGAACAGCCGGTCGGCCGTGGCCTTCATGTGCATCAGGTTTTCCGGATCGGGGCCGATGCCGCCGAGGATGCCGAAGATGCATTGCGTGAAGAAGGGCGGCTTGACGATGCCGCGGTCGGCGAAATGCGCAAGATTGTAGAGATGGCCGACGTCGTAGCACTCGAACTCGAACCGGGTGCCGACATCGCCCAACTCGCGCATACCGCGCTCGATCTGGGCGAAGGTGTTGGACAGGATGAAGTCGGTGGTCGACTCCAGATAGGGCTTCTCCCAGTCGTGCTTGAAGCTGTCGAACTTCGCCGCGGCGCCGGAGATGTTGAAGTTCATCGATCCCATGTTCATCGACGCCACTTCCGGCTGCGCCCGCTTGGCTGCGGCCAGCCGCTCGTCCAGCGTCATGCCCAGCCCGCCGCCGGTGGTGATGTTCAGGATGGCGGCGGTCTGCTGCTTGATGCGCGGCAGGAACTCCATGAACAGGTCGGGCGAGGGGGAGGGCTTGCCGGTTTCCGGATCGCGGGCGTGCAGGTGGAGCATCGCCGCACCGGCCTCCGCCGCCGCCACGGCGTCGCGGGCGATCTCGTCCGGCGTGACCGGCAGATGGGGCGACATGGTCGGTGTGTGGATCGAGCCGGTCACGGCACAGGTGATGATGACCTTGTCGGCGCGCTTCATTGGGTGTCTCCTCCCTTGTTTTCCGTGATGTCGAGTGCGGTCAGGAGCCGGTGCGCAGGGCCCGCCGCTCCTGCTGGAGCGTCTCGATCAGCGCCAGGAGCAGCTGGTCGCGCTCCTGCGCCAGATCGGCCTGCGACCGGCCGTGCAGCGCCTCCCGCATGCCGGCGGTCAGCTGGCCGCGCAGCTCCGGCGTCAGCGCCGGGGTGCCGAGATCCCGCCACCAGTCCTCCATCGCCGGGCCGATATGGTCGAGGAAATGCGACATCCCACCCGCACCGCCGGCGAGGTTGAAGATCATGTTCGGCCCCATGATCGCCCAGCGCAGGCCCGGCCCTTCCGCGATGGCGGTGTCCACATCCTCCACGCTGGCCAGCCCGGTGGCGACCGCATGGACCGCCTCGCGCCAGAGCGCCGCCTGGAGGCGGTTGGCGAGATGGCCGGGCACCTCCCGGTTCAGGCGGATCGGGCGTTTGCCGATTGCCCGGTAGAAGGCGATCAGCCATTCGACCGTGCCGGCCGTTGTGTCCCGGCCGCCGACGACCTCCACCAGAGGGATCAGGTGTGGGGGATTGAAGGGATGGCCGACGGCGAAGCGTCCCGGCACGCGGCATCCCTGCTGCAGCTCGCTCATGATCAGGCCGGAGGTGCTGGAGGCCACGATTGCATCGTCGTCCAACACCTCTTCCAGCGCGGCGTAGAGCGCGCGCTTGACGTCGTGCCGCTCCGGCGCGTTCTCCTGGACGAAGCGGACGCCGCGCGCCGCGTCGCGCGGGTCGGTGTGGAAGCTCCACTTCTCCGGATCGGCGCCGGGGGTGAGGCCCAGCTGTTCCAGCGCCGGCCAGGATTCGGCGATCAGGCCGCGCACCACCACTTCCGCGGCGGGATTGGGGTCGCTGATGGCGACGCTCATCCCCCTGGACAGAAACAGCGCCGCCCAACTGGCGCCGATGGTGCCGGCACCGATGACGGCGACGCGCCCAACTGCGTCAGGATCAGGGGCCACCGGCCCCTGAAGGTCCGATCGGGTGTCGGTCGGGTTGGCCGTAGCGTTGGCCCTGGGATCGAGTGTCATGGTCCTCCCCGGATGTTCTGGTTTTGCCCAGGCCGTTCATCAGCAGATCGATGGACTGGGCCGCGATGTCGCAGGCACTGAGGCCGCCGTTCGGCCGATATCAGCAGGCGATCCAGCCCTCGGCGATGCCGCGTTCGATCAGGCGGCCGAGGCTCCTCGCCGACGCGGATCACGCACAGGCCCAAGTCCATGGTGACGATCTCCGCATATTTATGCATGACGGCGGTCAGTCCTCATAGGCACTGCCGCCATGGCCCATCAGGCCGTTGGAGACCTCGTCGAGCATCTCCCGCCCGATGCGCACGCACTCGAAGAGGATCTCTTCCTTGTTCCTGACGTAATATTAGGTGGTCGGCTTGATGACATTCAGGCGCCACGCGATGTCGTCCAGCGATGTGTTGTGAATGCCTATCTTGTAGAGGGCCTGCGCCGCCGTCCGCAGCACGGCGACATGCTTGGCTTCCCGCTCCGTCCAGCGGTCCGCGGACGTCTTTCATGGCGATCCGCCGTCCAAAGTATCCCGCATTGGAGCATCCTGCATCGCGTCGTCACTCCGTTCCGGCACGCGGTCATCCTACAGCCTTTGCATTCGTCTATCGCGCCGACAGCCGCAGCAGCCATGGCCGATTGATAGCCACGCGCACTGTTGATAAGCGCATCAATTGGCCTCATCCTACTCGCAAGTAACATACATTCCAATAAGTATGTTTGGGGGCGCAAGCATAAGGAAGGATGAACGCATGGACGACATCGCCTTGGCCTGAACCAACAGCATTGGCGCAGCGCCGATCTGGCGGTCGCGTCGAGGCTGGCCTAGATGGAGTGGCCCGTGACGGTGGCGATCGACTCCACAGGACCGAAGGTGTTCGGCAAAGGCGAATGGACTTGCCCGGAGAAAGTGGAGAGCCAGTGTGTCGATTCTACGCAGCGACCTCAAAGACACAGGGGCTTTTGAAGCCGAGTGAGGAGTGTTGCCGGATTGGATTATAGAAGCCGTCGATGTAGCGGCCAATGGCGATTTCAGCCTGCCGCCGCGAAGTAAAGATCGTGCGCCACACCAGCTCTGACTTCAAGGTCTTGAAGACAGTCTCCACCATCGCGTTATCGTAGTAGTTCCCGCGCCCGCTCATCGAAACCAACATTGCGTTCTCCTGCAACACCTTCTGGTAATCATCCGAACAGTATTGGGCGGATTCAAGCGGTCGTCGCAACAACCTGACGCAGGAGGTTGCGATGAAGAAGCGGAAGCGGCGCTCGGATCGATCTGGACGGGTTTCTCTGCGGTCACCTGGTCGGCCCCCCTCGGCACAGCGTGAGGATCACCGGCGGTTCTGGGCGGCGATTGCGATGGGACAATCGAGCGAGGATGCGGCATCCCTGGCTGGCGTGTCGCCCGCGGTGGGGGGACGTTGGTTCAGAGAGGCGGGGGGTATGCCACCAGCGAGGTTTGCATCGTCGGCGAAGCTGCCGTCGAAGCGGTATTTGCAATTATCGGAGCGGGAGGAGATCGCGCTGCAGCGGGCCCAGGGGCTTGGCGTACGGGAGATCGCTCGCCAGTTGGAGCGAGCCGCCTCGACCATTTCCCGGGAACTGCGGCGCAATGCCGCCCCCGATCGGGCGGGCTGGAGTATCGGGCAACGACCGCGCAATAGCATGCCAATCGCTCCGCTCGCCGGCCCAAGCCGGCCAAGCTGGTGGTCAATCCAACTCTGCGCGACTATGTGCAGGAGCGTCTGTCCGGCACGGTGGTTGCTCCGGACGGCATGGCGATCCCAGGCCGGCTGTGCCCTGGAATGCGCGTCGTCACGGGCGCCGGCAGGACCGGCGGTGGGCCAAGGCGTTGGGCCTTGAACAGATCTCCCGGCGCCTGCGGCTCGACTTTCCGGAGGACCCAACAATGCGCATCAGCCATGAGGCCATTTGTCAGGCGCTGTTCATTCAAGGCCGGGGAGCGTTGCGCCGCGAGTTGACCGCCTGCCTGCGAATCGGGCGGACTCTGCGCGTTCCGATGGCGCGGACCCGCAAGCAAGGTAAGTCCTTCATCACCCCCGAGATCATGATCAGCCAACGCCCGGCGGAGGTGGCGGACCGGGCGGTGCCGGGGCACTGGGAGGGGGATCTCATCATCGGCTTGGGCGGATCAGCGATCGGCACCCTTGTGGAACGGACGACGCGGTTCACGATGCTGCTCCATCTGCCTCCGATGCCAGGGCACGCCAGCGGACCGCGCCTCCACAATGGGCCGGCGCTTGCCGGTCATGGTGCCGAGGCTGTCCGTGATGCCATCGCGCGCACGATCTCAACCTTGCCTGCACAACTCCGCCGGTCGCTGACCTGGGATCAGGGGGCGGAGATGGCCCAACACGCCAATATCCGGATCGACACCCGGCTGTGCGTCTACTTCTGCGATCCGCGCAGTCCATGGCAGCGCGGCACGAACGAGAACACCAACGGCCTGCTACGCCAGTACTTTCCCAAGGGAACCGACCTGATCGTGCATGATGCCGACACCCTTGCGGCCGTCGCCGTCGCCGTCGCCCTGAACACAAGACCCCGCAAAACCCTCAGCTGGAAAACTCCGGCCGAGGCGCTGGACGAATTGCTCCATTCTATCGATAAGGGAGGCCGAGAAGAGGCTGTTGCGACGACCGCTTGAATCCGCCTTGGCTTCCACGATCTGAATGATGGATCAGACCGGGAGACCGGAGCACCCGCTTTCTCTGCATCGATGAGCTGAACTCTCATCGACTTGTCTCCTTCGCAAAGAAATCGGCTGCCTTTTTTAACAGGTCACGCTCCTGGCGTAAAACCTCGTTCTCACGACGCAGACGGACCAATTCCTTTTGCACATCGTCATGTGGACCGGACAGAAGCTCCGCTTCCTGATATTGCGATCTCCATCGCGTCAGCGTTGATTTGCCGATCCCCAAATCAGCCGCCACTTCCCCGACAGTCCGGCCGCTCGTTGCGATATGCCGAACAGCTTCCCGCTTGAAATCTTCCGTCAGCTTACGCCGAAGCCCGTCACCCATGCCAAACCTCCTGGTCCCTCAGACCATAGATGGAGGCTCTCCACTCTCTCCGGGCAAGTCCACCATGCGGGTGGTGTCGTTCGAAAGAGAACAGCGTTCCGGCAGTGAAAACACGAGAAGAGGCGGACCCTCGTCCTCATATGCAATACGTTCAAGGCGGAGGTATTCCTGTAGGGGCAGGTTGCTGGATAAACATCCCACATCATACGGACCGGTCCGCCCACGCCGCGCCGGAGGCGATCCGCCGTGCCGCCGTCTCGATCAGTTGGTATTTCACACTGCTGACGGTGGCTTCCCGGAACCAGTTGATCAGGTCGCCCCAGGGATCGACGATCTTTGCGAGGCCGGAGACGAACGCGACGACCGCACCGACGTCGATGTCTCCCCGCACCACGTACCAGCCGCCGATGCCAAGAATCACCGAGACGCCGAGGTGGTGCAGCAGGTTCATCAGGAAGTTCATCCCGAACTTCAGCGTGTAAATGCCCATATTCAGCGCGAAAACGGTGTCGATGCGCTTGGGCTGGTCCCGGCTGTCGACCATCGTGCTTCCGGTGCTGCCGATCATGTTGCTGCTGATCTGGCGCAGCGTCCTGATGCGCATCGCCGCCCGCCGGTTGATCGCCCGCTGGATCAGCGGAACGATGATCATCTGCGGCAGGAAAACCAGCGCGCTGACCAACGCGAATTCCAGCCGCAGATGGGCGATGTAGACGAGCACGCTGACCAGGATGCCGGTCTGCAGCAAGGGTTCTGACACGCTGATGCCGACGAAGTTGCCGATCGGTTCCGCTTCCGACAGGACCAGCGCGATTTCCACGCCCTCCTCTTCCTGTGAACCGTGCCGGCGCGGAACGTAACGGGCCAAGCCGAGGATGGTCATGCGCAGATGCCGCACCGCCCTTTCGCTGACCCAGCCACGGTAGAGGTTCAGGATGAACTTGAGCACACCTTCGAGGAGCGCGATGCCGAAATAGGCGACCGACAGCCAAACGATCGCGGACAGCGATCTCGACGAGATGGCATCATTGACGATGCGCCGCTGGATCTCGAGCGGCCAGATGCTCAAAAGGAAGACCATGACGGAAAGGACCGCCAGCCCGACTTGATGCTTGCCGCTGTGGCGCCAGACATAGCCGCCGACCGACGCCGGCAGCGGCCCGGTGCCTTGTCCGCGCAGCGCAACTCCGGCGGCTGCCCGTTCTTCCATCATGCCGGAGCACCTGACGCCGCCCGCCGCGAATGCCACCGGCCGGCCGTGGCAGCGCTGTCGAGACCGTTCTTCATTTCGCCCGTTCCTCTGTACGTTGCACCGCCACGCATCACTCGTAGCGCAGCGCTTCGATCGGCTGGAGGCGGGACGCCTTGCGGGCCGGGTAGAAGCCGAAGAAGACCCCGATCACGGCCGCAAAGCCGACCGCCAGAAGGATCGCCGGCATGCTCAATTCCGTCTGCCAGTGCGCCCAATGTCCGATGGTGAAGGAGGCGGCGGCACCGACGGCGATCCCGATCAGCCCACCGGTCAGCGACAGCGTCAATGCTTCGATCAGGAACTGGCCCAGGATGTCGCGGCTGCGCGCTCCGACGGCAAGGCGCAGTCCGATTTCCCGGGTCCGCTCGGTCACGCTGACCAGCATGATGTTCATGATGCCGATTCCACCCACCACCAGCGACACCGAGGCCACCGCCGCCAGCAGCAGCGTCAGCACGCGCGACGATGCCTCCTGTGCCTGGGCGACCTCCGACAGGTTGCGGATCCAGAAATCATCGTCCTGTGCGGGCTGAAGACGGTGGCGCTGCCTCAGCAGGTCGTGGATCTGCGTCCCGGCGGCGTGCATGTCGGCACCCTCGCGCATCTTGACCAGGATGGCGCCCACCGCCCGCCGGCTCACCTCGCTGCCGCCCAGTACGCGGTTGCGCGCCGTGCTCAGCGGCATGACGACTGTGTCGTCCTGATCCTGCCCCTGCATGCTTTGGCCCTTGCGGTCCAGCACGCCGACCACGGTGAACGGCACCTTCTTGATGCGGATCAGTTGGCCGACCGGATCCGCGCTGCCGAACAGGGTGGACGCCACCGTCTGGCCGAGCAGCGCCACCTTGGCCGCGCGGTCCTCTTCCGCCTGTTCGAAGGGCCTGCCCTGAGCGACGCCCCAATCCCGTGCCGCCAGAAAGTCGGTGGTGGTGCCGAAGATCACGGTGGACCAGTTGAGATTGCCGTAGATGATCTGGGCCGTGCCGCGCACGCCCGGTGCCGCGACCAGAATCTCGGGGATTTCCCGCTGCAGGGCCTGGGCGTCGTCCTCGCTCAGCGTCATCTGGGTGCCGAAGCCCAGACGCACGCCGCCGGAGGTGATCGCGCCGGACACCACAATGATGAGGTTGGAGCCGAGGCTGTCGATCTGTTGGGCGATGCGCGCTTCCGCTCCGGCGCCGACCGCGATCATGGTGATGACCGACGCCACCCCGATGATGATCCCCAGCATGGTCAGCATGCTGCGCATGAGGTTGAGGCGCAATGCGGCGAACGCGATGCGGATGGACGACAGGGGGTTCATGCCGCGGCTCCCGGCTGCTGCAAGCCCGCCAGCACCTCGGACGCCACGCGGGGTGCGACGACCGGCCGGTCATCGATCAGCCGGCCATCGCGAAAGCTCAGCGTGCGCCGGGCGAAGGCTGCGATGTCCGGCTCGTGGGTCACCAGCACGACCGTGATGCCGCGCGCATTGAAGCCCTGGAACAGCGCCATGACCTCGATGCTGGTGCGCGAATCGAGCGCGCCGGTCGGTTCGTCGGCCAGGATCAGCAGCGGGTCGTTGACCAGCGCACGGGCGATGGCGACGCGCTGCTGTTGGCCGCCCGACAATTGCGAGGGATGATGCCATGCCCGTCCGGCAAGGCCGACCTCGGTCAGGCGGGCGAGGGCGCGGCGGCGGCGCTCCTGGGCGGAAAGGCCGGCGTAGACGAGCGGCAGCTCCACATTTTCGACCGCCGGCGTGCGCGGCAGCAGGTTGAAGCCCTGGAACACGAAGCCGACCAGACGGTTGCGCACCCCTGCCAGTTCATCGGGAGCAAGGTGCGACACGTCGCGCCCGTCGAGGCGGTAGAGGCCGGCGCTGGGGCTGTCGAGGCAGCCGAGCAGGTTCATGAAGGTGGACTTGCCCGATCCCGACGGCCCCATAACGGCCACGAACTCGCCGGCGGCGATGCGCACCGACACGTCGTTCAGGGCGAGCAGGGGCACGTCCCCCAGTCGATACTCCTTGCTCAGGTGTTCGGTCTCGATCAGCCAGTTGCCCATGGTCGGGCTCCCCGGTGGAAGGCGCAGATGTCAGAAACGGGGTCCGCCGGCCATGGACGGCATGGTGCCGGAGGCGGCAGCCGGGGCGGTTTCGCTAAGGATGACCCGTTCGCCGGCAGACAGCTTGCCCTCGACGGCCTCCACCACGGTCCCGTCGGAGGTGCCGAGACGAAGGGGGCGGCGTTCCGGCTGGCCGGACGAGCCGAGCACCCAGACATCGCCCGCTTGTGGGGATGGCGGCGCATCCGGCAGGGGGGCCTTGGCCGGGCGATAGCGCAGAGCGGCATTGGGGACCAGCAGCGCGTCGTCGCGATGCTCGACGACGATGCGGACGTTGGCGGTCAGGCCGGGCAGGAGCGCCAGATCGGGATTGGGCGCCGAGATGACCACGTCGTAGGTGACGACATTCTGTACGACCTGGGGTGCTTTGCGGATCTGGAGCACCGTGCCGGCAAAGGCGCGGCCGGGGTAGGCATCCACGGTGAAATGCACCTCCTGGCCGACCCGCACCGTCCCGACATCCGCCTCGTCCACGGATGCGTCCACCTGCATGGCCGCGAGATCCTGGGCGATGGTGAAGAGCACCGGCGCCTGCAGGCTGGCCGCAACGGTCTGGCCGCGATCGACGTTGCGCTGGATGACGGTGCCGTCCACCGGCGCGACGATGCGCGTATGTTCCAGATTGATGCGCGCGCCCTGATAGGCCGCCTCCTTCTGCTGCACCAGGGCCGTCGCAGCCGCGAGGTTGGCCTGGGCGAGACTCAGCTGGGCCTCGGTGGACCGGATCGTGGCCTGTTGGCTGACCTCCTGTGCGCCGAGCGCCTCAACGTCGGCCTGGGCGGCGTCGCTGGCGGACTTGGCGCTGTCACGGTCCGAAGCGGATGCATTTCCCCGCTCGAAAAGCCGTTGCGTGCGGTCGAAACTGGTCCTGGCGTTGAACAGGAGCGCCTGCGATCTGCGCAGCTGGGCCTGGACGTTGGTCAGGGTCGCGCGCGCTGCCTCCAGGTCGGCGGCTGCGCGGGCGACGGTGGCCTGCTGGGTCTGGATGCCGGCCCGGGCGACGGCGAGATCGCCTGCCGCCTGTGCCACCTGTGTTTCGAACAGCGCGGGATCGATGCGGGCGATGAGCTGGCCGGTCTTCACCTCCGTGTTGAAGTCGGCGACCAATTCGCTGATTTGTCCCGACACTTGCGATCCGACCTGCACCGTAACGACCGGATTGACGGTGCCGGACGCGGTGATCGATGCGGTGACCGCGCCGCGCGTCACCGGTCCGGTCCGATAGGCGGGAGCGGCGGTCTGGGTGCCCATGGTGTGATAGAGCAGCCCCGCCGCGCCCAACAGCGTGAGCAGGATCCCCAGCAGCCAGCCCGAGTGCCGGAAGGCGCGTTGGGCTGGTGGGGCCGGGGTGGTCGAGCGTCCGTGGCTCGATCCGTTGTCGGTCAGCGGCAGAGTCATCGGCCGTCTCCGGAAGGACCGGTTCGACGGTCCATGCTATCGACCCAGGCTATCCGTCTGACGGTCCGCAGCATTGACGTGCATCAACATCGGCGGCGCTCGATCAGGTTACTGCAAAAGGTGTAACGACAGGACGGCCCTGCACCGGTGGGGCACCGTCAAGTTGGCGTTGGACGGGTTGCCGGAGCGGTTCACCCTTTCGCCGCCAACTGACCGGACGCGAATCGGGCAAGCGTTCCGGCGTCGAGGCGCCGGTCGTGGAGCGCGCTGGCCACCAGCACGGCATCGGCGCCGTGCGCGGCCAGCGCGTTCAGATCCGACGCATCGCGCACGCCGCCGGCCCCCCACACCCGAACCCCCGGGCGTCGGGCCGCCAGTGTGGCGATGCGGTCCAGGTCCGGCCCCTCGCCCGAGCCGACCCGGTCCAGCGTCATGGCGATCACGCGCGCGGGCCAGCGGCCGGCATCCTCATGCAGCGCCGCAGGTCCCAGCGGAGTTCCCTGCCGGACGTCCAGCGACAGCGCCACCCGGTCTTCTCCGGCCAGCGCCAGCGCCGCGTCCAGCGTCGCGCCGTCCGACTGGCTTTCGCTGCCGATCACCAGATGCCGGATCCCGGCGTCGAACCAGCGGCGACAATCGTCGGGCGTCGCCAGTCCTGCATCGACCCAGAACGCCACCTCCGGCCAGCGCGCCTGCAGTGCCGCGACGGTGGAACGGTGGTCGCCATTTCCCCTGATCGCGTCGAGATCGGCGACATAGCAGGCGCGGAAGGGTTGCAGCGCCAGCAGCGCGGCCACGATATCCTGTGGTGCGGATCCTGCGGTCAGCGCGCTTTCGATGGGGCGGTAGCGGTCGCGCTCCCCCCGCTTGGCATGAACCACCTGCTCGCCCAGCAGGTCGATGACGGGAACGATGTCCATGGAGAACAGCCTTCGTCGGGTTCTGGTCTGCGAGTATGTCACCGGCGGCGCGCTGTGCAATGGGCCGCTTCCGACCGACCTGATTGATGAGGCCAACGCGATGGTCGCGGCCCTGGTCGGTGATCTGGTCGCGCTGGACGGAATACACGTCACGCTGTGCTGGGACAACCGCCTTGCCCCGCCGTCCTTCCCGGCCGACCGTGTCGCCCTGTTCCCGGTGGCGCCGGGCGAGGATCATGAGGCGCGCTGGTGCGATGCCGCCGACCGGTGCGAACTGGTCTGGCCGGTCGCGCCGGAAAGCGACGGGCTGCTGGGCCATGTCGTGGCTCTTTTCCGCGGCACCGGTCGTCCGGTGGTCGCCTGCGCCCCCGAGGCCATCGCTCTTGCGTCGTCGAAGACGGCGACGGCGGCGCGGCTGGCCGCGCACGGCATCGCGACCATTCCCACTGTGCCCTTCGGCGCCCCGCCACCGCCCGCCGCTCGCCATGTGGTGAAGCCGGACGACGGCGCCGGTTGCCTCGACACCTTCATCGTCGACGACATCGCCGCCTGGACGCCGCCGCATGCCGGCCGCTGGATCGTCCAGCCACTGGTCGAGGGCGAGGCGTGCAGCCTGTCCATGCTGGTCGACGATACCGGCGGGGTGCGGCTGCTCGGCTGCAACCGTCAGACGGTGGAGCGCGGGAGCGACTGCTTCTCCTTCCATGGCGTGGAGGTCGGGGCGATGGAGCACCGCCGTGCCGCCTGGGAGCCGCTGGCTCGCGCCATCGCCGCCGCGATTCCTGGCCTGCGCGGCTATGTCGCCGTCGATCTCATCGACCGGCCTGATGGTCCGGAGGCGAAAGGTCCGGTGGTGGTGGAGGTGAACCCGCGCCTGTCCGTCGGTTACTCCGGGCTGTCGCGGGTGCTGGGCTGGAACCCGGCGGGCGACATCCTGACTCTGTTCCACCCAAGATCGGCAGATGCGGGCCGGGAGGACGCACATGCCTGACACCCGTGGTTCGACCGTGATCGGCTGGGACATCGGCGGCGCCCACCTGAAGGCCGCCTGGGCGGAGGACAGCCGGCTGCGCGATGCGGTCCAGGTGCCCTGCCGGCTCTGGGAAGGGATGGGAGAGTTGGATGCGGCACTCGCCACGGTGCTGGAGCGCCTGCCGGCGAACGCCGACCATGTGGTGACGATGACCGGCGAACTGGTCGATCTGTTCGACGACCGCGCCCAGGGCGTGCACACGCTGATCGACCGGATGGCGGCGGCACTGCCGCAGGGGCGGCTGCGCGTCTATGCCGGCCGGCGCGGATTGCTGTCGCCACAGGAGGCGCGCGGACAGGTGATGGACGTGGCCTCCGCCAACTGGATGGCGACCGCCGCGGTGGTCGCCCGGCTCCTGCCTGCGGCGCTGCTGGTCGACATGGGCAGCACCACCACGGACATCGTGCCGGTGCGCGATGGTGCGGTGGTGGCGCGCGGCGTCACCGATCACGAGCGGATGGCGGTGGAGGAACTGCTCTATACCGGGCTGACCCGCACGGCGGTGATGGCGATGGAGCGCACCGCGCTCGTCGCTGGCGAGCGGTTGCCGATGATGGCCGAGTATTTCGCCACCAGTGCCGACCTCTACCGTGTGCTGGGCCGGCTGGACGAGGCCGCGGACCAGCATCCCGCCGCCGACAACGGGGCGAAGACGGTCGGGGCCAGCCTGCGCCGTCTGGCCCGCATGGTCGGGCATGATGCCGGCGACTACGATCCGGCGGTCTGGCGGGCGATGGCCGCCGATCTGACCGAACGCCAGCTGCGCCGCATCCACGATGCCGCCTGCCGCGTGCTGTCGGCCGGGGTGCCGCCCCTTCCGGTCGATGCGCCCGTGGTCGGGGCCGGCGTCGGACGGGCCGTCGTGAAGGAGGTGGCCGGCCGGTTGGGCCGTCCCTACCATGATTTCTGCGATGTGGTGGGTGCCCCCGGTCAGGATTGGGTCGCCAGTTGCGCCCCCGCCGCCGCCATGGCGCTGCTGGGTTGAGGGGGGAGACATGAGCCGCGCCTTCGTCAAGGAAAGCGACGCGGAAACCGAGGGGCCGCTGCCGCAGATCACCGGCCCGCTGCATGTGTCCGCCGCCACCGTTGCCGCCTGGCAGGACGAGCTTGCCGCGGCCGACGCCGAGGTTGCGAATCTGCGCGGCTCCGAAGCGCCGGAGGACCGGCAGGCGATGAGCAGCGCCAAGCGGCGCGCCGACCTGCTCCGCGCCCGTCTGGCCGCCGCCGTGGTGATGCGCCCGGCCAGCTCGGCGGAGGAGGTCGGGTTCGGCTCCGTTGTCGTCGCCGAGGATGAGAACGGGCGCCGATGGACGTTCACGCTGGTGGGCGGCGAGGAGGCCGATCCCGCCGCCGGCCGGATCAGCTGGCAATCCCCGTTGGGTGAGGCGCTGATGGGCGGACGGGCCGGCGACGTGGTCGAATGGCCGCGCCGAAACGGCCCCCTGTCGCTGACCCTTCGTTCGGTGTCGGCGTTCTGATCCTTGCCGGTTCAACCGCCATGCAGTTGCCCCTCGATCACCGACACCGGATGGTGGACGGAGGCAAAGCGCTCCACCCCGCACAGGACCGGCACCTTGACGCTGCCGATACGCGCCACGCGGCCGAACTGTCGAAGACCAGGCCGTCCTGCGTCATGGTCCGATGTTGGTGGCGAGGGACTTGACCCAGAAACGAAGAGGTTTGGCGGTCTCCTCCCGGTCGCCGGCATCGCACCAGGACAGGGTTCCGCCGATCTCCGGCTCCAGCCGATAGCCCAGCCGCCGCCATGCGGCATCGGGCGTCCGGTAGGTGTTCGGGCGGCGGGGATGGTCGACGGAACGGACGATCTCGCCGAAGGCGATGGACGCGAAGCGGCCGGTTTCGCGTATGTGGGATTCGCCAATTTCCAACAGGGCGGTCCCGATCCCGCGCCCGCGATGGGAGGGGAGGACCACCACCTCGCCGAAATAGAAGATCGAGCGCGGGTTGCAGCCTGCATGGGTGAACGGATCGCGCAAGGCGTCCAATTCCTGGTCGAGCGGTGCGCCGGTGACGGCCGCGACCATGCGGTTGCGCGCGAAAGCGGCCAGGATGAGCCCGCCCGGCAGGCCGCCGAGACCGGACAAATAGCGTTCCTCGTACGCGGCCGAACCGGAATAGAGATAAGGGAACTCGCCCAGCACCGCCAGACGCAGGACCGCCAACTCCTCCACCCGGTCGGCCAGCGCGGCGCCGGTCAGCCGCTCCACCCGTATGCCGCCTCCTATGTCACCATGCAGCCGCGGCCCGTGGGGCGGCACGGGCCGCGCCGGAAGAGCGGTGGCGAAGCCCCCTTCCGGAAGAGCCCCCGCGCTCACCGTGCCGGCACCGGCAGGAACCGCCGCAGGAATGCGAAGCGTTCCGGGCGCGGGGCGGAGGCGGTCCGGCCGAAGCTTTGCGTGATGCGGTCGAGAACGATGGCCAGCAGAACGACGCTGAGGCCGCTTTCGAAGCCGAGCGCGATGTCCAGGCGCTGGATGCCCTGCAGCACCACGTTGCCCAGGCCGCCGGCGCCGATCATGGAGGCGATGACGATCATCGACAGGGCCATCATCATGGTCTGGTTCACGCCCGCCATGATCGAGGGCAGGGCGTTCGGCAGCTGCACCTTGAACAGAAGCTGGCGGTCATGGCAGCCGAAGGCCTTTCCGGCCTCGACGATCTCGGCCGGCACCTGCTGGATGCCCAGCGACGTCAGGCGCACCGCCGGCGGCATGGCGAAGATGACGGTGGCGAGGATTCCAGGCACCCGGCCCAGGCCGAAGAACATCACGGCCGGGATCAGATAGACGAAGGCTGGCATGGTCTGCATGAAGTCCAGCGTGGTGCGGACGATGCTTTCGACCACGCGGTTGCGCGCCATCCAGACGCCCAGCGGCACGCCGATCAGCAGGCTGAGCAGGGTGGCGGTCAGCACCAGACCCAGGGTGGAGGCGGTCTCCGTCCACAGCCCCATCCCGGCGATCAGCAGCAGGGCGGCGACCGTGAAGACGGCGAAGCCGACGCCGACGCGCCAGAGGGAGATGGCGACGAGCAGCCCGATCAGCAGCCAGGCCGGCGCGCCGACCAGCACATAGTCGATGGCGCCGCCGAAGCCGTTCACCACTGTCGCGATCGCGTCGAAGGTCGATTGGAAATGGTCGAGCATGAAGCTGACCAACTCCTCGACCCATTTGCCGATTCTGATTTCGGACTCCATCGGTCAATCCCCCCGAACCAAGGTGTGGAGCATGAGGGCGCGTGAAATGGCGCCGAGGAAGTTGTGGTCGTCGTCGACGACGGGCACCGGCCATTCGGTGTCGGCGACGAGCGCGAGCAGGGCATGGACGGGCGTCGCGGCGTTGACCGTGCGGACGTCGGGCAGGAAGGCGTTGACGAAGCGCGGCTGCGGCCCGTTCAATTCGCGTTCCAGCGTCGTCTGCGAGACGATGCCTTCGAAGCGGCCGTCCTGGGTGCGCACATAGCCGAAATTGTGGTGGTTCTCGCGCAACTGCTGCAGGGCGGGGGCCAGTTCGCCGGGCAGGCGGATGACCGTGTTGGTCGCCTCGTAGCGCGCCACGTCGCCGGCCCGCAGCACCTTGGAGGCATCGACATTGCGGAAGAAGGAGCGGACGTAATCGTCGGCCGGGCGGCTGAGGATTTCATAGGGCGTGCCGACCTGTACGATGCGGCCGCCTTCCATGATGGCGATGCGGTCACCGATGCGCATCGCCTCGTCCAGGTCGTGGGAGATGAAGACGATGGTGCGCTGATGCTCGCGCTGCAGGCGCAGAAGTTCGTCCTGCATTTCCGTGCGGATCAGCGGGTCGAGAGCGGAGAAGGCCTCGTCCATCAGCAGGATGGTGGGATCGTTGGCCAGCGCGCGGGCAAGGCCGACGCGCTGCTGCATGCCGCCCGACATCTCGCGCGGATAGCGGCTGGCGTAGGCGCCAAGCCCGACCTGCTCCAGCGCCTGCTGCGCCGCCTTGTGTCGCTCCGCCTTGGACACACCGGAGATTTCCAGGCCGAAGGCGGCGTTGTCCAGCGCGCTCAAGTGCGGCATCAGGGCGAAGGACTGGAAGACCATGCCCATGTTGCGGCGGCGGGCCTGGATCAGCTCGGACTTGGACATGCTGACCAGATCCTTGCCGTCGAGCAGGATCTCGCCGCTGCTGGGTTCGATCAGGCGGTTCAGCAGGCGGATCATGGTGGATTTGCCGGACCCCGACAGCCCCATGATGACGAAGATTTCGCCCGAACGGACCTGAAAGCTGGCATCCAGCACGCCGACATTGACATTCAGCTTCTCCAGAACCTCCGCCTTGCTGGCGCCCTGGCGCAGCATGGTCAACGCGGGTTTGGGATCGGCGGAGAAGACCTTGTAGACGTTCCGCACCTCCAGCCGGACCGCCGCGTCATCGCCGACGCTCGTCCTGGCAGCGCCGCGGGGAAAGCCCAGGCTGGCCGGTCCACCGACCGAAACCGCGCTTCGCATCATCGTGTTCATCGACAGGCCTCCTCTCGATTGGCGACAGCGCGACCTGTGGTACTGGGAGGATCGTTTTGCATGGTCATGGAAGCATTCCCTGTTCGACGAGGCTGTCGTAGATGGCCAGCGCCCCCGCTTCGGCTGTCGGGTTGACCAGCAGTTGGCCTTTTCCGCTCTTGCTCTCGGTCGCGGCTTTCAGCCGGTCCAGCGCCGAGCCGGCGCGCTTCACGCGCATCAGCTTGGGCTTTGGTCGCCATGGCCGATGCTCACAGTCCGACAGGAAGAGGTCGGCGGTCGCCTGGGCCGCCACCGGCTCGATGACGCCCCGCCGGGCCGGGCCGAAGGCCGAGGCGCGGGCGGGCGGGGCGGAAGGATGGATGGTCGCCACAAAACGGCCATTGGCGATCAATGCCCGCCGCTGTCCGCGCGGCAGCGCCTGAACGAGGTCCACCGCGCCCGGCATGGAGTCCGGCGCATCGGCGGAGCCGACCCGCACCACATCGGGAACGACGGCGGCATCAAGGCCGCGGGCGATCAGATAGGGCAGCATGCCGCTGCCCTCGCCGTCCTCCGCCTGCCGTCCGGTCAGGACCAGTGACGGGTCGAACTGGCGCAGATGGGCGATCAGCGGCTCGACGGGATCGGCTCCCTCCGGCAGGACCAGCAGCGTCAGCCGCTCCAGCCCCATGCCCAGATAGGCGCGCAGCGCCTCGCCGTCGGCGGCGGGGCCGGCATGGATCGCCGTCAGCCGCCGCGGGCGCAATGCCAGCGCCATCTCCAGCGCCTGCGCATCGGTGACGGCACGGCGGGCGCGGCCCGAAGCCGGATGGCGACCGACGGACAGCAGGACGGCGACATTATACATGGCGGCGCTCCCGGATGAGCCGGATCAGGGCGGGCATGATGGCCTGAGCATCGGCGACGATGGACAGGTCGGCCCGCTTGATCATCTCGGCGTGGAGGTCGGTGTTGACGGCGATCACGTGGCGGACGCCGGTGATGCCCTGAAGATGCTGCGGTGCGCCGGCGATGCCGAAGGCGAGGTAGCAACGGGCGCTGACCACCGTTCCGGAGGCACCGACCTGTCGTTCGCGCGGCAGATGGCCGGCGTCGCAGACCACACGGCTGCCGGCGCGGGTGGCGCCCAGCGCCTCGCCCAGTTCGGCGAAGCTCCGCCAGTCGGTCACGCCGTTGCCGGCGCTGACGATGAAGTCGGTCTCCGTCAGCGACAGGGCGTCGGGATCGACGGCCAGCCGCCGGGCGCCGCCCAGGCGCGGCAGGACTTCCTCCCCAGCGGTCACCGGAGCGGCGAGGTCGAGCGGCCGGGCTTCGTGCCGCACGCCGTCGAGGGGGGCGAAGGCATCCGCCGCCACCGTCATCAGCCGGGTCGGGCGGTGCCCGGTCTCCAGCGATCCGCCGGCCGACTGGCGGGTCGCCCGGTCGGGGGCGAGGCTCTGCACGCCGGCGAACAGCCGCTCTCCCGCCGCCGCCGCAACCCGCCGTGCGACATCGGCACCGTCCGGGCTGTCCGGGAACAGGATGTGGCGGGGAGACAGCGCCGCCATCAGCGCCGAAGCGGCGGCGGCGCGCCGTTCCGGCACGTAATCGTCGGCCCAGCCGTCGGGCAGGGCGACATGGCGGTCGGATCCGGCTTCGGCCAGCGCCTCCCCCGAACCGGTGCAGACGGTCACCACCGCCCCGCCGCCGGCATCGGCCAGCAGACGGGCGGCGGCGATCACCTGCCGGTCATGCTCGCTGACCTCGCCGCCGGGGCGGTCGAGCATGGCGAGGATCAGATAGGCCGGCTCGGCGATCACCGTCAGCGGGATCGTGGGGGCTGCGGCAGTGGCGATACCCACTGCCGGGGCGGAGCCGGCCGAGGCCGGGTCGCGCGTCCAGTCGTAGCGCGGGCGCGGCTGGCGCTGGACCAGGGCTGCGTCGCGGATGGCGCGCGGGTCGCGGCGGCGTTCGTTCGTCGCGGCGGCGACCGGCAGCCGCAGCAGGCGAGGACGCTGGCCGGCCAGGATGGTGCGGGCGGCGCGCTCGGCGCGGGGATCGACACGGCGGCGGAGGGTCGGAGGAGTGGTCATCGGGCGGTCTCCGTCGCGGCGAGCACCAGTTCGGCGATCTCCGCCACCTCCGGCCGGAGGCCGACGACGCCTTCCAGCATCAGGGCGCAGTTGGGGCAGGCGACGGCGACCAGCGAGGCGCCGGTCTCGCGCGCATGCTCCATGCGGACGTCCGGGATGCGGCGTTCGCCCGACACGTCGGTCAGCGGGGCGCCGCCGCCACCGCCGCAACAGCTCGACCGCATGCCGGAGCGCAGCATTTCCCGGCGCTCCACGCCGATGGCGTCAAGCAGGGCGCGCGGCGCCTCGATCTCGCCATTGTAGCGGCCGAGGTAGCAGGGGTCGTGGAAGGTGACACTGCGCCCGACCGGTTTGGTCACCGTCAGCGCGCCGGCGGTGATCAGCTCCAGCAGAAGGGCGGTGTGATGGACGACGGTCCAACTGCCGCCGAAGGCCGGATATTCGTTGCGCAGCGTGTGCAGCGCGTGGGGGTCGGCGGTGACGATGCGATTGAGGCGGCGGGCGTTCAGCGTAGCCACATTGCGGGCCGCCAGCGACTGGAAGGTCGCCTCATCGCCCAGCCGACGGGCGACGTCGCCGCAGTCCAGCTCCTCGTCGCCCAGCACGGCGAAGTCCACACCGGCGCGGCGCAGCAGCACCACCAGTGCCCGCAGCGAGCGCTGGACCCGCAGGTCGAAGGCGCCGTCACCGACCCACAGCAGCATGTCGCAGGACCCGCCGGCCGGCAGCCGGGGCAGCGACAGGTCGGCCGCCCAGTCCCAGCGCCGGGCGAGCGCGCGACCGCCGGGATTGTCGGTTGCACGCAGCTCCTCCAGCATGACGGCGGCCTTGGCCGGAGTGGCGCCCAGTTCCAGCGTCTGGAAGCGGCGCAGGTCGACCACCGCGTCCACATGCTCGATCATCATCGGGCATTCCTGAACGCAGGCGCGGCAGGTGGTGCAGGACCACAGCGTGTCGGGATGGATCATCGCATCCGGCCCGATCAGCGGCAGCGCCGCTCCGCCATGGGCCTTGCCCACGCCGCGGCCGGGATGGGGATTGCCGGCATAGGCGGCGTCGCTGGCTTGGCTGTCCATGGCGGCGACCAGATCCTGCACCAGCTTCTTCGGGTTCAGCGGCAGGCCGGCGGCATAGGCCGGGCAGGCCGTCTCGCACCGCCCGCACTGGACGCAGGCGTCGAAGCCGAGCAGCCGGTTCCAGGCGAAGTCGACGGGACGTTCCACACCCAGAGCGCCGGCCTCATCCGTCTCCGCCGGAGTGAGCGGCAGCGGCTTCAGCCCGGTGTCGCGTCCCATGCCATCATGGAAGCGAGCCGGACGTGGGTGGAAGGCCAGATGCAGCGCCCCATGCACCGCGTGCTTCAGCGGTCCCTTCCACACCCCCCACACCAGATCGGCCATCGCCACTCCGGCAATGGCGATCAGCACCAGCGCCAGCGCCTCCGGCATCACGCCGCCCAGCGATTGGTCGAGCGCCACCACAAGCAGGCAGGCGGAAAAGCCCAGAAGCGACAGCGGAAGGCGGGCGAAGCGGCCCTGCGACAGCTCGCGCGGGCGGAGGACCCGCCGGCGATGGCGGACCATCAGGGCACCCGCCAGCATGGCCACCAGCACCAGCGCCAGCAGCAGCCAGAGAATGCGCGATCCGCTCCAGGAAACGGCGATGGCGACACCCATCGCCACCAGCAGCAGGACCGCCGCAAGGAAGCCGCCGGCGACCAGCGCGTGGAAGCGGGCGTTGAACGGCGTCCGCCCGACCACATGGTGTACATCGACCAGATAGCGACCCGGCAGGGCGCGTAGCCCGGCGACCACACCGACCGTCGCCGGCCGGCCGGCCAGCCAACGCCGCGACTGCCAGGCGGCCAATGCCGCGCCGATGGCGAGGACGGCAAGGACGACGGTGGTGAGAGCGGTGGCGATCACGTCGGACGGCTCCTGTCGCTTGGCGGGGCAGATGGGCGGTCGTCAGATGTCCTTGCAAAGACGTGCGGCGTCGTAGATGGCGGCGTGGATGTTGCGGCCGGCCACCGCATCGCCGATGCGATGCAGCGTGTAGCCGCCATGGCCGTTGGCCTGCACCGGTTGCGGCCGGCCGGCGATCAGGCTGTCGAGATCGGTTTCGCCGCGGTTCAGCGAGTGGTCCTTCAGATCGAAATAGAGGCCGTCGTTGGGCAGCGTTCCCAGCTCCACCACGATCTGGTCGACCAGCCGCTCCTCTTCCTCATGGGTGTATTCGTTGCGCAGGACGGCGACGCGGCGGTTGCCCTCCGGGTAGATTTCCACGAGCTGTTGGTTGGTGGTCATCACCACGTTCAGCTTGTACAGCTCGCGCAGGTGGATCGGCTGGTTGGTGGTGCCGACCTCCTCCGCGATCATGCGGTCGGGGGTGGCGATCTCCACCAGAGCGCCGCGCTTGGCCATGAATTCGGCGCAGGACGCGCCGTGATGCTGGCCGGTGCCGTCATACATCAGGACCGTTCCCGTCGGCTCCACAGCCCCGGTCAGGACATCCCAGGTCGACACCGCCAGATCGGCGCCCTTGAAGTCGCCGCGGTTGGGCCGGCCGCCGGTGGCGAGGATCACCACATCGGGAGTCTCGGCCTCGACGGCGGCGCGGTCGGCCTCGACCCCAAGGCGGACATCGACGCCCAGCTTGGTGACCTGCTGGGACAGCCAGCGGGTGATGCCGCTCATCGCTTCGCGCCAGGTCGCCTTGGCGGCGATGCCGATCTGGCCGCCGGGGGCGGCATTGCGTTCGAGGAGGACTACCGTATGGCCGCGCTCGGCGCAGACGCGGGCGGCTTCCAGGCCGCCGGGGCCACCGCCGACCACGACCACGCGGCGCTTGCGCTCCGCCTTCGGGATCACATGCGGCATGGTGCTTTCGCGCCCGGTGGCCGCATTCTGGATGCACAGCGCGTCGCCGCCGACATAGATGCGGTCGATGCAATAGCCGGCGCCGACGCACTGGCGCACGTCGTCCAGCCGCCCTTCCATCAGCTTGCGCACCAGATAGGGGTCGGCGATGTGGGCGCGGGTCATGGCGACCATGTCGACATGGCCTTCCTCCACCGCGCGGGCGGCGGTGGCGAGGTCGGTCACGCGCTGGGCATGGAAGACGGGAATGCCGGCCTCGCGCTTGATGCCGCTGGCCAGATGCAGGAAGGGGGCGACCGGGAAGGACATGTTGGGCAGCGAGATGGCGTGGGCCAAATGATCGCGCGCCTGTCCGCCCAATACATTGACGAAATCGATCAGCCCGCGTTCGGCATAAGTGCGGGCGATGGCGATGCAGTCCTCGTGGCTGAGGCCGTCGTCGATCAGCTCGTCGCCCGACATGCGCATGCCGACGATGTAGTCATCCCCGACCTCGGCGCGGATCGCCTCGAACACCTCGATGCCGAAGCGCATGCGGTTTTCCAGGCTGCCGCCATACTTGTCGGTGCGCCGGTTGACCGAGGGGCTCCAGAACTGGTCGATCAGGTGCCCGTGGGCGGCCGACAGCTCGAAGCCGTCCAGCCCGCCTTCCTTGCAGCGGCGGGCGGCGGCGGCGTAGCTGGTGATGATCCGCTTGAAATCGAAATCCTCCATCTCCTTCGGCGTGTTGCGGTGCGCCGGTTCGCGCGCGGCCGAGGCGGAGACGGTGGGCAGCCAGTTCTCGGTGTCCCAGCGGGTGCGCCGGCCCATGTGGGTCAGCTGGATCATCAGCGCCGCGCCATGGCGGTGCACCCGGTCGGAGAATTCGCGGAAGAAGGGAATGACGCTGTCGTCTGCGACGGAAATCTGGTTCCACGGCGCCGCCGGGCTGTCCACCGCGACGGAGGAGGAGCCGCCGAACATCGTCAGGCCGATGCCGCCTTTGGCCTTTTCCTCGTGGTAGAGCTGATAGCGTTCCTTCGGCTTGCCTTCGGACCCGTAGCCCGGCGCGTGGCTGGTGCTCATCACGCGGTTACGGATCGTCAAATGCTTGATCTGCAGAGGCTTCAGAAGGGCTTCGGCGGGTGAGGACATGGCAGGAACGATCCCCAGTATTGAGCCTGCCAAGAATTCACCATCGGCGCGATTGTCGCGTTGCCCCCCGCGACCGGGAATTACCTTTTTGCGACAGGATCGGTACGACGCGATGCCGGTCCGTCAAATATCTGAATTCTCTAGGAAAATTGGGAGTGGTGGCACCCCCTTCAGTCCGTCGCCACACCCCCTTGGGCCATCGGCGCCTGGTCTTCGAACAGCCGGCGGTCGGGCAGCAGGGAGTCGCCGTTCGTGCGCCGGAAAGCGGCGAGAGGCGAGAGATGCGGATCGGCCTCCGCATCCGGTTCGGCGGTGCGGCGCACCTCGGACGGCGATATGCCGAACAGTTCGCGGAACTGGCGGGAGAAATGGGCGCAGTCGGCGAAGCCGGCCTCGTTCGCGATGGCGGTGACCGACCGCTTGGTGTTGCGCAGCAGCCAGTGGCCATAGCGCAGGCGCAGCGTTCGGTAGTAGGTGGCCGGACTGGTGCCGACGGCCAGCCGGAACAGCCGCTCGAATTGCCGGGTGCTGACGTTCAGGCGGCGGACGATCTCCTCCACCGACAGCGGGTCGCTGATGTGCTGCTCCATCAGCAGCAAGGCGCGGCGGACACGGTCGTTGGTGATCTCCACCACCGTCGGCGGCTGCGGTTGCGACTGGCTGGCGGGACGCGCCTTGTCGATCAGCAGGATGTGCATGGTTTTCTGGGCGGTGGCGCGGCCCAGATGGCGCTCGATCAGGAAGGCGGCCAAATCCGCCACTCCGGCGCCGCCCGAACAGGTGATGCGGTCGCGGTCCACCACGTAAAGCTGGTCGGCCACCGGCACCAGATCGGGAAATTCCTCGATGAAATCGCGGTGATGATACCAGCTGACGCAGCAGCGCCGGTTCTTCATCAGGCCGATGCGGCTCAGCACGAAGCTGCCGGTGCACACGCCGACCAGGGTCACGCCGTAGGATGCCGAGGCGCGCAGATAGGCCAGAGTCTCGTCGTCCAGTTGCGGGCCGGCGTGCAACAGTCCGCCCACCACGACCACATAGTCGAAGCGGCGGGGATCGGTCAGCGGTTCCCAGCGGGCGACGCCGATGCCGCAGCTGGACATCACCGGCTCCGCCCGCGATCCCATGATGGTCCAGCGGCACCGGATCTGGCGCGACCGGTCGCCCTCGTCGGCCGCCAGCCGCAGGGCGTCGATGAAGGGGGCGAGCGCCGTCAGCGTGAAATTGTTGGTCAGGATGAACCCGACCGACAACAGCGCGCGTTCCTCCTGCCGGGGTGCGGGACCGCTACCGCCGAAACGGCGATATTCCACTGTCTTCCCCACCAGGATACCCTCCCAGTCCCACGGTCCCAGCCTGACGGCCGTGATCCGTCCTTCGGGATGCTAGCGTCAACGGCTCGCCCTCCGGAAGACAATTCGTTGGCGATGATTCTAACGCTCTATCACCAGATCACTGGTCGGGCGGCTGCAGCAGAGCAGGATCAACCCCTGGTCGATTTCACGTTTACGGATGCCGCCGGTGTGGTTCATTTCCACAGTACCGGAGATCAACTTCGTCTTGCAGGTTCCGCACATCCCGCGTGAACAGGAGGTCGGAACCCGGATGTCGGCGGCCGATGCCGCATCCGCGACCGCCATGTCGGGCGGGCAGGCGAAGACCCTGCCGGTTTTTGCGAATTCGATGCGGAAGCCGTCGGTGGGCGCTGCCACCTGGGCCGGTGCGGATTGCGCCGGCGGCTCTGCCGCGGCAAGTTCGGCCGTGAGTTCCTCGAAATTGAAGCTTTCCTGGTGGTAGCGGCCCATGTCGAAGCCGCCCTGCTCCAGAAAGGTGCGCACCGCCTTCATGAAGGGGCCCGGGCCGCAGACATAGACCTCCCGCTCCATGAAGTCCGGAGCGATCAGCCCGAGCATCGGCAGCGACAGCCGGCCGGTGAAGCCGACCCAATGGGCCTCGGTGCCGATGCCTTCGCACACATGGGCGACGCGCAGGCAGCGGCCGGGGCCGGTCAGCGCGTCCAGTTCACGGCGGAAGACGATGTCGGCAGGCGTCCGGGCGGCGTGGACGAAGACGATGTCGTGATCCTCCCCCAGATCGTCGAAGGTCCGGGTCATCGACATCAGGGGCGTGACGCCGCTGCCGCCGGACAGGAACAGGAACTTGCGCGGAGTCTCGGACTCCCCCGGCGTGAATTCGCCGAGCGGACCGACCGCGCGGATCGTATCGCCCGGCTTCAGCGTGTCGTGCAGCCAGTTCGACACCGGACCGCCGGGCACGCGCTTGACGGTGATCGAGAGCCGGTGCGGCCGCGCGGCGGAGGAGGAGACGGTGTAGCTGCGGTGAATGGTTTCGCCGCCGATGGGCAGTTCCAGCGTGATGAACTGACCCGGTTTGAACCGGAACAGGCAGGGGCGCCGTGGCGCGAAGACGAAGGTCTTCACGTCATGCGTCTCGTCCCGCACCGCCCGGCACACCAGCGTGTCGTCGATTTCGGGATCCCAATCCCGGACCGGAGGCGGAGCCGTATCCTGCTGCATCGTCATCTCTCTCCTTGAGCCCTGAACCTTGAGTCCTGAACCCTGGGCCTCGAGCCCTGAACCTGGACCAGCGGGCGATCCCGGCGGTTTGCCGGCCGGGATCGCCCTGGCGTCGCGTCATTCGGCGGCGACGCCCATCGGCGCCTGCTTGCCCAGCAGATGCTCGGCCATGCGGCCGACGTACCATTCCGTGAACTTCTCCACGAGCGGCTCGGTGTAGGGAGAATAGGGACCCGGCTCGTAGGCGGGGCTGAGGGCGCCGTTGTGCGAGATCTCGACCAGATCGGCGTCCTGCTGGTTGGTCGCCTCCCACACCTCCGTCAGGCGGTTCAGGTCGTAATCGACACCTTCCACCGCGTCCTTGTGGACCAGCCAGCGGGTGCGCAGCAGATTGCGGTCGGGACCGAGCGGGAACACCGAGAAGGTGACGATGTGGTCGCTCATGAAGTGGTTCCAGGAATTCGGCTGGGTCCAGAAGGACAGGGCGCCCAGCTTGCGCTCGGTGATCGACCCCAGCAGCTTCTTGGAGGCACTGAGCGTATCCTTGGTGTGGGCTTCGCCGGCGCCGTCCAGCGGCAGGCGTTCGGCGCGGAAGCCGGTGGTGTCGGTCAGGCGATCGACCTCGCGGCTGGGGAAGCCGGCCGCTTCCCAACCGGTGTGGCAGGACTGCACCAGCGCCTCGTACTTGGCGGCATGTTCCATCCGCTTCGGGTTGGTGCCGTCGGGGGCGAAGCCGAAGCCGTATTCGAACAGCGGGATGGTCAGTTCCGGATGGTTGCTGACGCAGTGGTAGCATTCACGATTGTTCTCCATCGTGAGCTTCCAGTTGCCCTTCTCGATCAGGTCCACCGTCTTGGCGATCTTGCAGTTCTTCAGATCGTGCGGAAGGATGTAGGGCTCGATGGCCGCCGCCATGCGGTCGATGTCGTCCGGCGCTTCCTCCGCCAAACAGATGAAGATCAGGCCGCCGACCGACCGGATGTGCACCTTTTTCAGGTTCCGGCACTTGCGGTCGAAATCACTGCCCATATGCTCGGCGAACAGAAGCTCGCCGTCCTGGTCGTAGGTCCACTGGTGATAGCTGCACACCAGATTGCCGACCGAGGTCTTCTCCTGGAGGATGATGCGCGCGCCGCGATGGCGGCAGACATTGTGAAAGGCCCGCAGCTCCATGTCGTCGTCGCGCATGACGATGACGGAGGTCTTGCCGATGTCCACCACCATCACGTCGCCCGGCTCCGCCACGTCCGGCTCCACACCCACGTGCAGCCAATGGCGGCCGAAGATGATCTCCATGTCCAGCTTGAAGATCTCCTCGCTGGTATAGAACGGGGCTTCCAGGCTGTGCCCCTTCTTACGGCGGGTCAGCAGGGCTTCGATGGAAATCTCGGACGACATGGCGGTTGACCTTCTGCGGGAGTGGGGCCGTGCGTTCTTGGAACCGTTCAGCCTTGACCGGGCTGTTGCCATTTTCGATTCCACGACACACAGCCTGCCGCCCGTCGCGGCGCGTCGCGTTCTGGAATGCGACATCAACTTTAAAAAGGCCGACAGGCGTACCTGTCTTTTTGCGCAAGCCGGACTTCGGCAACAGTCGTTTTGCGACATGCCGTGATTATCCAAGAACAACGGCTGCCGCCTGTAAGCCGGGCAACATTCGCCGGCAGGGCCGGGCTCGTACGAAGCTGTCGCAAATCCGATACGAATTGCCGCTCTGATGAAGGTTTTTTGCTTTCGGGGCCGGCATTCTTCCTCAATCAGCACTGATGCCAACAACGATCCCGTTGGTTGGAAACGGCTTTCCGCGTCGATCCCGGAAGGTGGCCGGCGGCTCATGCATTCGATCCGGAGCCATCATCCGAGCGCGTTCCCCGGTAGGACGGAGGTGATCTTCCGGGCCACCTGCTCGCGTCCGCTGCAAGTTCCGGCACGGCGACGCCGGGCCGTCCGGCCAAACGGGTCCAAACAAACAAACGATAAGAGGAGGCTTCTTGATGAAAATCTTCGGTAAAGCCTTGGGCGTGCTGCTTTCGGCGGCCATGACGGTCAGTCTGGGGACCGGCGTGATCGCCGCCCCGGCGCAGGCCGCCGAGAAGTCCATCAACATCGGCTGGACCGCCTGGTCCGACGCCGAGGCGGTGACGAAGCTGGCCAAAGCCGTGATCGAGGAGCGGTACGGTTATAAGGTCGAGCTGACCATGGCCGACATCGGCATCCAGTATCAGGGCATCGCCAGCGGCAAGCTGGACGCCATGCTGATGTCGTGGCAGCCGCTGACCCACAAGCCCTATCTCGACAAGGTCGGCAAGGACGTGGTCGACCTCGGCCCGCTCTACACCCGTGCCCGCCTGGGCTGGGTGGTGCCGGACTACATCCCCGTCGATCAGGTCAAATCCATCGAGGATCTCAAGAAGCCGGACGTGCAGCAGAAGCTGGGCGGCAAGATCCAGGGCATCGATCCGGGATCGGGGTTGATGCAGGCGTCCGAAAAGGCGCTGAAGACCTATGATCTGAAGGGCCTGCAGCTGGTGTCGGCCAGCGACGCCGCGATGCTCGCCGCTCTGGAGCGCGCCATGAAGCGCAACGAGTGGATCGTCGTGACGAGCTGGAGTCCGCACTGGATGTTCGCCAACTGGAAGCTGCGCTACCTGGACGATCCGAAGGGCGCGCTGGGCGGGTTGGAGAGCGTGAACGCCATCGTCCGCAAAGGCTTCTACCAGGATCATCCGGAAATCTTCGAGTTCCTGAACCGGATGGTCCTGCCGATCGGCGATCTGGAAGCGATGATGCAGGAAGCCCGGCAGACCAGCTACGAGCAGGCGGTCGACAATTACATCAAGAACAACAAGGCCCGGGTTGATTACTGGGTCACCGGCAAGCTTTGATCGGCAGCCGCGCCACCGCGCTCGACGGCGGTGGCAGCGCCCCCTTTCCCGCACCATTCGTGGAGGCGATCCGTCCCGAACGCGCACGCGTGTGGGACGGCCGTCTTCAGCCTCGCGATGATCGTGGTCACCGATGGACTCGTCAGCACACATGCAGGGCATCGCGTCGAGCCCCGGCCGGACCGGCCGGCTGCTGGACGGCATCCGCACCGGTTGACCGGCAACGTCACCCATATCAAGAGAACGATGATCCCATGACCAATCCGCTGTTCCGTGTCGGTGAAGCCACCGTCTTCGCCAAGGAGGGCCAGTTCACCGACGCCATGCCGGAGATCGTGATCGGCTCGGTCGATGGTCCGGCCGGCCACGCGTTCGCCACCATGATGGGGCAGACCGCCGGCCACACCCGCATGTTCGCGGTGCGGGATTGCAACCAGATGGTCCGTCCGGCCACCATGATGGTGTCCAAGGTGACGATGAAGTCCAGCGCCTATGTCGACCTGTTCGGCGGCGTCGTTCAGGCCGCGACTGCCGACGCGGTGCTGGACTGCGTCATCGAAGGCGTTCTGCCGCGCGACGGGATCAACGACCTGTGCATCCTGGTGATGGTCTGGATCGATCCCCGCTGCCCCACCGATCCGAACCTCGATCGCGCCGATCTCTACCGCACCAATTACGAGGCGACCAAGATCGCCATCGGCCGGGCGATGCGCAATGAACCCACCATCGACGAACTGATCGAAAACCGGCACAAGGTCCGGCATTTCATGTTGGATCCGCTGGAGTGACCTGCCGGCCCGGACACAGCAGGCCAGGAAAAAAGCCCGCCTCCGATCAGGAGCGCGGGCTTTTTGCCGTAGGGCCGCTTGACCCGTCTCTGCCGGCTATCGCCGCTCCACATTCGGCAGGAAGACGGTCAGCAGCCCCAGGAGCGGAAGGAACGAGCAGGCGGAATAGACGAAGCCGATGCCGCGCCAGTCGGCGACGACGCCGAGCCCTGCCGCGCCGATGCCGGCGACGCCGAAGGCCAGCCCGAAGAACAGGCCCGACACCAGACCGACCCGGCCGGGCAGCAGTTCCTGCGCATAGACCACGATGGCGGGAAAGGCCGATGCCAGGGCCAGCCCGATCACGGCGCTGAGAACCACCGTCGCCGTCAGGCCGACATAGGGCAGGGCCAGGGTGAAGGGCAGGATCCCGAGGATCGAGACCCAGATCACCGTCTTGCGGCCGATGCGGTCGCCGACCGGACCGCCGATCACCGTTCCCGCCGCGACGGCCGCCAGGAAGACGAACAGGCAGAGCTGGGCGTCGCCGGTGGACAACCCGAAGCGGTCGATCAGGTAGAAGATGTAGTAGCTGGTGATGCTGGCCAAATAGACGTATTTGGAGACGATCAGCGCGATCAGGATGCCGACGGCCCTGGCGACCTGCCCGGCCGGCAGTTCGGACCGCTGCGCCGACTGTCTGCCACTCGCACGGGGTTTTGCGTTCAGCCGCTGCCAGCTGCCCAGCCGGACCATGACCACCATGCCGGCAAGGGCGGCGATGGCGAACCAGCTGAGGCTGCCCTGGCCGTGGGGCAGGATGACGAAGGCCGCCAGCAGCGGGCCGAGCGATGAGCCGAGATTGCCGCCGACCTGGAACAGCGATTGGGCCAGCCCATGGGCGCCGCCGGAGGCCTGGCGCGCGATGCGCGACGCTTCCGGATGGAAGACCGACGACCCGAAGCCCAGCAGCATGCCGCCGGCCAGCAGCGCCGGAAAGCCGGGCGCCCAGGCCAGGGTGAGAAGCCCGAGTAGGGTGGAGCCCATGCCGAAGACCAGCGAATAGGGCATCGGCTTGCGGTCGGTGAACAGGCCGACCAGCGGCTGAAGAAGCGATGCCGTGACCTGATAGACGAAGGTCAGCAGGCCGAGTTGGGCGAAGCTGAGGCCGAACTCGTCCTTCAGGATCGGATAGACCGCCGGCAGCAGCGACTGGATCATGTCGTTGAGCAGGTGGCAGGCGCTGATCGCGGCCAGAATGGAAAAGGCCGTCGAACCGGTGCGGGACCGGCTCATGGTGGTGTCGGTCACGGGGGCATGCCCTCTTCTCTCCGCCTCAGGCGTTGGGTCCGGACCATCCCTCGATGAAGGGGGCGGTTCGGGATCGCCCGGCATGTTGCGTTGAATGCGCCGTAAGCCTACGGTCGGCGGAGAAGGCCCGCCACCGCGGTCAGGCCAGTTTCCTACGAGATCGGGCCATGGTCAGAAATGTGCGCGTCGACGAGATCGACACCGTCCAGCGGCCACTGCTCGCCACCACCCACGACTACCCGGACGGCGGGACGCTGCCGCTCCACCGGCACCGGCGCGGACAGCTGATCTCCGGCATCACCGGGGTGCTGATCATGTCGACGCCGCAAGGGCGGTGGGTGGTGCCGCCGGACTTCGGCCTGTGGATCCCGCCCGGTGTCATGCACGAGGTCCGCATGATCGGGGCGGTGACCACCCACAGCCTTTTCCTCGATC
This sequence comes from Azospirillum sp. A1-3, assembly GCF_023806445.1. Classification (NCBI taxonomy): domain Bacteria; kingdom Pseudomonadati; phylum Pseudomonadota; class Alphaproteobacteria; order Rhodospirillales; family Azospirillaceae; genus Azospirillum; species Azospirillum sp. A1-3. Next base: position 798,897 of record NZ_JAMSLU010000002.1, read on the forward strand.
CGGATCTGACCGGCGGCATGCCGGACCGCTGTCAGGTCGTCGGGCTGTCGCCCTTCATCCGCAGCCTGATTTCCCGTGCCGTGGATGTCCCGGCCGATTATGACCCGGACAGCCATGACGGCGCGGTGATGGCGCTGATCCGCTATGAGATGCAGCATCTGCCGGCCCAGCCGCTGACCGTGCCATTCCCGACCAACCCGGCCTTGGCCGAGCGTTGCCGGCGCTTTCTTCGGCGGCCGGCGGTGCATGAGACGATCGAGCAATGGTGCGACGGGCTGGGGGTCAGCCGGCGCGCCTTCACCCGGCTGTTCCGGCGGGAAACCGGGCTGAGCTTCCTGGAGTGGCGACAGCAGGCCTGCCTTGCCGCCGCGCTGCCGCGGCTGGTGGCAGGGGAGAGCATCACCGCCGTCGCGCTCGACCTCGGCTATGACAACCCCGCTGCCTTCACTGCGATGTTCAAGCGGGTGTTGGGATCGTCGCCGCGCGCCTATCTCAAGGGTGACGGCTGACTCCTCCGCTCATGGGTATCGCATCGCCTCCAGGTCTGCGATCAGGCTGGGGCCTTGCGGTTGCCAACCGAGCGTCGCCTGTGTCAGGGCGCTGGATGCCGCCATGTCGAGGCCCGCGAAGATCGCCATCCAGCCGAAGGACTCCGCCGCTTTGTCCTGCGGGATGGAGACCGAGGGGATCTTCAGGCCGCGCGCCAGTGCTTCGACGATCGCGCGAGTCTCGACGCCTTCCTCGCCGACCGCGTGATAGCGGGCGCCGGGTTCCGCCTTCTCAATGGCCAGCCGATACAGGCGGGCCACGTCGCTGAGATGACCGGCGGACCAGCGGTTGCGCCCGTCGCCGATGTAGGCTGCGGCCCCCTTTTCGCGGAAGATGGCGATCAGCGGGGTAATCAGCCCCTGCTTCTCGGTGTTGTGGACCTGCGGCAGCCGCATCACCGCGACATTGACGCCGGCATCCAGCAACTCGTTGCCCGCCCGCTCCGACGCGATGCGCGGATTGGGGTGGGAGTCATCGAAGACATCCTCCCGCGCGAGCCGGCCATGGCCGGCACCGCCGATGCCGACCCCGGACGTGATCAGCAACGGGCGCCGGGACCCCTTCAGCACCTCGCCAAGCGCACCGATCACCCGGCGGTCCTTTTCGCAATTCTCGACAAAGCGCGAGAAGTCGTGGTCGAAGGCGGTGTGGATCACCGCGTCGGCCCTTTCGGCGCCGCTTCGGACGCTCGCCGGGTCCTCCAGCGTGCCATGGTGCGGTTCGGCCCCGGCGGCTTCCAACGCGCGGGCGCCGTCGGCGGAGCGGGTCATGCCGATGACCTGATGGCCGGCCTGGAGAAGTTCGGACAGCACCGCCCGGCCGATGAAGCCGGTGGCGCCGGTGAGGAAAATACGCATGGGGAAATCACCGTTCCAATTTCGTCACCCCCACTGTGACGCTCCGGGATATCCTGTTAAAGTAGTGACGTTTTCCTAGTATAATGGCTACCAGGATCGCCGATGCAGCCCGATGCCAAACCAGCGGACAAGGCCAACACGCTCGCCGGCTTTTTGCGGGACCGCCGCACACGGCTCGATCCGGCGGTCTTCGGCTTCACAGGGCGGCGCCGCACGCCGGGACTGCGCCGGGAAGAGGTGGCGCAACGTGCCAACATCAGCCCGACCTGGTACACTTGGCTGGAACAGGGGCGGGGAGGGGCGCCGTCGGCCGATGTGCTGGACCGGATCGCCGGCAGCCTGATGCTCACCGATCTGGAACGGGAGCATCTGTTCATTCTGGCGCTCGGCCGCCCGCCGGAGATGCGGTACAGGCCGGCGGACGGCGTCAGTCCGCGTCTGCAACGGCTGTTGGATGCGTTCGACGCCTGTCCCGCCTTCATCAAGACGGCGACCTGGGACGTGCTGGCCTGGAATCAGGCCGCCGCTGTCGTTCTGACCGATTACGCCACGCTTCCCCCCGACCAGCGCAACATCCTGCGGCTGGTGTTCTGCAATCCGGCGATCCGGGCCAAGCAGAAGGATTGGGAAGGCATGGCGCGGTTCCTGGTCGGCGCATTCCGGGTCGATGCCGCCCGCGCCGGGGCGGTGAAGGAGATTGCCGACCTCGTCGGCGAATTGTGCCGGGCCAGCGCGGATTTCGCCCGGTTCTGGAAGGAGAACGACGTCTATGCGCCGAGCGAGGGGATCAAGCGCCTCCAGCATCCCGAACTCGGCAGCATCGAGATGGAATTTTCCGGGTTTGCCGTCGATGGCCGTCCGGACCTGGGGCTGCTGGTCTACAATCCGCTGGATGAGCACACCAAGGACCGCATCCGTGCCATGGTCGCCCGAAGGACTGCGGCGGGCGCGGCAGGGCACTGAGCGGTGTGCCCTGGTAGGTCTTCGTCCGACCGTCCAACGGCCGCGTCCGTCCATCGACGCCCGGATGCTGGCCGCGGTCAGTAGGCTGGCATCAGTCGTCTGAATGAGACGCAATGCCGTGTTTGCGCAGTTTGGCGTAAAGATTTGTGCGCGATAGGCCGAGCCTCCGGGCGGCTTCGAGCTTGTTACCCCGGCAATCCTCCAGGGCTTCCAGAATGAGCGACCGTTCCAACTCGTCCATGGCGGCGGTCAGGGACCGCTTTCGGTCGGGTGGGGCAGGGGGCTGGATCGCGGTGCTCGGAAGGATGTCCGCGAAATCCTCGGCCCTGATGCGCTCACCTTCGGTGCGCACATAGACCTGTTCGATGACATTGGCCAATTCACGGACATTGCCGGGCCAGTCATGCTGTCGCAACGCATCCAGCGCCGCAGGCGTGAACTCGCGCATCGGCTGATCGAGACTGATGGCAATCTTCTCCGAGAACAGGGGGGCCAGGATCTCCAGGTCGTCCTTGCGATCACGGAGCGCCGGCAGCTGTATCGGAAAAACATTGAGCCGGTAGTACAGATCCGACCGGAAGGCGCCGCTGCGCACCATCTCGGCCAGGGGACGGCTGGTTGCTGCGATGATGCGGACATCGACCTTGATGATCTGATTGGACCCGAGCGGCTCGACCTCGCGTTCCTGCAGGGCGCGCAGCAGTTTCGCCTGCAACGGGAGTGGCATATCGCCGATCTCGTCGAGGAACAGCGTTCCGCCATGGGCAAGCTGGAATTTGCCGGGGCGCGGCTGGCGGGCGGCGCCCGTGTATGCCCCCGGTGCGACGCCGAAGAACTCCGCTTCCAGAAGATTTTCCGGAATTGCGGCGGTATTGACGGCGACGAACGGGCGGTGGGCGCGATCCGAGGAGGCATGGATCGACTGAGCCACCAGTTCCTTGCCGGTCCCGGTTTCGCCAAGCAGCAGGACCGCCGACCGGATCTGGCCGGCCCTGCGCACCAGCCGCTTGACCTGCAGCATCGGTTGGCTGAAGCCGATCAGGTTCTCGACCGTGTATTGGGAGGCCCGGCTCGCCGCCAATTCCTGCTCCACACGGGTCAGGCGCGACTGCAGCTTGTTGAAACGGTCGGCGATGGGCCGAAGATACGTCAGGCTGTTCTTCAGGGCGAAGGCAAGGGCGCCGATGACCTGTCCTTGCTCATCGCGCAGGGGCAGGCGGCTGACCAGCAGCGTGTGCTCGCCATAGCGCATGATGTCGAGCGGCAGCGACCGGCCGGTTTCCACCACCTCGCGCATCCGGCTGTGTGGAATGATGCGTTCCACCGGCTGGCCGATTGCGTCCGCTGGCGACCGGAAGCCAAGCATCGCAATCTGTTTGTCGCTGAACCAGACATGCTTGTCGTTCGACCAGACGAGGCGCGCATCCTGATCGACCAGTATGGCGCCGTCGATCATCTCATCGATCATCACCATCAGCGCACGTGCCGCAGCGAAATGACCGGCCGGATCCTTCTGCATGCCACGCTCCTTCGCGTCACTGATTGTCAATATGTTGTACATTGTCTGTCAGAAAAGTGAACACGGCGAAAGTGCCGATTTGCAGCGGTGTTCCGCCCCTTGCACCAGTCGACTGTCAGCGATCGCTAAATCCTGCTCCGCCGCATGTTGAGCGCCGCTTAACACATATTCCTTTCTTTCAAGCAGTTACCTGTGTGGCACGCGCGTTGCTAACCGTTCCTTCCAAATTGCGCGCTACCCTGACAATCCGCCTCCCGATCCTATGGGCCTTGGCATGAAAAGGGTGGTGGGGCACAGGCTTCAGGTCAGGCAAGGGGGGATATGCACGCGCCATGACAAACCAGCGCATCGCGATCATCGGCGGCGGACTGATGGGGCACGGGATCGCACAGGCCTTTGCCGCCGCCGGGCATCGCGTCGCCATCCAGGAACCCGATGCCGAACGCCGGTCCGCGATCACCGACCATGTCCGCCGCAATCTGCAGGTTTTGGGAGAAGACATCGCTGCCGCCGACCTGATCGAACCTCACGAAATGCTGGCGGGCGCCGTTGCCAGCGCCGACATCGTTATCGAGGCGGTGCCGGAGGACCTCGCCCTCAAGCAACGCATCGTCGCGGCCATCGAAGCGGCTGCGCCACCCCATGCGCTTCTGGCCAGCAACACGTCGGTGATCCCGATCACGCGGATCATGGAGCCGCTTTCCGACAAGACCCGCGCCATGGGCACCCATTGGTGGAACCCGCCCTATCTGATCCCGCTGGTCGAGGTGATTCAGACCAAGGACAGCAGCGATGCCGCAATCACCGCGATGATGGGCCTGCTGACGTCCATTGGAAAGACGCCGGTGCATGTCCGCAAGGATGTTCCCGGCTTCATCGGCAATCGCCTGCAGCACGCGCTCTGGCGCGAGGCGATCGCCTTGGTCCAGAACGGCGTGTGCGATGCCGAAACGGTCGATGCCGTGGTCAAGGCGAGTTTCGGCCGGCGGCTCGCCGTGCTTGGACCGTTGGAGAATGCCGATCTTGTCGGCACCGACCTGACCCTCGCGGTTCATGAGCATGTCCTGCCCGATCTCGACCGCAGTCCCGGTCCGCTGCCCCTTCTGCGCGATCTGGTCGCGTCGGGGCGGCTGGGCATGAAGGCAGGCGCGGGTTTCCGGACCTGGACAGACGCGCAGCGGGAGGAGGTCACCACCACCCTTGCCACGCATCTTCAACGGCTGGATGGCCTGGAACGCCGGTAGCCGCCACCGCAGCCGCCCGGCGACGTTCAATCTTCAATCGTCCGCAGCCCCGACGGGCGGACTCACACAAGGAGGGCCTTGCATGGCCGCATCAGGCAAGAAAGTCATCATCAGCTGCGCGCTGACGGGCTCGATCCACACGCCCACCATGTCGGACGCCCTGCCGGTCACGCCCGACGAAATCGTCGAGCAGGGGGTCGGTGCGGCCGAGGCCGGGGCGGCGATCCTGCACCTGCACGCCCGCGATCCTCGCACCGGACAGCCGACACCGGATCCGGCGGTGTTCATGCAGTTCCTGCCGCGGCTGAAGCAGTCCACCGACGCGGTGCTGAACATCACCACCGGCGGCTCGCTCAACATGACGGTTCAGGAACGGCTTGCCGCCCCGCTGCAGGCACAGCCGGAAATGTGCTCGCTCAACATGGGATCGATGAACTTCGGCATCTTCCCCCTGGCCGACCGGTACAAGAACTGGAAGCACGACTGGGAAGAGCCCTATCTGCGCAGCACCGACGACTTCATCTTCCGCAACACCTTCCGGGACATCGCCTATATTCTGGAGCACCTGGGCGAGGGCTGTGGCACGCGCTTCGAGTTCGAATGCTACGATGTCGGGCACCTGTACAATCTCGCACATTTCCTCGATCGCGGGCTGGTGAAGACGCCGCTCTTCATCCAGACGATCTTCGGAATCCTGGGCGGCATCGGTGCGGAGGAGCGCAACCTCGTCTTCATGCGCGAAACCGCCGACCGCCTGTTTGGCAAGGATTACGAATGGTCGGTGCTGGCCGCCGGCCGCCATCAGATCCCCTTCACGACCATGGCCGCGGTGATGGGCGGCAATGTCCGGGTCGGGCTTGAGGATAGCCTCTATCTCGCCAAAGGCCGGTTGGCGCGGAACAGCGCCGAGCAGGTGGCGAAGATCCGCCGCATCCTGGAGGAACTGTCGCTGGAGGTCGCCACCCCGGAAGAGGCGCGCGCCATGCTCCACCTCAAGGGCGCCGATCAGGTGGCGTTCTGAGCCGCCCCATTTTCTTATATCTAAGGACCGATAGATGCAGAACAGAAACGCCGTGGTTACCGGTTCCACCAGCGGAATCGGGCTGGCGACCGTGCGGGAACTGGCCGGCCGGGGCTGCCACGTGATGGTCAACGGCTTCGGCGACCGTGCGGAGATCGACCGGACCTGTGCCGAGATCGCGGAGCGGAGCGGGGCCCGGATCGTCTATTCCGCCGCCGATCTCAGCCGGCCGGAGGAGGCCCGCGCCCTGATGGCGGAGGCGGCTGACCTGCTGGGACCGATCGACATCCTGGTGAACAACGCCGGCGTCCAGCATGTCGCCGCCCTGCACGAGTTTCCCGACGATAAATGGGACCTGCTGCTGGCGGTCAATCTCAGCGCCGCATTCCACACCATCAAGGCGGCTGTGCCGGCGATGCGGGAGCGGGGCTGGGGACGCATCGTCAACACCGCGTCCGTGCTGGGCATGGTCGGCGCCCCGCACAAGCCGGCCTATGTCGCCGCCAAGCATGGCATCATCGGCTTGACCAAGTCGGTGTCGATCGAGGTCGCCGGTCATGGCATCACCTGCAACGCGGTCTGCCCCGGCACGGTGCTGACCCCGATCATTGAACGGCAGATCGCCCAGCAGGCGCAGGTCACCGGCCTGCCCGAAGATCAGGTCCTGAAGGCGGTGTTCCTGGAAAAGATGCCGACCGGCCGGCTGATTGGCCCGGAGGAGGTCGCCGCCGCCATCGCCTTCCTCTGTTCCGACGCCGCGGCATCGATCACCGGCGCGGTCCTTCCCGTCGACGGCGGCTACACCACCCATTGAGTCCACATCCCGCGACCCTCCGGGCGGCGCCGTCGCCGGTGACCGCCCCAATCACCAAGAACTGTCAGAATTGGGAGTGAAAGATGCGCAAGTTCCTTCTCGCCGGCGTTGCCTTCGCCACGCTGGCCGCGGGTTCGGCCTCAACCCAGGCCCAGGCCCAGATGTCCGACAACGTCATCAAGATCGGCATGCTGTCAGACCGCTCCGGCATCTATGCCGACATCAACGGCGAAGGATCGGCGGTTGCCGCAAGGATGGCCGCTGAAGAGTTCGGCAACGCCATCAACGGCACGAAGATCGAGATCATCGTCGGCGACCACCAGAACAAGGCGGACATCGCCGCCAACCTCGCCCGCCAGTGGATCGATACGGAAAAGGTGGACGTGATCGCCGATGTGCCGAATTCGGCTGCCGCGCTGGCCGTGCAGGGAATCACGCGGGACAAGAAGCGCTTGTTCCTGATGTCCGGTCCCGGTTCGACCGACCTGACTGGCAAGGATTGCAGCCCCTACGGCTTCCAGTGGACCTGGGACAACCATGCCGTCGCCTCTGCGACCGCCCGCGCGCTGGTCGAGCAGGGCAGGAAGAGCTGGTTCTTCATCACCGCCGATTACGCCTTCGGCCATTCGCTGGAGGCCGAAGCGGCCGACACGGTCAAGCAACTCGGCGGGACCATCAAGGGCAGTGTGCGTCATCCGCTGGGCGCATCCGACTTCTCCTCCTACCTGCTTCAGGCTCAGGCATCCGGCGCCGACGTCGTCGCCTTCGCCAATGCCGGCGGCGACACCATCAACGGCGTCAAGCAGGCGGCTGAATTCGGCATTCCCCAGAGTGGGCAGACCTTGGCCGGCCTGCTGCTGAACATCAACGACATCAAGGCGCTCGGGCTGGAGACCTCGCAGGGGCTGATGCTGGCGAACTCCTTTTACTGGGACATGAACGACGAGACCCGCGCCTGGTCGAAGAAGTTCGAGGAACGGACCGGCCGCAAGCCGTCGATGAACCAGGCCGGCGTGTATTCGGCGGTCCGCCATTACCTGAAGGCCGTGCAGGAGATCGGCACCGACGATGCCGACAAGGTGGCTGCCAAGATGCGCAGCATGCCGGTCACCGACATGATGATGAAGGAGGCGAAGATCGCTGATAACGGCCGCGTCTTCGACGACATGTATCTGGCGCAGATCAAGACGCCTGCCGAATCGAAATACGCCTGGGATTACTTCAAGATCATCAAGAAGATTCCCGGTACGCAGGCCTACATCGACCCGAAGGCAAGCGGCTGCCCACTCGTGAAATGACGGAAAAAGGGGAGCGTTCGGGCTCCCCTTTTTTATTGCGCCGCGTCAGGCCACCCTCGGTAGTGGGAGTTGCGTGCCGTCCGGCTTCCGAAAACATCGGGGGTCGGGCTTGAACGGCCGGTGCCCACCATCCATTTACCATCCAGACAGATGGTGGATGGATGGTAAATCATGAGCGACATGGCGCGAGACCTGCGGCCGAAAGCCGGTGACAGCGAGAAGATCACAATCAATCTCGGCTATGTCGACCTGGGTCACATCGACCTGTTGGTGGAGGAAGGGTTTTATTCGAACCGCACCGACTTCATCCGCACCGCCATCCGCAATCAGGTCGACAAACACGCTGACGTGGTCCGCCAATCAGTGACGCGAAAGAGCGTCGATCTGGGCCTTCGCCATTTCAGCCGCGCCGACCTGGAAGCCGTGCAGGCCCAAGGGCGGATGCTGGATATCCGCGTCCTTGGGCTTGCCGCCATCGCCCAGGACGTGTCGCCCGAGCTTGCCCGCGCCACCATCGCTTCGCTGACCGTACTTGGCGCGCTCCATGCGCCGGCCGCCGTCAAGGCGGCGCTCGCCGATCGCATCCGCTGATGCGTCCCGCAGAGCGGATGCCGGCGTCCATCCCCGAACCGAGAAAGCACCCACATGTCCCAAACACGCCCCACCGGCTTTCCGCCCGGCATGGACGAGGTCGCCCGCCTGACCCGGGCCGGCCGGCTCGCCGAAGCGACCGGTCTGGTCCAGCGTCTGCTGCGCGGAGAGGGCGCGGCCGAACCTGCGGCAACTCCGGCCACCGTGCCAGACCCGACATTGCTGGAGGGAGAGTTCGTGAACCTCGATGCGGCTCCCGGACCGCAGGCTCGCAGCGACACCCCGGACCGCGCACGACCGGCCGGCAAGATGCCGGGAGGCCGGTCAGGAAAGGGCGCGAGGACCGGCCTGGGCGAGACCCTGCGCGGCCTTGCCGCGCGCCTGCAGCCGACGGGGTTGCTAGGCGGAACCGGTGCGCCGCGCCCGCCCGCCGAACCGCTGCCCGATGGCGCGTCCTTCGCGACGGCGTCCCACAGCGGGGCGGCGGGGACGCGGGCCTATAAGCTCTATGTGCCGGCAAACCGCGGCGACGGGCTGCGTCCGCTGGTGGTGATGCTGCACGGCTGCACCCAGTCGCCCGACGATTTCTCCGCAGGGACCAGGATGAACGCCTTTGCCGAGCGGCACGGCGTTTATGTCGCCTACCCCGAACAGCCGGCCTCGGCCAACGCCCAGCGCTGCTGGAATTGGTTCAAACCCGAAGACCAGCGCCGCGGCCAAGGGGAGCCCGACCTGCTGGCTGGGATCACCCACCGGATCATCCACGACCACCCCATCGACCCGAACCGGGTTTACATCGCCGGGCTGTCGGCCGGCGGTGCCGCCGCGGCCATCATGGGGGAGGCCTATCCCGACCTCTATGCGGCGATCGGCGTGCATTCCGGCCTGCCTGCCGGCGCCGCGCACGATCTTCCCTCCGCCCTCGCCGCCATGCGCCAGGGCGACGGCGGAGCCACAGGCGGGGCAAGAGCAGGAAGGGCAGGTGCCGGCCACCCGGTCCCGACCATCATCTTCCACGGCGATCGCGATACCGTCGTCCACCCGCGAAACGGCGATCATGTGGCGGCCCGCGCGACGGCCGCCGCAGCCGGTCTCGGCACTGAAGTGCAACATGGCGAAGCCCCCGGCCGGCGTTCCTACAGCCGAACCCTGCACACCGACCCTTCCGGCCGGACGCTGTGCGAGCAGTGGGCTATCCATGGCGCCGGACATGCCTGGGCGGGGGGGAGCCCCGCCGGCTCCTACACCGACCCGCAGGGTCCGGACGCCACGGCGGAGATGCTGCGCTTCTTCCTGGAACACCGGCTGCGGACCGCGTCCGCCTGACGGCCACCGGCATCATAGCGTGTCCACCTACAGGCACCATCGGCGCCACGCTGGACGCGCCGATGGCCCGAGGCACCCTCAAGGGCAGGGCGGCGGCGCGGTCACCAGCACTGCGACAGCGACGCACATGTTGGTCTGCATGCTGTCGACCTTCAGGACGTCTTGCAGGAAATAGAGCATGTAGACCGCCGACGTGTACAATGCGACCGATGTCCCGCCCTGCGCGCCGAAGATCGCCAGCAGGATTCCCGTCCAGGCCGCCCACGGACCGCTGTTCCGCCGCATCGCCCACGACTGGAAGCGGATTTTGACTGACCGACTATCCGATAAGCATGTCGCCAGCCCGGTTGGCCACCGCTGCCGAAGCGAATTGTGAGCGGGTATAGGCTCCGCCGGGTAAGTGCGCTCCTCGCCCAAGGGCTCACGGTTCCTGAAGCCGCTGCGCGGATCAAGGTCGGGAAGGCCCTTCTCTATGCGGCACTTGGCGTAATGGGAAGAAGAAGATAATTGCTGAAAGGAGTTCTTTGTCCGTTCCACGCTGATGCTGTTAAGTTGACGCCTGTCGCGCTGCCCTCAAGTATAACAGGGGGTAGTCTAACTATGCATGGCGTCTGACACTCTTTCGAATTCTTTTGTACTCAGGGCAATGTGTCTAATATATACGCCGGCATTATGGGAAGTATTTTGCTATGTGGTAGAAGGAGTCCCGGCGTTCCCAGCGTCTGCGGGATTGCAAGAGGTGATCGTCATGACAACAACCGTCGTTACCGATCTCAATCTTGTAAGTTCCACTGCCGAAAACACCGGTGGAAACTTGGACTCAGAAAGTCCAGCGCTTTCGGGCGACGGCACAAAAGCGGTCTTTGTCAGCTATTCAAGCAACCTTATTGAAAACGATTTAACGCCCCATGAACCCGATCTTTACCTAAAGGACATCAAGACCGGTCAGATTATGCTGGTCAACCAGACACAAGCGGGAAAGCAGGTGATCGGATGGCTAGGCGCGGCGACCATATCGGGTGACGGAACAACGGTGGCCTTTTCCAGCTACACGGATGATCTCCCGCCGACAAACAACAACGGGTTCTATGATCTTTACGTGAAGGACTTGACGACCGGAGCATTGACGTTGGTTTCTCGTGCGGAGGACGGCGGCGATGCGAATGGCTCAAGCTTTGCCGCTGCATTGTCCGCCGATGGAACGAAGATCGCATTCCTCAGTCAGGCAAGCAACCTTGTCACCGGTGACACGAATGGACAGGGGGATATCTTCGTTAAAGACCTGACCACGGGCAAGACGACCCTCGTCAGTCAGGCAGTGGACGGCTCCCTTGGGAATGGGCCCAGTTCCAATCCCGCGATTTCGGCGGACGGAACGAAGATCGCCTTTTCCAGCAGTGCCGATAATCTGGTCCTAGGTGACGAGAACGGCGGCGAAGACATATTCGTAAGGGATCTGAACACAGGGAAAACCGTCCTGGCCAGTCGGACCACGGATGGAAGGCAGGCATCAGGGGTCTTGGGCATACCGTCCATTTCGGATGATGGAACCAAACTTGTCTTTTCCAGCAACGACGATGATCTGGCTCCAGACGACAGCAACGGAACCGATGATGTCTTTCTGAAGGACTTGGTGACAGGCAAGCTGACACTGATTAGCCGTAACCAGGACGGCATGCCGGGAAACGGGCAATCCATACTTCCAACCATTTCAGGGGACGGACGAAGAGTTGCCTTCACAAGCGTCGCCGCCCTCGTTCCAAAGGATGGTCCCGCCTCCGCATATGACATCTATGTGAAGGATTTGACCACCGGTGCGCTGATACTGGCCAGCGAGACCGGGGACGGTGTCCAGGCAAACGGCTCCTCATTCGGTGGCGTCATCTCGGCCGACGGATCACATGTCGGCTTTCAGAGCTATGCCGACAACCTCTCAGCCGACGATGCCAACGGGGGGCTGACCGACGTCTTCGTCGCGACCCTTGGCCCACTGGAAGGCCAACGGATCAAAGGAACCAGTGGAGCGGATACACTGACGGGCGGACGGGGGGACGACACGATTTCCGGTCGCCGGGGTGACGATCTCATCTTCGGCAAGGGTGGGCGTGACGAGTTGGAGGGGGATCAGGGCAACGACTCCCTATGGGGCGACAGCGGCAACGACATCGTGAAGGGCGGTCCTGGTGACGACCGTCTGGACGGTGGGGCTGGAGATGATGTGGTGAGTGGCGGTCCGGGAGCCGACAGTCTGCTTGGCGGAAGCGGCCGCGACACGCTCTATGCCGGCGTCGATGGACAGACGGACACGATGGCCGGCGGATCTGGAGACGATGTCTATTGGATCATCGGAACCGGCAGCGACCAGCGGTCCAGCGACATCATCCGCGAGAATCCCGAGGAGGGCACCGATACGGCCTTCGTCAAAGGCTCCTATCAACTGGCGGACAATCTGGAGAATGCCGTCCTGCTGGACACCCTATCCCAAGGCCGGACGTTCCTGAGCGGAAACAGCCAGTCCAACTACCTTCGCGGCAACGCGGGCGCAAACGATATCTTCGGCGCCACGGGGAACGATACGATCCGGGGCGGCGGCGGCGACGACAGGCTGGGAGGCTATGATGGCGATGATCGCCTGTTCGGTGGCACCGGCAACGATCGCTTGAGTGGTGAAGCGGGCGATGACGTGTTGGCGGGTGGCTCGGGAAACGACTGGCTCGGCGGCGGATTGGGCAACGACCTGCTGATCGGCGGCGATGGCAATGACAGCATTGGTGTGCATGATCCTTATCAAGGAGCCTTTGCCGGACGCGACACCCTCGTCGGGGGCAGGGGCGACGACTGGATGGACGGCGGCGGGGCGCCCGGCCGATGGGGCGCCGTCGATTTCAGCGACGCTGCCGACCTGTTCCTCTTCGGCAGCGGCGGCCAAGGATTCGGCCACGACACGATCTCGGGCTTCAACGACGACAATGACCGGATCGAATTCCACGGCTACAGCCACGTGGATCTTGCCGGTCCGGTGACGGTCAAGGACATCAAGCCGTACACCTATTACCCGGACGGCTATTCCTGGGCGGCTGACCTCGCCTTCAAGGACGGCTCCACCCTTCATGTCACCGGGGTGTCGCGCGGCCTGCCGACCTTCACCGAAGGAAACGATTTCACGTTTCCCGACTCCAGGCCATCAGGAACCAAAGCCCTGTTCTCGGCCGACGACCCCGCCCACGGCCGTGAACTCTGGGGCACCGACGGCAAGGCTGCATACCTCGTCAAGGACATTGCGCCTGGGCCAACCTCTTCCCAGCCCACCGGCTCGGTGGCCATCGGCGACACGCTGTTCTTCACGGCTGACGATGCAACCCATGGCGCGGAATTGTGGAAAAGTGATGGAACCGCCAAGGGACCCGTTCTGGTGAGGGACATCCGTCCCGGTGGCGGCTCGTCCAGCCCGAGCGATTTGACGATGATGGACGGCGAACTCTATTTCACCGCCGATGACGGGGTGCATGGTCGCGCGCTCTGGAGGAGTGATGGGACCACCAGGGGAACCCAAATGGTCTCCAACGCAATGAGCTCCATCATCGGCCTCACAGACGTGGACGGCACCCTGTTTTTCGATGCACGGGATGCCGCACACGGTGTCGCTCTCTGGAAAAGCGACGGCACCGCCTCCGGAACCATGGTGGTGAAGGATTTCCTCCCCGGCAACATCGACCCGGGAGGGCCGTTTGCCCACGATCCACGACACCTGAAGGCGGTCGGCGACCGACTTTTCCTCACATCCGGGACGGGCGAGTTCGAAACGTATCTGTGGGTGACGGACGGCACGGAAGCCGGCACGATTCCATTGAAGGGCGGCATGGTCACCGACACGCGCGAGGGCTTCGACAACGACCTGGAGGCGATGGACGGGACGCTCTACTTCAACGCCGACTTCTCTTTGTGGAGGTCGGACGGTACAGTCGAAGGCACCAGGGAGATCAAGAGCTTCGCACCGATGCCGGGATGGAATCCCAACAGCCTTACTGCGGCTGGTGACACCCTGTTCTTTGCCGCCAATGACGGTCAACATGGCATGGAGCTGTGGGCCTCCGACGGAACCACACCGGGCACCCACCTGGTCATGGATATAAACCCGGGGATCCTCGGAGCGTCGATATCCGACATGACGGCCGTTGGCGAGGAACTGTTCTTCAACGCGGACGATGGCAAGAATGGGCGCCAGCTCTGGATGAGCGATGGCACCGCCGCGGGTACGCGCATGGTCAAGGAAGTCGCTTCAGGTCCTGATTGGACAGCGGCAGGTGATTTCAGCGCCGTCGGCGGCCAGCTTGTCTACAGCGCACTCGATACTCAACAGAATCGGGTCCTCTTCTCGTTTGATCCTGCCTCCCTGAGCGTTAATCGGATCGGCAGTGCCGACCTCGCAGGCGCATCCTACGACCCGAAGGGTGTCGTTCCAATTTGAGGTGAGCCCACGGTGCGCGTCTAGTCGACGGTGGAGGGCTGTCAGACGGGCTCTGTTGCAAACTTCTGGTGTTGGCGCATGATGGCCGGCTTCCACCACATTGTTCAGATATTTGCCCTGCCGGTGCTCCGTCTCCTCGAGACTGTTCCGCGTGGGAGAGAGGTAGAAGTCGATGGGGCGCTGTTACGGGAAGGTTGGTGGCCCGCCGCAGCCTTTCACCGTGACAGCTCGGAGCACAAGCCATGTCCCGGCGAGCACAGTTTATCACCCGTGACGTGCAGAACCGGCCCGACCCCATGCCGGTCTACAACGCATGGCTGGGTGATCGGCCCCTGTGCCAGGCCGTAGAGCGGGGAGGATTTGCGATCCGTTCGTCTTGGGGAACGCGGCCGCAGACGGAGGAAGACAAAAGGGCGGCCCCGCCGGATGAACCAGGCGGGGCCAAGATCACAGGATGGGAGGTGGGGAATTCGCTACTCAGCGCTGGCGAACAAGGGCGCCTTGGCCTGCGACGTTACCGATGCCGGCGGCGAGGTTCTGCACGTTGGCAAGGTTCGGAGGGCCAAAAGGCGTCCGGCCACCGGAGCGCTGGAGCACCGTCGCGCCCTGCGCCGCCGAGTTGCCGATGCCCGCCGCAGTGTTCGATACATTGGCCATCGAGCCGCCGGGGAACAGCCCGCCGCTGCGCTGGCCGACGAACACGCCTTGGCTGGCGGTGTTGCCGACGCCGGCCGAGAGGTTCGAAACGTTCGCCATGTTCGGGCCGCCCAACAGCCCGCCGCTGCGCTGCAACGTCGTGACGTTCTGGGTGGCGGCATTGCCGATGCCGGCCGCGGTGTTCGACAGATTGGACACATTCTGCGCCATGGCGGGAGCGGCGAACAGGGCCAGGGTGGCAAAGCCGGCGAGCAGGGAGGTGCGGATCATGGTGCGGTCTCCTTGGTGGGGCCGGTGCTCTGCATCCGGCGGGTGGTCTCGATGACATGACCCTAACGAACTCCGCCCGCCGCCGATGTGAGCTTGGCCACAGGCGGCCGCATGTCTCGTCCACGCCGAATGTTCCCCATCACGGAAGGGTGGAGCGTTCGCGGCAATGCGCGCCGAACGGCACGGAGTTTGCGCAAGCACAAAGAGGACCCGGCATTGTCGTGGCATGGTCCGACCATGACCTTTCCATCATTCTACGATGCGGCACCGCGGCTCATTGTGCGCGATCCGCTGAGCGAGTTCCTCGGCGCGGCCGAGGGCGGCCTGCTTCACTACGGATATGCCGACGCTGTGCGGCTTGCCGGCCATTCCTGTCCGACCGTCGCGGGATCTTACCTGATGACTGTACGGTCATTGGAGAAGCTGTATCCCGATGAAGTGCCCGAACGCGGGGCTGTTGCAGTCTCCGTTCGTGAGGCCGCCGACGAGGGTGTGGCCGGCGTGATGGCCAGCGTCGCCACGCTGCTGACCGGAGCGACGAAAGACACCGGCTTTAAAGGCATCGCTGGACGCTTCGACCGCCGGAACCTCCTGTTCTTCGGCGTCGGCATGCAAGGCGCAATGGCCTTCGTCCGCACCGACACGGGGGCGGGCCTGCAGGCGACACTCGACATGAGTGTCGTTCCGGTGGATCCAGCGATGCCTCGCCTTCTGCAGCGCGTGTTGTCCGACGCGGCCACAGCGGACGAAGCGGCGCAGTTCCGCAGCCTATGGCAGGAGCGGGTCCGACGCATGCTGGTGGATCACGCCGACGACCCACGTTTGGTCAGCCTTACCGTTTGGAATTGCCGACCCGGCGCGTAACGGCGGATGAGAGCGGCGATGGCACATCGGCAACGACATGACCTCCTCCCCGTGCCGACGCTGACCGCTTCACTCCCCAGCGTCATCGATGACGTGCTCACGCCGGCGCAGGACGTCACCCTTGCGTCGGCCTACAGCCAGGGTGAGGATTGGATTGCCGATCTGGGTGATCGCACACCATCGCAGAATGTTCAGGAAGCGTGAAACGGCGTTTGGCTGGGTCTCTGAGCCACACCAGGTTTCGGCTTTCTCCTCGGCCGCTTCCAACCAAGCGAATGCGCGGCCGCCGCTCCTCCCCCTCGCGGCGATTTGTGCGCCAACGTAAGGCGCTGGCCTCCCCGTCAATGCGTCCCCGGATTGGCCCGCGCCCTCGTCACCGCGTTCGCCACGTCGGTCCAGGCCGCTTTGTCCGGTGCGAAGCGGCCGCGCAGATACGCCATCAGATCCGCAATCTGGCGGTCGGACAGGCTGTCGCGGAAGGCCGGCATATAGCCGAGGTCGCGGGTCGCCGGGTTCTGGATGCCGTGCAAGATGACGCGGGCGAGATTGTCGGGGCTGTCGCTGTGGACGTTGCTGTTCACCGCCATGGAGGGGCTGACGCCAAACAGCGTCGGCCCTTCGCCATCGCTGTGGCAGGCTTGGCAGGCGCCGTTGAAGATGCGCTCTCCATTGGCGGAACTGACGGAGGTGGGGGTGGCTGCAGGCGCTTCCACCGCATCACCGCCCACATCGCTGCCCAGGGAGGCAAGATAGACCGCCATCGCCCGCACATCCGCCTCCGGCACGGTGGACAGCTCGTGCACCACCGCGGCCATCGGGCCGGCGGCGACGCCATGGCGCTGGGAGAAGCCGGTGCGCAGGTAGGTGAACAGATCGTCCTCCGTCCAGGGCTTCGGCGCCTTGGATAGCGCCGTCAGGGCCGGCGCCTCCCAGCCATCGACCGAGCCGCCGGCCAGGAACGCGTCGCCCAGCTTCTCCGCCCCCAGCGCGTTGCGCGGGGAATGGCACGCGGCGCAGTGGCCGAGGCCGTTGACCAGATAGTTGCCGCGGTTCCACTCCGCAGTTTTCTGCGGGTCTGGCTTGTAGGTCTCGCGGTTGAGGAACAGCGTGTTCCACCCCGCCATTATCGGGCGCAGGTTGAAGGGGAAGCGCATGGTGTTGGCCGGCACCTCACCGCGCACCGCCGGCTGCGTCATCATGTAGGCATAGAGCGCCTGCATGTCGTCGTCGGTCATGTTGCGGAAGGCGGTGTAGGGAAAGGCCGGGTAGAGATGCCGGCCGTCGCGGCTGATCCCCTCGCGCATCGCCCGGTCGAAGGCGGCGAAGGACCAGCGCCCTATCCCGCTCTCCGCATCCGGCGTGATGTTGGTGCTGTAGACGGTGCCGAACGGCGTCTCGAAAGGCCGGCCGCCGGCGTTGGTCGCACCGTTCTCCACCGTGTGGCAGACCGCGCAGTCACCGAGCGCCGCCAACTGCCGCCCGCGTTCGATGGTGGCGGACGACCACAGCCCGGCCGAGGGCGGCGACACCGGGGCGATCTCGGCGCGGAAGGGCAGGGCGCTGCTCGCCATGCCGATCATCACCCCGCATAAGCCGGTCAGCGAGGCGCCGAGCCATGCCTTCCACCCCCGCTTGCGCGGCTTCACCGCTTCCGGCGGGGAGGGCGGGACCGGTTCGGACGGGCCGTTCAGCGCCTCCCGCACCCTTTCGGCGGTGATCGGCAACTCGCGGAAGCGGATGCCGGTGGCGTCGAAGATGGCGTTGGCGATGGCCGCCGCGCTGGGGACGGAAGCGGATTCGCCCGATCCCAGCGGCGGCTCGTTCTCGCGCGGCATCATCAGCACGTCGATGTCCGGCACCTCGGGGAAGGTCATGATCGGGTAGCCGCCCCACTCCTTGGCGGCGACCACCGAATCCTCGAACTCCACCTGTTCCTTCAGCACGCGGCTGGTCGATTGGATGACGTTGCCGTGGATCTGGTGGCGCACGCCGTCGGGATTGATCATCTGCCCGGCGTCATGGCCGACGACCACGCGGGTCACCGCGATCTCGCCGGTCTTGCGGTCCACCGCCACGTCCGCCACCCAGGCCGCCCAGGCGGCACCGAAGCCGGGGAACTTGCTGTGGATGTAGCGGGCATAGGCGAAGCCGCGACCGCGCAGCATGTCGCCCTCCGGCGGGGTCTGCTGCGGGGCGGTGCGCGGCTGCCAGCCGGCGCGGCCGGCGACGGCGCGGATCAGGTCGGCGGCGCGTTCGTCCTCGGTCAGATGGCGCAGGCGGAATTCCACCGGATCGACCCCGGCGGCAAAGGCCAGCTCGTCGATGTAGCTGTCATGGGCGAAGCTGTTGGGCATCGCCGACACCCCGCGCATCCAGGAGGCGCGGACGATGGGGGCCATGTCGTTGATGACCACCCGCATGTTGTCGTAATCGTAGGGCGGGATGGAGGTGCGGTCGCCCATCTCGAACACGGCGGCCACCGGATCGACCCGCCCGGTCAGCAGCAGCGCCAGCGTCGGCGCGCCGTTCGACGGATAGCTGGTGGCGAAATCGTAGGCGACGATGCCGCCGTCGGCGCTGATGCCGCCATCGACCTCCATCAGCTGCGCGGTGCCCTTCGGCTCCCACAGATGTTCCTGCTCGCGGGTCAGCTGGACGCGCACCGGACGGCCGACCGCCTGCGACAGCAGCAGCGCATCCGCCGCCACGTCGTCGGCGCAGTTGCGGCCATAGCAGCCGGCCGCCTCCATCCGCACCACGTCGATCCGCTCCTCCGGCCATTCCAGCAGCCACGCGAGGTCGGCGCGCAGCAGATGCGGGTTCTGGGTGCCGGACCAGACGGTCGCGTGGTCCGCCTTGCAGTCGGCCACGGCGCAGGACGGCCCGATCGAGCCGTGCATCTGGTAGGGCCAGACATAGGTGCGCGTCATCCGCTGGTCGGCGGCGGCAAGCGCGGCATCGACGTCGCCCTTGTCCAGCACCTTGCGCGGCGTGCTGGGGTTCTCGCGCAGGGCCTGGGCGAGGTTCGACAGGTCGGGCAGCTTGCGGGTCCAGGGCTTCCAGGTGATCTTCAGCTCGCGTGCCGCCTTGATCGCCTGCTCCTCGCGCTCCGCCACCACGCCGACGAAGTCGCGCAGCACCACCACCTTGATGATGCCGGGAATGTGGGCGATGGAGGATTCGTCGATGCTTTCCAGGCTGTTGCCGACGAACTCGCCGCTGTCGATGCCGGCATAGGGCGGGCGGACCACCCGGCCATGCAGCATCCCCGGCAGCCGCAGGTCGTGGACATACGAGAACTCGCCGGTCGCCTTGGCCGGGATGTCGACGCGCGGCGCCCCCTTGCCGACCAGCTTGTACTGTTCGCGCGCCTTCAGCGGGGCCTTGCCGCTGATGCGCAGCTCCACCCGCTCGCCCCGCACCAGCTCGCCGTAGGAGATGCGGCGGTTGCCGATTCCGCCGGTTTCCGGGGCGATCACCACCCCCTCTTCGACGCGCAACTCTCCCGCCGGCACGCCGAACAGGGCGGCGGCGCGGTCCAGCAGGTAGCGGCGCGCCTCCGCCGCGGCGTTGCGCAGGGGGACCGCCGAAATCTGGACGGTGGCGCTGGCGATGGTGGCACCCTGGTTCGGCGTCCGGCCGGTGTCGCCCAGCACCATGCGCAACTGGTCCATGCGCAGGTCCAGCTCTTCCGCAACGATCTGGGTCAGCGCCGTCTGAATGCCGGTGCCGAGATCGACATGGCCGTTGAAGGCGAAGACCTGCCCGTCGTCGCGCACCGCCAGGAACAGGGCGATCTCCAGCGGCTTCGGCGTCGCGGTGCCGCCCTTGGCGACCAAGCCGGAGGGCGGCTGGATCTCGTCAACGATCAGCAGGACGCCGGTCGCCGCCATCAGCTCCGCACGGGTCGGCATCAGCTCGGACTGCTGGTTGGGCGTCGGGATGGTCGTCATAATGTGCTCCGGGGGAGGAGAGAAGCCGCGCAGCCCGCATGACGGCGCGCAGGATTTCGACATGGGTGCCGCAGCGGCACAGGTTGCCGGACAGGGCGCGGCGCACCTCGTCCATGGTCGGGGTCGGATTGCGGTCGAGCAGCGCCTTGGCGGTCATGATCATGCCGTTCATGCAATAGCCGCACTGGGCGGCCTGCTCGTCGATGAAGGCCTGCTGGACCGGGTGCGGGGCGCTGCTGCTGCCCAGCCCTTCCAGCGTCACAACCTCGCGCCCCTCCGCCCCCGCCAGCGGGATGACGCAGGACCGCGCGGCGACGCCGTCGAGGATGACGGTGCAGGCCCCGCATTCGCCGAGCCCGCAGCCGTATTTCGGCCCGTTCAGGGCCAGATCGTTGCGCAGGATGTAGAGCAGCGGCGTGTCGGCCATCGCCGTCACCGAGACGGCGCGGCCATTCACCCGCAGCGCGATGGTCTTTTCCATAAAGCGTCCGTCCGGTGCGATGAGTCCCGCACGCCCGCTGTACAAGCGGGGTGAATTGGCCAGAAAACCGTCTTGCGGGGGGTTACTCCTCCCCGTCCTGCGCGATCATCTTCTGCAGGACGTGGGTGACGGCCAGCCGTTCCGCCGGGTTCAGCTGCCCCATGGTCATCTCGCTGATCCGCTTGGCGCAGGGCACCATGTCCTCCAGCAGTTGCCGCCCCTCGTCGGTGAGGCAGTTGATGACTTTGCGGCGGTCTTGCGCGTCGGAGGTCTGGCGGATCAGCCCGCGCGCCTTCAGCCGGTCGACGATGCCGCGGATCGTTGCCTGATCGATGGCGGTGGACTTCACCAGCTCGATCAGCGAACTCGGCCCGTTGTCGCGGATGGCGCAGAGCGTGACGAACTGCACCGAGGTCAGCTGCGGGTCGCAGGCGTTGCGCTGGAAGATGGCGAGGTGCCGCTGATAGGCCCGCCGCAGCAGATGTCCGATCTGGTCGGAGAAGACGTAATCGGCTTCTCCGGGGCCAGCGTCGGCGCCGTCTTCGGGCAGCAGGTCTTGGGTCATCGGGGGCAACATACGGTGGACCGGTGGGTAGCGAACGATAGCAGCGGCGGCGGGGGCAGGGAAGGGCGGCGGGCTTCCGCCCTCATGCCGCCCGTCATGCCCTGGAGGCTTCCGGCGCCACCACGTCGCCGGCCAGCACCACCGGCTCGCCGTCCAGCAGGATGTCGCAGCCGCGCAGCGGGATGTCCATGTGGCAGGGGGTCTTGCGGCTGCCGCCGACTTCGGTGTTCGGGCCGGTGGAGAACAGGAAGTTGCCGTAGAAGGCGCGCGCGTCCATGCACATGCCGTCGTTCTTGTCGTGCAGCCCCATCGCCGTCCATTGCGCCCGCGGCTGCAGGCCCCAGCCGATGTGGGAGATGCCGTAGACCTCCGGATCCTTGAAATAGGCCATGTAGTCGCGCAGGTACTCCGCCTCGAACCCGCCATGGATGCGGCGAATGAAGCCCTCCTCGATCTCCAGCGTCACCTTCTCCCGCACATAGGCCTTGAAGGGCAGCAGGATGTCGCCGACGTCGAGCACCAGCGTGCCTTCCGCGCTGCCCTCGTCCGGCCAAGAGAACAGGAAGCCGCTCGGCCAATGGTCCCAGCGGCCGGGCTCGTCGGCGAATCCGTATTCCGTCACCGTCGGATATTGGCCGAGAGTCGCGCGGAAATCGCTGCCGGCCTTGGAGGTCACGGTGATGGAGCGGGCGCGCTTCAGCCGCTCCGCCGCGGCATTGACGCGGAGCTTGTCCTCCTCCGTCGGCAGGATGCGGGCCAGCACCTCCGGCGGCTCGACCGCCAGCAGGATGCGGGTGCCGGTCTTCAGGATCTGCTCCTGTTCCGGCGAATGCAGCAGCATCATGGTGTCGATGATCAGGTCGGCGGCCTCCAGCGCGCGTTGGGCGGCGAGGTTGCCGGTCAGCGGCGTGTCGCCGCAATAGGCGGTCATGTCCATGCCCATGGCGCGCGGGTGGTTGAAGGCCGGCAGTTCGACCCCGTAGACGTTCGCGCCCAGTCGCTGCGCCGCGTCCATCGCCGCACGCACGATGCGCGGGTTGGAATAGTCGCTTTTCAGCACAGCGACGCTCTGGGTCTTGTCCACCTTGGACAGGGTCAGAACCCGTTCGAACATCTGCGTCAGTTCGCGATCGCTCACCGGCATCTCATCTCTCCCAACCTTGGTGGCCGCAGACGCTGAAAGCGCGTTCCGGGCCGTGTTTCCGGGTGGACATCCGCCGATCATCACGGCGGCTGACCAGGACATATAGAGCGTATAAGCTTAATTCGACCATGAACAGTAAGGGGGTAAACCCTTCGCTGCCGCTGTGCCGATATGAACGATAATTAGGCAACCGTGATTTAAAATGAGGCTGAGCAAGGCTAAATCGTGATCACTCCCTGCTGCAAACGGCCCTTATGGCCCCGCAAAGGCTGAGTAGCGTTGTATGGCGAATTGTGTTGCATGGCAAGCTGAAACAGCGTACACACTTCATATCGAGTTCAATGCAACGGTCGACGGCCGGAGCCGGGGCGAGAAGCCCCCGGACACTCCTCCCGCACCCTTGCATCCGGTCGCGAGCCCTTCGGCGGCGCCGACCGAACACCCCCACGTCAGCAAAGGGCCATATCCATGGGAAAGACTCAGAGAATCGCTATCGTCGGGGCCGGCCTGGGCGGAGCCGCCGCCGCCGGGCTCCTGCAGCAGGCCGGGTTTCAGGTGGATGTCTACGAACAGGCGCCTGAATTCTCCCGGCTGGGCGCGGGGATTCATGTCGGTCCCAACGTGATGAAGGTGTTCCGCCGCCTGGGCATCGAAAAGCCGCTGGAGGCGATGGGCTCCAAGCCGGACTTCTGGTTCAGCCGCGACGGCTTCACCGGCGATTACCTGTCGCGCATTCCCTTGGGCGACTTCGCCAAGCGCGAATACGGCGCCGCCTACGTCACCGTCCACCGTGGCGACATGCACCTGCTGCAGATGGACACGCTGGCCCCCGGCTCCGTCCACTTCGACAAGCGGCTGGAGACGATCACCGACAGCGGCGACGACGTGCATCTGACCTTCGCCGACGGGACCGAGGCGCGTGCCGACATCGTCATCGGCGCCGACGGCATCAACTCCCGCATCCGCGAGGCCCTGCTGGGCGTCGAGGCGCCGAACTACAGCGGCTGGGTCGCCCACCGCGCGCTGATCCGCGGCGACCAGCTGGCGAAATACGACCTGACCTTCGAGGACTGCATCAAGTGGTGGACCGAGGACCGTCACATGATGGTCTATTTCACCACCGGGAAGCGTGACGAATACTACTACGTCACCGGCGTGCCGCATCCGGCCTGGGACTTCCAGGAGGCCTTCGTCGACAGCAGCCGCGAAGAGATGTTCGAGGCCTTCCAGGGCTATCACCCGACCGTCCAGGCGCTGATCGAGTGCACGGAAGAGGTCACCAAATGGCCGCTGCGCAACCGCAACCCGCTGCCGCTGTGGAGCCGCGGCCGGCTGGTCCTGCTGGGCGATGCCTGCCACCCGATGAAGCCGCACATGGCGCAGGGCGCCGGCATGGCGATCGAGGACGCGGCAATGCTGACCCGCTGCCTGTCCGAGACCGGCCTGACCGACTACCGCACCGCCTTCGCCCTGTACGAGGCCAACCGCAAGGACCGGGCGACGCGCGTGCAGGCGGTGTCCAACGCCAACACCTTCCTGCGCAACCAGGAGGATCCCGCCTGGGTCTTCGGCTACGACGTCTATGAGCAGCCGCTGCGCGAAGGCATCGCGGCATGACCGCCTCGACCTTCCTCTACGGCGCCAACGTCCAGGCCAACGGCATCCGCCAGCATTACCTGCGCTATGGCGGGGAGCGGCATGCCGGTCGCCCGGCCATCGTGCTGATCCCCGGCATCACCAGCCCGGCCGTCACCTGGGGCTTCGTCGCCGAGCGGTTCGGGCAGCAGTTCGACACCTATGTGCTGGACGTGCGCGGGCGCGGGCTGTCGGAAAGCGGTCCGCATCTGGATTACGGCATCGATGCCTGCGCCGACGACGTGAATGGCTTCATCGCGGCGCTCGGCCTGACCGAGTGCATCCTGATCGGCCATTCCATGGGTGCCCGCTTCGCCATCCGCGCCTCCGTGCGCGGTGAAGGGAAGGGCCTGCGCCAACTGGTGCTGATCGATCCGCCGGTTTCCGGCCCCGGCCGCCGGCCCTATCCCAGCGGCCTGCCCTGGTACGTCGATTCGATCCGCCAGTCGCTGAAGGGCATGGATGCCGACGCCATGCGGGCTTTCTGCCCGACTTGGACGGAGGAGCAGCTGCGGCTGCGCGCCGAATGGCTGCACACCTGCTACGAGCCGGCCATCGTCCAGACCTATGAGGGCTTCCACCAGGACGACATCCATGCCGACCTGCCGAAGCTGCCGGTCCCGGCCCTGCTGATCGTCGCCGGCCGCGGCGGCGTCATCCAGCCGGAGGACGAGGCGGAGATCACCCGCCTCCAGCCCGCCATCCGCATCGCCCGCGTCCCCAACGCCGGGCACATGATCCCCTGGGATGACCTCGACGGCTTCTTCGCCGCCTTCGGCGACCGCCTCGGCCACCCGCTCGCCTGATTGATAGGAACCATCCGCATGTCTTCGCTGTACCGCATCGGCCAGATCGTCCCCAGCTCCAACGTCACCATGGAAACGGAAATCCCGGCCATGCTGACCGCGCGTCAGGCGATCCGCCCCGAACGCTTCACCTTCCACTCCGCCCGCATGCGGATGAAGACGGTCAAGAAGGAAGAACTGGCGGCGATGGACGCCGAGTCCGACCGTTGCGCCGTCGAGCTGTCGGACGCCCGCGTCGATGTGCTGGGCTATGCCTGCCTCGTCGCCATCATGTCGATGGGCCTCGGCTATCACCGCGACTCCGAAGCACGCCTCGCCCGCAAGACGCTGGAGAACGACGCGCCGGCCCCGGTGGTCACCAGCGCCGGCGCTCTGGTCGACGGGCTGAAGGTGATGGGCGCCAAACGCATCGCCATCGTCGCCCCCTACATGCGCCCGCTGACCGAGCTGGTGGTGGACTATATCCGCGCCGAAGGCTTCGAGGTGCAGGACTGGCGCGCGCTGGAGATCCCCGACAATCTCGACGTCGCCCGCCACGACCCCAACAACCTGCCGGACATCGTCCGCGGCATGAACCTGGACGGCGTGGACGTCGTCGTCCTGTCCGCCTGCGTGCAGATGCCGTCGCTGCCGGTGGTGCCGCGGGTGGAGGCGGAGACCGGCAAGCCGGTGCTGACCGCCGCCATCGCCACGACCTACGCCATGCTGAAGGCGCTGAAGCTGGAGCCGATCGTGCCCGGCGCCGGCGCCCTGCTGTCCGGCGCCTACTGAGGAGCGGCCCCATGACCGACGGGCAGAGCGCATCCGACAATTACAAGGGCGTCTGGGGCAACCGGATCGGCTTCGGCGAGCGGCCGGCCCTGCTGGTGATCGACTTCATGCAGGGCTACACCACCGAAGGCGCGCCGCTCTACGCCCCCGGCGTGGTGAGCGCGGTGGCGGAGACGGTGGACCTGCTGGACGCCGCCCGCCGCGCCGGCATTCCGGTCGTCCACACCAACATCCGCTACCATCCCGGCCATTTCGCCGATGGCGGCATGTGGGTGCGCAAGGCCCCGGTGATGAAGGACATGGTGGAGGGCAATCCGCTCGCCGCCTTCTGCCCGGAGGTTACGCCGCGATCCGACGAGGTTG
Source organism: Azospirillum sp. A1-3 (assembly GCF_023806445.1). NCBI lineage: Bacteria > Pseudomonadati > Pseudomonadota > Alphaproteobacteria > Rhodospirillales > Azospirillaceae > Azospirillum > Azospirillum sp. A1-3. The sequence continues at coordinate 825,056 of NZ_JAMSLU010000002.1, forward strand.
TGATCTCCAAGCAGTATGCCAGCGCCTTCTTCGGCACCAGCCTCGCCCCGATGCTGCATGCGATGGGCGTCGATACGGTGGTGCTGACCGGCTGCTCGACCAGCGGCTGCATCCGCGCCAGCGCTGTCGATGCGGTCCAGCACGGTTTCCGCACCATCGTCGTGCGCGAGTGCGTCGGCGACCGCCACGACCGTCCGCACGAGGCCAACCTGTTCGACATCGACAGCAAATACGGCGATGTGGTCAGCAAGCAGGAGGTGCTCGACCGGTTCGGCCGGTGAGGCACCGGCAGAATCCCCTCTCCCCCCCGGGGAGAGGGTTAGGGTGAGGGGGATGCGCGGCGAGGATCTTCAAAAGTCGCACACCTTCGCACTCTGATGAATCCACGCCATGGCTCCCCCTCACCCCGACCCTCTCCCCGGGGGGGGGGAGAGGGGGAGGGACAGTTCAGGACCAATAATAAAAAGAAAACCGGGACCGACACCCGGCGCCGCACCCGAGACAGGCGGCGCCGGCATGCAAAAACAGGACGGGTTCACAACGCGATCAGCGTAAGGAGACAAACAGCATGTCCTATGCCCAGACAACAACGGCGAATGCGGCGCTCGGCGCGGCGCAGTCCGTCGATGCGGATCAGCTTTATAAGAAGATCACCTGGCGCCTCATCCCCTTCCTCTGCTTCTGCTATCTGGCGGCCTATCTGGATCGCATCAACATCGGCTTTGCCAAGCTGCAGATGATGGGTGACCTCCAGTTCAGCGAGGCGGCCTATGGTCTGGGCGCCGGCCTGTTCTTTGTCGGCTACATCCTGTTCGAGGTGCCGAGCAACCTCGTGCTGACCAAGGTCGGCGCGCGGCTGTGGATCGCCCGCATCATGATTACCTGGGGCCTGTTGTCGGCCGCCACCATGCTGGTCTCCACCCCGACGCAGTTCTACATCGTCCGTTTCATGCTGGGCGCTGCCGAGGCCGGCTTCCTGCCGGGCGTGCTCTATTACCTGACGCTGTGGTTCCCGACCTACCGCCGCGGCCGCATCATGGCGCTGTTCGTCATCGGTCTGCCGCTGTCCAGCGTGATCGGCGGCCCGCTGTCGGGCTGGATCATGAGCCATTTCGACCATGTCCAGGGCCTGCGCGGCTGGCAGTGGCTGTTCCTGCTGGAATCGATCCCCAGCGTGCTTCTCGGCTTCCTGACCTTCGTGGCGCTGCCCAACTCTTTCCGCGATGCCAAGTGGCTGTCGGGCGATGAGAAGGCCCGGATTGCCGCCGATCTGCACGGCGACGATTCGGAAACCAAGCATGCCGGCCACAGCTTCAAGGAAGGGCTGCTGAACCTGAAGGTCTGGATGCTGGGCGGCATCGATTTCGCCATCCTGCTGACCGCCTACGCCATCGGCTTCTGGCTGCCCACCTTCATCCGCAAGACCGGCGTGGTCGATCCGTTCCACATCGGTCTCTTGACGATGATCCCCAATATCCTGGCCGTGATCGGCATCCTGCTGATCGGCGCCAGCTCCGACCGGATGCGCGAGCGGCGCTGGCACATCATCGTTCCCTTCCTGGCCGCCTCGGCCGCCATGGCGGCCAGCACCTTCTTCGCCGAGAACCTCGTTGCCACCGTGGCGCTGTTCACCATCGCGTCGGTCGGCGTGCTGGGTCCGCTTCCGGCCTATTTCAGCCTGCCGGCCACCTTCCTGAAGGGCACGGCGGCGGCCACCGGCTTCGCCATGGCGATCTCGCTCGCCAGCATCGCCGGGCTGGTCAGCAACTCGCTGATCGGCATCGTCATCGACCTGACCGGCAGCAGCAACGCCGCCCTGTGGTTCTTCTCCGGCTGCCTGGTGATCGGCGCTCTGCTGGTCTACGCCCTGCCGCCGAAAGTGGTGAATCGCTGACCAAATGGTGTAGCACGTAAACCATATGTGAAAGTCTGAATGGAATAATCTTGCAGTCGGCCCGGCCGGCGTCTCACCAGCGGGTGGGGCGCCGGCTCGGCCGTTCCGACAAGGCCAATCCAGCAAGACGCCAGACGCCGAGGGACGAGAGAGACATGATTTCCGCATTGCGTGGTATCCGGGGGCGCCTGTTGCTGCTGCCCCTGATCACCGTCCTGGCGCTGGTCGGCGCCGGGGCCATGACCGCCAAGACGCTTGGCACCGTGATGATGGAGGAGCGCCAAGCCCGCGCCCGCGTCGCGGTGGAGATGGTGACCTCCATCATCGAACGGTTCGAGCAGCGGGCCGCCTCCGGCGAACTGCCGGTCGCCGACGCGCAGAAGCTGGCGCTCGACATCGCGCGGTCGGCCCGCTACGACGGGTCGGAATATGCGCTGATCCTCGACCGCAAGGGCAACATCCTGGCCCACCTGAACCCGCAGGTCGAAGGCAAAGCGATGTGGGACAGCACCGACAAGAGCGGCCGGCTGTTCGTCCGCGACGAGATCAAGGCCGCCGAATCCGGCGGCGGCTATTCCTCATTCTCCTTCCCCAAGCCTGGTTCCAGTGATCCGGTGGAGAAATCCGCTTATTCGAAGCTGACCAAGGGTTGGGGCTGGGTAGTTAGTTCCGGTGTCTATCTCGACACGGTGGCCGCCGCGCGCCTGCAGACCATGCTGAACATCGCCGCGGTGATCGCGGTGCTGGCGGCGGTCAGCCTCGGCCTTGCCGTGTGGATCGGCCGGCGCATCACAACGCCGATCCTGCAGCTGACCCAGGCCACCAACCGCATCTCCACCGGTGACCTGTCCGTCGCGATCAACCACCAGGACCGCAAGGACGAGGTCGGCACGCTGGCCCGCGCGCTGGAGGAGTTCAAGCGCAACGGGCTGGAAGTCCGCCGTCTCCAGGCGGAAGCCGAAGCGCAGAAGGACCGCACCGAGGCCGAACGCCGCGCCGCCCTGCTCGACATGGCCGCCCAGTTCGAGGCGCGCGTGATGGGCATGGTTGCCGCCGTCGCCGCCGCTGCGCATGAGATGGAGAAAACCGCCTCCGGCATGGCCACCGCCGCCGACCGCTCCGGCACCCAAGCCGATGCAGTGTCGCAAGCGTCCGAACAGGCCAGCAGCAACGTCAACACCGTCGCCGCCGCGACGGAGGAACTGTTCGCCTCCATTGCCGAGATCGGCCGTCAGGTGACCATGTCCACCAGCGTCGCCGGCCGTGCGGTGGATGAAGCCACGAAGATCGACGGCATGATCCAAAGCCTGGCGTCCGCCGCCCAGGAGATCGGGCAGGTGGTGGAACTGATCAACGCCATCGCCGGTCAAACCAACCTGCTGGCGCTGAACGCCACCATCGAAGCGGCCCGCGCCGGCGAGCACGGCAAGGGCTTCGCCGTCGTCGCCTCGGAGGTCAAGGCGCTGGCCAACCAGACCGCAAAGGCCACCGAAGACATCCAGGCCAAGGTGCAGGAAATCCAGCAATTCACCGGGAATACGGTGACGGCGGTGCAGGGCATCGGCAGCACCATCACCTCGGTCAGCGACATCGCCACCGCCATCGCGTCTGCGGTGGAGCAGCAGAGCGCCGCCACCAAGGACATCGGCGCCAACATCCAGCAGGCCGCCCGCCACACGGCGGAGGTCAACAGCAACATCGCCGGCGTCGCCCAGACCGTCGGCCAGACCGGCAGCGCCGCGTCGGGTGTGCTGTCCGCCTCCAGCGGTCTGGTCCGCGAGACGGTCAGGCTGCGCAGCGAGGTCGAGGACTTCCTGTCGACCGTCCGCGCCGCCTGATCGGAGGCCTCAGCGGGCGGGGAGAGCACGATGTCGACGAAAGCCCGCCCGCGAGCGGCATCGCCCTTTGCCATCACGGTGATGCCGCACTTCGCACCATCGTCGCCCATGCCGGCACTTGGCCGGTGTTCTGCCGCTGGATGGGTGTCGACGTCGTCCTGCTGTGGCCGCCCGACCCGTCGCCTGCGACCCTGACGGGGGGCGGCCGTCGCTCCCGGAACCCGCAGACCCGCGCAAAACAGGAGTCGCCAAACAATCCGTCCTTGTCATAGTATGCTAGTCGATATCTGTCCGACGTCACGCCAAGGGGCCGCGGCTGGGTTTCAGCGGGTCCCGACGTGATGGAGCGGGCCGGAGCAATGGCGCTCCAATCTGGGCCGAACGCCCTGATTGGGGCTTTTTTTGTTTTAATTTCAGCCGGATAATCACCGGTTGGCCTGGGCGCGGATTACGGCTGCGAGTTCGACGAAGAGGTGGATGCAGATGGATTGTACCCCCAAGACCGGTGAACCGTGGAGAGTCGGCGTGCTGTTCTCGCAGACCGGAGTAACGGCGGGAATCGAACGCACCCAGCTTCAGGGCACACTGATGGCGATCGAGGAGATCAATGCCGGCGGTGGGGTCAACGGCCGGGAGATCCTGCCGATCGTCCAGGATCCGCAATCCGATCCGGCGGTGTTCGCGGCTCTCGCCGAGCGGCTGATGACCGAGGAGCGGGTCAGCGTCCTGTTCGGCTGCTACATGTCGAGCACGCGCAAGGCGATCCTGCCGGTGGTGGAGCGGCGCAACGGGCTGCTGCTCTATTCGACCCTCTACGAGGGGTTCGAATGCTCGCGCAACGTCATCTACACCGGCGCCGCCCCCAACCAGAACGGCCGCCAACTGGCCGACTATCTGACGCGGGAATATGGCAGCCGCGTCTATATGGTGGGGTCGGACTACATCTATCCCTATGAATCCAGCCGGATCATGCGGGAGCTGGTGCTCCAGCGGTCGGGCAAGATCCTCGCGGAGAAGTATCTGCCGCTGAATGCGACGCAGAAGGCGTTCGCCCCGGTCATCCGCGACATCCGGCGCAAGGAGCCGGACTTCATCTTCTCCACGGTGGTCGGTGCCGCCACCGCCCATCTCTACCACGCCTATGCCGAGGCTGGGTTCGATCCGGCGCGGATGCCGATTGCCAGCCTGACCACCAGCGAGGCGGAAATCAGCGACATCGGCGTCGCCGCCTCGCGCGGGCACGTCACCGCCGCTCCCTATTTCGATTCCATCGACAGCGAGGCGAACCGCCGTTTCGTCGCCCGCTACCGCGAGCGGTTCGGGGAGCATGAACGGACCAACGCGTCGTGCGAGGCCGCCTATTTCCAGGTCCACCTGTTCGCCCAGGCTCTGCGCATCGCCAACTGCATGGACACCGACCGGCTGCGCGACGCCATCTTCGGTCAGGAGTTCGATGCGCCCCAGGGGCGGGTGCGGATCGATCCCGACAACAACCACACCTACCTGTGGCCGCGCGTCGGCCGGGTCGATGCGGATGGCCGGTTCGAGATCGTTGCGGAGTCGCTGGTCGCGATGAAGCCCGATCCCTATCTGGTGGATCACAACGTTGCCGGCGAGGCGGACATCCGCCGGCGGCGGCAGGCTACGGTCTGACTGCAAACGGGGCAAACGCCGCATGTCGATCAACCTGCTCCGCGACATCCGTTCCTTTCGCGTCGTGGTCATCCACCCGCAGGACGCCGAGGCGGAGGAGCTGTTGCGCCAGCTCCACCGCATCGGCTGCCAGGCCCGAGCCGAATGGCCGCCGCCCAAGGACCGCCCCAGCGGTGTCGATCTGATCTTCCTCGACATGACTCAGCTGCTGTCGGGGCAGGGACGGCTGTCCTGGTCCACCGCCGACGAAGGACCACCGATCGTCGCCGTGCTCGATTATGAAAGCCCGACCGTACTCAAGGCCCTGGTCGATTATGGGGTGCGCGGCTTCGTCAGCAAGCCGATCCGCGCCTTCGGCCTGCTGACCACCATGTTCATGGCCCACCGTGCCGCAGAAGGGGAGCGCGGCATGCGCAAGCGCCTCCAGAAGGTCGAGCAGCGGCTGGACGGCATCAAGAAGGTGAGCAAGGCCAAGGCGATCCTGATCGAGCAGCGGCGGATCACCGAGGAGGAGGCCTACCGCTTCATCCGCGAACGCGCCATGGCCCGGCGGACGACCATCGAGGCGGTCGCCGCCGCCATCATCGACGCCAGCGAAATGCTTATGGCGGAAAATCCGACTCGCTGATCATTTTTGATATTGACGATAAGGCGGTGGGATGTGCATCTTACTAAGCAAGTGAAGCAAATCGCTCGCGTCCGCCAATGATGTCGGATCGACGGGCAGGCGATGAAGCCCCTGAAGGTGTGAAAGCCTTGCTGGGGTTTTTTTGTGTTTGAACCTAACGTACCGACGCGCACTCCGGCACCACAGATGCGAGGGAGGCCGATGGGCAGGTTTGTGCAGGGATAAGTCCGACCGTTCAATCCTTATGGACCGACGCGGCAACACTCTTGTCGCGCAACGGATCCTTTTACCCGGCGCTCGATCCATTCGAGGCCGGCAGGAACAGTACTGGATAATCGACGCCACCATTCATTGAATATTTTAAAATCAGCTCACGCACCTTGAGACCGCACCAGGCACACCCCCGCCGATGACGCCGGGAGTTGCGCCGAGGCAATGAAGCCCCAGCAGGCCGCCGGCCTGAATGGGGCTTTTTTTGTGCGCTCTCCTGTCTGTGCCGAAGAACCAGCAAGAACAGGCAAACGAGGAGGAAACACGTCATGACCTTCACACGGCGTAATTTTCTGAAATCGACGGCAGTCGCCGGGCTGGCCGGATCGGTCGGCTTCCCGCACATCTGGATAAAGGACAGCGGCGTCGCCTGGGCGGCGAACGGCGAGATCAAGGTCGGCGTCCTCTTCTCGCTGACCGGCACCACCGCGGTCGTCGAGAAGTCGATGCACAACGCCACCCTGATGGCCATCGACGAGATCAACGCTGCCGGCGGCATCAACGGGATGAAGCTGACCGCGGTCGTTGAGGATCCGGCCTCCGACCCCGCCACCTTCGCCGACAAGGCCAACAAGCTGGTGCTGAACGACAAGTGTGTCAGCGTCTTCGGCTCCTACACCTCCGCCTCGCGCAAGGCGGTGCTGCCGGTCTTCGAGAAGCGCAAGAACCTCTACTGGTACCCGACGCTCTATGAAGGCCGCGAGTGCTCGAAGAACGTCATGTACACCGGGGCGGTGCCCAACCAGCAGCAGAAGGAGTTCATTCCCTGGCTGGTCAAGACCTTCGGCAAGAAGTTCTATCTGATCGGCTCCAACTACATCTATCCCAAGGAAGAAAACAACGTCTGCAAGATCCTGCTGAAGGAGCTGGGCGGCGAGGTGGTCGGCGAGGAATATGTGCCGCTCGGCCATTCGGAGTTCGGCTCGGTGCTGAACAAGCTCCGCGAAACCAAGCCGGACGTGATCTTCTCCACCGTGGTCGGCGACAGCGTGATCGCGCTGCACAAGCAGTACAAGGCGGCGGGTTTCAACCCGGACAAGATGCCGATGGCCAGCCTGACCACGTCGGAGGTGGAGATCGCGGCGATGGGCGGCGAGTACGCCGCCGGCCACTTCACCTCCGCCCCGTACTTCATGGGCCATCAGTCCAAGGAGAACGAGGTCTTCGTCGAAAATTACCAGAAGCGCTTCGGCAAGGATTCGGTGACGCACTTCGTGTCGGAGGCGGCGTATTTCCAGATGCACCTGTTCCGCAAGGCGGTCGAGAAGATCGGCAAGGGCGACATCACCCCCATCGCCGTCCGCGACGCCACGGCGGGGCTGGAGATCATGGCGCCGCAGGGCAAGGTGAAGGTCGATGGCGACAACCTGCACTGCTACCTGTGGCCGAAGATCGGCCAGGCCCAGGCCGACGGCCAGTTCAAGGTCATCCAGCAATCGTCGGATTGGGTGAAGCCGGAGCCCTATTGGGCCTATCCGGGCCAGAGCTGCACCAAGGACGGTCTAAAGGGTGCGTGAGCAATAGAACGGGCAGGGGAGGGCGTCGCCCGACGCCTTCCCCGTCGGAGGGGCTTATGGATATTTTCTTCGGTCAACTCTTCACCGGGCTCAGCATCGCTTCGATCCTGCTGCTGGTGGCGCTCGGGCTTGCGATCATCTACGGCGCGATGGGGGTCATCAACCTCGCCCATGGCGAGTTCGTCATGCTGGGCGCCTATGGCACCTGGTTCCTCCAGTCGCAGTTCGGCCTGCCGCTGATCCCCTGCCTGCTGCTGGTGTTCTTCATGGTAGCGGCGGCCGGCTGGGTGGTCGAGAGCACGGTGGTCCGCTTCCTCTACCACCGGCCGCTCGACACCATCCTGGCGACCTGGGGCATTGGCATCATGCTGCAACAGGCGGTGCGCCTGTCCGCCGGTGCCGAACTGCGCTACGTCCAGACGCCGGAGTTCCTGTCCGGCAGCATCGACATCGCCGGGGTCGGCGTCCCCAGCTACCGCCTGTTCATCCTGGCGCTGACCGCCGCCCTTCTGGCGCTGACCTGGTTCATCATCCAGCGGACCGAGTTCGGCATGAAGCTGCGCGCCGTCACCCAGAACCGCGAGATCGCCAGCTGCTACGGCATCAACAGCGCCAGGATCTACAGTCTGACCTTCGCCTTCGGCTCCGGCCTTGCCGGGCTGGCCGGCGCGCTGGTGGCGCCGATCAAGAGCGTGGCGCCGGACATGGGCACCAACTTCGTGGTCGATGCCTTCATGGTGGTGGTGGTCGGCGGCGTCGGCAGCCTGATCGGCACGGTGGTCAGTTCCGGCCTGCTCGGCAGCGGCACCGCCGGCATCGCCTTCCTGCTGAACGACACGCTGGCCAAGGCGCTGGTCTTCCTGGCGGTGGTGGTCCTGATCCGCTTCCGTCCGCAGGGTCTGTTCGTCGATCAGCGGCGCCGGTGAGGAGGGCCAAGGCGATGACCAGTGTCCAGTTCCCCGACGACCAACCTTCCAACCTCCGCCAACCCGATCTCCGTCAACCCGATCTCCGTCACGGGGCCAGTCCCCCGGTCAGTCCCGTCGCCCGGAGCCCGCTTATGTCGAAATCGACCCTGTCGCGCAGCAAGCCGTATGCGCAGTTCGCAGCCTATCTCCTGTTCTGCGCCGTCATCCTGGCGGTTCCCAGCTTCGTCACCGACGCCTTCCTCTTGAACAAGTTCGCCCGCTATCTGGCGCTTGGCCTCGCCGCCGCCGCGCTGGCTTTGAGTTGGGGCTATGCCGGCATCCTCAATCTGGGGCAGGGGGTCAGCTTCGGCATCGGCGCCTATGCCATCGCCATGCATCTGAAGCTGAAGACCAGCCCGGTCCATACCGGCTCGGCCGGCCTGCCGGACTTCATGGTGTGGAACAACCTCGATCACCTGCCCTGGTTCTGGCAGCCCTTCCATTCCAGCCTGTTCGCTGTGCTGGCCGGCATCCTGGCCCCGGTGGTGGTGGCGCTGCTGCTGGGGTCCTTCATGTTCCGCGCCCGGATCGCCGGGGTCTATGTCGCCATCATCACGCTCGCCATGCTGGCGGTGGTCAACCTGCTGTTCATCGACCAGCAGGCCTACACCGGCGGCTTCAATGGCATCACCGATCTGGCGTGGCTGGAGGTCGGCAGCATCACCTTCGATCCCTACAGCCCGGCCTTCTACTATCTGTCCGCTGGGGCACTGTCGCTGTGCCTGCTGCTCGGCCTCGCCTTCACCCGCAGCAAGGCCGGGCTGATCCTCCAGGCCATCCGTAACGATGCCGACCGGGTGCGCTTCTTCGGCTACGACGTCGCCGCCTACCAGTCGCTCGCCTTCGCGGTGTCGGCCGGCATGGCGGGGGTGGCGGGCATGCTCTACGCCATGGTGCTGGAATTCGCGTCGCCCACCTTCATGGGGGTGCCGCTCAGCCTGTCGATGGTGATCTGGGCGGCGGTCGGCGGGCGCGGCTCGCTGCTGGGGGCCGCCATCGGCGCCATCCTGGTCAACTTCATGCAGGGCAGCCTGTCCGAGAGCTTCCTCGACACCTGGCAGCTCATCCTCGGCGGCATGTTCATCCTGGTGGTGGTCTTCCTGCCCAACGGGTTGTCGAGCCTGATCGGCATCCTGTCGGACCGCCTGACCCGCCCGGCCCAGCCCGCACCGGCCTCCGCCCTTGCCGATGCGCCGCACGCCCGCCGCAAGCTGAGCTGAAGGAGACGACCGACATGGGCTATCTCGAACTCCACGGCCTGGAAGTCAGCTTCGACGGCTTCAAGGCGGTCAACGGCCTGGATCTGGCGGTCGAGCGCGGCGAGCTGCGCTGCCTGCTGGGCGCCAACGGGGCCGGCAAGTCCACCACCCTGGACCTGATCTGCGGGCGCACCCAGCCGACCGGCGGGCGCATCCTGCTCGACGGGCAGGACATCACCCATGCGCCGGAATATCGGCGTGCCCGCCACGGGGTGGGCCGCAAGTTCCAGGTGCCCAGCGTGTTCAAGGAATTGACGGTGCGTGAAAATCTGGAGGTGGCGCACTCCCGGCTTCCCAGCCCGGCCCGGACCATCCGGCTGTTCCCCGGCATCCGCCTCAACCGGCGCATCGCCGAGGTGCTGGAGATCGTCGAACTGGCCGACGAACTGGACACCAGGGCCGCCTTCCTGTCGCATGGCCAGACGCAATGGCTGGAGATCGCCATGCTGCTGGTCCAGGACAGCGCCCTGATCCTGATGGACGAGCCGACCGCCGGCATGACCATCCAGGAGACCGGCAAGACCTCGCGCATCTTCCAGCGGCTACGCGGCCGGCACACGCTGATCGTGGTCGAGCACGACATGGGCTTCGTCCGCGAAATCGCCGAGACCATCACCGTGCTGCACCAGGGCAAGCGCCTTTCCGAAGGATCGATCCGCCATGTGGAGAACGATCCCAAGGTGCGCGAAGCCTATCTCGGAAGCGGGGGCATCTCCCATGCTTGACATGACCGACGTCTATTCCTTCTACGGCAGCAGCCCGGTGTTACAGAATGTCAGCTTCGCGGTGCCCAAGGGCAGCCTGCTCAGCGTGCTGGGCCGCAACGGGGTGGGGAAAACCACGCTGATGCGGACCATCATGGGGCTGACCGACCGGGTCACCGGCTGGATCGGGCTGGGTGGCAGCGACATCCGGAGCGAGCCGACCCACCGCCGCGCCGGCCTCGGCATCGGCTATGTCCCGCAGGGGCGCGGCATCATCGGTAAATTCACCATCCGCGAGAACATTCTGATGGGCACCTTCGCCCGTCCGGACGGCAAGCGCGAGATCCCGCCCCTGGTGTTCGAGATGTTCCCCTATCTGCGGGACAATCTGAACCGCAAGGGCGGCGACCTGTCCGGCGGGCAACAGCAGCAGCTGGCGATTGCGCGGGCGCTGGCGGCAAATCCGCAGGTCCTGCTGCTGGACGAACCGACCGAGGGCATCCAGCCCAACATCGTCGAGCAGATCCAAAACGTGATCATGACCCTGAACCGCCAGTACGGCATCACCGTCGTGCTGGTCGAACAGAACGTGACGTTCGCCCGGCAGGCCTCCGACCATTTCCTGATGCTCGATAAGGGGCGGGTTGCCGCCCACGGGCTGACGGAAAGCCTGACCGACGATCTGGTGCACCGGCACATGGCGGTTTAGGCCGCAGTTCCGGTCCCATTCCTCCTAACCCCGAAACAAGGGGTTCGCCGTCCCGCCTCGCACCGGGACGGGACGCCCTCTCCTTGTCCATCCACAGACCAAGCCATCCACGAACCAAGAAGGAAACGCACCATGTTGCACGGCGATATTTCCAGCAGCAAGGACACCGTCGGCGTCGCGGTCGTGAACTACAAGATGCCGCGCCTGCACACCAAGGCCGAAGTCCTCGACAATGCCCGCAAGATCGCGGAGATGGTCCAGGGCATGAAGGTCGGCCTGCCGGGCATGGATCTGGTGATCTTCCCGGAATATTCGACCCACGGGATCATGTACGATTCCAAGGAGATGTACGAGACCGCTTCGTCGGTTCCCGGCGACGAGACCGAGATTTTCGCGGACGCCTGCCGCAAGGCCAAGGTCTGGGGCGTCTTCTCCCTGACCGGCGAGCGGCATGAGGAGCACCCGCACAAGGCGCCCTACAACACGCTGATCCTGATGAACGACAAGGGCGAGATCGTTCAGAAATACCGCAAGATCATGCCCTGGGTGCCGATCGAGGGCTGGTATCCCGGCAACTGCACCTTCGTCACCGACGGGCCGAAGGGGTTGAAGATCAGCCTGATCATCTGCGACGACGGCAACTATCCGGAGATCTGGCGCGACTGCGCCATGAAGGGTGCCGAACTCATCATCCGCTGCCAGGGTTACATGTACCCCGCCAAGGAACAGCAGGTCATCATGTCCAAGGCGATGGCCTGGGCCAACAACACCTATGTCGCGGTGGCGAACGCCGCCGGCTTCGACGGGGTCTATTCCTACTTCGGCCATTCCGCCATCATCGGCTTCGACGGCCGGACGCTGGGCGAGTGCGGCACCGAGGAGAACGGCATCCAGTACGCCCAACTCTCCACCTCGCTGATCCGCGACGCGCGCAAGAACATGCAGTCGCAGAACCACCTCTTCAAGCTGGTCCACCGCGGCTACACCGGCAAGATCAACTCCGGCGAGGATTCGAAGGGTGAGGCCGCCTGCGCCTACAGCTTCTACCATGACTGGATCAACGATCCGGAAGGGACCCGCGCCCGCGTCGAGGCGATGACCCGCGGCACCGTCGGGACCGAGGAATGCCCGATCGACGGCATCCCCAACCCCGAGACCGCACTGCATCGCTGAAGGACCGAGACTCCGTCCGCCGAATCTCCCGGAGGATTCGGCGGACGGCGCGGCGGGTGCAGGGGGGACGCCCGCCGCATCTCTCCGGACCGAGACCATTCATCGCGACCGTTTTACAAGGAGACGCGCCGATGGCGCTGGACGCACACCGGATTCTGGAGGAGCCCTATTACCGGCCCGTCGCCGGGGAGGTGGCGCTGTTCGAGGCCGCCTATGCGGCGCGCATGCCGATGATGCTGAAGGGCCCCACCGGCTGTGGCAAGACCCGCTTCATCGAGCACATGGCATGGCGGCTTCGCCGGCCGCTGGTGACGGTGGCCTGCCACGAAGACATGACCGCCTCGGATCTGGTCGGGCGCTTCCTGCTCGACCCCGGCGGCACGGTCTGGCACGACGGGCCGCTGACCCAGGCGGTGCGACATGGCGCCATCTGCTACCTCGACGAGATCGTCGAAGCCCGCCAGGATACCACCGTCGTCATCCATCCGCTAACCGACGCCCGCCGCATCCTGCCATTGGAGAAGCGCAACGAACTGGTCCAGGCGCATCCGGACTTCCAACTGGTGATTTCCTACAACCCCGGCTACCAGAGCGTCCTGAAGGACCTGAAGGAATCAACCAAGCAACGCTTCGCCGCCATCGAGTTTGGATATCCGAACGCTGCGGTGGAAGCGGCGATCGTCGCCCATGAATCCGGCGTCGGCACCGACACCGCGGCTTTGCTGGTCCGCATCGCCGCAAGCTCGCGCAACCTGAAGGGTCATGGCCTGCAGGAGGGGGTTTCCACCCGCATGCTGATCCATGCCGGCCGGCTGGAGGCGCAGGGGATCCCACTGGAGACCGCCTGCCAGATCGCGCTGGTCCTACCGATCACCGACGACGCCGACGTGCGGGACGCCTTCTCTGCCGCAGTGTCGGCGGCGATTGCCTGACCCATCCCTGTTCGGGGAGAGGAAAGAGGACCGGAGACCAAATGCCCGACGACCAGTCGCGCCAATTTCCCGCAGACCAATTTCCCGCAGACACCGCCTTCTCCTCCGTCGAGCGCCGGCTGGTCGCCTATCTGGTCGCCCTGTGGCGGTTGCGGGTGCCGATCCGCCATGCCAAGCCGGATGCCGCCGGCAACCCGCCGCGGCGGGTCAGCCTGTCGGACGGGCTGATCTGGATGCCCGGAACCTTCCGCGGCGTCGATGGCCGCCGCTCCGGCGCGCTGTTTCGCGCGGCCCTGGTCCATGCCGGGGCGCATCTGCGCTTCACCGGTCCGCGCTTCCCGGCCGCCGGGCTGAAGCCGATGCAGTTGGCGCTGGTCTCGTTGATCGAGGACGCCCGGGTCGAGCATCTGGCGATGCGCGAGCATCCCGGCCTGCTGCGGGTCTGGCGGCCCTTCCACGTCGCCGAGCCGAATGGCGCCAGCACCGCGCCCGCTTTGATGGCACGGCTGGCCCGCGCGCTGATCGATCCCGACTACCGTGACGACGACGCCTGGGTTGCCAAGGGCAAGCGCCTGTTCTTCGCGGCGGAGTCCGAGTGGGACAGCCCGGCGCTCAGCCGCCGGATCGGCGGGCTGCTGGGCAACGATCTCGGCCAGATGCGGGTGCAATTCAATTCCAAGGATTATGTCGTCGAACCCGCCTACCGCGACGACAATCTCGGCCTATGGGACCATGGCGAGGCGCCGCCGACCCCGCCCAGCGATGCCGAAACCGTTTTCGAGGCCTTCCGCACCGAGCAGGAGGAGCGCGACCATGGCCGCTCCGACGATCAGGTGGGGGAGGGCGCCACCCCGGCCAGACTGTCCGCCACCGATGTCCCCGCCCGCGCGGTGGGGGAGGAGGAGATCACCGCTCCGCCGCTGCGCTACCCGGAATGGGACTACCGCGTCGGCATCGACCGCCCCGACTGGGTCGTGCTGAACGAACGCCGGACCGAACCCGGCGACCCCGCCGCCATCGCCCGCATCGTCGAGCGTCATCAGGCGACCGCCGACCGGCTGACCGCGCTGGTCCGCTCGGCCAAGGTCAGCCGGCCGGTGCGCCTGCGCCGTCAGCCGGAGGGCGACCGCATGGATCTGGACGCCTGCATCGACGCGATGGTCAGCCACCGCCGCGGCGAGGCTCCCGATCCGCGGGTGCATGAGGTGCTGATCCGCCGGAACCGCGACCTGTCGGTCCTGCTGCTGCTCGACGTCTCCGCCTCGACCGACGATCCAGTTGCCGGGGGCGGGCGCAGCGTGCTGTCGGTGGAGCGGGAGGCCGCGACCCTATTCGCCCAGGCGCTGGACGAGCTGGGCGATCCCTTCGCCATCCATGCCTTTCGTTCCAACGGACGGCAGGACGTCAGCTATTACCGGATCAAGGCCTTCCGCCAATCCTACGATGCCGCGGCCAAGGGGCGGCTGGCCGGATTGAAGGCCGGCCTGTCCACCCGGCTCGGCACCGCCCTGCGCCATGCCGGACGGCTGCTGGAGCAGCAATCGACCCATCGCCGCCTGCTGCTGGTGGTGACCGACGGCGAACCGTCGGACATCGACGTCGCCGACCGCCGCTATCTGCTGGACGACGCCCGCCGTGCCGTGCTGGGGCTGGCGTCGCGGGGGATCGACTGCTTCGTGATCGGGCTCGATCCGCAGGGCCGCGATTATCTGACCCGAGTGTTCGGAGCGCGCAACGTCATGGTGATTGACCGCGCCGAAAAGTTGCCGGAGGTGCTGCCGACCTTCTATCTGCGGCTATCGACATAAGTGAACCGGCCACACCGCTTCGCTGATGATCTCGACCGAAAACCTGACAACACCTCGAAAGGCCGTGGTGCGGCGACCACGGTCCTTCGACACGACGCGGGTGGCGGTGACCTGTCAATACCCCAGCGCGCACCCGTCCTTCCGGTGGTCAGAGCCGCCCAATAGGGTTCCATGCTCCCAATCGATGGCGATTGCCTGGGCACCGCCGATCGCCCAGTTGGGTGCCGTCACGGTGAAGCCGCGGCGGGCCAACTCCGCCCCCGCCTTGGTGCGGATTGCCGTCTCCGCCTCGACGGTGCGGGTGCCGGGCAGGGGGAAGAGGCGCGGCAGGTCGATGGCGCTTTGGATGTCCAGGCCGTGGTCAAACAGCTTCGACAGGAAATGGGCATGGCCCATCGCCTGATAATGCCCGCCCATGACGCCGAAGGTCAGGCTGACGCGCCCGTTTTCGGTGACCATGCCCGGAATGATGGTGTGCATCGGCCGCTTGCGCGGTGCCACCATGTTGGGATGCCCGTCGACCAGCGAGAAGCTCTGGCCCCGGTTGTGGAACAGCACCCCGGAGCGGGGCGCCATCAGCCCGCTGCCATAGGGATGGAAGATCGAGCTGATGAAGCTGACTGCCGTTCGGTGCTTATCGACCACGGCGATGTAGACCGTGTCCTTGTGCTCGACGCTGTCGAACACCCCGCCGATCTCCAGCGCGCGGGCGGGATCGATCCGGGCGGCCAGTTGGTCGGCCAGCGCATCGGACAGCAGATGCTCCGCCATCGACAGTCCGGTTTGCGCCGGATCGGCCAGGAAGGCGTCGCGCGCGGCATAGGCGAGCCGCGTCGCCTCGATCTCCACATGCAGGCTGTCGGGGTCGAGCGGATCGCCGGCCGGCCGGAAGCGCTTGAGGATGTTCAGGATCATCAGGGCGATGATGCCCTGTCCGTTCGGCGGGCATTCATGGATGGTGCGGCCGCGATAGTCGGTGCTGATCGGCGTCACGTACTCGCCCTTGGCCCCAGCGAAATCCTCCAGGCTGTGAAAGCCGCCCACCGCCCGCAGGGACTCCGCCATGTCCTTGGCTATGGCACCGCGGTAGAAGGCGTCCGGTCCCTCGCGCCCGATTGCCTCCAGCGTGTCGGCCAGCAGTGGCTGGGTCTGGACGGTGCCGGCCGCAGGGGCTTCTCCGTCCACCAGGAAGGTGGCGGCGGCGGTCGGATCCCGGCGCAGCAGATCGGTTTGCTGGGCGAGGTCGTGTGAGACCCGTGGCGTGATGACGTAGCCCTCGCGCGCCATGGCAATGGCCGGGGCGAAGACCTCGTTCAGAGGCAGGCGGCCATGGTCGGCGACCAGCCGCGTCCAGGCATCCACCGCGCCCGGCACCGTGACCGCGTGGGGAGAGTGGCGGTCGATCGCAGTGACGCCCGCCGCCCGCAAGCGCTCCAGCGTCATCGCCGCCGGGGTGCGGCCGGAGCCGTTGTAGGCGCGGATGTCGGTCCCGCCCAGCGGAGCGACCATGGCGAAGCAGTCGCCGCCGATCCCGGTCGATCCAGCTTCGACCACGCTCTGGACCGCGCAGGCCGCCACGGCGGCATCGATCGCGGTGCCGCCGGCCTTCAGAATCTCGACCGCCGTCAGGGTTGCCGCCGGGTGCGAGGTGGCAGCCATGCCGTTGCGGCCCATGGCGAGCGAACGGCCGGGTTCTTCGAAGTTGCGCATGGTCTCCGTCGGCTCCCCGATGTTGGTCTTTCGCGGCGAAGGGCCGGATACGAGCAGATCATCCATCCCGTCATCGGTATGGTATACCAAATCCCACCCGAACAAGAAGATCTGAAGAGGGATCGGCGGCCGGCACTCTCCTCTCGTTTCAGGGTCATGTCTGGAACAGCGCGCAACTGGAACTCTACAGTTCCCGCGCTTATCAACATTTTTCCTTGTTGAGATCATCAAAGCGCAAACATCGTCCTGACCTGCGAGCCGACCATCGTCGGAAGGCCGGGCCGCTCATCCTGCCTTTACAGCTTCGGCTGGATGATCTTATCTCCGCATCATGGATCGTCGCAGGCTCCAGTTCTTTGTCGCGCTCTGCGAAGAGCTGCATTTCCACCGTGCCGCCGCACGGTGCCACATCACGCAGCCCGCCCTCAGCCAGCAATTGCGCCAACTGGAGGAAGAGCTGCAGGTTCAGCTGATCCACCGCAACAAACGGCGCGTTTCCCTGACGAGGGCCGGCGAGACCTTCCTGAGCGAAGCCCGGAAGATTTTGACTCAGATGGAACGGGCCGCGCAGCTCGCTCGTCAAACGGATCGCGGCGAAATCGGGCAATTGTCGGTCGGTATGACCGCACCGGCGCTCTATATTGTCTTCCCCGAGATCATGCACCGGTTCCGCATGGCATTGCCCAATTTCGGCGTGAACGTCCATGTCATGACGACGTCAGAGCAGGAAGAAGCCTTGAGGGCCGGAGCGATCGATGTCGGCATCTTCCATCCCCCGCTTGACGATCAGTCGCTGTCGTCACACCCCATCGCGCGCATGCGTTTCAATGTCGTGCTGTCGGACCGCAACCCATTGGCCGAACGGCCGCGCCTGCGGCTGGATGATCTCTCCAGGCAACGCTTCATCATCTTCCCACGCGTGATCGGCCCACGCCTCTACGATGAAATCATCAGCCTGTGCCAGCAGGCGGGATTCAGCCCGGAGCTGATTCTCGAAGCCTCCCCGGCGCAGTCGATTATCGCGCTGGCCGCAGCGGATTTCGGGATCGGCCTCATCGCCTCCGATCTTCAGCAATTCGCACGGCCCGGGGTGGTCTATCGTCCGCTCGACGGGCCGGCACCCCACCTGACGCTTGGGGTTGCCTACCAGAGCGACGACACCTCTCCCGCCATTCAGACATTTCTGGACGTCGCGACCGCGGTGGGCGAACTGGTCTCCTGAACGGTCAGCCTTTCACCCCGATCATCGAAGGTGCAAACACCAGTCGGTGAAAACTTTTTCTTATCAATCAATCATTTTTAAAAGTTGGACCTACTCAATTCGTTGGCTCTATCGTTCGTGCAACGGAGGATAAAGCCAATGAAAGTCTTCATGATTGGGGAGGCTGCCAATCACAAGGACAAGCTGGCCGCTTTCCTGACGACTCCCTGCGACATCATACCCCTTCCCCGTGAAGCCGCCCACTCGTCCCAGTTCGATTCCGCAATCACCGCAGACGACGTGATCGTGTCTTTGCGGTTCTCCCGAGGCGGAAAAACAGCACGTGAATTTCGCCTTTTGCATGTGCCAGGGGCCGGACTGGACGGCATCGACATGGCTTCACTGCCATCCGGCGCCAGCATCTGCAACGTCTTCGAGCATGAAATTCCCATCGCCGAGTTCGTCATGACGGCGATGTTGAATTGGGAAATCCGCCCCGACGCTCTGCGCAGATCCTTCGCCACGGACACATGGTCCGATGTCTACCGGGCGCGGGTGCCCCACGGGGAGATCCACGGCCTGACACTGGGCCTCATCGGGTTCGGCCGGATCGGGCGGACAATAGCCCGGCGGGCAGCGGCTTTCGGCATGCGCATCCTCGCGGTCGACCAGTTCGCCACCGACTCCGACGGCTTGGCCGAGGCGATCTTGCCGCCGGACCGCTTGCCGGATTTGCTGGCGCAATCCGATTTCCTGGTGATCGCCTGCCCGCTGACCGATCAGACCCGCGGGCTGATCGGGACGTCCGAACTCGCGGCCATGAAGCCGACGGGCGTGCTGATCAACATATCGCGCGCGCCGATCGTCGACGAGGAGGCGCTGTATGATGTGCTGTCGCGCCGGACAATCGGCGGTGCGGTGCTCGATGTCTGGTACGGCTATCCGGCAGGAGCCGACGACCAAGTGGCGCCCGCCAGCTTCCGCTTCGAGGATTTGCCCAACGCGGTCTGCACCCCGCATTCGTCGGCCTGGACGAGCCGGCTGCCCGAACGCCGCTATGCGTTCATTGCCCGAAACATCGACCGGCTGGCCGCCGGCGAGCCGCTGCTGAACCTCGTGCGGGCACCTGCTCCGGTATCGCCTGCCGCCATCCAAAACAAGAGCATTCCATGATCCGAGACACCGAGGACCTCGCCCGCCGGAGCGCCGGCGTGCCGATCAAGATCACCGGCGTGAAGACCTTCGTCGTCAACGCCGAGATGCGCAACTGGATCTTCGTGAAGGTGCTGACCGACCAGCCCGGCCTCTATGGCTGGGGCGAGGCCAGTCTGAACTGGAAGACGCGGGCGGTCACCGGCGCCGTCGAGGATCTGGAACCGACCGTGCTGGGACGCGATCCGCGCGACATCGAGCAGTGCGTCCGCGCGATGAACAAGTTCAGCTATTACAAGCTGGGCATGGTCGGCGTGACGGCGATCAGCGGCATCGAGCACGCGCTCTGGGACATCTTCGGCAAGAGCGTCGGCCTGCCGGTCTGGCGCCTGCTCGGCGGCAAAGTTCGCGACCGCGTGCGCGTCTACACTCATCTCGGCCTTGGCGAGATGAAGTCGGTCTACGAGACCTTCGACGTCGGCTCGCTGAAGGAACGGGCCGCGGCGGTGACGGAGAAGGGCTACGATGCGCTCAAGGTCGTGTTCATTCCCTATGGTGCCCACAGCGCGCCGATTCCGGCCCAGCGCCATGTCGGCAAGATGATGCAGGCGCTGCGCGACACGGTGGGCGACGGCGTCGACATCATGATCGATTTCCACGGTCGCCCCGGCTCCATCGCCGCCGCCATGAGCTACATCCGCGAACTGGAGCCCTACCGGCCGATGTTCTGCGAGGAGCCGGTCCAGCCCGGCGATACCGAGGCGCTGCGCCGCATCGCCGAACAGGCGGACTGCCCGATCGCATCCGGCGAACGGCTGGTCGGGCTGAAGGAGTTCCAACCCGTCTTCGCCCAGAAGGCGCTCCACATCGCCCAGCCCGACCTGAACCACACCGGCGGCCTGCTTGAAGGCAAGCGGATCGCGGCGCTGGCGGAAGCCGACCTGATCGGCATCGCCCCGCACAATCCCAACGGTCCGCTGGCCGGCGTCGCCGCCCTGCATTTCGACATCTCCACGCCGAACTTCGTCATCCAGGAGGAGATGAGCGGCGCGGTGCCCTGGTACGACGACGTGGTGCAGACCCCGATCCGCCGCACCGGCAGCCATTGGGAGGTGCCCGACGCCCCCGGCTTCGGCATCGAGGTGAACGAGACGGAGGCGGCAAAGCACCCGTTCAAGCCGGAGGTGATGCACACGACCTCGGCCATTCTGGACGACGGCACCATCGTCGATTGGTAAGCGCCGCCCTCACCGACCTATCGGACGGATTTCCATCATGAGAGAATTCAGCACCCCCGGCGACGTGTTCAACGCGCTGCCATCGCGGGTCGTCTTCGGAGCCGGGGCCATCGACCGGATCGACGCGGAGGTGGAGCGGCTGGGCGCGAAGCATGCGCTCGTCGTCTCCACTCCCGGCCGTAGCGCCATGGGCGGCCGTGTCGCCGACCGCCTTGGAAGCCGTTGTATCGGCATCCTGCCGGAAGCGATTTCCCAGGTGCCCATCGAACTGGCCATCCGGGGCCGGGCCAAGGCGCGCGACATGGGCGCCGACTGTCTGGTCAGCGTCGGCGGCGGAGCCTCCATCGGCCTGGGCAAAGCCATCGCGCTCGAACTCGGGCTGCCGATCATCGCCGTGCCTACCACCTATTCCGGCTCCGAGATGACCGGCTTCTGCGGGATCACCATCGACGGCATCAAGCGGATGCACCAGAGCCTGCGCATGCTGGCCGGCACCGTTGTTTATGACCCCTCGCTGACGCTCGGGCTGCCGGTGGACGTCAGCGCGGCCAGCGCCATGAACGCGCTCGCCCATTGTGTCGATGCCATCTACACCCCGACCATCAGCCCGGTGATCGTGCCGGCGGCGATGGAAGGCGCGCGGGCGATCATGGACGCGCTGCCGCGGGTGGCGGCCCGTCCGGACGATGGGCAAGCGCGTGCCGACCTGCTGTACGGCGCCCACCTCGCCGGTGCGGCGCTGGCCGGCGGCTTCGCGCTTCAGCATGGCGTCGCCCATGTCCTGGGCGGCACCTACGGCGTGTCGCACGGATTGTCCCATGCGCTGGTGCTGCCCCATGTCGCAGCCTACAATGCACCCTTCGCCCCCCAGGCGATGGACCGGCTTGCCGCCGCCATCGGGGTGGAAGACATCGGCGCCGCCATTTTCGACATGATGGAAACGGTCGGCCTGCCGACGCGGCTGACGGAGGTCGGCTTTTCCGCTGACCGGATCGCGGAGGCCGCCCGGATCACCGTCGAGACGGACAACAGCTACAACCCCGGACCGGTGACCGAAGAAGCCGTGCGCGGCATCCTCGCGGCGGCAGTGGAGGGGCGTCGCCCAGGATCGCCGTCGGGCCGGTAAGGGCCGGCCGGCACGGAGGGCAAACCGGACGAGAGAACACAAAAAGGGAGGGAACCAAGATGTTGATCAAGCGTAGGCAGTTTCTGGCCGCTACCGCGGTGGGCGCCCTGGCCGCACCCTTCATTTCAAAGGCGCATGCCGCGGAATTCGCATGGAAGTTCGGCCATGGCTTCCCGGCGAGCCACCCGCTGCATGTCCGCGCTGTCGAAGCGGCCGAACGCATCCGCAAGGAGACCGGCGGCAAGGTCGACATCGCCGTCTTCCCCAACAGCCAACTCGGCGGCGACAGCGACCTGCTGGCGCAGGTGCGCTCCGGCGGCATCGAGTTCTTCAGCACTGGCGGCCTGATCCTATCGACCCTGGTCCCGGTTGCGTCGATCAACGGCATGGGGTTCGCGTTCAAGGACTATGATGCCGTCTGGAAGGCGATGGACGGCCAACTCGGCGGGGTGATCCGCAAAGGTTTCGACAAGGCCGGCCTCCACGCCTTCGACCGCATCTGGGACAACGGCTTCCGCCAGATCACCACCAGCACCAAGCCGATCACCGGGCCGGCCGATCTGGCGGCCTTCAAGATCCGCGTCCCGGTCAGCCCGGTCTATGTATCGCTGTTCAAGGGGCTGGGTGCGTCGCCGACCAGCATCAACCTGGGCGAGGTCTATGCCGCGCTGCAGACCGGCGTGGTCGACGGACAGGAGAATCCGCTGGTGGTGGCCGACACTGCCAAGTTCTACGAGGTGCAGAAATTCTGCTCCATCACCAACCATGTCTGGGACGGTTCATGGATCGTCACCAACGGCCGCTCCTGGCGTGGACTGCCCGAGGATTTGCGGCAGATCGTCAGCCGGAACCTGAACGACGGCGCGCTGCAGCAGCGCCAGGACATCGCCGGCCTCAACGAGGCGCTGCAAGGTTCGCTCTCGCAGAAGGGCCTGACCTTCAACAAGGTCGATCCGGCGCCATTCCGGGAAGCCCTGCGCAAGTCAGGCTTCTACGACGAATGGAAGGCCAAATACGGTGAAGAGGCCTGGAGCGCCCTGGAAAGTTCGGTAGGGGCGCTGACATGACGGCGGTGGTGGATCACAAGTCCACCGCCGGCTCGCCCGACAGCGCCAGCCGGTGGCTGGCGCATGCCGACCGGCTTCTGGGCTGGCTATCCGAACTGCCGGTGGCGCTTCTGGTGGCCGCGGAAGTGGTGATTCTCTTCACCGGTATCGTCGCCCGCTACGTGCTCCACGCTCCGATCACCTGGTCGGACGAACTGGCGTCGATCCTGTTCCTCTGGTTGGCGATGCTGGGAACCGTTGTCGCCTTCCGCCGTGGCGAGCATATGCGGATGACCGCATTCGTCAGTTGGGCATCGCCACGCGCGCGGGCGTTCCTCGATGTCTTCGCGGTGGCGGCGGCCCTCTGTTTCCTGCTGCTGGTCATCATGCCGGCCGGCGAATTCGCCTGGGAGGAGCTGGAGATCACCACCCCGGCTCTGCAGATCTCGAACATGTGGCGCGCGGCTGCCTTGCCGACCGGTCTTGGGCTGATGATCGCGACGGCTCTGATTCGTCTCGCACGGGTGGGCGATCTCAAGCTGGTGGCGGGTGCAGTGGCGGCGGTCGCGGCGATCGCCGCATTGTTCTTCGTCCTCCAGCCTATGCTGGCCGACCTCGGCAAGCTCAACCTGCTGGTCTTCTTTGTGCTCGTGGTTGCAGGGGCCGTGTTCGCCGGCGTGCCCATTGCCTTCGCCTTTGGTCTGTCGAGCTTCGGCTATCTCGCCCTGACCACCAGGGTGCCGCTGCTGGTCGTCGTCGGCCGAATGGATGAGGGCATGTCACACCTGATTCTGCTGTCGGTGCCCCTGTTCGTCTTCTTAGGATTGCTGATCGAGATGACCGGCATGGCCCGCGCCATGGTGGCGGTGCTGGCCAACCTGCTCGGCCATGTCCGCGGCGGCCTGTCCTATGTGCTGATCGGCGCGATGTATCTGGTGTCCGGCATCTCCGGCTCGAAGGCCGCCGACATGGCGGCAGTCGCCCCGGTGCTGTTCCCCGAGATGAAAGCCCGTGGTGCCAAGCCGGGCGATCTGGTGGCGCTGCTGGCGGCGACCGGCGCGCAGACCGAGACCATCCCGCCCAGCATCGTGCTGATCACCATCGGCTCGGTCACCGGCGTTTCAATCGCTGCGCTCTTCACCGGCGGCCTGCTGCCCGGCTTGCTGCTGGCGGTGATGTTGTGTCTGGTTGTCCGCCACCGCTACCGCCGTGAAAACCTGTCGGGAGTACGTCGGCCGACCGGGCGTGAGTTGGGCCGCAGCCTGGTGGTGGCGCTGCCCGCGCTCGCCCTCCCTTTCGTCATTCGCACCGCGGTGATCGAGGGCGTCGCCACGGCGACCGAGGTTTCGACCATCGGCATCGTCTATGCCGTTGCTGTTGGAATGTTGGTCTATCGCCGCTTCGACTGGGGGCGGCTGGTTCCCATGCTGGTCGAGACCGCGGCGCTGTCGGGAGCGATCCTGTTCATCATCGGCACCGCGACGGCGATGGCCTGGTGCCTGACGCGCTCCGGATTCTCGACCGATCTGGCGCAGTTCATGGCCGGCCTGCCGGGAGGCGCTTTCACCTTCCTTGCCGTATCCATCGTCACCTTCATCATCCTCGGCAGCGTGCTGGAGGGAATTCCGGCCATCGTATTGTTCGGCCCGCTGCTGTTCCCCATTGCCCGCGAGATGGGCGTGCATGAGGTGCAGTATGCGATGGTGGTGATCCTCGCCATGGGCCTCGGCCTGTTCGCCCCGCCCTTCGGCGTCGGCTTCTATGTCGCCTCGGCCATTGGCCGGGTCAACCCGGATGAGGGCATGCGCCCGATCCTGGGCTATCTGGCGGCTCTGCTGATCGGACTGGTGCTGGTCGCCGCAATTCCCTGGCTCTCGACCGGCTTTCTGTGATCGCCGTTCGTCGTAGCCGCCCGAAGCCGGCCCCGGTTCGCCCCGGGGCCGGCTTTATCGTATCAAAGCAGTCCGCGCGGAACGGCGCCTACACCGGCGCCAGCCGATGGGCGGACCCCATGGCCGACAAGTTGCTCACTCCGCACAGCGTCATTGGCATGTCGAGTTCGCGACCCAAGATGCGAATGGCGCGGGTGATGCCGGCTTCTCCGCCCGCTGCAAGTGAACCGCACCGGGTTTCGTGGAGGCCCCATCTTCTGAGAGAGTGGGATCATCATGACGAAACCGGCATCCCCCGAATACGCCCCTGAAGTCCGGGAGCGCGCGGTTCGGATGGTGCTCGAGCACGAAGGCGAGCACGCCTCGCAGTGGGCAGTGATCGGCTCGATCGCGGCGAAGAACGGCTGCAATCCCGAGACGCTGGGGAACTGGATTCGGCAGGCCGAGCATAATCAGGGCAAGCGTCCTGGTCCGACAACGGACGAGCAGGAGCGGATCAAGGCGCTGGAGCGTGAGGTGCGAGAACTGCGCCGGGCGAGTGAGATCCTTCACAAGGCGTCGGCGTATTTCGCCCAGGCGGAGCTCGACCGCCCGTTCAGGAAATGATCGCCTTCATCGACGAACACCGCGCCGACCACGGGGTCGAGCGGCCTCCTTCTCGACCAAGGCCTTCAGCACCTTGGCGACGGCCGGCGGCTCGGTCGTCACGTGTCTGCACCAGGATGGCACGGTCTGCCCCCATGGCGAGAGCGGTGCGCAGGGTTTCCTGGGCCTGGGTCGGGTCGACGGAGACCACGACGATCTCGGTCGTCGTGCCGGCTTCTTTCAGGCGCACGGCTTCTTTGACAGCGATCTCGTCGAAGGGGGCATGCTCATCTTCACGTTGGCCGTCTCGACGCCGCTGCCATCCGCCTTGACGCAGACCTTCACATTGTAGTTGACAACCCGCTTCAGGAGACAAGGATGTTCATGAATATCAGTCCTCTTGCGGCTGGGCCGCAGATGTGGCGCGAGACAGAATGCGGCGGGCCTTTCTTGCCATCGCTTCGTCGATCATGCGGCCATCGACCACCGCAACACCCTTTACACTTTCCGCCACGACAAGGCGGGCATGGGCGATTTCGGCCTCGGTCGGCGTCAGGGTCGCGTTGATGGCGGATATCTGGCCAGGATGGATCGCCGCCTTGGCGCCGAATCCCAGAGCCAAGGCGGCGGCGGCCTCCCGTTGCATTCCTGCTGCATCGGTCAGATCGAAGAATGGGGAGTCCACCGCTTCGATGCCGGCCAGAGCCGCGGCATTGACCAGCCGGGAGCGAGCGGACAGCAGCGGCTCCCACGCGCTGGCGCAGCCCAGGTCGGCGGACAGGTCCGCGGCACCAAAGAACAGCGCAGCCAGCCGGGGCGATGCGCGGGCGATGTCCTCAACCGCCGCAACACCACGGGCCGATTCGATCAGCGCCACCAGCGGCAGGGGATTTCCGGCGCCGCTCAGCAGCGCGTCGATCCAGCGGATCGTCTCGGCACTGTCGACCTTTGGCACGATGACGCAGTTCGGCCCGCCGTTTGGCGGCCGGCGCGTCAGCGCCAGCAGGTCCTCCAACCCGTCGGGCGTCACCGGTGCGTTGATGCGCAACGCCCGCAGGATCGGAACGGCCGGCGGTGCCGCGAGGGCAGCCAGTGCCGTGTCGCGCGCCGCCGCCTTGTCGGCCGGTGGAACGGCGTCCTCCAGGTCGATGATCAGCACATCGGCGCCGGATCGGGCAGCGCGGTCGAAGCGCTCCGGGCGGGTCGCCGGGGTGAACAGCCAGCTGCGGCGTGGCCGCCCGTCGTTGAACGGTTCGCTCATGGAGCGACCGCGAATTCGGCGGTCATGGCGATTTGACCGTCCGGGCCGACCACCCATCCTTCGATTTCGCCGTCCTCCCTGTCCGCCGCGTTCAGCGTGAAGGGCGCTGTGTCGAACAGCGGCCGCCGGGCGCGGAAGCGGAAGCCGGCAACCCGCCGGTCCCCGAGATTGCGCAACACCAAGTCCATCAGCAGGGTCGCCGTCAGCGGTCCATGCACCACTAGCCCCGGATAGCCTTCGGTCTCGCGGCAGTAGGGGCGGTCGTAATGGATGCGGTGGCCGTTGAAGGTCAGCGCCGAGTAACGGAACAGCAGCACCGGGTCGGGGGTGACGCTGCCGGTCCAGCGGGCGACGGGCAGCGGCTCGGCTGCCGCGGCCGGCGGCAACGTCTCGCCCGGCTTGGCGGCTTCGCGGTAGACGATGTCCTGCTTCTCACGGACGGCGACGCCGGCGTCGGTCGCGATCTCGTGCATCACGCTGACGAACACCATGTCGCCGGACCGGCCGGCCTTGTGCTCCACCGCCTTGATCGTGGAGGTGCGCCGCATCTCCGCACCGATGGGGATCGGCGCCAGGAAGCGCATGTCGCTGCCGGCCCACATCCGTCGCGGCAGCGGCACCGGTGGCAGGAAGCCGCCCTTGTGCGGGTGGCCGTCCTCGCCAATGTCCCGTTGCAGCGCATTGGGGAGGAAATGCAGCCAATGGCCGAGCGGCGGCAACTCTCCGACCGGCCATGGCGGGGTGTCGTGGTCCAGCGTCGCGGCCAGCCCCGCCAGCGGTCCGGCGACGGCGGTATCGGTCCGCATCTCCACCCGACCGACCCAATCCTTCAGATGATCGAACATCACGGCGACACCCCGGATATGTGCAGGATTTTTCCCGGATTCATGAGGTTATGCGGGTCGAAGGCACGCTTCAGCGTCGCCATCATCTCCAGTTCCACCGCTGATTTGTAGCGTGGCATCTCGTCGATGCGCAGGCGGCCGATGCCGTGTTCGGCCGAGATCGAGCCGCCGAGTTCGACGACGATGTCGTGGACGATGGCGTTGACCGTCGCCAGCTTGGCCTTCCATTCGGCCGGATCACCGTCCTCCGCCTGGATCGGGTTGTAATGGATGTTGCCATCGCCGAGATGGCCGAAGGAGAAGGGGCGGATGCCTGGGCAGGCCCGTTCCAGAGCCGCGTCGGTCCGATCAAGGAACCGCGCGACGCGGGAGATCGGCACCGAGACGTCGTGCTTGAAGGATACGCCTTCGCGCTTCTGGCCTTCCGGGATGCCCTCGCGGATGCGCCACAACGAATCCGCCTGGGCCTTCGACGCAGCGACCACGCCGTCGAGCACCTCGCCGGCTTCCAACCCCGCCTCCAGGATGCCTTCCAACATTTCCGCCAGACGATTGCCGGACTCCTGGTCGGCCAATTCCACCAGCACGTACCAGGGATAGCGGTCGCGCAGGGGATCGGGCACGTCGGGCACATGTTTGCGCGCCACGTCGATGCAGGCGCGCTGGATCAGTTCGAAGGTGACGATGCGGTCACCGGCCACGCCCTTGGCGCGGGTCAGCAGATCGACGGCGTCGCTGGGGGCCGACACCGCGACCAGCGCCGTGGCGGTGGCGCGCGGCAGCGGCGACAGTTTCAGCACCGCGGCGGTGACGATGCCCAGCGTGCCTTCCGAGCCGATGAAGATCTGCTTCAGGTCATAGCCCGCATTGTCCTTGCGCAGGCCGCGCAGCCCGTCCCAGATTTGCCCGTCGGGCAGCACCACCTCCAACCCGGCCACGAGGTTGCGCATGTTGCCGTAGCGCACGACCTGCACGCCGCCGGCGTTGGTGGCGATGTTGCCGCCGATCTGGCACGATCCCTCGGCGGCGAGGCTCATCGGGAACAGCCGGCCGACGTCGCGTGCCGCGTTCTGGATGTTGGCAAGGATGCAGCCGGCCTCCACCGTCATCGTGTCGTTGTCGATGTCGATCTCGCGGATGCGGTTCAGCCGGTTGGTGGAGATGACGATCTCCGATCCGTCGGCATGCGGCTGGCTGGCCCCGGTCAGTCCGGTGTTGCCGCCCTGCGGCACGATCGGCGTGAGGGTTTCGGCGCAGATGCGGACGACGGCGGCGAGCGCCTCGGTGCTGTCGGGCAGCACCACGGCGGGCGACCGGCCGACCCAGCCGTCGCGCCAGGATTCCATGAAGGGCTTCATGGTGTCGGGATCGGTGATCAGGCCCCGCTCGCCGACGATGGCGCGGATCGGGGCGAGTACGGCCGTCGCGAAGTCCGGCCGCAAGGTGGACTGCCCGCTGGTCAGGATGTCGTCCGGGTCGTTCGGCAAGGGGGCTCTCCCTGGGCTTCGGGCCTGCGTCACAGCGCGCGGTAGGCCGTCTTGATGATGGTGTAGAATTCGATGGCCGAGCGCCCCTGCTCGCGCGGGCCGTAGCTCGACATCTTCCGGCCGCCGAAGGGTACATGGTAGTCGACGCCCGCCGTCGGCAGGTTCAGCATGGTCATGCCGGCCTGGATGTTCGCCTGGAAATGGCGGGCGTGCTTCATCGAGTTGGTGATGATGCCCGACGACAGGCCATAGTCGGTGTCGTTGGCGACGGCCAGCGCCTCCTCGTAATCGCTCACGCGGATGACGCTGGCGACCGGGCCGAACACCTCCTCGCGATTGATGGTCATGGCATTGCTGGTCTCGGTGAACAGGGCCGGCGCCAAGAACCAGCCGCGTGTCGGCCGCTCAAGCCGCGTGCCGCCGGATGCCAGCCGGGCGCCCTCGCCAAGGCCGGTGTCGATGTATTGCAGGTTCTTGGTCAGCTGGAATTCGTCGATCACCGGGCCGATCTGGGTTTCCGGCTGCAGGGCGTGGCCGACGCGCAGCGCCGCCATCCTTTCCACCATCGCGGCGACGAAGGCATCGTGGATGCTGTCCTCGACGATGAAGCGGCCGGTGGCGGTGCAGCGCTGCCCGGCGTGGAAATAGGCGCTGTTGACGCCGATCTCGGCGGCCCGCTCGGGATCGGCGTCGCCCAGCACCACCAGCGGATTCTGGCCGCCGAGTTCGAGCTGGACGCGGATCATGCGTTCGGCACAGCGCACGGCGATGCGCCGCCCGGTGTTGACCGATCCGGTGAAGGACACCGCGTCCACCGCGTCGACCACCGCGGCGCCGACATTCGGACCGGCGCCGATCACCAGATTGAACAGGCCGGCCGGCATGCCGTGCGCTTCCAGGGCCGCCGCGATGATGCGGGTGACGGCGATGGAGATGCCGGGGGTCTTTTCCGACGGCTTCCAGATCACCGCATTGCCGAAAGCCAGCGCCGGGGCGATCTTCCACATCGGCGTGGCGACGGGGAAGTTCCAGGGCGTCACCAGACCGATGACGCCGACCGGCTCCCGCGTCACGTCGACCTCGACCCCCGGCCGTACCGAACCCAGCGTCTCGCCCGGCGCACGCAGCGCCTCTGCCGAGAAGAAGCGGGCGAGATGGGCGGCGCGGGTGATCTCGCCCAGCGCGTCGGGGATGGTCTTGCCGCCTTCGGTGGCGGCGATCCGCGCCAACTCGTCCTTGCCGTCGAACAGCGCGCGGGAGATGGCGTCGAGCACCAGAGAGCGCTGCTCCACCGTGGCGGCACGCCATTGCGGCTGGGCTTTGCGGGCGGCGGCCACCGCTTCGGCCACGTCGTCGGCACCGGCCAGCGTGTAGGAACCGGCCAGTTCGTCCAGGTCCGACGGATTGAAGATGTCGAGCCGGTCGTGGCCCGGCCGCCAGCAGCCGGCAATGAAGTTGGTGGTCGGACGGGTGTCGGGGGACATGTTGGGTCTTCTCCGGAAATCTGTTCGTTTGAGGGCAGGTACGGCGGCCGGCATCAGCCGGCGCGCGCCACCCGCTCCTTCAGGGCGGTCAGCGCCCACAGCGTCTCGATGGTCGGCACCGGCACGCCGCGGCGGCGGGCCAGGTCGAGGACGGCGGTCACGATGGGATCGATCTCCATGCTGCGTCCTGCCTCGAAATCCTGCAGCATCGACGGCTTGTGACCGGGAACGCCGCTGCCGCGGCTGAGCCGCTCGTCGATGTCGTCGGGTAGCTCGACGCCCCAGGCGCGGGCCACATCCAGGCATTCGCGCATCAGCCGGCCCTGGACGGCAGCCATGCCGGGGGCCTGCTCCATGGCGCCCATGGTGGCGCCGGTCAGCACGCTGGTCGGTCCGACCGCCATATTGAGCATCAGCTTGCTCCACAACGGGGCGCGGATGTCGGCAGGCAGGCGGGCGGTGGCGCCGGCCGCGTTGAAGCTGTCGGCCAGGGCCGCCAGCTTCGCGGCGTGGTCGCCGGGCCGGGGGGCGCCGAAGGCCAGCACCGGCATGGCGGTGTGGGCGACGATGCCCGGTTCGACGATGCGGGCCGGGAGAACCTCCATCACGCAGGCGGCGACCCGCTCCGGCCCGATGGCCGACCAGACGGCGCCACCGGGATCGACCACGTCCAGCGGCTCCGGCGTCACGTCGTCCCCAGCACCGTACAGGTACCACCAGGGGATGCCGTTCTGCGCCGCCACCACCAGTGTGTCCGGGCCGCAGAGCGACGGGAAGGACGAGGCCAGCGCCGGCAGCCCGTGCCCCTTGACGGTGACGATCACCACGTCCTGCGGTCCCAGTTCGGCGGCATCGTCGCTGGCCCGCGGTCGGCAGGTCAGCGTGCCCTTCGGCGTCTGGACGGTCAGTCCGCGCTCGCGGATGGCCGCCAGATGGGCGCCGCGCGCCAGCAGCGACAGATCGTGCCGGCCTGTCGCGGCGAGATACCCCGCCAGCGCGCCGCCCACGGCGCCGGCCCCTACGACGGCGATGCGCATGTCGTCCCCTCTTCCTGTCTCACTTGAATTCCAGGGGCGGTAGCGCGTCGTCCAGGCTGTTGCCCAGCCCCTGGAACTGTTCTTCGATCTGCTTGTCGTCGAGTTTGACGGCAGTCGACTTGTAATGCATGACCATCTGCGGGAAGGCGATCACCAGCCCCACCATCACGAGCTGGATGACGACGAAGGGCACGGCGCCCCAATAAATCTGGCTGGTCAGGACCGGCGCCGTCTCCTTCTTCGTCACGCGGTCGATGTAGGGCAGCTTCGGCGCCACCGAGCGCAGGAAGAACAGCGAGAAGCCGAAGGGCGGATGCATGAAGCTGGTCTGCATGTTGACCGCCAGGATGATGCCGAACCACACGAGATCAATGCCCAGCCGGTCCGCCGCCGGTGCCAGCAGCGGGATGATGATGAAGGCCAGTTCGAAGAAATCGAGGAAGAAGGCCAGCAGGAACACCATGACGCTGACCGCGATCAGGAAGCCCATCTGCCCGCCGGGCAGGGAGACCATCAGCTCCTCGACCCAGACATGGCCGTTGACGCCGTAGAAGGTCAGCGAGAACACCCGGGCGCCGATCAGGATGAACAGCACGAAGGCCGCCAGCTTCGCCGTCGAATAGGTGGCCTGACGCACCATGTCGAAGCTCAGCCGCTTCTTCATCGCTGCCAGCGCCAGCGCGCCGACGGCACCCATGGCGCCGCCCTCGGTCGGGGTGGCGAGGCCGATGAAGATGGTGCCGAGCACCAGGAAGATCAGCGCCAGCGGCGGCACCATCACGAAGGTGGCCTGCTCCGCCATGCGGGAGATCAGGCGCCGGCCGCTGGCCCGCTCAACCAGCGCCACGGCCAGGGCGTAGAGCGCGCCGGCCGCAACCGAATCGCCAAGCAGAGCCCAGGTTGCCCAATCGTTCAGAGTCAGCCACGCCGCACCCGCCGTCAACGCCACCGTCGCGGCTGCCTGCAGAACCAGACGCTGCGCGCCGAAGGTCCGGTTGAAGGTGGCGGCCAGGAAGGCCACCAGCACCGCCACGGACAGCAGCAGCACGACATAGTCGGCGCCGGACTTCACGCCGGTGCGGCCCATCACCCAATAAGCGACCGCGCCGGAGAACAGGGCGAGCAGGCCGAGCTGCCAGATGCCGCGTGCGCCGTTCGGCTCGCGGTAGGCGATGGCCTCCGGCGGCAGGCCGGGGGCGGCCTTGGGGAAGATGATCGAGACGATGAAGACATAGAGGGCGTACAGGCCCGACAGCAGCAGGCCGGGGATGAAGGCGGCTTCGTACATGTCGCCGACGGAGCGGCCGAGCTGGTCGGCCATGACGATCAGCACCAGCGACGGCGGGATGATCTGCGCCAGCGTGCCCGAGGCGGCGATGATGCCCGACGCCAGACGGCGGTCGTAGCCGTAGCGCAGCATGATCGGCAGCGAGATCAGGCCCATGGAGATGACCGAAGCCGCGACCACCCCGGTCGTCGCCGCCAGCAGCGCGCCGACGAAGATGACGGCGTAGGCGAGGCCGCCGCGGATCGACCCGAACAGCTGTCCGATGGTGTCGAGCAGATCCTCTGCCATGCCGGAGCGTTCCAGCACCAGCCCCATGAAGGTGAAGAAGGGCACGGCCAGCAGCACGTCGTTGTTCATCGTGCCGTAGACGCGTTCCGGCAGCGCCTGGAACAGGTCGGGTCGGAACAGGCCCAGCTCGATGCCGATCAGGCCGAACAGCAGGCCGTTGGCCGCCAGCGCGAAGGCGACCGGATAGCCCAGCAGCAGCATGACCACCAGCACGGCGAACATGATCGGCGCCATATTGTGGCCGAACCAGCCGCGCCAGCCGTCCTGTTCGGCGAGCGCGCCGGCACCCGGCACCGGCAGCACGTAGAGCGCCACGGCGACGGCGGCCAGCAGCAGCAGGGAGATGACGGACAGCCGGACGGCGCGCGGCGAAAGGGAGGGGGAGGTCGTGCTCATCACGCGTCTACCGGCTGGGAATGGTGTCGGGATGGGCGGTCCGTTCGCGTTCAGCGGCGAGCAGCCGCTCGGCCTCCGCCTCGGCCGCCGCCTGATGGCCTCCGGCCCGCTGGGTCGCGTCCTCCAGATGTCCGGACATGATCGCGGCACGCTTGACCAGTTCCGACAGGCCCTGGACGAACAGCACGGTGAACCCGAGCGGAATCAGTAACTTCGCCGGCCATTGCGGCAACCCGCCCGCGTTCATCGACTGTTCCTCGATGGCGAAGGAGGCGATGGCGAAGGGCCAGGAGGTGATCATCATCACGAAGCTGAAGGGCAGCAGGAAGGCGATATGGCCGAACAGGTCGATGCCGTCCCGCGCGCGCTTGGTCAGCATCGCGTTGACGATGTCGATGCGGATGTGTTCGTCGTCCTTCAGCGTCCAGGGGGAGCAGAGCAGGAACACCGCGGCGAACAGCACCCATTGCAGTTCCAGCCACGAGTTGGAGCTGACGTCGAACAGCTTGCGGATGACGGCGTTGACCGCCGAGACCAGGATCGCCAGCAGGATCAGCCAGGATATGGCCTTGCCCAGCCGAGCGGTGACCGCGTCGACCAGCCGGCAGGCCCCGACCAGGGCCATCATCAGAGGGGAGGGGGTGTGGCTCGACATGGGGGCAGCTTCTCCCGGAAGGCCGGTCGCGAAGGCCGCGACGGAGCCAGGACCGGATGCGGCGATGTCGGCATCCGGTCCTGGGTGGGATATCGCGAGGAGCGGCGGCGGATCAGCGCCGGGTCAGGCGGAGCGTCGCGCTGTCATAGGCGTAATCGGATGCCTGGAGCCACAGGTTGGAGTCGTTCTGGAAGCGGCGGTAGCTCTCGTAGAGCTTCTTGAAGGCCGGGTTCTTGTCCGCCAGCTCGTCATAGAGGTCCATCGCCGCCTTGTGGCTGGCCTGCAGTACGTCCTGCGGGAAAGCGCGCAGCTTGGCGCCGTTGGCGACCACGCGCTTCAGCGCCGCCGGGTTCAGCACATCGTAGCGCGCCACGCTGTCGACGTTGGCCAGTGCCGCGCCGGCGGTCAGCGCCGCCTGATAATGCTTCGGCAGGCTGTTCCAGCGGTTGGTGTTGATGAAGAAGTGCTGGAGCGAGGTGCCGTCCCACCACCCCGGATAATAATAGTAGGGCGCGATCTTGTAGAGGCCGAGCTTCTCGTCGTCGTAGGGGCCGTTGAACTCGGCGGCATCGATGGTGCCGCGCTCCAGCGCCGGGTAGATGTCGCCGCCGCCGACCTGCTGCGCCACCACGCCAAGCTTGGCGAGGATCTGGCCGCCCAAGCCGGAAATGCGGAACTTCAGCCCCTTCAGGTCTTCGACGCTCTTGATCTCGCTGCGGAACCAACCGCCCATCTGGGCGCCGGTGTTGCCGCCGGCCAGCGCTTTCAGGTTGTAGCCGGCATAGAACTCCTCCAGCAGCTTGCCGCCTTCGCCGTGATAGAACCAGGCGTTCTGCTGGCGGGTGTTCAGGCCGAAGGGCAGGCAGCAGCCGAAGGCGAAGGCCGGGTCCTTGCCGACATAATAGTAGGATGCGGTGTGGCACATCTCCACCGTGTCGTTACTGGCGGCGTCCAGCGCCTGCAGTGCCGGGACCACCTCGCCGGCGGCGAAGACCTGGATCTGGAACTTGCCGTCGGTGGCCTCGGCGACGTTCTTTGCCATCACCTCGGCGCTGCCATAGAGCACGTCGATGTTTTTCGGGAAGCTGGACACGCAGCGCCAGCGGATCGTCGGCTCCGATTGGGCGATCGCCGGGGCCGCAAGCGTGGATGCACCGGCGGCGACGGCGGCACCCTTGAAGAATTGACGGCGCTTCATGCTGTTTTTCCTCCCGAAGTTCTTGTTGTGTGGCGACGCGATGCGGGGTGGACGCGCGGATCCGTTGTTGTCGTCAAGGTACAGAGCCATATGAATCCGGGTGGACAGGCATCCTGCTTTCCAACATCTGGCGGTGGGCGCGGCCTCTCCTTGGCACGAGGTTGATGGGTGTTGGCTTGTGTTCCGCTTATCGCTGAGGATTTTCCGGGAACGGCCAGGGACGACGTGGTGATCCTGACAGTGGAGCAAGCGCTAGCACAGCGGAATGTGTTTCGTGGGCATACCAGCCATAAGCCGGGCAAGCCTTCAGGCATGCCAACTGTTTTGCTCAAACCCAGTGAGGCACGGTGAAACGGGTACGCCAACGAACGGTTTGCTATGCCCGCAATGAATATCTGTTACAGGCACGCCGTGCGCTCCGCGACGGGCGGCCGGTCGATAGTCTGTGGCGGACTGTTCCCAACCGCCTCAAACGACGGATGTTCAACCGCATGAACGGTGTGCGCCATGTCTAGGCCGTCCTCTCCGCTCAACGCCGCCGGGGCTGCCTATCTCGAAGCGTTGCAGGAACGCTTCCGCGACGATCCTGCGTCGGTGGATGTGAGCTGGCGCGCCGTCTTCCAGATTCTGGACGAACTCGGCGCCGCCACCCCGGCGTCCGGTGCGCCGCTGTCCGATCCGCTGGTAGCGCTGCACGAGGAAATCCGCCAGCGCGGTCATGCTGCCGCCGACCTCGATCCGTTGGGCCGTACCGCTCGGCCCGCTGGGCAGGCGTCCGAGGATGCGGAGACCGCAAGGCTGCGTCGGCTTTACCAAGGGACGCTGACGCTTGAGACCGCCCATATCGACGATTCGGCGCTGCGGTCCTGGCTGCGCGACGCCTACGAGAGTGCGGACGTCGTCCCGCCGGCCGAGGCGCGCCGCCGGGCGCTGTCGCTGCTGAGCGCGGCGGAGGAATTCGAGAAGCTACTCGGCACCCGTTATCCCACGAAGAAGCGCTTCGGCGCGGAGGGGATGGAGACGCTGATCCCGCTGCTGGACCGTATCCTCGCGGCGGCGGCGGCGGCGGGCGTCACCGCGGTCCAGGTCGGGACCATGCACCGCGGCCGGCTCAGCCTGATGGCCAATGTGCTGGGCAAGCCCCTGGTCGAGCTGTTCGCGGGCATCAAGGGCATGCACCCGTTCCTGGCCGATCCGCCGGTTCCCGCCGATGTCCCCTATCACATGGGGGTGGAAAGCAGCCTGTCCTTTGACGACCGGACGCTTGCGCTGACCCTGTCGCCCAACCCGTCGCATCTGGAGGCGATCAATCCCGTCACCCTGGGCCGGGCGCGGGCACGCCAGGATCTGGTCCGCGAGCAGGGGGGCGAGGCGCACCGGGTTCTGTGCGTGCTGTTGCACACCGACGCCAGCGTGATCGGGCAGGGCAGCGTGACCGAGGCGCTGCAGCTGTCCGGCGTCGCCGGCTTCACCGTCGCCGGCACCATCCACATCGTCGTCAACAACCAGATCGGCTTCACCACCGAACGTGACGAGGCGCGGACCTCGCTCCACTGCACTGGGCTGTGGAAGGCGGTGGACAGCCCCATCCTGCACGTCAACGCCGACGATCCCGACGCGGCGCTGCGGGCTGCCGATCTTGCAGTCGCCTTCCGGCAGGCGCATGGGCGTGACGCGGTGATCGACCTCGTCGGCTACCGCCGCAACGGTCACAACGAGATCGACGAGCCGCGCTTCACCCAGCCGCTGGACTACACGGCGATCGACACGCACCCGCCGGCGCGCGCGCTCTATGCCAAGCGGCTGGTCGCGGAAGGCGTCGTCGGCGACGGCGCCGTGGAGGGTCTGGCCGCCGGGCACAAGGCCCACTTCCAGGAGGCGCTTGCCGCCGCCGCCGACCACCGGCCGAATCATGACGGGTTCCCCGGCGGCCGCTGGGCGCCTTTCGCTCCGAACGGTTCGGCGTCCATCGAACCGGACACCGGTATCGCCGTCGACCGGCTGCGAAGCCTACTTGCGGCACTGGCCGCCATTCCGGACGGATTGGCGGTCGACCGCAAGGTGGAGCGCGTCATCCGCCGCCGCGCCGAGGAGCCGCTAGACTGGGCAACCGGCGAGGCGCTGGCCTTCGCCACGCTGCTGACGGATGGAACGCCGGTGCGGCTGACCGGCCAGGACGTCGTGCGCGGCGCCTTTTCCCACCGGCATTTCGCGCTGACCGATGCCGTCACCGGGCGTCGCCATGTCAGCCTGAACCATCTGGGCGTCCCCCAGGCCCGCTTCGACGTGGTCAACAGCCCGCTGTCGGAATATGCCGTGCTTGGCTTCGAATACGGCTACAGCCTGGAACGGCCCGACGCGCTGGTGATCTGGGAGGCACAGTTCGGCGATTTCGCCAACGGCGCCCAGATCCTGATCGACCAGTTCATCGTCAGCGCCGAGGACAAATGGCGCCAGCCCTCCGGTCTCGTCATCCTACTGCCGCATGGCTTGGAAGGGCAGGGGCCGGAGCATTCCTCCGCCCGGCCGGAACGCTTCCTCCAGATGGCGGCGCGCGACAACATCCGCATCGCCCATCCGTCCACTCCGGCGAACTACTTCCACCTGCTGCGGCGGCAGATGTTGCGGCGCGACCGCAAGCCGCTGGTGGTGCTGAGCCCGAAGACCCTGCTGCGCCTGCCGGCCGCGGTGTCGGCGCTGGCCGATCTCGCGCCCGGGACCGGGTTCCAGCCGATCGTCGTCACTGCCGGGGAACAGGTTCGCCGCATCCTGCTGTGCAGCGGCAAGCTGGCATACGAGCTGGAGCGTGAACGGGCCGCCCTGGGAACCGACGATGTCGCGGTGGTGCGGCTGGAGATGCTGTATCCTCTGCCCGAAGCCGAACTGTCGGCGCTGTTCCGCCGCTGGCCGGACGCATCCTGCCTGTGGGCGCAGGAGGAGCCGGTCAATCTGGGCGCCTGGACCTACCTCGACCGCCGGCTGGAGGCCTTGCGGGAAGCGGCCGGCTGCGCCGAGCCGCGCGTCGCCTGCGTGGCCCGCGCCGAGGCGGCCTCTCCCGCCGGCAGCTTCCACGGCGACCATGACGCCGATCAGCGCCGGTTGGTCGAACAGGCGTTCGCTGGAATTGTCGCTGCTGCAAACGCCGCCTCTCCGCCGTCCCGCGGGAAAGCGGCGGCGGAGTGACGACCCGGCCGTCTCCAGAGATGGCCGGACCGGATAGCAAACATCGTACAACGAACACCGGGGAAACGCGCCGATGTCTTCCACCTTGAGCACCGTCAGCCCGTCCGAAGCCCGTCCGCTTCTGCTTCCCGACCTGTTGCAGGCCACGGCTTCGGCGCTCGACGCGGTGGCGCGGCTGGCCGAGGCGGCGGAGCGCGGCGTCGCGGCGCTGGTGGCGCCGGAGGGCCGCGTGGACGCAGCCCTGCTTGATCGCCATCAGGTGGCGGCGCATGGTTTCGCCTGGGTCGCCACCTATGCCGAGGCGCTGCACCAGATGCGGGGCTGGGCGGAGCGGCTGGACCGCGCCGGCCGGCTGGGCGAACTGGAAGCGTCCATGCTCCAGGCGGCGTTCGGCGAGTATCTGGCTCAACTCGATGGCGGCTTGGCGATGAGCCAGGGCGAGATCGTCCGGCCGGCCGACTTCGCCCTGGGCGAGGAGGAGCGGGACGCCTTCCGCACCGACGCGGTGCGCCGGCTGATTGCCGCCGGCAACGCGTCCGGCCTGCGGCTGCGCATCGCCGAGCTGCTGGCCGATGCGCTGCATGGCGGCGGCTTCGGCGAGGCGGCGCTGGAGGACGAGGCGCTGGACATGGTGCGCGACCAGTTCCGCCGCTTCGTCGCCGACGCGGTGGAGCCTCATGCCCACGGCTGGCACCTGAAGGACGAGCTGATCCCGCTCGCCGTCGTCGAGCAGATGGCCGAAATGGGCGTGTTCGGCCTGACCGTGCCGGAGGAGGATGGCGGGCTGGGCATGGGCAAGCTCGCCATGTGTGTGGTGACGGAGGAGCTGTCGCGTGGCTATATCGGCGTCGGCTCGCTCGGCACCCGTGCGGAGATCGCTGCCGAACTGATCCGCATGGGCGGCACGGCCGAACAGCGGGAGCGCTGGCTGCCGCGCATCGCGTCGGGCGAGATCCTGCCAACCGCCGTATTCACCGAGCCCAACACCGGCTCCGACCTGGGCAGCCTGCGCACCCGTGCGGTGCTGGACGGCGACACCTATCGCGTCACCGGGGCGAAGACCTGGATCACCCACGGCAGCCGGTCGGATCTGATGACGCTGCTGGTGCGCACCGACCCGGACGCTCCCGGCTACCGCGGCCTGTCGATGCTGCTGGCCGAGAAGCCGCGCGGCACCGAGGCGGACCCGTTCCCGGCCGAGGGCATGAGTGGCGGCGAGATCCCGGTGCTGGGATATCGCGGCATGAAGGAATACGAGATCGGCTTCGACGGTTTCGCCGTTCCGCGCGAAAACCTGCTGGGCGGCGTCGAGGGCCAGGGGTTCAAGCAGCTGATGGCGACCTTTGAATCCGCCCGTGTGCAGACAGCCGCCCGTGCCGTCGGCGTGGCGCAGAACGCAATGGAACTCGGCCTGCGCTATGCGCAGGAGCGCGTCCAGTTCGGCCGTCCGCTCGCCGCCTTCCCGCGCGTCGCCGGCAAGCTGGCCTGGATGGCGGTGGAAACGATGATCGCCCGCCAGCTGACCTATTTCGCCGCGCGCGAGAAGGACGGCGACCGCCGCTGCGACATCGAGGCGGGCATGGCGAAGCTGTTGGCCGCCCGCGTCGCCTGGTCGAACGCCGACAATTCGGTTCAGATCCATGGCGGCAACGGCTATGCCGTCGAATATCCGGTCAGCCGGGTGCTGTGCGATGCCCGCATCCTGAACATCTTCGAGGGTGCGGCGGAAATCCAGGCCCAGGTCGTCGCCCGCGGCCTGCTGTCGCGCCGCAACTGAGAACTGCCGGTCGGGCGGAACTGACCTGTGGCGACTACGCTTGTGCCATACCAGCGTATTCGCTATCCGACGGGGAGGACCGAAAAGACAAGGCTGCCCGCGATGGAACTTCTGGAACTGCGCTATTTCGTTCAGGTGGCCGACCTTGGCAGCTTTTCCAAGGCATCGGTCAAGCTGGGCATCACCCAGCCGGCGCTGAGCCGGCAGGTCCAGAAGCTGGAACACGAGTTGCGCACCAGCTTGTTCTATCGCCATGGCCGCGGCGTTTCGTTGACCCAGCAGGGGCGCAAGCTCTACGACGTGGTGCGCCACCTGCTGGGAGCGCTCAGCGAGATCAAGGAGGAAATCCAGGACCAGTCGGAACGGCTGACCGGATCGGTCACGCTGGGTCTTCCGCCGTCGATCTGCGCCACGCTGGGCGCCCCGCTCGCCCGCCGCTTCCACGAGAATTATCCGGACGCCACGCTGCGCATCCACGAGGTGTTCAGCGGCACGTTGCTGGAGTGGGTGGAGGGTGGGCGGCTCGATCTCGCCGTTCTCTACGACGCCCGGCGCGGACGCAGCATGCTGTCGTCGCCCCTGCTGGTGGAAAACCTGCTTCTGGTCCAGTCCGCGAAGGAGGCGGCTGCCGGCGACGGCGGGCCTGTCGGGGTGGAGATGTTGGGCGATCTGCACTTCGTGCTGCCCGGTCTGGAAAACGGGCTGCGCCGCGTGGTGGACGCGGCGGTTCGCCGTGCCGACATCGATCTGCTGGTCGATATGGAGATCGATTCCGTCACCGCCATCAAGCAGCTGGTGGAGGAGGGAATGGGATCGACCATTCTCCCCTTCGGCGCCGTCCACCGGGAGGTGCACCAGGGCCGGCTGGTCGCGCGTGAGATCACGTCGAAGGACATGCATGCCATGCTGGTCACCGCGACACCGCTGCATCAGCCGGTGTCGAAGGCGACGCGCGCCCTGCTGCGGCTGATCCATGCCGAAGTCGTCAAATGCGTCGCCAATGGCGTTCTGAAGGGCAAGGTCGTCGCTCCCGGCAGCGCGGGGGAGCACAGTGCGCCCTGACGGCGCCCGGCTCCGCACCTTCCACCCTGATATGCTTTGGGCGCTGATAGCAGTTATGACGGATGGTCCATAGCACGGCCCGTCCGGCCCGGATAGCCTCCCCCCATCATCACATAATCCCTTGGGGAGGAACCGAGAATGACGAAGCGCTTGGACGGCAAGGTCGCCCTTATTACCGGGGCGGCGCAGGGCCTGGGCCTTGCGATGGCCGAGATTTTCGTACGCGAGGGCGCCCGCGTGGCGGTCGTGGACATCAACGGCGACGCCGCACGCGCGGTGGCGGAGCGGCTGGGCGAGTCCGCCATCGGCATCGCCGCCAACGTGACCAAGGCCGCCGATGTCGAGATGACCATCGCCGCGACGGTCGAAAAGTTCGGGCGCCTCGACATCCTGGTGAACAATGCTGGCTCCACCCACGCCAAGGGTCCGTTCGAAGATGTGACCGAGGAGGAGTTCGACCGTGTCTTCGCCCTGAACGTCAAGTCGATCTACCTCTATTCCAAGGCGGTGGTGGCGACCATGCGGGCGCAGAAGTCCGGCGTCATCCTGAATCTCGGCTCCACCGCCGGGCTGCGCCCGCGTCCGGGGCTGGTGTGGTACAACGCGACGAAGGGCGCGGTGCACAACATCACCCAGTCGCTGGCGCTGGAACTGGCACCCGACAACATCCGGGTCTGCGCGCTGGCTCCGGTCGCCACCGAAACGCCGCTGCTCGCCACCTTCATGGGCGGCGATACCCCGGAGAAGCGGGCGGCCATGATGGGCATCGTCCCGCTCGGCCGCCTGGGCCGACCGTCCGACGTCGCCAATGCCGCGCTGTATCTCGCCTCCGACGAGGCGTCCTTCATCACCGGTGTGGTGCTGGAAGTCGACGGCGGGCGGTGCGTGTAAGGCCGGGGCGCATCTGCGCCCCTTCCCCGCGCTAATCCGTTCAATCTCATTCCTGCGAAGCGGATCCCCTTGCCATGTCCTCGCTACTTTCCGATCTGCGCATCGTCGAGGTTTCGGCCTTCGTCGCAGCTCCACTGGGCGGCATGACGCTGGCCCAATTGGGCGCGGAGGTGATCCGCATCGACCCCATCGGCGGCAACATCGACTACCGGCGCTGGCCGCTGGCGCCCAACGGCACCAGCCTCTATTGGACGGCTCTCAACAAGGCGAAGCGGTCGGTCGCCCTGGCGCTCGACAAGCCGGAGGGGCGGGAGATCGCCCAGGCCATCATCACCGCGTCGGGCGAGGATGCCGGCTTTCTGCTGACCAACTTGCCGGCCAGCGGCTGGATGGGGTATGAGGCGCTTTCCGCCAAGCGCGAGGACCTGATCATGCTGCGGCTGACCGGCAATCCCGACGGATCGGCGGCGGTCGATTACACCGTCAACTGCGCCGGCGGATTCCCGATGGCGACCGGCCGGGGAGGGGAGCCGGTGAACCATGTTCTGCCGGCCTGGGACGTGGCGGCCGGCCTCTACCTCGCCACCGGGCTGTTGGCGGCCGAACGGCATCGCCGCCGCACCGGCCGGGGGCAGGAGGTGACGGTGGCGCTGGCCGACGTGATGCTGGCGACCGTCGGCAATCTCGGCTATCTCGCCGACGTGCGGGTGAACGGCGCCGTGCGTCCGCCGATGGGCAATGACCTGTATGGCGCCTATGGCCGGGATTTCGCTACCGCCGATGGACGGCGGGCGATGGTCGTCGCCATTTCCAACCGCCAGTGGAAAGCGCTCGGCAAGGCGACCGGGCTTGGGGACAGGCTGGCGATGATCGGCCCACTGATGGGCGTGGACATGGATGATGAGGGCGGGCGCTTTCTGGCCCGGGATGCAATCTCCGCCGTGCTAGCCCCTTGGTTCGCCGCGCGCACCTTGGCGGAGGTGGAGGGTGCGTTCACCGCTACGGGGGTGCTGTGGGGCCCCTACCGCGATTTCGGCCAGCTCGTTGCGGAAGACGCACGTTGCTCCATCGCCAACCCGTTGTTCCGCGAAATCGACCAGCCCGGCGTCGGGTCGCTGCTGGTTCCCGGATCGCCGCTCGGTTTTCCCGGTCTGGGCGAGCGCACCGATCATCGTCCGGCTCCCCGTCTGGGACAGGACACCGAAGCGGTGCTGGCCGATCTGCTGGGTTTGTCTTCCGCGGAGATCGGTCGACTTCATGATGCCGGTATCACCATGGCATGAGGAGAGAGTGGGATGCGGCCCTAAGAGCCTGACCCGAAAAGAATTGAGTGATTTCAGTCCCTTGTGATTCGATCGATGTTGCGAAGCATGACGAATGACAAGACAATGTGGACTGAAATCACCCGAGCGCAGTATCGGCGGAAAGGATTGCGGTATTCAAGCGACACAACGGACGCGGAGTGGGCGGTGCTCGCACCACTCCTCCCGGCGGCTCGACGCTTGGGACGGCCGCGAACGTTCAACGTGCGCGAGAGCGTGAACGGCATCCTCTTTCTGGCGACCTCCGGGTGCCAGTGGCGGCAACTGCCGAAGGATTTCCCGCCGATGACGACGGTCCAGCGCTATTTCCAACACTGGCGCGACGATGGAACCTGGGAAACGACCAATCACGCCTTGGTGGCGATGGTTCCGGGAAACCATGGGACGGGAGGCCTGGACTTGCCCGAACAAAGTGGAGAGCCAGTGTGTCGATCCTACGCAGCGACCTCAAAGACACAAGGGCTTTGGAAGCCGAGTGAGGAGTGTCGCCGGATTGGATTATAGAAGCCGTCGATGTAGCGGCCAATGGCGATTTCAGCCTGCCGCCGCGAAGTAAAGATCGTGCGCCATACCAGTTCTGACTTCAAGGTCTTGAAGACAGTCTCCACCATCGCGTTATCGTAGCAGTTCCCGCGCCCGCTCATCGAAACCAACATTCCGTTCTCCTGCAACACCTTCTGGTAATCATCTGAACAGTATTGGCTTCCACGATCTGAATGATGAATCAGACCAGGAGGTGGCTGCCGAACGGTAATGGCCCGCTTCAACGCCGTGATCGCCAACTCCTTGGTGATCCGGTCATTGGTGGCCCATCCCACGATCCGGCGGGAGTACAGATCCAGCACGATGGCCAGATTAAGCCAACCTTCAGCGGTCCAGACATAGGAAATGTCGGTTCCCCATTTCCGGTTCGGCGCCGGAGCGGAGAAGTCCTGATCGAGCAGGTTTGGCGCCACCAAGCCGCCATGCTGGCTGTCAGTGGTTCGCTTGTACCGGCGCCTTTGGAGGGCCTTCAGGTGGTTGTCACGCATCAGGCGGGCGACGCGATGGCGACCGACCGTCACGCCGTCCGCCGTCAACTCGGCATGCATCCGTGGGCTGCCATAAGTTTCGCGCGACGCTGTGAACCGGCTTCGGATATGGGCCAACAGCACCAGGTCGGTTCGTTGTCGAACACTGGCTTTGCCCGTCTTCCACGCATAGTAACCGCTGACGCTCACACCCAAGAGCTGGCAAAGCCGGGAGACCGGAGCACC
Organism: Azospirillum sp. A1-3; assembly: GCF_023806445.1. Classification (NCBI taxonomy): domain Bacteria; kingdom Pseudomonadati; phylum Pseudomonadota; class Alphaproteobacteria; order Rhodospirillales; family Azospirillaceae; genus Azospirillum; species Azospirillum sp. A1-3. The sequence goes on from NZ_JAMSLU010000002.1 coordinate 869,789, forward strand.
CGCTTTCTCTGCATCGATGAGCTGAACTCTCATCGATTTGTCTCCTTCGCAAAGAAAGCGGCTGCCTTTTTTAACAGGTCACGCTCCTGGCGTAAAACCTTGTTCTCACGACGCAGACGGATCAATTCCTTTTGCACATCGTTTTGTCGACCGGACAGAAGCTCCGCTTCCTGATACCGCGATCTCCATCGCGTCAGTGTCGATTTGCCGATCCCCAAATCAGCCGCCACTTCCCCGACAGTCCGGCCGCTCGTTGCGATATGCCGAACAGCTTCCCGCTTGAAGTCTTCCGTTAGCTTACGCCGATGCCCGTCACCCATGCCAAACCTCCTGGTCCCTCAGACCATAGATGGAGGCTCTCCACTTTGTTCGGGCAAGTCCAGGGCCATTGACTGGGCCGGGCGCGCACGAACAGCGCTTGGGCGACGTCACTCAGAAACTCCGCAACGCTCTGGAGGTCAGTTCGACCGTCTTGAGATCAGGGTCTACAGGCTGCTCCCCCGGAACAGGTCAGCCGGTGGTCACCGCCCATCACCGGGATGCCATTTCTGGCTGGAAAGTGTTACGGCGCTCTGGTTGCCATCGCTCTCGTCGATACGACTGTGGCAGATCAGCGACGCGACGACACCATGCTCGTCGTCGCGACGAAATCCCAGAGGGTATGAGCATCGCGCTGGAACTCCCCCTATCGTGACGGCTGGCATCTCCGATAAAGAGGGGCCAATCAGCGGGTTCGCCGGTGATTTCAACCGTATCGTCGCAAATGTTCAATCAGAGATGGAGCGGCCGCCCCAGCAGCCTGAGCGCAATTTCGTGGAAGACCTCGCCCAAAGTCGGGTGAGCATGGATCGTTCCCGCCACATCCTCCAGTTCGGCCCCCATTTCCAGCGCCAGCGCGAACTCCCCCGACAATTCCGAAATATGGGCGCCCACCGCCTGGATGCCGATCACCCGCCGGTTGTCCCGACGCGCCACCAGCCGGACGAACCCGCTCCCGCCGGCGTCCATCCGCCCAGCATCCAGGGTGAGGGCGCGGCCGTTGGCGGCGAAGGGGAACTGGTCGAAAATCGCGTCGATCCCCTGCGCCATCGCCTCGTCCGGCGACAGACCGACGCTGACGATCTCCGGTTCCGTGAAGCAGACCGCCGGGATTGCCGTCGGGGCGAAGCGGCGACAATGGCCAGCAATGATCTCCGCCACCATCTCGCCCTGCGCCGACGCTTTGTGGGCCAGCATCGGCTCGCCGACCAGATCGCCGATCGCCCAGACATTGCGCATCGAGGTCCGGCACTGGTCGTCCACCGCGACGAAGGCTCCCTGGCGATCGACACCCATCGCCTCGAAGCCCCAGCCCTCCAGCCGGGGACGCCGGCCGACGGTCGAAAGCACCGCGTTGGCCGGCAGCCGACTCATCCCACCATCCGCCGTCTGCACAACGAGCGCATGACTCTCCCCCTCTGTCTCCATACCCAGCGCACGGGCACCGAGGTGAACGGTCACTCCAGAGCGCTCCAGCCAGCGTCGCACAGGGTCGGTCAGAGCCGCGTCGTAAAGCGGCAGGATGCGCGGCTGCGCCTCGACCACCGTCACCGCGGAGCCCATCCTGGCGAAGGCGCTGCCCAGTTCCAGCCCGATATAGCCGCCACCGACCACCACCAGCCGACGCGGCAGCCGCTCGAGCGACAGCGCCTCGGTTGAGGAGAGCACCGGTCCACCGAAGGGAAGGGTAGGTAGCGGCACCGGTTCCGAGCCGGTGGCGAGGATCACATGTTCCGCCTTCACGGTCAGAGGACCTTCGCTGCTTTGGACAGTGCAGGTCTTAGCATCGGAGAAAACCGCCCAGCCGCGCAGCACCCGCACCTTTGCCTTGCGCAGCAGGGCCGCCACCCCACCGCTGAGCCGATCGACGATCCCATCCTTCCAACGCATGGCGGTGGCGAGATCAAGACGCGGCGGCGTGTCGAGCGCGATGCCGAGATGGCCATCACCAACCGATTTCTGCATCGCCTCAAACCGGGCAGCGACATGGATCAGCGCCTTTGACGGAATGCAGCCACGGATCAGACAGGTGCCGCCCAGGCGGTCGGCCTCGATCAACACGGTATCGAGCCCCAACTGGCCAGCGCGGATGGCGGCGACATAGCCGCCCGGTCCGCCGCCGACCACGAGCACCTGGGCGGTGACGGTCTTTACGCTGGATGCATTCATTGGGGTTGGTCCAGGAAAAGGGTGGCGGGCTGTTCCAGCAGGGTTTTGACTTGCTGAACGAAGGAGGCGGCGTCCCAGCCGTCGACGACCCGGTGGTCGAAGGAACAGGACAGATTCATCATCGACCGAATGAGGATGGCGCCCTTACGCACCACCGGCCGCTCGACGATCTTGTTGACGCCGACGATGGCGACCTCGGGCCGGTTGATAATCGGCGTGGTGGCGAGGCCGCCTAGGGCTCCCAGGCTGGTGATGGTGATGGTGGAGCCGCTGAGCTGCTCCCGCCCAGCCTGCCCGTCGCGCGCGGCGGCAGCCAGTTTGCGGATCGCGTCGGCGGCCTGCCACAGGTCGAGCGTTTCGACATGGCGGACGACCGGCACCACCAACCCGCCGGGCGTTTGTGTTGCGATGCCGGCATGCACCGCCGCGAACCGGTGGACGACATTCGCCGCATCGTCGTAACGCGCGTTGATTTGCGGGAATTCCGGCAGCGCCCGCACAAGGGCGCGGATCAGGAAAGGCAGCAGGGTCAGCTTCGGCCGCGTTGCGCCACCCTCGGCGTTGAGGTGCAGGCGCAACTCCTCCAGGGCGGTAACGTCAATCTCCTCGATGTAGGAGAAATGCGGGATGTGGCGCTTGGCCTCCTGCATGCTCTCGGCGATCCTGCGGCGAAGGCCGCGCACCGGCACCTCCCACACCCCGGCCCGAGCTGAGGGCGATGGCCGCTCGGCGACGGCAACACCGCCGACCTCCGATGCCCCGTCAAGGTGCCGCTCGAGGTCGCGATGCAAAATCCGGCCGTCGGGACCGGAGCCCGCAACGAACTGCAAGGGAATGCCCAGGTCCCAGGCGCGGCGCCGCACCGCCGGCGAGGCGGTCGGCTTGACGCCGGGCGGTCGACGGACCAGTAGGGCAGGCGGGGAGACGTCCGGCCAGACTGTTGCCGCCTCCGGCGCGGGGGCACCGGCGATCATCGGCGGAGGCGTGGCTGTGAGGGGCACCGTTGCAAGGGAGGCATTGGGCGTATCGGCGGGGGCGTCGTCGGGCACGTGAGCGCCGTCCCCCTCCACCTCCAGCACAACCAACTCGGATCCGACCGCCAGCATCGTGCCGGGATCGCCGTTGAGCGACAGCACTGTGCCGGCCACCGGCGACGGGATCTCGACCGTCGCCTTGTCCGTCATCACATCGACCAGCGTCTGATCCTCGGCGACGCGGTCGCCGAGCGCGACATGCCAGGCGACGATCTCCGCCTCGGCAGTGCCCTCACCGACATCGGGCAGCTTGAAGACATAGCGCGCCATGATCAGTCCTCCATCACGCGGCGTAATGCCTCGGTAATTCGAGCCGGGCCGGGGAAATACTCCCATTCGAAAGCGTGCGGATAAGGCGTGTCCCAGCCGGTGACCCGCTCGATCGGCGCTTCCAGATGGTGGAAGCAATGCTCCTGTACCAAGGCGGACAACTCGGCACCGAAGCCGCCGGTCCGGGTCGCCTCATGCACGATGACGCAGCGGCCGGTCTTGCGCACCGACGCCTCGATTGCCTCAATGTCGACCGGCACCAGGGTGCGCAGATCAAGAATTTCTGCATCGACCTGCGCATCGCGGGCGGCGGCCAGCGCCACATGCACCATGGTGCCGTAGGCGAGGACGGTGACGGCGCCGCCGCTGCGCACAGTCGCCGCCTTGCCGAGCGGGATGGCGTAATGGCCGTCGGGCACGTCGCTGGCTGGATGCTTGGCCCAAGGCACTACCGGGCGGTCGTGGTAGCCCTCGAAGGGACCGTTGTAAAGACGCTTGGGCTCGAAGAACATCACGGGATCGTCGTCTTCGATGGCGCTGATCAGCAGCCCTTTGGCGTCGTAAGGGGTCGAAGGGATCACCGTCTTCAGTCCTGCGACATGAGTGAAGATGGCCTCCGGACTCTGGCTGTGGGTCTGACCACCAAAGATGCCGCCGCCGTAGGGTGCCCGCACCGTGAGCGGTGCCGTGAACTCGCCACCGGAGCGGTAGCGCAGCCGCGCTGCTTCGGAAATCAGCTGGTCGCAGGCCGGGTAGATGTAGTCGGCAAATTGCATCTCCGCGACCGGGCGCAGGCCGTAGGCGGCCATGCCGACGGCGATCCCCATGATGCCGGCTTCGGTGATCGGGGTGTCGAACACCCGTGCGCGTCCATGCTTGCTCTGCAGCCCGTCGGTGCAGCGAAACACGCCGCCGAAATAGCCGACATCCTCGCCCAGAACGACGACGTCGTCGGTCCTGGTCAGCATCACATCCATCGCCGCATTCAGCGCCTGGACCATGGTCATGGTCGCCATCGTTCAGACCCCCGCCTGCTGGCGCTGGCGCTTCAAATGCCAGGGCATTGTTTTGTAGACGTCCTCGAACATCGTGCGGGCCGAGTGGAACGGCCCCTTGTCGAGGGTGCCGAGGGATTCGGCCTCCTTCCCGGCGGCTTGAACCGTTTCCGTTACCTCCCGGGCCAAGTCCTCCTGCTTGGCCTCCGACCAGATGCCCAGGGCGATCAGGTGCTGGCGCAGCCGGTCAATCGGGTCACCCAGCGGCCAATGGGCGCCGGCATTCTCCGGCCGGTATTTGGCGGGGTCGTCGCTGGTGGAGTGAGCAGCCGCGCGGTAGGTGAACAGTTCGATCAGGGTTGGGCCGAGGTTGGCCCGCGCCCTCGCCGCCGCCCAGTGCGTCGCCGCGAAGACCGCCAGGAAATCGTTGCCGTCCACGCGTAGGCTGGGGATGCCATAGCCGAGGCCGCGCGCCGCGAAGGTCGTGCGCTCCCCGCCGGCGATGCCGTGGAAGGAGGAGATGGCCCAGTGGTTGTTGACCAGATTGAGGATCACCGGAGCGCGGTAGACCGAGGCGAAGGTGAGGGCGTGGTGGAAGTCGCCCTCCGCGGTGGCGCCTTCACCGATCCAGGCCGCGGCAATGCGGGTGTCGCCTTTGATCGCCGAGGCCATCGCCCAACCCACTGCCTGGCTGTACTGCGTCCCCAAATTGCCGGAGATTGAGAAGAAGCCGGCCTCCTTGCTGGAATAGAAGACCGGCATCTGCCGGCCCTTCAGCCGATCGCCGGTATTGGAAAAAACCTGGCACATCATGTCGACCAGCGGCCAGTCGCGGGCAATCAGAAGCCCCTGCTGCCGGTAGGTTGGAAACAACATGTCACTTCGATCGACCGCCATCGCTTGCGCGACGGCGATCGCCTCCTCTCCGGTGCATTTCATGTAGAAGGAGGTCTTGCCCTGGCGCTGGGCACGCTGCATGCGCTCGTCATAGGCGCGCACCGTCATCATCGACCGCAGCCCCCGTACCAGCGTGTCGGGGGCGAGCGCCGGGTCCCAGGGACCGACGGCATGCCCCTGATCATCGAGCACGCGGACCAGATCATAGGCCAGATCGGTCATGTCGGCTGCAGGACAGTCGATGGCGGGACGGCGGGCGGTGCCGGCCGGCGGCACCGTGAGGCCAGTGAAATCGATCTCGCTGCCGGGCCGCTGCGGAGGCTCCGGTACATGCAGACTCAACGGCGCTGGAACAGGCATGGGGGCATCCATGGCAGTCCTTCCAATGGCAGGGGCTGGCATCGGACGCTGTGTCCGAGCGGCGGCGGTTGCTGAAGAATGAGGGGGTGAGGAAGCGGCCCTGGTCGCGCGCCTTCGTGAGTGATCCCCTGCGTCCGATTATACCGTTGGAGCAGCGAATTTTCTTTGCGTTCTAATGCCTCTTGTGGAGAAAGTACGCATCGTTCAATTCGTGTTTTGCGGTTTCGTTGGGAGAATTCATGCAGATCGAACTTGACGCGATCGACCGCCGCATCCTGGCTCTGCTGCAATCGGACGCCCAGCTGTCGAGCGCCGACATCGCCGAGCGGGTGGGATTGTCGCAAGCCCCCTGCTGGCGCCGGATCAAGCGGATGGAGGAGAATGGCGTCATCCGCCTGCGCGCCACCCTGCTCGACCGGAAGAAGCTCGGGCTGAACGTTCTGGTGTTCGCGCAGGTGAAGCTGGCCGCGCATGGCCGCGCGACCCTGCCGGAATTCGAGGAAACGGTGCGCCAGTTGCCGGAAGTGCTGGAATGCTACACGCTGTTGGGGGCCACCGACTACATCATCAAGGTGGTCGCGCGGGACGTCGAATCCTACGAGCACTTCTTTCGCGAGAAGCTGTCCCAGCTTCCGGCGGTGCGTGAAACCAACTCGGCCATTGCACTGTCCGAGATCAAGCATACCACCGCCTTGCCCCTATCCTTGCTTGAAGGACCCGACGGGCCGGCACGGACGGCAAAGGCCCGCTGATGCCTGCGCAAAAGCAGCGGGCTCGATGGTCTGGACCCAAGGATCGTTTCCATCTCAGTGACCCCCTTCCAGATAGGCGGACCGCACCTCCGGGTCGGCCAGAAGCTGCGCCCCGGTCCCCGTCATCGTGATCTTCCCCGTCACCATCACATAGGCCCGGTGCGCCAGCTTCAGCGCATGGAAGGCGTTCTGCTCGACCATGAACACCGTCATCTTCTGTTCCCGGTTGATCTCCTGGATCACCTGGAAGATCTGCTTCACGATCAGTGGCGCCAGACCAAGCGACGGCTCGTCCAGCAGCAGCAGACGCGGCTGGCTCATCAGCGCGCGGCCGATCGCCAGCATCTGCTGCTCGCCGCCCGACATCGTGCCGGCGCGCTGGTTGATGCGCTCCTTCAGACGCGGGAACAGCGTCAGCACCCGCTCCAGCTCGCGGTCGAAGCTGCCGGGCTGGGCGACGATCGAGCCCATCTGCAGGTTCTCCAGCACCGTCATGCGCGGGAAGATGCGCCGGCCTTCGGGAGACTGCGCGATGCCGCGCCGCACGATCTCGTGGGTGGGGAGGTCGGTGATGTCCTCGCCCTCGAAGAACACCCGGCCCTGGCGGGCGCGCGGGCTGCCGCAGATCGTCATCAGCAGCGTCGACTTGCCCGCCCCGTTCGCGCCGATCAGCGAGACGATCTCGCCGGCGCCGATCTCGATGTCGATGCCCTTCAGCGCCTCGATGGCGCCGTAGAAGGTGTGGACGCCCGATACCTTCAGCATGGCTCAGGCCCCCTTCTGGGCAAGGTTCAGGTCCGAGGCGACCTCCGGCGGCAGCGCCTCGTCCTCGTCCTCGCCGAGGTAGGCGCGGATCACCGCCGGGTCGTTCTTCACATGCTCCGGATCGCCGTCGGAAATCTTCCGGCCATAGTCTAGCACCACCACATGGTCGGAAATGCGCATCACCACGCTCATGTCATGCTCGATCAGCAGAACGCCGGTCCGGTGGCCCTGCGGGGTCTGCACGTCGCGGATGAAGGTCAGGATCTCGGCCAGTTCGCCCGACTCGCGCGGGTTCAGGCCGGCCGCCGGTTCGTCCAGGCAGAGCAGAACCGGCTCGGTGCACATGGCCCGCGCGATCTCCAGGCGGCGCTGGGCGCCGTAGGGCAGGTTGCCGGCCTCCCAGTCGGCGAACTCGGTCAGGCGAACCCGGTCCAGCCAGTATTTCGCCAGCTCCACCGCCTCATGCTCGGCCTTGCGGAAGCCGGGCAGGCCGAGCAGGCCGGCGATGGCGAAGCCCGAGGCCCGCATCAGCTTGTTGTGCTGGGCGACGATCAGGTTCTCCAGAACGCTCATGCCGCTGAACAGCCGGATGTTCTGGAAGGTGCGCGCCACCCCGGCCAGCTGGGCGATGCGGTAGCCCGGCATCCGCTCCAGCAGGAACTCCTTGCCCTGCGGGTGGCGCAGCGTCAGCCGGCCGACGGTGGGCGTGTAGAAGCCGGTGACGCAGTTGAACAGCGTCGTCTTGCCGGCGCCGTTCGGGCCGATCAGCGCGGTGATCTCGCCCGCCCGCGCCTCGAAGGACACGTCGTTGTTCGCCACCAGACCGCCGAAACGCATGGTCAGGTGTTCGACGCTGAGAAGCGGCTTGTCGGTCATCGTGGTGTGGGGCATCACGGCGCTCATTTCGCGGCTCCCGCGGCGGGGTTCTTGCCGCCATGCAGGAGGATGGTCGGGTCGCGGTGGGCCAGCAGGCCGCGCGGACGCCACAGCATGATCACCACCATGCCGGCGCCGAAGGCCAGCATGCGGTAGTCGGCCAGTTCGCGGAACGCCTCGGGCAGGCCGATCACCAGCAGCGTGGCCACCACCACGCCGATCTGGCTGCCCATGCCGCCCAGCACCACGATGGCCAGGATGATCGCCGACTCGATGAAGGTGAAGCTCTCCGGGCTGATGAAGCCCTGGCGCGTGGCGAAGAAGGAGCCGGCGAAGCCGCCGAACATCGCGGCGATGGCAAAGGCCGCCAGCTTCATGTTGGTGCGGTTGATGCCCAAGGACGCGCAGGCGATGTCGTCCTCGCGCAGAGCCTCCCAGGCCCGGCCGAGCGGCAGCTTGCGAACGCGCAGCGTGAACAGGTTCACCACCAGCGCGAGCGCCAGGATGAGGTAGTAGAGGAAGACGATGCGGTGCAGCGGCGAGTATTCCAGCCCGAACAGCTCGTGGAAGGCGGCCATGCCCTCGGCCGGGCTGCGGCTGAAGTCGGCGATGCCGAAGAAGCTCGGCCGCGGAATGCCGGAGATGCCGTTGGGGCCGCCGGTGAACTGGTACCAGTTGACCAGGATGATGCGGATGATCTCGCCGAAGCCCAGGGTGACGATGGCGAAATAGTCGCCGCGCAGACGCAGCACCGGGAAGCCCAGCAGCACGCCCGAGCAGGCGGCCAGCAGTCCTGCCAGCGGCAGGCAGACCCAGAAGCTGAGGCCGAAGTAATGGGCGAGCAGCGCGTAGGAATAGGCGCCGACGGCGTAGAAGGCGACATAGCCGAGGTCGAGCAGGCCGGCCAGCCCGACGACGATGTTCAGGCCCCAGCCCAGCATGATGTAGGTCAGCAGCAGGATGCCGATGTCCAGCAGCATGCGGTCGGCCAGCGGCGTCATCGGCAGGATGGCGGCGAAGACCACGGCGACCGGGCCGATGTAGCGGCTGGCGTGCTGCACCTTGGCGGCGATGCGGTCCATCCGCTTGTCGCGGTCGGCCTGGCTCAGCTTGGAGCGGCCGGTGGCCACCGTCATGGCGGCGCGCAGAGCGATGACGCCGCCGCCCAGCACCAGGACCAGCCGCAGCACCTGGGTCGGCATCGGCAGCACCAGCCCGACGCCGGCGCAGATCAGCGCCAGGATCAGCACCGGCAGCGCCATGCCCTGGCGGATCAGCCCGAGGCCGAGGCGGCCGAAGAAGACCAGGAGGAGGGAGGCGATCACCTCCTCCGGCCGGGCTTCGATGCCGAGACCGGTGGGACGGTCGACGGTGCGCAGGCCGACCAGCGGCACGGTCAGCAGCAGGGCGACGAAGGCGGCGAGGCCGGCGTCCTTGACGGTGGCGGCCCAGTCGACGCCGGGGCGCTTGCCGTTGATGTGGAAATGGGGGTGCGAGGGCGCGTGGGAAGGGGTGGTCATGGCGCTTACACCTTCTCGATCTCGGGCCGGCCGAGCAGGCCGGTGGGCCGGAAGATCAGGACGAGGACGAGGATGGAGAAGGTTGCGACGTCCTTCCATTCGGAGCCGACATAGCCCGACCAGAAGGCCTCGATCAGGCCGATGACCACGCCGCCGAGCATGGCGCCGGGCAGCGAGCCCACCCCGCCGAGCACGGCGGCAGTGAAGCTTTTCACCCCGGCCAGGAAGCCGATGTAGAAGTCGATGACGCCATAGATCAGCAGAACCATCATGCCGGCGACGGCGGCGAGTGCGGCGCCCATGACGAAGGTCAGCGAGATGACGCGGTCGACGTTGACGCCGAGCAATCCTGCCATCTTCTTGTCCTGTTCGCAGGCGCGCTGGGCACGGCCGAGCGAGGTGCGGTTGATCAGCATGGTGAAGCCGACCATGAGGACCAGGGTGATGATGATGGTGGCCAGCCGCACGTAGCTGACGGAGACGGCGCCGTCCATCAGGGTGAGGTTGCCGGGCAGGATGGGCTGCAGCGGCTTGGAGCGGGCGCCCTGGAGGATCTGGATGTAGTTCTGCAGGAAGATCGACATGCCGATGGCGGAGATCAGCGGCGCCAGGCGCGGCGAGGAGCGCAGCGGCCGGTAGGCGATGCGCTCGACCGTCCAGCCATAGACGCTGGTGAACAGCATGGAGGCGACCAGCATGATCAGCAGCGCCAGCGGCACCCAGGTGACGCCGAGCGCGCCGATGGCCAGGAAGGTGATCAGTGCGACGAAGGCGCCGATCATGTAAATCTCGCCATGGGCGAAGTTGATCATGCCGATGATGCCGTACACCATCGTGTAGCCAATCGCGATCAGGCCGTAAATCGCCCCAAGCGACAAGCCGTTGATCAATTGCTGGAGAAAATAGTCCATGAAGTCGTCGCCCGAAGTTTGAGGCTCTTTCCGGCCTGAACAAAGGGCGGCAAAGAGCTTGGAGGTCGGGACGGACAGCGCGATGCGCCACGGCGCCGCTCGTCCTGTGTGGGGCGAGCGGCGGGCATGTCCCCGCGTTCGGCGGCCGTGGTTGCGGCTCCGTTCGTCAGGGCAGGCGTGCTGCCGGGATCACTTTAGGGGAGCGTAAGTGCCGTTGTTCCAGGCATAGAGCACGAAGGGCTCGGAGTTGGGATCGCCCTTCCGGTCGAACCGGATGTCGCCCAGCACGGTGTGATAGGTGCCGGCACGCAACGCGGCAGCCAGCTTGTCGCCCTTCATCGTTTTTGCCGCTTTCGCGGCATCGGCCAGCACGTTGACGGCGGCATAGGTGTAGAGGGTGAAGCCCTCCGGCTCGAATCCGGCCGTACGGAAGCGCTGCACCAGATCGGCGGTGCCGGCGTTGACGCGTGGATCCGGGTAGAAGGTGAACATCACCCCATTGCTGGCCGGTCCGGCGATGGACGCGAATTCGGTGGTTGCCAAACCGTCGCCGGCGACGAAACGGGTCTTGAGCCCCTGTTCTGATGCTTGGCGCACCAGCAGCCCGGCCTCGGTGTGATAGCCGCCAAAGAAGACGAGATCGACGTTCAAGGCCTTCAGCCGGGCGACCAGCGACGAGAAATCGCGCTCGCCCTGGGTGATGCCTTCGAACAGCACGGCGTTGATGCCCTGCTTCGCCAATTCGCCCCGCACCCCCTCGGCAATGCCCTGACCATAAGTCGATTTGTCGTGGACGACGGCGATGGTTTGCCCGAGATGGCGGCTGACGATCTGCTTCGCCGCCACGCCTGCGGCCTGGTCGTCGCGCCCGCAGACGCGGAACATGTTGGTCAGACCGCGTTCGGTGATCGTCGGGTTGGTCGAGGCTGGCGTCACGATCACCAGTCCGGCTTCGGCATAGACGCTGGAGGCCGGAATGGTGGAGCTGGAGCAGAAATGCCCGACCACGGCCTGCACGCCGTCGGCGACGAAGCGGTTGGCGACGGCCACCGCCTGCTTGGGGTCGCAGGCATCGTCGGCCACCTGCAGGACGACCTTCTCACCGTTGATGCCGCCGGCGGCATTGAGATCGGCAACGGCGAGGTCGGCGCCGCGCCGCATCTGTTCCATGAAGGAGGCATATTGTCCGGTGACCGGCCCGGCGAGGCCCAGCTTGACGTCGGCCGCCGCCGCCGTCGGCACCAGTGCCGCGATCGAAATGCCGAAACGAAGAAGGTTGCCGCGGAACAGCTTGCGGATGAACGTGTCGGATCGAGACCCAGACTGAGACATTGATCGAGACATGGAACTTCCCCATTCGTTGAGGCGGCATGTTGTTGTGTCATTGCATCCGCCCGCCGGGCCGCATGCGGCGGACGTGTCTCGGTAAGCCCCACCTTGCGGTGTGCCTGATGTTAGAAGGCCAGCACCTCGCGCAATCCGGTGAGATCGGCGAACTCATGGTCCGGCCGGGGCTGCCACGGCCCCAGCCGGTCCTGTGTGCGGTTGATCCAGGCGACCCGCATGCCCAACGGCTTGGCTCCGTCAATGTCCGCCCAGGAGGCCAGCGAGGCGTGCAGGACCTCGCCGGGGGCAAGCGCCAGCCGTTCCAGAGCCAGACGGAAGATGCGTTCCGACGGCTTGTAGGCCCGGGCCATCTCCGCGGTTGTGACGCTGGGGAAGAAGGAGGCCAGCCGGCTGCGCGCGAACAGGTCGCTGTCCATGTTGGTGATTGGCATCAACGGATATTTGGCCGCCAACAAGGCGAGGATCTCCGGCACCTCGGGGTGCGGCGGCGCCTGTTCGACGAGGCCGGTCAGCAGCGTATCGGTCAGGGCAGGAAGCTGGTCCATGTCCACCCGCTCAATCCCGGCCTCGGCCAGCGTGGCGGCCAGCCCCTCGGCGGCGACCTCGCGGTACCGGCGATAGGCGGACGACCGGTAGAGCTGGACGTTGCGCATGTCCCAGTCGAGGTAGAGAGCGGCGGGATCCAAGTCGCCGCGGCCCAGCCTGAACAGCACCTGCGCCATGCCGGCGGTGCCGCCGGCATCGACATCCACCAGCGTACCAAAATAATCGAAGGTGACGGCCTTGATCGCGTCCATTCCTGCTCCTCTTGTCAAGACGACTTGCGTGCGGCGAACCGGGTGACCCGTTCGGCGGCTTCGGGATTGCCGAACGCCTCAATGGTGGCCGCCGCCTCCAAATCCAGGGCACGGTGCAGCAGGTCGGACAGGTCGACGGTCATCAGGCGCTTCAGCCGGCCGGTGGAGAAGCGCGACTTCCCGGCAACCACCGTCGCCAGTGCCGTTGCGGTTTCGAGCAGCGCCTCGCGTGGGACCACCCGGTTGACCAGCCCGAGTTCGGCCAGTCGTGCCGCCGATTGCCGTTCGCCCAGAAGCATCAGCTCCATCGCCCGCTGGTAGCCGACCGCCAGCGGCAGCAGATGCGTCACCCCGCCGGTCACGAACTGGCCCCAGTCCATTTCGGGAAAGAAGGCCTGGAGATCGTCGGAGGCGACCACGAGATCGCAGTTCAGCAGCCATTCGAATCCGCCGCCCACGGCGAAGCCGTGTACCGCCCCCACGACGATCTTCGATCCAAACATCAGGTCGTGGGTGATCTGCTGGATGCCGGCGATGTGGGCGCGGATCGCGGCATCGTCGCGGGTCTGCTGGTCGAACTCCTTCAGGTCATCACCCGCGCAGAAGGCCCGCCCAGCGCCGCACAGCAGGATGACCGACACGTCCGGGCGCTCCGCCGCCTCGGTCAGCACGGCGTGAAGGTCATGCAGCAGGGCGGTGCCGATGGCGTTCATCCGCTCCGGCCGGTTCAGCGTCACGCGGCCGATCCCCGCCGCCACATCGAGATTGACCGTGCTCATGATGCAACCCTTTCGATCCAATCGGTCTTGCCGGCGGTGCGCGGCAGCGTGTCGTGCGGGATCATTGTGACCGAGGCAGTCGCACCGGCCTGATCACGCACCGCCTTCTCCAGTTCCGCCGCTGCCGCGGGCCATGCCGTTTCAGGCAGCCCCTCCGCTGCCTCGACGCGCAGCTGGATGCGGTCGTACGGCCCGGGTCCGACCAGCCGGATCCGGAAATGGCCGGACGACAGCGCCGGCAGGCTGCTGACCGCCTTGCGGACCGCGCTGGGGAAGATGTTGATTCCACGTACGTTGAACATGTCGTCGGTGCGCCCGCTGACCCGAAAGCGCCAGGATGTCCGGCCGCAGGCGCAGCGCCCGGTGCCGGTCACGGTGACGACGTCGCGGGTGCGATAGCGGATCAGCGGCTGGCATTCCTTTTCGATGTGGGTGCAGACCAGTTCACCGACCGTGCCCTCGCGGATCGGCAGGCGATTGCCCTCCGCGTCGAGGATTTCGGCGAACAGATAGTCGCTACCATGGAAATGCAGGTCGGTGGTCGCCTCGCATTGGCTGCCCAGCGTGCTCAGCACCTCGCTGAGGCCGTAATTGGCGTTGCGCACGCCGAAGCCCCAGGTTTCCTCCATGGTCGCGCGGAAGGCGGCGTTGTCCAGCCCGGCCTCGCCGCCGAACAGGCCGAGCCGAAGCCCGAGGGCGCGCGGCGCCGGACCGCCCTCGTCACGCAGAAGCTTTTCCAGCAGTGCCGGGTAGGACGGCGTGCAGGAGATGGCCGTGATCTTCAGATCAACGATCGCTTGGAGAAGCTGCTTGGTGTTGCCGACGCCGAAGGGCACCACGGTCGCACCCGCCGCTTCCAGCGTCATGTGGTCGGTCACGCCGCCGGTCCACATGCAGTAGTTCAGGCAATGCACCACGCGGTCGGTCGAACGGAGTCCGGAGGCATGCATCGCCCGGCCACCGATGGTGGCGATGCGGTCGCAGTCCTGCCGGCTGTTGGCGAGGTTGAGCGCACGGCCGGTGGTGCCGGAGGTGCGGTGCAGCCGGACGATGCTCTGCTCCGCACAGGCCACATAGTCGCCGAAGGGATAGCTGGCCTCCTGGCTGGCGCGGAGATCCTCCTTGTCGGTCAGCGGCAGATCCTGGAGACCGTCGAGCGTCACCGCACGCCCGATGTCGGCGGGCAGCATGCGCCGGTACATCGCCGACCGGTCGGACACATAGTCCCATTGTGCGGCCCAAAGGCGGTCCTGCAGGGCGCGGATTTCGCCGTCGGACAGGGTCTCAAAATCGGGATGGAGAAGATCAGAGGTCGGCATCAGGGCCTCGGTGTGGATGGTGGAAGCACCGGTCAGGAGCCGGAGCGCGCAGCGGCACGAGATTCGGCGCGGGATTCGATGGCGGATTGCGGCAGGATGGCGCGGGCGTGCCGGCCCTGGCCGATCTTGCCGCCAGCGTCTTCCGACCAGACGTTGAACCAGTAGAGGGGGCCCTCGCGCCCTGTGAAGCGGGCGCTGGTCCTCACCTGTCCGCCGACGGGCGTCGGCGCGACGTGCGACACGTCCAGCTTGGCCCCGACGGACAACTCTCCGGGCTGGAGCACCGGGCGCAGCAGGGCGGCGCAGGCGCGCTCCATCTCGGCGATCATTACCGGCGTGGCGAGGACCTGCGGATAGCGCTCATCCGGGTCACGGGCGAAGGCGTCGGCCGTCATCGATGCGTCGACGACGAGCTGCACCGTTTCGACGCGCTCCGGATCCAAGGGGATGATCATACGGGCTGTCTCCAGTTCAGGGGCTCACCCGTCACTAGGCAACGACCGTGCCAAGCTTGGCCGAGCTTGAATAGGAGGCGGACCACTGAACAGAATCAGCCACTTGACCTGCTGTCAGGAGGCCGCACCACTCTACGGGGATACGGTGCCTTAAAAGATTGTAAGAAAACAAAACGTTAGAATATTTTACAATCGTTCAGAATCATGACGGCCTGTCCGCTCCACTGCGTCGCAAGGCAATCCCATACTCGCGAATTTTGCTGTAGAGAGTTGGCCGCGCGATGCCGAGGATTTCCGCCGCTTTGGTTACGTTGTGATCCACATGGCTCAGCGTGGCGGTGATGATGTCGCGTTCATGTTCGCGCAGCGACTTCAGGGCGAGAGACGCGGCTGGAGCCGGTGTCTGCGTCCTTGCGTCGCCGGGTGGATCGAAATGCTGGATTTCCGTGCCCTCGGACAACACGACGAGGCGCTCCAAGGTGTTTTCCAGTTCGCGCACATTGCCCGGCCATTCGTATTCGGCCATCGACCGCAGGGCACCCTCGGAAATGGTGAACACAGACTTGCCGGCGTTGGCCGCGTATTTGCGCAGGAAATGCGTCGCCAGCATCGGGATGTCGCTTTTGCGGTCCTTTAGGGCTGGAATGGCGATTGAGACGACGTGCAGGCGATAATACAGGTCGTCGCGAAACTCCCGCCGGGCGATGGCGTCTTTCAGGTTCCGATTGGACGCGGCGATAACCCGGACATCGACGGGGATCGGCCGCGTGGCGCCGATCCGAGTAACCTCGCGTTCCTGGAGGACGCGCAGCAGCTTGGCCTGGAGATCGAGCGGCATCTCCGTGATCTCGTCGAGGAAGATCGTTCCGCCGGAGGCCATTTCGAACTTGCCTGGCCGCCCACCCTTCTGCGCTCCGGTGAAGCTGCCGGCGACATAGCCAAACAACTCGCTTTCGATCAGTTCGCGTGGCAGAGCGGCACAATTGACGGCGATGAAGGGGGCGTCGCGGCGGTCACCATGGGCGTGGATCGCCTGGGCGAAGACCTCTTTGCCGCTGCCGCTGGGCCCGTTCAGCAGGATGTTCGCGGTGCCGAGCGCCGCCTTACGGGCGTCGCCGATGGCATGGCGCAGGCACTCCGACGTGCCGATGATGTCGTCAAAGGTATAACGCACCGGGCTGCCGGCGATCTGCTGGGCGATCCGCTTGGCGCGGTTGAACTCGCGGAAGGTGTTAACGACGGATTGGACCTTGCCTTGGGGGTCCTTGATGGGAATGGCGGTGTCGATCAGGTGCAGGTGGCGCTGGCCGGAATCGACGATCAGTTCCCGGTCGTAATAGCCGATGCCGGTGCGGAAGATCGGAGCAATGATCGGCTCGAAGTCGAGCAGTTCGGCAAAGCGACGGCCGACGCTCTGCTGCGGGTTCAGGGTCAGAATACGGCCGGCCGGCGCGTTCATGTGGCGGACCCGGCCATCCTCGTCCACGACCAGCAACCCATCGGAGATGCTGTCGATGATGGCCCGTTGCTCGACCAACATGCGGTCGAGATTGCCGCTGGTCTCGACCGCGCTCAATTGGGCGCTGGCACTTTCGGCGCACAGCAGGGCAAGCCCGCTGAGAGTGTCCGTTCCGACCGATGCGTCCGATACCAGCGCAATGGCGCCATGCAGGGCGGTGTTCAAGCCAAACAGAGGTGCGGCGGCAATCGTGGTGTTCGCCAGTCCGGCGCTGACATGCTGCCAACCGTACGTGACCATCGGGCGCCGCTCCCGCAGGCACAGATCGATGGCGTTGGTGCCGATGGCATCCTCCACCGCCGACCGGCCCTCATCCATACCGGCCATGTCCAGCCGTTCGATGAACCTGCGGTCTCCGGTCACGCTGTGAATCACCAGGTCGCTATCGACCAGGACGATGGCGATGGGATGATCGCGGCCTAGGATCAGGCGGATCGAGCCGAGAATGAGCGCGCCGGTGGCAGCGATACTGCCCAGCAACCGGTTTGCCGGCAGGTCCGCCGGATGGTGCTCCGCCGGAGGGTCGAACTCTGTCGATGCCCGGTCCCGCAGCCGCCGCCAGGAAGACAGCACCGCTTCGTCCAGACATCCAGCAGGCAGATCCTCGCCCTTTAGAAAGCGGTCGCGTGGCGTGTCTGCAAAGGCATCTTGTGCCGGCATGGTCGGACCCGTGATAGCGGGGGAGAAGGCGAATGCGATTGCTTTGGTTCGGTGGTGACGATTTCACGCAGATCATAACCCGGCTTGGCCCGGTGTCATGCCGACGCTGGCGGAACGGGTGCACTGCCGGAGTGTAGTCTGTCTGAATGGAGGTGAACACCTCTCGTCGGGTTTGGCTATGGCTTTGTCAACTTGGCCAGCCAAGTCGACAACACTGAAATAATGCCACCTTATCCCGCCGGCCTGTTTCGCAAGGGACACGGTTCCGGGGCCGGCCTCCCCTGTCACGGCAGAGATGCCCTGATGATGTCCGCGAACGCGCTGATTGCGTCGTCCTCTGCGAACTTGCCGCGCACGACCGCTGCAGAGAGCCCTTCTCCCGCAACGACCAATCCAATGCACAGGCGGTTGCGGAGCAACGGCGCCTGCGGAAGATCGACAGCCTCAAGAAGCAGATCGCCAAGCTCGAAAAGCTGACGTTCTAACCGCCCCTATTCCTAGAGGACACGCACAATGACCCAAGAACTGGTGACGTTCACGATCCGCTACCGAGCCACGAAGGAAGAGGCGCAAGCCCTCATGGAGGACGAGCGGGCGCGCGTCCTGTCATGGGACGACGTGTTTGTCCGGCGAGACGCCGCAGAGGCCGACAGGAAAGCCTTCATGGAGGCGCTGAAGCCATTCGCCAAGTTCGGAGCCGAACCGCCGCAGCCCGGCTTCATTACTCGCGACGTGCATATCAGCTACCTTCGTGAGGCCGCTAAGCTGATGGATTGCCTTCGCTCTGAGGCGGAAGGGAAGGGCAAGCCATGACCGAACGCATTCTACGCCAAATCCCCATGGTGCACCTATACGGGCAACCATCATGGCGTGACGACGCGCATATCATCGGCAACCGTGCCGGATTGGAATCCCTTCGTGACGCCATCGACAAGGCGCTTAAGACCGGCGCCGAAGAGGCTGAGGTGTTTGCGACCGATGGGGAAGGGTACGGCATCCAGGTCGTGGAACTGAACGACGCCATCCTGGACGACATGCGGCCGCCCTACACCGATCCGGAAGCCAAGGAGATGTTTGACCAGTCGTGGCCAGACGTGGTGCGGGAGTTTTTGCGCGACTGGAGCGGCAAGCGACGGGCAGGGCATGGCGCTTAATTTTCCGCCACACCATAACGACATAGGCCGCTCCGTGTTGGACGGCCTTGTTGTTTCTGCGAGACGCTCATCCGGCATCGGGAAAGCTGGACCAGCGGATCAAATGACATCCTATTTTGGGAAATTTTCAACTGGTGCCACCGGATAGAAGTGTCAGTGAATTGCGCAAAGTAGGGATGTCAGTGGGAGAGACTTCGGCTTGGCGATGTAGCCGGCCTTCTTCGGCATATCTGGCATGGATGCCTTCGGGCTCGGCGGCGCGGTCAAGCCCCATCGCCGCTCTGCGGTGCGCCGCAGGCGCAGGGCTTGACGACGCCGCCAATCGCCGAGCCATCATCCTGCTGCCAGAAATGCCGGCAGCACCGGGGCTTTGCTCAGCCGGCCGTGCAGGCGCTGTCGGGCGGGCGGCCGTCCCGCTTGCCCCGCCCCGTCTTGCGATAGCCGTTCTTTTCGCTGTTGGTCTTCACTCGGGGCGGCGGCCGGCTCTCCTGCATCTCTTTCACTTCCGCCAGCACAGCGCTCAGCCGCTTGTTCTCCACGACGTCGGCCTGGGTGACCCGCTGGTCCTTGTCAAAGGCCCGATAAGACAAAGCCGCCCCCTTCCACCGCACCTCCAACCGGCCGTCGGCGTAGGCGTAGGTATCGACATACTGGCCAACCAGCCCCTGCGTCAGTTCAGTCTCCTCCAGCATGATCAGCTTGCGCTCGTAGGACAGCGTCAGTTGCTGCCCGACATGGCGCTGTTCGCGCCAGCACAGCACCTGGCGCAGCCGATCCGGCGCCATGGTCAGCGGCCGGTGCAGATCGTCCGGACGGGCAGGGGGGATGGCAAAGCGGGCGTTGAACCGTTCCATGAAGCCGGGCAGGAAGGCGTTGCCCGCCTCAATGCCGGTGACGCCGGCCAGCCGCAACTCCTTCACCAGCCGGTCCTGCAGCGTCCGGTTCACCCGTTCGACCCGCCCTTTGGCCTGACTGGAGTTGGCACACAGGATTTCGATATTCAGCTCCGCCAAAGCCCGGCCGAACTGCGTCATGCCCTGGCCGCCCTTTGCCTCGCGCTGCGAAACCCGGAACACCGAGTCTTTGTCCGAGTAGAAGGCCAGCGGCCGGCCATGGGCGTTCAGATAGCCCTCCAGCGCCTCGAAGTAGGAAAAGGCGCTCTCCGACCGGGCAAAGCGAAGCTGCATCAGCCGGCCCGTCGCATCGTCGATGAACACCAGAAGCGTGCAGGGTTCGGCGCGATCCTCGAACCAGCAGTGCTCGCTGCCGTCGATCTGGATCAACTCGCCGAACCGCTCGCGGCGCAGACGGGGAGGGTGAAACTGCCGGCGCTGCCGGCGCGACAGCCACAAACCAGCCGCCGCCATCCACTGGCGCAACGTCTCGCGCGAGACCGTCAGCCCATGCCTGTCCCGCAGCATCTCCGCCGCCAAGGTCGGGCCGAAATCGCCATACCGGCTGCGAACCAGCTCCAGCGCGCGCTCCCGCACATCATCGCCAAGCCGCCGGTTCGACGAACGGCCGCGACCCCGGTGAACCAGAGCACCGCCGCCACCCGCCTTGTAGCGCGCCAGAAGCCGCCACACCTGCCGCTCGCTCAAACCAAGAACCGACGCCGCCGATCCGACCCCGCGGCGACCGCTCAGCACCTCGCCGAGAACCTCGACGCGTTGCAAGTCCCGTTCGCTCATCGTTATCCAGCCCATCGCCAGCCTCCCAGCCGTCGAAAACCCGACGGAAGACTGACAGTTCTATGTTGCGAGGGACTGACATTTTGACATTGCGCGCGGAATCAAGCTGAAGTGCGACAACACGTTTTTGTTGATCGGGCGGCCTGCTTTTTATCGATCGCGTCAGGAGAGGAGAGCTCGTACCGGTAGTCCATAGGCTTGATCCGCGCGCCTCCATCGCGATGGCGGATCAAGCCTGTGGACCCACCGGTGCGAGCGGCGGGGCAGGGGAGGCCTGCTGGTTTCACGGCCTCTCATGGCGCTCAGGCGTAGCTGGTATTCACCGCCCGATCTTCGAAGCCGCCAGATTGACCGCAAAGACTTCGGCTGGCGTCCTGTAGTCAAGGCAGCGGCGTGGCGTATTGTTGAGCCGCTTCGCGAGGGCGGCAAGTGCTGAGCCATTGCGCTCCGCTACAGGGATGCCCAGAGGCAAATATCGCCGCAAACGTCCGTTGGCATTTTCAACGCCACCTTTCTGCCAGGGACTGTGCGGATTGCAAAAGTAACTGTCCAACGATAGGCTTTTGTAGGACAGAAACTCCGTTCCCCGGTCAAAAGTAATGGTCCGGCATGCATGATGTGGAAATTTGCCAAGCACTGTTGCGATCCGGCTGATCACCTCGGCTGAGCGACGATCCTCATTGGCTATGAGGATGTGGTATCGGCTCTGACGCTCCTGAAGAGACGTGATGTTGGATTTTCCGAACTGAGGGCTGAAGATCACCAAGTCACATTCCCAGTGCCCGAAACTCTGCCGGGTCTCCACCTCGGCCGGACGATTGGCGATCGAGCGCTCGGCGGGAATCGGACTGCTGCGTGGTTTGCGACCCATACGCTTGCGGCGCCGACGCCGGGCGACGGCCAAAAGCGCATAGAGATTGAGGGTTTTCCCTTCCGGTCCATAGATGAAGCGGTAGATCGTCTCGTGCGACACTGTTGCGCCATCAGAAGCATCCAGTTTGAGGCGGCCAGCAATCTGTTGCGGCGACCAGCCCTCGCGCAGCTTGGCGATCACGTGGTCGCGCAGAACCGGCTTGAGCGTCAGTTTCAATCGACGCCGAGAGCGTCGATCACGGGCATACTTCTGGGCGCTGGTGCAGAAGTAGCCCTTGTACTCCTGGCCCCAGCGATCCCGGAACGGGTCGTGATAGAAGTTGCGCCGGATTTCCCGGTGGATGGTCGACCGGTGACGGCCCAAAGCCTCGGCGATCACCGTCACCGGCATCTTGGCGTCGCGCATGTCCTGGATGCGGCGGCGCTCTGCGAAATCGATCTGCGAATAATGTTCACCCATCAGCGCTCACGACCCGTAAAGCCCTGTGATTACAAGAAAGTTGCACTTCAGAATAGAACCTACCCCGCTTACACACCAAAAACGCATAAGGAGCCTTACGTCAGAAAATCTTGCGCACACCAGATGTTGATTGCGCAAGATTTCATCTGAGGCGATCTAGAACTTATCATAAGTACGCTTTGGGCGTCCACTGGAGACTCGGAGCCGGTCACGTACGGAGTTCGCGTAAGAGCGCATCGCAAAGAGCTTTTCAGCCTTCGTCATGTCCTCGCGTTCGGCGATGAACTTGATTTGGGTGCCTAGGCCGATGAGCATATCTGCGGCTTGCTTCATGCCGGGCAGATCGGTGACGGGAAGTTCTATCCGGACGGCCCGGCCAAGCAACGCCCGCTCCGCCTCTGTTAGCTCTCCGGCTTCGATCTTGCGTGCTTTTCTCACGGCGTCCCACTGTTCAACGTCGATCTGGACCATAGCGTGCCCTTTCCAGCGCCGGGCGTAACCGGCGCCTCCGTGTTAGCTGGTATGAGGGGATTGCGTTTGGTGTGGCGTGAAAGCCACTCAGGTGCGCTTGCCGGCCAATGCCTCAGACACGCGGCCGATGGTGGTCCGCGTCGCGTTGGCGATGTCGTGATAGCTGGCGCCGGGGTTGGCGGCGGCATATGCGCGGATGTCGTCTGCTGCGCTCTTGCCCCTGCGCTGTGGCGGTGTGCGCTGCACGGGCTTCCGTCGATGCAGGTCCAGTTCCCAGCGGCGGAGATGCTGCGCCAGATCGGCGGGGTTGATCTGCCCGGCTTCAACGCGTGACGCCACCACAAGCATCTCTCCGCGCACTTCAGGTATCGTTGCCATGCTTTCCATCCAGGGCTTTTCGTAGGGCTTCAGTGAGGGCGGGGTCGCGCCAGTTGGCGTATCGAGCGCGTATCTGCCGGGCTCCGCGTCGGAGGGCGGACGCCCGTCTCTCAAGGTCGTCCGCCTCCAGCATCATCGCATCGGCCCGCGCCAGTTCTGCGGCGGGGTCTTCTGACACTAGCCCTCCCCGCCGGTCTGGCCGGCGGCCTCCCGCTCCCGCATTAGAGACACCGCCGCCCAAGCGCGTCCTCGGCGCGCTTCCGCCTCACGATCAGCGATGCGGCGTCTCATGTCGCAAGAAACCCACCCTGGTATGGTGTCGTCCGTCTCAGCGGCTCGTGCGCGGGTGATGAGGTCAGCGGTCATGGTGGGGCTCCTGGGGATGGCAGAACTCGGTCACGCCCGGCAGGAGGCCCCAGTCATCCGGGCATCCGTAATAGGGCAGGCCGGTGTCCATCGTCGGCGGCATGCGTCGGTCGAGCATGATGACAAGGTGGTCCGCCTCCATCTCCGCCTCTTGCTGTCGGCAGATTTCGCCCCAATAGACCGAGGATGCCTCCTCGGCCGCTTTAGTCGGGCCAAGGAACCATCCCTGCGCATCGACCATGCTGTCCGATCCAGGGCAGGAGTATTCGCCGGTTTCGTCCTGAGTGGGGCGACACTTTTTCTCCGCCTGCCCCTCAGTCCTAGCGCCGCACCTCGGGCACGCGCTACGCTTGGTCTGTCGCATGGTCGCGATCAGTTCGGGGGTGATCAGGTCAGCGGCCATTGCCGTCCTCCTTCGTCTGCAGGGCTGCGCGGGCGATGCCGTCAACCTCTCGGATGTGGGCGAAGAAGCCCTTCATCACATCGACGGCTTGGCTGTCGCTCTGGATGGCGTATCCGGCGAACGGCGATATGCACTTTCTCAGCGCCTCCCGCAGCGCCCTCTCCCGCTCCTGCGAGGCGGACAGCGCGGCCCGGTGCTTTGCCGCCCCCCGCATCGCCGCGCGCCACAGCCTTTCGTGACGCGACGCTGATGCCGCATGGCGGGCAGTGGCCTCTTCGGCCCGGTCGGCGCGCTGCGTCTCTCCGGTGAGACCGATCTGCCAACCGATGCCGGCGACTTCCTGCTCGTGCTCCTCCAGCATGGCGACGCAATCAGCGAGCGTGTAGCCGTGCAGGTCGTCCATCGGCGCCCCGGTTAGAGCCCCCACAATGGCGATCAGGCGGGAGACGCCCTCGCGCTCGTCTTCCTCCTTCAGCCGCTCGTTCTCTGCCGTGAGCGCATCGGTCAGCGCCTCTTCCTGCGTGGCAGTGGCGGCGACGGGGGCGGGAGGGGCGGCCTTCAGCATGGCGGCATAGACATTCTCGCTGCACAGGTCAGAGCCTCCGGCCTCAATCAAATCTCCGCCGATGATAGCCATGTCGGTAGACGGGATGATTGGGACCAGCTTCCAGCCCATCGGCACGGCCAGCGCAGGGGAGGACAGGGCCGGCGGAGTGGCGCGGCAGTCCTTGCACAGGATCGGCGTATCGCCCAATCCCAGCGCCTGCAGCCCGTCCTTGATCGTGTCTTCGGCGTCGTACACGACCTTGCAATCGCAGCGGTCGCAGCGGATGTAATCGGCTTTTGCCATGGTCATTGTCCTCAGTGCGCCAGCCATAGGCGGCGCGGGGTGGTCAGGCGGCCGGGCTGACGGGTTCCTGTGTCCAGGCGTAATACCGGCGGCGAATGGCGTCGAAGGTCGCGGCGGCGTCGAGATCAACGTCCAGCTCCGTCTTGCTACGGATGCCGCATTCCTCCTTGATGAACTGGTCAGCAGCGGCCTTATCGGCGCAGCCGTAGGGGTAGTGGGCTTCGATCCATTTCCAGAAAAGCGGTTCGCCTATCATCATCCCCGCGCGGTTGGCATTCGTGGTGGGGCGGCGTTCCTTGGGCTCGGCAGGGGCGGCGGCCTGCGGCTCCGGTTCGGTGGCAGGCGTGGCGTCTGCCTTGGCTTCCTCTCTCGCTACCGGGATAAAAAGGACCATGAACTCTTCCCCGTCCTTGGGGCTGCAATGAGCCCCCTTGAACGGGTGAGTGACGGGGTTGTCCAGCGGGTCGGCGGAAGCGTCCAGGCGGATGCTGGCGTTCATGCCGCGGGCGTTGTCGGACCAGTTGGTGAGGCGCACGCGGCCGGCGAACACAGCGCCACCGGCACGGAGGGCGTTAAAGGCTTCCGTCAGTCTGTCAGACATTGCACGCCTCCTGCATCTGGTCGAGGGCGTCGCGGCGCCAGTCACCCTTGCGCGGGCCTGCGTATTTGTTGCGCGACTTCTTCGAGCGCTTCAGGTAAGCCGTGATGAGGTGATCGCGGCTTTTGTTGTAGACCACGATGAAGTGCCTACCCATGAAGCTGACTTCGGCTTCGGCGATGCTCTCCATGCGGGTCTTGGTGATCTTGGCGTTTCGGTCGCCGTCGCGAACCATGCGCTTGAGTTCGCCAAGCTCGTTCGGCCCAACCTGGATATCGGCGCGTTCCTCCAGTCGTTCGGCGACGTGTGAGGCTTGCGGCGGAGGTGCCGGCAGGTCGTTGATGGCCGCTTCGATAGAGGCGGACAGGGCCGGCTTCTCCACGCGCTCATCGGCAGGCAGGGTCGGGGCTTCTTCGATCCTGCGGCGCTCTGCGGCGACGGCGGCGGCATAGATGCTGTCGTAGGTCTCAGCGTCCAGCTTGCGGCGCGCAATCTCCATGAAGCGATGGGCTATGGTCATCGGTCGTTCTCCGGCATAGCGGCGCGGGCGTTCAGCGAACGCCACGCCCTGTCTCCCCCGGCAAGCCATGCTCGGTAGCGGCGCCGTAGGAAGGGCTTCACGATGTTTTCGGTGATCCAGACGGCAACGCCACGCGGGTCCGTGTCACAGGATTGGTGGCATGTCCCACAGAGGAACAGCACGGCATCATCCCCATTTTTGAGGGCCATGCCGCCGCCCTGTTCGGTGTTGACGTGGGCCGCCACCACAGCCCCGTGCCACAGTTGCCCGCAGCACTCGCACGCACGGTTTTGTGCGCTGTCCAGATAGGCGCGGTCCCTGATGCGCTCCGGCTCGCCAAAGGCAAGGGCGGACTTGTCGATACGCCCCGGCTTGCGGCCTCCCTTCGGAAAGGGAAGCGCGCTTGTGTCGATGCCGGTGGGCTGGCGCTTGGCGGTGGTGCGGCAGAGCATGGCCTACTCCGCCGCGTTCGCCGGGACGGTCAGCGCGGCCTTGCGCTCGTCCTTAGCCTTCGTCAGTTCGTCGAACAGCACGGGCGGAAGGTCGCGGGCGTGCTTGTAGTGCTCTTTCCAGAAGGCGCCAAGCTCGTCGATGTTCGCGGCCATGTCGATGCCCATGCGGATCGTGGCGGCGGCGGCGCGCTCTCCGTCGCTTATCGGCTGGCCGACGTTCTCCTGGGTCTTGTCGTAGAGTGCGAGGCCGAACGGGTTGCCGAACGTCATCATCGCGCGCTTCATCGCGTCGGTCTCGGCTTCCTTGGCCGCGCTCTCGATAGCGTCGTACATGTCTCCCATGGTGCCGTTGCCGTGCCCGGTGCCTTCCCTCACCACGCCATTCACGGTGACGCGGACCTTGGCTTCGTAGCCAATCTTCCAGTTCCGCAGGACTTCGCCGCTCTCGCGGTCGATCAGCGGCTTGCCGTCGCGGTCCTTGCGGTCAAGCTGGTAGCGGCACACCTCGCGGCAATAGATCGTTTCGCGCTCCCAAGCATCGAAGCCGAAAATGCGGTTGGCTTCGGCGATGACGTGCCAGCCTTCAATATAGGCCAGCGAACGGCCGGACTGAGACCGCGACTTGACGTTCCTTTTGTCAAGCTTGTCGCTGAGTTGGACGATCTGCGCTTCGGTGAAGCGGGCGGTGACGGGGCTGGTCATGGTCAAACCACCGTGGTTTCAGTGTGGACGGTCACACCCGGCAAATCGCGCGATCCAGCGGAGACGAGGCGCGCGGCGAGCGTGTCAAGAAAGGCGTTCAGTTCGGCGGCGTGGTTCGCCCACACATGACGGGCAAAGGCGCGGGCGTCGGTGACTTCGGCGCGGTAGATGGTGCGGGTCGAGACGGCGCGGCCGATGGTGCTGTTGCCGGCCTTGGCGCCGTCCTTCTCCGCCTTCTTCGCGGCGGCGTCGGCCTTCTTCGCCTCCTTCAGCAGCGCTTCGGCGGCGGCGGTCTCTTCGAGGTTGGCGGCGTCGCGGGAGCGGATCGCCTCTTCCGCGGCCTTGCGCTTCTCGTCAGCTTCCCGGCGGGCGGCTTCAGCGGCGGCGGCCTTCTCGGCTTCGACCTTCTGGAGCCACGGTGCCAGAGCCTTCTTGCAGGCATCGGCGGCCAGCTTGGCGCGCTCCAGAACCGGCTTGTACTGCGCATCGACGGCGCGTCCGGCTTTAAGGTGCGGTTCCTTTTCTGCCGTGCGGGCGGCGTCGGCGGCCTTCTCAGCGGCGCGGAGCATGTTCAGCAGGTTGGCGATGCCGTCCGCCAGTTCTTGGCTATCGACCTTGGCGCCGTCCAGCCAGAGCGAGGCTTCTTCGTAGAGCTTTGAGACTTCCGCTTCTGCCTTCTCGAAGGCGTTGGGGGCGGGGCCGCCGTTGTGACCGATGCCGGCGATGGGCTGAGCGTCGTCGGTCTGGATACGGGCGATGGCATTCATTGGCGGAAACTCATCGGCTCGGTGTTGTTGAACAGACCGACGACATCGGACCCGGCGTCGATCAGGCAGGCGTCCACCCATTCCAGCCCTTCCACTCCATCGGCGATCAGCTTGCGGATGTCGGCATGGACGGCAGCGATGGACTTGTGAGCGGCGGAGAGGATTTCGCGCTGGTCAGGGTCAAGGCGGATGGTGTGGGCCATGGCGGTCAGTCCTTTTTCGGAGAGTTGTCGCGAAGCCACTGCTTGCCGGCATCGGTGATCTGGAAGGTGATTTCGCCGTGTCGCCTGAATGGCAGGGCCTGCATGTGTCCTGATTGGTTGGCGTTCCAGCACAGTGCGCGCACTTGGTCGTCTCGATAGCGGCGACTGACAACAAAGCGCCCACCGTTGGACAGAGCGACGCGCAGCACCTTGAGGCGATCCCATGCCGGCTTGGCAGTCACGGTCTGGCGCTCCTATTCGGCGGCGACGGAGTAGGCGGGGGCGGCGTGCTGAGCAACGAAGCGATCCAGAGCGGCCATGCAGTCATCGACCGACCCGTGACCGATCTCTTCGGCCTTGGGCCAAGCATGCGGATCGGGCCGCCAGTAGCGCATGAGGAAGGCGGTCGCCTTGTGGTCCATGTCGATGACGTGGCCGATGGTCAGGGCGAACTTGTCGCCGGTAGCGACCTGCGCATCGAAAATGCGGCGCAGAGCTTCGTCGGTGGTCAGGCTCATATCAGCGCTCCTATGATGCGGCCGGCTGCCCACAGCGCACCTTCGGCGGTCAGGACGGCGGCGGTGATGAGGATGAAGCGGCTCATTGCGGCCTCACGCGGTCGAGCGGCACGCGGCCCTGACCCATGACCCACACCACAGGCGTGGCGCCGAACAGATGCGCCTTGCTGGCGGTGACGGTGGAGACGCGGCGGAATGGTGCGGCGTGGTAGGTGACGGGCTTGCCAACCGGGTTGTCGGCGTTGAAGCGCTCAACCTGCATGCGGCTGGTGGAGAGGGTGGGGGAAGTCACAGGAGGTCTCCATTCCAAGCGAGGCGCCATTCATGGACCGCAAAAATCCCGAAGGACCGAGCTAGGCCCCACTGACCAAGCGCGAAGAAGGTGGCGATGCCGGACAAGCCAATGGCGGCGACGAGCGGCGTTACACAGGCCAAGGCGACGCGACGCCCAAGAAGGCTGACGGTGGGGAGGCGCATGGGCGTCACTCCCCACGGGCTGCGGCGATGGCATCACGCGCAACGGCCTGGAGGTCGCGGTAGAAGTCCCACGGGTCGCCAATGCAAGTGGCGAAGTCCAACGGATCGGCGATCTGCTCAAGCGCCTTCCGGTACTTCTCCGCCGCGCTCTCCGCCCCCCCCAGCATCGCGTCGATCTGCTCGGGGGTCTCGGTGACCAAATATTGACCCTCTTTCAACACGGTATCGACATAGGTACCGCTGAGCCGAGAGGTTTTGCCGACCTTTGTTGAATAGTTGCTCTCGTCACCAAGGCAGTATCCAATGATGTGGTTAGTGTTGATCCGGATCGGGGCATCCGGATCGGGGCCAACGTTGAAGCGGGCGTTGGTCAGGGTGATGAACTTCGCCATCGGTCAGCCCTCCACGGTGGAGGTGGCCGA
The DNA here is from genome assembly GCF_023806445.1 of Azospirillum sp. A1-3. Taxonomy (NCBI): domain Bacteria; kingdom Pseudomonadati; phylum Pseudomonadota; class Alphaproteobacteria; order Rhodospirillales; family Azospirillaceae; genus Azospirillum; species Azospirillum sp. A1-3. The sequence continues at coordinate 898,558 of NZ_JAMSLU010000002.1, forward strand.
AGAGAGGGCGGCGCGGCCGGCATCGGTCAGGGTGTAGCTGATCCGGCTGACACTCACGATCAGGCCGTCTTGCTCGGCCGCCCGAATGGTCGCCGTCTTGATGCCTTCGCTGACGAGGTACATGACGTTCTCCGTGCAGGCGTGATCGCGCTTGATGAGGCGGAGGAGGTCGTGGCGCTGCTTGTCCATGTCGTCTGTCTCCAGATTGCGTGCTGTCCGCAGCCCGCCGGTGACGGGCTAGGGACAGCGCCCGGATGACGCTCCGGGCCGGCGATCAGTCCGGCTTCTTGCTCTGCGATGCTCGGAACTCATCCAACCACCACTGCGGAGGACGGGTGTCCTTGATCGACTGGCACACGCCGTTGTGCTTGTCGGTGCCATCGACCCGCGCGCCACATGCCGGGCATTCCGGGTCTTCTTCTTCGCTGCGGCACGGGCAGTACAGCGGCCTTGTCATCGTCGTGTCCTTGCTTGTTGAAATGCCCGCCGGACGTCTTTGCAGAGCCCGGCGGCAGTCGGGGAGGACGCCCATGTGGGCAGGTGGACGCGGCGGGGCCGCGAAACTGGTTAGGCGGCGCGGGCAGGGTTGAGTTCGGCGACGGTCACGTAGTCCTTGCCGGTCGCCTCGGCCTGTCGGATCAGGCTCGAATAGCCGTGGATTTCTTGGATGCGCTCACGAGGTTCCGCCTTGCGAACCGAGACGTAGAGGCACGTTCCGTCCGTGTAGACGATGGCGCTCAGGTTCTTGACGCGCTCGGCGCGCTTCTCAGTGATGACTTCGCGATGGACGATCCGGCTCTGCGACGAGCGGTAACCGGACCATTCTCCTTCAATGACAAAGCGGGCCATGGTGTCGTCCTCTATGGATTGGCGTTGGGGAGGGTCAGGCGGCGAAGGACTTCGCGGCGGCGTAGAGCGGATGACCCGGCAGCAGGCGGATGCAGTCGACTTCGAAGTAGTCTTCCCGGCCGTCGCTGTTGTTCTCGACAGTCAGGGCGCTGCGGAACTCGGCGGGGAAACAACCGCTCTTGCTGCGGAGCTTGATGGTCTCGGCCGGGACGCTAGCGATCCAGGGGCCGGCGTCGATGCGGATGCCCGCGCGCTTGCCGTTGACGGTCAGGGTGGTCTTGCTGAGCTTGGCGGTCATTTCGGCCCCCGGTGTGGAGCGCGTGCTCCGTGTTTCCGATGGGGGTAGTTGTAACTCAGATTTCTGAGACGGTCAACGCCAAAACTCAGAATTCTGAGTTATTTTTTCGTCGGGCTGAATGTCATAATCGGTTGCGCTCAGCCGCCACGGCTCGCGCTTCTGGATGGGGGATGCAATGCGTAAGGTTTGGCTGGTGGTGGCCCTGGTGCTAGCGGGGCCAGCAATGGCGGAGACACAAAATGGATTGGTCGAAGCGCTACGTCAGGAAGCGCCCGCTACCCGCGCCATGCTCCGCGATGCATCAGATTTCTGCAAAGAGGCGGTGCTCCCAACTACAGGGAGACGGGATCAGACAAGATGCGCAGACAAGATGGTGATTGCCGAAGAGGCACTGACTCAGCAGGTTGTAAAGAACTCATGGAAAGAGCTTAGGTCTGCCGAATTCATGGCGGTTGCCTCTGGAATGTTGAGCCTTGAAGAAGGGCGATCTTCCGCTGGGAAGGCTATCCCGCTTTTCATTAACTTCCTGTCAGCCCTTGACGCCGCAGACCAGCCGGCAAAGCCGAAGAAGAAGCAGTAGCCTCATTCACTTGTGGAGAATTTATATGGAAAAGAAGCTTCTGGCGATCATCGCCAAACACAGCCGCGCCACTGGTCACGCCGATGGGAAAGCCGTCCAGGCAGAATACGGACCCGGCTTTGATGCGGCCTTCACTGCGATCTTGCAGAAAGGCTACGTGCAAAGCTCGGGGCCAGTTGGCTCTATCACTTTGTCGGCGTCCGGGCGTTACGCTGCCGAAAGCTGATCGTCTGTCGTCAGCAGTTCCAGTTCAAATGGCCGCGTGATTTCCAATACCAGGGTGGGGGCCGGGAAGTTCGGCCCGCCACCGATCTGCACCGATACCCGGCTGGCGCCGATCTGAGCGCCGATGTCCTCGCCAGTGTCAGCATCAATGACGCGGGTGAGAGGATGGCTTCCGTTGCCGATGACCTTGAGCTTACGCATGGCATGTCTCCATACAGAGAGGGGCGTCTCTGTTTGTAGACTCTTTGGCGCATTCGAGCAACGAACCGCCGCTTCCTAACGCCACAGTAGCTGGTGCGACAACACGCCGCACGTCACATTTGGTCAATTCGTATCTTGCACATCAGACTGGCCTAAAGCCTGCAAACGTTGGCATTTTGCGAATTCGGATGTTGACTGTCTGGCTTGGTAAAAGACTGAACCGTTGCAATCCCGCATACCGCGTTATGCACGTTACAGGGGCGTAACCAAAACGGCGTACACACAAAGGTAACGTATTGGCTAGTATATGGGCATTCCACGGTGCCCAACCGATGGAAGGGCGGCCGGTCTGCTGGTAACAGGCCGGCACGCCTTTAGCGAACGTAGTGCATTCGCCCAGGGTATTGTCCCAGCGCCACAAGCGCTTGGGGCTGGGTCTCACCTGTCCATGCCTTCCGGAGGCTGGGTCATAATGCACACGGTTTGCCAATGATAAGCAAAGATCACACTGGGGTATGCACCTATTGCCGCAGCGCTGCGATGGGTCTTTCGCGATTATCTCTTGCAATTTGAGAAAAATGCGAGACACGCGATTAGGACGCAACTCTTCCCGTTGCGACAGTGTTCCCAATTTGTTCTAATGGGTGCCGACAAATGATGATGGAGCGTACCGTGGGGCTGAGCGAAGAAGATGTGTCGTGGGTCAACCTGTCGCGCTCGCTTGACACTGAGTTGCGAGAGGCATTCATCCGCGCTGCTGAAGCTATTGCTTCCGGGCGTCCTGCTGAGCCGTTTGTGCCGCGACAAGCCATGCCGCTAGCTCTTGCTTCTTAGATGCATCCATGTGGCGGAGGGCGGCGACCAAGCGCATGTCGTCCTCAGTCAGCATGGCCGGTGTTTCCCCAAGCATCACCGACACCGGAATGCCGGCGGCAACGGCTAGGGCGTCGATTTTCTCCAGCGTCAAGCTGCGTGTGCGCCCCGCCAGGAACTCATGGACGGTGGACGATTTGAAGCCAGCACGCCGGCACCACTCGGCTAGGTCATCGACCTGCCCCGAGGCTTTAAGGCGCGCAAGCGTGGATTTGAGCGCTTCGCGGTAACGGTCCATCCGATCCTCTGTCATGCGGGCATGATGCCCATGTCTCAGAAAAATGCGATCACAGCATTCTGAGTTTTGCGGTTGACCGTCTCAGAATTCTGAGATAACGTCTCCCCATGATCGAACAAACGCTTCAAACCATCCGCTCCGTTGTGAAGGCCAAGGGCTGGACCCCGGCTGAGCTCGCCCGCAAGGCCGGCGTGTCGTGGGCAACCGTGGCGAACATGGAGAGCGAAGACTGGAGCCCGACCGTCAAGACCCTGCGGAACATTGAGCGGGCGATTGAGGGGAAGGCCCCGGTGAAATCCCCGCGCACCCGTAAAGCCCACGCCAGCCACGGAGCCCACGCATGAGCGACCTGACCGTCATAAACTTCCATGGCGCCGATCTGGTCGCCATCAAAGGCGCTGACCAAGCTAGCACGCTGGTCGCCATGAAGCCCGTCGCCGAAGGCATGGGCCTGTCGTGGCAGCCCCAGCACCGCAAGCTGATGGAGCACCCCGTCCTTTCCACCTGCGTCACCATCAGGATGATGCAGATGCCGGGGGATATCCAATCGCGCGAGTGGTTCTTCCTCCCTTTGGACAAGCTGAATTTCTGGCTCGCCACGATCCAGCCGAACCGCGTGACCGATGAAGCCGTCAAGGCCAAGGTCATCGACTACCAGCGGGAATGCGCCGACGTCCTGTTCGCGCACTTCTTCGCCAAGGCCGGCGGCGACGTTCCCGCCAAGCCGGACGAAATGCTCCGCCGCATGGACGGTATGCTCCGCATGCTGTCCCACAAGGGCACTGTGACGGAGAAGGCCGTCGTCAGCCTGCAGGAAGACGTTGCCTCGCTCGCGTCCATCGTCCGTGACTTGGTGAAGTGCGCTGACGGTCGGCTGGCGGTGATCGACGCCGTTCCCGCGCTCCAAATCGCCACGGATGCCAAGGTTCCGAAGGCTGGCCGCCGTCCCATCGTTCAGGAAATCAGCCGCAAGCTGACGCGCTTCTGCGCCGATCACGGCTACGTCGTCCGCCGGGATGCACGGGGCACGAAGCTCTACACCGTCAATGCGGTGAACGAATGGCGCTTGTCGGGCGGTGACAGCCTGATCCGCAAGCTGGTGGCTGCGAACACCGTGATCGGCCCGCTCTTCGCCATCCGCGGCGGCAAAGACCAGCCTTCCGCCTGATCCCAGAAACACCAAGGGCCGCCCCGTCGCCAAACAGAGTGCGGCCCTGTGGTTGAACACATGATGGAGCGTACTATGCCCGAACAGCATATCACACTGCAAGCCTACCGCGCCTCCGGGGTCAGCGTCACGGACGCAGACGGTTGGCGCTCCTACCTCTCCGGTGGAGACCCCCGCCACTTTTGGACCGCCATCGGCTTTCAGGCTGTGTTGGGTCTGGTGGCGCTGCATGTGGCGACCGGCCGGGCGGCGGAAGAGGGGCTGACGTTCATCGGCGCGGCTTTGGCGATCATGGCCGTTGCCAGCGTTCTCGGCATCGCCGCCGTGTACCTGCTGATGGGTATCGCCCGCTTCGCCCATGCCGCTGCCCTTACTGTTTGGGGGCTGTGAGATGCTCCCCCATAGCCAAACTCTCCAGGTGCCGTGCCCAGCCGATCATTTCGTTGCGGGCGTCGGGACTGTCTTCATCGGCCGCAGCCTGCCGCAAGATGGTGGCGTGGACCAAAGCATCAATCGGATTGGCGAGTGGCAAAGTCGGTTCCCTTTCGTCGCGCTGGTAACGCATTTCGATGCAGATGGCCGTCGCCATGAAGCGGCACCACAGCCATCCGCCGACCTGATGGAAGGACGCCTCCTTTCTGTTCCACTCGGCTCGTTCCAGGCCGTTGGCGGGGCAGGGCGGCGTGTCGAGTGCGACGACGGCACCCATGGCTCAGCCTTTCTTTCCGAAGGTGTCGACCACGGCGATAGCCAGTCCTTCGGCTTCTGGAGCGCGGTTGGTGATGCTCCCCAGCGTTTCCAGGGTGAGGATGATGCAGGCGACCAAGCGTTCTTCGTTGGTGCCCTTCCGCGACTTGTGCGGCTGACCGATCCGCTCGCTTCCCGCCTCGCTCATGGCTTCCTCTCCGTGTTTCTGCGCTGCGGAAAGTATGTTCCGGGGGGTGCGCTATGACCACGAAAAGCCCCCGTCGCGCCGTGTCGGGAAATGACGACGGCATGGTGATTACGGCCGGCGCCGTTCGGTTCGCTCGCAAGCGTTGGCCGTTCAAGGTCGCCGCCAATCTCGCTGCGGTGCTGCGCATCAGCGAACGGCAGGCCGAGCGGCTGGTGGAGGAAAAGCGGCCCTGGAGCCTGCGGCACATCGGCCGGATGACTGCAGTCTTCGGCATGGAGTTTGTCGCCACCGTCTTCCACCCACTGGCAGCCAGAGAAGCACATGCCGAACACATTGCCGTCCGCGAATACCTCGCGCGCCAACGGGCCGCGAACGAAGAGAAGCGCATCGTGGAAAGGGAAGTTGCGGCTTCTTCTGGTGCGGTTGGCAAACGGCCTTCTCTCGCTGTCCGAACGGCTGGGGCAACGAGCCGACTGATCGCCAAGCTGGCGCGCCGCCGTCATCCGGAGGCCGCAGCATGACCCACGAAACACCACCCGCCGGGGATAGCCAGCCTACCCACCCGGCGCAGACTGGCGGGGCCGAGACAGCAGACCTTGGCCCCGCCTCCTTCTCCCCATCCCCCAATGACCGCGCCGCCGATGCGTGGCGCTGCGAAACGAACCCGGACGATCTGCCATGACCAAGCCTAAGAACGCATCCAAGAAAGAACTCTGCGCCACCGATCAGAACGCCCCGCTCCGCGCCCGCATTCGGCTGGTGTTCCAGCCCGGAATGACGATCACGGAGATCGCGCGCAAGACGCAGGCGGAAGTGTCGAAGGTCAAAGAGGCCGTCCAGAAGCTCCGGAAGCGTGGCGAGATCACCTGCGACGTGCCGCACAACCTGCCGGGCCATGCGCTGCGCAAGGAGTTCTCCGGCCCGACGATCACGGCAGAGATGCGGGCCAACTTCTGCCGGGCGGTTCCGGAAGACATGGCCGCTCAGATCGCCGCGTTTCCGATGAAGAAGGTCACGAAGCTGCCGCCGGCTGGATACCAGTCCAACTTCCCGCAGTTGCTCGGCTCCAAATCCGCGTGGGTGGGGTGAGCCATGACCGGACGCGCTTGCACCGCCAACCCATTCCTGCCGGGTAACTGGTCACCGACTGTCGCCGAAGTGGATGCCCGCCCGAAACAGCGCGGCAATTGGGCGACGATCCGCCCGACCGTCTACCCCAACCACGCCGCCCCCACCGTCACTGAGCGTGACCGCGCGTCCATCGCTGCGGCGCTGCACAAGGCTCGTCGCTTCGACAGCGCCGGCCGGGAGATTGTGTGATGAAGAAAGACGAAGCCCGCCGCGCCCTGATCGCCGAACTGCACGCGCAAGGCATGAACGATGTCGAGATTGGCGAGCGCCTTGGCGTGTCTAAATCGGCGATCTGCCTGATCCGCCGGGACATGGGGTTGCCGGCCCTGACGCGCGGCGGCCACAAGCAGCTTGTCAGTGACGCCGACCTAATCGCCTGGGACGCGGCTGGGTTGAGCCGGAAGGAGATGTGCGAGCGGTCTGGCGCCACTCCAAGAACCATCACCAAGCGCCTGTGGGAACTCAAGAAGCGCAACCGGCCGCCGGTCTCCAAGGACTGGTTTGACGAGCCTGAGCCCACGATCACTGGCGACGAACTGTTCCTGTCGGCCTTCAAGTCCGTCCGCGTGGCTCTGCCGGCCAACTCCCGGCGGGCTGAGGGCGCTAACCGCGACGGACGGATTGTCGGGCTTCCCGTGATGATGTCGGCGTCCTCCAGCCTGTGCATGGGGGCGTGACAATGGCCGCGCCAGAAAAGGCCATCCACATGGCCGTTGCCCGCTACCTGTCCATGTCCCTGCCGCTGCGTGCTGTCTGGCACCACTCTCCGAACGGTGGCAGCCGTCATGTGCTGGAGGCAAAAGCCTTCCGGGACATGGGCACCCGCGCCGGCTGGCCTGACATCGAAATCGTGTGGGACGGGCGCGTTCACTTCATCGAGTTGAAGGCCGAAAAGGGCCGCCTCTCCCCGGCACAGAAGGAAGTCCACGCCGCCCTGACTGCGGCTGGCGCGACTGTCTCTGTGTGCCGCTCTATCGAAGATACCGAAAACGCGCTGCGCAGCCTGGGAATACCGCTGCGCGCCAGCATTCAGAGGATTGCAGCATGAGTGACGTTGGTGGAATTGCCGCTGAGCGGCTGAAAAGCTTTGTCGAGCGGATCGAAAAGCTTGAGGAAGAAAAAGCCGGCATCTCTGAGTACGTGAAGGAAATCTATGCCGAGGCGAAGGGCACGGGTTTCGACACCAAAATCATTCGGCAGATCATCCGCCTGCGGAAGATGGACAAAGCTGATCGGCAGGAAGCAGAGGCAATCCTTGAACTCTACAAGGAAGCCCTTGGGATGGCGGAGTGAACCATGTCCATTTCAAGTGACTACTTCGTGATCCGCAACGCCATCGTCCGCGCCCGTGAGGCTGCCGGCATGTCGGTTGCGGAAGTGGCCCGGCGGTTAGGCGTGGCCCGCTCCACGGTTTCGGCGTGGGAGACCGGCCAGAACTTCATCCCGGCCGACAAGCTGTTTGGCTACGCCAAGCTGGTTGGCCTGCGCATCGTCGCCAACGTCGAACCGTCTCCCATCGAACTCGCTGTGCGCCGCGCCGCGCCCGCTCTGGAGGCCGTCCAATGACGCCCTACGAAACCATCGTCATGACCGCAACTCCCCACGGCTCCGGCTTCTGCGCCGATCTGCGCCGGGGCTACGACAAAGCGGAGCGCTACCCGCTGCTGACCCGCGCTTGGTGGGACCGGCACCCCGTCAACGGCATCAAGGCGCCCGTCGTGTGGCCGCCGGCACAGGAGGCTTGAGCCATGGGAGCCGCATACCGCAAGCCCATCGAACTGTCGCGCCGTGAGCGCATGCTCAAGACGGCCATCGCCCGCAACTCCAGCCCCGATCGCATGGGCGCCATAGAGTGCGCCTGCGCCTCCCAACTGCTGCATTCCATCCTGTGGGAAGCGGCGCACGACAAGAATTGCCCGGAAGACCTCCTGAAGCTGGCGGCGGACACCCTGCCGTTGATCCGTGCCGCCGCCCGCGAGCCGTTCCGCGCCTATACCTTCAAGCTTGGCGACGAACTGATCGCCGCGTCTGCTGACCTGTGCATGCTGGTCAAAGCCAAGTGCATCGACAGCGCCATCAAGCCGGTTGCCTACTTCTACACCGTCTATCTGTGGCTGGACGAACTGCTTAAGCGCGGTCCAGAGCGCGGAGGATTGGCCCTGGATGCCGAGTGGACCTTCGGCGCGGCGTGGGAGCGCATCGCACAGGAAGTCGCTCTGTCGGCCGATCTGCTGCCGGAAATTGAACGTTCGTGCCAGAAGCGCGCCCGCCGCTTCAAGGAAGCCTTTGAGTCCTACGGCTTCTTCGTGGACCCGACAGCCGGTCAGATGCGGGAGGCCGCGTGATGGCGGCCCACCTATACAGCAACCCCCGCGAAGGGCGGGGGAGTGCTTTAGGCGTCGGTGCGCTGCTTCTCAGTGAAGCCAACGGAGCCATCGGGGCGGAACTCGACGCCCTCAGCCTCAAGAACCTTCTGGACGGCGGCAACGCGGTCAGACCCCTGCTTAGGGTGCCCGTTCACGTGCTGCATGCGCTGGACAGTGGCCCACGGCACGCCGGACCGCTCTGCAAGCGTCTTCAGCGACCAGCCGATCATCGCCATCGCGGCACGTATTTGGCGTCCAGTAATCATCGGCGCGATCCTGAACATCACGGACCGCTGTGTGCAAGCTTGGATTTGCATGTCGATCTCTCACGTGATATGGTTGATCGCAGTTCGCCGAACGATCATATCCTAAGTGCGTAACTTATTCAACGCGCATATCGTGCGCACACGGTTTCCTTGGGGGTTACCGCTATGAAACGACCTTGGTTCGCGCTCTATCCGGGGGACTATCTGGCTGACACAAGTCGCCTGTCCACCGAGGGCCATGGGGCCTATCTGCTTCTTCTGATGGACTATTATTCGTCTGGCGTTCCGCTGCCGGACGATGACGTGGTGCTTTCCAACATCACGAAACTGCCGATCACGGCATGGCGTCGTCTGCGCCCAACGCTCTCCGGCTTCTTCGTCATCGTTGACGGGAAGTGGCGTCATCTGCGCGTGGAAAAGGAGCTGCGCGACGCGGAGACGAAGTACCAGACCCGCGTCGCTGCCAGCAAAGTTGCGAACGAAACCCGGTGGGCTGGAAAGCGCAAATCCGATCCGAAACGGACTCCCAATCGGATCGCAAACGGAATGCGTGACGTATCCCAACCACAATATAGGGACGCTGACGCTGCCTATGCGCAAAGTCATAGCCTGCCAGAAAGCAAGGAATTGCAAGGGTTAGAGCGGTGGCAGGGGGATAATCAGGGGGCAAATCCGGCCAACGACACACCCTCTGAGGGGCAGCCCGAATGGCGTGTCATCGGCGATGAGCCTGACCAATCCTCTGCCACCGTCATTCCCCTGCGCCGCGCGGTAGGTGACAAATGATCCGTCAGCTTCGCCCCTATCAGGAACGCGCGATAATCAGCCTCCGTGAAAGCCTGAAGTCCGGCAAGAAGCGTCCGGTTCTCCAGCTTCCAACGGGTGGCGGCAAGACCCGCGTGGCCGGCGAGATTGTCCGTATGGCCCGGGCCAAGGGCAAGCGAGTGATGTTCACCGTCCCTTCGCTGTCTCTGGTCAACCAGACGGTTGCCTCTTTCCAGCGTGACGGCATCGCTGAAATCGGCGTGATCCAGGCCGATCATGAGATGACCGACCCGAACCAGCCGGTGCAGGTTGCGACGATCCAATCTCTCAGCCGGCGGAAGCGCCCGGACGTTGATCTGGTCATCGTGGACGAGGCCCACACGATGTTTCGGGCATTCCTCGAATGGATCGCGTCCGACGAGATGAAGGACATCCCTGTCATCGGCCTGTCTGCCACGCCGTGGGCCAAGGGCATGGGGAAGCACTACGACGACCTGATCGTCTGCGCCACGCTCAAGGACATGATCGACCAGGGCTATCTGTCGCCGTTCAAGGTCTTCGCGCCGTCGCATCCCGATCTGTCGGGCGTGAGCGTCAGCAAGGGTGACTACGCCGTTGGCGAACTGGCCGACGTGATGAGCAAGCCCAAGCTGGTGGCCGACGTGGTTGACACTTGGATCAAGATGGGCGACGGGCGTCCGACGCTGGCGTTCTGTGTCAACCGGGCACATGCGAGGCACGTTCAGGACAGCTTCGAGGCGGCCGGCATCCCGTGCGGCTATGTCGATGCTTTCACGGAGATGGATGAGCGCGAGCGGATCAGCCAGAAGTTTCATGCTGGCGCCTACAAGGTCGTCGCCAACGTCGGAACCCTGACGACGGGCGTTGATTGGGACGTGCGCTGCATCATCGACGCTCGCCCGACCAAGAGTGAAGCCCTGTTCGTCCAGATTTACGGACGTGGCCTGCGCACCGCACCGGGCAAGGCTGATTGCATCATTCTCGACCACGCCGACAACTACACCCGGCATGGCTTCGTGACCGACATCCACCACGAAAGCCTTGACGACGGCTCCGTCCGCACCGCGTCCAAGCGCAAGGGCGCGCTGCCGAAGGAGTGCCCAAAATGCACGTTCCTCAAGCCGCCCAAGGTGGCGCAGTGCCCGTGCTGTGGCTTCAAGCCGGAAGGATCGCCGCGGAGCGACATCGAGACGGAAGACGGCGACCTTAGCGAGATCGTGCGTGGCAAGGGAACCAAGGCGACCGGCCCGAAGAACACGGTCAAGATCGGCGGCGTTTGGCTGCATCTCGCCGACTTCTACGGGCAACTCAAGTTCCGTGAGCGTGAGCGTGGGTACAGGAAGGGTTGGGCTGACAACCAATACCGCTCCGCCGTTCAAGTCTGGCCGAACGCCTACAAGAACGCTCCTCCCAAGCCGGTGACGTGGGAGGTCGATATATGGCTGAAGGCCCAGCAAATTCGCTACGCCAAGCGGCGGGAGAAGGAGCGGGCTGCCCATGCTCAGCCAGCCGCATGACGATGAATGCGAGGAACGCGCCGCCATCATCGAGCATGACGGCGGATTGCCAAGGCGATGGGCAGAGCCTCTAGCCCGCCTGCTGACCGCTCCTAAGCCGGGCGCGTACCTGCCGGAGCGATGGGAAATCATCAGGGCGGATGCGGCGGAACTGGTGGGTAGAAATTGGGCGCGGTTGGACACGGTGGGCTGGTCGCCGGCCGACGTGAAGGCGCTGATACCGATGATCGACGGTCGCCGCATCCTGGCAATCCACATGGGCGATCTTGTCGTCGAAATGCCGAATGGGAGCAAGGCGACGATTTGCCGACGGCCTGTGATCGACGGCCCGGCGAACTGGAACGAGGGAAGGAGGACAGGGTGAGCCAACAGAACAGAGAGCCGGTTTGGGAGCGCGCGTGCGGTCGCTGGCGTTCCGTCCTCCTGCAAGCCGGCATCCCGGCCGCGCACCTGACCGGCAAGCATGGCCCGTGCCCGATCTGCCAAGAGGGGAAGGATCGTTTCCGCTTCACGGATCACAACGGCACCGGCTCATGGGTCTGCAACGTCTGTGGTAACGGCACAGGAACGGATTTGATCCGCCGGTTCTTCGGAATTGGCTTCAAGGAAGCGGCGGAGCGGATCGAAGCGGTTCTTGGGACGGCGACGCGCGACGCGCCGACCAAAACCGAACCTGACCACGTGCTGCGCCAGCGGATGAACGATCTTTGGAAGGCGTCGGCTGCCATCCGGCCCGGCGACGTGGTGACGCGCTACATGGCCTCCCGTGGGATCGCCCTGAGGGAGTGGCCCAAGCCGCTGCGCTTCGTCAACACGCCGCGCTGCTTTGGCATGGTCGCCAAGGTCATCAACTCCGACAACGTGCCGGTCAACATTCACCGAACCTTCCTGACGCGCGACGGGCAGAAAGACCCGGAGAAGGTGCGCAAGGTCATGAAGGGCGAGTGCCCAGCCGGTAGCGCCATCCGCCTGTTTGACTTCGAGGAAGTTTTGGGAGTTGCGGAAGGAATTGAGACTGCCATCTCGGCAAGTCTGCTGTATAATGTTCCCGTGTGGTCGCTGTTGAATGCCAACGGGATCAAAGAGTTTCAGCCGCCGAAGCAAGTCAAGCGCCTCATGGTGTTTGCCGACAATGACGAGAATTACGTCGGACAGCACGCGGCTTTCTGCCTCGCCATGCGAGCGCGGACGATGAAGATTGAAACGGAAGTAATCATCCCCTCCGCCGTTGGTGATGATTGGAACGATGTTTTGATCCGGAAGAACACGCAAAGCAACGCCGCGTGAGCGGCTATTGTTTGGAGGGCAAACCAAATGAGCGAACTCACGCAATCTCGACTGAAAGCGCTGCTGCATTACGAGCCAGACACTGGCGCCTTCAAGTGGCTGGTGGCGACAAACAACAGCGTCCGCGTTGGTCAGGTGGCTGGGTGCGTCGGCGGGCACGGATATGTCCAAATCAGGCTGGACGGGCGGCAATATCTCGCCCACCGCCTTGCGTGGCTCTACATGACCGGCGAGTGGCCTGACGCTGATCTGGACCACATAAACCGAGTGAAGTCCGACAATCGGCTGGCCAATCTCCGCGAGGCGACGCGAAGCAAGAATATGGGAAACAAGTCGATGAGCAAAAACAACTCATCAGGAGTGAAAGGGGTGACGTGGGATAAGAGCCGCGGAAAATGGCAGGCTAAGATCATGGAAAACGGCAACAACCGCTTTCTTGGGCACTTCACCGACCTTGATGCCGCCGCCTCCGCCTATGCCTCCGCGGCCCGTGAGTATTTTGGCGAGTTCGCGCATCCAGCCGGTGATGCCACCCAATGACCTCAAGCGGAGCCGCAGTGCTCATGCCGCCTGACACCTATTCCCCAGCCCTGGGAGCAAGCCAAGTGACCACCACCAAGACTGAAACCGCCCCCGCGATTGTGCTGACTGAGGAAGGCTCGCGCCGCTTCTTCGACGCCATCATGAACCCCAAGCCTCCGTCGCCGCGGTTGGTTGCCGCCGCCGCGCGCTACAAGCGGCGAATGGGTCTGGATCAAGACAAGCCGGAGGACGCCGCATCCACCGCGAGCAATTCCTCCACCCACACCACGGAGGCCCGCTAAGCCATGCTGCTGTCTGACAACGAAATTGCCCTGTCCGGTATCATCGAGCCTTTCGAGGAAGGCCAAGTCCGCTTGGGCGGGACCAGCTACGGGCTTTCCAGCTACGGCTACGACGTGCGGCTGGGCAACGAGTTCGTGGTGATCAAGCCGTCTGCCGAGCCGCTGTCGCCGGAATGGATCAGCGAAGAGGACGTTGAGCGGATCGTTTCTGATCGGTTCACCATCCGGCCGGGCGCCTTCGTTCTGGCCGTCACCGCCGAGTACATCCGCATGCCGCCGGACGTGACGGGATTGGTCTGCGACAAGTCGTCGTGGGCTCGGTGCGGGCTGTCCGTCCAGAACACCGTCCTTGAAGCCGGCTGGGAAGGGGAAGTCACCCTGGAACTGCACAACCAGTCTCCCCGGCCTCTGCTGCTGACCGCCGGGCAGGGCATCGCCCAAGTGCTATTCGTGAAGGGCGAGCCGTGTCGGACTACCTACGCCGACAGGGCAGGGCGGTATCAGGGGCAGAGGGGCGTGACGCTGCCGCGGCGGTAAGTGGGGGTGAGGCAATCCCCACCGATACGCCGCCAAGCCCGCAGGATCGTCCGTGAGTGCGGTCTGGCGTTCCGGACGCAGCGAGAGGCGGGATTTTACCAGCGACGCTCCTGCGGCCTTTTACGGGCATTTGGCGGAGTGTCGCCGTTCCGCCAGTGCGCTACGCCAGTCGTTAAGACTTCGCAAGCATTGTGGCGAGCGCGCCAAAGTATGGCGAAGGAAATGAGAGCGGCGCTGAAGTTTTTGCTCTTGCGGCTGCCTGATCCGTGATAGACTAAGCGCTGAAATGAAGCGGCCCGCCGCCAGTGCTGTAACACCGACTGCGGGCCTGACCACTGCGAACAACGGGAGTTCGATGATGGCTATAGACAAAGATAACAGCACGACGCCTATCACTCAAGCCCGCCTCAAGGAACTTCTGGAGTACGATCCAGATACCGGCGTGTTTACGCGGCGCGTTTCCAGCGGCAATGCTACCGCTGGAAGTGTGGCTGGGCGATCCCTCCCGAGCGGGCATATCCAGATAGGTCTGGACGGTCGTCGCTACTACGCTCACCGACTGGCGTGGCTATACGTGTACGGCAACTGGCCTTCCGCAGAAATCGACCACGTTAATCGCTCTCCCGCAGACAACCGCTTGTCGAACCTACGCGAGGCGACCCGGCACGAAAACGGCGCAAAACGGTCAATTTTCAACAATAACACCAGCGGGGTGAAGGGCGTTTACTGGGAGGCGGCCTACGGGAAGTGGCACGCCAGGATCAGGGTAAACGGGGAGCTTCGCAGCCTCGGCAGGTTTGTTAGCCTTGACGAAGCCGCCGCCGCTTATGCCGCCGCCGCTCGCCAGTGCTTCGGTGACTTTGCCAATCCATCTGCCAAGGAGGCGCGTCATGGGTGATCTCGCTAAGGCGGAGGCCCTTGCCGCTGCCGCCGCGCTGGACCGGGAAGCCGCCGAACTGGCCGTGGCGATGTACGCCAAACTTGACGAGGCCGACCGTCTCCGCGCCCCGCACGTCGGATGGCTTGAACGCGAAATGGCTAAGGCATCGGCCGAAGTCGCGTGCTGGGAGCCAAGGAAACTGGCGGAATTCAGGGCACATTACGAGGCGCAGATGGAGACTTACAATGTCTGACCTCCCCTCCCTCATCTCCCGGCTGGAAGCGGCAGAAGGACCGAGCCGGGAACTGGACGGCATGATCCATGCCGCCGTGACCGGCAAGGAAGTGATCTACGACGGCGGAGAGCGCGTTGACAGCGCCTTCATCGTCGGCACGCAGGAGTGGACAGCCCGCGACGGGTCACGCCAAGCGACGGTGGAAGGTTACGCCCCGGCATACACGGGCAGCATCGACCAAGCGCTGATGCTTGCCGCCGACTGCGGCGTCGAAATGCATCGCCGGAGCAACTACGACCAAGACGGCATCCTCTGCACCGCCTACGTCTGGCCGATCCTGACCGATCATCGCGACATCGAGCGTGACCGTCTCCGTGGTGACGGCGCAAATCTCGCGCTTGCCGTCTGCGCTGCCGCTCTCCGCGCCAAGCTCTCTGAGGCCCGCCATGACTAACCGCTACACCCGCACGCTTCGCCGGCCCGGCATGCCACTGTTCTTCAAGCTCTGGTTCGCCCTGCTTGGTGTGCTGATCCTGTCCGGCTTCGGCGCCGTGATCTGGATTGTTGTCGCCCTGAGCCAAGCGGAGCCGGCCAATATCGGCGCGTCCCTAGGCGCTGCCGTCCGTGCATTTGAGCAAGCCCGCGAGGCACGCCATGACTAACCACCAAGAAGCCCTCACCCGCCTGACCCGCTGGCGTGATGAAGGCGCAAAGGAGTCGGGCGTGGGTGGTGTTTTTGCCGCTGACGTACTGACCATCCTCGATCTGGTGACGTGGAGGCCGATCAGCGAGGCGCCGAAGGACGGGACGTGGGTTCTGATCTGCGGCCCCGATCGTGGCGACGTGGACAAGTCCAAATTCGACCCTGACGCCGGCCTGTGGGTAGATGGCTGGGACGATGCCAACGAGTGCTGGCAATACCGCGGTTCGCGGCATGCTCCGCAACGCTGGATGCCGATGCCGTCGCATTTCTCGGAGGCCGACCATGACCGTGAGTGAGTTCGCCCTCATCGTAACGGCCAAGGTCGCATGGTTCTGCGGCTGGGTGCTGTCCTTCACCATCGGCGGCGTGGTTGGCGTGGTCATACTCAAGACCATCGACCAATCCGAACCAACGTCACAGATCGTCGGCGCCATCGTCTTTGCCGGCTGCCTGATCGCCGCTGCTGTTTGGTTCAAAAAGCCGGCGCAGTTGAAGGTCTACGGCAACGACTGGCGCATCAGTGAAGGCAAGGAGGCTGACCGTGGTTGACGCGAACCCAATGGGCCCCACCAGCTACTCCACCACTCCGCCGGCCGCATCGCTGAGCGCCGGAAAGCTGGCTGCCAGAGATACAGCCTTGCTGATCCTGAAGCGGGTGGAGGCGGCGACGTATGACGAAGACGCCCGGTCGATGGCTCGCGACATCATGGGCATCGTGGAGCGGGCTACAGCGACCGCACTGGAGGCGCTGACGGCAGAGCGTGACCGGCTGGCTGCCGAGCGGGACAAGCTGTTGCGGGATCGCGTCAACGGCTACGTCGTCGAGAACGGCACGGTCAACTATCTGGTCATCCGGGAAGCGCTGTCGAAGCTGAGCGGCGTTCCGGCCATGTCGGACGTGACGATGCGCCATGTCGAGATAATCGGCGAAAAGATGTCCGGCATCAAGGCCGAGGTGGAGCGGCTGAAGAGCATGCTTCCTCCGGAGCCAACCGACTACCGCCCGCTGTCTGTGGTGGTGGCGGAGATGCGCGCCGTCATTGCCGCATCCCCCGAGGCGCAGGCCGGGATCGCCGCATACTTTGCTGAGCAGGACGAAGAACGGTGGCGCGACGGCACGATCTACAACGCCCACCGCCGCCGTGTAGAGGCCGCCCATGCCGCCGCCAAGCAATCCCAGCGGGAGGCAGAGTGCCGGAACTGCCGTGATGGCTTTCCGGCGTACGCAGCTTGGCCGGACTGGCATATCTGCCCGATGTGCGGCCGGAACTGCGATGCCGCCGCCAAGGACGCCGGCATCGACATGGAGCTACTCGGCAAGCTGTGCCGCGAAGAGCCGGACGAAGCTACCAAGCGTGAGGTAACTGACATGATGGACGGCATACGTGCCGCAGAGGGGAGGGGGAAATGACCAGTTGGCTAGAGCGCGCCCTGCAAGAGATCGCCCTGTTCGTCCTGCTTATCGTCAAGATCGTGATGGCAGTGGTGCTCATTCCGTCGATCTTGCTGGCCGTGATCATGTTCACCTTGACCATCAACATCGCCCCTGCGGCAGCCGGGTTTCTCATGCAGCCCCGTGGGGTGATAGCGCTGATAGCGATCACGCTTTTTGCGACTTGGTGAACGGCGTGACAAGCATAAAGGTTGGCGCCAGCTACGTCGACAAAGTCACTGGCTATGCCGTCACGGTCACTGAGGTAACAGAGCGCGACATCTGGCTACGCTTCGACTTCGGAGACGGCAAATGCGGGACGGTCATCGGGCGTGACCATGCTACTGATACGCTGATCGAATACAAGCCGCCGCAAGATTGACACTGCGGCGGCGCTCGTTTGGTGGTATCATCCGGAGTCGAGAAATTCCCGCATGAGGATGTGATGCCGGCTCTTCTGGTCAGCGTTCCCGATGACATCCAGTTAGGCCGACAGGCTATTGCTGCCGACGCTCCCAAGCCCCGTCGCAAGCGGCGAATGAAGACCAAGGCGGAGTGGGCAAAGTTCGTCACCAAGAAGCACGGCCCGGCAGCCGTCAATGAGGCGCTAAAGAAGGCGTCCGCATCACGGAAGGCAGCGAACGACACGCGCCGCCGGACCTGGGGCCGGATCGCCAAGATCATCCAAGCCGATGCCGAAGAGGCGCGGGCCTTGGACATCAAGCTCGACAAGGATGCCGGGGTGAAGGTGTCCAGCGTTGGCGCTGACAAGGGCACCGCCCCGACCCGCAAGAAGATGCGCCCTGACACGCTGTTGTGGATGCTGGACAGAGGGCAACTGTCGCAGGAAGCCTATGACGCCGCTCTGTCGATACGCGCCGCCTACATGCTGATTACCATCGGCATGGACGCCAGAGTGGCGACGTATGGAGAGAGTTTCGGAGGGCGCGGGGATACGTGGGAGACGGCGTGGGCTGTCCAAATGCAGGAGCTTTACAACGACTGGTGCGACGTGATGGTGCAACGTGCCGCTGCCGCACAGAAAGTGCATCGTGGGACGCGACGCTGGCAGACTAGCCTTGTACACGATATCGTCATTGAGGGCATGACGTGCGCCGAAGTTGGCGCCGATAGAGGGATGTGCCGCAAGGCTGTGGCCGACATTTTCCGTGACGCTCTGGACCTTTATCTCGACATCAAGTCCGGGAAGGTGAGAGCGCCAACCAAGATGGCGGCATGAGGCGTACCGCTCTAGAGGCTATTACCACTTTCCCGCTTGACCGGTTTCCCCAACTAACTTATCTTGCCGTTATTGATCAGAGTTGCGTCTGGCGCCCGGCTCCCCGCTGAGGCGCCGTTCGTGTTTATGGGGAACGGACGTTCATGCGCCACCGTCCCGTCCAGATCGTCAAGACATCGGACTGGAGCGTTCCCTGGGAAGTCCTGAATGCGCCGGATGACGGCTGCGTCTTGACCAGTTTCCCGACGCAGGGCGCCGCACTGACCTACTGCAGCATCGTCGGCGCCAAGGTGGTTGAGGTTCGCAATGCCGGACAGCCCCAGCGACGCGCCGTTACCTGAAGGTATAGTCAAAACGACCATACCTTTGACCGCCGTGCCCACCGACAAAGCAGAGCCCGAATATGCCGCTGCTGTCGCTTTGTATGCCGCGATTATACCACGCCGGGCCGTTATGACGGCTGGCCCAGAGGACTAGCCATGCCTGACCCGTCAATCTCGCCAGAAACAGTTGGCATTGCGACGGGCGGAGGGGCATTGGCTATTGCCGGCCGGATGCTGTGGAGCGCGTGGCGAGGCTGGAAAAGTACGGCCCGATCCGACAAGCTCACCGAGCAAGCGGATAGGGTGGAGAGCGCGGCCATCAAGCAGCTTGAAGCGCATCTGGCCCGGATGGAGAAGGCGCAGGAAGCCGCCGAAGAGCGTCACAAGGCAGAGATAGCCAGTCTGTACAGGCGGATCGCTGAACAGGACGCCAAGATCGAAGAGCTTACCGACAAGCTGACGGAAGCCATTGACGACCGGTTGAAGGCCATCGAAGAGGCTTCCCGGTTGCGTGGCGATCACGTCCAGATGGAAGCCCGCCTCACCCACGAGATCGCCGAACATTCATCCTTGGCCCGGAGCCATGCTGAGCTGATCGGCGTCGTGAAGGAGTTGGCTTTATCGGAAGCAGACCGTGCATCGCCGGTCCTGGTGAAGGCGTTCGGCTGGCTCAAGCACTACCGGGCTCGCTTATCGGACGCGGCTTAACGCCGCAAAGCAAGCGGCCCCAGCATCAGCCGGGGCGCCCGCATCACTGCTTGGGGTAGTCGGTAAGCCCAAGAGACAGGGCCGCCATAGCGAGCCGGATGGTCTTGGGGATATCGGCATTCGGGATTTCGTGGTTCGCCACGGTGCGTCGCGAGAGGCCAAGGGCTTCCCCGGCCTCCGCCTGCGACTTGTACCGGGCTTTTCGCCATTCGGCGAAGTCTGAGCCTTTCATGGTGAGCCTCAAATGAAAACTTGCACGTTTCCTGCGGCGTCGCGGACGCCAAGCGTGGCTCCTTCTCTGTCGCAGTTGATTGGACGCAGCGCAATCTCCTTGGCCGCTGGCTGATCCAATGAGTAGGGAGATGGCGCAAGTTCTTTCACTCGGCAGGGTGCGGTAATGTACGTCAATACCGCCCTGACGGCTTCTGAGCGTGAGGCAAACGCGCCTGAATATTCGGCGTGGCCGTCAATGACGGGTGCGCGTTGTTCGATCTTGCCTTTCACTTCGTCGACCGAAGCGCCGCTGAACGTCGCAGAGTAGCTGGACAGCGACTTGGAGTTTTTGCTGGTGTCAAACAACACGGTTGCGCGGACTGGCATTGGTATCTCCATTAGTCAAAGTAGGCGTACTGGACGTAATCGACCCACGGGCCGATGCCGTTAGCGGCAAGCTGGTCAGGGTTCGAGGCAAAGACGCGGCCGAGGCCAGTGATGACGCGACCGCCGAAGACATCGCCGACGCTATGCTTGCGGGCTTCGACCAGAACGCGGCGGTCTCCGTTGCTGGGGTGCAGTTGGATGACGTTTCCAGCCTGTGCGGCGGCTTCCGCCTTCGCCTCTTTGATCTCGATGCGCTTGCACTCGGTGCGCAGGATTTCGGACAGCATCGCCTCTTCGCCGCGGTTGGCCTTGATCGACCAATAGCCGTCGCACTCGCGAGCGGTGTGGGCGATACGGGACTGCTTCAGCGCGTCCTTGACGAAATCGGCGGGCAGGTCGGTGACCAGCTTCTTGGAGGTAACGCCGGCACCGTTGCGGGAGATCGTGAAGGTCGGCATGGCTTGCTCCGTCGTTGGCGTCGTCTTGATGAACTCAGTATGTGCAAATCCTGCACATGCGTCAATGCAGAAAATGCACAGTCTCCCGGATTTTGTGCTCACTCCCTGCACATGAGGCGCCCATGACGACGTGCCAAGAGTTCTGCCGCGCTGCACCCCAGTGCGCCCCATGCGACGCACTGGACGCTGAGCTAGACCGCATCGCCTTGGGCCGTGTGCCTCAGTACGTCGAGGGCCTGGACGAAGACGGACGCTTCGCCGTGCTCAATGGCCGCCGTGTCCGCCACCCCGACGAACAGTGAGGTTGCCATGCCAGCCTGTCTCGACTGCGGCTTATCCGGCCGGCACTTCGACGGCTGTCCGCTGAGCGTGACTGACGAACTGGTGACGGACAGTGACGGCACGCTGACCCTGCGTCGCACGGTCAACACGGACGCGCCGATCTGCGGCCCTGAACGCCTAGGTGACCGCCTGGACCGCATAGAGCGTCAGGTGGCTGAGAGATCGAGGGAGTGGTGAACATGAGCGACAACGCCTTAGGCAAGTCTGCCCTGGAACTGGTGGACGAGATCAAAGCCGCCAACGTCGTTCATGTCGCCGCCACTGCATTCGCCGGCCATTACGTCCGCGTCGAAAAGGCTGTGGCCCTGGAAGCCCTGGACCTGCTCATTAGCTGCGCCGAAGAGGATCGCGACGATCCGGCCAATAGCAAGGCGTTCGCCATCGCTTGGTTTGTGGACGAGAACAACGACATCTGGATCGGGTGACCGCCATGGCTAGATTAGTCCCCGGCCGCTGCCCGCCATTCAGCCGATCCGCTCCGCGCATCACTGACGGATGCAGCGAGGCTGCGGCAAAAGCTCAGGCGGAGCGCATCAACGACCTGTGGCGCTCCATCGGTCGCAAGGCCAATGCCCGCGCTGTACAGGTGGCGGGCGCAGATACGCACTTCGCTGTGTGGGGCGTGACCAGCGATCTCGTCAACGGGATGCCGCCATGCTGATCGAAGCCTTCCGCAAGCTGGCGCAGGCCATCACTAAGCCCGGCACTCCGGAGGCCGCCTTCTTCGACGCAGCCTGTGACGAGATGGCAGAGAGCCGACGCCGCTTCGACGAACGGCAGGCCCGCATCGACCAGAGCATACGTCGGGGCGCCCGCCTCACTGACCACAGGTTCCGGCCATGAAGCCTGTAGATCAAGACCGCTTCCACGACAAAGAAGCCGGGACGCGCGGCAACTGCATGCAGGCCGCCGTTGCTTCGCTGTTGGGCCTGCCGCTTGCTGACGTGCCAGACTTCCTTGAGGCCCGTGACCGCGGCAGCCACGAAGAGTTGGCGCTTGGCTATTGGCTCGAAGGTCTGGGCTTCGACATGATCCGCCTGCCCGGCAACCACTGCCCCGATGCCTACTATCTGGCAAGCGGGCCGGCATCACGTGGCGTCCATCACATGGTAGTCATGAAGGCCGGCGAACTGGCGCACGACCCTCACCCAAGCCGGGCCGGTCTGCTGAAGGCCGATCACGTCTATGTGCTGGTGCCGATGCGCCCGGCCGATGCGCTGAAGGGCATGGCGCCATGAACCGCAGCATGCAGCCCACCCTACAGGCCGTAGAGCGCATCACGCCTCCCGCCGGCCCTTCCGTCCAGCGTCTAGCCTACAGCTACAGCCGGGGCTACGAGGACGGGCTACAGCACGGCAAGCGCCACGCCTACACCCGTGCGGGATGGGCAATGGCTGCGCTTGCTGCGGCTGGGGTGATCGTCGCTTGGGTGATTGGGTAGAGAGACAGGATACGAGACATGGCACGCAAGACGACGGACAAGGGAGAGCCGCAGAAGCGCGGCAGGCCGTCGTCCTACACGCCAGAGATTGCCGCAGCGATTTGTGATCGCCTCGCCAATGGGCAAAGCCTCAGGGCAATATGCCGTGACGAAGACATGCCAGCAGAAGCGACGGTAAGGGGTTGGGTTGTTGACGATGTAAATGGCTTTTCCGCGCAATACACGCGGAGCCGGGACATCGGCCTAGACGCGATTGCCGACGAAGTGTTCGACATCTCGGACAACATCGCAGGAGACCCAACGCGCGACCGTCTCCGCTTTGATGCGCGCCGCTGGTACTTGTCGAAGCTGGCGCCGAAGCGCTACGGGGACAAGGTGACGCAGGAACACAGCGGGCCTGATGGCAAGCCCATCGAAACGGACGGATCGCTCCGCATTGAGTTCGTGTCGCCCAAGCGGGGCGACGGCAACGGGGGCTGACGATGCCGACCATCCAAATGCCGGAGGTGTTCAGCTTCCTCTTCGAGGGGCAGGCTAGGTACCGTGCGGCGTGGGGAGGTCGGGGCAGCGGAAAGTCACACGCCTTCGCCCAAGCACTGGTCCTACAGGCCGCACAGAAACCTCTCCGCATCCTCTGCTGCCGCGAGATACAGCGCAGCATCAAGGACAGCGTGAAGCGGCTCCTTGACGACAAGATCGCCGCCTCTGGCCTGTCGGGCTTCTACCAGAGCACTGACACGGAGATACGCGGGGCGAATGGCTCGCTCTTCGTGTTCGCAGGGTTGCGGACCAACCCGGACAGCATCAAGAGCTTGGAGGGGTTGGATCGTGCATGGATCGAAGAGGCCGCGACGGTCTCTCAGAATAGCCTGAACATCCTGATCCCGACGCTGCGTAAGCCCGGCTCCGAAATCTGGATGACGTGGAACCCACGGCTTCCGAACGACCCGGTCGAGACGTTGCTGAGGGGTTCTGACGCGCCGCCGAACGCCGTGGTCAAGCGGGTGAATTGGGATGACAACCCCTGGTTCCCCGATGTCCTGCGGGACGAAATGGAATGGGACCGTCGCCGCGACCCTGATAAGTACGCTCACATCTGGTTGGGCGAGCATCAGCGGAACAGCGAGGCCCGCGTCTTCAAGAACTGGCGGATCGAGGCGTTCGACACGCCGGCCGATGCGCGGTTCTACTTCGGTGCCGACTGGGGGTTCAGCGTTGACCCAACCGTCTTGGTGCGGTGCTGGATCAACGGCAGGACGCTCTACATCGACAAGGAAGCCTACAAGGTCGGCTGCGAGATCGACAACACGCCCGCCCTGTTCCGCACGGTCCCCGGCTCCGACAAATGGCCGATCCGTGCCGACAGTGCCCGGCCCGAGACGATCAGCTACGTGCAGAAGCACGGCTTCCCACAAGTCGTCGCGGCGAACAAGGGCCAAGGCTCCGTTGAAGACGGCATCGAGTTCCTCAAGAGCTACGACATCGTCGTCCACCCCGACTGTAAGCACACAATCGACGAGCTAACCCTGTACTCCTACAAGGTGGACAAGCTGACCGGCGAAGTCCTGCCGCAGTTGGAGGACAAGGAAAACCACGTCATCGACGCTATCCGTTACGCCATTGAGTTGCTCCGGAAGCCGGAAGCGAAGTCCATTCATCTGCCCTTCATGCGCCGCTAAGGATGCCCCATGCTCAAGACCCTGCAACAGGCCATGGCGACCGACCGGGATTACCCGGCGCGCACTGCCCGCGTGCAGTGGCTCGGGAGCGTCTTGGATGGCTCCATGTACGACTGCCTGCCGTACGAGTTCCATGAGGAACAGGAGCCAAGCGGGGCTTATGTCCCACTGGCGGAGCGGCGGCCTTCGGTGCGCTACAACCTGTGCAAGGTGATCGTCAACGACAGCGTGTCCATGCTGTTCAGCGAGGGGCACTTTCCCACGCCACATTCGGACGATGAGGAAACAGCGCAGGCGTTGAGCAAGGTCATCGCCGATAGCAAGCTGAACGAGGTGATGGTTGACGCCGCCACCCGCGGCTCTGTCGGCTCCGTCGCCATCCTCATGCGGGTTCTTGGCAACCGGGTGTTCTTCTCCGCCCTGCCGACTGCCTATCTGTCGCCGGCATGGCGCCCTGATGCCCCCGACGTGCTGGAGAGCGTGACGGAGCAGTACAAGGTGAAGGGCTCCGTACTGGCTGCGCAGGGCTATGACGTGGTGGCGCTGTACAAGGCAGGCGTGACCGTCAAGCAGCCGCAGGGGCGTGGTGTGAAGGTGGACGTTACCGCCGAGGCCATGGCCGCAGACTTCTGGTTCCGCCGTGTCTGGGATGCGTCTGCCGAGAACTGGTATCTTCCTTGGCCGGTGATGTCCGACAAGCCGGTTGAACCGGTCATCGACGCAGACCGAACGGTAAAGCACACGCTCGGGTTTGTGCCCATGGTATGGGTGCGGAACCTGCCGGGCGGAGACGATGCGGACGGCGCATGCACCTTCGAAGCGGCCATCTCGACGCAGGTTGAGATTGAGTACCAGCTTTCGCAGGCTGGCCGGGGGCTCAAGTACAGTTCCGACCCCCTGTTGATGATCAAGGAGCCGCCCACGGGCAACGGCAACCTCATCAAGGGGGCGAACGCCCTGGTCGTGTCCAAGGAGGGCGACGCGAAGCTATTGGAGATCAGCGGGTCTGCCGCTGGGGCCGTGGTCGAATACGCCCGCGCCCTGCGTGCCTTCGCTCTGGAGGCCGTGGGTGGCAACCGCGCCGATGCCGACAAGCTGTCCGCCGCTCAGTCCGGCCGGGCGATGGAACTCATGAACCAAGCCCTCATCTGGCTTGCGGATCGGCTCCGTTGTTCCTACGGCGAGGGGGCGTTGCTCGATCTGCTGTACATGGTCATCAAGGCCGGTCAGAGGTTCCCGCTTGCCGACAAGCACGGGCGCCCGATCCCGAAGATGAACCCAGCATCCGAAGTGACGCTCAACTGGCCGCGCTGGTACGCCCCGACAGCCACAGACCGCCAGAACGACGCGACCACGCTCAAGACGCTGCGGGACAGTAACCTCATCAGCCAGGAGACGGCAATCGCCAACGTCGCCGATGACTACGACATCGCGGACGTGGGGGAAGAGGTGGCCCGCATCGAAGGCGATCAGGACAAGGCCATGCAGAGGCTAGCCGACATGACGCCTGACGACACCGGGGAAGACGGCCACGGCCGCATGCCCATGCCGAAGGGAGACGCAGGGGGTGAGTGATGGTCGATCTTCTCACGGACGATCCCAAGGACGCTGAGAAGACGGCGCAGGACTACGAGCGGGAGCTAACGGCGGCCATTCTGGCGGCCTTGCTGCTGTTCCGGTCCCGTGCAGCCACAGTCACCGTCTGGTACATGCCGGCTTCGTGGTGGAGCGACTTCGCCCTGTCGATGGGTGGGGCGCTTGCTCCGATCTTCGACGCTCACGACGCCGCCGCCCGCGCCCTGTACCGCTCATTTGACAGCCTGGACCCTGCCGTCGTTGCCACGGAGCGTGACGCCAAGCGCGCGTTCCTCAAGCAGTTCGGCGCGGGGACGAAAGCCGCGGTCGATGCGGTGTTCGCATGGGGCAAGCGCAACGGGCTGACCATCGAAGAGGTGGGTAAGGTGCTGTCCTTCGCCGCCGGCACCAATGCCCGGCAGACGGGCGGCTTGCTGGTCCAACTGGAGACGCTGAAGGCTCTAGGCGCAAAGGAAGCCGACATCAACCGCGTCATGCGGGAGTGGGCAACCAAGGCGCTGAAGGAGCGGGCCAAGATGACCGCCGCCACGGAGCTTTGGAACGCCGTGCAGATGGGGCGCGAGAGCGCGGCAAAGCAGGCACAGCGCCGGAGCAATGAGGCGGTGGAGGTGCGGAAATACTGGCAGGTCGCTCTTGATGAGCGACTGTGCCCGGTCTGCGCTGCCATTCCCAGCATGAACCCAAACGGCGTGCCGGTGGGTGAGGCGTTCCGGACGCCTGTTGGCCCCGTCGATGCCCCGACAATCCATCCCCGGTGCCGCTGCACCCTGACATTCGAAGCAGTTTCGCCCGGCCAGTTCTGACCGGGCGTCATGTCCGCTGATGCGGACGCAACGCGGTAGAGCCGCAGAGGAAACCATGTCAGACGATACCATCCCGCCCGCCCCGCAGCCGCCCGCCCCGCCCGCGCCGCAACTTCCGCCGGAGCCCCAGACCTTCTCTCGCGAGTATGTGTCCGAGCTTCGAGGCGAGAACAAGACGTGGCGCCTGAAGGCTCAGGCCGCCGAAGAGGCAGCCGCTAAGGCCAAGGCTGACGCTGACGCCGCTACCGCCGCCGCCAAGGCCGCCGAAGAGAAGGCGCAGGCAGACGCCGCCGCCGCTCGCACCGCCGCCGAACAGGCCGCTAACGACCGCATCATTCGCGCTGAACTGAAGGCCGCCGCCATCAAGGCCGGTATGGTCGATCTGGACGGCCTGAAACTGGCTGACCTGTCCGCCGTCAAGCTGGACGACACGGGCAACGTGACCGGCGCTGACGAGATGTTGGCCGCGTTGAAGGAGAGCAAGCCCTACCTGTTCAGCGCGCCGCAGCCGCACAGCAGCAACCCCACTCCGCCGCCCCCCGCCCCCAAGCCGGGCGACAAGAAGCTGGCGAAGGACATGACCCCTGAAGAGTTCCAGGCAGCGCGCCGCGCCATCGCCGCCGGCCGCATGCCCTGACCCGCTCACCCTCTCACCACCCCAGCAGCCCGCCCGATGGCGGGCTTTTTTGTGCCTTTGCCCTGATGGGCGCGCTTGGGCCTGACGCCCGACACTACCAAACCCAACCGCGCCAAGTGCGCCTTTCAAGGAAACATCACCATGGCTATGAACAACCTGCCCTCTGCCATTCAGTCCGTCATTCAGCAGGGCTTTCTTGAGCGCTCCTTCGGCGACAGCCTCCGCGCTCGTCTCGGCTTCCGCGCCATCGCCGACCGTGAAGCCTTCATGGCGAACATCGGTGAGAGCATCACCAAGACCCGCACCGGTCTGCTCCCCGCCGTCACCACGCCGATGGCCGCCGCCAGCAACACCGACATTACGTCGGGCCTGACCCCGCAGAACTACAGCGTCGAGCAGTACATTCTCTCGGTCGATCAGTACGCCGCCAACATGATGCTGAACGTGGCGACCAGCCGCGTTGCCATCGGCGACCTGTATCTCCAGAACGCGGAGAAGCTGGCCGAGCAGGCGTCGCGCTCCATCGACACCATCGCCCGCGATGCCCTGTTCGGCGCCTACATGGGCGGCAACACCCGCGTCAAGACCACGCTGGGCAGCGCCGGCACCACGGTTGCGGTGGACGACATCCGCGGCTTCCGCAAGACGCTGAACAGCTCCGGCCAGCCGACCGACGTGTCTTCGACCAACAAGGTCGTCGTGACCGTTGGCGCGACCGCCTACAACCTGATCGGCGCGACCGCTGATGGCTCCAACGTCTCGACCACGCCGGGCGGCATCTCCGGCACGCTGACCTTCGACAGCAACGTGACCACCACGGACGCGACCGCCGGCAACGCCGTCATTTCCGCCGTGGCGCCGATGATCCTGCGCCCGTCCACCTCGTCCGGTCTGGTGATGGCCCCGACCACTGCCGCCATCAGTTCGGCCAACGACATCAACGCCGGCAAGCTGACGATCCAGATGATCCTCGCCGGCAAGGCGCAGCTTGAGGCCAACAGCGTGCCGAAACTGGCGAACGGCCTGTACAACTGCTACGCCGATCCGATCCACCTCACCGGCCTGTATCAGGACCCGGCCTTCCAGTATTTCTTCCGCGGCAAGCCGGACACCCCGGAATACCGGCAGGGCGCCATCGCCGAACTGTTGGGCGTCCAGATCGTGGAGACCAACCAGAACCCGGTGCAGTCGCTTGCCGGCGTCGGCACGGTTCGCCGCGCCATCGTCTGTGGTGCCGGCGCCCTGGTGGAAGGCGTCTTCACGCAGACCGCCTATCAGGCCGCCGCTGCGGTGGACGATGAGTCCATGATCACCTACGTGGACGACGTGGCCCACGTCACCCGCGAGCCGCTGGACGCCCTGAAGCAGGTTGTCACGCAGTCGTGGAGCTACATCGGCGGCTTCGTGGCCCCGACCGACACCACGGCCAACCCGACCGTGCTGCCGACCGCCTCGAATGCGGCCTACAAGCGCGCGGTGATCCTGGAGAGCCTGTAATGGCCCGTCCGGCCCGTAGCCTTCTGGACGATGGGGGCAGCGATGCCCCCGTCTCCATCCCCGCGAAGGTCCGGCTCACGGCCCCTCACGGGTTCATCGACGAGAACAGCCGGCACCGGTACTGGAATGCGGGCGAAGTGGTCGGGGATGCGGCTGAGGTCGCTCTGCTGATCAATCGCGGCGCTCCGGTTGAGCCTGTGGAGTAAACGATGACGGTTCCCGCGCACACCTTCGCTGAAGCGGACCTGATCGACATCAGACGCTTTGCCGGATACCCAGCCGTGGGAACCGGCGTCATCGTGTTCCCCTTCCCGTGGTGGTTCCGGTATTACAGCGCGCTCGAAACGCGCCTGCAAAACCTGACGGACGCAGAAGCGACCGTTGTAACCACCTACCTGGGCCAGCTCCGCGATCTGGAGGCGGCCATCGTGGGGGCGGGTGACAACCTCGACACCTTGGAAGCCGGCCCATGGAAGTGGAACAGCAAAGAGGTTGAGCAGCGAACCAAGCTGCTAGACCAGTGGCGCCAGAAGCTTTGCGGCTTCCTTGGCGTGCCCCCCGGCCCCGACCTGAACAACAGCGGCGGCGGGATGCGCATCGTCGTCTGACGGAGGCTGACATGGACGGCGTTCGCGCTCAGTCGAAAATCTATCGCGGCATGGGCAAGGCAGCCCAGCGCATTGGCCTCCCCTTCGACGTCTACCGCCCCTCCGATGCGACGGACCCGCTTGCTACTGGCAACAAGGTTGTGTCGGCGCTTCCCGCTCACTTCACGGCGGAC
The DNA here is from genome assembly GCF_023806445.1 of Azospirillum sp. A1-3. Classification (NCBI taxonomy): domain Bacteria; kingdom Pseudomonadati; phylum Pseudomonadota; class Alphaproteobacteria; order Rhodospirillales; family Azospirillaceae; genus Azospirillum; species Azospirillum sp. A1-3. The sequence goes on from NZ_JAMSLU010000002.1 coordinate 927,954, forward strand.
GGCAACTACACCAAGCCGAATTCGTACGGCGCTGCGACGTGGCAGGCGATGCTAGACGGCGCTCAGGTAGCCGTTGGCGACTACCTTACGGGCGATCCGGGAACGTTCTTCATCGCCGCACGTCAGCCGCTCTTGCCGATCCTCGCTGTGTCCTGCAACCGCACCGTCTCGCTGACGCAGGGCGGCACGTCGCCCGTCGCTGTCGGCTGGCCTGCATCGATCCTAGTGGAGAGCCCCCGCGGCGATCTGCCTGTTGAGGACGTTGCCGGCAACCCGGCGAACCCGTCATGGCGCGTGCTGCTGCCTGCCGTGGCTGGCGTCCAGATCGACGTTGCCGACCTGCTGACCGATGAGCTGTTGCGGCAGTACATCGTGAACAGCGCGGAGCTGACCGACCTTGGATGGCGCATCTCCGCCACTCAGACCACGTTGCTGACCGACAGCGTGATCCACCATTACGCCACGGTCATCCGGCTCATCGGCAAGACGATCACGCTCCGCCGACAGACGAAGAGCGGCGGGGCAAACCCGGTCATCACGAACACGGACTACAGCGTCAAGGCGCTGATCGCTGGCTACGACGCCAACCTCATCAACGGCACGACGGTCACGGTCAAGGACTTGCGGGTCATCGTGGGCACCAAGGACGTGAACGGCAACGCCATACCGACGCCGGCCCCGGCCGACTGGCAAGTCATCATCGACGGTGGAGCGCCGCGGTCGGTCGTGACGGTGCGCCCAGAATACGCCGGGGACCAAATTGCAGTGTTTGAGCTTCAGTCTCGGGGGTAGGCAATGAGCTACGCAAGCGCCCGCGCGGCTGTGGAAGACCGCCTCCAGGCCAATTGGACGGCAACGCCGATAGCCTGGGAGAACGTTGACTTCGATCCACAGGCGCCCGGCGGCAGCTTCCCGGCCGGCGGCCCGTTCATCGCCTTCACGGTCCTGTGGGGCCATGAGTGGCAACGGAGTTTCGGCGCCGACGTGAACCTCTACCGGAACACGGGCGTCCTGCAACTTCATGTCAGGACAGCGCGGGGTGTCGGCACGTCGCAGGCTCACACGCTGGCCGATAGCCTTGCCGCCCTATTCCGTGGGCAGCAGTTTTCCGGCTTCACCTTCTGGTCCGCCTATCCCGAGCCTGGAGAGGAAGAGAAGGAAGCAGGCTGGTATCGGGTGACGGTCAACGTCCCGTTCAAACTGGACGAGTTCTACTGATGCCGGTCGTCGGAATGGACGCCTTCCGCACGGCGCTGCGGAAGGAGGCGGCAGCCATACCGGAGATGGTCACGGCGCTCCAAAAGCATGCCGTCACCGATCTGTTCGGAATGCTCGCCACGCCGCGGGATGAGCGCGGGTCGCCGCCCTTCGGCTCTCCACGGCTGACCGGCCGGTTCATCGCCTCGCTGCGGGTCTCCGTTGGCTCGCCTGACACGTCCTACGAGCCTGAGCTATCCCAGCACCCCGTCCACGGCGACAAGGTGCTGTACCCGCTGCCGGACGAACAGGACGCCATGAACCGGCTTGCTGGCATCCGGGCGTTCCAGCGCGTCATGGTGACGCAGAGTGTCCCATATGCCCGCGACATTGAGGGCGGCTTCAGTCGGAAGACACCACGCGGCGTCTTCCTCAACACCTACACGGCGTTCGCCGCGGCGGCGCAGCAGTACCGAATATCGACGCTCGCCCGACCTTCGAGCGACGCGCCGTTCTGAACCCCGAGCACTGACCGACCAACACGGGCCGCCCACTGAGGCGGCCTTTTTCATGGCTTGAAGGAGGCCGTTTAGTATGCCCTCAGTTGGCGCAGTAACGAATAAGATCGCCGTCCGCTATGGCATCGAGCCCAGCGCCGGCACCACCCCCACCAGCCCGCTCCAGACGCTTCTTGTCGAGAGCGTCGATATCGGCATGGACCTTGCCTTCACGTCCATCGACGTGGTGCGCTCGGACCGTCAGAACGCCGACAACCTGCTGACCGATGCGACCCCCAAGGGCAACATCGGCCGGTACATGGATTACGGCGCCTCCGACGACTTCAAGCTGCTGTCGATGCAGGCTGCGTCGTGGACACGCGTCTATCAGGCCACGAGTGCGAGCGTCAGCAGCACGACCGCCTACACCGTCACGTCGTCCTCGGGCGTCGTCGCCGGCCACATCGTCAAGGGGGCCGGTTTCACCAATGCCGCCAACAACGGCCTCGCTGTCGTCACCAGCACGACCGGCACCACCATCGTTGCGTCGGGCGCCAGCCTGACCACGGAAACCTCTGGCGCGGCGAAGACGGTCACTGTCGTCGGCTATGAGGGCGCCAGCGGCGATATCACCGCCACGTCCACCGGTCTGGCATCGACCACGGTTGATTTCACGACCCTTGGTCTGCGTGTCGGTCAGTTCATCAAGATTGGCGGCGCGGCGGCCGGCAACCAGTTCGCAACGGCAGTCCTGAACGACTACGCGCGCATCACGGCCATCGCCGCACATGCGATCACGCTGGACAACCGTCCCACCGGCTGGACCACGGATGCCGGCACCGGCAAGACGATCCGCATCCTGTTCGGCGACTTCATCCGCAACGGCACTGCTGACAACAGCATGACGATTGAGGTGGAGAACACCGAAGTCACGGGCGGCGTGTTCGACTACCAGGGCTACCAGCCGGACACCTATCAGGTTCAGGTCAACGCCGGTCAGCCGGTGATGGAGACGATCCAGTTCAAGGGCCTGACTGAGACGCAGAACACCAGCACCATCAGCAACGGCGGCGCCGGCTCCATCGTCGCGGCGGTCGCGGCGCAGGCCATCAGCGCCGTCACCGGTTTTGCGAGGTTCTACGAGAACGGCGCTGTCTCGGGCAAGATCACCTCGCTCACGCTCCAGATCAGCAACAACCTTCGCGACCAGAAGGCCGCCGGCACGCTGGGCAACGTCGGTATCGGCTCCGGAACCTTCAAGGCCAGTCTCCAGGCCGAGCTGTACTTCGAAGCCGGCAAGGCCCTGCCGCTGTGGAAGCGGGCGGACGGCGCCACCGTCACGAACTCGTCTGTCATCCTGAAAGACCCGACCGGCAACGCCTACGTGATGACGCTTCTGGCCGCCAAGGTCACCAAGCGCGACATCACCCGCGGCAAGGTCAATCAGGACTGCAAGCTGCAAGTCACCATCGACGCACAGCCAGACAGCACGGGCTCCAACCTGACCGGCTACATGTTCCAGATCGACCGCATCCCGTACCTGGGTGCGTAACAGCTTCGCCGTGAGGCGAGGGCCGGGCAACCGGCGGGCGGCGGCGCTATCGGGGTCGCCGTCGCCCATTTCCACGACAACCCCGAACCGACAACCCCGAAAAGCAGGACTTCCACCATGAGCGACACCTTCGAGACCGCCACCCCCGTCACCGAAACCCCGGCCAAGCCGGTCCCCGACTTCTCGTCCGTCGCCAGCGACCGCGACGCCATGGAGCATGGCATCCCCGTCATGGTCGATGAGGACAAGTGGGTGTTCGTCGCCCACAACAGCGCCAAGGCCTATCAGGAGATCGTGAAGCGGCTGCGCAAGCCCTACGACAAGCTGCTGAGTGTCGGCGGCAAAATCCCGGATGACAAGGCCAAGGACATCAACATCCGCGCTGCGGCCGAAGGCCTGCTGACCGGCTGGGCTGGCTTCACGGACGCCGCCGGCAACCCGGTCGAGTATTCGCCGGAATTCGGGTACGGCCTTCTGAATGCCTCGGAAGACACCCGAGAGAAGGTCATCAACACGGCCTTCACCGCTGAGAGCTACCGCCGTAACGCGGTGGACGCCTCAAAAAACGCATTCGAGAGCTGGCTCGCTGGACAGCCGAATGGGCAGGCGACCGCGAACTAAGCGTCCTCTGGGATGAGATGATAGACGAGGGGGAACTGCCCGGCCCCCTCGCTGATCGTCCAGAGATAGACGAGACCATAGCCGACGCATGGCGGGCCTTCTCGGAGGCGGGAAGGGACCGCCAGTCCGGCATGGGGCTGGGGCCTATCCCCTATACCTCCGTGGTCCGATGGCTCGATGAGAACGGCATCACCGACAAGGAAGACCGGGAGACGATCCGGCAACTGGTCTTTGCGGCTGATGATGAATACCGATCAGTCATCGCCGACAAGGAGGAAAAGGACCGCGCCAAGGACAAGGGCGGCGTCGGGTAGCGCCGTCCTACTGATACGGGAAAAGCGTAATCCGTGCTGGTTCAGCGCGGCAGAAAGTCGTCATGTCGATGGCTCGGAGTCCGCGGTATCCGGTGGCGTAGATGGCTTCTGTACATTGCCCAACCACGCGGCCAGCCGCATCGTAGATGATGGCCTGGATGTACAGATGGCGGTCAAGTGTGTGGCCTATGAACGAAGAGACTTCGGCTAGGATGCGCAGCCGAGTTTCTCCATCCCGGTCAGCCGAAGATTTCCGAGCCGAGATGCCGCCAATCTTTACGCCGCAGAGGTCTTCCAGTTTCTCTTGACGCTCAACGAATGGCGTCAAGTCGTCGCCGTCCTGAATTTCAACATATGGAGCATGCTCGGATAAGCCCGTCATCATGGCATCACTCCGTGACGATGGGTCCGATTATCTTGCGGATGTTGTCCGCCGTCTTCTGAACAGCATCCTGTGGCGGAAGCTCTACCCCATGATCGGTGAAGCGGACACCAGCGTCCTCAAGGGCACGCTGGATGGCCGCAAGGTTGTTGGCGTGCGGCGTGCGGGCGCCGCGCTCGAAATCGATAAGCGTCCTCTCCGCTATCCCCGCGGCTGACGCCAGATCGGAGCGGGACATATCGAGCATGGCGCGGGCGCCCTTGGACTGCTGTGGCGAAATCATGGCCAAGTTGCAAAATTCCTGTTGACGTTGCCGGATCAATGTTGCATGTTCTGTGTCGAGGTTACACGAAACGGGACGCAGGGGCAACGCCATGAACGCATCGCGCCGTCAGTTTCTCGCCGCAACGGCCGCTGTTCCGGTTGGTGCGGTTGCTGGTACGCAGGGTGAACCTGCATTCCGGATTATCGACATTCTGGCTGGAGCCAAGGACCGCAATCATCCAGACGCCGAACTCTTCGCCGCTTGGCGGGAGTATGTCGAGGTTGTGAGCCACTACGATAGCCTGCCCACGACCATGACTGATGCGGAAATCGCGCCGTTCACCGCGCGGCTGGATCGGTGCCGGGATCGGATGGAGACGTTGCCGGCAAAGACGCTGGACGGAATGCACCTTAAGTTCCGCTACCTGCTGACGTCGATGACCGAACACCCAAGCGCTGACGAAGTGCTTGTCCATGGCAGGCCGGCAACGGAAGCGTTCCTCAAGCGCGTGAACAGCGACTTCCGCGAGGCTATGGTCTGGCGGATGGTACAGGATACGGCGCCGCATAGCGCCTAGGTGCGCGTCATAGTAGGATGCGTGCCGTTATGGAATACAATGAGTACATATCATCTCCGGCTTGGCGCAAGCTTCGTGAAACCGCCCTTGAACGGGATGGGCGTCGCTGCCGGTTGTGCAATGCTGGCGGGGAAGACGACAGGCTAGAGGTTCACCACCGGTACTATCCGCCGAGAGGCAGATGGGACCTGGATTGCTTGGACGCTCTGACCGTCCTATGCGTCTCGTGTCACGACCTAATCACCGACAAGCAACGAAAAAGGCGATACGCAAACACCGCCATTGAGCCGGCAGAGGTGTCGCGCATCGCCCCAACACATGAAGGCTTTGATCATGGCATACGAAACCTTGAAGTTCAAGATCACGGGCGTATCGCCCCTGCTGATGCACAACGGCCAACTCGCGGACCCGTTAAACTCCTTTGCCAAGAGCATCGCAGAAATTTCGAGCAAGCGGAAAAAGACTGACGCCGATCACATTGAGATGGGTAGGCGAGAGTTCTACGGCTCGCTATACATGAGCGGCGGGCGCCCATGCATCCCCGGCGAGATGCTTGAAGCAGTCATGATCGCTGGCGCGAAGAAGGAGAAGCGCGGGCCGCAAGCAAAAGCTGGGCTATTGGTCGATGGCAACGCCACTCTGCTGTATGACGGCCCAACCACGGCAGAGGAGCTTTGGGCGGATGAGCGCTTCCGCTTGCGCGTCCCGGTTAAGGTTGGAATGGCGAAGGTAATGCGCACGCGCCCCCGCTTTGACGGGTGGTCGGCGGACATTGAGGTTAAGTTTCTGCCATCTATGCTGAATGCGCGAGAGGTGAAAAGCTTCTTGCAAGCCGCTGGAGAACAAGTAGGAATTGGTGATTGGCGGCCTCGTTTCGGAAGGTTCGAAGTCGCCTGATAGGCCTTAAGGTGCGCAGGGGCAAGCCTAGCCAAGCCCTGTTCGGGACTGGAGTGGTTTGGCCCGGTGAGGCAAGGACCGTTGTTCGCAATGGGGAGGGGCTGGTAAGCCGGCCCCTCTGCGGTGCGAAGAGCGCCAAATGGCATGCCAGTGACCGGTGAGATACGGCACGGATCGGCTTGGAATGGTTGGTCTAGTTTTGGCAGTGCTAGGCATGGGTAAGGGGGCCGCGTAATTGCGGCCCCTTTTCATTCCTCGATCCATCCAGATCGCTTGTAATGGTCTGCCATCATCAGCGGCGATGACATGGCGAAGGCTATCCAGATGCCGCATATGGCGAGCAGAGGAACTCCAGGGACGAACGCAATTAACGCCATCACCATGAGCGTGATGGCGGCATATGACCAAGCCCCTTTGGCAAGCAAATAGATGGGGCCAAGGAATAACATCCATGCAACGGTTTGCGGCCCCACGCTTTGCCGGTATCCGTTAGATGGGTTCCTAAACATTGACATGGCGCATTCTCCGCGAGCGAGCGCATGAGCATGCGCGGGATACTCAAAAGAGTCCAGAAGCTAGACCTTGACTGACGGGCGCCCGGCTACTCCGCGGCGCCCTTTTCTATGAGGTGCCACGTGACCGACACCCTGACGCTTGGAATTGCCGTAGACGCGGCGCCGGCTGAAACTGGCGCACTAAAGGTCGTCGCCGCATACCGAGCCATCGAAGTTCGCGCCGATGCCATGGCTGCCGCCGTGTCCAAGGCAGACGCCGCCATGTCCAAGATGGGGCAGGGGGCTACCTTCGACGCTGTGACCCGCGCCATCTCATCTGGCGCTGGAAGCGTCGATGCCATGGCTGCGGCGATGGAGAGGGCAGAGCGCGTTGAGCGCGCCATGCAGCAAGCCATGGAAGGGATGGCGGCGGCATCCACAAAGCAAACACAAGCCGCCCAAGCGATGCTGGATGCGATCACTAAGATCGTTGACAAACAACAGGCGTGGCAGCGGTCAACCAAGGAAGTGACGCAGGCGACTGAGAGCGAGGACGAGGCGCTAGACCGCATCACAAGGCGCATGCGGGAGGCCAAGGCGGCGCGAGAAGCCCAGGCGCAGGCGGCCCAACAGCAGAAGGTGGCGCAAGAGGCGCTGAATACCGCTGTGGCTGCCGGCGCCGGCGGCAAGGTCTCTAACGCTGGTCTGCTGGCCGCTGATGTCCAGTCGGTCCAGAAAACGACCGAGGCAGTTGGCAAGCTGACGCAGGCGCGGGTGACGGACGCCGCGGCATCTTCCAAGGCGTCCGGCGGAGTGGTTCGGGACACCGAGGCGCAGACGATAGCCCTTGCCCGCCTGGACGCGCGGCTCGGGCTCATCACGAAATCCGATTTGGCCTATGCCACAGCAGAGGCTGAGCTTAGCCGCCTGCTGCGGCAAGGAACCATCGACGCCGACCAGCACGCTTCCCGTCTGGCGGTGTTGAACAAGGCCCTTGATGATGGCCGGGTCACGGCGACTTCGACGGCGGCGGCTCATGTCAAACTGACTGGCGCCGCGCGAGACACCTTCGACGCCATCTCTGCCGGCGGGAGCCCTGTTGGCGCCATTGTCATGCAGTTTTCCAGCCTGGAGAAGGGCATCACGGCGGCGAACGTGGCGATGTTGGCGATGGGGGCTGGTGTCGGCGCCATCGCTGGCGGCATCGCCTTGCTGGCCGCCGCGTCGATCAAAGCCGGCGATGAACTGACGAAGACAGAGGGGCGGCTTGCTGCCGTTACCGGGTCCGTTGGCGCCGCCCGCGAGACCTATGACGGCCTGTACCAGATTTCGCAAAAGACCGGCATCGCCGTCGCGGACAGCGCCAACCAGTTCGTCCGCTTCAACATCGCGGCCGGGGAGATCGGCGCCACGCGGCGGGAGGTGTTGCAGCTTGTCGAGACCGTCCAGAAGTTTGGCGTCGTCTCGGGCATCAGCACGCAGGAGGCGCAAGCGGGGGCGCAACAGCTAGGGCAGGCGCTTGCCAGTGGCAAGCTTCAAGGCGACGAACTGAGGTCGATCCTGGAGAACATGCCGGTGATGGCGCGTGCTCTGGCGAAGGAGCTTGGCGTCGGCATCGGTCAATTGAAGGAGATGGGCTCTGCCGGCGAACTGACCGCTGACAAGGTATTCCGCGCCCTGCTGCGGGCGTCTACTGAGGCGAATGCGGCATTCGAAGCGATGCCCATGACTGTAGAGCGGGCGTCCAGCATCATGGCCTCTTCGTGGGGGCGGTTCGTCGCTGAAATTGACAGAAGCCTCCAGCGGTCTCAGAGCCTTGCCAACACCATCAAGTATGTTGCTGACCAGTTGGACAGACTGGCGAAGAACCAGACCACTTCTGGTCAATTTGACAACATATCAAAACAAATCACCGAATTGGAGGCGTACAAAAAGCAACTCAAGCAGGAGCTTTCTGACAACAACGGATGGGGTTTCAGCGTCGGGACGTTCTTGAAGAACAACTCCGAGCTGGCAGATATTGATAAGCGGATCGCCCGGCTTCAGGCGACGCGCGATGTTCTCGGAGAGAATGTCCGAGAGGAACAGCGCCTAGCCGCTCAAATGCAGCAATCTGACCGAGCGCGCACGGCATCGGCCGCGGCGGCGGCGGCTCAGACGGCAGCGCAAGGGGCGTACAAGGATGCGGTAAAGGGGCTGTTCCCCCTGGAAGACGCTCTGACGGAGAGGAATAAGAAGCGCGCCGATGTGATGTCGGCACTGGACGCCGGCCTCATCAGCTTTGCTCAGGCGCAGAAGGACAACGCCGCAATTGAGGAGGCATATCAAGCCAAGGTCGAGAGCGTCACCCATGCGCAACGTGATGCGGAGAAAGCGGCTGGCGACCGGGAGAAGGCGGAGGCGAAGCTTGAAAAGCAAATCCTCTCCGCCGTAAAGGCCGCTGATGCAAAGGCGGTTGAAGAGTACAACAAGGTCATGAACGAAGGTAAGCGCGTGTACGATAGCACGCGCACGCCTGCCGAGAAGTACGCCGATACGCTTGTTGACCTTAATAGGCTTCTGAATGCTGGGGCCATTGATCAAGACACCTTTAACAGGGCTGTTCAACAGTCTGACCCTGCATTCCAAGAGGCGAAGAAGGCCGCTGAGAAGTACCAACAGGAGATACAGAGCACCGCCAAGGACATCGCCCGCGACTGGTCAGAGACCCTTTACGACGCGATGATCCTTCAGGACAAGCAAGCCAGCATCATCGACGCCATCAAGGCGTTGGGGAAGCGGATCGCTGTTGCCTTGCTTGAGGCAAACATCGTTCTGCCGATCACAACGGCGGTTGTCGGTTCGGTTCCCGGCCTGTTCGGCATCCAGGGCGGCGGCTCTGCTGCCAACCAGAACGGCGGCATGGGGGGTGCAGGCAACCTGCTGTCGATAGGCAGCAAGTTCATGCCGTCGTCGTGGACAAGCGGCATCACGGGGGCTATCGACCAGTTCGGCGCTTCGGCGTTCGGCATCGGCAGCTCCATTGTTCCGGCGGTCGGCGGGCAGGCTGCCACGGTGGCGGCTACGACCATCAACCCGGCGACAGGCTCCCTCGCTGCCTACAATAGTTGGGGGGCGGCGGGGGCGCAGGGGGCATCGGCTGGGCTATCGTCATACCTCGGCCCGCTTGGCGCCGGCTTCGCGGTTGGCGGCTTGCTTGGCCCGTTGCTGGCGAACGGGAATAAAGCTGTTGGCGGACTGGCAGGCGGCGCTTCTGGCGCGGCGGCTGGCGCTCTGGTCGGCTCGATGATCCCCGGCGTCGGGACGCTGATCGGCGCGCTGATCGGCGGTGCCGGCGGCGGGCTTGGCGGCCTGATCGGCACTCAAAAGCCAAGCGTAGGGAAAACCGCATCTTCTGACGTGACGATTGCCAGCAATGGCAAGAGTGCGACCTATGGGAATATACTGACTGACAACGAAGGAGACCCGGAAGCCGGGAAGGCGCTTGGCAATTACATCTCCAGCATCTTCACGACGGCGGCGGCTGGTGGCGGAAGGCTGACCAAGGACTTCGGTTTTGGGCAGACAGCCAAGGATGGCTACTACATCGCTGGCTCTGTCGATTACAAGAAGTTCGGAGACGACTTTGCCGCGATGATGCGTTACGCGCTCATCGACCAAGGCGGACTGAAGGACGGCGGCAAGAACACGCTGGCGGCCATCACCAACTCGAAGAACAAGGACGCCGAAGAGTTTGGCAAAGACGTTGCGTTGGGCGCCTCCATCGACGCCGGCAACACGGCGCTGCGGGAGATGGTCAAGACGCTCTCGGGCGTCACTGACGCGGCGAAGAAGGCCACGACTGAGTCCTTCAAGCCGATGTTTGAGGAGTTGGAACGCGCCAAAAAGCTGGGCATCGACGGGGCTTATGTCGGCCTCGCCAGTGAACAGCTGAAGGCCTACCTGGACCAACTCCGCAACCCGCCGGACTTCACGCAGACGCAGCAGGACATGGCGACGCTGACCGGGCAGTTCCAAGCCGCTCGGGAAGCCTATGCCCAACTCAATCCCGCGATGGTCACCTATGTGGACCAGATCGAGGCTGAGACGCGGGCGCGAATGGCGGCCAACCTGAACAAGTCGCTCGACCAGCAGATCGCAGAGGCAAGCGGTCGGGGCTACGTCAACCAGATCAGCGGCTTCCTCGACACGCTGACCGCCAACGGCAAGTCGCTGGCGGCGGTTGGCGAGCCGGTGACGCGGGCGCAGACCCTCTTCAACGCCCAACTCGCCGGCCTGCTGAAGACGCTGGACGACACCCAGCGGGCGGACGTGGTGGCGACCTTCGGCGGCAGCATCTCCAACCTCTCGGAGGTGATGCAGCAGGCGGCGAACGACAACGCGGAGGCGGCGGCAGAAGCGGCTGCCAAGGCGGCGTCGGATATCCGCTCGTCCTGGTCGTCGGTGGTGTCGTCGGCTCTGTCTTCGGCGCAGTCGGTTAAGTCGGCGTGGGAGAATACGGCCAAGTCTCTGGCATCTGCTCGGCAGCAGCTCCTTGTGGGCGACCTATCGCCGCTCAGCCCGTTGGAGAAATACAACGCAGCCAAGGCGCAGTTCAACGCCGTGTCTTCTGCGGCGGCCGGTGGCGATCAGGACGCAATGAGCCAACTGGCAACGGTGGCTCAGAGCTTCTTGACCGCCTCGAAAGCCTACAACGCCACAAACACGGCCTACGCCTCTGACTTCTCGGTGGCGACCGATGCGTTGCAGCACAGCGAGAGTATCGCATCGCAGCAACTCACAGCAGCCAAGTCTCAGGTTAGCTACCTGTCGTCGATTGACAGCAGCTTGAAGAGCCTAGACGCCAACATGGCAGAACAGGCTCAGATGGCGTCTGTCATCTCCACGCCCCGCAACTGGGGTGCGTCGGGGAGCGTCGCCGCCAACATGCAGCTTGCCCTTAAGACGGGGTACAGCGGCGACTTCGGCGGCGGCGGCTGGCAAAGCTGGATCACGCAGCAAGACGACAGCACGAAGGCCATCGCCCGTCAGGTGCTCGCTGCGGCTGGACAGTCGTGGCGCATCAACGGCTTCGCGACCGGCACCCCCGCCGCTCCTCCGGGATGGGCGTGGGTTGGCGAGCAAGGGCCGGAGCTGATGCAGATGAAAGGCGGTGAGCCGGTCATCCCGAACGCCGCAGCCGTGTCCATGGCCCGGTCGTGGGAGGCGGCGAACGACAGGTGGGGCGGGAACGTCGTCGAGTACCGGCCGCGTCAGTCGTCGCAGTCTTCCGGCGGCGGCTCTGCTGACATCAAGCGGCAAAACGAACTGCTTGAAGAGCAAAACCGCCTGCTTACGGCCCTTCTCAGGACCACCGCGGCGGCCGGCGACGGCACGCTCAACGGGCTGGCGGAAGTCGCCGACAACGTGAAGGCCGTCGCAAAGAAGGCGTCTGGCGGGGGGCTTCGTGAATGACGATCCTGTTGTTTGAGGCAACGGTCTACGACCCGGTTTCCGCCGGGTCAAAGACTATCCTTGCCGGCACGTCTGCCTATGCCCATCCTTCGGCCCCCGACTTCTACCGGGGCGCCATCTTGGGTGACGCTGAGGCTACGGCGACGATATCCCGCACGGTCTGGCAGTCGGAAAGCGAGTATGGCGCCGGAAAGCTGGACCTCGCGGAAATCGACGTGGAGAACATCGACGGGTGGCTGGACTGGCTGGTGACCAATGCGGCGACGTATGGGTTTTCCGGCCGGCTCCTGCTGCTCCCCGACGCCACGACAGCCTATGGTTCGGCGACCGTCCTTGCCACGGGCGTGATTGAGGGCGCCGCGTTTTCCTGGGATCGCGTCACCTTCCGTTGGCGTGACCAGATCGCCTACCTCTTGGACAAGGCGGCGCAGTCGGTGAAGTTCGCCGGCTCTAACGCCCTGCCCGCCGGGCTAGAGGGGGTGGACGACATCAAGGACCAGTGGAAGCCGGAATGGTGGGGAACGAACTACAACGTTCCCTTGGTCTGCGTGAATACGTCCAAGGTGATCTATCAGGCGTCTGCCCGCGCCATGCAGACCCTCAGCGCCGTCTACGACAAGGGATCGGCTCTGACCCCGGCCGGCACATTCTCCACGCTTGCCGATGTGCAGAACGATGCCGTGAAGCCGGCGGCAGGTCAGTGGAAATGGTACAGCGGGCCTGAAGGCACCTATGTCCGTCTGAACACCGCCCCGGCTGGGGAGGTTACGGCGGATGGCAGCGAAGGAGCGAACGGCGCCGCTCGGACCATCGCCCAAGTCTGGAAGCGAATGCTTGCGGCTTGGGGCATCACGACAGTCAGCGCCAGCGACGTGACGGCGGCCGACACAGCGCAACCCGGTGAAGTCGGCATCTGGCTCGGGGCCAGCGAAGAGCAACGCCGGGACACCATCAACAAGGTGCTGGCGTCCGGCGGCTTCGTGACGTGGCTTGATGCTGGCGGCACATGGCGGATTGCCCGCGTGGAAGAGCCGACCGGGACAAGCTCCGTCACGTTCAAGGTGCTGCGGATCGGGTCATCGGCCCAAGCGAACGATGGCGACATTCTCGAATGGGAGTGGGACAACCCCGGAGATGGGACGGCCAGTCCGGCCTATAGCGTCGCTCTGACCTATGCCCGTAACTGGACGGTGCAGTCAAAAGACAGCCTAGCCGGCATCTCTCTGGAGTCCACGGCGACGACGCACGGCCTGCAATTCCTGACCGAGGCAACGCGGCAGGTAAAGCAGGAAGACGCGGCGACGTTGACCAACGCGCCGCTTGCCCGGCAGACGACCGAAGACACGCTGTTCATCGACCAAGCCGTGACATCGGCGGAGGCATCCAGCCGGCTTGCTCAACGCAAGAAGGGCGGCCCCCGCCGGGCGCGCATGAAGGTGAAGTTCGGCCCTGCCACGGCAGCGGCGGTCGATCTGATGAAGTTCATCACCATCCAACTCCCGCGGTTCGGCATGTCGGCAGGGCGTAAGGCCCTAGTGACCGGCATCACGCCTGATTGGTCCAACCAGACGGCGGACCTATACCTCTACCTGTGAGGGCTAAACAATGGCCGACAGCGCAGCCGTCATCGGGTTCCCCCGGTGGACGGATAGGATCACTTTTGCCCAGCCGGCAGGCTCTACGTCATCTGCGACCTACCCCGTGACCAACCTTGGCAGCCTGCCGCTGGCACAGGTCTGGCGCTCTGCCAGTGCCGATGCAGCAGACACGCAATTCACAGCGACCCTGGACAGGGCGCGCGGCGTCCGCCTGCTAGCCCTGGTGGGGCACAACATCAGCCTCCTGGGCAAGATCAGGGTGCGGCTGTACTCCGACACCGACCTGACCGCCTTGCTCTACGACAGCGGGTGGATCGACGCTTGGCCGGTGGTCTACACGCCAGACCAACTTGAGTGGGAGGACGACAACTGGTGGTCGGGCCAATACGCCGATCTTGAGATCACCGGATACCGGTGGACCCGCCCTCTGTGGCTTGACGCTCAGGTTCTTGCGCGCGGCATCAAAGTGGAAGTGGATGATACTACAAACAGCGCCGGATACATAGAGTGCGGAATGTTTGAAGTGTCACAGGGGTGGCAAGTCGGCATCAACTTCAGTTACGGCGCTCAATACGGCTTCCGCTTCCGGTCTCAATCAGTTGAGGCTATAGGAGGCGCGAAATACTTTGAGCGACGAGATAAACCGCGTGTGTTTAAGGGTCAAATCAGCTATCTTGAGCGCGAAGAAGCCATGGCAAAAGCATTCGAGCATCAGCGCCAAATGGACATCGACACGCCGTTCCTTTGGATGCCCGACCCGACCAGCACGACTAACTTGCTGCGCGAGGTGTTTCTTGCGCGCAACGTTGATCCTGGATTGATGGCGTATTCCACTTTTAACCGAGACCAAGTGCCGCTGGCCTTTGAAGAGGTGATGTGATGACGAGCGTTACTTTCCCCGACGGCACAAAGTTCTCTGACGACGGATCGTCCGCCAACGACATGCGCAACGGGGGGTTCCGGACCAACCTGTTGCCGATGGTCGGCAAGACGATTGGCGTCTCCGCCGACGCTGTTGCTGCGGCCGATGCCGCCCAACAGTCTGCCGCCGCTGCATCAGATGACGCCGCTGCCACCGCTGCCGACCGATCCGCAGTGGCGGGGGATCGTGCTATCTCCGAGGCCGCCCGAGACGCTGCCGTCGGTTACGCTGTCCAGGCACAACAGTGGATCGGGTCTGCATCCAACGTCGTGATTGCGGCCCTGTCCAAGCAGATCGCCGCGACCACAACGCTTGTGGACTGCTTTGTCTACGACACCCGCCTCGACACAGACGGCGGCGCGTGGATTGACAAGTGCGGCTGGACCTCTTGGGAAAACGAATCGCTGAACACGGCTACCAGGGGTCCGCGAAGGAAATTCCCGGTTGTTGCGCTGATCGTCGCGGAGCAGGCCAAGCTCACGATTTATGACGCGCTGGATTTGGACGCCAACGGCGCGCCGAGAATGTGGATGGTGTTCAACGCAAATGGCATGAACGGCACGTCAACGGCACTCAGCCGCTACATTACGTCGGCAGTGGCAATTGATGGATGGCTGGTCCTCGGCAACTCCGGGAACGGCGTTACGCTTATCCACTTCCCAACTGAAACTAGCGGCCAAGTTCGCTCTGCTGACCTTACGCCATACGGGACGCCAATCGCAGGCCGCAATGCCACGTATTTGGCAGGGGCAAGTTCTCGTATTGGACACGTCACCGGAAACATTATCAGCAATACCGTCAACTCCGTCCACGCCCGAGCCCTCTCCGGCGCCCCGCTCGACGCTGCCGGCCTCGCTGTGCCGACTGTCGCAGTGGCGACGGCGGCTGGTGTGTCGGTGATCCGGCATGATGGGACGGTGTACGACCTTACAAGCGCTGCCGGGCACGACCAAGTTAAGTTCCTCGACGACTCCCGCTTGATGACACGGCTTGGTTCTGACAAGCGGGTGGAGGTTGGGCTAATTCCATCCGCCGACGCTGCGAGCAATGCGTGGCGGTCATTCGTTTATGCGTCCAATGTCTCTCCCGCGATTTTGGGCGGCTCGGCAACCGCGATTAACCGCAACGCTATCGCAAGTCCACAGGGCCTCACCCTCCTAGCCGAAGACACCAGCAACCCAGCCAACGGCATGGTCGCCTACCTGACCGCCACATACTGCACGGGCTGGATGCCGGGCAACACGGTCGGCGCGTGGCTGAACGGGTCCGAGACGGGCGCGATAACGGGCAGCGGTGAGCTTGTCGCCAACGGCACCTTTCCGACGGACACCAGCGGGTGGACGGCCATCAACGGCGGAGCCATCGCCGTCTCTGGCGGGGAAATCGCTGTCACAGCTCCGGCAGGAACCTACGGCTCCGCTGGTCAAACGATCTCCGGCCTTGTGGTCGGCCAGACCTACGTGGTGACGGCGAGTGCCCGCAAAGGGACGGCCGGCAGCGCCCGCCTCATGGTGCAGGCTGGGGCGGTGGGTGGGACGACCCTGGTGGACGTGAACACCACATCGGCAACATCAGCCCCGCTGACGGGCTCCTTTACGGCCACGCCGACGAGCGTAGGTATTTCTCTCCTGACGATGGATGGCGGCACCACGGCCTACTTCGACAACATCTCCGTCCGCCTTGCCACCCCCGACCGCAGCTACAAAGCAAAGGGCCTGATCGTCAACGGCACTTTGCAGCGCAATGCGGCAAATGGCGGCGATGTTGTGGTGTGGTCGGGGTTCTCGACCAGCAACTATCTGGAACAGCCGTATAACGCTGATCTGGATTTCGGAACGGGGGATTTTTGGTTCCGTTGGTCTGGCAAGATCACATCGACGCCGACGCAATGCACGCTAGTTTCGCGAGACAGCGCGACTACTGGTGCACGCTTCCAGCTATACTTGAACGCCGCAGGTCTCCCCCGGTTCTTCGTCTCTGACGGCACAAACAGCGCCAACGCCGCAGGAACGTCGAGCCTAGCTGATGGCAACACACACATCATCGAATGCGAAAAGCGGGGGAGCACGCTGGAGCTGTGGGTAGACGGCGTGTTGACCGCGACAGCTTCGGCCGCATCTGTCGGCTCACTGTCCAACGCGGTTGCTACCCTGCGGATTGGTATCGACCAACAGGGAGCAAACCCAGCGACCAATGCAGCGGCGTGCATGGTCCGCATCTCTGCCTACGCACCCACCGCTGCGCAAATCGCCAAGATGTACGCCGACGAGCGCGGTCTGTTCGACAGCGGCGCCAAAGCATTCCTCGGCGGCACGTCATCGTCTGTGCAGGCCCTATCCTACGACGATGCCACGGGCAAGCTCGCCGTTGGCACTGGCGACGGGGTGTCGGTGTTCGCCGGGCTGCGGAGGGTCGATTACAAGGACGCGGCGGGTGTGGCGGTTGGGGCTAACCTCGTCACCAATCCTGGCGGGCCGTTCACTAATACGACGGGGTGGGCCGGCAGCAGTGCCTCGCTTGCAGTGACCAATGGCGAGTTGATTGTTACGGCTACTTCCGCGTCTGCGTGGCCAAGGGCGGTGTTTGCGCTTTCCGGCCTTACCGCAGGAAAGTCGTACCTCGTGACGGCAAAAGCGCGGAGGATTTCCACAACAACTGGCGTGCAAGCGTATGTGCGCAATTCCGCCAACTATTCCAGCCTCATTTCGGCGGCTGCACAAAGCAACTACACCACCAGTACGACTACTGTAGAGCTTACGGCTACCCTTGTGGCTCAATCCGGCGTCTCGCATCAGTTGTCAATTGAGTCGGCAGGCGTATCGGAAGCATTGGGCGCCAGCTTTGCTATCACCAGCGTGTCCGTTGTCGAGCTTGGCGCCATCTCTAACGACAACATCAAAGCCGTCTGCCTCCGCAACGACACGCTGCTGATCGGCACCGCTGCCGAGGCCGGTATTGTCGCGCCGCAAATCAACGGTCGCGAGGCAATCGTCGCGCCGCGCGTACAAGCCGTAGCCGTGCAATCAGTTGCAGCAGCGAGCGGCGGTAACTTCGACTTCGCAATGCTGATGGCAATCGGCGGAGGCATCAACATCCCTTATTTGGGCAAGTAAAAGGATCATCAAAATGGCTGTTAATACTTCTCCTGTTTTCCCCGGCGCGCCGAAGTCCTTCACTGTGACGATGGCGCCGGGGGCTGTCGGCAGCACGTCCGGCAACACCCCGACCGGCGTCACCACACTCGGCACTATCGGAGCATCCGGCGGTCAGGGCGGAACCTGCCGCATCACTCCGCTGGCAACCAACACGGCGGCGGTCGTAGCTTTCTACAAGCGCAAGTCGGGCGAGGCGGCAAACGTCTGGCACCTGATCGCCACGCAGTATGTGGGGGCACAGACAATCAACTCCACGTCTCCGCCCAACCCGCAGACGGTACCCGCAATCACCGGGATGGACTTTGAGGCCGGTGACGTTATCGGCGTCGGCAGTTGGGCCACGCTTACCGCTTCGTGCGATGTGGACCTTAACTGGTACGACCTGTCCAAGCCGGCGTGAGGTGTGTGATGGGAATGCGAGACAGTCTTGGGACCAAGAGAGGAAGTGTGCGCCGACGCTTTGTCGGCAGCACGTTTTATTGCAGCACTTCGCTGTCTGGTCCGATTAGCTGCACCGTTCCGGCGGGAGTGGATAGCTGCGATATTATTGCGGTTGGTGCTGGCGGCTGCTGCACTGGAAATGTTCCAGGCAGCGGTGGGGCCATGGCGATCAGGCGCAACAAGGTGGTTTCACCTGGGCAAGTCATTGTGGGGTCCGTTGGTGCAGGCCCTATCAACGACACAACTTCTGGGACAAGAGCGCCATCCACTACCATTGACGGGATGGTTGCAGAGGGTGGCGTGAATGGTAGCGTAAATGCTCCCGGAGGAAACGCAACTGGAGGCGATGTAAATATCCAAGGCGGGGCATGTGGCGGCGGCCTGTGGGCTCCTGGCGGCGCCTGCCCTAGCCCTGCCTGGACCGCGGGAAAGTCCAGCTATTATTCAGACTCAGGCGGGCCATACATCCATCCTAATTTTAAGGGCCGACCTAACACCAGCACAGGTATCCCTGAACTCCCAGGTGCCGGTGGCGGGACTGACATGTCTGCAACTCGGGCTGCCGGGGCAAACGGCGGCATCTTCTTCTTTTGGTACGTGACGGAGGTGCTGTGATGGGCTTCCTCGGACAAGGGCTGCAAAGGACGGCGCGGGTTGCGCCGGATACTCTGCAAATTGTTGGGATGGACTACGTATCGGCTGCGGGCGCGTTTAACTGGACTGTCCCTGCGGGTGTCGATGTTGTCGATATCATTGCGGTCGGCGCTTCTTCGGCTTGCTACCCAGGTTATTCCGCCGGTAGCGGCGCAGTCTCCCAACGGGTTGGGAAGACTGTAACTGCGGGTCAGGTTATTTCTGGGATCGTCGGGGCGGGGGCAGCAGACTCAAGTCCTGGGGTTGTCGGCGGGTCAACTACTGTCGATGGCATGACTGCTGAAGGATCGAGCGGCGCGCGTAGCCCATTGATTCGTGGGCTCGCATATGGAGGCGACGCCAACTTCAAGGGGCTAATCTACACAGGGAATGTTACAGCAAGTCCTGGCATTTCCTCGCTGGTTTCACAGACAGTAGAAAATGGTATGAGCACGGATTATGGACTTCGGATTAACAACTTAGCATTTTCTGGAAATCCCAGCGGCACCACCACAGGAAATTCTCCTGGAGGTGCGCCGTTTGCAGGCTCAGTCGCTGTTGGTGGAACAAACGGCGGTGTCATTTTCATCATGTATCGGAGGGCTGTGTAATGCGCGCAAAAATCAATCTTGAAACATTGGAAGTTGCCGAAGTCGTCGCGGCTGTGCCGCCCTGCCTTGAGGGCCTACAGGATGAGTCTCTGGTGGACCTGTCATGGACGGACCCCAGCCTCGGCCTGCAAGGCTATGGCTACTGGCCGGCGTCTGAAGAAGCGGTCGCGCTCCCATCTCCTCTGACGCACCAAGTGGTGGCTGACCCTGACCGCGAACCGCTGGTCGATGCAGAAGCCCATCGCGTCACGCTCCCGCGCAAGGTGGTTCCGCTGCCGGAGGAGGTGTTGGCGGCAAATCTCGATGCACGCCGCGCCGCCAAGGTCGCCGCCATCACCGCTGAACGGGACCGTCGCTTGGCGCTTGGCGTCCAGCATGCAGGCAAGGTTTTCCCCACCGACGCCCTGACCCGCACCGACCTGGGCGGCATGGCGACTACCGCCGCACTGGTGCTGGCAGGCGCTTTGGAGTGGCCCGACAGCTACGCACAAGGGTGGATTTCGGCTGACAATAGCCGGCTGCCCCTGCCGACGCCGCAGGACGGTGTTGCCCTGGCAGCCGCCGTGGCAGGCGCGTACAGCGCGATTGTGCAGCACGCCCGAGATGTGAAAGACGCTGCCCTAGTGTCGGACGATCCGGAGAGCATCGACCACTTGTCCGGCTGGCCCAGCTGACGCTGCGACAACACTCCAACCCTTGACCGAACCGGCGCCCGTGAGGCGCCTTTCGCATGTCTGGAGGCGCCCATGCTGATCCTCGCGCTTGCCGGCGCGCTGCTTTACCGCATCCGCGGCGGGTGGCTTCCGACCGGCTCAACCCAGCTTGCCCGCGCCGTGTGGTGCCTGCCTACCGGAGTGCTGGTGTGGTGGCTGTCCGGCGGTGGCTGGTGGACCGGCGTTGCCGCTGCCGTCGCCGCATTCCTTGGCCTCATGATCCCGCACAACTACGGGCAGGACATGGGCCGCATGACCGGGCGGGAATGGCTTGACGGGCTGTATATGGCCGCTGTTGGCGCTGCCCGCTTTGGCCTGATCGCGCTTCCGCTCGCTGACCCGTCGCTGTGGTGGGTGGCTGTAGCCGGGGCAGGGCAGGCGCTCTGCTACTGGCTGGGCTGGCGCATCCCCGTCCCTGCCGGCTGGCTGAATGACGGCAACAAGCCCGTTGATGCGCCCACGGCATGGTCAGAGTTGCTTTGGGGCGGCTGGCAGTGGGGCGTTCTCTCAATCGCTCTTGGAGGAGTTGAACTATGGTGACGATCACCCCCGGCGCAATCGCGAAGGCGTGCGCCATCATTAAGCAATTCGAGGGGTGCGAGAAGCGGATGCCCGACGGTAGGCTGCGTGCCTATCCCGATCCGGCAACCGGCGGCGCGCCATGGACCATCGGCTTTGGCTCCACCGGTCCCGACATCAAGCCCGGCACGATCTGGGATCAAGCGACGGCCGATGCCCGTCTGGCGCAGGAGGTGGCAAAGAAGGCCGCCGCGGTGGGGAGGGCAGTCACTGTGCCGGCGACAGATGCCCAACTCGGGGCCGCTGTGTCGCTAGCCTACAATATCGGCGCCACCAACTTCGCCAACTCCACCTTGGTCCGTCTGTGGAACTCCGGCGCCAGCAAGGAAAGCGTGGCGGATCAGTTCCTTCGGTGGAGCAAGGCGAACGGCAAGGTGATGCAGGGGCTCGTCAATCGCCGGGCTGCTGAACGCTCTCTTTTCCTGTCCGCCTAACTACCCGGCATGGTAGAATGTGGCGTCGGTCGGCGGGGGCAACCGCCGGCCATTGACCAACCTCTGAGGTGCAGAGATGACCGACGCCGTTCCCCAAGATACAGAACTTACCGACGACGTGGTAGAGCGCGTTGCGCGCCTTGCCGTTGCCGACATGCTGACTGCCGCAGGGCCGTACGTCTATGAGGACGACAGCATGCGCGGCGTTGGCGTTGACGGCCTCTTGGACATGCACCGGCTGGTGCGCGTCGTCTCCGCCGCTCTGAAAGGGGAGGCGTGACCATGAGCAACCAAACTGTTACCGCCATCCTCCGCCCGGTGTCAGAGGCCCCAAAGGGTGGGGTTGAGTCCGTTTGCCTGTGCCGCAGCGCATTCTCTGTATCGTGGTTCGTTGGGCGCGTGACGCCTGACGGTTACTGCGTCGGAGAGCGATTGCCTGATGGCTATATGAGCGGCGTGACCCACTTCGCGCCACTGCACGACGCCTAACCGCCACTACATCCCGAACCAACCCAGCCCGCCCGGCAGACCGCCCGGCGGGCTTTCTCATGCCTGGAGACCGACAATGGATGAACTTTGGGACAGCATCACCGGCATACTGAGCACCGTAGCGCCGGGCATCGCCACAGCCCTTGGCGGCCCTCTCGCTGGCGCCGCTACCGCTGCTATCATCAACGCCCTTGGCCTGCCGTCTGACGCAGCCCCGGCTCAGGTTGCCGACGCAGTGAAGAAGGCCGATCCGTCTGCCCTGTTGGCACTCAAGCAGGCTGAGCAGCAGTTCCAGGCTGACATGCGGAAGCTTGACATCGACGTTGACCGGCTGGGCAACGAAGACCGGGCCAATGCGCGCGACCGTCAGGTAAAGACCGGTGACCGCACCCCGGAAGTGCTGGCCTATGGCGTCACGCTGGGCTTCTTCGGCGTGCTGGCAGCCCTGATGCACTATGGCATGCCGGACAAGGGCGGAGAGGCGTTGCTGGTCATGCTGGGCGCCCTTGGCGGCGCATGGGGGTCCGTGGTTGCCTATTTTTTCGGGTCGTCCAGCGGCAGCAAGCAGAAGACCGACGCTATGGCCCTGTTGGCGAAGCGGTGAAGTCTATCGAAATCTGCGACCGTCTAGCGCCCATAAGGCAAGGGCCGCCCCGTGAAGGACGGCCCCGCCTGTCGCTGTCGGTAAAGTGGCGCGCGACGCTCCCCTCGTTTTGCGTCCACCGATGGCGCTACATCGGTCACGGGTTACACCACCAGATCGCCGGTTCAGCTAATCGAGCCTAGGAGGGGTGGAGCCTCCCCCGTGCTGGCTGATGACCACCGCGCAGGCAGAATGAACCACCGGGCGCAACTCGTTGCCCATTCGGGCGCGTTCAGTGACCGGCTATCCTCCGGTCGGGGCGCAGCGTTCGCGACCACGGCGCCTCTGCCGGACTTTCGCACCGGCTGGCGTCCGGGCTAACCCCCGGCGGCTCGCCATTCTCCCCGTGAGGAGGTGGCTACCTGTTTACGACGGCGGTGTTGGATTTGAACCAACGAGGGACAGGGCCACGCGTACCATCCCCAGGTGATCAGCCTCCGATAAACCGCTCCGGCAACCGCCGCCGCAACTCTGAGCCCATCGCTGGGCAAAACCCGGAAAGCCTCTGGCGCGACCAGAGCGGGATGCCGGAGCGTGCACTCTCCCAACATCCCCGCAGTCTACTGGACTGCGCAGTCCGTCTCGTCTGCCCAACATACGCTGGGCGAATAGGGCTGGAGGGCCACATACCTCCGTGAGCATTGTTTCCCTGCCCGTTATGCAGGCCCCGGTTCGCGCCGGTTCGGAGTGGCTTTACCCAAGCCGCCGGGGATGTGCCTTTCGGCAGTGATCTGGTCCGGCGGCCGAAGCCTGTGGTCATCGATCCTAGGGCAACGCCTACGCTTCTGCCCAATCCCCCCGACTAACGTTCCGGGCGTCCCCGGTAGGATCGATCACCACACGCCTGGAACGGAGGCCGAAGCCTCCGCCCGGAATGGCCCGGCTTTCGTCTGGGTAAGCCCTGACTACTCCCCGGTATCGTCTGCCTATCCGCTTGGCTGTCTCTAGGACCACACCGCCCGCCAAGCGATGATGTGGAACTGGCCGGTTTCGACCGCTTCAAGGGGGTCTAGCCGAACCGTGTTGCGGGCCGGTCACCCGGCTCTCTGGCTAAGGTGGGTGTTCAAATTCCCAACGGCACCGAAATAATCGCCAGAGCCTCGCGCGCTTTCAGGACGGTCCATCCCGTCTGCCGCAACGCCTGCATTCTACCAAATCAGGGAAGGGCGCTCAACCGCCAAGACGCATCGCCACGCAATTTCCGGCATGGTCACGGAGAGTGGACGCGGAGTCGATTGCGTCACAGTAGAACATCTGTTGAACGCATGGGTGCTTTTGGCTAAAATTGGAAGCGCCGAACAAGGAGTGCCATCCCTGTCCGGCGCGCATCCCAACCAAACCATATGGGGGCTTGGCATGAGTAAGAAGAAGTCTAAGCATATATCTGACTTTCGGCAAGTGGTGCTGTTCCTTGCCGAAAAGGGCGTGAAGCTGCCGGAAGGTGCTGGCTTTGAGCAAGCCGCCGCTGCGCTTTGCACCGTCACCCACAGAACGGCAGACTTCGCCAATCCTGGCGCGGCCAAGGGGTTCGTCATCAATTTCGGGCGCGGCCTTGCCCGCCATGCGGAGAGGCTCGAAGAGAAGCGCCGCAAGACGGAAAACCGCGCCGCAGCCAAGGTCACACAGGAGAAGAAGGCCAAGGCCACGAAAGAGCGCCGTCCGCCCCGAAACAAGTTCTATCAGTCCGCTGAATGGAAGCGGGTGCGGTATGAGGCATTGAAGCGGTCACATGGCCGGTGCGAGTGCTGCGGCGTCAGCGCCAGCATGGGCGCCGTCCTGAATGTCGATCATATCAAGCCGATCAGCCGCCGCCCCGACCTGTCGCTGGAACTGACGAACCTCCAAGTCCTCTGCGGCTCATGCAATCAGGGGAAGGGCGGCT